>NZ_DATDJO010000038.1:0-183554 GCF_036520495.1 Povalibacter sp. | reverse complement strand
GGACGTCGGTGACGACGGCCGCAGTCGTGGCAGGAGGGCCTCGCGCCAGTGCTGTCGATTTCGCCATCGTGCACGCGGCGATCTACGATGCCGTCAACGCCATCGATGGTCGTCACGCCGTTTACAAAGTCGATCCGGCGGCACCCACGGCAGGTGCATCGAAGGAAGCGGCTGCGGCTGCCTATCGAACACTGAAAGGATTGTTCCCCGCGCAGGCCGCCACGTTCGATGTGGCCTATGCAACATCGATCGCGAGCATTCCCAACGGATCGTCGAAGTCGCGCGGCATCGCGGTTGGAGAAGAAGTGGCTGCCCGCATGCTGGAGTTGCGTTCGAACGATGGGCGAACCGCACCGGCTCCCGTGTATCAGTTCGGCACCGGACCCGGCGTGTATCAGGCTACTGTGCCGTTTCCGCCGGCGGGTCAACCGATCAACACCTGGCTGCCGAACGTCACGCCCATGGTAATCAATGCGCCATGGCAGTTCCGTGCCTATGGCCCCCCGGGATTGACGAGTGCGCGATACACGAAAGACCTGCTCGAGACGCGCGCCTGGGGATCGTCGACGAGTACGTTGCGTTCGGAGGCCCAGTCCGAGATCGCGCGATTCCACACGGAAAATCCCAACCAGTTCTGGGGACGCAACTTCGGTGCGTTCGTCGCCCGTCGCAATCTGGGCACGGCCGGCAGCGCGCGACTCATGGCGCTGCTCGCCTTCGCCCAGGCCGATGCGGCTATCGCCTGCTTCGACTCGAAGTACGCCTATGATTTCTGGCGTCCATCCACCGCGATCCAGCAGGCCGATACCGACGGCAATCCACAGACCTCTCCCGACGCAGCGTGGACCTCATTCGTGAATACGCCGCCTCATCCGGAATACCCGGCGGCGCATGCATGCCTGGCGGGTGCGACAGCCGAGACGATCCGTGCGTATTTCGGTACGCGGCACGTGAAGCTTGCTTTCGATAGCACAGTCACTGGCATGACTCACTACTACAGGACAACGGACGACCTCGTCGGGGAAATCATCGATGCACGTGTGTACGGAGGCATGCACTACCGACTCTCCGGTGAAGCCGGCGCGGTGCTGGGCCGGCAGGTGGCGAAGTGGATCGGCCACCACTCGCTGGAGAAAGTGAAATCTGGCAAGCGGTAACGCAGCGGGTCAGGGAGTGTGAGAGGACAGGGATGTCCGTTCACTTCTCCCGTTCCTCCTCTTGTCCTGCGCGTACCTTCGTGCGGGCGGCGCTTCACCGCTCGCACATGCGGGCGTGTTGCACTCCTCGGCTTCGAGGCGTTCCAGCAGGTCGTCGGTGGATGATGTCTGCACGATGGCCTCGGTCTGATCACCGAGCCCGCGCAGCAAGCAGCCGTGCATCTGGCCGGGCTACTCGAAGATCTCCGCGGACGCCAATACCCGCTGCTGCTCGTCGAGGCCACCGAAGATCAGGACCTTGCCGTTGGGCAGCTGCGTCGCCGTGTGGAGCGAGCGTTTCACGCTCATCTGCGGGCCGTCGCGACGCTCCGTCGGGGCGCCGAGCAGCTCAGTCGTCTGAGTGGCGGACGACGCAGATGCGGTGCTCTTGCCACCGACGATCAGTACGCGGGCATCGGTCAGTCGCGCGATGGCTGCAGAGCTGCGCGGCGTGGCCAGATTGAAGCTCTGCAGGAACGTCGACGCGGCCGGATCGAAGCGCTGAACCGACGTCAGCGGCTGGCCATCGAAGTTCTCGCCGCCGAGTACCCACACTGTGCCGTCCTGCAGGGTGTGAGCGACATGCAGATAGCGTCCGCCGTTCTCCGGAGCTGTCATGGTCGTCGAGTTGCCAGTCACGGGATCGTAGAGCTCCGGCGGTGCGGGCTGGTTGTCGAGTGTGACGCCACCGTAGATCAGGAATTTGCGATCGTTGATCCGGACCATCGTGTGGCCGGTGCGGCCGACGTTGAGGCCGCCAGGCAGCAGTGTGAACTTCTGGGTCCGCGGGTCGTACAGTTCCACGGCCTGTGAGTACGGCTGACCTGACACCGCGCCGCCGCTGATCAGGACGCGGCCATCCATCAGCTTCGAGGCGGCGGCGTAGAGACGATTGAACGCTGGCTGGTGGGTGGGCGGCGTCACTGCGCCCGTCTGTCCGTCGATGATCTCGGCATGCGGCGAACTCGTCAGTCCGGCGATACCGCCGTAAACAAGAATGTCGCCGTCATCGAGGGAGATCGTCGTGAAGGCGACCCTGCCGCTGCTCAGGGAGCCGAGATGCTTGAACGTTTCGTCTTTGGGGTCGAATACGTAAATCTTCTCGGGCAGGACGCTCTGCGTGTCTTCGCCGCCGAATACGACGACGCGTCCGTCGGACAGCCGCACCGCTGCATGCTCGGAGCGGGCAAATGGCGCCGCGATCGTGCGAACGCGCTCCCGGTATTTGACGGCGAGATCCAGATTGCGCGTGGCAGTCTCGCCAGCGTCGGTCACCGTCAGTTTGTAGCGAGTATTGGCGGTGAGGATCGGTGTCGTGATCGTCTGTCCGCTGGTCACCACGATGTCGCCAGGCTCGAGGCGGCCGGCACCCTTCGGGAAGGTGGCCGTGAGCTTTGCGGTTTCGCCCACGAAGTAGCCGCTGCTGTCAGCCTTCAGTTGAATGCTCGGGTCGTCGCTCTCATCGTCGCTGCCGCAGCCGGTGAGTGACGCTGTGAGTGCCAGGAGCACGGCCGGCAGGAATGCGCGGCGTTTCCATGCGAGATGTACTGCTGAGGGCATGATGATTCCTTTTCTTAGCCGGACGTGCGCCGGTCGATGACGCAGCGGATATCAGTCTGGTGGCGTATCCCGATGCGAGCATGGCCACGCGAGTCATCGTCGCATCGATGCCTGCGCGTTTCGTAATGGGTTTGTTACGGCGCTGTATTTGGTGTGTTGGGCACGCTCCGCCGCTCGGCGCCGGATGAGTGGACCAGTGTTGGCGGACACCTTCAGAACGCTCATCGGTTTGCGCGGCCAGTCTCTGCCTGTCCCCGCCCCTGAGCGTCGCAACGGAAGGGTGTCCCAGCTCTCATCCTGATCGTTTCAACCTTGTTTCCCGGCTTGAAAGTGCCGACTCGTTCACACAGCGTGGTGCTGGATTCTGTCGGTGGCTGCTAGAGTTCCGCGCACGACACACCCGGGTGAGGTTGAACGATGTCGCGGCTCAGACAGCTGAACGATCTGATCACCAGCATTGCCAGCGAAGCGAAGGCAATCGAGACGGTGAAGAGTGTGCTGCCGAACAGCAGGGAGATGACCGACAATCCAGGCTACGGCGAACCCGGCGTGCGTAACTGCGCGATCATCGCAGAGTTCGTGATCACGTTCCTCAAGCGCGGCAACGTCAACTACAGGCAACTCGTCAACAGCAACACGAAGATGGCGGCGCCTAAAAAAAGCGGAAACTTCGACCTGAAGAGCTACATCAAGGGCGATACGACAGCGCTGCTGTGCGAGTTTGGCGGCCACAATGCGGCCATCCTGCAGGAAGGCAATGCGTACGGCCTCTACCAGGCGGACGACGGCGTTTTTCACGTCTTTCCCCGCCTCAACGACGACGGCGAATCGCACAACATTTTCGGTACGGGAGACGACACGGTGTCGCTGATCAACAAGGAAGTGGAGCGGCTGCAATCCGAGTACGATGGCTATGCGGTCAAGGTGACGCTGGTGCCCTGAGGTCGCGAGGCTCGTCCAGTGAGATATTGCGATCCCGATGCGGACGAAGAACAGTGCGTGACGTAACTGCGATGGCATCGCGCCTCGGTCGCCCGGTCTCTGAATTCATCCAGCGAACCCCGGTCCGCGCCAGTCGTTGATCATTGCCGCAACGACACACAGATCACCGACAATGGATGGGGGTATCGAGACGAACGGCGGAATCGGACCGTCTGGACGTCGAATGGCGGCAAGGTCAGCGTGTATTCTCTCCACACCCTCGCATCGGCTGGGATGTTTCAATGCGTGCCGCATGACCGCGCGAATCGTGCGAATTCTGCTCCTTGGTGTTGTTGCACTGACGGCATCGCTCAGCGCTCTGAGCCGCGCCGACGAAGTCGCGAACTCGAAGCTGTCGCAACCGCTGCTTCCTGGCGTCGGCGCACGTGGCGTGTTCGATCCGTCGGTCACCGAAGTTCCTGAAACGCGCCGATTGTGGATGAGCTATTCGTCATTCGACGGTTCGTTGCATTCGCAATCGGGAGTCAATCTGCGCATTGCTTCCTCGGACGACGGCGAGACATGGCGGGATGTGGGTGTCGTCCAGGAATTCACGGACGTAGAGGTGGGTCCGCTCGCCGCCGCGTCGGATGTGGGAGAGCTCTACGTCGAGGCGGGCAGTCGCGGTACGTGGCAGAACGGGACGTCGACGCTCGTCTACGATCAGCATGCGCCCCGCGCCCAGCGGTGGAAGCTGTTCTGGCAGCAAGCGCTTTGGGTGAACGATGTTCCCAGGTATGCGAGCTACAGCTGGATCGCGCTGAAGATGGCGGACTCCCCCGGGAATCTGGCACATGCGCCGCCGATCAAACTGTTCACGGGCTACCTGACGCGAACGACAGGAGAGTCTGCCGCCGCACCGGCAGTCTCGCCGATCTCCGGTCCAGCGGCGATTCAGCTCGACAAGAAGGATCCGCAGCTCGGTGCATGCATGTTCGGCCAGCCAGCTGCGCTCTCTGCACCCGATGGTTTGTATCTCGCACTCGACTGTGCCTGGCTGGGTACTCGTGCACTTCTGCACACCGTGTTGCTTCGATGCACATATCCCGGTTGCGTTGTGACGGATGCCGCAACCTGGAAAGTTGTCGGCCGGCTCACGGAGCCGCGCGATGGTCCGCAGCTCGGCGAGCACTACGTGGGGCTTGGTGGCACTGCGCTGGTCGAGAAGGGCGGTCGCTACTATCTGATTGCGACGCCGATCGCATCGACAGACAATCGGTACGATGGCTGCAACGTCTATCGGTTCGAAGACCTCACACATGGCGAGCTCGAGCGGCGACGTGGCAAGCTCGTCGTCGCGCAGACTGTCCGCGGAATCCCGGGAACGCATCACGGTGCGTGCGCTGCTCACTCGCGATTGGTGGGCGGAATCCTGTTGAGCCAGATCGTCAGCACCGCCGCGCCGCGCGTCATGCAGATTCGCCGCAGCGGCGTGGAGTTGCCGCGGGATTGAAGTGTGCGTGGAACTTCGTTGGCGGTGTAGCGGAATGCCTCTCTGACGTGATGAGCGACGCTCATGAGGCACGCGCGGCCAGATTTTTGGACCGCACGTGTCATGAGCGGCTGGTCAGTCGTGTGTCGCCGGAAGTTTGACGAGGGCGGTCGTGCAGGTCTGCGCCTTTGCGGGGCCGTTACTGAAGCTGCCGACACCCGTGCCACCGCCAAATGGGCAGGTTGCGGCGCCTCCCGGACAAAACTTGATGTGGTCCGAACCGATCACACCGGACCCGAGATAGGACGGATCGGTACTGGAAATGGTGAACTCCAGCACCTTGCCATCGGTCGAGCGACATCCGGTGCCCGCCGATATGGCAACGACGCTCGAAGCCGTTTTCAAAAAGCCTGACCACCGCGAGCAGGAACCAGCCGCCGGCAACGTGAAGCCTTTGCCGATAAAGCTGGTGCCGCCCTGGCCGAAGCCGCTGTTCACAGCGATGCAATAGTCTGCTGCGTTGCTGCAGAGGGGCGCGATCAGCCCGAGCGTCAACATCAGATGGGATGGCTTCAAGCGAATCATGACGTGTCTCCTGGTCAAGTTGCGGTGTGGCATCGAAGCGAGGTCGTGTTCGCTGATTGCTCGAGAAAACGATGCCACGGATGCGACCGGATCCCGATCGTCCAAAGGGACCGCGTGCCCTTCGGTACGCCACACGCGTATGTCTTCTCTCTCATCCTTCGATGACGTGGGTCGGAAAAATGGCAGCATGCCGATTGATGGGTGTCCTTTCTTGCGTGGTCCTCTCTCAAGTGGTCACGAATCCGGCGTATCGGTAGGATCCGTATCGATCGACTTCGCGTGGCGACTGCGGCTTATGCGGGAGGTAGCGATGTCCACCGGGCACCCGATTGACACCGTGCAGCACGTGCTCGCGCCTGGGTTGCTCGACAAGGAGCGCACGATTGCGTCCTGGACGTTCAACCGTTGGCTCGTGCCCCCCGCGGCGTTGGCAATACATCTGTCGATCGGCATGGCCTACGGTTTCAGCGTGTTCTGGCTGCCGCTGTCGCGTGCGCTCGGGGTGCATGAGCCGGTTGTCTGCGAAGGCGTCGGCTTCGTCGCACGCGTGTTCTCGACACGCTGTGATTGGCCCGTCTCGATGCTTGGCTGGACATACACCTTGTTCTTCGTCTTTCTCGGGTCGGCTGCCGCACTGTTCGGTCACTGGCTCGAGCGCGCAGGTCCGCGCAAGGCAGCATTCATTGCGACGTTGTGCTGGTGTGGGGGCCTGTTCATCTCTGCGCTGGGTGTCTACATCCATCAGATCTGGCTGATGTGGCTGGGGTCGGGGGTGATCGGCGGCATCGGCCTTGGCCTGGGCTATATCTCGCCCGTTTCCACGTTGATCAAGTGGTTCCCCGATCATCGTGGCGTCGCAACGGGACTTGCGATCATGGGCTTTGGCGGCGGTGCGATGATCGGCGCGCCGCTCGCCGATCGACTGATGAACCTGTTCGCGACGGAAAATTCCGTGGGCGTCTGGCAGACCTTCGTCGCACTTGGCGTCATCTATTTCGTTTCGATGATGTTGGGGGCGTTCGGATACCGCTTGCCGCCGCCGGGATGGCAGCCTCCGTCCGGCGCCGTGAAGACAGAGAAGCGACTGGTTACTTCCGCGCATGTGCACGTGAACACAGCGGTCCGCACGCCGCAGTTCTGGCTGTTGTGGGGCGTTCTGTGTCTCAACGTGAGCGCTGGCATCGGCGTCATCGGCATGGCCTCGCCGATGCTGCAGGAGGTTTTCGGCGGTCGATTGATGGGGATTCCGGAGAGGCTCGCGAATCTCGACGAAAGCGAACGCGTGCAAGTGGCGACCATCGCGGCTGCATTTGCCGGGCTGCTGTCGCTGTTCAACATCGCTGGACGCATTGGCTGGGCATCGGCGTCGGACATCCTCGGCCGCAAACTGACCTACACCATCTTTTTCCTGCTGGGCTGTGCGCTGTATGTCTCAGCCCCCATCGCCGGTGAAGCTGGACGCATCGGCTTCTTCGTCGTGATCTTCTGCGTGATCCTCACCATGTACGGCGGCGGATTCGCCACCGTCCCCGCCTACCTGGCTGATCTCTTCGGTACGCAGCATGTCGGCGCGATCCACGGGCGCCTGCTGACCGCATGGTCTGTCGCTGGCATTCTCGGTCCGGTCGTCGTCAACTACATCCGTGAGTTCCAGCTTGGCCGCGGCGTGCCCGCGCATCAGGCGTACAACGTCACGATGTATGTGCTCGCCGGCATGTTGCTGCTGGGCCTGCTGTGCAATCTGATGATCCGGCCCGTCGATACCAAACATCACATGACGAACGAGCAGTTCGCGAGGGAAGTCGCCGCCTCACCCGGACGCCCGTCGAGGCCGGCATCGGATCGTGCCGACGACACGACCAACTATCGCGTGCTGCTCGTGCTCGTATGGACTGCGGTTGTGATTCCACTCGCGTGGGGTGTGGGGGTCACGCTGAGCAAGGCACTTGTCTTCTTTCAATAGCGAGGGCTGACGCGGACTGCCGATCTCACGCCCGCGACCGCCCTCGGGGCCGATATCGCGCCACGAGTAATAGCATCGAGAGCGCAACAGGCACCCAGCTCAGGTCGGTAGGTGACGGCCGACGCCGCGCGAAATCCGGGTCGCGCATCGCGTCGCTGAGCGACCCCAAGTCACTCAGGCGCGCGTACCCGAAGCGGATCTGTTCGGAAAGCGATCGAAGATGCGCCTCGCGCAATCCCGACAAGTGCTCGCCGATCGCTGAGTTCGGGTTGCGCAACCATTCCGGCGTTTGAACGACTTCGTCGGCGCGCCAGTATCCGTCGCGCCGTCCGTCCTCATCGATTCTCGGAATCGGACTCGGCACCGGCGAGCCGGTACCGATCAGCCAACCGCGGATCGGGCTGCTCTTCAGTTCCTGCAGCACTTGCGGTGCGTAGATGGGATCGAGCGGCGGCGCTTCCTGACCGTCGCTCAGGAAAACGATATCGGGTTGGCCGTTCGTCGCCTGGGCGGCGAGCACCGACCAATACAATCCCTTCATGACTTCGCTTGCGTTGGACCAGCGCATGCGGCCATCGATCTTGTCGAGCGAAACGAGCAGGTCATCGTAGTTCGCGCACACTTCCACCGGGGCGAGCAGCAACACGGTACGGTAGCCGGTGAAGGCGCCCCAGCCGACGCGAGAGCCGCATGGCAACGTGTGCAGCGTCTGTCGGGCCGCGGCGCGCGCGAAGGCGAGGCGGCTCACGGGTTCGCCGTCGAGCTCGTAATCCTCGACGTTCATGCTCTGACTGATATCGAAGACGACGACGTAGTCGAATGTATCGCGCGGCAGTTCCACCGCAGGAACGACGAGCGCCAGGATCAGCAGCGCCAGTGCCAGCGCGATGAGGCGCGAGTCCTTGCCGAAGGCCGCGCGCAGCATGCTGCTCATGGCAGGTCTATCCGCACGCCCTGCAGCGTGCTCGTGCTCTGCTCGCGTTCCGGCGGCTCGTCGGATTCGTCGATCTCGTACTCGACTTCGGGCGCAAGTCGCAATGCGAGCTCGAGGTTGTAGCGCGCATCCCAATCCGCCGGCTGCAGGCGCAACAGCTCTCGATAACTCTGTTTCGCCAGCTCGACGAGCGGCAGTGACTGAGTGGGGTCCGCCTGGTTCGCCAATGCATTGCGCATGTACAGATTGCCGAGATTGAACAGTGCATCTGGTCGCAGCTCATCGCGCCGCTCTGCGATCAGCGACTTGTACGCCTTGATGGCAGCGTCGAACTCTCCCGCTTTCGCCAGGGCCACGGCTCGCGCGAAGCGCGCCTGTGGAATGCTCGCGTCGAATTCGGACGCGCGCGCGCCCGTGACCGCGGCATTGACGTGCTCGCTCTCGTGCAGACGCAGTCCCTGGTGTGCGGCAAACGCCGCGCAGGCGAGCGCGATCCCACCGAACGTCCAATGCGCGATTCGTCGTCTCACGACCAGCCCCGCAGCAGCATGGACCGATACACCAGCAGCAGCAGGCATGCGAACGCGGCGAGGCCGATGAAGTAGCGGCTGAAATCCTGTCGCGGAATGCGCTCGAAGAAATCGAGCGGCAGGTTCTGCTGTCTGCCTACGTCTCTGACGGCCGTGGCAAGGTCTTCGGGCGCGTCCGCCTGATATGCGCGATAGGGTGTCTCGAGCGACTGAAAGAAGCGGTGCAGCGCCATCTCCGGCGCGTTCTCCCACCGGGGCAGCGTGGAATCCAGTTCGGCACTGTTGTACGAGCGCAAGTAGATCCAGTACAGCGAGATGCGATTGCGGGCCAGGCCCCGGCGGACACGGTCCGCAGTTTCTTCGTCGAGATACGCGCCGCCGTCCGAAACCAGCAGGATGATCCGGCTGCCGGTATAGGCGCGATCGTCGAACTCGGCGATCGCGGCGATCAGCGCACGTCCCACCTGCGTCTCCGACAGTCCGCGGCCGGTCGCGCCCGCCGCGATGCCCGCCTGCATGACTTCGTCATGTTGAGTGAACGGCACGACGCTGAGCGGCTTCTCGCTGAAGTACATGAGCGAGAAGCGATCGTTCTCGCGTTGTGCGACGAACCGCGACAGGAGATCGCGCGCCGCCGCGCTTTTCTGCAACCCGCGATCCTTGTGGTAGAGCAGAACCGTCGGATCGAGCTCGCGCCAATTGCCAGGCAGCAGGTGGTCGTCCATGCTGCGGCTCCTGTCGAGAAGCACGAGAATCTCCGCGCCGTGCCCGGTGCGTTGAACCTGCGTTTCCGGCCGGCCTGGCTGCGCGAGCGCAACGATGCAGCTCGCAAGCGCGAGCACGCCGAGCACCGGCCATAGCCAACCGATCACGCGACCCAGCGCATCGGTCGGCAGCCAGGCAACGCAGGAGAACGTCAGTGCATCGCGACGGCTGCGCAGCAGCGGCAGCAATGCAAGCGGCAGCAGCAACAGAGCCCAGGGCTGAGCAAAATCGAAAGCGCTGCTCATCGAGCGTACCGCCTCTCCCGTCGTCGCAGCTCGCGACACAGGGCGTGCGTCGAGACCGGCTCTTCCTGCAGCCCGCTACCAAAGAATCGCGCACTCGATTGCGAAAAGAATCGTTCGATCTCCTCGTGCAGCGGCCGAAGGTGCGGCGCTCGCTGAAACAACGTCGGCAGGGTCTCGAGCTGAATGACGCGTCCCGCTGTCCGGTCGAACGCCTGGTGCAGCACTTGCCACGACCGTGGCTCGGCATCGCCGAGATTCCGCATGTCGTGGAGTGCGCGCGCGAAAGGCAGGTTTGCGCGGTCGCGCAGATCGCGCCACTTCACCCATGCGAGCCAGGCGACCAGTGTGATCGCCAGCGCCAGCAAAGTGAGATGCAATCGCGTTCGTGTCGATGCGGTGGGAACGACGGGCGCCGCGCGATCCGCCCGCAATTGTTCGCTCGAGGGTGACGCGCTCGCGGCAGTCAGCGTGCCGGCGGTCATTGGCCACGCCGGAACGCTGAGTTTCGCTCCATCTGTCGACGCGAGATCCCAGGCAGGCAGAACGACGGAGCCGAGCGTCTGCGGCGCATTCATCAACTGATAGCCGACGAGCAGCCAGCGGTGTCCGTCGGGCGTCGTCTCGATCCTCGATCCGCGGCGCTCGAACCAGATGCTCACGCGTTGCGGCGTCAGCGCCGCAGGCTCGAACTGTTGCGGCAGCAGAATACGCTGCGTGACGACATCGCCGATCACGTAGCCGAACGGCCGAGGCTGCACGATCGTCGTGCTCGCTGCGGAATCGCCAGGTTGATCGAGTGCGACCATCGGCACAGGCGTGCCGAGCAACACCAGCGCGACCGAAGCGCAGGCGATGCATTGTCGCGGCCTCACGCAGCGATCTCGAAGAAGTATCGCGACAGCGCGTCGCCGTCGAACTCGCCACAGACGTGGAACGTCCGGATAGCGCGCGCGGCGAACAGCCTGTCGAGTTCCTGGCGCTTGTTATCGACGGACTCGAGCCAGCGATTGCGTACGCTCGGCCGCAGCCAGAGTGTGCGTCGAGCGCTGGATTCGGCATCGTGCACGGCCAGCAATGCATCCTGTGGCGGCGGACGCGTCTCAGCGGGATCCCACGTGACCATGGGCACGACGAATGCCGGTGCGAGTCGATCGAGCACGTCGTCGAGTCGTTCGAGTGGCCAGTGAAAATCGGACACCAGGAATACGAGACCGTCACGTCCGCCGATCCGCAGCGCGGCTTCCTCGAGCCCTTCGATACCGCCCGCCGATCCTTCGCAACCCTTGAGTGCCGCCGCCATGAACGTGCCGGCGCCGCGGTTCCGCAGCGCCGGCACGAACAGGTCGTCGCGCACGTGGTGGTCGAACGCCACCATGCCGAGTGGATCGCCGACGCGAAACGCGCTGTAGCCCAGGGCCTCGACGAAATCTGCGACGACCTGCAGCTTCGATCGAGGCGCGCCGAAGCGCATCGACGCTGATACATCGACGATCACGTGCACACGCACGCTGACACGCTGGCGATGAATTCTCACCAGCCAATCGCCGCGCACTTCACGCAGGCTCGCACGCAGATCCAATCGCCGCGGATCCGGTCGATCGTAAAGACGTCCATGCGAGACGAACTCCTGCCCCGTGCCGAGACTCGACCCGATATGCGAGCCGGGCCGCCATCCCGCGGAACGCCGCGGCACTTTGTAGTGAAATTCGTGCGAGGTGCTCATGGTCATCCCGCGGGCGTCGCGACCTTGTCGAGCATCTGCGCGATCAGCTCATCGGCGATCGGGCCGCGACGCAGCTCGTAGACGGGCGTGAAGAACACGCGATGACCCAGCGTCCAGGGCGCAACGGCGTGAATATCCGCCGGAGTGAGATGCAGTCTTCCCGCGAGCCACGCGACGACCCTTGCTGCGCGCGTCAGAGACATCATGCCTCGTGGGCTCAAACCGGCGAGGATCAGTTTCGACATATCGACGCCGTCGAGCTGCACGCCGAATTGCTGCGGCGAATGGCTCGCATCCCACAAGTCCATCACATAGCGTTGCAGCGTCTCGCTCGCACGCACGCTGCGCTGGATCGCGGCGCCGATCTGATTGAGTTCCTGCCATGGCAGGATTCCCGGCGCCACCCGATCCAGCAACTCATCGACGTCGTGGAAGGCGGGATCGAACACGAGTGAACGACGCACTGCCGGATCGGACGGTGTCGGCATCCGCAGCTCGAACATGAAGCGATCGCGTGCCGCCGATGCCAGCTCGAAGGTTTCCTCTTTCTCGACTCGATTGCGGTCCGCGAACACGATCATGTGCGGAAACCGATACTCCCGGTCGAAGGCCGACACGGTGCGCTCGGCCATCGCGCGTAACAGCAGCGACTGCACCTGCGGGCGTGCGCGGTTGATCTCGTTGAAAAAGAACGTCGCCAGCTGGTCGCCGTGCCGAAGCAGCGGGCCCGGATCGATGCGCGGCTTGCCGTCGCTGTCGACGTAGGTGTGATAGATGAGATCGCCCGGCATCAGATCGACGGTGCCTTCGACACGTTCGAACTCGCCGCCGATCGCGCGCGAGAACGCTCTGAGCACGGTCGTCTTGCCGACGCCGACGTCGCCTTCGAGCAGCACGTGGCCGCGTGCGAACAGGGCCACGTTGATCAGGCGGATGATATCGGGCTGGCCGATGACCGCCTTGGCGACTTCTCCTTCCACGCGCAACGCGCGGTTGCGCCAATCTTCCAATTGCTCCTCGGCTGTCATCGGCGCCTCGCTCGGGAGATGGGGACAAGGCGCTAGGAGAACGCAGTAGCGAGCCGACGTCTGTCAGGACGATCCGCAACGGGTATGGAATTCACTCCGAGGAGCGCCGTTGCGCGCGGCCCCGCCTGAGCGGACCCAAGTACCCGATTTACAGCACCCCATCACGCTCGGACCAACTGGAAGTCATGGAGTGGTCGCCCGACCTCGTTGACGATTGCCATGCCTGACGTGGACGAAATCCGCGAATCAGCGGCCCGGCACCGAACTGCCACTGTCTACGAATACATCAGCGACGTCGTCCCTGACTGCCCCGGATAATAGAGGCGTAACCGCACGATGTAGGTTCGCCCCTTGAAGAGCTTGTGCGTGATGCTGGCATTGCGGTCTTCGCCGCTGTCATCGTCACCCGCCACGAAGCGGGGTTCGCCGTCGATCTGTTCGAACAGTACGAGCAGCGTGTCCGATGCTCCCTTGGTTTCGATGGTGTACTTGCGGGACGCCGCCGGCGTGATCGAGAAGTCGATCTGCTGACCCGCAGCGAGGTTGAAACTCACTGCCTCGAACGGCTCCAGTGTGGTCATCCTGGATTTCAAAGCCGGATACCACTGCAGCGCCCATTGCCTGTCGGCCGCTGAAATCGTCCCGGGCGGAAACAGTCCATTGATATCGTACTTGTCCGGCACATCGATGAGGCCAGGCTCGAACTCGTACTCCATGATCGAGTCAGGATCCCACTTCGAACCCTGCACCTGTTGCGGTGAGAGCCGCTCGATGATGTTGTGATACGTGGTGTCGTGATCCCAATTGTTGGGCGGCGCGGCCAGAGCGTCGTAAACCGCCTGCTCATGCCATTTGATGCCGGCGAACGGATTCTGGTGCTCGTGCTCCATGCCCAGAACGTGGCCGATCTCGTGCAAGGCAGTGCCCGATCCATACTGTGTCGTCAGGCTCCAGCCATAGACTGTCGTTGGTTCATTCAGCGCCACATCCAGAATTTCGCGGCCGACTGCCGAGGCGGACTCGCCATCGGCCGTCGAGTAACCAATGCGAACTTCGGCTTCGCTGAGCTGGGTGACTTCCTGAAATTCGAGACCGATTCCCAACGCCTTCCATTGGGCAAATGCGGTTCGCACTGCATTTGCCTGAACCTTGGGCACGGAGTAGTGGCCGCTCTTGACGAAGCAATAATGCAGCACGGTGCCATTCGCCCATTTCGTCCGCGTCCGCAGGATGGCTGCCGCGCGGCGCGGATTCGCGGTCACATGGTCGGGTAAGCGGGGAATCGGCCGCGGAAGATTTTTGCAAAGCGGCCTGCGCATATAGGTGGACGCCCCGGCCTGGTTCGTTCGTCTGCTGCGCGTGCGTGCCATTGCCGTCCCTCCAGTGGTCCGAGGCTGCACGCTGGATAGCACTTTGGAAGCGAAAGCAACATCCGCTCATACGCGGACGGCGCGCGACTCTCGGCCGTTCGCACTCATCGCAAGAAGTGGCAAGTCACTCGACGAACCCAATCGCGATTACCGCGAGGCGGCGCCGGGGTCCCGATATACTCGCCGAAAATTCCACCGCATGGGGTCACGAATGAAGATTTCGCGCATGGTTGGTGCACTGGCGACGGCTCTCTGGCTGACGTTGCCGTTGTTTGCCCACGCAGCCGATTCTGCGGATACCCAGAAAAAACCAGGCAGGGAAGAGAGGCTGGACAAGCCCATTCCCGAACCGAGGGTGTGGACCTCCCGCCATCAGATCAAGATCGGCGGCAAGGCCATCGACTACGTGGCCACGGCCGGCACTCTTCTCATGAAGAATGAGAAAGACAAGCCCATTGCGCTCTTCGGCTTCACCGCATACGTCCGGCAGGGGCAGGACTCGAGCAATCGTCCCATCGTCTTCGCCTATAACGGCGGACCAGGCTCGGCATCCGCCTGGCTGCACATGGGTATCCTCGGACCGCGCCGCGCTTTCCTGGAAGACGAAACCAGCAACACACGCGGTCCCTTCAGGATCGTCGACAACGAATTCACGTTGCTGGATCGCGCCGACATCGTGCTGATCGATCCGGTGGGCACCGGCTTCTCGCGACCGGTCGGCAAGGCGAAAGGCAAGGATTTCTGGGGAGTCGACAACGACATTCGTTCCGTCTCGGACTTCATCGTGCGCTACCTCGGCGAGTACGGTCGCTGGGGCAGCCCGAAATTCGTGCTCGGCGAAAGCTACGGCGGCATCCGCACGGGAGGCGTGACCTACGACCTGCTGACGCGTCACAACGTCGCGCTCAACGGCATCATCCTCGTGTCGCCCTTCCTCGATTTCGCGACCGGCTCGGCGGGGCTGTCGGTGGACGAGGGCACGGTGAACTTCCTTTCCACGTGCGCCGCGACCGCCTGGTTTCACAAGGTCCTGACTCCACAACCGCCGCAATTGCAGCCCTTCCTGCGCGAGGTCGAACACTGGGCGGAAATCGTCTACGCCCCCGCGCTATTCAGGGGTTCGCGCGCCACCGCCGAGGAACGCCAGAACGTACTCGCCGGACTCGAACGCTACACCGGTATCAGCGCGGCGTACTGGGACAAGGCCAACCTGCGCATGGACGAGAACCGCTTCCTGCAGGAGTTGCTGCGCGCCCGCGGCATCACGGTGGGACGCATCGATTCGCGCTTCGTCGGCGGCATGCCGAACCGTATCGCGGAGAGCACCGCGTTCGATCCATATGCTGCGGCGATCGCGCCTGCCATCGTCGCCACGTTCAACGACTACGTGCGCCGCGAACTCAAGGTGGTGTCCGATCAGAAGTACGAACTTTCCGCGCCGCTATGGAAGGATTGGGACTTCGGCCACGTGCAGCCGGATTCGAACGGAATGAAGCTGCCTTACGCCAGCGTGATTCCGGATCTGTCCTATGCGATGACACTGAATCCGAAAATGAAGGTGCTGGTGCAACAGGGATACTTCGATCTCGCCTGCCCCTACGGTACGGTCACGCACGCCATCGACCATCTCAACATCACGCCGGAGCTGCGCCGCAACGTGCAGATCGAATATTACGAAGCCGGACACATGATGTATGTGCATCCCGGATCCATGAGCAAGTTCAGGGACACGTCCGCCGCGTTCATCGACGCGAACGCAAACTGAAGGGCCGGGCAGTTCGCACATAGGGCGAACCGCCCGACGGAGGCGCGGAGCCGCTGCTGTTCAGGGTGCGGCGCCAGAATGAGGCGCCGAGGGACAGCGCTCAGCTGTCGTATCCCATCGCCGCACGACGTCCGGCCAGCGCTTCCTTCAGGAAGTCCGGTGCTTCGGGTGGCCCGCCGGCGTAGCGCTCGACGTAGAACTCATCGAGCTGGTAATCCATTTTCCGCATGAAGAGCGGAAGCCACGCTTCAAAGCCACCGAGGCTGTGAAAGAAGAACTCGCCCAGGTTCGGGTCCATGAAAGTGATACCGCCCTTCTCCAGGCATGCCGCCATTGCGTGGCCGCCGCCGTCGACATAGTACTGGCCGATCCGCAGGTAGGGGTTGCCGCTGTTGATCAGTGCCGACGCCAGTTGCTGCGGCTGTGGGTCGGCATCGATGCGCGTCTCGCCGGCCTTCTTCAAACCAAACTTGGCGAGCCTGAACGAGGCGCGATCGTCGGTAGTGTTGGTGGCGGTACGGACACCCTGCGCGGCCATGATGAAGCGATACTTCGCGGCACCCATCTCGCTCATGTGTGTGCCCCAGAAGTCGATCTTCTGTGCCTTGCAACCGAGCCAATGCACCGACATTCCGAGGCACCAGCCATTCTCGGTCTTGTCGAACTGGTTCAGTCGATTGTCTTTGCCCTGGTTGTAATAGTGGGTCAGCGAACCGCCGTAGCGTCTCGCGATGTCGCGGCCCACAATTTCTCGTCCGTCATGAAACGCAGCGCGCGCTGCACTTCGTATTTCACGCGAAACTGCGTGTCGGCGCGGGACTGATTCACGAGACTCGCTTTGAAGCTCTGCGTTTCCGCGGCGGTGTGGTATCCGGGGACGCGATGGAACATCAGGCCGAGCCGCTTCAGCGCTCGTGTCTCCGTCTCGGCGTCGCGCTTGATGAGACGCACCCCGCCCAGTGACAACAGCTCGCTCAGTTGCGTCGTCTCGACATCCGACCAGTGTCTGTCGATGTCGCGCAGCACGATCTTGCGAATGACGCTGGTGTTGTAGCCGGTGAACAGGGTATCGCGCCACGCAGGCTGCGTGATTTCATCGAGCGTCTCATTCAAGCGGTCGTAAACATCTTTCTTTCCCACGAATCACTCCCCCCAAGGATGGTTCTCGATACTCCGGCGTTCTGAGTTTCCTGTCGGGTGCGGCACCGACGATTTCCTGTGCGTCGGTAGATTTTCCTGACGATGAAATATGCCAGGCCCTTCCGGCGTCAAGCCTCGCTATGGCACAGATTACCAGCATCGGTCAGGCGTTCGGGCGGTGCCGGTGCGCTGTCGGCCGCCGATTACTGATAATCGACAGCTGGCCTTGATGCAGAACTGCCGTGGAGGTGTCGTGTGCGTTTCTGGAGGACTCGGGCATATGTTCAATGACCGATTCCAAAAAGCGCTCCTGGCTGAATCAGGACGTAGTCGCTGGACGAAGCCAGGTTCTGTTTCACGCGATGCCGGAATTGCTCGAGCGACAAGGTGTCTACGTGCACGCGTTCGGTGTTCAATCCCTGGTGGATCGCAAGCGGCTCGAGCTCCGCGAGAGACATGCCACTGAAAAATACGTCCACATGTCGACTGGACGATGGAAATATCGAGGTCTGCTCGGCTCTCGTTCCGAAGGCGCCGATCACACGATAAGACGGCTCATGGCGGTCATGCCTCGGAACTGCCGGTACAGGATATCGGAGGCGGCTCTTCTGGCACACCCGAAGTGGCAAGCCTGAAAATCTGACCGAACCACCCAGCGCGTCCCTCGAGGAAGGTCTGATTAATTCCGTTCGTGCTGAGCTGGTCGAAGCACCTCCCGAAAACAGTGCGTCAGTTTCAACACTGCAGGGCTCACCCTTCGACCAGGCTCAGGGCGAACGGAGAATAAATCAGAGGTACCTCAAGTCTCCGGCCGTCGCCACAGCCACAGCGCTACGGCCAGCATCATTATCGGCACGGCGATTCGCAGCCACATCGGCACCGGCGCAAACTGCAAGCCAATCGCACTGATGGTCATCGCCAGGGTCGCGGCCATTTTGGCATTGCGCGGAACCACTCCGCGTTCTCGCCATATGCGGATGTGTGGACCGTACGTCGAATGCGCGAGCAGGCGCTGTTCCAGTGCCGGCCACCCCTTGCCTCCTGCCCAGGCCGCGAGGATAAGGAACGGCACGGTCGGCAGAACGGGAAGCGCTATGCCAACGATGCCGAGCCCCAGCGCAAGCAGCGCGGCCAGGCGCCAGAGCAGGATCTGCGTCGAGCGGAACATGCGACATTCTAGTCGTCGGCAGCGGTCTTCTGTGCTGGTGAATCCCTTCCATACCGTTCAGTGGCTCGCAGACCGTATTGTGACGATGGGGCGATGTCCTGACTGACACTCGATGCTGTCCATTTACTTGCCTGCCAGAATCTTCTCGACCGACGAGCAAATGGTGCAGGCGCAACTTCCACAAGATGGACTCCTCGATCGACGGGTTGTCGGAGCGGTGCAATCGCAGTTTCGGCGTTTGCGTCTTCACTACGGGCATGAAGGCATGCCGGATGCAGGAGCCGCCGTCGCGTTGTCGGCAACACGCGCCGAATAAGTCTTGCGCAATCCAAGGGAGCGTCCGCTGCTACAACGCATTCACGGAAGCCCGTGTGCTCTCAGCGGGCGACAATCCGGCGGTGTTCTACGAGCAGGATTCCGGCTCACTGAGACCCGAGTTCACCGCCCATGTCGATCGTCTCTGCGATTTGCAGGAGTTCAATCGGAATCTGATTACCGGAGCCAGTGAGCTGCGCGAGCAATTGCGTGCACGCTAGGGGCACAGGGCAGGGTCCGCACCGACCTGCCGCAGGTAGGCGATCACATCTGCGCGGTCCGTTGCATTGCCAATTCCTGCGAAGCCCATTTTCGTGCCAGTCACGTAGGCATACGGCATCGTGAGGAACTCATCCAGCGTCTTTTCGTCCCACGTCAGTTCCGATGTTTTCATCGCTTCGGAGTAGTCGAATCCGGGCACGCTGCCCGCGGGGCGGCCAATCAGGCCGCAGTGCTTCGGACCGGTGCTGCTGTTTTCCTGCAGCTGATGGCATCCGGAACATTGGACAAAGAGATCCTTGCCGCGCAGAGGATCGCCTGCAGGAGCGCCACTGCCACACGCGGTAAGGAACGTGGATAGCATGCCGAGGAGAAGCCATCGACCGGGATGGGTAGTTGAATTCATCAGTCGCAATACCGGAACCAGGGAAGAAGAGAACCTACCGCAGAATCGAGGTAGCTTCGACCGGGTCGGCGCGAATGAAGAAAAAGTCGCAAAAAATTCCTGTGGGGCTCGCGTGAACTCGTCGATGCGGCTCGGTCATCGCCGATTCATGCCGCACCTTGGGTTCAGTCCTTGAGTCCGTTGCCGCATCCGCGGATATCTGCTCGCGCTGATCCTTCGGAATCTCTGCCCTTGGGCATCTACCGATTCCCCGTCAAACGGGCGGTCAATCGCCGCCGCGTGGCTTCGTCCTCACCTATATCTCTGCATGCCCACTGCCTGTTCCAGGAGGCTATCGCCGCGATCACGCGCGATGTCAGCCAGTGCGCTGTGTGGCCCGACGTATCTCAGCCGCAAAACTCTTAACGGTGAACCCGTCGGGTAGCTGGTCAATGAAGATGACGTCGGAGATCGCGTTCCGGGTTCGAAGCGGCAGGATCGCCTGGTATTCGGCTGATCGATACCACGCCATCGCCGCTTCGCGGTTGGGGAATTCCATCAATATGACCCCGCCGGGCCACGCACCCTCGATCACATCCCCAGCACCCTGAGCCAGCCACTTGCCGCCGTGGGGCGCAACGGTTGCTTCCACCTGGTCGAGATATGTCAGCGCCTCGCTGTTCGGAACGTCGCCAGGGATGCGCAGATGATTGATCAGGTAGGTTTTCATGGATCACGTTTATATGAGATGGAAAAACGCTTGCACGTTGCCGCTTGCCTCGCAAACGCGTACCGCCAAGACTCCTGGCAGATCGTGTCGAAGTGATGTCGCCACTCAATGCGTTGCTTTCAAACGCAATCAACGCGCGCCGGCAGGAGCGGTGGCAAGCCATCGGTGCTGGTTGCTGGGGTGGCAATTAACCCGGCACACCAAGCCGGTGACGTTGCCTTCCAAACGCGGTCTACCGTCCGTCCGGCGACGGCTCGATTGCCGCCACGATCCGCTTCACGAACTCTGCTTCATTGCCTGAGTGCCAGCGCCATACGACCACCAGGTCCTGCTCGGGCAGGATCGTGATGGTGTTGCTGCCCGCGCCGCGCGCACCGTAAGCAGTCGTCGGCAGGTCCGGATAATTTTTACCCTGCGTGTTCAGCCACCAGAGATAGCCGTAGTCGGGTCCATGGTGGCTCGGGGCGAGTGCCGCCTTCACGAATCCGGCGGGCACGATCTGTTTCTCGCCCCACTTGCCGCCGCGCAGCCAGAGATAGCCGAAGCGGGCCATGTCCTGCGCGTTGATCCACATGCCGCCGCCCCAGCGCGTGCCGCCCGAAACCGAGGCGAGCTTGCGGCCGTCGACTTCGACGAAGCTGTTGTGATACGGAATCCAGCGCCATGTGTTGGACGCGCCAATGGGATCCATGACTTCGCGCCGGAAGACGCTGGGCACGCTCTGGCCGAACGTGTGCAGGAGCGACAGGCCGAAGCGGTTGATGCGCACGTCGTTGTATTCGTAGAACGTGCCCGGTTGCCTGAGTTGGCGCGGTTTGCGCTCGCCTTCACCGAACGCTTCCTTGCCGACGAAGTCGTCCTTCTTGCCGAACATCGTGCCCTGCCATTCGCTCTCCTGCTGCAGATGCATCTGCCAGGTCACGAGCGCGTTGTGCGGCGACTCGTAACCGCCGTCCTTCACGGTTTTGCCGACCGGTTCCTCGAGGCTGCGAATCCTGCCGTCACGAACGGCGATTGCAGCGACTGTCGACATCATGCTCTTCGCGACGGAGTAGGTCGGATCGACCCACGTCGTGTCGCCGAACTCGGCCACCACGTAACCCTTGTAGATGACGATGCCATTGGTCTTCGCGCGGATGTCCGGCACCGAGCCCAGCATCGATCCGAAGATGCGCTCCTGGTCGCTGAAATCCATTGCGCGTTCCGATTCGCGGGTGCGGGCAAACTCGATCGCAGACTCGAGCGCGACCGGATCCATGCCGAGTTCACTCGCTGATTTTTTCGCCCAGCTGCCTGCCGGCGGGTAGTAGACGACGGTGGAGGCAGGCTGCGCGGCACGTGCATTGTGGTGGAAGGCGACGAATGAAGTGCTCAATATCAGAGCGCAGGCCGCGAACGACAGACCAGGTTTCATGCCTTGTTCTCCCGCCGCGGTGACGCGCGGCAGGCTCTACTCTACGCTACCTGGCGTTGAGAACTATCTGCTCGTCCTCTACCGAAGCGCGGATCGGAAATCCGCTTTCGAGCAAGCGCACGAACGCCAGTACGTTCGTCGGTCGGAAATTGCCCTCGACCTTCAGCGCGCCGACTTCGGGGTCGGCCACGACGAGCTTGCGTACGTTATAGCGGTTGAATTCCGCAACGGCATGGGAAAGCGGCATCTCTCGGAGCATCAGCACGCCGCGCCGCCAACTCAGATTCAATTCCGCCTCCGCCAGACTCTTGCGCTGAACCAGTAACCCGTCTTCGCGCGAGCGGGCGATCATGCCTACAGTGAGAATGGTGTCGTCCAGTTTCACAACGCCCTCGGTGACAGTGACTTCCAGCGCGTTGCCGTCACGTCGCACCGAGAACTTGGTTCCCACGGCAACGACATGCCTTCCGTCCACGTCGACGATGAACGGCCGGTCATGATCCTTGGCGACTTCGAAGAATGCTTCGCCGCGCTTGAGTTCAATGCGCCGCTCGGTTCGTGTCAGTCTGACGCGCACCTGACTGTCAGTGTTCAGCGTAATCTGGGAGCCGTCGATCATTGGCACCGAAGTGAGTCCGCCCACCGGAGTCGCAAAGTGTTCGCCTTCTCGCTGCAGCTGATAAACGCCCAATCCAATTGCGACTGCAAGGAAAAGACCGGCTGCGATCGCGAAGTGGCGGCTGCTTCGCAGCGCTCTCCGGAAAAACGTCGCTGTGTCGGCCGAGTCTTGCTGGGTCCAGCCATCATTGGCCACGCTGTGAGCGCCGCCGTCCTGAGCGGGCCTGCGGTGCGAATAAAAAAAAGCGGTGAGATTCCATTCTCCAGGCGGCGGCGGGCGATCTCCCGGTACGCCCGCTCCGAGTGCCTTCAGCCGTGCCGATTCCTCCCACGCAAGTTCCAGCCGCAGGAAGGTGATGCGATTCAACGTCGAGGCATCGAGCCACTCCTCGAATCGCGCCTGGTCGGCGTCCGTCCAGGAGTCGGAGTCGCGCCGGATCAGCCAGCCGCTGGCGCTTTCTTCAATGTCGTTGTTGCGGTCCGTGGTCACGGCCTGTCTCGTCACTCTCGAGTTCGTCGGTGTCGTTGATTCTCGGTTCGAGCGCATTCTCTTGCGTGTAGCGCGCCAGCAGGCGCGTGCCGGTTCGCAGGTGCTTCTCGATCGTCTTCTCGGAAAGCCCCATGCGCTCGGCGACTTCCCTCTGCGACAGCTCCTTCACCCGCCTGAGCCATAGCACCTCACGGCACTGTGCCGGCAGTCGATCAAACGCACGAGCCAGCCGTGCGAGCTCCTGATGCGCACTGACCCGCCGTTCCGGCGAGATCTCCTCGACTATGACGTTCAGGAACTCATTATCCCCACCGGCACGGATCGAGACGATCCTCTCTCGACGGATGCGGTCGGCCATCAGGTGGCGGGCAGTCGCGAACAAAAATGCTTTGGGGGACTGCGGGCGAGCTACGCGGGTGGCCTCGTACACCCGAATGTAGGCCTCCTGGCGGATGTCCGCAATTTCGTGATGGCGCGGCCAGACGCGCGCGATGAAGCGCACGAGAATCTCTTCATGGCCGAGGATCTCGCGCTTGAACCAGGAATCGAGTGGTTCGAGCGACGACCCTGACACTCCAACGCAAACCGGCGGCAGTGGTTTCATCGGCTTGAGTGTCTCGTGTCGGCTGGACCTGTCTTGGTTACATGCAAGGTCGGAGCAATACGACACGGCGAATAGGAGTACGTGCTCGGAATCTTCTGCGCGCTCGCGAGCACGGGAGCTATAAGGCCTCTCATGAATCCTCCACAGAGTGCGCACAGATGCTGGTGACGCGGCTCGGTCGACCGTTCCCGGACGTCGCTGCTCTTCTTGGATAGAAAGCGCGGTCCGTGAGACAGCCGGTAGGTGACCGCTGATAGGGCAGGCGACGTTTAAGCACTAAGCATGCCAGTAAGGTGATGGCGACTCGATTGCGCGCGCGGAAGCGCGCTGCCCACGCTTCAGTGATCGCTCTCGTGTGTACTTCAGACTGACTTGTCGAGCGCCAACGCGATACGCGATTCAGCTGGGGAATGCCGTGTTGGCGGATCTACAAGAGAGCGCAGACGCGCAAGGCTCTCTGTTTTACGTCCGCATACCGAGTGATCAGAAAAATATTCGCAGACACTCCGGTGATGTGAGGAGCCGCAGACGCGACATCACGTTTGCTCCAAGAGTGGTGCACGTGATGAAACAGGCGCACCAATTTGCTTCGACATCGATCTGCGTCAGCGACAGACCTGTAGGAAATTTCTCGAACGTTTCTCCTTTCGCTACGAACAAAAAAATCAGGAGGGATTTTCAACATTCAATCGTCTCCTGTGTGTTCGAAAAACAAAGTGCCGGGATTGGGGGATGAGGATCTTGGGGTTCACGGATTTTGGGAGGGTCGGATGTCGAAGTTGATGAGTGTGCGCACCGCCGTGGCGGTCATTCTCGCGGGCTGTTGCATCTCGGCTCACGCAGCAACGGATGCAGCTCGTGCGGTCAATATCCCCGCGGGCGATCTTCGTCAGGCGCTTCTGCAAGCGTCCGAACAGTTCGGCACCGATCTCGTCTACAGGCCTGAGCAGGTCGGCGACGTCCGCACTACCGGTGCGGTGGGTCGGTTCACGACGCAGGAGGCTATCTTCCGACTGCTGCAAGGCACATCGTTCGAGCTGCGCGCGGACCCGAGCGGCGCGATGCTGATCGCGCAGAGCACGACGACGCCAGGTACTCAGACGCAAGAGGCGACCGGTAAGACGATTCGCGTAGCCCAGGTGACGGGACCCAGCAACGCCGCCGATTCCACCAGCGAGCAAAGCGAGCCGCTGGTGGAAGAAGTTGTCGTGACCGGCTCGAACTTGCGACGGACCGGCGCCGAAGATGTGCTGCCGGTCACCACGCTCAGCCAGGACCAGATGCAGCTGCGTAATGCACTTACGCCGGTCGAAATGCTGAGTTCCTTGCCGCAGGTGACCGGTTCGCCTGCTAACGAGTCGCCGCGGGGCGGCGCCGGTGCGCGCGGCGACATTGCCACTGTCACCATGCGCGGTCTTTCAGCCAGCGACACACTGGTGCTGCTGAACGGGCGGCGAATCATCGCGCATCCTACGACGGATGCGCTTCAGTACGCGCCCAACGTCAATCAATTGCCGACGCAGGGGCTCGCACGTATCGAAATCCTGCGTGACGGCGCCTCTTCCATCTACGGCTCGGATGCGGTGGCGGGTGTGGTCAACTACATCACGGCCCGCGATTTTCAAGGCAGCCAGATCAGTGTGCGCCTCGGCACCACGGAGCAGGGTGGTGGCGAGACCCAGCAGGTCGCGCTGACGCACGGCGGTGATTTCGCCAGCAATCGCGGCCGCTTCGTGACGACACTGGAAGCCTTCAATCGCGAAGCCATCTGGCTGCGCGACCGAGACTTCTCGACGACCACCAACAACACCTCGCGTGTACCTGCGCCGTTCAACGCCATCGGTGGCCCATTCGATGGCCGTTCGGGCACCGGCATCTACCCGGTGTTTCGTGTGGGCAGCGGGACGTCGGCCAACTACTTCCGGCCGGTGAATGGTGCGATGACCCTGACCACTGTCGCGCCGACCCGTGCGAACAATCCCGAGTTCTACGGCAACAACAACGCCTACACCATGGGTCTGGGTGAGAGCCAGCGCGTCAACCTGTTCACGGCGCTCGAATTCGATCTCACCGACGACATCACGCTGTTCAGTGATGTGTCGTACTACCACGCCGATTCGAAGATTATCCGCAATCCGATCAATCTCAATGCGCCTTCGGCCGATCAACTCGCGCCGATGTCGATCGACAATCCCTATAACCCGTACGGCTCGCGCTTCTACGATCCCGCCGGTCTGCCCAATGCCGACGGCATGGCGCGACTCGTCGGTACGCCACGCTCGATCACGCTGCAGTCCGTCATCTTCGACCCCAACCAGCGCGAACTCACGGATGTGTCGTCGCAGACGTATCGCGTGGTCGGTGGCGTGCGCGGCACGCTCGCGGATCGCTGGAATTGGGAAGTCGGTGCTCTGCACAGCTATGGATCGGTGACCGACAGCAATCCGTACTCAGTACGCGAAAGCCTCTTCCAGGCGGCGCTGATGCAGACGACGCCGAGCACAGCGTACAACCCGTTCGGTTATACGTTCAAAGTTCAGGACGGCGCGGTCGTGGCCGATCAGCCGTACACGAACAACGATGCCGTGCTCGATTCCTTCACACAGGAATGGCGCCGTGAAGGGCGCAGCGAGCTCACCAGCTTCGATGCCAGGATCGGCGGGTCGCTCCTGTCGATCTGGAGCGGCGACATCACGGCGGGCGTCGGCATGGAGTATCGCGAAGAAGCCTATCGCGACTTTCGCCCGCCCTATGCCGGCATGAATCCGCCGGATTCCGGGCTCAATCCGAACGACAACGATTTCATTCCGGCTTCGCCGAAGCCCGATGCGCGAGGCGATCGGAGCATCAAGAGCTTCTATGCCGAGACCATCGTGCCGCTGGTGTCGAGTGCCAACGATGTGCCGCTCGTCGATACGCTCGAGCTCAGTGCGTCTGTCCGTCACGAGCGCTACGACGATTTCGGCTCGACCACCAAGCCGAAGTTCGGCCTGAACTTCCGGCCGGTCAAGTCGGTGATGCTGCGTGCTTCCTACAACGAGGGCTTTACCGCGCCCAGCCTGCCTCTGCTGTACAACGCTTCGCAGTGGGCGTATGCCGGCGCGCCCGGAAGCATCGATCCTTACCGCCAGACTGCCACGGCGGAAGGGGCATACATTTATCGCAGTGGCACCGCGGGTAATCCGGACCTCGATCCCGTCGACTCCGAAGGAGTGAGCGCCGGTATCGTGTTCGAGGTGCCGTTCGTGCGGGGCCTGAGTATCTCGGCCGACTACTGGCAGATCGAGCAATCCAACATCATCGCATCGCTGGGCGCCGCGCAGATTCGCAACAACGACATGCTGCTGCTCACGGCGTACACGCAGGCGCAGATCGCCGCGGGCGTGCCGATCGACGCAATCGATTTCGGTGAGGGTACCGCGGGGTACAAAGGCGACGCTGCGGTCACCCGCGTTGCACCGACGCTTGAAGATCGTGGCCTGTTCGCCGCGTACAACGCAGCCAATCCAGGCGCGCCGCTCGGAGCCACTGGACGCATCTTCCAGATCGATGCGCCGCCGCTGAACCTCTCGACGGGCAAGGTGGCCGGCTGGGACTTCAACGTCAGCTACAACATGCCCACCGCCATCGGCGACATCGCAATCAGCGCTGATGCGACACATGTGCTGCGCTCGTACACAATTCTCAACGCCCCGGGAACCGCGCCGATCTACACCGAGCGTCTCGATGTGGACGGCAACGCCGAATGGCGCGGCTCGATGACGACCACCTGGCGCAACGGTGGCTGGGCAGCCGGAGTCAGTGCGTACTACATCGGTTCCTATGCGGACAGCAACGCGACCACCACAGGCACCATCTACGAGTCGCTCGGCCGTCCCAACTACATCGTTCCGCAGTACACCGGCAACGCCAATGTGTACCGCTACAAGATCGATGATGTCCTCTACTTCAACGCCTTCGGCTCCTATGCATTCGATTCCGACAACACGTGGCTGTCCGGTTCGAACATCAAGCTGGGAATCATCAACCTGAGCGATGAGGCGCCCCCGGTCGCCGCCGCCAACTTCGGCTACGGCTACAGCGTCGCGGTGCACAGCGGCTTGCTGCAAGGCCGCGCATTCACCCTCGAAATGAGCAAGAAGTTCTGATGACGAATCCAATGAGGAAAGGCGGCACGACCATGAACAGAATCGTCAAACATATAGTGTGCACAGTGCTGGCTCTCGGGCCTATGAGCGCCTTCGCGGCGGCAGCTCCGGGAATGCAGGCGCCTCCGGAGCGCAAGGAAGGCGAGGGACCGTACACGCAGCTGATTCTGCGCAACATAACGATCATCGAAGGCACGCTGGCACCGCCGATCAGTCCTGTCGATATCGTGATCGAGGGCAACCGCATCAAGTCGATCCATCTACCCGGCGCAGTGGGATCGTCCGCCTATTCCAAAGATGTGCCGGTGCTCAAGCCAGGCGGGCGCGAGATCGATGGCAAGGGCATGTATGTGATGCCCGGTCTCATCGACAATCACCAGCACATCAGTCCCCAGATGGAGTACGAGTTCAAGCTCAATCTCGCCCATGGCATCACGACCATTCGCGATCCGGGTACGACCTCCGGACTGGCCTTCATGCAGGAGATCAAGGACAAGAGCGCGAAGAACCTGATCACGGCACCGAAGATCAAGACGTATCTGCGCTTCGGTTACTACCCGGACGGCAGCTTCAATCTGCCGACGACGGAGAAGGCCGCGCGCGAGTGGATTCGCATGGCAAAGGCCGCCGGCGCGGATGGAATCAAGGATGCGGGCTTCACGCCGAACGTGATCAAGGCAGCGCTCGATGAAGCGAAGAAGGTCGGCCTGCGTTCCATGATCCATCATCGGCAGACCATGGTGGCGCGCTGGAACGCATTAGACAGCGCGCGTGCCGGCGTGACCCAGATGGAACACTGGTACGGCCTGCCGGAGGCGATGTTCCTCGATCGCACCGTTCAGGCCTATTCGGCGGACTTCAACTATCAGAACGAACAGATGCGCTTCGGTCAGGGCGGTACGCTCTACTCGCAGGGAGCGGCGCCATACTCCGAGAAATGGAATGCAGTCCTGGACGAAATGGTGGCGCTGGGCTTCACGCTCGATCCGACCATGGTGGTCTACGAAAAGCTTCGTGATTACATGCGTGCACGAACACAGGAATGGCTCGAACCGTATGCGTTTCCGGCAGCTTTTGAAAAGTCGCTGGTGCCGAGCAAGGAACATCACGGTGCGTCGCAACACAACTGGAGCACGAAGAACGAGGTCGACTGGCGTGAGCAGTTTCAGCTGTGGCAGGCGTTCATCAACGAATTCAAGAACCGCGGGGGCCGTGTAACCACCGGCAGCGACGAAGCGATGCTGTTCGGCTTCTCGCTCATTCGCGAACTGGAGCTGTTGCAGGAGGCGGGCTTCAGTCCACTCGAGGTCGTGCGTGCCGCGACTCTGAGCGGCGCCGAAGCGCTCGGTATCGATGACGACACGGGCAGCGTCGAGATCGGCAAGCTCGCGGATCTGCTCATCGTCGACCAGAACCCGCTGGAGAATTTCAAGGTGCTCTACGGCACTGGCTCCATCAAGCTGATGGACGACGGCTCCGTGCAACGGATCGGCGGCGTGAAGTACACGATCAAGGAAGGCGTCATCTTCGACGCGAAGAAACTGCTGGCCGATGCGAAGGCGATCGTCGACGCCGAAAAGGCCAGGACCGGCAAGAAGATCGTGCAGCCGGGTTTCACGCATTAGTTCAAGGTTCTGAGCAAACAAGGGTACGCAGCATCCCGGCGTTCGCCGTCGAGGTGCTGCGTCCAGGGGCAGTCTATGAATCGCATGTTGAAACATCTCGCCTGGAGCGCGCTCGCGGCCGGATCGATCAATGCCTTCGCCGCGGAGAGCGGCAGGCTCGATCCTCCGCAGCGCAAGGAGGGCGAAGGTCCTTACGCCCAGCTCATCCTGCGCAACGTCACCATCATCGAAGGGACGCTCGCGCCGCCAATCAGCCCGGTCGACATCGTCATTGAAGGCAGCCGGATCAAGTCGATCCATCTGCCGGGCGCGGTGGGTTCGTCCGCCTACTCGAAAGACGTGCCAGTGCTCAAGCCGGGCGGGCGCGAGATCGACGGCAAAGGCATGTATGTGATGCCGGGACTCATCGACACGCACCAGCACATCGTTCGCAATCCGGAATACCAGTTCAAGCTGGATCTGGCCCACGGCATCACGACCGTCCGCGATCCGGGTTCGGGTGCCGGCTTCGACTGGGTCCGCAAGCTCAGAGAGCAGAGTGCACAGCACCTGATCACCGCGCCGAAGATCTCGGCATTTTTGCGCTTCGGCTTCTATCCGGACGGCAGTTTCAACCTGCCGACCACAGAAGCGGGCGCGCGCGAGTGGGTTCGCATGGCGAAGAAGGCGGGCGCCGATGGCATCAAGGATGCCGGCTTTACGCCCGACGTGATCCGCGCCTCGATGGATGAAATGAAGAAGGTGGGGCTGCGCTCCATGATCCATCATCGGCAGACCATGGTGGCTCGCTGGAATGCGCTCGACAGCGTGCGTGCGGGCGTGGGCTCGATCGAGCACTGGTATGGCATGCCGGAGGCCATGTTCGAGGACCGCACCGTCCAGTATTTCCCGCCGGACTTCAATTATCAGAATGAGCAGGATCGTTTTGGTGAAGGCGCCAACCTGTGGTCGCAGGCAGCGGCTCCGTATTCAGAGAAATGGAACTCGGTGCTGAACGAGATGCGTCAACATGACACAACGCTGTCGCCCACTTACTCCGTCTACGAGAAGTATCGCGACTACATGCGGGCGCGTACCCAGGAATGGTTCGAAGACTATGCATTCCCCGAGGCGTACGTGCGGCGCTATACCCCCAGCAAGGACACGCATGGTTCGGGGCTGCACGATTGGACGACGAAGAACGAAGCCGACTGGAGCGAGCAGTTCCGCACGTGGATGATTTTTGTCAACGAGTACAAGAATCGCGGCGGCCGGGTCTCGACCGGCAGCGACGAAGCCATGCTGTTCGGCTTTTCCTTGATTCGTGAGCTCGAGCTGCTTCAGGAAGCCGGATTCATGCCGCTCGAAGCGATACGCGCCGGTACGCTGAGCGGTGCGGAGGTGCTCGGTATCGACAAGGACACAGGCAGTGTCGAGATCGGCAAGTTCGCCGATCTGCTCGTCATCGATCAGAATCCGCTGGAGAGCTTCAAGCTTCTCTACGGTACCGGCGCGGTGAAGTTGATGGGCGACGGTTCCGTACAGAGAATCGGCGGCGTGAAGTACACGATCAAGGACGGCGTCGTGTATGACGCGAAGAAGCTGCTGGCCGATGTGAAGTCCATGGTGGACGATGAAAAGGCAAAGACCGGCAAGAAGATCATTCCACCCGGGATGAAGCGTTGAAACGCGGCGCGCTGCAATCTGGAGTGGATCCGTCGGAAACGCGCCGCAATGGTGGCACCGTACCGGTGAGTCCGTTGCGATCGAATGGCGCGCGCCGTGAACAACTGCTCAACGCGACCGCCAAGGTGATCCTCGAAAAGGGCGTCGGCAATCTGACCCTGGATGCAGTCTGCGAGACGGCGCACGTCAGCAAGGGTGGATTGCTCTATTACTTCGACGGCAAGACTGCTCTGCTGGAGGCTCTGGTCGATATTCTGGTCGCACAGGTGGCAGATGCTGCTGAACAGCAGCGATGTTCCGATGCGGATGTGGGTGTCGAAGGTGCTCGTGCCCGCCTTCGCGCCATAGCGTGCATGGGGGAGTTGCCGCGAAGTCAGCAGCTCCGCCAGGTCCTGGCGCTCATTTGCGCTGCATATCCCGAGCTTGCTCAGCGTAGTCGAAGCAAGGCGAGTCAGCGGTCAGGACAGAGTGGGACCAAGGAAATGTCGATTGACGAGCTGCATCTGCGGCTACTGGCGGATGGTCTCTGGTTGGCTGATATATATGAATGCGACCGGATCACCGCCGAGCGCCGCCTTGAGCTGCTCGAGCTGTGTGGGGGCTGACGGCCTCCCGCCCAAGCGTCCCCGCGCGCTACACTCGCATTCTCGTCGTATCTGTCCGAGGGACTTTCGTGCTCGCTTCTTCGCAACAGCGCAACGTCGCGCGTCGTGCGTCCGCGCTGCTCATTGGTTCGATGCTGGCCATCGGGCTCGGTGCCTGCGCCGAGATGTCGCAGATCGTTCAGTCGGGCGCGGCGAGCTCGCAAACCAGCGAGAGCGCTCTGGTCCGGGGGATCAAGGAATCGCTGGAACTGAGCAGCGTCCGTGCCGCAGACCTGTTGTCGGCAGCCGGTGGTTATCAGAACAGCACGCGGTATCGCATCCGGTTGCCGGAGTCGGTGCAGCCACTGGCCTCGCGCCTGCGTCAGTTCGGCTTGGGCAGTCAGATCGACCAGGTAGAGAAGCTGATGAATCAGGGTGCGGAGCACGCGGCGGTCGAAGCGAAGGCCTTGTTCGTCAATACGGTGCGGACCATGACGGTCAATGATGCACTGAGCATCATTCGCGGCAATGACACGGCGGCGACTCAGTATTTTCGTGGACGCACCGAGGCAGAGCTACGCCAGCGCTACCAGCCGATCATCCGCAGCAACCTGCAGCAGATCGGTTTCTACGATCAGTACGACAAACTTCTTTCCGCCTACAAGCAGCTTCCGTTGGGCAACAAGCCGGACCTCGATCTCGAACAGCATGTGCTGAATCGCAGCCTCGATGCTCTGTTCACTCAGGTCGGCGAAGAAGAAAAAGCCATCAGAAAGGATCCGATCGGACGCGGCAGCAGTGCGATTGCCGCCGTCTTCGGTCGGTAGCAGTACATCGGACAGGCAGATCCTTGCCGCGCAGAGGATCGGAACCAGGGAAGAGCAGAACCTGCCCAGAGTCGAGGTAGCTTCGGCCGATGGAGTCTGCCAAAGAAAGGGCGCCGACCGGTCCCGGCCGGCGCCTCAACTTGCTTCTTCGTGTTGCCCGCGGAATCACCCGCACATCAGAATCGGTAGCTCACGTCCATGCCGATCTGGCGACGGAAGGGCAACGCCGCCTGAGCCGAGTACAGTCGGAATCCAAGCGGATCGCCCGCCGCGTCGCCCTGGTACGAAATGGATTCGAGCGTGTCGTCGTCGAGCAGGTTGCGCACCCGCAGCGATGCCGTCCACTTCTCTGCTTCGAGCCCGATCGACACGTTGAGATCGAACGACTCGCCGGTCTCGGCCATGTTGAGCAACGAGTCATACCGTGAACCGACGTAGATGCCATCGGCACGCGCGCGCCAATCGAGGGAAGCGTTGAACGCAGCGCGATACTGCAGATAGGCTGTGGCGGACAGGTCCGGAACGAATCCTTCCTTGCGGCCGGTAATGTCCCCGGTCTGCGTGATTGGATCGCCACCGAAGTAGCGGTAGACGATGTTGCTCGTCGAGCCACGCTTGAAATCGACCTCCGTCCAGGTTGCCGCGGCGCCGATTTCGATTGCATCGGTGAAGAGAAAACGCGTTTCGATTTCGACGCCATAGACATCCTCGTCTCCGGCAACGGCTGCCTGCCCCGAAAATGCCTCGCGGTTGGCGCCGGCCAGGCCGATGTCGATCGTGCCATTGCCGTTGAAGTCGACCTGCGCGCCCTTGGTGTCCTGCTTGCCCTCCCACTGCGAATAGAAGAGTGCCGTGTTGAAGGTCGCGCGACCATCGGCCAGTGTCTTCTTGAGCCCGATTTCGTAGTTGACGATTTTCGACTCGGGGACGATGAGCGGTATTCCCCAACTCGCGGCCAGCTGCCCCCGCCGCTCTGGCGTCAGGAACAGCAGCTGCGGGTTACCCTGCGTCGGCTGATTGCCTTTGGCGACGTTGAGATAGAGATTCGTGTCGTCGTCGGCCTGGAAGCTCAGGAGCAACCGCGGCAGAAAGGCACTGCTCTCGACCACGAGGCTCTGGGCACCCGCGCCCTGCGCCGGGGCGATGATCTTGTCGTTCTGATAACGCCCTTCGAGCGCGATTTCGAGCCGGTCCGTCAGGTCATAGCTGACCGATGCAAAGACCGCCTTGTTTTCGACTTCCTTCGGATTCGGCGCGGGCGCGGTCACCGTGCCCGTGAGACCCGGTACCCGGAAGGTGGGAATCGTGCCGTACGCGAACCGCGCCTGAGTGTAGTAGTCCTGCTCGAGATAGTAGAGACCGCCCATCCAGCGCAGCCGCTGCGACGAATCCGACGTCAGACGCAATTCCTGGGTGATCGTGTCCTGGTCGCGGAACGTCTCGGCCCAGTACGCATCGACGTTCGTCAGATCGTAGTCCATGACGGATTCCTGCTTTTCCGTCTGGTAGCTGCTCAGTGAGGTAAACGTGAGGTTGGCCGGCAATTCGACGTCGAGATTGAGCGACGCCGTGACCATGTCGCGTTCGGTTCTTGGCGAATCGAAAAAGAGCGTGCCCGCCGCCACCGGTATCGTGTCATTCAGATCCGGTTGTCCCCTGAAGCGTAGTTCGCCGCAGTAGAGCGTCGTGGCTCGACCGTTGTTCGTCACGGCGCCGTCGGCAAACGGGCCGCAGTTATGGTCAGCCTGGCGAGCGATCGTCTGTGAGGCGGGCGGGCCATCGACGTTTTGCGTGTAAGACAAGCGCAACAGGGCCGAGACGCGGTCACCCGGCGTCAACAGTGCCGAGAGGACGCCATAGGTGTCGCGCTGCTCGCCGAGACCGTCGCCGCTGGTCGCATCCTTGTACTGGCCACCGCGTGAGTTGTAGCCGCCAACGACACGCATCGCGAGCAGGTTCTCGATGACGGGAACGTTGACACTCAGGCGCCCGCTGTAGTCGTCGTACTCGGCGGCCGACAGATCGAGTTTCGCTTCGAACTCGTCATGCGGTCGTTTCGTGATGAAGTTGATCGCGCCTGCGAACGTGGAGCGGCCGAAATAGGCCGATTGCGGGCCTTTGATGACTTCGACGCGTTCGATATCGTCGAACGCGAGGCCGGCCGTCTGGCCCGAATAGTAGACGCCATCAATGAAGATCGATGCGATGTCGCGGGTCGTGTCGCCGGATGGCGTGACCTGCGACATGCCGCGAATGGCCATGCGCGAGATGCTGCGATCGCCCGGCGTGAAGAAGATGAGTCCCGGCGTATTGGACGACAGGTCCTTGAGATCGTCGATACCGCGTGCGGCGATTTCTGCTTCGCTGAACGCGTTCACCGTCAACGGGATTTCCTGCACGCTCTCGTCGCGCTTGCGCGCGCTCACGACGACTTCATGCAGCACGTCGATCCGATTCGACGCGGCGCCCTCCGTGGATTGCTGTGAGATCGCAGGTGTGCTGACTGTCACACTCAACGCCATTCCCGCGCCGGTCATCAGGCTGCGGATTGTTTTCCGATCTTTCATCAGGTCCCCTTGTTGCACAGAACAGAAAGCGGACGCGTCCTGCAACGCGACCGTGGTCAATGGCTCGCGAACGGTCACTTCAGCGGTGGAAAGATCTTTCCGGCGGCGTCATCTCGAGCGTTGCGACTGGATCCGCGATCATTGCCGGGTGCATGCGTCGGGCCAGTGCCATGATGTCCGACGGTACGTCGTCAACCGACCAGACCTTCTGTCCCATCGCGCGGGCCATGAGCGTGCCCTTGATGTCCCCCATCTTCATCCACGACCGCCAGGCGGTGACGCTCTGGTAGTGCATGACGGCGTCAACGCCCAGGAGTGATGGATCGAGCAACTGGCGAACGCTGCCTTGATATGTCGCCATGTCATTGCCTGAATAGGGCGCGCGGCCGGGTGTCGTCGGAGTCATCGTGGCCGAGACGTCTTCCTGCACCCAGATGTCATCGTTGTGCTGGGCCAGCACGCCGAGCGTCGACTTCAAGCGCATCTCCACGCCAGGGGTTTTATCGGGCGGAGCTACACCGTGGGGAGTTCTGGTCGAGGTCACGGGCCCGAAAGCGATGTGTTCGAGGTCATTCATCTGACCCGTGATCGGATTGCGCCATTTCTCGATGGGCTGGCCGGTCGCCAGATCCACGTAGTACGAAAGTTCGACGATGGAGGATTTGTAATTACCGTCGGGCTGACGCACGAAACGGTGCCAGCTCACGACGTAGTTGTTGAACAACGGCGTGACGGTGGTCCCGACGACGCCGTACCGCGGACCTTTCATCCACCAGAAAGCAATGCGACCATCCAGGCTGGCGCGCAGCTTGACGAGTGCATTCAGCACTTCGTTCGGGTCAGCGGAATTCAGCTGGCCGGCGGTCGTTGCGGACCCGGCCGCCGCCGCCAGGGCGGGCGCCGTGGCGCCGAGAGCAGCGCCTGCAGCAATGAAGGTTCGGCGATTCAGCATGGAGTTTCCTTCTGGTGGGTTTCTTGATTCGACCGTTCCACCCGCCAGAACGGCTGCGATCGAGTTATCCTGTGGACAGGGGGTGATCCCAGGCAATAAGTGTTCCGTCAACGACAGGGCGGTTTCGTCAACGACAGCGCCGTTTCGTGAACGACCGGGGCCATTCGTGAACGACTTGAGTGACGTATGCGATGAACTGGCGAGTGACCCAACTCCAGGTTTCCGAGCGCGCCGCAGTGGTGATTTCTGCGCCTGTATTGCTGGCGGTGGCGCTCGGCTGGTTCCGCGCCGGCGCTATGACGCGCGAGCTGTCACTCCTCGTCGCAATCGTGTTCTGGCTCTGTCTATGGCTCATCTACTGGATCGCCGCGGGCGGGTTCACGCTCGCGCTCCAGCGGCTCGTGCCACCTTTGAAACGCCGGCCATGGTTGCTGCTGCTGCTCGGCGGTCTGTGCGCGAGCGCAGCCTCGGCTTTCTACCTGGAGCCGTATTTCGGGCTGTTCGATTCGTGGCAGTCCGCGGAGCGACGTTTGCGAATCGCCGAGGTCGGTTCGCAGCCACTCACCACCCGGGTTCCGCTGGCGATACTGAACTCGCTTTTCGGCGTCTCGCTCTGGGTAGTCGTCAATCTTTTCGCTTTGCGCTTCGGTCGATCGGAATCACCGCGACAGCCCGCTGCGACGATGCCGATGAGCTCGTCGTCCGGATTGCCTTCGACGGCTTGTGGCGAACCTGCCGGGCACGCACAAGTGATGACAAGTCGTCTGGCGAACCTGCTCGGCGATCAGGTGACGCTCCAGGACATCATTGCCTTGCAGGCTCAGGACCATTACGTCATGACGTATCTGCCGCAAGGCAAGCGACTGATCCTCTATAGATTTCGCGATGCGGTGGCAGAGCTCGCATCCCTGGACGGTGCGCAGGTTCATCGATCCTGGTGGATCAGCGGCTCGGCCGCGCGCGCTGCCCGGCGCGAGTCGGGCAGCATGAGTTTTCGGGTCAGCGAGGATCTGGTCATCCCCGTGGGCCGCACGTGGCGTGAGCATGCACAACGGTTGCGCACGCGAGTCGTCAGTCACTGACGCGAGGCCATCGCGCACGATTGCCAGGTAGCGTCGTTCGAGCTGGCATTCGCGAGGCTCATCGACATGCATTTTCGTCATGCGGGCGTTGAGTCGCTACCCGATACCGCATCGCGGCGGGTCGTTCCAGCGTGCGAGAAGCACAGTTGCCGACAGACCCACCCAGTGGAGCAGATCGCATTTTGAAGTCCCATGCAGCGTCGAAAACTGGATCATCGGGGTCGCGAGTGGGAGCGCTTCGTGCTCGTCGACTACGGTCGCGAGATGCGCTCGATCACGACGACGCCGCAGCCGTTCATGGTCACAACCGTCGCTCAGCGAATCGGAATCTGGTGAGTGTGATCCGAACCAGGAACTGGCAACCGCGGAGGCTCGCCCGGTCGGCCTCCGCGGGATCCGACAAGGACACGCATCGATGGCGCAGCGGGCGCCACCCATTCTGCTATGGAGTCAGTCAGGCTACCTCGGCGTGGGCAGCAAGCCGTGAGCCAGAGCGTATCGCGCGATCTGGTAGCCCAGGGCGGTGCCTGCCCGCGTCGAGTACCGAAAGTGAAATCCGAGCCAGATGCGGGAGTCCGCGCATTCGCGCGCGGCCGCATGGAACGATCCGAAAGTGCGTGTCGATTCGCCCGGCGTAGCCGTCAACGAATCCAGAACGATTTCATCCTGCTTGCCGAACGCGGTGTCGAGGATTGCCAATGTGCAGGCGCACCCGGCCGCGTGCGCAGAAACATATTCCGGAAACGGTGGCGCCGGACGCAGCGACTGCCATTGGTGATCGGCGAGCGTGGCGGAATTGCCGTCGGTGTCCGCGTCGCGAATCGCCGTGTACGGGCGCCAGTGATTGAACGCGTACTTGCTGTCCCAGACGGCAACGTAGGTATCCACGAGGGCGGCATTCATCAACGCAAAGAGTCGCGTCGTTCGCCACAGTCCCCAATGATCATCCACGACCTGGCGGCGCGCCCATCGATTCATCAAGCCCTCGCTGAACTCCATCCACCACACGGCAGCATGTGTCTGATCGGCGGTGCGTACGCGGCTGTGCTCGGCACCGATCTGTTGCACTTCATTGAGCGCGCTCGCGTACGCGCGAGTATCGAGCGCGGGCGGTCCGTGCGGTCGCCATTGCGAGGCTGACTCGAGCAGGAATGGCTTGGCCTGCGCGAGGCCCGGATGCACCACAAACCCATGCCAGTCCGGCGTCGTTTGATACATCCCTGGACCGGCGCGGAATTCGTAGACACCCGGATCGTCCCACCCGTCATCCTGTCGTGCCTCGAGAATGGCAGCGGCCGCAGCGCGGCCGAGTGTCCGTCCGATCGTTCCATGCGACGAGTTACCGGCATCGCCCAGCTGCTGTGCGAGCAACGTATCGATCTGTGCTTGCGCCGTCGGATACTGACTCACCAGAACCTCGCGAGCGGCGTGAGCCACCGCGGCCCGCGGCTCGGCGGTCGGCGTTGCTTGACGAAATACATAACTGTCGAACAGCGGGCAGATCGAGTTCAATGCATCGTGCTGTGCCAGATGCATCATTGCGATGGCGCGCTGACCCTTGAAGGTCGTGAATCGATCCTCCGCGAAAGCAAGCTCATGGGCGAGTTCATTCCATTGCGCCACCATCGCCCCCGACGTTGAGCGTGTGCGGTCGACGTGCGCTGGTGGCGCATTGGTACTTGCACAGATGGGCATGCCGGCGAGGGCAGCGATGCAGGCCCCGAGAAAGGCGCTGAAGTGAGTCATGGCGGCACCCTTTCTAAAGTACGGTCGCAGGAGAGTAGGATCGCGGCATGGGTGCCGGACATGACCTGCCGTCCGCCGTCGATGACGAATCGTCCGCCGAATTCCCGGCGCTGCATTCGGGCTCAAGCGCGCAATCGCCCACCGATACGCTCTCCGAAGTGCTTCGCGAAGTACGCCTGGCGGGATCTGTCTTTTTCCTGGTCGACGCGCTGACTCCGTGGATCGCTGCAGCTCCGAGTGCACGCATGCTGTTGCCTGCGATCTTCCCGCGCGCGCAGCATCTGATTTCCTATCATGTCGTTCGCCATGGCCAGTGCTGGTGCCAGATGCCGCAGCACGAAGCGATGCTGCTCAGCGCTGGCGACGTGCTGGTGGTGCCCCACGGAGATCCGTATTCACTGTCGAGCGAACCGGACATGCGCTCGGAGTGGTCGCTCGAAACCACGTTGAGGTGGTTTCGCGACATGGCTCAGGGCAGGGGGCCGTTCGTGGTCAGCGAAGGCGGTGCGGGGCCGCAGCGTCTGGAGATCGTCTGTGGGTTTCTCGGCTGCGACGTTTTTCCCTTCAACCCCGTGCTGGCCAGCTTGCCCAGGTTGTTGCGCGTACGGCTGTCGGGTGCGGGTTCAGGTGAGCGGCTCGACAGGCTCGTCGAGTACGCCGTGGCCGAAGCACGTGAGCGATCCGCAGGCAGTCGCTGTGTGTTGCTGCGCATCAGTGAGCTGATGTGCGTCGAACTCGTGCGCCAGCATCTGCTCTCGCTGCCGTCGCTGGATACCGGGTGGCTCGCCGCGCTGCGCGACCCGGTGGTGGGTCGTGCACTCGCTCTGCTGCACCAGCGACCCAATGAGCGATGGACGCTGGAGGCATTGGCGCACGAGTCCATCACTTCACGCTCTGTACTTGCCGAGCGATTCACTCACTTTCTGCACGAGCCGCCGATGCAATATCTGGCGCGTTGGCGAATGCATCTGGCGGCGCAGATGCTGCGTGACTCGCAGTCGAGGATCGCGCGGGTGGCCTTCGAGGTCGGCTATCAGTCCGAGGCAACCTTCAGCCGCGCGTTCAAGAAACTGCTGGGTGTCTCGCCAGCGATCTGGCGCACACAGGCTGACGCCTCCATTGCATCGCACATTCAGTCGTCATCATCTCGATGAGTGCATGAGGCGGAATCCCGTCAGCGGCTTACGCTCTCACTTTACGCCGATCCCCACGTTGACCGGATTGAACAGCGTAGTGATTCCATCGACGGTTGCGCGCTGGCGGACAAGTTCTTCGATGGTGTGAACAAGTGCCTCGCGCTCGCTGCCTGACAGACTCAGTTCCTCGAGAATTCCGGCGACGATCGGATTGCTGGAGATGAGCCAGTCCCAGAAGGCGGCGCCGCTGGTGAAGGGCGTCGACTCCGTGATCGTCTCGACCTGCACGTCCTCGAGTCCGGCATCGACGAGTTCGTTGCGCAGCCGTCGCGGGTCCTGCAGTTGGAACGGCAGAGGCGGTGGGTCGGAAGGCGGCCCCGAGAAATCGGGGCGGAGCGTGCGCACGGCGAGGACGAAGAGCGTCAGAAAGTCGATCGAGTGCGGGTCGCCGTAGGCGGTGACGAGTACTTTGCCGCCCGGTCGAGTGACGCGGACCATTTCGCGAATGCCCTTGGGCATGTCGGGGAACAGCATGACACCGAACTGCGAGCCGACGATATCGAAGGTGTCGTCGTGAAACCCGAGAGCATGCCCGTCCATGACGTCACACTCGATCCGCAGATTTTCCCTCCGGGCTCGCTGCGCAAGCAGATCGAGCATTGCCGGAGATTGATCGATGGCAGTGACATTTGCTCCAAGTCTTGCCGCCGGAATTGCGAGCGCGCCGCTGCCGGCTGCGACGTCGAGAAACGACATGCCAGCGCGCAGTCCCACATGCAGCAGCCCTTCGCTGCCAAGCCGCATTTGCGAGGGCGTATTGGTCCTGTCGTAACCCGGTGCAATCGCGTCCCATGCGTCGGGCGGGATCTCATCGTGTGCTACTGCCGATGCTTTGAGAGCTCCGGGATGCATAAGGCCTCCGATCTTTGCGAGATGCCTGAAGGCAGTGTGCTGCGTCCATAGGAGTGGATCTTTGCCGGAACGCCGGGAGTCTTTGCTGCGTGCATGGACGAGTCGTGACCGAGGATCGATGGATGCTCTCTCCTATGCGTTGAACGCAGTGCACATGACCGGTGCGATTTTCTATTACGCCGAGTGCTCGGCGCCCTGGGGATTCGTAGTGCCTGCGCTGCAGCAAGTCGCGCACACCCTGGCGCCGGGCGCGGAGCGGCTTGTCCCGTATCACCTCGTGACCGAAGGTCGGGCACTGGTGAAGTTCGAGGACGAGACGGAGGTGCAACTCGAAGCAGGCGACGTCGTCATCATTCCGCTCGGCGATCCTCACACGGTGTCAAACGGTCGTCCGGCGGAATGGATCGACAGCGGCAGGTCGCTCGGCAGATTCCTTGCTGGCGATCTTCGTACGATGCAACTCGGTGGTGGCGGTGAGCGAACCCGGTTCATCTGCGGCTACTTCGGTTGCGAACGCCATGCCGACAGACTGTTCCTGGCCGGCTTGCCGAAAATGATCCGGATCAACGCACGCGATGATGCGACCGGTCGATGGCTCGAGGACTCGATCCGCTATCTCGTGAACGAAGCCGATCGGTCGCGACCCGGGCAATCCATTCTGCTGTCAAAAATGGCGGAGGCGCTGTTCGTCGAAACGTTGCGTCGTTACATGGAGTATCTGCCGCCGGAGCAGGTCGGCTGGCTTGCGGGGGCGAGGGATCCGATCGTCGGCAGCGCTCTTGCAGTCTTGCATCGACAGCCTGCCGCCCCATGGACCGTCGACGAGATTGCAACCAGGGTTGGGACATCGCGATCGGTGCTGACGGAACGCTTCGCGCGCTTTCTCGGCGAACCGCCGCTCACGTACCTTGCGCACTGGAGGTTGCAGCTCGCTGCCCGCCTGCTGAAGCAAGGAGCGAAGTCGATCGCCGAGATCGCGTTCGAGGTGGGCTACGAATCGCAGGCCGCGTTCAATCGAGCCTTCAAGCGCGAGTTCGGCATGGCGCCGGGACAATATCGGAAGGCTGCTGACTCTGTCTGACCAGCGGCGCAACCGCCACGATGTCGTCGACCGCGAATTTCGTGCCGTAGAGCAGTGCCTTTTTTTCCCAATCGATCGGCGCAGGCCTTCAATGCCGCAGGATCGCTGGGATCTCCGGTCTGAATCTCCGGGCAATTCACGGCACCCGAGGTTCCCGTGCCGCGCTTGTCGATGATCAGGATGTCCCGCTGATTGCGCAGCGAACCAAAAATATTCAGGTAAGCGTCGCGTGTGCCTGTCGTGGAGTAACCCGGTCCACCCTCCTGCGGCAGGAGCGTACCCAGCGCGGGTCGGCTCTGATCGAAACGAGGGCAGTACTCGAAACCAATCGTAATGGAGCCACGCACTGCACCGGTCGGATCGAGCGCTCGCCGGATGGAGCCGCAATAACCGGTGTAATCAGTGTTGCAGTAGTCGAGGGTGAGTGCTCCGACCGGGATGGTCCGTTCCGGCGGCGCGGCGTACGCAACCACGCTGACCAGAACCAGGAGCCAGATCGGACTGCGGATGCACGTGAATCCTGAATGACTCATTGCGCTCCCCTCGCAGATTGTCGTGCAAGGCATAAATGCATCGTGCATGAGTCATCGTCAATGAGAGCGTCCGGCAAATAGGAGCGGAGAGTCTCTACAACGCGGCTCCTGCGCCCCCGGACGCCCCTTGCAGGCAGGCAGATGCACGACACATCCAGCGAGTACCTGCGGATGATTTTCCAGGGTCGTGTTGTCGATGCGTGGCCGGATGGTTTGCAGCGCTTCGCGCGATGGATTCAGCGCCGCCGAAACTGATCGACCTGATCGTGCGCGTGCTGCAGTTCTTCCACGGACACTGCGCTATCGGCGGCAATCTTCTACAGATTGGCTTTTGCTCCGGTCAGTTGAGTTGTCGCTCGCGAATCTGCGAGCGTAGTCCGTCTGCCTGGGAGTAGAAGCCGCGAACGTCGCGAACTGTGCGGCAGGCACTGTAGCCCGCGCCGACGATGGCGACGAACGCACCGAGCAGCAACAGCCGTCTGTTCCGCGTGCCGTTGGTCGGCGCTTGCGGTGAATACGTACTGAAATATCGTCGGAGGTGGGGGCTCAGTCGAAGTTCGACGCAAGGCAGTGGTCAGGGAAGGACGGGGTCTCTGTCCGGCCCTAACGCCGGTAGTCGGGAGGGAGCCAGATGAAGACTGGCTTGGTTGTGTTCCTGATATTGACTGCCGGTGCAGCAATACGACTGTATGGAATCGATTTTGGCCTGCCGTTCCTCTACGACGTCGACGAGCCGGTTTTCGTCAACAGGGCATTTCATCTGTTGGCGCACAAAACGCTCGATCCCGGGTGGTTCGGGCATCCGGGTTCGGTAACGATCTATTGCCTGGCTCTGCTGTTTGCAATCTATTCTGCGGTCGGCGTCGCGGTGGGGCATTTCGCAGATTTCGCTGCGGTAGAGACGATCGCCCGCCTTGATCCCGCGGAGTTTTACCTCGCTGGGCGATTGATGATCGCTGCATTCGGGTTGGGGGTCATCTACCTGACTTTCGAACTGACGCAGAAGATCCTGCATCGCGGTGCCGGGTATATTGCATCCCTGCTCGTCGCAATGGCTCCGCTCGCGATTGAACTATCCCGCCTGATACGTACCGATATCCAGGTCACCTTCTTCCTGCTGCTGATTCTGTTTTTCTGTCTCCGCATCGTCGAGCGGGGATTGCTTCGGGATTACATCGGAGCCGGACTCGCGCTCGGCTTTGCCGTCGCAACCAAATATCCGGCGGTGATTGGCTGCCTGCCCATTGTCGTTGCCTCCATTCGCCCCAACGGCAATGACGGCAGATTTCGGGACATAGCCATCCGCCCGCTGCTGATCGCAGGCGCAGCGGCAGTGGTCGGTACGTTCATTGCGTCGCCCTTTCTGTTTATCGATATCGACACAGTTCTTCGGGATCTGGGCAAGGAGGCCAGAACGGAGCATCTCTCAGCCACTTCGGAGGGTTTCTGGAGTTCGCTGTTTTGGTACGTCACAGACGTATCGCGCAGGAACTTCACGATCATTGGGTTGCTGCTGGCCATTGTTGGCGTGATCGGGCTTCTGAGGAGTGGCCGCAAGAGCGGTGTACTTCTGCTGCTGAGCTTTGTCGTGCCCTTCCTGTTGTTCATCTCCAGTTTGAACCTGCGTTGGGAACGCTGGCTGATGCCGGCGATTCCAGTGATTGCAATGTTCTGCGCGATAGGCGTCGCGTTGACCTGGTATGCCATCCAGAGGCTTCCCCTGTTGATGGTACGAAGGGCAGTGCAGGTGCTTTTCGCTGTGGTGCTCCTTGCTTCAGGCTCCACTCTCATCCACGCGGACTACCTGCGGGCATCCGAGTTGTCGCGGGGGGACACGCGCACGCAGGCGGGCAACTGGATACTCGCCAATATTCCTGACGGGTCCGTGCTGATGATGGAGCGGGGCACGCCACAGCTGCCAAGGGGCAAGTACGTCCTGCTGTGCGAGCAGGATCGTCATGTGGAGGACTTTGGGTCTCTGGGCGTCAGCAATGCGAAGTATCAGAGGGTGAACGGTGTCATCGGGCAGTTGGGAAGCGTCGAGGAGATGCTGAACTCGGCTGCTCAGTATGTCGTCATCAGCAATGAGTACGATCGTCGATTGGCGGAGGGAGAGAAGTTTTCGGCTGACCTGCTGATTTACGACTATCTGTTCAAGCAGGCCAGCCTCGTGCATGTGAGCGTTCCCGTTCAGGGCCGGCTTGCTGGTCCACCCATCAGGGTTTTCAAGATCAAGTGAACTGGCGCAGAGATTCATCCATGAAGGGGATGCGGCCATACAGGTCGCACAGGAATTTCGTCGAGAGGTCGGAGAACTGAAGGCGCCGGACTCGAGCATCACGGGTCTTGTGTTCAGCCTTGCAGTGTCTGTGCCGCAGGATTGAGAGTCTCAAATGCAACAACTCAGCGACCACGCAACGTCGGCCCCGCAAGCGCCGGGCCCTTCCTTCAGTCGGGTCAAGGACGTAACGCTGAGTGTCGTCGTGCCCCTCTATAACGAGGAACTGGTCATCGATGCCATGTACGATCGATTGACCATGGCGCTGCGGGATTGTGTCGACAGCTATGAGATCGTCATGGTCAACGACGGCAGTCGCGACCGCACGTTGCAGCTCGCGCTGGAAATCTGCCGCCGCGACAAGGCGGTCAGGTTGCTCAATTTCTCCCGCAATTTCGGTCACCAGATTGCGATCACCGCCGGCATGGATCGTTGCCGCGGCAGGTGCATCGTGGTCATCGATGCAGACCTGCAGGATCCGCCGGAGGTCATCGCACAGATGCTCGAAAAATGGCGTGAGGGTTACCACGTGGTGTACGGCGTGCGTGCGCAACGGAAGGGCGAAACGTGGTTCAAGAGGGTCACGGCGAAGGCGTTCTACAGATTCCTCCGCCGCATGACGCCGGTGGAGATTCCGGTCGACACAGGCGATTTCCGGCTGATCGATCGTCGCGTCCTCAGCGAACTCTATCGCATGCGGGAGCAGGCGCGCTTTGTACGGGGCATGGTCAGCTGGGTGGGATTCAAACAGGCCGAAGTGCAGTTCGTTCGCGAGGAGCGGTTTGCAGGCGAGACCAAGTACCCGTTGAGGAAAATGCTCAGGTTTGCGATAGATGGCGTCCTGTCGTTCTCGCAGCTGCCGTTGAAAGTCGCCTCGGCGTTCGGGTTTCTGAGCGCCCTCGTGAGCTTCCTGTTCATGGTGTATGGTCTCGTGCAGAGGGCGTTCTATCCCGAGTCCGTGGTGCCGGGCTGGGCTTCGATCTTTTCCGCCATTCTGTTCATAGGCGGCGTGCAATTGATCTGCCTCGGCATTCTCGGCGAGTACGTGGGCCGCATCTACGAAGAGGTAAAGCGTCGCCCGCTTTATATCGTGCAGGACGAAGTCAACTTCGAATGATTCACGGCGCGAATCAGTTGCTGATTTTCGCGATCATCGGTTTGATCAACACGGCAGTCCATTTCCTGGTGTTCCTGCTGCTGATGCGGGCGTTCGATGTGCCGATACTCGTTGCATCGGCACTCGGTTACGGCGCCGGCGTGATCAATAGCTACCTGATGAACCGTCTCTGGACATTCCGCAGCGCTGCACGAGCGACGGCGGCGGAGTTCCTGCGCTTCATCATTGTGAATCTGGTGTCACTGGCGACGAATCTGACAGTCCTGAAATATCTGACTGCGGTTGTGGGTCTGGCGCCAGAGCCTGCGCAACTGGGCGCCATTGTCGCGTCGCTGGGAGTCAACTTCATCGGCAGCAAGTGGTGGGCCTTTCGCTAGCCTGGACGGTTCGACAGCACGCACGCCCCATTCGCTGCGCCATGAAGCGCGAAATTATGGAGCTGCGCCTCTCGTGAGCTCGGTTCCATCCCTCGAAGCGTACTCTAGCGGTCCGCCCGTGCTGTCGCTCCTGCCCGCGTGAAGTCGAATCGCAGCAGCATCGTCCGCTGCACTTCGCTGGTCGACGGAGTGAAAGTCCACTTCCTTGCAGCATCGACGGAAAGTCGTCGGAAGTATCGGCTGGGGCCAGGCTCTGCCAGCGTGGCGGTGATGACCGATCCTTGCGGATCGATGGTTACGCGAACCGCCACTCTGACGGTCCCCCGGATGGTTTGCAGCGCACTATGCGAAGGGTTCGGCAGCACTGTGCCAATGGGGAGTGTCACTTCCGTTCCGGTCACTGCTTTTGCAGCTGCGGATGACGGCTCGGCAGGGCTCACGGGCACGGCTTCGCTCGCAGCAGGCGCGGGTTGCGGCGACGGAGTCTGGATTTCCTTCGGCGCGGACTTGAACACGCTGATTCCGACCCAGGTCAGTGCCACGGCCGCAACTGCAGCGACAAGCAGCGCCGCTATTCGTCTGTGCGAGCGTTCCGGCACGGCGCTCAGGGCGGGGGGCTCCCGCGTGATGTCGGCGCGAATAACGAGCCGGATCGTGGACGGCTTGCCTGACTGAGACTTCGTCTCCGGGGTCGAATCCATATTTGAGTCTGCCATTGTGTCTACCGCGTGTCGGAGCGTTCCTCCAGGTCCCTGATGTCGTCCATCGTCAGCGGGCTCTGGCGCGGCAATCAGCTGCGGGCGGGAGTGTACTCTGCGATGCCCGTGCGCGTACGCGTCGGCTGCCACTTACATGCAGTCCACGGGAACGCGGGTGACGCGACGACGTTCCGGATTGGTCGAGCACGTCTGGTGCTGTAGCGTTGGCCGGGGACAACCGAGGTAAGTGCATGGCAGACCACTTCTGGGATCGCATCGCTCTGCAGCCGCAGACTGTGAACCCCCGGGTGCGATCGACGATCAGACGATCGTTCTTCGCCTACACCGCACTGCTATTGGTGATCGGGTGGGGATATGCACTGTGGTACATCTCCGAAGACCACAGCCGCACGACAGCATTCGCGGCTGAGCAGTTGCGTTCGGTCGCCGCCTCGCTCAATGCGCAGATGGAGGCCATGCTCGCAGATGGTATGGGTTCGGCGGAATCGGCGTTCAACGGCATTCGCAGCAGCGGCGGGCTCGCACAGCTGCCTGCCGGACAGGTCGTTGCGCAGGTCCGCGAAGAAGTAACGGGTGGCCGCTATATTCGCGCCCTGTTCGTCGGCAATGCAGGACGCACCATGGTCGTGGGCAGGAACTTCTCGGAGGAAATCTCCGGCGTGCCGTCGTGGCTGAAGGAGACTCCCCGCGATCTGCAGACGGTCGTGGCGGTGCCGATCCCCGATCCGGCACTGGACGGGCGCAAAGTGATCCCGGTCGCGCGCGGTGTGATCGGTGAGAACCAGGAAATCGCCTGGATCGGCCTGTGGTTCGACGTGAATGAGCTGCTGGATCGCTATCGAACCATCGGCATCGACAGGGGCGCCATCTCCATCCTTCGCGCCGACGGCTGGTTGCTCACCGGGACGTCGGTCGACGGGCGACCGGCGCCGACGCTGACCGACATCAGGGATACGGAACTGTTTGGCCGCATCAAAGCGCTGCCTTTCGACCGCGCTTACGTGCTCGAAGGAATTTCCGGGATCGATCAAAAGCACAAGCTGTTCGGGGTTGCGAAAGCTCACGGCAACGTGCCAGTGAATCTGATCGTATCGCGCGAGTACCAGGCGATCATCGCCCCCTGGAAGCGCAGCGCCGCCATGGTGGTGTTGCTTGCGCTCGGCTCCTCGGCAGTGTTGATTCTCATGACCGTGCTGCTGTATCGCTTCCTTGAAGAGATCAATCGCCGCGAAACCCAGTTTCACAAGCTCTTCGATAATTCACTCGCCAGCATCCTGTTGCTCAAGGATGGCCGCATCGTCGAGAAGAACGGCCAGGCGCGAGAGACCTTCAGGCTGCCTGCGGACCGCACGCTGCGCGGCAGGACGTTCGAGGAAATCTCCGTCGAGGTGCAGGCTGACGGCACGCCCAGTTCAGAGGCGGTCAAGAAGTATCTTGAAAAGATGCGGCGCGAAGGTGGCGCTGCGTTTGAGTGGTTGTTCAGGCGAGCCGACACCGGTGAGCCATTCGAAGCCGAGGTAAACATATCGGCGATCCAGATCGCCGAGGACTCTGTCACGCTCGCCATCGTGCGGGACATCAGCGAACAGGAAGCCGCCAAACGTGCGCTGCGGGACATGAATGCGCAACTGGAGGCGCGCGTCGCACAACGCACTGCGGAACTGCAAAGCGCCAATGCCCAGCTCGGAGCAACCAACCGCACATTGGAAGAGTTCACCGCGTCCGCCTCTCACGACTTGCGTTCGCCCCTGAGCTCGATTTCCGGGCAGGCTGGTCTGCTCGAGATCGACCTTGGCGCTCGACTCGACGGAAGAAGCAGGGAGCGTCTTGCGCGCATTCAAGGCGCCGTGAAACGTGCTTCGGATGTGATCGAAGGACTGCTGTCGCTGGCTCGCATCGCGCGTCATGAACTGCAGGCGGAGCAGGTCAATCTGTCCGAGATCGCCCGAGCAGTGGTCGATGAGCTGCATGATCCGGATTCGGGTCGCGATGTCGACATCTGCATCCAGCCGGAAATGATCGCGCGTGCCGATCGCGGGTTGATGACCTCACTCATCAGCAACCTGATCGGCAATGCGTGGAAGTACAGCGGCAAGCGCCGCCAGGTGTGGATTCACTTCACCCGGGTGCAGCGCGGGAACGAACATGTGTATTGCATCGCCGATCGCGGCGCCGGATTCAGGATGGAGCAGGCCGCGCAGCTCTTTCACGCATTTCGTCGCCTGCACTCGCTCGAGGAATTCAGCGGTATCGGTCTGGGCCTGGCAACCGTTGCACGTATCGTTGCCCGGTACGATGGCAGGATCTGGGCGGAGGCCGAACCGAACATCGGTGCGAAGTTCTTCTTCACTCTGCCGAACGCACAGATCTGTGCTGCGTCCATCGCCCGAGCGCCGCGACAGGTAGCGGCTTCCCGTTGATCTGTCCAGGCCACCGCCAGCGCTCCGCGGATCCTCTCTTATGTTGAGCGAGCGGCGTAGCGATAGGTGCAAGCCACCCGTCCAGGGTCAGATGATCCCTGATTAGGCCTGCTGTCAGCGGATTTTCCTGCTCCTGGTGTCATGCGGGCGCCGCGACGGTCGATATCCGACGCATACCAATCAAGGTTTGCCATCGGAATTCCACCCATGACGGGAAAACGTCACAGCCTGCGTACCCGCGTTCTCACGATCATCGTGTCCTTCGTGCTGATTGGTTTCATCGCCACCATTGCGGCGTTGACTCTGCAGGCAGGTACGATGCAGAGGAAGGTCGCGTTGCAGTATGCCGGCGAGTTGGCGAAGCGCGGTGGCAACGATGTCGCGGTCAGGATCGAGCGGGCGCTCGGCACTGCGCGCTCGACAGCGCAGGCGTTGGCCGGAATGAAAGCGGCGGGGCTCGCTGATCGCGCGGCTGCCGATGCGATGATGAAGGGCTTGCTCGAGGGCAACCCGGACCTTCTTGGCGTGTGGACCGGCTGGGAGCCGAATGCTTTCGATGGACAGGACGCCCACTACGCAGGCAAGAAGGGACACGACGCCACGGGCCGCTACGTGCCCTACTGGAATCGCGGCAGCGGGCAGATGCAGGTCGATGCGATGGTCGATTATGACGTGGCTGGTGCGGGCGACTATTACCAGCTGGCGAAGCAGAGCGGCAACGAAACCATTCTCGAACCCTTCAGTTACAACATCGGCGGCCGCGATGTGTTGATGACCAGTCTCGCTGTGCCAATTGTCGTCGGCGGAAAACTGCTGGGCGTCGCGGGCGTGGATATCGAACTGGCGGATCTACAGGAGATCATCGGCAGGATTCGCGTCTACGACACGGGCTATGCCAGCCTGATTACGCACGCAGGCCTCTATGTCGGCGACATCGATGCAGCCAATGTCGGCAAGGGTCTCGGCAGGGACGCTGGCGTCGACCTGACTCAGATTGCCAATGGGGTCGAGTTCAGCCGCAGCTTCGACAGCGAAGTGCTGAACACCGCTGTTACGCGTATCCATGTGCCGGTGCGCATCGGCGCGACGACCACGCCGTGGTCGTTCGCGATCACTGTCCCGGAGGAGCGCATCATGGCCGGCGTCAGCCGATTGCGTAACACGGCCATCGTGCTCGGGCTGTTGAGCATCGTCGCGGTGTCGCTGGGCCTCAGTTTCGTGCTCGATCGGCAGGTGCTGAGGCCCATCGGTGGTGAGCCGGAAGACGCGGCGAACATCGCCAACGCCGTGGCGCGTGGTGACCTGACGGCGCGTATCGACGTGCGGGACGGTGATACGTCGAGCCTGATGGCTTCGCTCAGGAACATGCAGGCGCAACTGTCCGGCGTCATCTCCGTGGTACGCGACAATGCCGATCGGGTCGCTGCCGGCAGTTCGCAGATAGCGCAGGGCAACGACGAGCTGTCCAGGCGTACACAGGAACAGGCGTCGGCGCTGGAGGAGACGGCGGCCAGCATGGAGGAGATGACGGCAACGGTGAAGCAGACGGCCGACAATGCCCGTCAGGCCAACGTGCTCGCCGTTGGCGTGCGCAACCAGGCGAACGAGAGCGGCGCCATCCTCGCGCGGACCATCGGCGCCATGGGCGAGATCAATGCCTCGAGCAAGCGCATCGCCGACATTATCGGTGTCATCGACGAGATCGCATTCCAGACCAATCTCCTGGCGCTCAACGCAGCAGTCGAAGCTGCCCGTGCGGGAGAGCAGGGTCGCGGCTTCGCCGTCGTCGCCTCCGAAGTGCGCAATCTCGCGCAGCGCAGCGCGAGTGCGGCCAAGGAGATCAAGGGACTCATCGAAGACTCGGTCGGCAAGGTCACGGTAGGTTCGACGCTGGTGGATCGATCGGGCAAGACGCTCGAGGACATCGTCGGCGGCATCAAGAAACTGACGGACATCGTCGCGGAAATTTCCACCGCGAGCCAGGAGCAGGCAGCCGGTATCGAGCAGGTCAACGACGCCGTTACCCAGATGGATCAGACGACGCAGGAGAACGCCGCGCTGGTCGAAGAAAGCGCCGCCGCAGCCGAGAGCTTGCGGGATCAGGCTCAGAAGCTCGTGGAGGCCGCTGCGGTCTTCCGGCTCGCACAGGGCCCATCGACTCCTGTAATAGATGCGACGCCGGTCGAGCAGCACTTCATCGAGCGGCGCGGGCCGCATCGCGCCAGGAACGTGGTACGGCCGGCATTCGGCGGCACGTCGGAAGTATCGGGCCGCGCCAGCGGCGGTTGAGTGCCTCGCGCTCCATCTCGCCGTGCGAGGAAGATCGCGGCTGCCGATGTCGAATGGTCGGCAGCAGATAGGGCATAGTGCCGCCCGGATTCCGCGATCTGGTGTACTCGGCGATGCTGCAGATGCTCGTATGCGATCTGGATGGGACCTTGCTCATGCGCGGCGAGCCCTTCGCTGCGGACGATGTGCAGGCGCTGCACGCGCTCGGTGAGCAAGGTGTCGTCCGGGTCATCGCGACGGGTCGCGCACTTGCGACTGCCAGGAAGGTCATTCCTGCCGATTTTCCGATCGACTATCTGGTTTTTTCCTCCGGCGCCGGCATTCTGGATTGGCGCTCGCAAGAGCTGCTCGTCTCGCACACCTTGCAGTCGCATGAGGCCGAGCGTGCGGTTCAGATGTTTCTGGCGCACGAGCTGGATTTCATGATCCATGCGCCGATCCCCGCGCAGCACGCCTTTCAGTTTCACCGGACCGGCAAACCGAATCCCGATTTCGAACGTCGGCTGGCGCGTTATGCTGCGGAGGGTCGCATGTTCGAGCTGAGCGCAGCGCGCCATCCGGCGAGTCAGCTGCTGGCGGTTGTGCCGGGGGGTGATCCAAACGAACCCTTCAAAACGCTGCGGCGCGAATTGCCGGAACTGAGCGTGATTCGCGCCACGTCCCCGCTCGATGGCCATAGCATGTGGATCGAAGCATTCGCCGCTGGCGTCTCCAAGTCGCAGGCTGCCGCGTGGATTGCACGAATGCGCGGTCTTGCTCGGGAGCACACGTGGGCCATCGGCAATGACTACAACGATTGGGATCTGTTGCGTTGGGCCGGCAGTGCCGCAGTCGTGCAGGGTGCGCCCGCCAGCATGAAGGCGGAATTCATGTCGGTGGACTCGATGAACTCGTGGCTCGGTCGACGTGAATAGGTCGATCGCTATCGCTATGCCTGCCCACTGTGATCAGCCGATCAAGGCGCACGCATCGGGATGAAGAACGGCATCGTACCGGTACTCATGTCATCGCCATCCAGGCAAGCACGCTTGTCGCTCGCCGCACGAAGCTCAGCCAGCGCCTGCGCATGCACCGCATCGGCCGGCACCTGCGCAAACGCCATTGCCAGGCGCTGGTCGAAGCGGTCGGCGTCGGCGGTGTAGTCGACGAGCAGGCGCTTGTTCAGCGCAAGGAAGCGCAACAGCATGGCGATGCTGCGATGCTGCGAAGCCGAATAGGCCCACAGATCTATGCCCAGGCGGCGTCCCAGCCATGCCGAATTGATCAGGCCCTGAGCGAGAAAGAGGCCGTAGTGCAAGGGACGGGTGCGCTTCAGTTCGTTGACTGGCACACCAAAGGCGCTGAGCTGGCTGGCGAAGCGCAGCGGCAGATCAGCCAATACCTCGGCTGCTCGCGCGTGCCGACCGACGAAGGCAGCCAGGGCCGCGACGACGAGGTCGTTCCATACCGCGATGTTGTTCGGTTCGCGCCCGATGCCGCGTGTATCGACATCCACCAGGAACGCCTCGAACCACGATTTCAAGGTGCCCTGTTCGTCGTCGCTCAGCAGGCCGGCACGCGAGGTCAGTACGATGGCGTCGAGCAGCGGCCAGAAACCGCGGAAGTCGACGATGCCCCAGGCATTGCCGGTCTCGCGTCCAGGCGTGACCTGAGCGAATCGCATATGTGGGTTCATGCGCGTGCCGGAAGCGATGAACCACGCACGAAGCATGCGCGCCGTATGTTCGAGAAAGGTCCGGTCACCGGTGAGAGTGCCGGCAAGAGCCGTGGAGCAGGCATCGGTCACCAACTGGTCGAGTGCGGCGCGATCGTTCGTGAGACTTGCCATCGTGCCGCGGGTGGCCGCGTCGTTGCGCTGACCATCGAGATGGCGAACGGTGCCGGCCGCGTCGATGTGGAAGTACGGCGCGACGCTCAGATAGTCGGCGGGGTCACCGCTGTGAGCGCAGCCGGTCTTGTCGCGTACGCTCGGTAGCGGGCGAGCCAGTGCAGCGCGGGCGTGTGCGACGAGTGCAGCCGCTTGCGGGCGTCTGTCCCCTCTGATGAGCGCTGCTTCGTCGTAGCAAAGCAGCCGGCCCGGTGGGTTGTTCGCCGCCACCAGCCGCGCATCGAGTTGTCGGCACAGTGTCTCGACGCCCTCGAAGCGCGAACGCCAGCGCACAATTTCACTGCTTTCGATGCGCTCCTCGCTGGTCGACGCCAGTCGGGCGACCCAGCCGCCTTGAACGAACCGCCCGCGCTCGGGATTGACGGCGGTGGGCTGCGTGTCCCACGCGGCGGTGCGCCACGCATGCCACGGTCCGGGCACACCGAGATTCCGCAGCAATGCAGCCTTGTTGAGATTGCCGTAGCGCAGACGCTCGTCGAAACGCGACTGACTGTCATTGCGAAAGCCGAGTTGTGGCTCGGTCAGGCTGGCGGACACAGAACCCGGTCGCAGCAGTGCGGCATTGTCCCGAACGCGCGCCAGCGACACGACCAGATGCAGTGCCGCAGCGTCGCTCGCAGCGAGGCCACGAATCTGTTCCCAGGCGTCGCTGCAGATGAAGCAGGCGGCATCCCAGGGCAAGGTCCAGCGCGCGATGGCCCGGCCGGCGTCGAGCGCCACATTGCGTGCTTCGTTCAGGCCGATCGCGTACAGGTTCTTGTGGCGGTACTTCCATTCGAGCGCGAAGCTCGAGGTGTCAAACGCAATCTGACTATGGTTTGGGTCGACACGGTCGACACCCGGCGGCAGATCGGACACATCGTTGAAACGCTTCGCGTAGTGGATCATCTCGAACGGCAGACGGATGCATTCATGGCCTGCCTGGCGTATGAGTTCGGCGCAGGCTGCTTCGACGCGCGCGTCCGCGATGCGGTTGAGCACCCAGTGTTTGCGACACCCAGGCAGCTCGGGCTCATGTTCGAGCGTGAAGCGCAGATGGGCCAGCATCTCGTCGGCCCCATGGCGCGGCGGCAAGCTGTTGCCGAGGATCCGATACAGCGCGAACTCCAGCAGTGACGGTGTCGGGACGAGCGAGGTCATGTGGTGATCACGGGTGCAAATACGCAGGAGACACCCACCTGTTCAGGTGGACTGCACAACGATCGAGATCTTCATGAAGGTCGGGAAGTCCGTCAGCTGTGCGCCTGGGCAGGTGTGTGGTTGTGCAGGCGCATGAAGGCCAGCGAAAAGACGCATAAGGCACGGCCGACATCTGGAATGTCATTGTTCTTCTCCGCCAGAGGCAGTCGTTCGCATCGCCGTTCAATCGGCTTGCAGTGCAGGATACCAAGAAAGTGTTCGAGGCACGGGTGGGCCTCGGGCCGATTCCATCATCAACCAACGAGTTCTATGCAGCGCGTGTCAGGCGTGGATACACTCCATTGCCAGCCCGGGGATCGAAAGAAGATGAACAACAGATCTCCGCTGCCACCCTATCGATTTGAATCGATGCATGCCGGGATGCCCTTGCTGCCGGCCTGCAGCAGCGATCAACGTGACGCGGCGGCTGACTTATGACGCAAGCGCTCGGACACCGACCCTCCCTGGCTACCATGGTCGGAATGTTCTTCGCGACGTCGCTCGCGATGCTCGGCAACTACTACATCTACGATTCGATCGGTCCGGTTGCCGAGCTGTTGTCGCGGCAGCTCGGCTGGTCCGACACCCAGATCGGCACGCTCAATGCGATCTACAGCTTGCCGAACATCGTCATGGTGCTGATCGGTGGCGTGCTCGTCGATCGTTACTCCGCGCGCTCGGTCACGTTGTTCACGTCGGTCCTGTGCCTGCTTGGTGCGATCGTCACGGCGCTGGGATCCGAATTCCCGGTCATGGTCGCCGGCCGGTTGCTGTTCGGGCTCGGTGCCGAGACCATGGTGGTGGCGGTGACCGTCGCCTTTGCGCAGTGGTTCGTCGGTCGCTACTTCGCGCTGATGCTCGCGCTCAACATTACGGCAGTGCGATTCGGGTCGTATCTCGCAGATCGTTCACCGACATTCGCCAGCGATCTGTACGCGCAGGGATGGCAATCGCCGTTGTGGCTCGCCGCAGCGTTCGGCGTGCTCTCTGTCGTCGGGGCGCTGGCCTACTGGATCATCGATCGCCACGAAGCGGCTCGTGGCACGCTTGCGATTGCGCCGCCGAGCGATCGCATCGACTGGAGCAACCTGCTGCGGTTTCGGGTCGAGTACTGGCTCATCGTGGGCATCTGCGTGACCTTCTATGCGGTGATCTTTCCGTTTCGCAGCACATTCTCGATCAAGTATTTCCAGGAAGCGCATGGCCTGACCCTGGAGGCGGCGAGCACGCTGAACAGTCATGTGTTTCTCGCTGCAATGTTTTTGACACCGGTGTTCGGCCTGCTCCTCGATCGCGTACAGCGGCACGGACTGCTTCTCACTGTCGGTGCGCTCGGACTGCCGGTGAGTTTCCTGTTGCTCGCTTCCAACGGTACGGAAAATCTGACTGCGGCAACGGTACTTCTGGGCGCGAGCTACTCGCTCGTTCCAGCAGTGTTGTGGCCGGCGGTCGCGCGCTACTGCTCCGCTGAGCAACTCGGAACGGCCTATGGCTTGATGACCGCCCTGCAGCAGGCGGGTGTCTTCGTCGCCAATATCGTGGCGGGGTACGTGAACGATCGCGGTGGCGCCAGCGTCGCGAATCCTGCCGGTTACGATGCAATGCTGTGGTTCTTCGGTCTGCTCAGCCTCGCCGCGTTCGTGTTCGCCATCTTGCTGTCGCGGCAGCGATCGAAGACTGCCGCAGGCGGGCTCGCCAGGGCAGAGATCTGAACGGCTGTCCTTGCTATTGCGACTCTATGGACACCTCCTATCCATCTATTCCCACTGACACCCGCAGTTGTGAAAATGAGAGGGCCCCGGCAAGGGCCCTCTCAAGCAAGAGCTACACAGCTGCCACTGCAGGCGCCTCGAGCGACTCCAGCGGACCAAAGAACTCATAGCGTATGCGGGCAGGCACGACCCCCAGCTCGAGAACGCTGCGATACACCTGCTGCATGAAGGGCTTCGGGCCCAGCAGGTAGAGATCCACATTGCGATCTGCAGGCAGGCGCTGCGCCAGAAGTTGCGTGGTCAGTCGTCCGACGACATCCGGCTGGTCTTCGTGCAGCGGTTCGTCGTAAGCATAAAGTCGGGTCACGGCCGCGTGCTTGTCCACGAGTGCATCGACTTCGCGGGCGAATGCATGCGTGCGACTGTTGCGTGCTGCGTGGATGAAGTCGACACGCCGGCCGGTGCTCGCGGCGGCATGCAGCATGCTCAGTGCAGGGGTGAGGCCGACGCCACCAGTCACGAGCACGAGCGGACGCTCGTTGCCTGGCGGGAGCACGAACTCGCCGCATGGCGGCAGCACATTGAGCAATGTCCCTGGCGTTGCCTGGTCATGCAGCCAGTTGGATGCCTTGCCGCCCTGTTCGCGCTTGACACTGATGCGGTACCCGGCGGTGTTCGGTGCACACGAGAGCGAGTAGTTGCGACGCGTGGACTGGCCATCGATATCCAGCACCAATGTCAGGTACTGCCCGGGTTCGAAGGCGGGAATGGGTCGATCATCCTGCGGGCGCAGATAGAACGATGTGATCACTTCGCTTTCCGTCTCGCGGCGTGCAACGACGAAAGGCCGCACTCCGCGCCAGCCACCCGATCGCCGTTCGTTGGTGCGATACACGGTTTCTTCGGCGGCGGTGAAGATTTTCGCCAGTGCGCCATACGCTTCGGCCCACGCGGCAATGATCTCTTCGGTCGCGGCCGAGCCCAGCACTTCGCGAATGGCTTGCAGAAGGCACTTGCCGACGATGGGATAGTGCTCGGGCAGTACGCCCAGCGCCGCATGCTTCTGCACGATGCGCGGCACTGCATTCGCCAGCGCTTCCAGTCGATCGATGTTGGCCGCGTATGCCAGCACGGCGTCAGCGAGAGCTCGCTGCTGCGTGCCGGCAGCCTGGTGCGATTGATTGAAAAAGGCCTGCACTTCCGGATGCTCGCGGAACAGCAGGTCGTAGAAGCAACGGGTGATGTGTTCCCCGTGCGCTTGCAGCGCCGGAACGGTGGCTTTGACGATCGCGATGGTCTGGGCGGTCAGCATGTCTCTTCTCATTTCATGTGGATGCCGGCAGGAGCCGGGCGATTTCACATATTCAAGTGTCATGCCACGTCTAAATTACTGATCCCACGTGGAATAACAGGGGAATAATCTCCGGGCGTGTCGTTTTGACATCAATGTATGATGTCTGATCGACATCAATGAGGTCACAATGACACCGCTGCGAAACCTGGAGGGCGAAGGCCGTTACGCGGAACTGCTCGCAGTGGCACGGGCGCTGGCGCCGTGCGATGCCATCGCGCTTCTGCGGTTGGACGACAGCGTGCTGGTTCCGGAGGCCACCGAGGGACTGACCGAGGAAACGCGGCACCGGCGTTTCGCCATTGCCGACCATCCGCGCCTTGCCCGCTTCGTGCAGTCCCGCAGTCCCGTCCGACTGCCGGCGGATTGCGGCTTGCCCGATCCGTACGATGGGCTGATCAAAGGAGTGTCTGAACTTTCACCCGTGCATGACTGCGTCGGGATGCCGCTGTGGATCGATGGTGAGCTTTGGGGTGTACTGACGTTCGATGCGTTATCGCCGGACGCGCTCGCGCCACTCGACGAACCACAGCTACGGCGCGTGGAGCAGCTCATGATCGAAGGCATTCAGGCGATTACCGCGAGCAAGGCAGCATCCGCGCATCGACGGCGCGCGGTCGTGGTCCCCCATGCCATTCGCTACGTCGATGCGCCGCGCGAACTGATTGGCAGCAGCACCGCAATGCGACAGCTCCTGCACGATATCCACACCGTGGCGCCATCGGACCTGACCGTGCTGATTCTCGGCGAGACCGGTGTGGGCAAGGAGCTAATTGCCCAGCGCCTGCACGAACAGTCGCCGCGACGCGATCAGCTGCTGGTGCACGTGAACTGCGCAGCGTTGCCCGAGTCGCTGGCCGAGAGCGAGCTGTTCGGTCATCGCAAAGGTGCATTCACCGGGGCGATGCAGGATCGCGCCGGCAAGTTCGAACTCGCGGACGGTGGCACGCTGCTGCTCGACGAAGTGGGCGAGTTGCCGCCGTCGGTGCAAGCCAAGCTCCTGCGTGCTCTGCAGAGCGGCGAGATCCAGCGTCCTGGCAGCGATGCGCCGCTGCACGTCGACGTTCGCGTCATCGCGGCGACGAATCGCGATCTGCGTCAGGAAGTCAGCGCAGGGCGATTTCGCGCTGACCTGTTCCATCGGCTCTCGGTGTTCCCGCTCATCGTGCCGCCACTGCGCGAACGTGGGCGCGATGTGCTCGCACTCGCGGGCGCCTTTCTGGAAGAGAACCAGCGTCGCCTCGAAGCGCGAAATTTCCGCCTGACTCCTGACGCGCGCGAGGCGCTGCTGGCATATGACTGGCCGGGGAATGTGAGAGAACTCGAACACACCTTGAGTCGCGCTGCATTGCGCGCGGTGGCTGAGCAGGGTCACGCTCATCGCTGGATCGGGATAGAGCCGCGGCACCTCGCGCTCGAAGCGGCAGGAGCAAGCGAAGCCGCAGGCGCACCCAGGTTTCGACAGGCGCCCGGGGAGCCCGCCGCTGCTACGACACTGCGAGAGGCAACGCAGTTCTTCCAGCGCGAATGGATCAGCGATGCACTGGGTCGAAACGACGGCAGCATCGCGGCTGCTGCGCGTGCGGCTGGTATGGATCGAGGCAATTTCCATCGACTCATGCGGCGACTTGGCGTGCGCCAGCGGCACTGACACGGGTGCTTGTCGATAGCCGGCACGCCGCTGTCCTGCAACAGTTGCAACTTGTCGAGGCCGGCAACCGCCAGAGGCGGTCGTTTCGATTGATTCGCCCGGTGCTCCGGCTGCCTCCGGTCACTTCACGGGGCCGCCGCGATCTCGTTCGCTGCGCGCAGTCCCGAATGCAGGGCGCCCTGAATCCAGCCTGGCCATGCGGAGGTGTGTTCCCCGGCGAAATGAATGCGCCCTTCGACAGTGGCGGCATGCTCCAGCAGCCCGAACTGCCCGGCCTTGGTGACGCAAAAGGCGCCGCGACTGTATTTCTCGTTGAGCCAGGACCATGTGGTCGCCGATTCGAACCCGTCGCGAACGCCTGGATGAACCTGCTCATACAGATCCAGCATGCGATCGATCTGTGACTGCGGCGCGAGCGCCGAATATTCCCGCGCCAGATCTTCGTAGATGTACGACATGATGATGCCGCGCCGGCCGGGCTGGTTGTACGTCGGGCTCCAGACTTCCATCGGCTGATCGACAGTCGCGAAACCGTTCAGCCCCTGCTGCTCCCAGAATCGAGTGCGTGTCTGTACGAACACACGCGCCACCGGACCGAGGTACATGTTGCGTACCGCATCCGCCTTGCCGGCACTCCAGTACGGCGCGACCTCGATGTCCCGCAACACCGTGAACGGCAGCGTGCAGACGACTCGATCCGCAGTCTCGGTGTGATCCACACCGCCGGCCTGGTACATCACCTTGACGCCTTGCGCCGATTGCTCGATACGGCGGATTTCCGCGCCGTAGCGGATGTGTTCGCTCAGTTCGCCGGCCATTGCCAGCGGCAGGCGATCGTTGCCGCCGCGAATCTTCCACAGCATCGGCACTGCGTGACTCAGTGCATCGTGCGCATAGTCGAGCAGCGAGTCCTCGTAGAAGCCTTGCGTGAGATAGGCGATCGCATCCGTCGATGCGCCCTGTTTGCGGAGGAAGTCGCCGAAACTCACGTCCTTGTATTTGTTGAAGCGCGGATACGGCCAACCGCCACTCGGCAGCGTCCCGATCTCGTCGCGCAGCCGATCGAAATAGAGCGCCGACAATCCACCGAACCCGGCCGCCCGTTCACGCGCGGTGAAGCTGAGCGGCAAGCCTTTCAGATCGCCGGCGCCGTCGTACGGTACGACCTGTCGCTGTCCGCGCCACAGGAACACGCCGCTTCCTGATGCGGGATAGAACGGATCGAGTTCGAGTCCGTAGCGCTTGACGTACTCGAGAGTGAGTTCGTGCGTCGAAGGTATTCTGCCCGCTCCGGCCTCGGCGTAAACGCCGTCGGAGAACGGCTCGCGGATCGTATGAACGCGACCGCCGGCCCAGGTTCGTGCTTCCAGCAGAGTGACCTGAAACCCGAGGTCAAGCAGCTTCAGCGCGGCAGCCAGGCCCGCCATTCCTGCACCGAGCACGAGAACCTTCTTGCCGTTGCCGGATGCTCCGGATTCGCCGATTGCAGCGAGCGCCTGCGAGCGGCTCAGGACCATGCCACCGAGGCCGAGACCGGCGGACTGCAGGAAATGTCGTCGCGATAGTTTCTTGTGCATTGTCATGCCGCGCGAGTCTGTTCGCCGTCGCCGCAGAATATCGCAGACTGGCCGGGGTGGGTCGCGTTTCCTGGCCGGCAGCCCGTGGTGATATCAACAGCTGCAGTTGTGATGAACGGATCGGTGGGCGTGCGGCGCGTCGGCGTTCTGGTTGCGGCGCAGCCGAGGCGTGCTCCCGCAAGGGCAGGAGCGAATCAACTCAATCCTGGCGAAGTGGCCGTCGCTTTGAGCGGCAGCGCGGCCGGGCGAGGAGCGCCGAATCGCTTTCTGATCCAGTCCGAGGCCGGCGTCTCGATGTAGCGGTAGGTGAGCAGTGCGATCACGATCAACAGCGCCAGATACGGCAGCAGCTGGCTGAAAGGTCGATGTCCGCCGTTCTCCCCCTGGCAGTACCAGTACAGCGTCCAGACAGGTCCCTGCAGGATGAACAGCGAATAACTTGTCTTGCCTAGCGTCACCAGCATTCCTGTCAGGGCGGAAGCCGGTACCCGCATCGAAGCGATCGCATAGATGAGCGCGCAGTAACACAGACCGAGATATGCGTCGCTCGCGACGCCGGCGATCTTCGCCGGCAGTACGAGAACGAATCCGGTGGCGGCGATGGCAACACAGCGCCAGATCCTGGGCATCGAGCCATGGCGCATGAACAGGAATGCGAGGGCGATGCCCATCAGGAACTGCACCAGGAAGGTTGGCGGGAAATAGGCGATGTAGCGCGACCATGGAGTCTCGAGCAGAGTGCCCTCCAGCATCAGCGCACGCGCCGCAGTCAGCTCCGCGCGGGCGACATAGATGAAGGCATTCACGATGACGAACACGGCGAGCAGCACCACCAGGCGCCTGGACCTGGCGATCAGGCGATAGGCCCAGGGGAACGTCAGCCAGAAAAATATCTCCGCCGCCATCGACCAAGCCGGCCAGTTCCAGCCGACGGCGGCTTTCGGTATCCATGACTGCGCGAAGATCAAGGTGGGCAGGCCATAGAACCCGAGTGTGCGCAGGAACGCGGTCAGCGTCGGCATCCACAGGAAAAGAAACAAACCGGTGCCAATCCAGGCGAGCACATAGACCGGATAGACGCGGGCGAGGCGCTTCACCCAGAAGTCCCGCAAAGTCTGATTCGGTCGCGCGACGTAGGTCAGCAGGAAGCCCGAGAGAATGAAGAAAAACGGAAAGAAGCCGCCGGAGAACAGATTGGCCAACAGAGGAGAGGGTGCCTGCGAGCGATCGTAGAAGTGATAGATCACGACACAGATCGCCGCAAAGAACCGGGCAATGGTGAGGCCGTCAAGCCCTGCTTTCTTCTGCACGTACGTCCCTGCGTCCACGTCGCAATCCTGGGGTTTTCGTCGGGCGCCTGCGGTGGACTGATCCTGCCTGCGCGAACTCACTCACGTCTGCTTCGATCGGCGAATGACGAGTACTGCAAGCAGGCATTCGGGCGCCGCTCGCATCAAAGGATATCGTTCACCCGCGCATACGTGCAGCGTTCTTTGGTGTGTGGCCATTCGAATCTCAGCGGATCGGGACGGCCAATGCGCGGTCGCCGTTCTCTGTTCCCCCGGGTCAGATCTGCTTGCGGCTGATAGCTGCATGGATTGGAAGTCCAGCGCTGCCCGGGAATGCTCCTTGCAGGTCATGTGGATTTCGCGGACAGTATCCGCGACGACCAAAGAAGAATAGCTGGCAGGCACGGGAGGTCGGCATGCGTTACATCGCGCTGGGGTGTGCCTCGCTCTTTCTGTGGGTGGCAACAGCGAAAGCCGAGTGGCTGGAGGTCAGCGGCGATCACTTCGTCATCTACAGCGATCAGAGCGAGAAGGTCGTAACAAGGTTTGCCGAGCGGCTCGAGCGCTTCCATGGCGCGATGGCGCATCTGTTCGTGAAATCGCAGAACAAGCCAGGTCCATCCAACCGCGTGACGGTCTTCGTCGTTTCGAGCTCGGCAAAAGTCCGCAAAGTCACCGGAACGCAGAATCGGTTTGTTTCCGGCATCTACATTCCTCGCGCAGGATCGTCCGTCGCGGTGATCCCGAGAATCGGCGGCGCATCGACGTACGAACTCTCAGGGGAAACGATCCTCTACCACGAGTACGCCCACCATTTCATGATTGCCGGCCTGACTGACCGGACGTACCCGCGCTGGTTCACGGAGGGATTCGCGGAGTTCTTCGCTGGCGTAAGGTTCAAGGATGACGGCAGTGTCCTGCTTGGCGCACCGGCGACGCATCGGTTCGCAGAACTGGTGTATGCCCCGGAAGTCCCCATCCTGCGATTCCTCGACTTCGACGGCGGCGCCAGTGAGAAGAAGTTCACCTATGACTCGTTCTACGGACAGAGCTGGTTGTTGTTTCACTATCTCCAGATGGGGTCCGGACGTAAGGGACAGCTATCCGAGTATCAGCGGCTGCTGGCAACGGGGCGTTCGGCTCTGCAGGCGGCCGAGGGCGCCTTCGGTGACTTCACGCAACTCGAGAAGGACATGGATGCCTACATGAGGCAACGCAGGATCAATGTCATAAACATCGATGGCGCGGGGCTTACCATTGCCCCGATCACGGTGCGAAAACTGCGTCCGGGCGAGGCGGCGATGATGCCCATCATGATCGAGTCGAAAGTCGGAGTCAGCCGCGAAGAGGCCCTGGGTCTGGTGCCAGACGCCCGCAAAGTCGCTGCGCTTCATCGAGATGACCCCGCAGTGCTCTCCGCCCTAGCCGAAGCCGAGTTCGATGCAGGCAACGACGACGCAGCAATTGCCGCGGCTGACGCCGCTCTCGCCATTGATCCGAAGAATATCAACGCCCACCTCCAGAAGGGCTACGCGCTCGCCAACAAGGTAGAGAGCGGTGTACTGCCGAAGGAATCCTGGAAGGACGTGCGCGGACAGTTCATCAAGGCGAATGCCGCCGAGAACGACCATCCGGTCCCGCTCGTGCGGTTCTATCTCAGCTACCTGAATCAGGGCGAGCGGCCCACGGAAAACGCTATCGACGGCCTCGAGTGGGCGATGCAGCTGGCGCCCTTCGATGCCTCGCTGCGCTGGCTCGTCGCACAGCAGATGATTTCCGATGAGCGCTACCAGGATGCAATTCAGGTGCTGGGTCCGCTTGCTTACAGTCCACACCCCGGTGAGTACACGGACGTGGCGCGCGAACTGCTGAAGAAGGTCGAGGCCGAACTGGACGAAGGCCAGAGGGCATCGCCAGTTTCGCCTGCGGTTGAGTGATCGCTTGAGTTTCTACGGCTTCGATTGTCAAGGCAACGTGGAGCCCAGCTACCTCATGCCAGCTGGCGTTCGCTGATCGGCTGACTGTCTGTCGATGCACTGGTCCGGGATTCCAATCGATGCGACGATCAATTCCAAACAACAATTCCAGTGTCATGTAGCACTGGACACAAGGGGAATCCGATGCGCTTGACTGCTTCTTTGCCGGCCACAATGGCCGCGCTGCTCCTGTCCGCCGTGCCGGCGCATGCCTCTTCTCTCGGCGATGCGATCGGCGCCGACTATCCGTACCTGGATGCGTTGTTCAGACACCTCCACGCCAATCCTGAGCTCTCGATGCAGGAATCGAAGACCTCGGATCGGCTGGCGAAAGAGCTCGGCCAACTCGGCTACAGCGTCACTCGCAACATCGGCAAGACCGGACTGGTGGGTACGTTGCGCAACGGCGATGGCCCGGTGCTGTTGATTCGCGCCGACATGGATGCGCTGCCGGTGCAGGAAAAGACCGGGCTCCCCTATGCATCGAAGCAGCGGCAGGTCGATCTCGAAGGCGAAGACGTACCGGTCATGCATGCCTGCGGCCACGACATGCACGTCACCACGTTGGTTGGGGTGGCGCGGCGGATGGTGGCATTGAAGGATCAATGGCGCGGCACATTGCTGCTGCTCGGGCAGCCTGCGGAGGAGGCGCAGGGCGGTGCACGGGCGATGGTGGCGGACGATCTGTACGGCCGTGTCGGCCGGCCAGACCATGCGCTGGCGCTGCATGTGATCCCGAAATACCCGGCAGGCAAGATCGCCTTCAGCGACGGGATGATGTACTCGAGCGTGGACACGGTACGCATCCATGTACATACGGTGGGCACGCATGGAGCATCCCCCCACCTTGGCAATGATCCGGTCATCATCGGCAGCCAGATCGTGCTGGCGCTGCAGAACATCGTCACGCGCGAAGTCTCTCCAATCGTACCGGCATTGATCACGGTCGGCGCCTTTCATGCCGGCTCCGCGTCCAACGTCATCTCCGATGGCGCGCGACTCGACGTTACGGTGCGAGCGAACGACGAGGTCACGCGTGCGCTGTTGCTGAAGAGTATCGAGAGGGTCGCGCTGAATACCGCGCGTGCCGCCGGCGTGCCCGAGAAACTGTTGCCGGAAGTCGTGATTAGAAGCGACGGCGCGCCGACCACCACCAACGATGCCGCGCTCGCCCAGCGCGTGCGTACTGCGATCCGCGCCGGTATGGGAGACGACGCCTTCGTCCAATGGCGCCAGACCGACATGGGTGCGGAGGATTTTCCCGACCTGGTCGGCGTTACGCCGCCGATTCCGAGTGTGTATTTCGAAGTCGGCGGCACATCGCCGCAGAGGCTTGCATCGGGTGACTGGGCAGACTCTCACTCGCCGCTGTTCATGATCGAGCCCGAGCCGTCCATCAAGGCGGGCGTGGAGGCGATGACATTGGCGGCGCTGGATCTCCTGAAGAAAGACCAGCGAAGTTCAGCCCGAGGCCATCCGTTTCGCGCTGGCTGTCACGGTAGTTTGTCCGTGCGGGTGCCGGCACTCATGACCGGCACCGCCTCTGCTGCGGACTCTGGCTACAGCTTGCGCAGATACGCCAACAACGCCGTGCGCTCCTCGGGCTGCGGTTGACGATCGAAGTTCACGCCATCCGTGGACGCCACCGGCGGTACGACGCCCGGCGCCGCATTCGCTTTCACGAACTTGTAGAACTCGACGTAGTGATCGACGAGTTCTTCGAGAGTGTTCGCACTGTTGTTGTGAAAGTAGGGGGCGGTGTGGCGCAGACCGCGCATGCCCGGAATGTCGAGCTTGTTCCAGTCGTCGAGTGGCGGCGGACCGCCAACGAATCCGGTCAGCAGCGCACGGCCCGGGTCCGAGCTCGTGCGGCGCGTCGTCGTGCCGTTCGCGAGCGTTATTTCATAAGTACGTGCATTGCGCGCCAGTCGCGGCGGGCACGGCGCAAAGTTGAAGCGCGCTGGCGTCACGACGTCCACTCGTCGTGGGCACTGCGTGAAGATCTCATGCATTCGCACGACCGGCGGCTGCGGTGTCGACTGACCGGGTCCGCCGTGACATTGAGCGCAGGCGCGTTCGAACACCTTCCTGCCCTGCTGCTCGAGCGTGTTGAGTCGCGGATCGGCGGTAGGCAGAGGGGTGATGCCGGCATCGATCGCCAGCGAGAGCGCTCGAACACGTTCGTTGGTGAATAGCACCCGCTGCAGGGAGCTCAGATCGTCGAGCAGCCGTTGCGGTGGGGCGGCAGTGATCTGCGCATGACTGGTGAGCGCCGCGAGTGCCTGTTCCTGCAGCGTCAGAAACCGTCCATCCAGCTGATAGCCGCCGCTCGCATTGGGCCCGCGCGGCCAGGGGTTGACCCCGTCTGCACCCGACAGTTTCACGTCCGTCACGCCGGGGACCATGCGCCAGAGATCGACCGTTTGTTCATCCGACGGTGCATTGGTCTCGGGGTCGATCAACCGGATGTTCGGCGGCAGCGCGAAGACGACCCTGATCAGGCCGTTCTGACGCAAATTGCTGTAGTCGCTGGCGTTCTCGCCGTTGATGCGAAAATCGTCGGCATCGATCGGCCGGAACAGCGGGTCATCGGCGTGGCGATTGTAGTGCCGTCGCTTCTGCAGCTTCTGAAATCGCGCCTCCACCGCCGCGGGCGTCAGCCGGAACTGTTCGGTGATCATGTGACAGTCGTTGCAGGAGCGGCCATTGCCATCGAGACCGTGCAGGTTGCGGTCGAAGAACGCGATCAGCCCTCGCAAGACGGCGTCGCAGGGTTCCCCATCGCAGCGGTTGGCGTCTTCGACACCCCGCTTCGAATCAGCCCAGGTCGGACCACCCCAGACCTGGAGGCTTGCCAGCAAGGCATAGATAAAGAGCGTCCTGGCCATCGTGCGCATCGATCTCATGGTGTCTCTCCAGTCGGTTGCCACTGCCGCGGGGGGGGGCTTTCGGGCCGTGACTATCGAGCGGAATCCGCGGAAGATCCTTGGCGGGTCGCTGAAGAGTTCTGATTTATTGTGATTTGCCCGATTTCCCGTTCATGACTGCGCCACGCACGCGCTACGAGTTCGGCGACTTCGTCCTGGACGTCGGCCAGCAGCGCCTGCTGCGTCGTGAATCGGGGGAGACGATCGCCCTGACCTCGAAGGTGTACGAGACGCTGGCCTGCCTGGTTGAGCACGCGGGCGAGACGCTGGACAAGGACGTGTTGTTGAGGGCGATCTGGCCGGAGGTGGTCGTCGAGGAAAACAGCCTCACGCAGAACATATCGACGCTGCGTCAGGTCCTCGGTGAAACGCGTGGCGAAAATCGATACATCGCAACGATATCCCGCAAGGGGTACCGGTTCGTCGCCCGGGTCACGCGGCAGGAGGATGCCGTTGTTTTCCCCACAGCGGGTAGCAGCGATGCGCCGGGGTCTGACTCTGTGGTCGGGCCGAAGCGACGTCGGCCCGGTCTCATGTGGGCGATCGCAGGCGTCGTGATCGTGCTGATCGCGATGGCCGCGCTGCTCGCGAACATTCCGCGCGCTTCCCGCACACCTGCAGATGCCGACCGTCAAACGATCGCGATTCTGCCGTTCAAGCCACTGGTACCGGCCGAACAGAACGCATCGCTCGAACTGGGCATGGCGGAATCGCTGATCTCGAGTCTCGGGCAGCACGGTTCCTACTCGATCGCGCCACTGAGTTCGGTGCGCAGATTCAGCGCGCTGGACCAGGACCCGATTGCGGCGGGTCGCGAACTGCAGGTGGGTACTGTGCTCGACGGTTCGCTGCAGCGTCGCGGCGACCGTTTGCGTGTGTCGGTACGACTGCTGCGTGTGGCCGATGGACGGCAACTCTGGGCGCAGAGCTTCGACCAGGAATTCACCACGATCTTCGAAGTCCAGGATCTCATCGCAGCCAAGGTCACGCAGGCGCTCGCCGTTCGCCGCGTCGGAAGCGAATCACTCCGCGGCGTTGCAACTACTCAGGATGCCGAAGCGTACGCACTTTACATGAGCGGCCGATTCGCCTGGACGAGGCAGAGCGAACAGGACCTGCTGCGTGCGATCGAATTCTTCGAACAAGCGGTTGCGCGTGATCCGAACTATGCACTTGCATACACGGGGCTCGCCGATAGTTACGCGGTCCTGGGGGTCTTCGGGATGCGCGCTCCGCACGAGGTATTTCCCAGAGCCATGGCCGCGGCGGAGAAGGCGTTGTCGATCGATCCCACGCTGGCAGCCGCCCATTCGGCATTGGGGCATATCCTGTTGCAGTACCAGCACGATCCGGCGGGCGCCCAACGCGAGTATCAGCGTGCAATCGATCTCGATCCGACTCTGGCGCTCACAGTTCACCGCTGCGGACTGCTGTCTGCGATGCAAGGCGACTTCGATCTGGCCGTGGCCGCGTCTGCGAAGGCACAGCAACTGGAACCTCTCTGGCTCGCGGCATGGGCTGCCGGGGGGAACTACCTCTACTACGCCAGACGCTACGATGAATCGCTGCAGCTCGTCGAGCAGGTGTTGCAGCTCGACGAACGCATCGACAATGCGCGCGGCTTCCTGATTCGCAATCTCATCGCTACTGGAAACCACGAACGCGCCATCGCGGAGTATGACGAGCGTCCGCTTCAGACTCCCGGCAGCAATGCCTTCCGCGCGCAGGCGCTGGCACTGGCGGGACGACGTGACGAAGCGCTCGCGGAACTGACCCGCGTATTGAAGAAGTCCAGGGAGCGCTACGTCGCCGCGCACGATGTTGCTTTGATCTACGCCGCGCTCGGTGATACGGAGTCGACGTTTCACTGGCTCGAACGCGCGATGGAGGATCGATCGACGCTGCTCGTCTTCCTCGCGCACGAGCCGGGGTTCGATGCACTGCATGGCGATCCGAGATTTGCGTCACTCGTTCGGAGGATCGGGATCAGCCGGGATCGGACAGAGGATCGTCTTCGATGTCGGCTATCGTCGGTTTGACGCGCCCTTCGACCGGGCTTCAGTTCAATAGCAGGAGAGAGTCCCTCATGCGTTGTGTGACCATTGCTCTGCTGAGTCTGCTGATTTCGTCCCCGGTCCTGAGTGAAACCGTGCCCGCAACAGAGATGAAAGCGGTGCTGGTGACGGGCGCCAGCTCGGGCATCGGTCGCAAGATCACCGAGCGCCTCGCGGCCAATGGATATTTCGTCTACGCGGGTGCTCGCAAGGAGCAGGATCTCAACGCGCTGGCCGGGATCAGGAATGTGCAACCCATTCGATTGGACGTGACCGATCAGCAGCAGATCGACGCGGCGGTGGAATCGATCACGACGGCGGGCAGGGGGCTGTACGGCCTGGTCAACAATGCCGGCGTGGCGACACTGGGATCGCTGACCGACATGAAGTCCGGGGAGTTCGGCCTGGTGATGGCCGTGAATGTCGAGGGCCCCTATCGCGTGACGCGGGCCGTTGCACCACTGATCGTTGCACAGAAGGGCCGCATCACGAACATCGGTTCGCTCTCGGGAATCGTCGCGATGCCGGACCTGTTGGCTTACGCCATGAGCAAGCATGCGATCGAGGCCCTTCACGGATTCGCTCGCGGCGAAGATGGCGCCGCTCGGTGTGCAGGTCAATGTGATCGAGCCGGGAAACTACAACACCGAGCTGGGCAGGAATGCCGTGGAGCGAAGCGGCGCCGGAGAGCGCATCGCGGATCGCAGCCAGTACCCGCCGCCGGACGAGGTCGCGGCAGTCGTCGAGCGGGCGTTGTTCGAGCCCAATCCACAGCGTCGTTACATGATCGTCCCGGTTGAACCTGAGGCCAGGCTCGTCATCCGCAAGGAGATCGAGAAGCTGGTGCAGTTGAATGAGGGGCAGCGCTTCACGTATGGACGCGAGGAGCTGATCAGGATGCTCGATGAGGCGCTGGCCACAGCGCGACCGCGCGTGCTTCCCGCGCCGTAGCGGCCGCCATCAGAGTCGAAAATACAGGCGTGACGCTGCATCCCGTGGTGGTCTCGCGGGTGCCGTTGCTCTTCAGGACGGGAATCTGTCGATACTCGGGATCGTTTCCAGTTCTTTATCCCACCCAGCCCGACTGGCTGTGAACAGATGAGCATCCGGTCTTGCGGCGACGGTGCCGCAGAGACAGGAACCGGAGTACTTGCCGCCCATTCGTTCTTCTCCGCCGTCTTGCTGAAACTCTTGCTGCCTTCGCAGCAGCGTTGCACCCGGCGGGTCGTTCGGCAAGTCTGACATCGCTGTGAGTTGCTGAACGCGGCGTACCCGGCGGCCGATTCAGCAGCACTTCTGCCTGTCCGTCCGCCTGGCTCTTCCTGGTGAACGAACCCCCCGGCGCGACCGGTCGACGGAAACAGAAATGCGGCGGATGTGCTGCCACACCCGCCGCATCGTCCGATCCGCTGTCGCAGCAGCGGACCGCTGACACCTCAGCGACCGCTGGCTACCTTGATCGGCAGCGGCGACTGCCTGGACGTACGCGTGGTGATGTACTCGGTGAGTATTGGCTGATCCACGCGAGCCACTGCATTCGCCAATGCGAACTCGACGCAGGCGGCATGCTCCTGCTTTTCGCGAATCGACGTGCCGTTGAGCGAGATGCAGACACTCCGGGCTGCATTCCTGATGCGACCAAACAAAGTGGCGGCACCTTCGGGCTTGTTCAGGTCCAGATCGGCGAACTGCACCGTCAGGGATTTCGTCGACACGTAGAGGCCATCCGCCCGTACACCGCTGACGGCGATGAGGGACAGCACGACGGCGCTGGTGATGTGGCTCAAGGTATTCATGGAAGTCTCCTGGATGGGCGAATGAATATTCAGGCGTGGACAAATCAGCGGCTGCTGGCGATGCGGACCGGCGCCCGGCGCTTTGCCGTGCGATCGTCGACATAGGCAGCGAGAGAAGGGCTGTTCACAGCGGCGACGGCGTTGGATACGGCGAACGCCATGCACGCCTGGTACTGCGTCTTCTGCTGCAACGCCGTTCCGTTCTCAGCGGCGCACACCGCCGCGGCGGCGGCGCGGATGCGACCGAAGAGCGTGGCCGCACCGGCGGTCGTGCCCAGATTCAGGTCGGCGAATGACACTGTCAGCGACTTCGCGCCGTCCGGCATGTCGGCGGAATAGGCGGCGCTCATCGCCGCAAACGTCAGGACGGCCGTGGCAGTCAGGCAGGTAAGAGTCTTCATGAGGGTTCTCCTGGTTGGTTTGGTTTCGCTTTCCGCTCCGTCCGGGCTATTGCCGGGGTGGGAGCGACTGGCGTGGGACGGACGTTGGGCGCGCCAGGTCTTGCGCTCCATGGCCTGACGCTGATGTGTGCGTACTTTGCGTGTGGTTCCGATCTGACGCGTTTCTGATCCGGCAACTGGCTGATCTGCATAGACAAAAAACGCGGCTACGGTATTCTCGTGGGCGTCGCCCTCACTTGGGATCGTCAGCCGCGTATGTCGCCGAACCGTTCGATCAGCTTCGACGGCTGGGTTCTGCGTACCGACGTGGGTGAGCTGGTCAAGGACGGTCGCAAGATCCGCCTGCAGGATCAGCCGCTGCAGATCCTGGACGAGTTGCTGTCCCGTCCGGGCGAGCTGGTGACTCGTGAACAGCTGATTGCACGGTTGTGGCCGAAGGGCGTGGTCGACTTCGACACCGGACTGAACTCGGCGATACGCAAACTGCGCGTGGCGCTGCGGGATGAAGCCGAGACCCCCCGATACATCGAAACCATCCCGCGGAAGGGCTATCGATTCATAGGCACGATCGATCCGCCTGTCGCAGCGGAACCGCCACTGCCGGGTCCGGGTGGGGCGATCACATCAGTCGGCTCACTCCCGCCGGCCGACTCGTCGCCGTTGATACAGCCATCGACCGCGGATCCGGGTCCATCGCCGATCGGGACTGGACCTGCGGCCGTAGCGACTGGCGGTGGGGCTCATCGCCATACGCGCCCTATACATATATATGTGTCCGCGGGTGTGGTGGCGTTGCTGGTCGCCGGGTTGATCGCCTTCGGCTCGTACCGCGAACCGTTGGTCACGAGAACGGCACCCGCTCATGAGGTCGCCTCCGGCGACCGCTCGATCGCTGTACTGCCCTTCATCGCAGCGGCGACCGACGAAAGCAGCGTGCTGCTGGCGCAAAGCATCGCGGATCTCATTCGCACCCGGCTCGAGTCGCTGAACGGCTGGACCGTGATCGCTACTGCGTCGACGTCGCGACTCACCGATGCCGCACAGGACAACAAGGCGGTCGCAGAAAAACTGCGTACACGATTTCTTCTGAAGGGAAGCGCCGCGCGAACTGGCAACCAGCTGCGCGTGGAAGTTCAGTTGCTGGATGCAGCCCGCGATTTGCAGCTGTGGTCGAGTGCATTCAACCGGTCCGTGGCTGACGTGAATACGCTTCGCGACGAGATCCTCCAGCGCGTTGCAAGGGCGTTGCAGGTTCCATCGGGTACTGCCGCATCGCGTATGGCCGCGGGGGAATCAGTCGACCTGGATGCGTATCAACTGTATGTGCGCGGTCAGCAGCTGATCGCGAACCTGCGGGTGGACGACGCGACGGCGGCGATCGAGCTGTTTCGACGCTCGACGACGCTCGACCCTGGCTTTGCGCGCGGCTATCTCGCACTTGCCCAGGCCTACCTGCTGGCGTCTGCGCTCGGCGACTCCAGTGAAGCCGCGCTGAATGAAATGCATGCCGCTGCGTCAGCGGCGCTGGATCGCGCACTGGAACTGAATCCATCGTTCGGTGAAGCAGTGATCGAGCGTGCCCGGCTCACCCGAGATCCTTCGAAAGCGGAGCCTCTGTTTCGCCGCGGACTGGAAAGTGCGCCCAACTACGGCATGGGCTACATGCGTTACGCGGAGTTCCTGTTCGGCGAGTATCGCAAGGGCGAAGCCATCCAGATGATGGAGCGCGCCCGGCAGATCGATCCCCTCAATCCGCGCCTGCATATCCGCCAGGCGTTCTTCACGATGGTGGGGTTCAGCAACGTGGCGGAGCACGACCGCCTGCTGCGCGAGGCACTGGCCATCAGCCCTAAATTCCCTGCCGCGCTCGGTGAACTTGCTCATTCGCAACATGACTACACGGGGGATTTTGCCGAGGGCATTCGGCTCATGGAACAGACGATCGCACTCGATCCGCAGTCGACAGAGACCAGGGAGTATGCGGCGATCATGTATCTGGACGTGGATGATCCGGAGGCGGCAGCGGCGTTGCTGGCGGGCGAGAATCGACCTTCGATGGCGCTCATCGAGCTGGCGCAGTATCGGCGGGATCGAAGCCGGGCTGCCGAGCTGGCCAGAATGCTGCCCGATGGCAGCTTGTGGAGCAGCGCTGCGTTTTCGTCGCCGGCCGATGCAATCCGCGACGAGGCCATTGCGACGGGTGACTACGCATCGGCGCTGAAGCTTCTCGAGTCGCGATATGCGCTCGTGTCGCCGACCCCCGGCTCACGTGGCGGCATGCGGATGTGGGATCGCGGGTTGGCGCTGGTGTATGCGCATACGCTGATACTTGCGGGAGAAGCGGAGCGCGGCCGCAAGCTGCTCACCGCGATCCTGGTGCAGATCGACAGCGAATCGGTGGGCCGGACCGAGCACTGGTTTGCGCGGGAACGTGCCATGGCATACACGCTGCTCGGCGATGACGAGCGAGCACTCCAGGAACTCGCGGCCAGTCTGAAGCTGGGACACTACGCTCGCTGGTGGTACACCGCTGAACTCAACCCGATTTACGATCATCTGCGCCACGATCCCCGGTTCCAGGCGCTCGCGGCGCAAGGCAGGAAGCATCGACTCGAACAGCGTGCCTTGGTCGATGTAATGAGGGAGAAGGGCGACATTCCCCGCCGTGCTGTGCGCGCAGAATGAACATGGCAGATCGCAGAGAGCCGGGATTCATCGAACAGGACGGGTGGCTGCGACGAGTTTTCTCGCGTGGCCGCACTCACGGCATGGCAATGCTGCTCCTGCCGGTGCTGGCTCACAGCGCCGACGAGCTGCAAAGCGATCCTCTGCAGAGCGTCGTAGTCACGGGGTCGCGGATTCGCAGCGAAACCGGCGAAAGCAGCGGTCCCGTTACCGTGGTGACGCAAGAGCAATTGACGCGCGGCGGGAACGATTCACTCGGCAAAGTGCTCCAGACCCTGCCGTACAACACCGGTGCGCCTCTCAATACCAGCGTCAACAACGGCGGTGACGGTTCTACGCGCATCGCGCTGCGTGGGCTTCAGCCCCAGAGAACCGTCATTCTGCTGAATGGCCGGCGTTTGCCGAATGGCGGCATCGGCGCCGACTCGTCCGTCGACATCGATGCCATGCCCTTGTCGATGGTCGAGCGGGTGGAGGTACTGACGACCGGCGCATCTGCGGTCTATGGCGCCGATGCGATCGGCGGAGTGATCAACCTCATCACGCGCCGGGACTTCGATGGCGTCGAAGTGGGCGTGCAACACTCGCAAACAGATCAGAGCGATGGCGCGATTTCCCGCGCCAACGCGCTGGTGGGCGGTGACATCGGCAGCGGCCACTGGATGCTCGGCGCGGACTTCGTGGATCAACGCGGCGTGTTGATGTCTGAGCGTGAGTATTCGGCGATTCCGCTGACGGTGGCATCGCTCGACGGCGCGCGTGTTCCCTTTGGCGCGCTGCAGATTGCGGACGGCCGCTTCGGGGTCGGCGGCGGCAATGCATTGGGACTGCGGCCTGGACCGTATACGCGAGTTGCGGGCGCGACCGGGCAGACCGCCAGCGACTGGCGTCCCGTAACGTCCAATGACGTGTTCAACTTCGCTCCGTACAACTATCTGCAGACACCCAACGAACGCTGGTCGCTCTGGCTGATGGGCAGTCAGCCGGTCGGTGGCGCAGAGCTCTTTGTCGAAGGCTTGTTCACTCACCGTGAGTCGGCGCAGAGCCTGGCACCGTCGCCCTTCATGGTGCAGTCGAACGCAGCGCCGACCTTGCCGGATGGCACGCCGTACATTCCACACAGCAACTATTACAACCCGTTCGGCGTCCCGGTCACCCAAGGTGCACGCCGGTTGGTCGAGCTCGGACCACGCGGCTATTCGCAGGAAGTGGAGATGTGGCGCGCGCTGGCGGGAATCCGCGGCCGCGTCGGTGACTGGAATTGGGAAGTGTCAGGCGCTGTTGCCGAGGCGGATGCAGTCACTCGTGAAAGCGGCGGAGCGCTCGCTGCGCGGGTCGCCGCCGGCATCGGACCGTCGGGTCCAGACGCGGCGGGCAATATCGTCTGCGGCACCCGCGATCCTGCAACGGGCGTCGTGCCGGCCAACGCAATCATCGAGAACTGCGTGCCCATCAATCTTTTCGGTGGCGCAGGCTCGATCACGCAGGAGCAGGTCGATTTCATGAGTGCGTTCGTCACCGACGAGGGCTCCAACTCGCAGCGCCTCGCCAGCATCGGATTCGGGGGCCCGTGGCGAAGTCTGCCTGCAGGCGATATCCAGTGGGCACTCGGCATGGAGTTCCGTCGTGAATCCGGCGCGTATCGGTACGATCCGCAACGCATCAACGGCGCCGTCGGCGCTGGATCCGGCGCCGACATTCCAGGTGGCGACTTCGAAGCTCGTGAAGCGTACGCAGAGGTGCGGCTGCCATTGCTCGATCGGCAGCGCGGTGCAGGTTCGCTCGATGCGACGCTGGGTGGTCGATGGTCCGATTTCAGCACCTTCGGCAGCAATGCGACGTGGCACGCCGGCCTGCGTTGGGCGCCCTCGACAGCCTGGGCAATCCGCGCCGATTACACGACCGTCTTTCGTGCGCCTGCGCTCAACGAACTCTATGAAACGCAGGTCACCAACGTGACGTTTACCCCTGTGGACCCGTGCGGACAGTCGCCGAGCCCCGAACAACAGATCCATTGCGCCGCAAATGGCGTCCCGGGCGGCAGCTATATACAAGCCGAGGACGACGTCAGCCTCCTCAGCGAAGGCGGCAATCTCGATCTCGACCCGGAGAAAGGATATGCCTTTGATGCCGGCATCGAGTTTGGATCGCAGGAAGGCGTTGACTGGCGGGCGAGCCTGGATTTTTTCCGGACCCAGCTCGACGCGTTCATCGAACGCGATGCTCCCGAGATCATTCTGCAGGAATGTGCCAGCCACGGAACGCCGCTGGCCTGCTCGAAAATCCAGCGTTTGCCAGACGGTGCGCTGCGCAGCATCGATGCGCGCCGGAACAATCTGGGCAGCGTGAGCCTGCAAGGGCTCGATTTGAATGGGCGGATGAGTTTTCCCATTCGCGACAGCGAGCTCAGTCTGCATGCGCTGGTGACCCATCTTCTCGAATACGACGTCCAGGTGTTCGAGGGCAGCGTCACGTATGAACGCGTTGGACGCGGCAACTTCGGACTGGTCCTGCCTGAGTGGCGCGCACTGGGCGGCATCAACTGGGCACGTAATGAATGGAGTGCGGGTTATACGTTGCAATGGATCGGCCCGTATGCCGATTGCTCGGAAACGCTCGAGCTAACCTTCTACTGCGGCCAGGTGCCTGCCGTGTTCTATCACGACATCGATGCCGTCTATGAGCGGCACGGCATCAAGGTGCGTGCCGGTGTCACCAACCTGACGGACCAGGACCCGCCGTATCTGAGTGGCGAAGCCAACACCAACGCTGCGACCTATCGACTGCTGGGCCGCACGTACTTCCTGCAGTTGAGCTATGCGATGAAACAATAGCCCTGCGTTTTTTCTGCAGCAGCTTGCTCCCGTGCTCGCGACCATGGAATCCAGAATCGACGAGCTGCCACGGTGTCGGGGGATTCACCGTCGCTGCGAATCCCCCGAACTTGCGTTCCGGCTCAGCTCAGAGCGTGATCGCCGCTTGCATCGCGAATGCGCGTCGGCAGCCCGATCCTGTCGAGCAGATCGAGGAATGGCCGCGGCGGCAGCTCCTCGACGTTCACCATCTTCTTCGCATCCCAGACACCTTGCGCAATGAGCAGGGCGGCTGCCACCGCAGGGACACCGGCGGTATAGGAAATGCCCTGGCTGCCCACTTCGGCGAAGGCTTCTTCGTGATCGGCCACGTTGTAGATGAAGACTTCGCGTTCCTTGCCGTCCTTCACGCCGCGCACCAGATCGCCGATGCACGTTTTGCCCTTGTAGCCAGGTGCGAGCGAGGACGGATCCGGCAGCACTGCCTTGACGACCTTGAGCGGCACGACTTCCTGGCCTTCGGCGGTGCGCACGGGCTGCTCGGACAACAGGCCCAGATTCTTCAGCACCGTGAACACGGTGATGTAGCGCTCGCCAAAGCCCATCCAGAAGCGGATGTTCGGCACATCGAGATTGCGCGACAGCGAATGGATTTCGTCGTGACCCGTGAGGTAGGCCGTGCGTTTGCCGACGACCGGCAGATCCCATTCCTGTTTGACTTCGAACATCTGGTTCGTCGTCCACTGGCGATTCTGCCAAGAATACACGACGCCCGTGAATTCGCGGAAGTTGATCTCGGGATCGAAGTTGGTCGCGAAGTAACGGCCATGATCACCGGCATTGATGTCGATGATGTCGATCGAGTCGATGCGGTCGAAGTACTCGTCGCGCGCCAGGGCGGCGTATGCGTTGACGACACCCGGATCGAAACCGACGCCGAGAACGGCAGTGATGCCTTTCTGTGCGCACAGCTCACGGCGCTGCCACTCGTAGTTGCCGTACCACGGTGGGGTTTCGCAAATCTTCAGCGGGTCTTCGTGAATCGCCGTATCGAGATACGCCGCGCCCGTGTCGATGCACGCGGCCAGCACGGACATGTTGACGAACGATGCGCCGACGTTGATGACGATCTGGCAGCCCGTTTCGCGAATCAGCGTCTTCGTCGCCTCGATATCGAGTGCATCCAGCGCATGCGCCTGCAGTACGCCATCGACCTTCAGACTCTGCTTCCCGCGCACGGATGCGACGATCGCGTCGCACTTGGAAACAGTGCGTGACGCAATATGGATGTCCCCCAGTACGTCGTTGTGCCGCGCACACTTGTGGGCGACGACCTGCGCAACTCCGCCTGCGCCAATGATCAAGACATTGCGTTTCATTCCGCTGTGAGCCTCCAGTGGTGGTGATGAACCCCCAAGCCTACGAGAGGCTTGTTACAAAATCGTCGAAAGAGAATTCGCGCTGCACGGTGAGGCTGCCGTCGAGCTCCCGCAGGACGATCGATGGCATGCGCACGCCGTTGAACCAGTTCTTCTTCACCATGGTGTAGCCCGCGGCGTTCTGGATCGTCAGGCGATCGCCAACTTCCAGCGGCTTGGCGAACGCGAACTCGCCGAAAATGTCGCCCGCGAGACACGACTTGCCGCACACCATGTAGCGATGCGAACCGGCGTTCGGTTCGATGCGGGCCGTCTCGCGATAGATCAGCAGATCGAGCATGTGCGCTTCGATCGAGCTGTCGACGATCGCCAGATGCTTGCCGTTGAACAGCGTGTCGAGGACCGTGACTTCGAGCGTCGTCGAATTCGTGACGGCCGCTTCGCCCGGTTCCAGGTACACCTGCACGCCGTAACGCCCGGAAAATTCTTTCAGTCGATCGCAGAAGCGGTCGAGCGGATAATTCTCGCCCGTGAAGTGAATGCCGCCGCCAAGGCTGACCCACTCGACACGTTCGAGAAGACTGCCGAAGCGTGCTTCGATCTGCGCCAGCATGCGATCGAACAGATCGAAATCCGCGTTCTCGCAATTGTTGTGGATCATGAATCCGGTGATGGCCTCCAGCACGCCTTCCACCTTCGCCGGGTCCCATTCGCCCAGGCGACTGAACGGGCGCGCCGGATCGGCGAGATCGAAGCTGGAACTGCTGACCTGCGGATTGAGTCGCAGGCCGCGCGGCAGATTCGCGGTGCGATCCTTGAAGCGATTCAGCTGCCCGATCGAATTGAAGATGATCTTGTCGGCGTTGCGCGCGACTTCGTCGATTTCGTGACGGGCGAACGCCACGCTGTAGGCGTGCGTTTCGCCGCCGAACTTCTCGCGCCCGAGCTTTACTTCGTTCAGCGAGGACGACGTCGTTCCGTCCATGTGCTCGCGCATCAGGTCGAACACCGACCAGGTCGCGAAGCACTTCAGCGCGAGCAGGACCCTGGCGCCCGAGCGCTCCCGAACACGCTGAATCCGTTGCAGATTCCCGAGCAGACGTCCCTTGTCGATGAGGTAGTACGGAGTCTCGATCATCTCTGCAGAAGGCCAGCCGCCACCGAAGGGGCGCGTATGTTACCGACCCCGGGCCTTTTTGGAAGGATTTTGAGCAGTTAGCGTCGCCGCAGGCGTTTGAACAGCCATGGACTTATCGCAAGATCCGCTTCCGCCTGACGTTGTCCGGGACAGGCCCCCACCGCCAGCGGCAGAGCCCGCCAGTGGCAAGCGTGTGCCGGGAAAGCACGTCGACCCGGATCGGGCTCTTCCGCCAATGCTGGGGTCGGCTTTCCCCGTAGGACTTGCATTGGCCGCAGGGAATCCCGCGATGAAGCTGCAGCACGAGAACGGCAGCGCGCTCACAGTGACGGGGAATAGCGCGGTGCAGGGCCGCGGTCGGCACACCACGTGGCACGAAGCCCTTGCCGCGCACGCGCCAGTCGGTCCAGGCCACGGCATCGATTCGATAGAATGGCTCGATGGATATTTTCGATAGTGCATCGGGCTCGTTGCAGAGCTACCCGTGGGTCATGACGACGTTGCAGGTCGTCCTGCTCGTGCTGGTCATCTGGTTTGCGAATACGCTGACCCGTTCGCTGCTGGTGCGCTCGGTCACGCGCGCCGTGAAGCTGGCGCCATCGCAGTGGGATGCTGCGATCCTCGGACGCGGCGTGATCGCCAGGCTCGCGAACGTGGTACCGGCACTGATCGCGTACTACGGGATCGCGTTCGTGGAAGGGTTGCCGCATGGCGCGGTGACGCTCGTGCGCGGCGTTGCGAGTGCGTATGTCGTGCTGACGATCGCGCTGTCGCTGGCGAATCTGTTGAATGCCATCGGGGCGATTTACGAACAGCGCGATCCCGAGCGGGCTCGTGCGCGTCCCATCAAGGGCTATCTGCAGGTCGCGAAGCTCGTGATCTACCTGCTTGCCGCGATCCTGATGGTTGCAACACTGTTCAATCGCGACCCGCTGTTGTTGCTGTCCGGCCTCGGTGCGATGACTGCGGTACTCATGCTCGTCTTCAAGGATACGCTGCTCTCGCTGGTGGCCAGCGTGCAGCTCTCCACGCACGACATGCTGCGGGTGGGCGACTGGATCGAGATGCCGCAACTGAATGCGGACGGCTTTGCGATCGACATATCGCTGCACACCGTGAAGGTGCAGAACTGGGACAAGACGATCACGACGATTCCGACGTGGCGCCTCATCAGCGAGAGCTACAAGAACTGGCGCGGCATGTTCGAGTCGGGCGGCCGTCGCATCAAGCGCTCGCTGTTCCTCGATCAGACATCGGTGCGGTTCCTTTCTGCCGAAGAGCGAACACGACTGCGGCGCTTGGCCCTGATGGCTGACTACCTGGATGGCAAACAGGCGGAGCTGGAAGAGTTCAACGCCAGGCTCCTCGCGGAAGGCAAGGACACGGTGAATACGCGTCGCGTCACCAACGTGGGCACCTTCCGCGCCTATGTGCAGGCGTATCTACGCAATCATTCGCTGATTCACCAGGACATGACGTTGCTCGTGCGCCAGCTGCAGCCGGGTCCGCAGGGCCTGCCGCTCGAAATCTACTGCTTCACGTCGACGACGGCGTGGGCCGACTACGAAGGCATTCAGGCGGATATTTTCGATCACCTGTACGCGATCCTGCCGCAGTTCGGCTTGCGCGTGTTCCAGCAGCCGAGTGGCGAGGATGTCCAGCGCGCAGTGGCGAGTTGGAAGATGGTTGCGAGTGGCGGGGCCCGTCAGATCGGCGGATGCGAGAACGCGACGGGTGATCGCTAGCGCCGTGCCGGTGATCGCCAGCGCCGTGCCGACGATCGCTGGCACGGGCCTGGCGATCGGTCGGCGGTGCACGGCGCTGGTCACTTATCTGTACTGGCGGTCGCGTGATTTCAGCGACACCTCGCGCCCGAAGTAGTACGACAGTCCGATCTGGAACGTGCGCGTTTTTGGCGATTCCTCAGTCATCGAATAGCCCAGTCGTACGCTGAGCACATCGCCGAGCATTTCGGGCTGATGCTCTACCAGGATGCCGTACGTGTTCTCGTCGTACAGATCGTGACCGGACAACGCAATCTTGAGGCTGTCGAGCGGATACCAGCTCGTCGTCAGCATCGTCGACTCGAGTTCCGGCCCATCGTCCAGCGTGGTGGTGGTGTGAGCCACACCGAACGTGAAGTCACCGAGGTAGTACTCGGCGTCGATACGATAGTGTTCGGTGCTCAGCGTGTTCTCGCCCGTGACCGGAAACAGCGAGCCGCCATTGCAGTCCGGCGACAGCTTGCCGGTGCCATAGCTGGCGCCGATCCGGCCCCACGTCGGCAGACGGAAGAAGAGCGAGGCATCGCCGCCGTAACTGTCGAAGTTGCACGAGGGACGTCCGCCGGGAAGTGATCCACTGTCGTCCTCCAGCACATCCCGTGTGCGCACGCTCGATTCGGAGTAGCGGCCGCCGAGTGACAGGCCGAAGTAGCGGCCGAGCGGCAAGGTCGCAATGAGATTGGCGCCGAGCGTGCCATTCGATGTGCTGTCCTTCGTGTCGCTGTCGATGCTCGACATGCCGAGTTCGAAATGCACGGTCTCGACGGCGCGATTCTCGGCCAGCGCACTGTGGCAGAGGAGCGCCGATGCGGCGACGGCCGCGCCCGCATAGATTCGTGGTGTCATGATGGTGTCGCCTTATGGATCGAGCGGGGCCGGCAGCACGACGATCTGTGTCGTACCCGCAATGAACAGTGTTTTGCCGTCCGCACTGATGGTCATCTTCGCGCTGGCGCCGGGCGCAGCGGCGAGGGGAGTTGCTGCACCGAGTGCCGTGAAGGCTGCGCCATTCTTGGTGGCCGAGATATCGAACGTCAGAATGCCGGCAGCCGCGCTGTCGTACGTGTAGGCGCGCTTGCCATCGGGACGCAGACTCACCGCAAGCGTCGTCTCGGGAAGCTTGCCGAGCAGCGCGAAGTCGGCGCCATAGACATTCACACCATTGAGCACCAGCCGCGTCGCATCGCGATCCAATACCGGTGCGACCGAGTTCTGATTCAACGCCACGCCCAAGGGGGAAAAGGTGCCCGACGCGGCGGCGTAGGTGTAAGCGGCCGGTGCTGTGGTGAGCGTGGAATCGCCCTGAATGATGCCGATGAGGGCGCCATTGGTGGATGAACCCATGCTGGCGTTGTTGAGCGCCGTGGGCAGCTTCGTCATGACGCCGGTGCGAACGATGTAGGTGTACAACTCGGTCGCTTTGCTTTCGGCAATGCCGGTGGTGACGATCGCCAGATTGTTGTTGGCGACGGCCAGAGTCTTCAGGAAGCTCTTTTCCGGCAGGGAAGGTGCGGCGATGGTCGTCGCCGGCGCGAGCGTAACGGGATCGAGCGGAGTCAGGCCGGTTCTGGACAGTGCGAGCAACTGCGCGCCGTCGGTCGATAACGCAATGTCCCGCACACCCGCGATGGCAGTAGTCGTCGCGGGTTCCCACGCACCGCCGGCATGGGCATAGCGGACCACGGTGCCATCTGCGATATCGGTCGAGACCAGCAGGGCATCACGCTGTGCATCGTGACGCAGGGACGTCACCGCGGTGACCGCCGCAGGCCACGGCAGCGTCTGCGCCGTGCGGGTAACCGCGTCGACTGCAATCAATGTGGCCGTGCTCGGCGGTGTGCCCTCGTGCGTCGGAATCCCCAGAGAAACGGCATAGCTGCCCGCGGGCAGCGCCGGATACGCCGCGCGGATTTCGCTGCCATTGACGACCGTCAGGGACGTTGCGGCAACGTCGCCGAACTTCACTGACTGGATGGCGTAGCCATTGAAACCAGAGCCGCGGATGACGGCAGTGCCCGATACGCCCGCGGTCGCGACATTCGGTGCGACGTAGTCGACCACCGGGGAGATCTGGTACTTCGCCGTAACGGTCTGTGAGCCACCGGCTTCAAGGCGGCTGCAGGCGGTGTCGGCGCAGAAATATCCGGTGACGGCGAGGGTCCCGGTGAACCGCCCGGCACCGATGGTGGCGGGATCGCTTGGCGTGACGACGATCTGCGCCGTCGTGCCGTTCACGGCCGTCGTGACTTTGGCAATTCCCTGGCCGGTATGGACCACGGACAGATTGGCAATTCCTGCCGAGAAACTTGCAGTAATCGTCTGTGCGGCGGGCGTTGCCGCGGTGGGTGCTGCCGCGCTGAAGGTCAGCGAGTGAGTGGATAATTCGATCTGCCTGGAAGTTTCGTTGTCATCGCTGCTGCCCGAACAGGCGCAAAGCGACAGCAACAATGCGACGCCCGCAACGCGGCGCGCACCGGTCAAATGATGCACTGGCTCTTCCTTTCAGTTGTATGGCGCGCACCGACAGGCGCACAAGCGTTTCATGCCGCGCGGGCGTGGATCAGTCGAAGTGTTCTTCAGCACGCAGTCGGCGGGCGGAACCGTAGCGTTCCGAGACTTAACGCAACCTGTATGGAGGGCAACATCAGAGCTTCCACTGGTCGTTCGCGCATTCGGTGCGACTGATCGTCTTGCGTAGCGGCCGATCGCAATCCCGCACTCGCGTTCGGCGTGTCTGTGTCTCAGTTCGACGAAGTTTTGTTCGCCGGACAGGACGCGCCGGCTATCCTCGGGCCCCCTTTCATCACATGGATTGACTCCTGACGTGGATTTTCGGATCCGACTGAAAATAGCGGCTGGCAAGCGACTGGCGCGTCGCGGTGGGATCAATCCGCCGCCGATCGGCACCTGGGAGCGCGCCGGCTGGGACGAATGGCACGACGCACTCGACTGGGAACGGCGTCAGCGCGAAGAGCGCGAAGAGCGCGAAAGCCAGGCACATATCACTACCGGTTACTTCAAGCCCATCCGCCGGAAACATGCCTGGTTGCCCGGCAGTATTACCACTTCCCCGATCAGGCAAATCGCCGTGGCGGTTTCCCTTTGCGGAATGTTCTATGTGGCCGGTCGATTCGCCTTTCGCTGGTTTTACTGACTTGAAACATTCGCATCGCCCGGCCAAGCGTCGAGCAGCAACAGTAAGCTCTCGGCATCAACGGTTGCCGGGATCGAACGCGTGGATGGGGAGTCCGGGTGCTACGCTCAGTTCCTGTTCACCCGTATTCCAGGCCCCATGACGGACACACCCCGCGAACCTGTTGTCATTCCTCATGCCGAGCTGTCGGGGGATGCGCTGCGCAGCGTGATCGAGTCATTCGTACTGCGCGAAGGTACGGAGTACGGCAGCCGCGACTATTCGCTCGATGAGAAAGTGGCGCACGTCATGCGCCAACTCGAGCGGGGTGAGGCGCGCATCGAGTTCGATCCGGTGATAGAGAGCGTCGATATCGTTCCAGTGCGTGCAGGCCGGTCGACGACCTCGCGATAGATCCGGATCGTCAGACGAGCGAGAGCTGAAGCATGTCCATTCGCCAACAGCTCAACCATGTCACGTTGGATTGAAAGATCAGGAAATCGATGGCGCATTCCGGTCGGCCGGCTTGACTTATAAATAACCATCGGGCTATAAAATAGCCAACAGGTTATCTATTACACATGCCCAACACTCACGACGTGCTCTTCAGAACGCTGTCCGATCCGACCCGGCGGGCTCTTTTCGAACGACTGTGTCGCGAGGGGGAGCAGACGGTCGGAGCCCTGACAGCGGAGGCCGGTATCTCGCAACCGGCTGTCTCCAAGCATCTTGGGTTGCTGAAGCGGGCGGGGTTGGTGCGTGAACGTCGCGAGGGTCGCCAGACTCACTACAACGCGCAACTCAGTGCGCTGGCGCCGCTGATCGACTGGACCAGTCAGATGACAGGGTTCTGGCAAAGCCGCTTCAATGCACTCGAAGACCTGTTGAAAAGGATGGACCAGTGAACGACACATCGACTGAAACGCTCAGCGTCGTTGTGGAACGGGAAATTCCCTTCCCGCCGGAAAAACTCTGGCGCGCGCTCACGCAACCACACCTCATCGAGGAGTGGCTCATGAAGAACGACTTCAAGTCAGTCGTGGGTCACCGTTTCAATCTTCGCGGCGAGTGGGGCGGCGTGCTGGATTGCGAGGTCCTCGCCATCGAGCCGCATCGGATGCTGTCGTATACCTGGGATTTTGCGCACGACGATGCGGCCTACGCTCTCAAGAGCGTAGTGACCTTTACGCTCACACCGACGAGTTCAGGCACGCATCTGCGCATGGAGCAGTCAGGCTTCCGCAAGACTCAGAAGCAGGCCTGCGGCGGCGCCAGGGCCGGATGGCAGAAGTTCTTTGCAAACCTGGAGCAGGTGGTGGCGCGGATCGACTGACGTCTGTCGACGTCGTCCGGTCACCTTGGGTGCGACTCCATAAGGAGGGTTCTCATGAGCGGGAGCAAGTGGATTCGGCAATTTCACCGCTGGGTATCCATTGCCTTTACGGTGGCCGTCATCATCAACCTCATCGCGCTGGCGCGGCAGGAACAAGCGGTCTGGGTGGGGCTGCTGGCGCTGTTGCCGCTCGTCCTGCTCCTGTTCACTGGTCTGTACTTGTTTGTGCTGCCCTATGCAGCCCAGTGGCGCAGCGGTCGGCGCGCTGTCGAAGTGGAGTGAGCGGCAGCGCCAGGTGAACAACATGAGACGTGCCGCCACTGAAAGGCAAACGCCGCCCGGAGGTGGCGTTGCTATGGAGGGTTGTTCGTCGGTTCGCAGCGTGACGATCAGGTCGGGCGCCTGCGCGACCTGATCGATCCTTGCTCAGATCACGCCGAAGGCCAGCATGGCCTCTGCCACGCGTTTGAATCCGACGATGTTGGCGCCGATGACATAGTTGCCGGGCGAGTTGAACTCCCTGGCCGTTTCGAAACAATCGCGGTGGATGTTCTGCATGATCTCGTGCAGCCGCTTCTCCGTGTGCTCGAACGTCCAGGCATCGCGGCTGGCGTTCTGTTGCATCTCGAGTGCCGACGTGGCGACACCGCCGGCGTTGGCCGCCTTGCCTGGGCCGTACGCGATCCCGGCCGACTGAAACACGCGCACGCCACCCGGCGTCGTGGGCATGTTCGCGCCCTCGCCGACGGCGATGCAGCCGTTCGCAACGAGCTTGCGTGCCGCCGTCTCGTCGAGTTCGTTCTGAGTGGCGCATGGCAGCGCGACCTGGCACGGGATGTCCCACAGGCGTCCGCGCTCGATGTAGCGCGAACCGCTGCGAATTTCGCTGTAGCGGCTGATGCGGCAGCGTTCCACTTCCTTGAGCTGCTTCAGCAGCGGCAGATCGATGCCGCCTTCGTCGTAGATCACGCCATTCGAGTCGGAACATCCCACGACGCGCGCGCCGAGCTGTTGCAGCTTCTCGATCGCGTAGATGGCGACGTTGCCCGAACCGGAGACCACGCACGTCTTGCCTTCGAGGCCTTCGCCGCGCGCCAGGAGCATTTCCTGCGTGAAGTAGACGGTGCCGAAACCGGTGGCTTCGCGGCGCACCAGCGCACCGCCCCAGCTTGGATTCTTGCCGGTCAGCACGCCCGATTCATAGCGGTTGGTGATGCGCTTGTACTGTCCGAACAGATAGCCGATCTCGCGCGCGCCCACGCCGATGTCGCCGGCCGGAACGTCGGTGAATTCGCCGATGTAGTGATACAGCGTCGTCATGAAGCTCTGGCAGAACCGCATGATCTCGCCGTCGGATCGGCCCTTGGGATCGAAGTCTGCGCCGCCCTTGGCACCGCCGATCGGCAGGCCCGTGAGCGCGTTCTTGAAGATCTGTTCGAAGCCGAGAAACTTGACGATGCCCAGATACACCGACGGATGAAAGCGGATCCCGCCCTTGTACGGGCCGAGCGCACTGTTGAAGCCCACCCGGAAGCCGCGAGCAATCTGCACCTCGCCGCGATCGTCCTGCCAGGGCACACGGAAGATCAGCTGACGTTCGGGTTCACAGATGCGCTCGATGATCTTGTGTTCTGCGTACTCGGGATGTTTGTCCAGCACCGGACCCAGGGTCTCCAGTACTTCTTTGACGGCCTGGTGAAATTCGGCTTCGCCCGGATTCCTGCGGATGACCTCACGATAAATTTCTTCGATGCGCTCGACGCCTTTCAAAATAGCGATCCCCTCGGTCCGGCCGTGTGGATGAAGTAGTTATCAGCAACGGCCGCTACCTGGCCGCACCATACTGGAGCATACAGGAGTGAGTTATGGGTCGTTCATCCGGGAGGACCCGCAACATTCACTCAGGATCGGCTCCGTCGCCTAAGCGTGCGAGATCACGATCTTGCCGACGTGCCCACCGCTCTTGAGGAACTCGTATGCGGCAGGGGCTTCCGCAAACGGGAATACGCGGTCCACGAGCGGCTTGATGTTGTTTGCGGCAAAGGCGCGCAGGACATCCTCCAGTGTCCGGCGGCTGCCGCTCGTGATGCCCCGCAGCAGCAGGTTGCGCAGCGTGACCGGGCGCAACGTGGTGGAGATCGCGCCATCGAGCGCGCCGATCAGGCCGATGCGTGCGTTGGGCGCCGTGCAGGCGAGCGATCGGTCGAGGGATGAACCGCCCACTGTGTCGACAACCACACCCACACCGCGACCATCGGTGGCCTCGAGCACGCGTTTTTCCCAGTCTGCATGCGTCCGGTAGTTGACCGTGATCTGCGCGCCGAGCGCACGCATTCGCTCCAGCTTGGCGTCGCTCGATGAAGTGATGACGACGCGTGCCCCGGCCATGCGTGCAATTTGCAGCGCCATGACCGATACGCCACCCGTGCCGAGCGTGAGCACGGTTTCGCCGGCCTGGACCTGTGCGAACTGCTGCAGCGTGAACCACGCGGTGACCGCCGCGGCGGGCATGGCCGCGGCCTCGACGTCGCTCAGTTCGTCAGGAACCCTGACGAGCGATGCGGCCGGTCGCACGACCCTGTCCGCGAGCCAGCCATCGGTGCTGCTGCCGAGATCCTGTTCGAGCACCCGCGGGTCGTAGCGTCCGTCGAGCCAGTTCACGAAGTGCGGACACGACACGCGATCGCCGATGTTGAATCCGGTGACATCGGCGCCCAGTGCGGTGACAACACCTACACCATCGCCGAGCGGGATCATCGTGGCGGGCCGAGGGCGCACGCCGTAGCCGCCGCTCACGATCGCAAGATCGCGATTGTTGAGAGCGCTGGCGCGGACTGTGATCAATACCTGGCCGGGGCCGGGAAGAGGTTGTGGCCGGCTCGCACGCCGCAGCGATGCGATGCCCTTGCGCTCGCCAAGTTCCCAGGCCTCGATCCGTTGCATGGACGTCAGTCCTGCTGATTTGCCCTGCGCGGTCGTGCTACCCGCCAATGCGGCGCTGGCGCCGAGCCCGGCAATCGCTCCGAGCGCGGAGCGGCGAGAGACGGTGATATCGGACACGCATGGACCTTCGTTGGTGGTCTCGCCGAAAGCGAGGGCGCAATGGTGTCAGCAACCACAGTGCCGGCCTATTCCTCTGGCTCATCCCCCCTGTACTTGGCTCATGACTCGCGACGCTGCGCGGGGGTTTCCGGAATGGCGACGATGAACGAGTGTCATCGAACAGCCAGCGGGTCACTCCGAACGGGGCCATCGCCGGTTTGTAATCCAGCCTGCAGGGGGCGCAGGATCGCTCTGTCTGGTTGAGATTCCCGAGCCTGGAATCGATGAAGTGTTCCCCAGCCACAAGGACGACACGCGATGATGGGATACACGAGAGTACTGATGCTGCTTGGCGCAGTTCTGTTGTCGGGCTGTGCGGCGTCGACGTTCACGACGACATGGAAGACACCCGAGGCGACGCCACTGGGGTTCAGAGGCCAGAAAGTCGTGGCAGCGGTGCTGCTCCAGGACGAGGCCGCGCGTCGTCTGGCAGAAGACCGGTTGGCCTATGAAATCTCCGCCCGTGGCGCGGAGGGCCGAACCTTGTATTCGCTGGTGCCGGGCGCGGCTGTCGGCAATGAACAAGAGGCGCGTGCCGCGCTGGAGGCAGCAGACGTGAAGGGCGTCATCGTGATGCGCCCGATTCATGTCGACAAGAATGTCCGTGTCACGCAACCGTATCAGGAGCAGTCCTATGCGAGCTTCTGGGGCGGCTACTACGGCTCCGGCGTTGCGCTGTCGTATTCGTCGCCACGGGAAAGCACGGTGAGTGAGACGACCGTCGTCTACGTTGAAACGCTGGTGTACTCGCTCGAGCAGAACAAGCTGGTCTGGGGCGGTCTGAGCAAATCGACGAATCCCGAGACCCTGGCGGAGCTGATCGCAGAACTGTCGAAAGCGGCGACGTCCGAACTCGAGAAGGCCGGACTGATCAGTAAGCCGTGAGATTCTGGCCCGAGGTCTCCTGCCGCGTCGCCCATCGAACGCCTGGATTCACCCGGGCAGTCGCAACTCCAGGAATTTTGTGGGCGTCAGCCAGTCGCGGAATCCGAGCTGGTCGTACAGCTTCACGGCGATGGGATTGTCCGTTGCGACTTCAACGTTTACGAAGGCGCAGTTGCGTTCCCGCCCCAGCCCGATGGTTGCCTCGACGAGCGCTCGTCCATAGCCGCGCCCGCGATACCGATCGCATACGAAGAGATCATGCAGCTTGAGCATCTCCTTCCCTGAGAACGTGGAGAGCTGTCGAAAGCAGATGGCCAGTCCGCAAACTTCCGTGCCTTCGACCAGCAAGAGCACGTGCTTTGCCGGGAAGTTCGCCAGCGCTGGAATGAGTCGTGCGCGTTCATCATGGGTCATCGCTTGCCGCCGACCGAACTCGCTGGCGGCATGCGCTGCAATCATCTCCACGATGGCACTGCAATGCCGTTCATTCGACAGGTCCGCTTCAATGATCCGATGCATGAATCAGTCTCCGTGAAGCGTGATGGTGCACGGCTGAATCCATCGACTGCGCCCGCGATGCCCGCGGGCGCTCGACCCGAAAACGACAGCGGCTTGCGATGGATTAAAGCAGCGCTCCGAGGATGCCGCTGATCTGCGGGCTGACCATCTGGCTCGCGGCCTCGCGAGCCAGCGGTGAGGCCACTGCGGTTGCGAGCGCACTGTTGAGGTTCTTCGAAATTGCCTGGGTCTGTGCCCCCGTGAGTTCCCTGGCGCCGGCGGTGATCTGTGCGCTCGTCAAAGGTGCCGCACAGCCGCCACCGAGCGAGGCGCACAGCTGGTTCGCGATCTGCCCCGTCAACGCCGACCGGTCGGCGCCTTGAAACAAGCTGCTCAGTTGCGAATCCTGGCTCGAGGACTGCAGGAATATCGAGGCCAGTTGCATCACCGTGTTCATGCCGCCGAGTTGCTGGAAGAGCGAGCCGCCGCCTGCGGACGAGCCGCCGCCCGTCTGGCATCCGCCCAGAACCATCGCAAGTGCGGCAATGGCAAGAGGACGGCATGCAAGGCGTTTGAGGTGCTGTTTCATTGAATCGATCCGAATGGTGATGATGGACTGCGCATCCTACATTTTGCGGCGCCCGCAGGGCTGCGGCGAATGCGCCCGATCGGTACGTGCGGGCCTCCGGACCGAGGGGTTGAGGGTTCCTCGGCCCGCGCGATTCATCCATTCGCTGCACACATGCGATCTGGACCGTGAGCGTCGCAGCCTGCTACGTCGGCAATGGTTGGCCCGCTTGCTCCCGGACGACGAACTGCGCGTACCAGTCCGGCCAGTTTTCATCTCGCTCGCCGGTCTTCTCCTCGTGCTCGCCGTGCGCGACCGATGCGCGTCGCAGCGCAGCCGCGAGCTCAACCGGCGAGGTGAATTTCGTGTCCGATGCGTCCACCCGACCGGGCAATCGCGTGGTGACTTCCTGCAGCAGCCAGCCATTGCCGTCCGGGTCACTGAACGAGGCATACGAGGCGTAACTGTGTCGCTGTGGGTCGCGGCCGGGGAGTGGCGGCGTTCCTGGACCGGCAACGTGAAACACCTCGCTCACTTCGATGCCGCGATCGACCAGGTCGGCGCGCGCGGCTTCGATGTCGGACACGACGAGAAACAGACCGCGTGCCGTACCGGGTGCAGCCGGTGTCACTCCCTTGCCGAAGTGGATCGAGCACGCTGAGCAGGGCGGGGTGAATTGCACGCCCCGAAACGTGTCGCCGACGACGAAGTCGGCATCGAGCCTCCAGCCCAGGTCGCTGTAGAAGCGCTTGGCACGCTCGATGTCAGAAACGGGGATGGCGACGACCTCGAGCGCCATGGTGATTCTTTGTGCTCGTGTCGTTCCGACTGCGGCATCGCTGCGTACCTGCGTACTGCTCATATCCGGCTCCTCAGGTTGGATTGACGGCAACTCCACGGCGCGGATCTCAGCACGGGCGTGGGGGCGAATCCATTGGGGCCTTCCGCGCGGAATTTCTGGCAGTGATGGTCCCGTTACCTGCCAGCCGCGACCGGACTCAACGGATATACTGCGGCGCCTGCCAGCGAATCTTCCCATCTTGCACGCCGCATCCGCTTCGCTCCATCGTCCCGTCCTCGGTATTGCCCTGAAGCTCGGCTCGGTCGTGCTTTTTGCCGGGATGACGTTGTGCGTCAAGCTCCTCGGGCCGCAGATACCGCCCGGACAAAGCATTTTCGTGCGGGGCATCATCTCGGTGCTGGTGCTTGCCTTCATCGCCTGGCGGACGCAGGGGCTGCAACTGTTGCAGACGCGTAACTGGCGATCGCATGCGTTGCGCTCGCTGTCAGGCACGGTCAGCGTGTTCTGTCTCTTCATCGCGGTCACGATGATTCCGCTGGCAGATGCCACGGCGATCTCCTTCACCGCGCCGATGTTCCTGACCGTCCTGGCCCTGGTGTTCCTCGGCGAGAAAATTCATCGATTCCGCTGGACTGCGCTCGGCATCGGCTTTCTGGGCGTGCTGATCATGATTGGCCCCCACCTGTCTTTTTCGCAGGGCGTATCACTCGGCGTGATGGCGGCGCTGGGAAATGCCGTTTTCTCGGCGATCGCCATGGTGTTCCTGCGCAGCATGAGCGGCCGTGAGCATGCGATCACGATCACCTTCTACTTCTCGCTGACGACCATGGCCTGCGCCGCCCTGACCGCGCTGCAGGGATGGCCAGTGCCAACGACGACGCAATGGCTGTTGATCGTGCTGACCGGACTGTTCGGTGTCTTCGGGCAATTGCTGCTGACGTATTCCTATCGCTACGCCGAGGCGTCGGCCATTGCACCGCTCGATTACAGCAACATGATCATGGCGGTGATCCTCGGCTACGTGTTCTTTGGTGAAATCCCGTCGCTCGCCGTGTGGATCGGTGCGCCCCTGGTGGTGGGGGCAGGCCTGATCATCCTGTGGCGCGAGTATTACTTGAAGAAGCAGCTCAGCACGCCGACCGTGGATGCGTGAGACTGGACGACGCTTCCGTAGGTCAGTGCCATTGTCCCGAAGGAAGGCGGGCGCTCGCTCGGTAGCGCCCGCGGGTAATTCCGCCTCGATCAGCGCCAGCGCCAGGCAATTCCCGCGCCGACGAAATCGATGTGATCGTGGTCGATGCCGTAACGCGTGCCTTCGATGTGCAGGCTCAGGTTGCGATACAGGTTCACTTCCACGCCGACGCCGAAGAGCGCATCGCTGCCGTCGTCCTTGCGCTTCACGGTCTGGACGGATGCATTGTCCGTGCGGATGTCAGCGTCCCAGACAAACATACCGGCCCGCGCAGTGATCGCTGCTCGCGATGCAAAGTCATAGCGGGCCACTGCAGCAAGATCGAAGCCGCCGCCGGACACGGGATGCAGGTGATTGGTGTCGGCGACGAATTGCGGCACATCGGCGATTGCGCCGGCAAAGCGCGTTTCGAGTTCGCCGAGATCGACGTAGCCTGCTTCCAGCGCCAGGTAGCTATTCCATTGATAGCCGGCATGCACGCGCCACGCGGTGCGTCTCGCATCATCTACCGACGCAGTCGCGTCGTGGCCCAGTGCCTGCAGCGCGCGAGTCAGTTCACCCTCGCTGATGTCGCTGCGTGCCTGGCCCAGGGTTGCGCCTGCGTACCAGTGAGGTTGCTCATCCGCGGTCGCCGTCATGCTCAGTGTCGACAGCGCGGCGACCGAGGTCCAGCGACCGCTGCGCTTCGCGCCGCGCAGTGCTGCGATCGCAAGGCCCGCGGACAGCAGCCAGAAGTTGAATGAGCCACCGCCACCGCTGCCCCTGGATTTGCCAGTGACGACGACGTTGTTCAGTGAACCCACGCCGCCTGGATCGACCACCGATCCATTGGCCTCGTTGTCGGCATCGTTCGGACCGCCGTCGCGAATCGTCAGGCGCACGCACCAGTCACCGGGATTCAGGCCGGGGCGATAGGCGCTGCTGGATGGCGGTGGGCAGAAGCCTTCTTCGCCCGCTGCAGAGGCCAGTCGATTGCTGTCGTCCTCGACGAAGTTCTGCCAGCGACCCGACGCATTGTCGAACTTGCGATACACGGGCTGCGCCGGGATCACCGCGCGCTGCGGAATCACGACGCCGGTACTTGCGCCGGCCACCGGCAGGTCGGAGACCACGAAGTCGAAGTAGCCGCCCACATTGTTGATGGAGTCCGCGACCAGTCGGCTTCCTGTCACACCGCTCGCGAGTTCCGTCTGATACTGGCCGTGCATTACCGCGTAAGCGCCGAGGGCGAGCCGGGTACCGGGATCCGACTCCATCAAGTGATGGGTCAGCTGTCCGGACCGCTCAGGCAACACGTTCGGCACTCTCGGTGCGTAGCCCGGATGATCCGGCAGACCGTTGGGCAGGAATTGCGTCGCGCCCGCTGGCAACGCCGGCACTGTTTCGAGCACGACGAGTTCGAAGACGTTGCGTGACACCGCCTGCGGTGTGCCGTTGTCCGTCACGACCAGCTCGAAGCGATGGACGCCGACAGGCAGGCTCGCCGGATCGATCGTGATGCCCTGTGCGGTGGTCGTGAACACGGCGCCGCTCGGACCGCTCCACCGCAGGGTGTGCGTATCGTTGCTGTTCGGGTCATTGATGTAGGCATCGAGTGAGATCGGACCGCCGTCACGCGCGACGGCGGGACGCGCAACGCCGTCCTGCGTCTGCGACAGTGTGATCGTCGGTGCCTTGTTGAGCGACGTGAACGTCACCGTCAGCGGGCGACTGTTGCGACCGGCATCGTCCTGCACGGTCAGCTGCACGTGACGATCCGGCGAGCCGGCTGTCATGGTGTGCAGGACTGCGAAGCCGACTTCCTTTTGTGTTTCGCCTTCGTCGAATACGACCTGTCCGTCTTGCAGGTCGTGACCCTGCAGGTCGCCGCTCGCGGCGTAGTTCACGGTGAGCGGATACACCGGCGACGGGCCGTTCAGCGCGATGCGGAAAAAGCCCGAGTTGCCGGCCTGTCCGCCGATCGTCATGTCCGGACCAAGCGAAATCGTAGGCCAGACGTACAGGATCTGCTGCACCGTCGAGCGCACACCACGTGCGTCGGTGGCCTGCCACGTGAGTACGTGCCGGCCGGGTTCATAGCGCGCTGGCGCGTCCACGAGTGTCACTTCGAGTTCAGTGCCATCGAATGCAAGCGCCTGCGGGCGTTCGCTGCCTGGCAGCTGTGTGAGCAACTGCGATGCGTGCAACTCGAGCGAAGCGGGCGGTTCCGAGCCGAAGGTCGGTTCAGTTCTGTGGAAGCTGGCGGTGATCGAGCAGGTGCCTGCGATGGCGGCGGTCGTGAACGTTGCGCCATTCAAGGTGCCGCTGCAGCCCGTCACACCGCTGATGCTGTAGCCGGTTGCAGCCGACACGGCAAAGGACGCGGCTTCGCCGTGGAGCACTGACACACTGGCCGGCGTGATGCTGCCGCCCGTGTCGGCAGTCGCACTGACGGTGTATTCCAGGCGGGAGAAGCTCGCGGTGACTTCGCAGGCACTCGTGATGGCGCCCGTCGTGAAGGTGCCGCCCGAGAGCGTGCCGTTGCAACCGGCGACGTCCGCGACGCGGTAACCGGCATTCGGCGTGATGTTGAAAGTCGTCGTGCTGCCGGAAGCAACGGTTGCGCTGCCCGGATCGATGGTGCCGCCAGTGCCCGCCGAAGCCGTGACCGCGATGCCGCTGTTGCCCGTATCGACCGCGACGTCACCCACGATGGAGTCGAGGCTGTCCAGCGAACCCGCCGCGTAGTACCAGGTGAATTCCTCGCTCGTGCCGGGAGCCAGATCCGCCATGCGCACGAACAACGCGTAGGAGCCATCGCCGCTAGCCGTGATGGCTGACGTGGCCGGGTTCTGGCGGTAGGAGTTGCTGAAACCGCAGCAGGAGTTGATCGACGTGTGCGCCTTTGGCGACGTGGAATAGAACAGGACGCCGGTGGCGTTGGAGGAAATCTTCAGTGCCGTTGCCTGGGTCGCAGCTGAGCTGACGGCCGTGAATGTGCCATCGACAAGATTGCCGCGCAGCTTGGTGGGGCGGTCGCTGGTGCCGACGTAGTCATCGCGGGTGCCGACCCACAGTCGCACGTTGCCGATGCTTGCAGCACTGGTGTTGGTCAGTCGCGTCGTGATCTTGACGAATGATTTGTCGGCAGGCAGCTCATAGGCGCTCCTGAGTTCCAGCGTCTTGTCGCCGATCGTGACAGTGCCGGTCGACACGATCCGTCCATAGCCCTTGGTGGCGCTGGTAGCCGTATGGCCGCTGATGTCCAGGACCTGGTTGGTCAGCGTGGGCTCGACCACCGTGCCGTTGATGTTCCATTCACTGGCGCCGTCACCGTCGATGCCGATCGCGGTGTCGAGCGGATAGGACGAGAAGGTCAGCCGGTACCACTGTGATGCGGTGCCGTCCCAGTAGAAGGGCTGCAGCAGATTGCCGCTCGCGTTGACTGACGCCGCGGCGCCGGTGCCGAAGCGCAGCAGATCATTGTCGAGAACCTGGTACGCAGGTTCGGCGGCGGCGGGGGCTGCGGCACTCAGAAGCCCAAGCAGGGTCATTGCGCAGGCCGCCACCATCTTGCGGGCGTCCGCGAACTTGCCCAGCGGTGCAGGGCAGATCGAACTCAGATTCATCGTCATGGATCTCGGTGTGGTGCAGGACGGCGCAAAGTGTGTTGCGCAGCGCGGACACCGATGTGTGATTCAGTCCTCCTTCCTCAGGACGGCGCGTGTGAGGACCATCACGTGCTTGTGCATTGCAGAGTTAGCGCCATTGCTCGCCCATGGCGGAAGAGTAACGGCGGCCTCGGCGTTTCTCTCAACGACGCGCGCGCTGTTCAGGGGTGATCTAGCAAGCGGTGTCATGGCGCCGGGCGTGAGGCGATTCGGGCGATGTCGCGGTGCGAGCTACGGCGAATCAATGAAGACGGTTTCTGCGCCGCGCTTTTCAAAACACAGATTCACCGTCCGCCCGATGGCGCGGGTTCGGTGATGCGTCATGGCTGGAATCGTGACGGCCTGCCAGGGTTTCAGGCGCAACTCGCGTCCACCCGGCAATTCGATGGCGAGGCAGCCATCGACGACCAGGAAGAGTTCATCCGAGGTGGGATGGAAGTGCCATCGGTAAGTCTCGTCGAACACCGCCAGTCGCAGGCAACTGTCGTTCACCCGGTTGAGGACCATGTTCCGGTACCGCTCGGTAACGGCGGCGCCCTCCGCGAAGAGATCCATGGCGTGAAGGGCCGGATAGCGGACCGGTTCGTTCGAGTAGCTCTCTGCCGTGAACTGCATTGGTTGCTCCTCTGCATGTCAGGGGAGAGTAGAACCTGACTGAACGTGCGAGAAGCGACACTTTGTGCATCAGAACTGTGACTTCAGATTGCAGGTCGCTGCGTCGCCGAAGGCGCTCATCTTTTGGCGAGGAACAGGCGATGACAGCTCGAACAGGCCTCGCGCAGGGTCTTCACCTGCGCCCTGATGGCGGGGAGGTCGTTGGACGCCAGCGTGGTCGTCAGTGTTTTCGATTCCGCCGCCAGCTGGCTCGCGAGCGCCTCGAACTTCACGCGCTCCTGCCAGATGCCGGGAAGCGCGTCGGTGTCGACGCCCGATTCACGGCCGCTGCCGACGGGAAACCAGTGAGCGATGTCGGACGCGAGGGAGCGGATCGTGGCCGCTGCCGTCGTCATCTTGCCGACATCCGGCGAGCCGCTCTTCAGTTGATCGCTGAGCGCCTTGGTGGCCCAGCCCATCGTGTTGAAATTTTCCTGTCGCAACTCGATCAGCTGTCGGGCAGATGCATTTGGGAATGGGGTGTTCGCCATCGCTGTTGCAGCCAGGGCCGCGACGGCGGCACACGTGAGTAGCGCGAGGCCGGCATTCATATGAGCGGAATTGAAAAATCGCATGGAAGTTTCAGTGTGAGTAGGATTCAGGGTGATGAAACCACTGGCTTGCCAGTCGCAGCCTGCGCGGTGAGTTTGTCGATCATGCGGCTGACCACCTGCGGCGTACGGGCGTTGCGCGCCAGCATCGAATACACGACCGGCACGACGAACAGGGTCAGTACCATCGACACGACCACGCCGTAGATCACGACGACACCGACGGGATGCCGGTTCTCGGCGCCTGCGCCGTGAGCGAAGTAGAGTGGAATCGCGCCACCGGCAGCGCAGAAGCTGGTCATCAGCACCGGACGCAGGCGTGTGGCGGATGCTTCGACGATGGCCTCGCGAAACTCACGCCCGGCATCGCGCAGTTGATTGGCGAACTCGACGATCAGTACGCCGTTCTTGGCGGCGAGTCCGATCAGCATGACGATGGCGATCTGGCTGTAGATATTGATGGTGACGCCAGTGATGTACATGCCCAACACAGCGCCGACGATCGCCAGGGGGACGGTCGCCATGATCACCAGCGCATTGACGTAGCTTTCGAACTGCGCTGCGAGCACGAGAAACACGACGAGCAGTGCCCAGGCGAACGTCCAGTACAGCTCGCTCGAGGAGTCCAGGTACTCGCGGGTCGCGCCGTCGAACTCGAGCGCCGCGCCGTCCGGCAGGCGATCTGAAATGAGGTTGCGCATGAAGCCGACCGCTTCGCCCTGTGAGTAGCCATCCTTCAGGCGGACGGTCAATGTCATGGCGCGCAATCGATTGAATCGTTTGAGCTCCTGGGCTCCGGCGGTTTCTTCGAGTCGCGCCAGATTGGCGATGGGGATCAGCTCGCCGGTCCGTTCGGAGCGCACGTAGATGTTGTTCAGATCGGCGGGTGTCGCCCGCTCCGTCTTCAGTCCCTGCAGCACCACGTTGTATTCGCGCCCTGCCTGCACGAACGTCGTGACGATACGCGAGCCGAGCATGGTTTCGAGCGTCTGCCCGAGTGTCTGAATGGAGACGCCGAGTTCGGCGACGCGATCACGGTCGATCTTCACGAGCATCTGCGGCTTGCGTTCCTGGTAGTCGACGTCCACGCGCGAGAAGCCCGGGTTCTTTGCCAGTTCCGGCTGCAGGATCTCGCGCCACTCCGCCAACGTCGCGTAATCAGGTCCCTGCAGGACGAAGGTCGCCTGCTGCGTGTTGGCGCCGAAGCTGCCCATGCCGCTGCCTCGTGCCGTGATCTGTACTTCCGGAAAGTTGACCAGATGATTCTGGATCGCGCTCGCCACTTCTGAACCTGAGCGTGTGCGTTCGTCAAAATCGACGAGGGACACATTGACACTGGCGCGATTCATCGCGGAGCTGCCCATGCCGGCGCCGGACGGCACCGTCGAATAGGCACGCCGGTAGTCCTCGGCCCCCGGCATCGTCTGGATTGCCGTTTCGATCTGCCGCGTTACCCGGTCCATGTACTCGAAGCTCGCGCCCTCCGGCCCGACAATGGACGTCACGATGAAGCCGCTGTCCTGCACTGGCGCTCCTTCCGAGCGCAGCTGGGTGAACAACCATGCCGTGCCGGCGAGCGCGAGGACGGACGCGGCGATGATCCAGCCGCCGCGCGGCAGCAGTCGGTGGAGAATGGATTCATAGCGCTTCGAGATGCGTACGAACGCCACATCGATTGCGTGCGCGACACGACCGCGCGCGATGCCGTTGCGAAACATCTTCGACGACAGCATGGGAACCAGGGAGAGCGCGACGATGCATGAAATGAAAATCGAGGCCGCCAGGGTCAGTCCGAACTCCACGAACAGCCGTCCGACAGCGCCGGTGAGAAAGGACAACGGCACGAACACGGTGATGAGCACGACCGTCGTGGCAATGACCGCAAAACCGATCTCGCGGCTGCCATGCAAAGCCGCCATCAACCCTGACTCGCCGGCTTCCATGTGACGATGGATGTTCTCGAGGACGACGATCGCATCGTCGACGACGAGGCCGATCGCGAGCACGATGGCGAGCAGGGTCAGCGTATTCAGCGAATACCCCATTGCATAGATGAAGATCGCCGAGGCGATGATGGAGACCGGAATCGTCAGCGCCGGGATGAGCGTCGCGCGCCAGCTGCCAATGAATGCGTAGATGACGATCAGCACGCAGCCGAGTGAGAAGAAGACAGCCAGTTCGACTTCGTCGAGCGATGCGCGAATGAAGGTGCCATTGTTGATCAGGATGCTCAGCTGGATGTGATCCGGCAGCGTGGCGGTAATCGCTGCGGTCTCGGCTTCCACCGCCTCCGCGACCTCCAGGGCATTCGCCGTCGATTGCTGTTGAATGGTGAAGTTCACGCCAGGAGCGCCGTCCGATCGCGAGGCGCTGCGCTCGTTCTCCGGTGCCAGCTTCACCTCCGCAATCTCGCCGAGTCGTACGAGATAGCCATCGCCGCCACGCTGGACGATCAGCTGACGGAACTGTTCCTCATTCGTCAGGCGCGTGTCCGTGCGCAACGTGAATTCGCGGTCGGTGGATTCGAGGCGTCCGGCGGGCAGTTCGACGTTCTGTGCGCGCAGTGCTGCCGTGATATCGGCGACGGTCAGATTGCGTGCGGCCGTCGCCTGCCGGTCAGGCCAGATACGCATGGCGGGTCGGCGCGCACCGGCCAGACCGGCGCGCGCGACGCCCGGCAACGCTGCATAGCGATCGATAATATTCCGCTCGGCGTAGTCGGTCAGCTCCATGGGCGACAATCGGTCACTGCGCAGATTGATGAAGGCAACCTGCGATTCGCCGCCGTCGGATTTGAGGATCTGCGGCGTATCCGCTTCCTGCGGCAGCGTCGACACCAGGCGCGAAAGGCGATCGCGCACGTCGTTCGCGGCTTCGTCCATGTCGCGATCGAGCGCAAACTGGATCGTGATGCGTGAGGTCTCATCGGCGCTCGAGGAGGCGAGCTTCTCGATGCCCTCGATGCCGGCGACGGCGTCCTCGATGGGTTGTGTGATACGCGATTCGACCACGGGAGCGGAGGCGCCGCGATACGTCGTCTGCACTGTGACGGACGGACGCTCGGTGCGCGGCATCTCGCGCACGCCGAGCCGAGACAGGCACAGCAGTCCCACGAATACGAGCAGCAGGCACAGCACGGTGGCGAACACCGGCCGGCGGATCGACAGCTCCGAGAGCGTCACGAGCCGGACCCCGCTGCGACCGTCGCTGGCGTTGCATCGGAGACTGTCATGCCTTCGCGAAGCTTGAGTGCCCCGTCCACCACGATGCGCTCGCCGGGAATCAGTCCTGACAGAATCTGCACGCGTCCGGGGACGCGGTGACCGACCTCGACTTCGCGTCGCACGGCCTTGTCATTTTCGACGATGAAAATGTACTGCTTGCTCTGTTCCGGCAGCACGGCACCTTCCGGCACGACGATCGTCGTCTGTCGTTCACGGACGAGCGATGCGGCGACGAACATGCCGGGCGTAAGCTCGCCATTCGCGTTGGAGAATCGTGCGCGCACTTGCACGGCACGCGTGTTTGGATCGATGCGGGGATCGACACTGTCGATCTTGCCGGTGAACACGCGCCCCGGATACACGGGAGTCGTCGCCACCACCGGCAGGCCCTGACGCAGTATCGGTAGCGTCGGTTCTGGCACGGCGAAGTCCACTTTCACTTCGGAGAGATCGTCGAGCGTCGTGATGAGGGTGCCCGGACTCACGAACGCACCCAGGCTGATCCGCCGCAAACCCACCTGGCCGCTGAACGGCGCCCGGATGACTGTCTCGGCCAGTCGGGCGCGCGCAGCTGCGAGCCGTGCTTCATCGCGGAGCAGGTCCGCTTCGAGTTGCTGCAGTTGGGCTTTGGACACGGCGGCCGCTGCGGCCAGGTCGACGCTGCGCTGATACATGCTCCTGCTGTTCGCGAGTGCCGCCTCGGCCTCGGCCATTGCGGCGCGGGGTTGTGCGCCGTCGAGTTCCAGCAGGACATCGCCGCGTGCGATCCGCGCGCCTTCCTTGAAGCGAATCGCGGTGACGAGTGCCGCGACTTGCGAGGTGATCTCGATGGCTTCGTTGGCGCGTACGGTGCCGGTCGACTCCACGACGATGTCGAGCGCCTCCTCGCTTGCGAGCGCGGTGCGTACGACCGCCGCGGTTGCAACGGACGCTCGCGACGACGGATTGGTGCTGTGCTCAGATTTCGTGGACCACAGCAGCACACCAGTGACGATGGCAGCGACGACTGCGCCCGCAACGAGGATCTTCTTCAAACGACAGGTCCTCTATGCCCATGCGACGCGAACCGATCGGGAGTCATTGCGATCGAGCGCCGCGGCGCCGTCTGATCGATCGATCTGCGTTTTCTCTGCTTCATCTTCAATTGCGAGCGCTCCAGTGACAGCGCCCGTTCCATCATCGGCTATCGCTATTGGTTTATTCAGTGCAGCGCATTCGTTTTTGCGCTCCGCTGAGCCAGGGTCATCGAGAGGCGTCGCCTTGCACTGCTTGCGAATGTCTGGATGCACGCATCGCACTGTGTCGCATGCGCGCGCGTGGCGCGACACTATTCGAGTAAATGCGCGTGTCGGTCAAGCGAAATTGTCGTCGTGATTTTCTTGATAAAGATTCATGTCTGCTGCGTCTTACTACGATGGTCCGGGCCATGCTTCGCGAACGAATGCGTGACGCACGAGTGCTGATGCTCACCTGGTTATGTGATCGCACTGCCGAGTCGCAGCACATTTTTCTTCTGCACCTCCGCTGTGCCTGATATGCGACGCCGAACCCCACCCGAATGATTCCCGAATGATTCGTGAACCATGGAATAGCCGCATTGCGGACCAGGTTCGCGCGACGGTGACTGATTTTCGTGACTGGTGCGTCTTAGTTGGTAATGACAAGAAGTATTCGTGAGTGGATGACGGTCGCCAGACGGCTTCGTGGCTGGAATCTCCTGGTAGGCACCGAATCTTGCATAGGAAGGGTCAGTGGGCTGCTGCGAGCGGCAGCCGCTGCCAAGGGATAGTCACTTTCAGAGGGAACTGGCCAATGCAAGTCGAGCCGTGGGAGGAAGAGCGTTGTCCGTCGCGTGTCCCGAAGTCGAGTTACAGCAGTCGTTTGAGCAGTTGAATCGGCGTTTTCGGCCGGGGCTGATGGTGTTTTTCTTGCGTCGCCTGGGTAATCACGCGGAAGCAGAAGACATGATCCAGGAAGTCTTCATGCGGCTCGCCACGATGGATGCCACGCGGGTGCAGTCCCCGGAGGCCTATATTTTCCGCATGGCCGTCAATCTGCTGCGCGACCGCAGTCGCCGCGAGAAGGTCAGGTTCACCCATCGTGCCGAATCGATCGCTGCCGATGAGGCCGGCATCGATCTGCTCGATCCGTTGCGCGTGGTTGCCGGTCGTGAATCGTTGGACGATCTCGCCACGGCACTGCGTGAGCTACCCGAGCGCACCCGTGACATATTCATTCTCTACCGGCTCGAGAACGTGGATAAGCGCGACATCGCGCAGGCGTTCGACATCTCGCTGAGCACGCTGGAGCGACATCTGACGCGTGCCATGGCGCATATCACCCGCTGTGTCAGGGGAGATGCATGAGTTTGCACAGGGAGGGCAGCGCGCCAGCAGAGGATCGAATCGAGCAGGCGAGTTCGTGGTGTGCGCGTCTTGCTGAAGGGACACTCGCGCCGGAGGATCGCAAGGAACTCGATGCATGGCTCGCATCCGACAAGGAAAACGCGCGTGCCTTCGAAGACGTTGCACGGATGTGGCAGTCGTTCGACCAGACGGAGGTGTCGGCCGGCTTGATCGGCATGCGTCGCGATGCACTGGACCGGTTCGAGCAAGGGCACGCGGCGCGGTGGCAGCGCAGTGCGAAGCGCCGCACGGTGGCTGCCATTGCGGCGGGAATCGCGGTCATGACGATCTGCGCCGGCCTATGGATGCGATCTGCGCCGGAGAGCTACATCACCGGGCCTGGCGACCGTCGTGTCGTCACATTGACGGACGGCTCGGCCATCTCGCTGGATGCGCAGACCCGCGTTGACGTGCTGTACAGCGGTGGCCGCCGCGAACTGCAGCTGCAACACGGTCGAGCCAAGTTCTCGGTGGCGCGCGATCCGATGCGTCCATTCAGTGTGACGGCAGCGAACAAGGTCGTCGTCGCCACCGGTACGCAGTTCAGCGTGGAACTGCTCGCTGCTCAGGTGCACGTCATTCTCTACCACGGCAGCGTCGATGTGCTTGCCGGAGAAAATCGGCGCCTGCAGACCATCGGTCAAGGACCGGCACGCGGGCTGGTCCCCGGGAGCGAGCTGATCGCTCCCCTGGTCGACGATGTGGCGCAGGTGAGGGCGGTCGATCTCTCGCGCTCCCTGAGCTGGGAGTCGGGCCAGATCAGCTTCAATGAAGAGCCGTTGTCCGAGGCCGTCGAGCGCATGAACCGTTACACGGATTCGCCGCTCGTCATTGCCGATGAAGCAGCAGGACAGGTTCGCATCAGCGGTACTTTCTTTGCCGGCGACACGGCCGCGTTCATCGAAGGTGTGACCAGTGTGTTCCCCGTGGGAATTGCGACGTTCGACGGTCGAGTCTCATTCGTCAGTACACCCCCTAGATAACCACGCATTCGTCATGAGTTGCGGTTCAGCCAGACGCCGTTACCCGATCGCTGTGCTGGTAACGCTCGCGGCGGCCTCGGCCGGAACCGACTACGCTTCGCCGCAAGCTCAGGACATGACGACGGTCAGCGCGGAGGTTTTCGAGTTCGACATCCCCGCGCAGCCGCTGGGCGACGCATTGCAGTCGTTCGCGCAGCAGCTGCGCCAGCAGGTCACGTTCGACGCCACGGCGCTCGGCGGTTCCCGTTGCAACGCAGTCCTTGGCAGCTTCACCGCAGAAGAAGCATTGCGGCGCTTGCTGGACGGTACCGGCATCAACTTCCGACGCGGTCAGCGCGGCGTCTGGCTCGTAGGTCACACCCGGACGGCGGCGGTATCCAAGGGTCGCGATCGCACGGAAGTCCCACCCACCTCCTCGAGAAGCGCGGCGAACCTTGCCGCTGAACGCCGCTCGCGGGCGGTAGGGGGTGCTGCCACAGCGCCGGAAACCCTCATCGTCTCGGCGTCGCGCACGCCGCTTGCGATGAACCAGATTGCCAGCAGCGTCACTGTCATCTCTGCCGTCGAGATGTCGATACAACAGATCACGGATCCGAAGAGCGCCCTGGCGCAGCAATCGGGCGTCACCGTCGTGACGACTGGCAACGTCGGCGGTGGGACGGGCATCTATGTGCGTGGCGCCTTTCCGCATCACACGCTGTTCATCGTCGATGGCGTGCGCATGAACGATCGTGAAGCGACTTACAACGCGTTCATGGGTGGCGCGGATCTGGGCGGCATCAACCGTATCGAGATTCTGCGCGGACCGCAGAGCCCGCTCTACGGCAGCGCTGCGATGGGTGGCGTCGTGCTGTTGAACAGTGCGCAGGCAACGGCGGAGCCCGCGGGACGGGTGATGCTGACGGCGGGATCCTTCGACACGTATTCCGCTGCAGCGACCGCCATGGGCCGGGCAGGTGCCTTCGGCTATAGCGCATCGCTGAGTCATTACAGCACTGCCAACGATCAGCCCTTCAACGATTTCAAGAGCTGGAACTACTCGACCCACCTGAGCTATGACCTGTCGCCGCTGCTGAAGGTCGGCATGACGTGGCGTGGCCAGGAAGGCGATTACGCGTCGATCGGCTCGCGTTTTATCGACACTCCGGGGATTGCCGACACCTCGAACGACCTGGGCACGCTGTACCTGAACTGGCAGAGCTCCGACACCGTGACGTCGCGCCTTGTCGCCGGCATTCACCGCCGCGAGTACCACTGGCTCAGTGAGACGCGAGAAAGCCTGCAGATCAACAAGCGTCGCATTCTGGAGTGGCAGTCTGCGTGGAAGCCAGCGCCCGCCGTGGAGCTTGTCGCGGGAGTCAACCATGAGAGCTCGGAATACGACGTGGGCGGCAGCCACAGCGACGAAGAAATCAGCGCTGCATTCCTGTCCGGCACGTATCGGGTCACCAACACGCTCACGCTCAATGCCGGCGTTCGTAACGATGCATTCGACTCTGTCGGCGGCGCATCCACCTGGCGTGTGGGCGCTGCCTGGATGGTTCTGCCGCAAACAAAGTTGCGAGCGACGTACGGAACCGGGTTTGCAGCGCCCGGTTCATCGGGTCGCTATGGCGTGCCCGCGTGGGGGCAGCTGCCGAATCCCGACCTCATGCCAGAGCAGTCGCGCGGTTGGGACGTGGGAGTGGATCATGCCGTCATCCCTGGGAGGCTGACGCTCACGGCGACCCATTTCGAGAATCGTTTCGACGATCTGATCGACTGGGAATACATCGATTCATCGCAATACGAAGGCACATATGTGAATCGCGGTCGCGCTTCGACGCGAGGCGTGGAATTCGGTATCAGTGCGCAGCCAGTGACGGGATGGCATTCGCGCTTCGGCTACACGTATCTCGATGCCCAGGACGAGGACGCTCATCAGCGCCTGTCGCGTCGTCCGCGCCATTCGCTCTATGTATCGACGTGGTTCGAGTTTGCCAGCCAGTGGAGCGTTGGCATGGCGGTGCGCGCGCACTCAGATCGTGTCGAGGGCACGGTCCCGGTCGGGGACTATACGGTCGCACGACTGTTCGCGAGCTGCTCGCTTTCGGATCGAATGGTGATCAAGGCGCGTGCCGAGAATCTGTTCGACGAAAGGTACGAAGAGGTCTACGGCTATCCGGCGCTGCCGCGCGGTGTGTACGGCAGCGTGGAATGGAAATTCTGATCGACTGCCGCGGTCCTCGCCGGCAATCGCGCGAAACGACCACGCTGCACACGAAAATAATCTGACGCAGATCGAGCGCGCATCGCTGCTTGTTGCCAAGAAAAATCACACGACTTCCCGCGTGACAGATCGCGAGTCAATGACGTTGATAAAGATTCGATTCTGCTGCGTCTTACTCTGTAGCCGCGCAAAAAAAAACACAGCGGCGCCACGCGAACAACTGGCCAGGTTCAACAGAGAGGGCGAATCAGATGGGAACTGCACCTTCAAGTCGCAGGTCGATTAAATCCTGCACTACTGCTGTGCTTACGACGATGTTCACGCTCGCAGCAAACAATGCGCACTCACAGGAAGTGAAGCGTGCCGCAAATGAATCCGAATCGCTCCACGAGGTCATCGTGTCCGCCGCGCGAGCACCGCAGGAGTGGCGCCAGACATCCAGCAGCGTCAGTGTGATCTCGATGGCCGATCTGGAGACGATGCAGATTCCCGATCTCAAGACGTCGCTGCAGCAGGAGTCGGGCGTGAATGTGATCACGACCGGCGCCGTCGGCGGCGGCACGGCCGTCTACATCCGCGGTGCCTATCCGCATCACACATTGTTCATCGTGGATGGCGTACGCATGAACGATCGCTCGGCAAGCTACAACAACTTCATGGGCGGTTCGGGCGCGGAGGGGATCGATCGCATCGAAATCCTGCGCGGCGCGCAGAGCCCGATGTACGGCAGTGCGGCCATGGGCGGCGTCATCCTGATGAATACGTCGAAGGGCAGCGAAACGCTGGGCGGCAATGCCGCTCTGTCGGGCGGCTCGTTCGATTCGTATTCCGGATCCATGGCGGCGACGGGCAGTGCCGGGGATCTCGGCTTCAGCGCATCCGCCACCCGCTATCACACGGCCAACGAACAACCGGCCAACGACTACGATTCGGAAAGCTATTCGGCACGCCTCAATTACGACGTGTCGGAATCCTGGGAGGTCGGCGCTACGTACCGTGGGCAGCAGGCAACGTTCCAGTCGCCCGGCTCGCGCTTCGTTACTACATCGCAGGGCGTGGTCGATTCCGAAAACACCCTTGCTACGGCGTATGCGGAATGGCAGGCATCCGCAACCGTGAATTCGAAGTTCACCGTCGGCTATCACCAGCGCAAGTATGACTGGACCGATCGCTCGGGAACCAGCAAGCAGACCAACGAGCGGGAGATTTTCGAATGGCAGACCGCATGGACGCCATCGAATGCGCTGTCGGTCGTGGTGGGCGCCAACTACGAGCAGTCGGAGTACGACATCAATTCGTCCCTGAGCGAGGATGAGATCCTCGCGGGCTTCCTCTCCGGCACCTATCAGATCACGGATACGCTCACGTTCACGGCCGGTATCCGCCGTGACGATTTCGAATCGGTCGGCAGTGCCTTCACCTGGCGCTCCGGGGTCGCCTGGATGGTGTTGCCGGACACGAAGGTACGCGCAACTTACGGTACTGGTTTCGCCGCACCGGGATCGTCCGATCGCTACGGTGTGCCCGCCTTTGGCCAGTTGCCCAATCCCGATCTGCGCCCCGAGGAGTCGAAGGGCTGGGATCTCGGCGTCGATCAGTCTTTCATGGGTGGCGCACTGACCCTGAGCGCTACGTATTTCGACAACCGCTTCAAGGACCTGATCGATTGGAGTTACGTCGACCTGGTCACCGACGAAGGCATGTACATCAATCGCAGCAAGGCATCGACCAGCGGCGTGGAGTTCGGCATCACGGCCCGTCCTGTCGACTCATGGAACGTGCGATTCGGTTACACCTATCTCGATGGCCGGGACGAAGGGACCGACAAGCGCCTGACGCGTCGTCCGCGCAATTCGTTCGACGCCTCGACCTGGTTCGACATCACGGATCAGTGGACGGTCGGCCTCGGTGTTCGCGGTATGTACGACCGCTTGGATACGCCGGGACCGCTGGAGGACTACAACGTGGCACGCGCCTTCACCAGTTATCAGCTCGGTCAAAACCTCTCGATCAAAGCCAGGGTCGAGAATCTTCTCGATGAGAAGTACGACGAGGTGTACGGCTATGCGGCTCTGTCGCGTGGCTACTACGGCAGCGTGGAGTGGAAGTTCTGATGAGCACTCGTTCAACCATTCGCGTGCACCGTCCTGGCGGCAACGCGCGACGCGCAACGGTCAACCGGCTGGCAATGCTGTTGTTGGCCGCGTCGACCGCGGTGACCGCTGGCGCGCCAGCGACGGCCGCGGAGTTCAATCTGTCGACGGCGACGATCGCAGATATCAACGCTGCCTTCGCCGCCGGCAGTCTGAACTCCGAAAAGCTGGTCTCGCTGTATCTGGCGCGCATCGAGGCGTACGACAAGAAAGGTCCCGCCGTCAATTCGGTGATCAATCTCAATGCACGTGCGCTCGAGGAGGCGCGCGCGCTCGATGCCGAGCGCGCGCAGCGCGGTCCGCGCGGGCCGATGCACGGCATGGTCGTGCTGGCGAAGGACGTGTTCGATACCAAGGACATGCCGACCACTGGTGGCTTCAAGCCCATGGCGACTTCGCAGCCGGAGCGCGATGCATTCGTGGTCGAACGATTGCGCGATGCCGGCGCGATCATCCTCGGCAAGCTGAATCTCGCTGACTGGTACGGCTCCGCGCCCAACGGCGGCAGCACGCTGCTCGGTCATTGCGTGAGTCCCTACAATCCGTCGAAGTACTCCGGCGGCTCCAGTTCGGGCACCGGCGTTGCCATGGCTGCGTGGTTCAGCACGATTGGTCTCGGCAGCGACACCGGCGGCTCGACCGTGATCCCCAGCACCCTGAACAACCTCGTCGGCTTCTCGACGACGCATGGGTTGATCAGCCGCCGCGGCATGATGTGGAGTTCGCCCACCCAGGACAATCCCGGCCTGATGGGACGCAGCGTGTATGACGGTGCGGCAACGCTCGACGTAGTGGCCGGCTTCGATCCGGCCGATCTCGCCACCCAGCGCACCTTCGGCAAGCTGCCGCAGGTGTCGTATACAACATTCGTCGATGCCAACGGGCTGCGCGGTGCGCGCGTCGGTGTGCTGCGCGAGATGGTTCGTCCCGGTGAGGATCATGCCGAAGGCCGTGCGTTGTTCGAACGCGAACTCGCAGCGATCACGCGGGCTGGTGCAATCGTCGTGGACCCCGTGCTCACCGGCCTCAATCTGCCGGTGACGCAGCTCGATGCAAGTACGAGTTCGTACGAACGCGCCTTCGCGGTACGTCAGTATCTTGCTGGCCTGCCCGCCGACGCACCGATCCGGACGCTCGAGCAGATGCTCGCCACGGGACAGGTCTCCAAGAGCACGGTGAGCTCCGCGAAAATTCCGGCGCTCGAGCGGCATCCGGAATTTCTCGCGCGCCGTCAGCATCAGGACGTGCTGCGCGCAGCCCTGGTCGAGTTGATGGACAGGCATCAGCTCGATGCACTCGTGCTGCCATATCGGACGACGGTTGCAGCGTCGCTGGGCACCGTTCCTACGAGTACGGCGCCTTCATCCGCAGCACGCCGCTCGAATGCAAACAACAGCCTGCATGCGTACACCGGCCTGCCGACGATCATCGTTCCCGGCGGATTCTTCGCCTCCGACGGCATGCCGTTCGGCATGCAGTTCCTCGGTCGGGAGTTCTCGGAGCCGACGCTCATCAAGGTGGCGAGCGGTTACGAGGCGGCCTCGCATCACCGGCGCGCACCGGCGTCGACGCCGCCGCTCCAGGGCGAAGTGTTCTCTTATTGATGAAGGCGTACAGATGAATCGTTCCCGTCTTTCCGGACTGATCGCCGCCGTTGCACTTGCAGCGGCGAGCGTGCCCTCACCGTCGCACGCAGCGCGATTCGATCTGTCGACGGCGACGGTCGACGACATCCAGGCCGCGTTTGCGGCAGGGACGTTGACCTCAGAGCGCCTGATTGCGCTCTACCAGGCACGCATTGACGCCTACGAGCGCAAGGGCCCGGCCATCGGAGCCATCATCGCCATCAACGGCAAGGCGCTCGAAGAAGCGCGCTCGCTCGATCAGGAGCGCAAGGCGAAAGGATCGCGCGGTCCGCTGCACGGCATTCCCGTGGTGCTGAAGGACAACATCGATACCGTCGACATGCCGACGACCGGCGGATCGTTCGTGCTGGATGGCGCGCAGCCTAGCGCTGATGCGCCGATCGTGCGCCGGCTGCGCGAAGCCGGAGCGATCATTTTCGCAAAGGTGAATCTCGATGATTTCGCGGCGGGTGGTTCAGGCTTCAGCTCGGTGCGGGGACAGACTCGCAATCCCTACGATCCCGGGTTCACGCCGCTGGGTTCCTCGGGTGGTTCGGGCGCCGCGCTGGCTGCGTGGTTTGCGCCGCTGGCGCTCGGTACGGACACGGGCGGATCGCTGCGCAGTCCGTCCTCGGTCAACGGCGTGTACGGATTGAAGCCGACCACAGGGCTTCTGTCGCGCACCGGGATCATCCCAACATGCTATTCGTTCGATGCGGCAGGTCCGATGGCGCGCAACGTGACGGATCTTGCGGCCATGCTCGGCCCGATGACGGGCGCCGATGCCACCGATCGTGATACGAGTGCGAGCCTGGGGCTCGCACATCGCGACTACTCGGTGTTCCTCGGCAGAAAATCGCTCGCAGGTCTGCGGATCGGTGTGATGCGCGAGGGCACCGGCGCCGATCCGGAAGTGGATGCGGCGTTCGAGCAGGCACTGGCCCGATTGAAGGCGCTCGGTGCCGACGTGGTCGACAACGTCAAGTACCCGCCGCAAGTCGTGGACGGAGCGACCCGACGCGCTGTCGTGAAGGTCGTCTGCGACACCGAGAAAGCCGTGTACTTCGACGATTACCTCGGCAAGCTCGCCGACGGCTATCCAAAGACACTGTCGCAACTCGCCCAACGCGGTCTCGAGTTGCGCGAACCTCGCGGCAGCTACGGGCCGCATCCCGTCATCTATGACGGACTGGCCAGGCGCGTGAGCAGCGGACAGGGCATGGACTCGCTCGCGTACCTCTCCGCGAAGCAACACGGTGTGGAGATGATGCGCACAGGCGTGATGGGAATTTTCGAAGGGCAACGGCTCGACGTGCTGGTGTATCCGACCCGTCCACGCCGGCCGCATCGAATCATTCCCGATGAGCCGTTGACCGGACGCAGCGTACCGCCGCCGCCACCTGGCACCGCGCCGGTGGGTGTGGGCTTGACGAACATCGCGAACATCACCGGCTTTCCTGATCTCGTCGCCCCCGCGGGTCTGACGGCGGAAGGCCTGCCCGTATCGATCTCGTTCTTCGGGCCCGCGTTCAGCGAACCGCTGTTGCTCGCGGTGGCCCATGCCTACGAACAGGCCATGCCGCGCCTGCCGTTGCCCGCCCATACCCCTGTGCTTCGCGGCGAGGTTTTCAAATACTGATGCGTTACCTGCGACTCATTCCTGTCCTGACGGCGCTGCTGGCGTGGCACATTCCTCAGGCGCACGCGGACAGCTTCGATCTGTCGACTGCGACAATCGCGGACATCAACGCAGCGTTCGCTGCGGGCAGCCTGAATTCCGAGCGCCTCGTCTCGTTGTATCTCGCTCGCATCGAGGCGTATGACAAGGCAGGTCCGAAGCTCGGTTCGGTCATCAACCTCAACCCACATGCGCTCGAAGAGGCCCGTGCGCTCGACGCCGAGCGAGCGAAGCGTGGGCCACGCGGGCCGTTGCATGGGATCGTCGTGCTGGCGAAGGATGTCTTCGACACGCAGGACATGCCCACGACCGGCGGCTTCAAGCCGCTCGCCGCCTCGCAGCCCGAACGCGACGCATTCGTCATCGAACGCTTGCGTGCTGCCGGCGCCATCGTGCTCGGCAAGCTCAATCTGGCCGACTGGTACGGCAAGGCTGCAGGCAGCGGCAGCACACTCGGCGGCGTGGTGATCAGTCCCTACAACGCGACCAAATACCCGGGCGCGTCGAGTTCCGGGTCCGGTGTAGCAGCTGCCGCATGGCTCGGCACGGTCACGCTCGGCAGTGATACCGGCGGATCGCTGGTGATTCCGGCGGCGCTCAATGCCGTCGTGACGATTGCGCCGACCCGTGGCCTCGTCAGCCGCAACGGCATGATGTGGAACTCACCGCTGCAGGAGAAAGCGGGGCCGATGACACGCAGCGTGTACGACGCGGCCGCCGTTCTCGATGCAATCGCGGGTTACGACCCAGGTGATCTGACGACGGCGGCCAGTTTCAATCGCATGCCGTCGGCGCCGTACACATCGTTCGTGGCCGCGGATGGCTTGCGTGGCGCGCGCATCGGCGTGCTGCGTGAAATGGTTCGCCCAGGCGCGATGCATGACGAAGGCCGGGCAATGTTCGAGCGCGAACTCGCCGCGTTGGCGCGCGCCGGCGCAATCGTGGTCGATCCGGTGCTGACCGGTCTCGACCTGAGCGCTTCGCAAGCGGGCGCGAGCACGGCGACCTACGAACAAGGCATTGCTGCGGACTACTACTTCTCGACGTTGCCGCCTGGCGCGCCGATCCGTTCCCTCGATGAACTGCTGGAGAAGGGCGGTGATTTGCTGGAGCCCACGCTGCGGCAAGTGGCGGCACTGCGCTCGATCGATCATCATGCGCCGTTCCTCGCTGCACGCGAGCAGCAGATCATGTTGCGCGATGCACTGGTCGGATTGCTCGATCGGTTTCAACTCGACGCGCTGGTATTGCCGTATCGCACGGTGACCGCGCCGAAGCAGGGTGCTCCCTTCGATGCAATCTCGCGTCGTGAGATGCGCAATGGGTTGCATGCCTATACGGGACTGCCGACCGTGCTCGTGCCCGGGGGCTACTTCAAGGCCGACGGCATGCCGTTCGCGTTGCAGTTTTTCGGCCGCGAGTTTTCCGAGCCGGTCCTGATCAGGCTGGCGAGCGGCTACGAAGCAGCGACCCATCATCGTCGGGCGCCATCATCGACACCGGCATTGGCCGGTGAGAGGTTCGAATTCAAACAATGAACATAGCGCGCTGCTTCGTACTCTCGAGCCTCGGCCATCACCAACCTTCGATCTGAAAGTGCCATGCCCCAGCTATCCCGGCGTTCATTGTTCTCTGGTGTGCCGATCTTCGGTGCGGCGTCCGCTGCGACCACGCAGGGCGCGGTGTCACAGCGCTACATCGACAGCGGCGACGATCCGCTGTTCATGTCGGCCGCGAAGCTCGCGCGGCTGATTCGTGCGAAGCAGTTGTCCGCCACTGAAGTCGTAAAGCTTCACATCGCACGCATCGAGGCGGTGAGTCCGAAGATAAACGCGGTCGTCGCGATGTGCTTCGAGCGCGCCCTGCAGGAAGCAAGCGATGCGGACGATGCGCAGGCCCGCGGCAAGCAGCTCGGCCCGCTGCATGGCGTGCCGATGACGATCAAGGACTCCTTCGATACCGAAGGGGTCGTGTCCACCGCCGGTACGCTCGGGCGCAAGACGTTCGTTCCAGCAAAAGATGCCACAGTCGTTGCGCGTGCGCGTGCAGCCGGTGCGATCCTGCTTGGAAAAACCAACACACCGGAGTTCACGCTGGGGATCGGGCCGCGCGGGACCGACAACCTCATCTACGGACTGACGCGCAATCCATACCACCCCGACTACCAGCCCGGCGGTTCGTCCGGCGGCTCTGCCGCCAATGTCGCGGCGGGCGGTGCGAGCTTCGACATCGGCTCGGATTGGTACGGCTCCATTCGCGATCCGTCGCATGCGTGCGGCGTAGCGGGACTCAAGCCTTCGCAGGGACTGTGTCCGCGCACCGGTCACATCATCGGTTACGGCGGGTTGTTCGATTCCTTCCAGCAGGTCGGTCCGATCGCGCGCCGGGTCGAAGACCTGGCACTGCTGCTGCCGATCCTGGCGGGGCCGGACAATTGGGATGCCGCCACAGTGCCGGTACCCGTCGGTGATCCCGCCGCCATCGATGTGTCGCGTTTGCGCGTGGCCTTCTATCCGACGAACGGCCTGAACCGACCGAGCGATGAAATGCAGGCGCTGGTGAAGCGCTGCGCCGCACTCTTCGAACAGGCAGGGTGTCGCGTCACCGAAGACATGCCGCCGAAAATGAGCGAGCTGGCCGGAGCGCGTGGGGACTTCAGCGGTACGACGGGCGGCCTTCTGACTCGCAGGCTGCTGGAGAAGAGTGGAACGACCCAACCCTATCCGCACCTGCCGATGGGTGGGCAGGAGAAGCCGTCGGCCGATCTCACGCGCTTCGCCGAAGAGCTGGATGCCGCACGCAGCGAACAGCTCGCATGGTTCGAGAACTATGACGTCATTCTCTGTCCGGCGAGTCTGAGAGCGGCACTGCCGCTCGATCGCGTAGTGCCGCCGCCGCAGCCGCCGCCCGGCAAGGACGGCAAGCGTCCACGCAGCCCGTACTATCTGGGCGTCTACAACTCCAATGGCTGGCCTGCGGGTGTCGTGCGAGCCGGAACATCGGCCGAAGATCCCGGTATGCCGCTGGGTGTGCAAGTCATCGGCCGACCCTGGCGGGACGATCAGGTGATTGCCGCGCTCGCCTACATCGAGCATCACACGGGCGGCTATCAGCGGCCGCCTCTCTGAGCACAACAATCACGGCGCAACGAATCATGTCGACGCGAGATGCGACGAAGCCAACGGCGGCACTTCCCTTGAAACAGAATCCAACCCTGCAAGCGACTCCATCCTTCGCTCCGTCCGGTCTGCCGCGACGCACGTTCCTGCGTGGCGCCGCAAGCGTTTGTGCGCTGGCTGCCGTGTCGAACTCGACGCCGCTGCAAGCGCGCTCCACGTCGGCTGCGGCAGTTGCGGTCAAGGATTCCGACGAGATCATTTTCATGTCGGCAACGAAGCTCGCCGCGCTGCTGCGTTCGCGCAAGCTGTCGGCGCGCGAAGTCGTGGATGCCTACATCGGCAGACAGATCGCGATCGATGACCGGCTCAATGCAGTCGTCATGACCTGCTACGCGCGTGCGCGCGACGAAGCGACGGTGCTGGACCAGCGGGCGAAGCGCGGCGATTTCGCCGGTGCGCTGCATGGCGTGCCGATGACGATCAAGGATTCATTCGACACCGAAGGCGTGATCTCGACCGGCGGCACTTATGGTCGCCAGCAATACGTGCCGAAGAAGGATGCCGCGGTCGTGGCCCGCCTGCGTAGCCAGGGCGCGATCCTGCTCGGCAAGTCCAACACGCCGGAGTTCACGCTCGGTGGTGTCGGCGGCATCAACACGACGGGCAACATGCTGCACGGCTCGACCCACAATCCCTACGACCTCACGCGCACGACGTCGGGTTCGTCCGGCGGTGCGGGCGCCAATGTTGCAGCGGGCGGTGCGGCGTTCGACATCGGTTCGGACATCGGTGGCTCGTTGCGCCTGCCGGCTCACATGACCGGTACCGCGGCACTCAAGACGACAGCGGGTCGCGTGCCGCGCACGGGACACATCGTGGACTACGGCGGCGTGCTCGATTCATGGCAGCAGCTGGGTCCGCTGGCTCGCCGTGTCCAGGACCTTGCGCTGCTGGCGCCGATCATCAGCGGGCCCGACTTCCGTGATGCGGCGTGCGCGCCAGTGCCGTGGGCCGATCCGGCTGCAGTGGATCTGGCGAAGTTACGCGTTGCCTTCTATCCGCAGAATGGCCTGTCGAAAGTGCATGAGGACGTACAGCGTACGGTGAGCCAGGCGGCGTCCTGGCTGGGCGAGATCGCCGCGAGCGTGAATCAGGATTGTCCGACGGCGTTGATTCAGGATTTGCACAAGGCACGCGGTCAACTGGCGATGGGCGATGGCTGGGCGTGGTACCAGCGGCTCGCGAAGAAGTGGGGCACGAATCACCTGTCGCCCACGATGGCCGAAGCCGTCACGGCAGCGAAACCCATTTCGTCGTCTGCATTTGCCGAGGCCGCGGAGAAAGCGGACGAAACCAAGTCGCGCCTTCTGTCCTGGTTCGCGAAGTACGACGTGCTGATCTGTCCGGTCGCCGAGAACGCAGCGACGCTGATCGACTGGGATCCAGCGATTGTCAGTGATTGGAGCGGCGTGTTGAGCGATGTCGGTACGTTCAACAGCACCGGCTGGCCGGTGGCCGTCGTACGTTGCGGTACGTCTGCCGATGGCGGCATGCCGATCGGTGTGCAGATCGTTGCGGCGCCGTGGCGTGAAGACATCGCGCTCGCCGTGGCGCGCTATCTCGAAGGCCGCAGCGGCGGCTGGGTCCCACCATCCATTGTCTGAAGTGAAGCTATGACACGGTGGTCCCGCTGGCGGGCTTGGTGTTTCGTCATGCTGCTCCTGTGCGGGCCGCACGCATGGGCGATAGCGCCGGTGTCATATCGAACGGCGACCGAGGAGACGTGGGAGCAGATCGCCCTGCGCCACGGAGTCACCGAGCCCGCATTGCGAGCGTCGAATCCGCAACTGAGCGTACCGGCGCAGGACTGGATACGTCTGCCGCCGGGTGTGGGGCCGCGGAGCGAGCCCTCGATCGCCATCATCGCCTCGGCCTATAAAGAGATCGCCGACATCGTGGCTGTCACGCGCATCGGTGGCGTGTATCGCATCGTGGGTCGCGAGTTCCATGTGGGTACGCTGGACGGCAACCGCATCGTGGCCGGCGTGGCCGGCGGCAACATGAACAACGCGGCGATCGGCGCGACCGTTCTGTTGCAGCACTTCGATATCCGCGTGATGGGATTCGTCGGCATCGCCGGCGGCGGCCCCACGACGCGTGTCGGCGATGTGCTGGTGGCGTCCGGTGCGATCCAGCATGACCAGGGCAACTGGTATGACTTCGAGGTCGGTGAAGGGCGCGCATTCTCCGGACTCACATGGCAGATGCGTGGCCAGCCAGTGATCTCCGATGCGGGCCGGGAGGCGAGCCTCGTACTGTTCCCGCAGCAAGAGATGCTCGCGCGCATGCACCGCAGCGTCGCGGCAGTGGAACTGCCGCCGATCGGCGCGGATGTGGCCGCGTTTCATGGGACGGAGCGTTATCGCCCATCGGTATTGATCGACGGCTGGTCGGCAAGCGGTGCGCAATTCGTGACGAGCTATCACCTGCGCACGACGCTCCAGCATCGTATAGAACTGGCGGCGCAGCGCATGAGCGTGTCGACGCCACGACATTTCATCGTGGATCAGGAAGATTTCGCCGCTATCCATGCGGCCACGGAACATGGTGTTCCATGGTTCATCGTGCGCGCGGTGGTGGACCTTGCCGCGTCGAAGAAGCCGGGAGCGGGAATTCCGCTCGATCTCTACAACACCCCCGAAGAGATTCCCGCGTGGCTCGCCGCCAATGGGCAGCAGTCGCACAAGAAAGATTTTGACTGGTCGTATTTCTATCGGGTGCTGACGCTCGTCGTTCGCCCGATTCTCCAGGAACTCGGCACGGAAGGAACGCCGTCGCGCGAATAAGCGACGTCAACGCCGGTTGAGTCCAATGGTACTGGCTTAAGGTGATCGACTTCATACTGTGGGTTCGACTTCCCCGCGGGGTTCCCTGCGGTCGCAGTCGAACATCTCAATTCTTCGGATGTCCTGCTGAAGCCGGACCCACAAAAGACGAGAGGACGTGCCCTCCGTGATCTCCGTGTGAAATTCCGTATTCCCGGTAGTTCGCCAGATCTTCATCCGTCTAAGTCAGCGGCCATTCGTTGCGCCGACAACTGCATCGATCACGATGCCGCGCATGAGATGAAATCAATTCACCTCAGTCGTACTTTCTTTCATTTCACCTGCTGACAAAGACGCAGCACTGCTGCGTCTTTCCTAATAACGGACGCAAAAAAATCGCGTCCGCCAAGAACGATTCCTACCTGGCAGGGCTGAAGGAAAAACAAATGCAAACCGCACCATCATGTTGCCTCGGGCGTCGGCGCAGCACCGTTGCTGTGCTGGCGGCACTTTCCACACTCATCGCCGTCGAATCGCAAGCGAGCGATGCAACGTCGGCTCCGGGCGCGAACGAAACGCTCGACTACATCATCGTCAACGCCTCGCGAATTCCCAAGGCCGTCATCGAACTCACCAATTCCGTGACGATCATCGATGAAGCGACGCTTCAGCAGGGTGCGTTCACGGATCTCACCGAAGTGCTGCGCATGCAGCCTGGACTCGAATTCAAACAGGCCGGCGGTCCCGGTCAGTTCACGTATCCGAAAATGCGCGGTTTGCCATCACAGTCGATTCTCGTCGTCATCGACGGCATCAAAGTGAATTCCGGCGGCTCCGGCGATGTCGGCAATCTGTTCGGGCAGCTCGATGTGAGCGCGATCGAGAACATCGAAATCCTGCGCGGGCCGCAGGCGACGCTGTACGGCGCAAACTCCACGGCGGGCGTGATCGCGATAACGACGAAAAGCGGTGCACGGCCGGGTGCGGGAATCGATTTCGAGGCCGGCTCACTGGAGTGGAAGAAGGCGAGCGCTTCGTTTCGGGGCAACACCCAGGCAGGCGACGGGGAGTTCCGGTATTCGTTCAACGGCGCACGGACCGACAGCGGCGGTGTGAAGCCGGGCGAGGGCTACGAAGACGTCACCGGACAGTTGAAACTCGACATCGTCGGCGGCGTGTTCGAGGCCGGCGTCAGCGCGTTTTATTCCGATTCGGAATTCCAGACGGCGGAGCTCGACGAGGCCTACTGCTGCCAGACCTACGATTCGCACTGGGCATTTCAGACGCGCGATCCGCACAACGACAGTCTCACTGAGCAGTACGTCATCGGCGGGTACGTCAAGCACAACGTCACGGACAATCTGAGTCATACACTGCGCGTCGGCTACACGACGAAGGAATACGAGAACATCGATCTCGACGACGGACTGCTTGGTTACCATCCCGCCCCGTACAACGACTTCACGTACTACGATCCGTTCTTCAACCCCGTGGTGTATCAGCGCGGCGAACTGGTGCCGATTTACGACGACGGCTTCGATATCGACGCGTTCTACGAGGACAAGAACAAGCAGTACACGTATGACTGGCTGTATCGAGGCGGCAACTACAATGTGATCGCGGGCATCGAGCGCCTCGAGCAGGAGGCTTCGCAGGCGGGAACCTGGGGCGCATTGTCGGGCTCGCAGGCGACGACTTCGTTGTTCATGAACGGCGATATGGGTCTTTTCGACCGTGCCCTGACGCTCGCGGCGGGTGTGCGTCGCGACGATTTCGACAGTTGGGGCGCCGAGGTGACGGGCAACGTCGGCGCGGCCTGGTTCATCGCCGCCAGCAACACCACGGTCTACGCAAACTACGGCACGAGTTACGCGGCGCCGACGATGTCGCAGCTCTTCAGTACGAGCTACGGCAACATCAACCTGCAGCCGGAAAGCGGTACGACGCTGGAAGTCGGTATCCGGCAGAGCTTCGGTGATCTCTCGTTCGACGCCGCGTACTGGGACGCGGAGATCGAAGACGTGATCTTCTTCGATTACACGGCGAACAATCCGGCAAACGTGTACGGCGCGCAGTACAACAATGGCTCCATGCAGCGCTCGCGAGGCGTGGAGTTCGCGACGAAATACACGTTGACCGATTCGATCGAACTCTACGGCAACTACACCTATACCGATTCCGAGAACCAGCCTTACGGCGGCGCCTGGCTCGACACCGTGCAGATTGCGCCGAACAAAGCCAACCTCGGCGTGCGCCTGTCCCAGGAGCGCTGGGGTGTCACCGTCAACAGTTACTACTCTGACGAGCGCCTGCGCTGGGCGGGTGATCTGCAGAATCCGAGCTATGTCCGCGTCGATCTCTCCGGTCGCTTCAACGTGACCGACCGCATCGAATTGCACGCGCGTATCGAGAATATCCTCGATCGCGAGATCGTCGAGGAAATGGGCTACGAGCAACCCGGCGTCTACGGCATCTTCGGCGTCAGCATGAAGCTCAATTGACGAGCACGGTGACGATGACGTGGCCCGCCCGCGATGCCGCGGGCGGACGTTTGCGCGATACGTCTCGCCGCGCTTGCCTCGCAAGCGGCATCGAGATCGAACGCGACGACAACCCTCAGGCAACGAAGCATGATGATGAATGGAAAAACAGCTCAGAAACTGGTCGGACTCGCGCTCGCCGCGTGCGTCGGTGTTTCTTCCGCGCAGGCGGCGAAGTTCGATCTGGCCACTGCGAGCATTGCGGATATCAACGCCGCGTTCGACGCGGGCGCGCTGACATCCGAGAAGCTCATTTCGATGTATCTCGCGCGCATCGAGGCGTACGACAAGCAGGGGCCGAAGATCAACTGCGTGATCAGCCTGAGCCCGACTGCGCTCGAGCAGGCGCGTGCGCTCGATCTCGAGCGTGCGAAGAGCGGGCCGCGGTCGCCGCTCCACGGCATTCCGGTCGTGTTCAAGGACAACATCGACACCGTCGACATGCCGACCACCGGCGGCTCGTTCGTGCTTGCCGGCGCAATGACTCCGGACGACGGCACGCTCGTGCGCCGCTTGCGAGAAGCGGGCGCGATCATTTTCGCCAAGGTGAATCTCGACGATTTCGCCACCATGGGTTCCGGTTACAGCTCGATTGGCGGACAGACGCGTAATCCGCTCAATCCCGATTACACGCCGGCAGGTTCTTCGGGCGGCAGCGGCGCATGCGTTGCAGCGTGGTTTGCGCCGCTGGCGCTGGGTACCGATACGGGCGGCAGTCTGCGCAGTCCCAGCTCGGTGGGTGGTCTCGTTGGTCTGAAGGGCACACGCGGACTCATCTCGCGCGAGGGCATCATTCCGACGTGCTATTCGTTCGACTACGCCGGGCCGATGGGACGCAGTGTCTATGACGTCGCCGCCTCGCTGGGAATCATGGCCGGGTACGACCCGAAGGATCTCGATTCGCAGGCCGGCATCGGTCTCACGCTCAACGACTACACGCAGGGCCTGGACAAGAATGCGCTGCGTGGCGCGCGCATCGGCATCGCACGTTCCGGCAGTGGCGTGGATCCCGACGTCGATCGCGTGCTCGATCAGGCCATTGCGGAGATGCGCAAGCTCGGCGCGGAGGTCATCGATCCGGTGAAATATCCGGTGCAGGTCGTCAGCCGCTCCCGTCAGTACGTGATGAGCAAGGTGTGCGAAACCGAGAACTCGATCTACTTCGCCGATTACTTCACGTCGCTCGAGCCGAAGTATCCGCGCACGATGGCCGAACTCGCGGAGCGAGGGCTTGCGGTGCGTGAACCCACGAACGGCGTCGGCGCCTATCCGCGCGTGTATGAATGGTTGAAAGGCCGCTCCGTCGGCGGCCCGCCGATGGAATCGTTCGCCTACCGCTCGCTGCGTGAGCACGGCGTGAAGATGGTCCAGGACGGCGTGATGGGCGTGTTCGAGCAGCACAAGCTCGACGCGATCGTGTATCCGACGCGGCCGTGGGCGCCGCACAGGATCGAGATCGATGAGCCCTTCAAGGGGCGCGTCGAGGTGCCGCCGAAGCCGCCGGAACGTCCGGAGGATGATCCGATCGGCGTCGGTCTGACGAGTATCGGCAACATCACGGGCTTCCCCGATCTGGTCGTGCCGGCCGGGTTGAGCAGCGCAGGCATGCCGATCTCGATTTCATTCGTCGGCCCTGCATTCAGTGAGCCGAAGTTGCTTGCCTACGGCTATGCATTCGAACAGGCGACGCAGCACAGGCCTGTGGCGAAGTTCACGCCGCGCCTGCGCGGCGAACAGTTCGAGTACCGTCGATGAGTCGCCCCATTCGCCGAGTGGACGCACATTCGAGTTCGCGACGCGCGTTCCTGCGCGCGACGGCGGCCAGTGCTGCCGGCATCGCGATGGCGCAGTCGCTGCTGCGCGCGAATCCCGCCCGGGCCTCGGCCATCGTCTCGCCGGATACGTCGGACAATCCGATTTTCATGTCCGCGGCGCGCCTCGCGAAGCTGATTCGCGACCGGAAGTTGTCCGCGACGGAAGCGGTGAGGACGCATATCGCGCGCATCGAGGCGGTGAATCCGAAGATCAACGCCGTGGTCGCGATGTGCTTCGAGCGCGCGCTCGAGGAGGCCGCGACGGCGGACGCTGCGCTTGCCCGTGGTGAGTCGATGGGTCCGTTGCATGGCGTGCCGATGACCATCAAGGATTCCTTCGATACGCAGGGCGTCGTGTCCACGGGCGGTACGCTCGGTCGCCGCAATTTCGTGCCGGCGCAGGATGCAACGGTCGTGGCGCGTGCGCGTGCGGCGGGCGCGATCCTGCTCGGCAAGACGAACACTCCGGAGTTCACACTGGGTGGCGGTTGGAAGGGCACGATCAATCTCGTCTACGGGGTCACCCGCAATCCCTACGATCCGAATTACCAGCCTGGCGCATCGTCAGGCGGCTCTGGTGCCAACGTTGCGGCCGGCGGTGCGTCCTTCGACATCGGTTCCGACTACGGCGGCTCGATGCGCATTCCGGCGACCTCGAATGGCATCGTCACGCTGAAGCCCACTTACGGACGCTCACCGCGCACGGGCCACATCATCGGCTACGGCGGCCCGTTCGACAGCTTCCAGGAAACGGGCCCGCTCACGCGATGGGTCGAGGATCTGGCGCTCCTGATGCCGATTCTCTGTGGGCCGGACAACAGAGATTGCGCCATGGCACCCGTGCCGTTCGGCGATCCCGCGGCGGTCGACCTCACGAAGCTGCGCGTCGCGTATGCGATTCCCGAGGACGGCACGCCCGAAGTGCAGGCCGCGCTCAAGAAGTGTGTCGGCTATTTCGAGGAGCTGGGCTGTTCTGTGAAGGACGATGCACCGCCGAAGGTGAAGGAACTCGGCGCAGCACGCTCGGCCTTCTCTGCCGGCCCGGGTGCGGACTGGATGCAGCGTCAGCTCGCCAAACATGGCACGAAGCAGGCGGCGCCGGGCCTGTGGTTCGGCGGTGAGCCCACGCCATGCGCCGATTTCACGCGCGCCTGCGAAGAAATGGATGTTCTGAAGAGCGAGCAGCTGGCGTGGGTCGAGAACTACGACCTGTTCATTTGCGCCGTCTCTTCGCGCGGCGTGCCGCTGCCGGTGGACGACGGTGATCTGGCGAAGGTTCGCGCCGAGATGGAACGTCCAGCCAAGTCGCTCTCGTTCACGGGCAACTTCAATACGAACGGCTGGCCCGCCGGTGTCGTGCGTGTCGGTGAGTCGGTGGCACATCCTGAGCTGCCGTTCGGCGTGCAGGTCGTCGCACAGCCGTGGCGCGACGACGTCGTGATTGCGGCGCTCGCCTACATCGAATCGCGAACGGGCGGCTACAAGCCGCCGAAGATCTGAAAGGCCTATGAACAAAAAATCGCTCGCACCGGTAGTGCCGCTGCGTCGGGAATTCCTGCGGGGAGTCGGCTATACCGCCGCCGCCCTGGCGGTGTCCTCCCGGCTGCGCGCCGATGATGTGCCGCAGCCCGCGTATCGCGCATCGACTGATGCGTCGGACGATCCGTTGTTCATGTCGGCAACGAAGCTCGCTGGTTTGATTCGCAGCAGGCAGATCTCTGCCGCCGAAGCCGTGAAGCTGCATATCGCGCAGATCGAAGCGTGGCATCCGAAGATCAACGCGGTGGTGGCGACGTGCTTCGAGCGTGCGTTGTACGAGGCCGAGACCGCCGATGGGGCGCTCGCGCGCGGCGACAAGCTGGGCGCGCTGCACGGTGTGCCGATGACGATCAAGGATTCGTTCGACACCGAAGGCGTCGTCTCGACGGCGGGCACGCTCGGTCGGAAGGACTTCGTGCCTGGCTATGACGCGACCGTCGTCGCAAGGGCACGGGCGGCCGGTGCGATCATGCTGGGCAAGACCAACACGCCCGAGTTCACACTCGGTGGCGGCGGCCGCGGCACCTTCAATCTCGTCTACGGCATGACCAACAATCCGTACGACATTCGCTACCAGCCCGGCGCGTCCTCCGGCGGCTCGGGCGCCAACGTCGCGTCCGGCGGCGCATCGTTCGACATCGGCTCCGACATCGCCGGCTCGGTTCGCTATCCCGCGCATATCAACGGTGTCGTGGGGCTGAAGCCCACGTTCGGTCGCACCTCACGCTTCGGCCACATCGTCGGTTACGGCGGCGCGTACGACAGCTTTCAGGAGACCGGACCACTCGCGCGGCGGGTCGAGGACCTCGCGTTGCTGATGCCGATCATCAGCGGACCGGACAATCGCGACTGCGCGCTGGCGCCGGTGCCGTTCGGCGATCCGTGGGCTGTGAACGTGCGCAAACTCAGGGTCGCATTCTTCGCGACCAACGGCGAGAACCATCCGACGCAGGAAATCCAGGCGATGGTGAAGCGCTGCGCACAGTACTTCGCCGCCGCCGGCTGCAGGGTGACCGAAGACATGCCGCCGATGATGGGCGAGCTCGGCTACGCACGCGGTGTCGTCAGTTCAGCGTCAGACGGCTATCTCACGAAGACCTTGCTCGCGCGGGCAGGCACGAAGCAGGCGGGACCGGGGCTCATGTATCCGGGCGATCCCAAGCCCGCGGGCGAGTTCACGCGCGCATACGAATTGCTCGACGCGGCACGCAGTGCGCAGCTGGCCTGGTTTGAAAACTACGACGTCATCGTGTGTCCGGTCAGCACGCGCGCGGGGAATCCGCATGGCTATGAATCGCCGCCGTCGCCGCCTTCCAAGCCGGGACGCGCCAATCCTTATTACATGGCTGGCTTCAACACGAACGGCTGGCCCGCGGGTGTCGTGCGCGCGGGCACGTCGAAAGAAGACCCTGGTCTGCCGCTCGGCGTGCAGGTCGTCGGTCAGCCGTGGCGCGATGACGTCGTCATTGCCGCACTGGCCCACATCGAGAAACACAGCGGCGGCTTCGTGCCGCCGAAGTTACCGGCTTGAGCTCCAGAGGAACCATCATGAGTACCACCGCAATTCCTTCCACGGTTCTTCCACGCCGCGCCCTGTTGCGCGGCCTCGCCGGATTTGCCACCTCTGCCGTCGCTGCCAAAAGTGCGAGCGCCGCATCCACGGACACGTCGGATCAGATCGTGTTCATGTCCGCGACGAAGCTCGCAGGACTGATCCGGGCACGCAAGGTTTCCGCCGTCGAAGCGGTCAACGCCTACATCCAGCGAACGGAGGAAGTGAACGATCGCCTGAACGCTGTCGTGATGCGCTCGTTCGCGCGCGCACGCAAGGAAGCTGCCGAACTCGACAAACGCGCAGCACGACGCGATTTCGCGGGGGCACTGCACGGCGTGCCGATGACGATCAAGGATTCGTTCGATACCGAAGGTGTGATTTCCACCGGCGGTACGTACGGGCGTCAGCAGTACGTTCCTGCGCGCGATGCGACGGTCGTCGCACGCCTCAGGCGCGAGGGTGCGATCCTGCTCGGCAAGACGAATACGCCGGAATTCACGCTCGGCGGTGTCGGTGGCATCAATACCTCCAGCAACAAGCTGTACGGTTCGTCGCATAATCCCTACGACCTCACGCTCACGACCTCGGGCTCGTCGGGCGGCGCAGCAGCCATCGTGGCGGCCGGCGGCGCGGCCTTCGACATCGGCTCGGACCTGGGAGGCTCGATCCGGCTGCCGGCGCATGTCAACGGCGTTGCCGGTCTCAAGACGACCGCCGGACGTGTGCCTCGTACCGGACACATCGTCGACTATGGCGGCGTGCTCGATCTGTGGCAGCAGCTCGGACCGATCACGCGTCGGGTCGAAGATCTCGCACTCATCACGCCGCTAATCAGTGGCCCTGATTACCGCGATGCCGCGTGCATTCCGGTGCCGTGGAGCGATTACCGCAAGGTGCAGATCGACAAGAAACTGCGCGTGGGCTTTTTCGCCGGCGGCGGCGAGTCGTTCAAGGCCGATGAAGATACACAGAAGATGATCCGGCAGGTCGCGGGCTGGGTCGGCGATGCGGCGACGGTCACAGAAGCGTTCCCGACGGAATTGCTCAGGGCGCTCAATGCGACCAGCAGCAAGCTTGCGATGGGCGATGGCTGGCAGTGGTACAAGCGCCTCGCCGATAAGTGGGGAACAAAGAACCTGTCTTCCGAGATGGGCGAACTGATCGCATCGACGCCGCAGATGTCGACGGCCGACTACGTGCGCGTCTGGGACGAGGCCGATCAGATCAAGACGAAACTGCTCACGTGGATGGAGCAGTTCGATGTGTTGCTGTGCCCGGCGTCGAAGAACGCGGCGACCCCGATCGATCGGATCTACAACGCTGCCGACGGCGGCGGTTCGGTAAACCTGCTCGGCGCCTTCAACTGCACCGGATGGCCCGTTGCCGTCGTGCGCGCCGGCACGACCAATAACTCATTGCCGCTCGGCGTGCAGGTCGTCGCCGCGCCCTGGCGCGAAGATCGCTGCCTGGCAGTGGCTGGCTATATCGAAGCGCGTTCGGGTGGATGGCGCGCGCCGCCGATCTGATACGGCAGGCAGCAAGTTCGGTCTGGCCGCAGGTCCAGCTGCCTGCGTGCACCGAATGCCTACCGCGGCGTTTCATTGCTCAGCTGGTAAGCAGACGCCTGTTCGGGTTCGAGTTCACGTATTTCAAAGGACAGACCGCAGGCGATACACGGATTGTCCGCTGCGATCCTCGCCGCTTCCTCCAGACTGTCCGCCAGGATGAACCAGTAGCCGCCGATGACCTCCTTGGATTCGGTGAACGGTCCGTCCGTGATGCCCAGCTGCGAGACGAGCTTCACCTCGATCTTCAGTCGATGACCCGGTAGAAATTTTCCCTCCGCCACCAGCCGCTCGTGCCAGGCATAGAAGCTGTCGATGGCCGTCTGGATCTGCGCCCTGGAGATTTCCGGATTCCACTGGCCGCGCGACAGCAGCAGATACTGTGTTTTCGGAGGGGGCGAATCAGTCATGCGGATCTCCCATGTCGGGCGGTGCGTCAACTCAGGCCCGCAAGATTACCGCCACGAGGCTGCAGGGCCGGATTATTTGATCACAATCCGATGGCCAGTCAGAGGCAGGGACAGATCTTCCCGGCGCACTGATCGAACCCCGCCCGCGAGCGGCATGTTCGATATCCGCAACCCGAGTTCGGTGCAAGGCGAACCGTTGCCGCTGTCGCTGGAGAACTCAAGGCAGCCGCGACGCCGACGTATCTTCCGCGGCGGCGATGGGTGGTCGGACCTGATGGATTCTCGCTCCCTTCCTCGCGGCGCGTGTGGTACATCACGTGGCGGGTACTTCACGGGAGAGCATCATGAGCAAGGGACAGGATCAGAAACGCGAGCAGAAAAAGAAGCCGGCCAAGACGCTCGAAGAGAAGCGAGCGGCCAAGCGGACCAAGAAAGCAGGCCGATAACGCGGCCCCTGTGGGTTCGGCTTTCCCGTGGGATTTCCTGCCGATCACAGTCGAGCGCTGCATCTCCAGATTGTCCGGCTGTGACCCGAGGGGAATTCCACGTGGAAGCCGGACCCACTCGTGAGCAGGTTTCCGGGACGCAGAATGTCATGCAACTGCAGCGCCGCGAAGCCATCGAGCAGCGGCATCTTCAGTCCCGCGTCGATCTCAGTTCGGGACTCGTTCACTCCCGCATCGATGACTCGTCGGCTCCGCGATTGACGGACCGCGAGCTCAGGGTGATTACGACCACTGCCGGGCATCGGGCAATCGCGACGCACAGTGCTTTGCGGAGCCGGACAGGTTCGAATGGATCGGGGCAATGCCAACCAGCAGGCCTTCGGCCCTGACGTTCACTACTGGCTCTCGCGCAACAAGAGAGCAGTGCGCGAGCAGAGAGATCGGGAATGTCGTGGAGTCGCTGGAACCCGCAGTGCCGGATCAGTTCGAACTGAGCAACAGCATGGTCATTCTGCGTGGCTGAAGAGTCTGCCCGTGCGGTTTCGGAACCTGGGCACCTGAGCGCTTGCGCTCAGCGAGAAACGAGAGGCGTTGGCAGGCCGCCAACGTCGGGCTACTTCGGACGGTAATCCTTGTTGCGCGCCTCGAACGCACGAATTTCCTTTTCGGCTTCCGCGCGAGTCACGCCGTAGGTCGTCTGAATGCTTTTCAGCAACTCAGGGCGCTTGCCTGCAATGGTGTCGAGCTGGCCTTCGTCGAACTTGATCCACCTTGCGCGGATCCGACCTCTGAACTGGTGCCAATTGGTTTCCGCGATCGTCCAATCCATCGTCGTCTCCGTGGGGCAACAGCGACGATGAACCGTCAGGAACTGGCCGGGCGGCGCAGCGTACACGAAAGGCCCCTGGCCGGCTGGCCTTTCGCGGCGTGCGTAGGTGCTCGCGCAGCGCTGGAGTAGGGAAAAGACGCTACTGCAGCAAGGACGGATCCTTGCTCTTGCGCTCTGCTTTGCGCTGCTGTTCTTCCTGATTCTTGCGCTTCTGGGCCTCTTCGCGGCGCTTCTTGTCCTGTTTGTAGTTCGGTGGCTTTGCCATGGAGTACCCGGATTTCGTTGGAAGATACGCTGACAGCGGATAGGCACGCCGAGCGCATGGACAATCTCTTGCGCTACAGCTTGACCGATCTGATCGGAGATAGCGAATTCACGCGTCCAGCTCCGACGATCACTGCTTCTGCAGTGCTGCCCGCAGTGCCGCAATCACCTTGTCCGATTCGATTTTCGGATCGGAGGCGCGCCGCAGATTGCTGATAGCGATGAGCTTGCTGCCAGCCAGGACGCCGGCAGCCGTGCCGTTGTAGTACGCTCTGTCACCCACGCCCTCGAGTTCGATCGACTTGCCGCCCATCTGCAGCATGCGCAGGCGACTGTCGAACTGCTGCTTTGCATTGGTCGAGCTGACGCCGATGGTGAGCTTGCGCTGCGGGTTCGTCTGTTCGGCGTAGTGACACAACGGCGAGCCATCGCCCGGATTCCTGCTGGCCTGACCCTCGGCGAAGGTGCGACCCGTCAGCGTCTGCAGTTGTTGGGGTGTCAGCAGACATGCTTCATTCGCGTACGCTGCGACGCTCATCAGTAGCGCCGCGCTCGCGACAATCGCAACGACTGGCCGCGGGTTCCTGTTCTTGTGACGACTCATTGCGGATCCTTGTTGTCGGGCTTGGCGGATTCTGGCGGGATTGGGCTCTTCAAGGAAGAACCTGCATGGTTTTTTTCGGATGCGGCGAGTGCTCTGGCATTGCTCCCGTGGCGGCCGCTACCCTTGAAACTTCCTTCTATCCCTGCAAGTACACGAGTCCATGAACGAACGAGTTGACGTGCAATCGCACGGCCACGTCCGGCTGCTGCGTTTCCGCAATCCGCCGCAGAACTTCGCCACCGTGAGCCTGCTGCGCGAAATTGCCGACTGTCTCGAGACCACGGATGCAGATCCGCAGGTACGGGCAGTGGTGCTCGCTTCGGACGGCAAGGCGTTCTGCGCGGGTGCGGATCTGATTTCTCCCAATGGCTTTGGCGCTGTCGGTGACGATCCGTTGGCGGAGTTTTATGCGCAGGCAGTGCGGATTTTCGCCAGCCGAAAACCAATCGTTGCGGCCGTGCAGGGTGCGGCCGTGGGAGCCGGATTGGGACTCGCGCTCGCGGCTGATTTTCGCGTGGCCACTGCCGAGGCGCGCTTTGCCGCCAATTTCGTGAAGCTCGGTTTCCATCCAGGCTTCGGCCTCACGCATTCATTACCGCGCGTCATCGGTCACCAGCGGGCGACCCAGATGTTTCTCACCGGTGCTCGTTACAAGGCCGAAGACGTTGCAGCCTGGGGGCTCGTGGATCGTCTCGCATCGAGCGACGGGCTGCTGGAGGCCGCGCTCGCTTTCGCCAGTGAAGTCGCTGAGAACGCGCCACTTTCCCTGCTGGCCACGCGCGCCACTCTGCGAGCGGGCCTCGTCGATGACATTCGCGCCGCACTCGCGCACGAGCATCGGGAGCAGCTCAAGTTGCAGAACACTGCGGACTTCGCCGAAGGAGTTCGCGCCATGACCGAGCGGCGCCCCGGTCGATTCGAGGGCCGCTGATTTTCTGCTCGGGTGGGCGTAATTTCACAAGCTGAATCCGACTGGCCGGACTCAAGGAGATCTCCCCATGAAAATCGGACTGCAGGTTCCAAATTTCACATGGCCCGGCGGCGCCGCGGCGATCGGCCGCACGCTTGCGAATATTGCCCGCACCGCCGACGACTCCGGCTTTCACAGTCTCTGGGTCATGGATCACTTCTTCCAGATCACGTACGTGGGTCCGCCGGAGCACGACATGCTGGAGGGATACACCGCACTGGCGGCGATGGCGGCGGTCACACAGCGCATCCAGCTGGGCACGCTGGTCACCGGAGTGACTTATCGCCATCCCGGGATCCTTATCAAAACCGTGACGACTCTCGATGTGCTCTCCGGCGGTCGTGCCTGGTTCGGCGTCGGAGCGGCGTGGAATGAAGAAGAGTCGCGCGGCCTCGGTACGCCCTTTCCACCGCTCGGCGTGCGATTCGAATGGCTGGAAGAAACGCTGCAGATCGCGAAGCAGATGTGGTCGGACAACAATGGCCCGTACCAGGGCAAGCATTTCCAGCTGGCCCGGACGCTGTGCAGCCCGCAGCCACTGTCGCGTCCGCATCCGCCGATCATGGTTGGCGGTGGTGGCGAGAAAAAGACGCTGCGACTGGTGGCGCAGTACGCCGATGCCTGCAATCTGTTTGGCGAACCTGCGGCGGTCGAGCAGAAGCTGGCAGTGCTCAAGGCGCACTGCGACCGGTTGGGTCGTGATTTCAACACGATCGATACCACCGTGCTGAATACCGTGCATCTCGCTCCGGGAAAAATGAGCGCGAACGATATCATCGGGAAATGTCGCGCCTTCGCGGCGGTCGGCGTGAAGCACGTGATATTCAACATGCCGAATGTGCACGAGATCGTTCCGCTGGAACGGTTCGGTCGCGAAATCATTCCGGCGGTGACGGACTTGTAAGCGCGATTGCGAGCTCCGCACGCCTCAGGCATTCAACGGGGTATTCGCGGCGCAGCTCGCCCGACGCGGGTACCATGAGCTTATGCAACTGGGTTTCGAACATAGTTATTTCGCACTGCCGGCATCGTTCTACGCGCGCGTCAGTCCCGCCACCGTCGCGAATCCACGGCTGATCGTTTTCAACCGGCAGCTCGCTGCCGAGTTGGGGCTCGATGCCGAGGCGATCGAACAATCGGCGGCAGTCATGCTGTCCGGGAATCAATTACCCGACGACGCGACGCCCATCGCGATGGCCTATGCCGGACATCAGTTTGGCGGGTTCGTGCCGCGACTCGGTGACGGACGCGCGATCCTTCTCGGCGAGCTCCGCGATCGCGAGGGCGTCCTGCGTGACGTGCAGCTCAAAGGCGTCGGCCCGACGCCGTTCTCACGCAATGGTGATGGCCTGGCGGCCTTGGGGCCGATGCTGCGCGAGTACCTGATCAGTGAAGCGATGTACGCGCTCGGAATCCCTACGACGCGATCGCTGGCAGTCGTCGCGACCGGCGAAGAGGTGTTTCGTGATCGCCCGCTGCCCGGCGCCGTGCTGACCCGCGTCGCTGCGAGTCATGTGCGGGTCGGGACCTTTCAGTACTTTGCCGCACAAGGCAACGAACAGGCGATTCGCGAACTGCTCGACTATGTCATCGCGCGTCACTATCCGCAGGTCCGCGACGACACCGTGCCCGCACTGGCACTGCTCAAGGCGGTCGCCGAGCGCCAGGCCGCACTCATCGCGGACTGGATGCGGGTCGGCTTCATTCATGGCGTCATGAACACCGACAACATGGCGATCTCCGGCGAGACGATCGACTACGGGCCCTGTGCATTCATGGACGAATACGATCCGGGTACCGTGTTCAGTTCCATCGATCGAGGCGGCCGCTATGCGTACGTGAATCAGCCAGCCATCGCGCAGTGGAATTTGTCGCGATTCGCGGAAACGCTGCTGCCGCTCATCGATACGGATTCGGAACGAGCGGTCAGTGTTGCGACGCAGGTGCTGCAATCCTTCCTCGTGCAGGTCAACACGAACTTCCTCGCCGCCATGGGCCAGAAGATCGGGCTGGTAGCGCTGGCCGATGGCGATATGGAACTGATCGGGCGTCTGTTGACTGCGATGCACGCGGCACACGCGGACTTCACGCTGACATTCCGTGCGCTCGCTGACGCAGCTGCCGACCCCAACGATCAGCAGGCGCTGCGTGGGTTGTTCGGTGAGGGCGTCGACCTGCCCGACTGGCTGCGCGATTGGCGTGCGCGCCTGGCAAGCGATCCGCAGACCGCTGCCGACCGGGCGGCGAACATGCGGCGCGTGAATCCTGCGTTCATCCCGCGCAATCATCGCGTCGAGGCAGCGTTGAATGCGGCATCGGATCACGGTGACATGGCGCCATTCAACAAGCTGCTCGCAATCCTGCAGCGCCCGTATGAGTCTCAGCCTGAGAACGCCGAGTACGCATTGCCGCCGCAGCCCGCGGAGCGTGTGCTGGCCACATTCTGCGGCACCTGATTCCGGTAGCGCTCATCGACACGTCGCGCGAACCAGTTGGTGGTGAGCTGGCGTGTGATCTTCACGCTTTGAGACGGATGCCCGGCACGACCGCGCGCATGGCAGAGGATGATTTTTTCGGTCGCTGCTGCCGCGTCAGGGCGCTTTCACTGCGAGTTTGAGGCTCTGAATGCTGGATGGCTGCGTCGGCGCCAGCAGCACGCTTCCTGCTACCCGGCCGTGGGAGCAACGCCAGGTGAAGTCACCCGACAGTGTGCCGGTCGGTTTTACGGTGGCTGTCGTATCGCATTCGCCCACTTTCTTCCTCAGATCGGCGAGGTCGCGTCGCCAACCCTGCGCATCGCGGTCCATCAGGAAATTCATTGCGAGCCGATCGCCGGCCGCGCCGACATCGCCCTCCCGATAGATCGTTCCGACGGCAAGATAGGCGCTTGCCAGATCTGCACTCACCGGCAACGACCCATCCTTGAAAAATCCTGCATCGTGCAATGCGACGGCCGCGTCCCACACTGCGCCGGACGGGCCCGCGTAGGTACGGTTCGCCAGGGCAAAAATGCCGACGCCGTGATCCGGCAGCAGCAGCACATGCGATCCATAGCCGGGATATCCCCCGCTGTGGCTGAGCGTGAGTCCCAGGTCGCAGTCGACCGCGACCCACATGCCCATGCCATATGTTGCCGCTTGCCGGCACGCGTCCGCGCCGCTGTGTCCAGCACGTTGCCGCAGTCGTGGGAAATTCGATCCGTGCGCCAGCTCGCGTACGGTTGCGCGCTTTACCGGTCCGATGTCTGCGTCGTCGCGTGGCGGCCATGCCGACAGCAGATAGGCCACCCACTTCGCGTAGTCGTTGGCGCTCGTCTGAAGTCCACCCATGGCGCCGAAGGCGCCATGGATCATCGTCGGCTCAGGTTGCCAGGTGTCATCTTCCCATCGGTATCCCAGGGCACGACGGTCCGCGGGCGCGGCATCGACGCTGAAACCCGACGATTGCATGCCGAGTGGTTGCAGAAGCGTTCGCGCAATGGTCTCTGCGTACGGTTTGCCAGAGGCATTGGTGATCGTGCGACCGAGCAGGGCGAATCCCAGGTTCGAGTACTCCATGGCGGTGCCCGGCGCATGTGCGAGCGGCACCCCTGCACGCAGAAATCGTGAGAACTCGGCCTCCGGCAGCGGAGTCTGCCGGTCACCCCAGGGATCGTCGGTCACGAGTCCGCCGGTGTGATTCAGCAGATCACGCACGCGAATGCGCGGCGAATCCTGTGTCGGATACTTCCAGCTGCGCATTTCGGGGACATAGTTCTCCGCCAGGATATCGAGTTGCAGCTTCCGTTCGTCACGCAGCTGCAGGACGGTCAGCGCTGTGAACGCCTTCGTCATCGAAGCGATGCGGAACAATGTATCTGCCGTGACGGGCCGCTTCGATTCGAAATCCTGGACCCCGAGGCCGTGGACATGCACCAGCCGGCCGTCGGCGACGACTCCGTAGACCATCCCGGGGATATGGGAGTCGAGGGCATAGTCCGCGAAGATCTCATCGATCTTCGCCAGGGTCTTCGCATCGCTCGCGCCGGACTGCGCTGGCGCACTGTCTGCCCGCGCATGCCACGCAGGCATTTGCAGTAGTCCTGCAATGAATGTCGCAGCGAGAATCCGGATCGCGAGATCGGTTCGGCCTGGAACGGTCCGACGGTGGCTGCGCGTCATCGATGGTCCTGTTCGCAAGGGCGCGATGCGCGCTGGCGAAAGCGCGTATGCGTGTCCCGACTGGGACACGGAGAATCTACCAGCCCGCTCGCAAGGGTGCACGACCAGGCCCGGACGCTGATGAGCGACAAATCCGCGGAAGATCGGCGGGCTCGTCCTTCTGCCTCATTGCAGTGTCATCGACAGGAACATCGCGTCAGTACGCGGGTTCAAATGCCCCAGGCCGCCCAGACAGAAACGGATGCCCCGGCATCGGTGCCGGTGCTGACGGCGCGCAACATCGGTATCGGGCTGATGTAGAGCAGGCAGGATGTGTCGTGCGTTTCGCCAATCTGCGCCCAGGGAGCATTGCGATGCAGGCGACCCTGAATGGCGACCGTGGCCGCTCCCGTGATCGCAATCTGTATCGACATGCTCACCGGCGGGATCTGGCTGCCGATCATGCGGATCGATACTTCGCGGCCCACGGTGTCCGTCTTAACGCCATCGAGCAGAACATCGGCGGCCATGACTCTCTCCACACTGAAACGATAGTTACAACGTCACAGGGTGGCACATTCAACCCGGTGATACGCGCTAATCGCTGAGGAGAAAAGAATGGCGCTCCGGCGAGTCTGGCAAGCGACGGATCTACACTCGCCATGCTCTCACTTACGCCTCTGTATCTGTCACGGATGCGTGGTTGTGACAGATACAGGGTTAACGCGCTGCGTCAGCTGGAGAAAAACGTCGGCTTCACTCCGGGTAGCAGCACGAACTGCGGATTCCAGATCAACTTGAGCCAGGACTTCGGCGCAAAGGGGCCATACGGCGGTTCATGCGTGAAATCACATTGCAGTTCGATGATCGGTGGCAGGCGTTGATAAAACGCCGTGGTCGATGCCAATGCGGCGGCGTCCACCCCTTTGAGGACCACCCCCGAGTCGGCATGCCATTGCCCCATCCGCCAGCGTGAACCAGAGGGTACGACTTTGTCCGGAGTCGGACCACGAAGAATGACGATCTGGTCGGAGGCAGCTCCGGCGCCCGAATAGATGAGCGCGTCGCAGGCGAAGTGGTAGGCATCGATCTTGTACGCGATACCGCTGGTCTGCGTGTTCGCTGCGCTATCTATGATCACATGGCCGAGAATGTGCCGGTCGTTGACGGAAATTCCTGCTGCAGAATATGCGACTTTCATTTTTCCTGCTCCTTGGGTTCTTCACGGCGTGCGCCCTTGCGAGAGTCGAATCTACAGACCTGGCCGCGTAACAGTCACTGACCGAATGGACTAAGCGATTTACAGCGGGCATCTGGAATCCGATTCGATCACGTACGTACTACCGGTGATGAGTTTCCGGATTCGACTATGCGTGTCGGGCGACCGGAGATTCACAAGGTCTGATGTAACCTGTCCCAGGCTCCACGAACATCGCAGAAAGGAATGGACGGCGCTTCCTGCAAACGTCCGTCAGGTCGGCCCCGGCGCAATGACCACGACGACCTTGCCTCTGGCGCGTCCCGTTTCCAGATACCGAATGGCCTCGGCGGTCTCGCTCAGGGGATAGGTGCGATCGATTACCGGCGTCAGTTTTCCGGAGGCCATGAGATCTGCAACGAACTGCATATCCTTCTGTGTCGACTGCGCGATCATCATGCCCATCTTCTGATCGACGAACGGCGCCGTCATGAATGCTTTGAGCGGCAGGGAGAAGGGTGCGATCCAGTTTCCATGGGCGCCGCCGATGATGACGAGCCGACCATCTGCCTTGAGAGCGCGGCGCAGATCGGACAACGATCGATTGGCGACGTTGTCGATGACCACGTCGTAGCGCTGCCCACTCCTCGTGAAATCCGCCTGCGTGTAGTCGACGACGTGATCTGCGCCCAGCGAGCGCACGAGTTCGACGTTCCTGGTGCTGCAGACGGCCGTCACTTCGGAGCCGAGCGTCTTCGCGATCTGGATGGCAAACGTACCGACGCCGCCCGATGCGCCGTTGATCAGTACCTTGTCGCCTGCCTGTACTTTCCCGTGATCACGCAGCGCTTGCAGTGCGGTCATCCCGGCGACGTTGACAGACGCGGCTTGCTCGAACGTGATGCCGGCGGGCTTCACGGCGAGCGGCCCATTTTCGCGCCTGGTGATGTACTCAGCCAGCGCGCCATTCGCAGCCCCGAACACTGCGTCTCCCGATTTGAATTTCGTGACGCTGCTGCCGACCGCTGCCACCGTGCCAGCGAAGTCAGCGCCGAACCGCGCCACCCCCGGTGTGCCCAGACCGCGCTGCAATCGCAGCAAGTACGGACTGCCTCGCAACATGCGCCAGTCCAGCGGATTCACGGAGGCGGCGTGCACTCGGATGAGGATCTGGTCGTCGGCGGGCACTGGCTTCGCGACCTCTTCGAGCTGGATCACGTCCGGTGGTCCATAGCAGCGTGCCACGGCGGCCGTCATCCGCGATGTTGCCTGAGGCGTCGGCTCCGCTGTCGTGCAGGGCGCGTTGTAGCTGAGTGCGAAGGCCAGCCCAGCCAGTGTGACGGCCAGGAAGATCGCTATGCCACTCAGGATCGTTCTGCGTCGGCTCACCGTTCGTCCCTCCCGTTATTTGTGCCGACTATGCATTTCCGTCAGTACTGGAGCAGTTGCATGCGACGAAGCGCGATCCGGACCGGCGAACGACCGTCCTGAAGGATGAGGGGTGACGAGACATTTCGGCATCTGGTCCTCGCGCTCGGAGGTCGACGATTTTACGCCGGGACTGCCAATCGACCCATGAGTGATGCAAAGTCGACCGCCTTTGGGGCCGGCGTCGCCGGTCCTTGTGGAATGCCAGGATCAACAGCGTGACATTTGAATTACTCGTTCTGGATTGCGACGGCGTGCTCGTGGACAGTGAACGGCTTGCCCACGAGGTGCTCGTGCAGCTGCTGGCGGAAGTCGACATTCAGTTGACCACGGAAGCGGCTTTCGACACATTTCTTGGACGATCCACGGCCCAATGCGTCGACATTCTCAATGCAATGCTGGGAAGGGACGTTGGCGTCGACATGATGAGGTCGTTCAGGCAGCGATTGCGCGAGGCCTTCGAGACCGGGCTGCGTGCGCTACCGAATATCGAGGCCGCACTGGACGAGATCCGGTTGCCCTGGTGTGTCGCTTCCAGCGGCGAGATCGAGAAGATGCGCCTCAGCCTCGGGCTGACCGGGTTATTGCCGCGTTTCGAGGGGCGGCTGGTGAGCGTCACTGAAGTCGCGCATCCGAAACCTGCGCCGGATGTGTACCTGCTGGCGGCGCACAGATTCGGAGCCGATGCGCGCGCCTGCGTGGCCGTCGAGGATTCCCCCACGGGGGTGGCGGCAGCCGTCGCCGCAGGCATGACGGTGGTCGGCTATGCGGGGCACACGCCGGCTGCAAAGCTGATGGCCGCGGGTGCCCATCAAGTCATTGCTGACATGGCGCGGTTGCCTGCATTGATCGCGGCGGGGAAACCATAGGCCATGATTGGGACAATCGATGCAGGCGAGAAGTCAGTGCGCTACGGCTTGCCGTCGGATACTCACCTGCTGCGCCGCGATGCGCGTGGCTCAGTTGCCTGATCTATCCGGGATATGTCGGATTCGTCGGCGCTCGAACGTCCTGGTCACAGGCAACTATCGAGCGCCTTGCCGGGTTGTGGTTCGCACACGGGGCGATGTGTCGGTGGTTGGAGTGAGATCAATCCCAGGAGTGGCTATGTCATATATCGATGGTTTCGTGATCGCGGTACCGAAGGACAACAAGCAGAAGTTCATCGACCATGCGAACAAGGGCGACAGCGTGTTCATGGATCTGGGCGCCATCCGGGTTGTGGAGTGCTGGGGTGACGATGTGCCGGATGGCAAGGTCACTGATTTCCGGCGGGCCGTGCAGGCGACGGCGGATGAGGCCGTGGTCTTTTCCTGGATCGAATGGCCGGACAAGCAGACACGTGATGCCGCGATGTCAAAAATGGAAGAGGTGGTGAAGACCGATCCGCGCATGGGTCCGCAAAACCCGATGCCGTTCGATGGTAAACGGATGATCTTTGGCGGCTTCGCGCCTGTTGTGACGCTCGAAAAATAGACGGTCATGGACGGCAGGTGCGTATCGAAAGATGCGCACCTGCTCAAGTGAGGCAGCGGCCGTCACTCGATCTCCCGCGCAACCATCCGTCCGACTTTCAGCGCCAGATCCTGGTTTACGAGGGACTGCAGCTTGGCGCGTAGTTCCGGTCGGCTATCGGTAAACGCGCGTACATCGAGCGCCGGCCAACGCATGTAACGGCCGCGCTCGGCGAATCTGCCCTCGATCAGCGACGGCGTGCCCGTCAGTGCCAACGCCAGGCCGATGACGTGACCTGGTGCGAGCGCGCCGAGCACCTGTCCATCGCGACAGATCTGCGCTGATCCCTCGATGGCGATACTGATGCTCGCTGTGGTTTCACCCTGTTTCAGTATCACTTCACCGGGCTGCGCCGTGCGCCACTCGCCGAGCATTACGAACGCCAGAAACTCGCGTGGCCGCAACACCCGGAAGGCGAGGTCATAGAGCCGCTGCTCATCGGCGGACAGTACCACCGGCCGCCGTTCTGCGTAGATCCGCGCGATCTGATACAGATTGATGATCGCAAACACCGTGCCCCACATGACCGGAGGCCACAGGATGGTGGGTTGTGCGAGATAGTAGGGCATGACGATGAACGCCGCGGCGACCGCGAACCATCGCAGCCACAGGATGTCGCGTACGGAGTACGAGATGAGAAGCAGCACATTGGACGCGTGCGCGAAATAGTCAGCGAGCGGCAGGGACATGGCATCACCCCTCTGTGCGAGCGCCAGTATCGATTCCCACCGCCGCCGTGACGATTCGTAGTTGGGGCAGATCCGGGCGCCCGGAAGGTTCGCCGCATCCTGGAACATCGTCAGGGGCGAAACGTCTCTCTAGTTGGGGCGGACAGGTGATTCACTGACGAGGAGAGATCGATGATCAAGAAAGCGTGGGCCGTGTGGCAGGGCAGCATCAAGGAAGGTGGCGGGACGATCTCGACCGAGACGGGTGTGCTCAAGGAAGCGCCCTATGGATTCAAGTCGAGATTTGAAAATGGCAAAGGTACGAATCCTGAAGAGCTGATTGGCGCCGCGCATGCGGGATGCTTCTCGATGGCGTTGTCGCTGATGCTCGGTGAGGCGGGTCTGACTCCTGAAAGAATCGAGACTCACGCCGCCGTGACGCTCGACAAGGTTGGCGAGGGATTCGAGATCACGAAGAGTCATCTCACGGTGAAGGCGAAAATTCCCGGGGCGGATCAGGCGAAGTTCGAGTCCATCGCCAACAAGGCGAAGACGAACTGTCCGGTGTCGAAGCTGTTGAAAGCGACGATTACGATGGAGACGACGCTGGAGAGCTGATCCTCTGCGATCGTACGCCTGGGGGTCGTCGCTCAGTGCCTGCGCTTTGACACCGCATGCACCAGGGCGACGATCACACCGCCGATGATGATTCCGAGTACGGCCGAGCACACCGCAAAAGCAATCCATCCGGCGATTGCGCCAACTCCCGGAGCGTGCGCAACCCACGCCGAGAGTCGTTCGATGAGGTGCGGTACCAGTGTCAGGTCGAAGTGTTCGAGCCCGTGCACGATGATGCCGCCGCCGACCCACAGCATGGCCGCTGTGCCGACGACGCTCAGTCCTTGCAGAAGATGCGGCATCGACTTGACCAGTCCTCGTCCGAAGGTGCGGGTGACTGTCGAATCTCGTCGTGCGAGGTGCACTCCGATGTCGTCCATCTTGACGATCAGTCCGACAACGCCATACACCGCGGCCGTGATGCCGAGACTCACGATGACGAGCGCGCCTGCCTGGATGGCAAGGGGACGGTCGGCCACGGTGGCGAGCGCAATGGCCATGATCTCGCCCGACAGAATGAGGTCGGTGCGAATGGCGCCGGATACTTTCTGTGCTTCCAGCGCTGCCGAACTCAGTGCCAGTTGCGATACCTGGGGCGCTGCATCGGCTTTTCCGGCGCTTTTCGCGACCGCCTCGATGATTTTCTCGGTGGCCTCGAAACACAGATAAGCGCCGCCGAGCATCAGAATCGGTGTCACCGCCCACGACGCGAAGGCGCTCAGCAGCAGTGCACCAGGCAGGAGGAACAGAAACTTGTTACGTAACGATCCGAGCGCAATCTTCCAGACGATCGGCAGCTCGCGGTCGGGCGTGAAGCCCATGGCATAGCCGGGCGTCACGGCGGCGTCGTCGACCACGACACCGATCGCTTTCGACCCGGCCTTGCCGGCCGCCGCCGTCACATCATCCAGGGATGCGGCCGCCAGTTTGGCGATCGCCGCGACGTCATCGAGCAGTGCTGCAAGTCCGGATGCCATGCGCAAGGGTGGCGTGCGGGCGTGGGAGAAGGCAATACCTCGCTGCACAAATCGTTCTAGGTTGCCGCAGAGCGAGGAGAGTCATCGGCACACGAAGCGCCGCTTACGGACGTCAGTGGCCCCAGGGTGCCGGCGGTGTGTCGACGGGACGCGTGATATCGAAGTCGATGCGGAACTCACGTCCGGGGCGCACCAGTGCGTAGCTGAGACGTTCGCCTGGCACGATGTCTACCAGCCAGGTGTTGTCGATCGAGGGCGTCAGGCCTTCACGCTCGAACATGGCTTTCGATTCGGCGTCGGCGGGGAAGCTCAGCTTCGATGCGCTGCCAGACTCGATCGAGTCACCACCGTACATCGTGACGGCATCTGACGACCCGTCTTCGTGCCGATGATCGTGCTTGAATTGGATGGCATCCCCGACACGCGTGAACACCCAGGTTCGCGAGCGATCGTCACCGACATGGAACGGTACGTGGATCGCCGTCGATGAGCATTCGCGAGCATGCATGATCAGCGCCTGTCCTTCGAACGGATCCGGTGCGGCGCCGCCGCCTTCGTTCGAGGTGATGTGTCCCTGGAATGCCTTGCCGCAAAGTGCCGTGAGTTCATTCCAGAATTTCCGGGGAGCACCGTCTGAAGCCACGGATGGCGGGGCATCGGGTGCGCCACAGCCTGCCAGCAGCAACAGCGTCATCAGCGGCACCGCGCGAATGACAGGAATCACGGTAGCGATGGTGTTCATGGTGGATGAGACCATAGCCCCTTTCACGGCAACGCTCACGTCCGCCCTGCGTGAGTGAAGGGCGAGCGGCGGACGGCGACCGTCAACGCAATGAGTGCGATACGCCGCAGGCTGTTGGGCCCTGGCCGACCCCGCGTGGGTCAGCGCACTTCAGCGCGGGCAAACTCGAATGCGCCAGCAAAGGCGTAGGCGGTGAATCCCTCCATCACGGTGAGAAACGGCGAGTCGGGCCCCGTTGCCCAGCGCGTTCCGGAACGTCCGGACGCCGTCGATATGGTCGCCTCGAGCATGCTGGCCAGGTGCGGCGAACGCTGGGCCGCGCTCAGCGCCGACGCCCAGGCGATGGCATCGACACTCTCCACGCACTTGGAGTCGCGCGCATCGCCGGGTTGATAGTCGTGCCGTGCTACAGGTTCTGTTCGGGCGCGATGCTTTGTCGTGGGGAACCCTGCGCCCACGTACGTGGTGCCGTGTTGGTCCCATCCGAATGATACGGCCACTTGCAGCAGCAGCTCCCACGCCACGAGATCGCAGACGAAGCGATCACGGTGATCACGGTTGTCGAGGCTGCGGAACAGGCTGACGTGTACGGGCGTCGTGGCGCTGCAAGTCAGGAGCTGGGGGGCGGCTGATGCGGGCTGCCAGTCGGCCAGCGGTGATATCGATGTCACTGCATTCATGATCTCAACGCTCCTCGGCTGTGCATGAGGAGGATTCCTTGCGATAGCCGTTGTCGCAGGTCCAGTCGTTGCCTGAGTTATCCAGATGCGAGTTCGCCGGCAGGACCAGCGTCTCGCAGATCGACCCCCTGGCGCGCAGGCCACGGTCGCATCTCCAGCCATTACCCGCGGAGTCGAGATAGCCTCCCTGCGGAACTGCGACAGCGACACAAGCACCGTTGGCGGGAATGAAGCCGCGCTCGCATTTCCAGTCCCTGCCGCTGCTGCCGAGGAATGCATTCGCAGGGACTCGCACCGCTACGCAGGTGGCCTGTTCCTGCCGGTAACCGCGTTCGCATTCCCAGCCCTGACCGTAGGTGGTGTCGAGTGCGTACGCATTGGCAGGCATCGCGATCTGCAGGCATTGCTTGTCCGCTTCCCGATAGCCGCGATTGCATTTCCAGCCGTCGCGTCCATCGTCATCGATGTATGCATTGCGCGGCACGGCGATGGCAACGCAACCGGCACCAACGGCGCGGAAGCCTCGGTTGCATTTCCATGACCTGCCATAGGTGTCGAGGTAGGCATTCGCCGGCACGGGCACAGCGACGCAGGTCGTGCCGCTGCGTTCAAAGCCGCGTGCGCATTCCCAATCCCCATAGCGGCTGGCGCGCGCATTGGCCGGCAGGGTTGGTCGAGGCTGCATCGACCCTGACTTCGCGGCCATTGCCGTGTGCGTCGTGCCCATCGTGCCCAGAAGCAGCAACGCGACCGCATACGCAGCCAGTCGTCTTGTCGTGTTCAGGTAGGAATCCTTCGCTGTGACAGCGTGATGAGCGGGTCGCGCGGAGCTGTCCAGCTCAGGTCACGACGAGGATCGACAGGCTCGCGAACGCAAGGGGCCGGTTCGCAGCCGATGGGTAAAGAGAGATGGGTCCAGTGTGCGCCCTGGACCTGCGAATAGATACCTGAATCGAGGCGGGGCAGGCCGGGCCTGCATTTGCCAATGCGGTCATGAGCGATGTGGCGATCGGGAGGTTCTTTTCATCGGCGGCGAACGCTGTCGCAGCCCACACTCGGGTTCTACAATCGCATTCTGACTACCATGGGCCTCTGCAACCACTCGAGCATGGGTGGCATCCTCGCCGGGATACGAGCCAATGTCGGCTGCAAAGGCTGGCTCCTGAACATGGTCGCGCCGCTGGTGAGTCCGATACCCGAGCGCGTTCACCGCATCGCGCGCGTGGTTGAGTTTCTTGCGGACGACTGCCTGATGATCCTGCAAAGTGATGGTTGATATCGAATGACCCCTGCCACGTTGACGAAAGCACTCCTTCGAGCCGCGGAACAGCTGGACCTCTCCGCGGACCTCGCGACATTGATGCGGATGTCGCCGGGTGATCTGGTGCATCTGCAGTCCGGCGCAAGCACGCTGGATCCACAGAGCGATGAATGGAACAGGGCGTTGCAGATCATTGGTCTGTTCCGCACGCTGGTGTTGTTGGTGGGTTCCGCGGAGCACGCGCGTCACTGGCTGGTTCAGCCCAATCAGGCGTTAGCCGCCCGTCCCATCGACCTCTTGCGCTCGCAGGAAGAAGCGCGCGTCTATCGATACCTGGATGCCGTGCAGAAGCACGAACTGCGGCTGCCGGGACGACGCGATGCGGGAAGCGAGCCTGATTCCCGGGACACCTGAGTATCTGCGCGTTCCGGTATCCGGCTGCGATGGCGTGTGACTTTTCCTGAGCAGCGCATCGGACCAACCCTGTCTGTCACGCAATTGCGAGCGGCGTCGCGTCCACACTGCATCCCTGCCAGCACACTGCCGGTCCATGCTCTCGCAATCCGCAGGGTTCATGTTTCGCTCGCTGACGATTTCTCCGCTGCCCGCCTGACTTGCGTCCATCGGCCGTGTCCGTCCGTTGTGCCATGCCGTACTCCCGCGTCTGCAGACGGTGCTTTCGGCCTTGGGCGCCCTGCGTGGCATGGGTGGCACGGCGCTGCCGGCTGCGCACCCAGGTCAGACGGGTGCGGTATTTGGCCTCTACTCGGCTCCGCCGCAGCGTGGATGACAGTCGGATATCCGACACGGCAGCACTGGTTGCTGGCGTCCAATGTCGCCTACCTGATGCTTGCCCTGAAGGGGTGGATGTTCTGCGCCGGGCTGTCTGCAAGGCGCGGCTTTTTCCGTGAAAAACCTGTAACGTCGCGCCCCAGAAACAGAACTACCGTGAGAACAGATTGAGAATCCCCGATGGACTGCAGCCGTTGCTCGACGACGGCATCATCGATGAGGTCGTGCGTCAGCTCAAAAGCGGCAAGGAAGCGTCGGTCTACGTCGTGCGCTGTGGAACGGAAGTCCGCTGCGCCAAAGTGTACAAGGACATGGCGCAGCGCAGTTTCCAGCAGCGTGCGCAGTACCAGGAAGGCCGCAAGACCCGCAACAGCCGTGATTCGCGCGCAATGAACAAAAGCACGCGCTACGGCCGCAAGGAACAGGAATCGGCCTGGAAGAACACCGAAGTCGATGCGCTCTATCAGCTGGTCGCGGCCGGCGTGCGTGTGCCCCAGCCGTTCGGTTTCTTCAATGGCGTGCTGCTGATGGAGCTGGTGACCGATGCCGACGGCCAGTCGGCGCCGCGTCTGGGCGAAGTCGCCTTGTCTGCAGAGCTGGCGCTCGAGTACCACGCCGTGCTGATTTCACAGATCGTGCGCATGCTGTGCAGCGGCCTGATTCACGGCGATCTGTCGGAGTTCAACGTGCTGCTCGATCAGCACGGGCCCGTCATCATCGATCTGCCGCAGGCGGTCAACGCGGCCGCCAACAACAATGCGTTCGCCATGCTCGAGCGCGATGTCCGCAACGTCACTGAAACCCTCGGCAGATTCGCGCCGGAACTGCTGACCACGCAGTACGCTCCGGAAATGTGGGCACTGTTCGCGGCCGGGGAGTTGAAGCCCGAGACGCAGCTCACCGGCAAGTTCGTCACCGACGAAGCCGTCGCCGATGTCGACGAAGTCCTGCTCGCCATCGACGAGGCCCGTGAAGAGGCCGTCCGTCGTCAGCAAGGCCGTGAGGAAGCGCTGGCCGAAGGGAGCTGAGCGCGTTTCCAGGGCTTCCGGATCGCAGTGGCGTCAGCGAGGGAGAATCGGAGATTCTTTTCCTCGGATCCGGAATCCCACCACACACGCTAAGTAAGTGGCACCAGGCTCAAGCCGGACACAGCCAGATCGCCTGGATCACAGCCTGTATCGATCAGTGGTTACAGCTCACTACGCAGCGATGACCTCGCCCCCACGCATGCGTACACGGTGCAGCGTGATGCCAAGTTCGTCTGCGTAGCGTGGAATCACCCGCGCTTCGATTTCGGTGACCAGCGATACCGCCAGCCCCTTGGTGCCCGCACGGCCGGTGCGGCCGACGCGGTGCAGGTAGGCCTTGCTCAGGGTCGGCACATCGAAGTTGAACACGTGCGTAACTCCCTTGATGTCGAGGCCGCGGGCAGCGATGTCAGAGGCGATCAGGACACGGATGTCGCCGCTGCGAAATCCATCCATCGCGTGCTTGCGATCCTGCTTGTCGAGCGCCGCATTGAGATCGGCAGCCGCGATCTTGTGATGCGCGAGCTTCGCCGCAATCCGCTCGGACTGGTCGTTGCGATGGACGAAAACGATCGCGCGTTCCGGTTCGAGCGCGTGCAGGAGCTTGCGCAGTTCATCCAGCTTGTCGCGCTCCTCGCACACCAGGTAGATATGTTCGATGTCCTGGTTGACGGCTGCAGTCCCGGCTTCGAGCATGACGAGGTCAGGTGAAAGCGTGGCGATGACCTCGCGGCTTTCAGGCTCCAGCGTAGCCGATGCAAATATCAGCTGACGCGCAGGCGGCGCGGACTGAATGATGGCGCGCACCGCGGACACGCTCTCGTCGTTCAGCAGCCGGTCCGCCTCGTCGATCACGATGCTGCGCACGAACTTCGACTTCAGCTTGCCCTTGTCGATCAGCTCCGCGATGCGGCCGGGAGAACCGACGACGATGTGCGGCTTCTTCTTCAGCTTGTCGATCTGGCGTTCCGTCGATGTGCCGCCGATCAGGAGCAGCGAGCGCACCGGCATCGCAGCATTCACCGCCAGCTCACCGCATTGCCGATGGATCTGGATCGCCAGCTCATGCGTCGGCGCGACGATCACCGCTTGTGTTGCCGCCTGGGTCGAGTCGATACGGCAGAAGATCGGCAGCAGGTACGCCAGCGTCTTGCCCGTGCCGGTCTCGGCGTGCAGGTAGGCATCCTTTCCGGCCGTCAGGATCGGCAGTGCCGCGCTCTGGATCGGTGTCGGATCGGCAATCTGCTGTCGGGCCAGTGCTGCGATGAGGGCCGGTGGCACTTGCAGATCGGCGAATGTCATGAACACAACCTCGGAAGAATCGATGGATCGGCGGCGAGACTAACCTGTTCAGCCCGTCCTCTCATAACTGGAGCACGCATCCGCTGCCAATCCGTTGTTTCGACCGGTGCGTGGTTGGACTTTGCCAGCGCAGGTGGTCTAAGTTCGGAGCGGGCGTCGCCTGTGGACGCCACTATCCCTGCTCAATGTGGAGTCACGATGTCTCAACCGAACTGGAAACTCGAAACGATCGCGGTCCACGGTGGCTATACGCCGGATCCGACCACGCGCGCAGTCGCTGTGCCGATCTACCAGACCGTGGCCTACGCTTTCGACAACACCCAGCACGGCGCCGATCTGTTCGACCTCAAGGTCGAGGGCAATATCTACAGCCGTATCATGAATCCCACCAATGCCGTGCTCGAGCAGCGCGTAGCCGCGCTGGAAGGCGGCATCGGGGCGCTGGCGCTGTCGTCGGGGCAGGCCGCGGTCACGTATGCGTTGCTGACGATCAGCGAAGCGGGTGACAACATCGTGTCCGCCAGCACGCTCTATGGCGGCACGTACAATCTTTTCGCTCATACATTGCCGCAGTACGGCATCGAAGTGCGCTTCGCCGATTATCGCGATTCGGATGCATTCGAGTCCCTGATCGATGCCCGCACCAAGGCGATCTTCTGCGAGTCCGTCGGCAATCCCCTCGGCAACATCACCGACTTCGAGAAGCTCGCGAAGATTGCGCATGCGCATGGTATTCCGCTGATCGTCGACAATACGGTGCCGACGCCGTACCTGTGTCGTCCGTTCGAGCATGGCGCCGACATCGTCGTGCACTCGCTGACCAAGTATCTCGGTGGACACGGCACGAGCATTGGCGGTGCGATCGTCGACTCCGGGAAATTCCCGTGGGCGCAGCACAAGGAACGCTTCCGCCGCCTGAACGAGCCGGACGTGAGTTATCACGGCGTCGTGTACACCGAAGCGCTCGGTCCCGCGGCCTACATTGCGCGTGCGCGTGTCGTGCCGTTGCGCAACATGGGCGCGGCGCTGTCGCCGTTCAATGCCTTCCTGATCCTGCAGGGCATCGAAACGCTGGCGCTGCGTCTGGACCGGATCAGCGACAATGCGTTGCGGGTCGCGCAATACCTGAGCAGTCATTCGAAGGTGAGCTGGGTCCGGTACGCCGGCCTGGAGTCGCATCCCGATCATGCACTCGTGAAGAAATACCTTTCGGGCAAGGCGTCCGGCATCCTGACCTTCGGCGTAAAAAGCGGCCGCCAGGGTGGCGAGAAATTCCAGGATGCGCTCAGGCTGGTGACGCGACTCGTGAATATCGGCGACGCCAAGTCGCTGGCATGCCATCCCGCATCGACGACGCATCGCCAGCTGTCGCCGGCCGAGCTGGCCAAGGCCGGCGTGACCGAGGATACCGTTCGCTTGTCGATCGGCATCGAGCACATCGACGACATTCTCGCGGATCTCGACCAGGCACTCGCGCAGTCATAGCGCCCAGTCGATGAGTTGCCGGCACCGAACGAGCGATCAGTGCCGGCAGCTCCGCGATCCGGTCAACTACAGCCGCTGCACCGAGATATCATCAACGAACACGTCGACGCCTGCAGCCGTTCCCTCGAAGAAGATCGCGACATCGACGATGTCGCAGTCCGGGATGACGAGGTTGGCGGCGAGCCGTGTCCACGTTGCCGGCGGTACTGCGCCGTCATTCTGTAGCCAGGGATAGGTGTTGTGGCCGCTGGGTGCGGTGGCCGCCGTGCATTCCACTTTGGCCGCGAGGCGTCCCACATCGCTTGTTGCGGCGGTGTGAAGCAGCCATGCGCTTACTGCATAGGTGGTGTTGCGCTGAACAACACTCGTGAGGTTGTAGACAGCGTATTGATTGGTGTTGGGGCGATTGGTCGCGCTCAGGCTTTGCGCGCCGCTGCGTGCCTGAGTTGTGCTTGCGGCCAGCGTCGAGCCATTCCACGAATCCCACCCTGCGACGCCGGTTTCGAAGCTGCCGTCATTCACGAGATTGCTGGTGGGTGGAACGACCTTTACTTCGTCAATGAAGACGTCAGCGGTGGGAGCGCTGCCTTCGAAATAGATCGCCGCGTCCGTCACTGTGCAGCCAGCCGGAATCACCAGATTGCCGCCGAGTTGCGTCCACGTATTGGGGGCAACGGCGGCGTTGTTCTGCAGCCAGCTGTACGTGTCGGTACCCGAGCAGCTCACCTTGGATGCCAGTCGAACCGTGTCGCTCGCGGCGCCGGTATGCAGGACCCAGGCGCTGACCGCGTAAGTCGTGTTCGCCGTGACTGCGCTGGTGAGACCGTAGGCGGCAAATCCGCCCGTGCCGGTGCGACCCGTTGAACGCAGGCTCTGCGATCCGCTTTGCGCCCGCAACGTGCTGGCGCTGAGCGAACCATTGCCCCAGTTGCTCCAGCCGGCGCTGCCTGTTTCGAAGCCGCCATCGTTCACGAGGTTCACTCCCGAGTCCGGTTGCGGCTTGCCGAAGCGGATGTTGTCGAGGTTGCCGATGCCGCCAGCGCCGTTGAACCGGATGTAGACATCATGGGTGCCGGTGATCGGTGCCCATTCCTGTTCCAGTCGCTCGGAACTGTTCCATCCGGCAGTGGGTGGCAGGTCGAGCGTGAAAGCCGCGGCATTCTCCAGGCTGTCGAGATGGACGGAAATGCTGCCGGGATCGGTGTTGCCCTTGGCGTAGGTGAGCCAGAAACGATCCCAGCCCTGCTGGAAGCTCACATCCCTGAAAGCGATCCAGTCGCCGCCATCGGTGTACGCGACCACGCTGCCGAGTGCGGCGACGCCCATGCCCTCGTCGTATTCTTCCGCTTCCAGCGTCACGCCGAATTCGCCGCCGCTCCAGCCGGCAGGCACGTACTGCGGAACGGTGCAGGTGTCGCCGCCGCCGCCCATGTAGCACACGATCCAGTCGAGTGCAGGACGGGCCGTGCCGTCAGTGCGCACCAGGCCTGCGTTCGTACGCCACATCGCGCCTTCGCGGAATCCCCAGTGAGTGACGCCTGCGACGGACGGGTGGTCCCAGAACACCTTGAAGAGATCACGCATCACATTGGCCTGACGCGCGTCGTCGGCGAAATTGAGATCGAACTCGGAGATGTAGATCGGCAAGCCGGTGGTGGCGAGCGTATCGAGATTGGCGGCCACGACTGGTACATCAGCACGCTCGAGGAAATGCGCCTGTTCGCCGATGCCGTCGATGAGCTTGCGTTCCTGCAACAGCTGGACGACGGTCATGTAGTTCGTCGTGAACTGCTCCAGTATCAGTGTGTTGTATTCGTTGAGGATGAGTTTCGCTTTCGGGAAGTGCTTGCGCGCCAATTCAAACGAGGTGATCACCCAGTCATAACCGGTTTCGCCGGCGCCACCCAGTGCCTCGCGATATCCCGCAGGTGCGTTCAGTGGTTCGTTGACGACGTCGATCAATTCGATGTCGGGATAGCGTGCCGCCACCTCGCTCATCCATTCCTCGATCTCGGCCAACTGTTCTTCAGGGGGCAAGTCGGCGATCCACGCTGGTTGTTGCTGTCCCCAGATCAACGTGTGGAATTTGAATGGCAGGCCATTGTTTCTGGCGAAGTGGTAAGCGTCATCAACGCCCTGCCAGTTCATGACGTCACGGATCGCTTCGACGCTGCCCCATTTGCCGGCGTTCTCCGGAGTGACCTGGTCGAACCAGTTGAGCAGCGTCGCATAGTCTGCGGCTGCGGCCGCGGCAGTTCCGAAGAACTTGATCTGATTGACCGTGACCGTCGCCGAATCGGATTTGCTCTTGTAGCCGCGCTCGTACATGACCACGAGCTGGAACGTCAGCGTCTGCTGCACGTCTGTCGCAGGAGCCGTGAAGGTCAGCACGCCTTTCTTCGAGACCTTGAGTGTGACCTTCGGCCCCGCTGTCTGCGTCCACTTGTAGTCAACGATGTGATCGAGAATGTTGGCCTTCGCCCGCAGCGTAACGCTGGCACCTTCGCTGACGACCTGGTCCGGGCCGGCGTCGGCGATGAGTTCGGGTATCGGGCATCCAGTCAGCAGTAACGATGCCGCGAGCAACAGCGCGCAGCCAACAGGGCGGAAATTCATGACTATCCCCTTGTTTGATCTACTCCCGTCGAGCGGGTTGTGGTCGGTCTTTTGTCGCGTCCGGTGCCCCGGTGTCATCGCCGCCGGGTAATGGTAACGCTAACATCGCCACGCGGTGGTCCACAAGTACGCTCGATGATGAGTCAACAGTGCGGCGTCACCGTGTTCTGCGGCATCCGGGTGCGGCCGCCGGCTGTGTCGGGGGGAATGCCGGCGGCGACCGCTACCGCTGCCATGTCCGTCCATCGATATCGATGCGCGTCGTGCCGGGCGGTTCAGCGGCACCGATGCGAAGTTCGCGTTTCCAACGGGTTAGCCTGTTTCAGGCGCGCGAGGCTTCCTGCCGTCCGTCGCGCTGCGGCTGGCGAACGCCGAGCAGCGTGAGTAACGGGCCGGTCATCATGGTCGTGATCACCGCCATGATCACCAGCATGGTGAAGATTCGCGGCGACAGGATGCCCAGGTCGTAGCCGATATTGAGCGCGATCAACTCCATCAGCCCGCGTGTGTTCATCAGTGCGCCGAGTTGCAGGGATTCTCGCCAGTTCATTCCGGTGACGCGAGCTGCAAGGGTGCTGCCTCCCAGCTTGCCAGTCGTGGCGACGGCGATGATCCCGAAGCAGATCAGCCAATCCGGGAGGCCATCGAGCAGACCGAGTTCCGTGCGCAATCCGGTGAAGGCAAAGAAGAGCGGCAGCAGCAGTACGGAACTGAACTTTTCGAGCAACGCGGAGATCCGCCGGCGGAACTCTCCGGCATCCGGCATGATCGCACCCGCGAGGAAGGCGCCGAATAGCGCATGGATGCCGATGATTTCGGTGCACAGCGCCGCTGCGAGGACAACGCAGACGATGATGCCGAGCGTGCCGCTCGACGGCTCCTCGCGACGCAGTTGTGCACTGCCGATCCACAACGGCAGCGCCCGCCGTACGCCGAGCGTCATGACAGCAATGAACGCAAGCGCCAGCAGCAGCGTCAATCCGGAGGCGATCACGCTGGTTGCCTTCGCCACGGCCACCACGAACGCCATGATGCTCCAGGCCGTCACGTCGTCCACCGCGGCGCAGGTGATGGCCGTGCTGCCGAGTGAAGTCCGCGACATATTCCGTTCCTGGAGGATTCGCGCCAGAACGGGAAACGCAGTGATGCTCATGGAAATGCCCATGAACAAGGCGAAGCCGACGAAGCTGGCCCTGGGCCCCGCCATGCTGCTGAACAGGTAGTACGCGAGGATCACGCCGAGCAGAAACGGAAACACGATGCTGGCATGACTCACGGCCACGGCGGTCGCAGCCTTGTTGCGCACATGTTCCACGTTCAGTTCCATGCCGACCGCGAACATGAAGAGGCAGATGCCGACCTGACTCAGCAGCCGCAGCGTGCCGAGCGAATCCGCGGGAAAGACGAACGCGAAGGCATCGGGAGCCAGCAGGCCGAGCAGGGAAGGACCGAGCAGAATGCCGGCCGACATTTCCCCAACGACCGCCGGCAGACCGATGCGGACGAAGAGTTTGCCCATCAGTCGGCAGGCCGCGATGACGACCAGCAGCTGGATGAACAGATGGCTGAGCGGATGATCGAGATTGCTCCGCAGGTTCTGAAGTAACGCTCCGGCGCCGGATGTCGCATCGAGTGAAGCGACCGCTTGCTGTGTGTGGGGAGCCGCGTCTGGAGCGGGCAGGGACGCCCCCATCTGCAGCACGGCGACGATCATGGCAATCGCCAGCGCGAGAGTGCCCAGGTACAGGCCGGCTTGCTTGATGGGTCTCATTGGGATCGAAACATCCGGGAGATGGGGCGATTATTGTGAACTGCAGCCATCCTGCCGTCATCTGGCCGGGATCGTTGCCGGAGGCATTCGCCGCCGGCGCCTATTCCTTCAGCCACTGCAATGCCTCTTCCCGGGTTCCGTAGATACGGATAGAGATGCGGGGATTGTCGTTGAGCGACTGGAACATGCGCGCATAGCCGATATGCAGGGGCCGTCTCGCAATGAGCGCCGATCGCATCGGCACGGCCAGAACGAGGGCGCGACGCACGTTCGCCAGCGCTTCGATTTCGAGGAAGCCGAGGTTGAGCGTTTCGATGCTGGTGAGATCCGCGATGCGCGGGAACGACGGGTTGGCTTCTTCCAGCGTCCGCAGTTCGCGTCCCATCGCCAGTAATTCTTCGCCGCTGAGCGAACCGGAGAGTTGGATCAGCAGGTGGTCAGTCTCTTTTGATATTTCGAAAGGCATACGCTCACGGCGCAGTCCGCTGATCCCGATTCACCGCCAGTCTAGTGCGAAATCCCGATGGCGTCTGCGGTCGCGGATACGGCCTGCCTCGCGCCGCAGCGCACACAGGGGAACAAAGCACGCAAACGAGGATTGTTTCCATAGGTCTGTGACGGGAGCGTGTCATGAGCAGCGGGATTTCAAGCGCACTACGACTATTCATCTGCACGGCTGCGGCGGCTGCGAGCGTGGCAGTCGGGGCGGAAGATCCGCGCAATGTGCCTGACACCACCCCGGCGCCGCTGGGTACGGCGTCATTCGTGCCGCCCGCGAACATCGACCAGCAGCCGCTGACCCCCGAATCCTTCGTGATCCGCGCGGCCATGATCAACATGGAGGAAATCGAAATCGGTGGCCTGGCGCAGAACCGTTCGGCCACCCCGGCAGTCAAGGAGTTTGGCGCGCAGCTGGTCGCGGACCATCGGGCGGCGCTGGAGAAGCTGAAGTCCATCGCTGCGCAGGCAAAAATCGCGCTGCCGGGTGAGGTCGATCCCGAGCGGCAGGCGCTGCGCGACGAGTTATCGGCATTGGAAGGGCCGGCATTCGATGCAAAGTTCGCAACGGCCATGGTCGATGGTCACCAGCAGGCCATCAGCATGTTCAGGGCCGCATCGGGGTCCGCCACGCTGACGCCAGCCCTGCGCAGTTACGCCCAGTCGATGCTGCCGACGCTGGGGCAGCACGCACAGATGGCGAAACAGCTGCAGTCGTCGCGGTAGCGTCGGTTGCTGAGCTGACGGACCGTGAGCGCATGACAGCTCCGGGACCTGGTCATTGACCTCAATTATCTGCGTCGCTGCGTGCGGTACTCGCAGTGTCATTTCAGTCTTAGCCAATCAGTCTCACCAAAGGCAGCTCGACCCGGCGAAGCGGTTCCGGTTGAATGCGTCCCAAGGCATACGCATCGATCGATCGGAAAGCTCTCAATGTATCTGCGCCATTCGCCGGCCGTAAGGATCGGCCTTTCCATCGCCGTGGCCACGGGACTGTACGGCGTGTCTTTCGGCGCGCTCGGTGTTGCCGCCGGCCTTACCGTCTGGCAGACCATTGCGCTCAGTGCATTGATGTTCACGGGCGGATCGCAGTTCGCGTTCATCGGTGTGATCGCGGGTGGCGGCACGGGCGCGGCGGCATTCGGCGCGGCGGCGCTGCTGGGCATACGCAACGCGGTCTATGGCATGCAGATGAATCGAATGCTGCGTCTGACGGGCTGGCGCAGATTCGCCGCCGCGCAGGTCACGATCGATGAATCGACGGCAACCGCGTCAGGTCAGAGCGACCCGGCAGAACAGCGACGCGGATTCTGGACCGCCGGCCTGGGCATATTCGTGTTGTGGAATCTGTTCACCGCGCTCGGTGCGCTGCTCGGTGACGCATTGGGCGACCCACGTCGCTGGGGCCTCGACGGGGCTGCGGTCGCGGCCTTTCTCGGGTTGTTGTGGCCGCGTCTGCGTGCACGCGAGCCGGTGGCGCTGGCTGTCGTTTGTGCAGTTGCAACCGTGTTGGCCGTGCCCTTCGTTCCGCCGGGCGTGCCAATCATCCTCGCTGCGGCGGTGTCGGCCATCTGGGGCTGGTTCAGTCGCGGCCCGGCAGACGAAGGGCTCGAGCCCGACGTCGAACCTCGCGTTTACGACGCGACATCCACGGCGAATCGGTCCGATGCACAGACTCCACCGCAGGGGCGATCCTGATGTCCTTGTGGGGATGGATTCTGTTGGCGAGCGCTGTGGCCTATGTGATCAAGCTCGCGGGTCATCTGGTTCCGGCGCACTTGCTGGAAGACGATCACATGACCCGCGTTGCCGGAACGTTGACCATCGGCCTGCTCGCTTCGCTCACCGCGATGAATGCGTTCAGTGCAGGTCAGGCGCTGGCTCTGGATGCGCGTGCCGGCGCCCTGGTTGCCGCCGGCATCGCGCTCTGGTTGCGGGTGCCGTTTCTCGGTGTGGTGATCGTCGGCGCGGTGACGGCGGCGTTGCTCAGGATGGTATGAGCGCTTCGCGTCGGCTGCCGCTCACGGAGACGCGAAAACGAGCCGCACGGAATTTCGCTTACACCAGTTCCGGGCGTTGGTAACGATGTTTTCCCACTCGGTGTCCGTCCAGGCCGGGTCGCTGCCCTTGCGCATCCGCGAGAGCACCAGCGCCTGCACGTCTTCGGCGATTTTCAGCCGCTTGAATATGTGGGCCTCGACGAGATCGTTGGCATCGTTGGTGTCGGGCAGGACCAGGTTTCTGTAACAGCTGTCCCAGAGCGCCTGCATCATGCTCGGCGCTGCGTGTTCCATCAGTGCGCCAATGGTGTTGAATCCCGCCTGGCTCGCCGTGCCGCTGCGTGACGCAAGGAAGAACGTATCCTCCGGATAATAGAAGGCGTTGGTCTTGAGGGCTGGGGTCAGTATGAGATGACTGAAGCCGTAGTACGTGCACGATCCGTGCAGCCGACCGCCGTAGTTGAGCGCCGCAAAAACCTGCTTCGCCTCCGGATTGAAATCCTTGTTCTTCGTCTGATAGCCCGAAGCGCTGTCGCCCGTGATCTTCTTTGCGTTCTTCGGGTCCGCCAGCGTGGACTTCGTCTCGGCCAGTTTCTTCATCGAAACGCCTGAGGCATTCAATGCTTTATGCAGGCGTTTGCGCTGGCTGAACGGGTGCGCATTGGCCCACTCATCCGGGATCGTCACCAGATCATCGGCCATCATGCGTGGGACCGCGGGATTCTTCGGGTCATTGTCGGTGAGCACCATTTTTCCGCCGGGGCGGACGGCGCGCTCGTACATCTGAGTGTAGGTGTCGTACTTGTTGTCGGCGCGAAACCAGTTACCCGCCTCGACATTGATCGTCAGATCCCGCGACTGCAGCGCCCGATGAATCTTCAGATAGACCTCATGCCAGTCGCCCTGCACCGAGTTCCTCGCCATCACGGCTTCGACCTTTTTGCGAACCCGCTCGGTCTTGGCGGGATCGTTCGCATAGAGCGCGCGCTGGCGCTTCTCCACGTACTCTTTCTGCAGGCTCTTGGTGGTCGGGTTGATTTTCGAGAGAAAGGAAGACATCGGGCAATTCCTTATTCTTGTTAGTGCTCCGAGAGATCGTTCCCGACGGTGCCACCGTGATTGGCAGTGACACCGCGGCAACGGCCCGCAGGACCCGCCTTTGATTATGTGACGTGGCGGTGCCCTGGTCGACCTCGAGCATACTCGATCTCATTTGCCGTTCCGTATCCTTTGACGCACCTCATCCGTCTATACGGCGTCCCTTCCAGAGGCTGACCATGAAAGAACTGTCCGACGCCGTGCAGACTGCCTGGCACCGATTCCTCGATGTCTATGAGCCGCTGCGGCCCGATCTTTATCGCTATTGCCGCTACCTCACGCGCAGTCCCTGGGATGCCGAGGATCTGGCGCAGGACACGCTCGCGCGCGGCTTCGTTACGCTGGGTTGTCTGTTCAAGGACGTGCCGTCCAATCCCAGGGCATGGCTGTTCCGCGTCGCGTCGAACTTGTGGATCGATCGCGCACGACGTTCGCGTGAAGTCGTCGGCCACTTCCCCGACGGCCATGTTCCCGATGTCGCATCCGAGCCGTTGCCGCAGGTTGATCCCGAAGCGCTGGGAGCGCTCCTGGTCAAACTGTCGCCGCAGGAGCGTGCGGCAGTGGTCCTCAAGGATGTGTTCGATTTCACCCTGGAAGAAATTTCCGAGTCCCTGTCGACCAGCGTTGGCGCAGTCAAGTCCGCGTTGAGCCGGGGACGGAGCAAACTCTCGGAGCCACTGCGCGATGGTGCAGAAATCCGGCTTCCGGTGCCCGCCGTGCTGAATGCCTTTTGTGACGCATTCAATGCCCGCGATCTGGATCGCATGACGGCGCTGTTGCTCGACACTGCGGAAGTGGAGATGGTCGGCCTGGTGACGGAGTACGGGCCGGCAACCGCACGCGATGCCGCGACGGGTTCATTCCACGGCATGTTGTACAGCGATCTGAGCTCCGAGGATCCGCGCGGTGGCGTTGATCGCCCACTGCGTCACGGCGTGATCGGCACGCCGCCGAGAAGCGAAGTTCGTGACTATCGCGGCGAGCCCATCGTATTGTTCTGGTATCAGCACTCGGGCGGCGAAGCCGTGCGTGCCGTGGCCCGGATGACAGCCGAGGCAGATCGCCTCGCCCGGGTGCGCAACTACTTCTTCAACCCCGATGTGATCGCCGACATCTGTCGCGAACTCGACGTGCCGTATCACGTCAACGGCTATCGTTACTGGAGCGCGGCATGAGAAAGATCATTCTGTCGATGATGGTCTCGCTGGACATGCAGATCGCGCGGGCCGATGGCAATCTGGATTGGTTCCGGTCCGACGCCGGGTTCGAAACAGAGATGCTGCGCCTGTTGCGCCGCGTGGACGGCATGATGTTCGGCCGCGTGTCCTACGAAATGCTCGCTCAGTACTGGCCCACCGCTGGCGCGAGCGATGCGACGGTATCTGGCGGATTCAGTAACACGGAGGTCGAAAAAGAGTTCGCACTGCTGATGAACACAGTGCCGAAGAGGGTTTACTCACGGACGCTCAAAAGCGCGGCATGGGGCCCCGTCACGATCATCGATGAAGTCGACGCCGATGAAATCGACAAACTTCGACGACAGCCGGGCAGGGATCTGGTGCTGTTCGCCGGTGCGAGCCTTGCTTCCGAGTTCATGCGCCACGATCTGATCGACGAGTACCGGCTGATGGTTCATCCGGTGGTGCTGGGCAATGGCATTCCCTTGTTTCAGGAGCTCACCGCGGAACGTCCGCTCGAGCTGCAACGATCAACGGCACTGCCCTGCGGCGTCGTGTTGCTCGAGTACGAGCGCAATCGCTAGCGGTCTGCCGCAACGCGCTTTTCTGTGTGGTCCGACTTTCCCGCGGGAAAGCCGGACCCACAGACAACCACTCATACTGTCACTCACGCAGGTCCGTGCAACCTTGTAGCCAGGTGTCGCGTCAAACACGCTCTCTACTTGCAGTCGAGGCGACCAGTGATGCGAATCATCGTGCTGTTACTTGCCATGGGTATGGCGTCGTTCGCCGCTGCAGAAGGGTCGTGCTATTCAGGCGCGTATGAACTGTCCGATGGTTCGAAGCTCGTCATCCAGCCGAGCGACGACGACAATCTGCGCTATCGATTTCCGGACGGAGTGTCAGGCAAGCTCTTTCCGGTCGCCGATGGATACGAGTCCGGCGACGGGTGGTCGGGCCGCGAGCCCGTCACCTTGCGCGTTTCCTTCGGCCCCTGCGGCGCAGGCGCCATCCGGTTTCAGCGGCAGACGGGTCCGTTACTGACAGGTCGCAAGCTGGCGCTGCCCACCACGGCGATTTCATTTCAGAGCGACAACGCTACGCTTTACGGCGAATTGGTCCTGCCGCTGCAGCGACCGCCGCGCGCGGTGGTCGTATTGCAGTACGGCAGTGGGCCCGATTCTGCGGTGACCGATAACTTTCTCCAGTACTTGCTGCCGTTGAAGGACATCGCCGTCTTCGTCTTCGACAAGCGCGGCACGGGTCGCTCGACCGGCGAGTTCAGCGCGCACATCGGCAGGCTTGCAGAAGATTTCGCGGCAGCTGTTCGCGCAGTGCGCGGGCATGCCGCCGTGAAAGATGTCCCGCTCGGCGCGATGGGCGAGAGCCAGGGCGGATGGGTGGTGCCGCTCGCTGCCACCCTGGTGCCGGTTGATTTCGTCGTGGTGAGCTATGGACTGGCGGTCAGCATGGCAGAGGAAGATCGACTGGAAGTCGCGCAGGCGCTGCGGGCGAAGGGACATGGTGCCGACGTGCTTGCGAAAGGCGAGGAGATTCACCTGGCCACGACGCGAGTCATGGTTTCGCGATTCAGCGCAGGACTGGATGAACTGAAGCGCCTCAAGGCCGCCTATCGCAACAGTCCATGGTTCGCGGACCTGGGCGGTGACTACACGGCGCCGCTGATGTCGACACCCGACGAGCAGCTGCCGCAACTGCAGAAGGTTTTCAACTTTCCTTACGATCTTGAATACGATTCGTTGCCGGCGATCCGCAGCATCGCCGTCCCGCAGCTGTGGGTACTGGCCGGTGAAGACACCGAAGCGCCGCACGAGTCGACGCTCGCACGACTGCAGCAACTCCAGGGCATGGGTGTGAATATCGAGGTCAAGGTCTTTCCTCGAGCGGACCACGGGATGATCGTTGTCGAGCAGGGCCCGCAGGGCCAGCGGCTCGCCGGGCGTACGGCCCCGGGCTATTTCGAGTTGCTGGGCGATTGGATCCTGGCGCGCGCGGCGAAGGTGTCGCAGACCGCTCGCGGCGCACAGTGTCCGGATTGTCCGGCTGTGACTGACAACGAATCCCACGGGAAAGGCGCACCCACAAGGAAATGAAGAAACCAGCGCCCGGCTTGGTCTACCCATGGTCCTCGAGCAGCAGCGCCATGAGGCATTCGTCCGTGTAGTGCGCATCCGTCGCGCGCTTGTAGGCCTTACGCAGAATGCCTTCATGCTTGAAGCCCAGCTTTTCGTAGAACGCAATCGCACGCGGGTTGTCGCGCTCCGCTGTCAGCTCGATGCGACTGACGCCGCGGGCCTTCAGCGTGGCGATGACGTTCTGCATCAGGAGTCGTGCAATGCCCTTGCCGCGGCTATCGGGTCGCACGGCCAGCGGACCGACGAGCGCGGAGTGGTGCGAGCGACCCTCGTGGCGGATGGCCTTGCAGAACCCCAGCACCTGGCCGTCCGCTTCGCAGACATCGAAAATTTCGCTCGCCAGCAACTGGCGAAAGATCGGTTCGAATTGCGCCAGTGGCATCGGGTCGTACCCCAGGTAGGGCACGACCTCTTCATGCATGTAGATCGAGTAGACCTGCTGAAGATCATCCGCCGTGGCGCGTCTGATATTCATGGGCTGCCCGTCACGCCTTCTTCACGAACTCCGATTTCAGTTTCATCGCGCCGATGCCGTCGATCTTGCAGTCGATGTCGTGGTCGCCGTCGACCAGGCGGATGTTCTTGACCTTGGCGCCCATCTTCACCACCAGCGAGGTGCCTTTTACTTTCAGGTCCTTGATCACCGTGACGGCATCGCCGTCCTGCAGTTCATTGCCGACGGCATCGCGAATCACGCGCTTTTCTTCGGTGGCCGTCTCAGCGGCTGCGGTCGTCCATTCGTGCGCGCACTCGGGGCAGATGAACATGCCGTGATCTTCGTAGGTGAACTCTGAATTGCATTGGGGGCACTTGGGCAGGTCGGTCATCGTGGTCATCCGTTCATTGAAATCATCCAGCGGCGAGAGCATGACAGGATGGCCACGGTCCAGTCGACCTCGCCGGGAGGGGGCGGGCAGCATGTGCGGAAATCGAGGAGCCGATCGTCACGTCGCGGTGGGCGTTCTGAAGAACGGCAGGTGAGCGCGCAGATCTACTCCTGAGGCGCTGCGTCACCGGTTGTCGTAGCGACTGTAGTCCAGAATTCCGGAGGTCAGCGGCTCGTCGCGTGCGTAGTCGGCCAGAACGGTGTCGCTGAGCTGCCAGAACCCGGGATCCGTCCGGCGCATCGCGAAGCGGTCGAGCAGGCGACTGTAGTCGGCTTCGGTGCGCAGGGCGCTGACGAGACCGACGAACTCCGCGATGTCGCCTTCTTGCATCTGAAAGAAGACATTCGGATAGGCGCCGACGATGCCGTTGGCCACCGTCAGACTGTCTTCTGCCACCAGTCGTCGCGACGCTTCGTCGAACATCGACGAGATATTGGTGTAGGCACTGTTGCTGAGTACGGTGAGCAGGCCCCGGTCCCTGATCTTGACGACGGCGGCCTGCGGCATGATCGATGCAGCAACGCCACGCACCCGATCGATCTTCGCCAGTTCGCTGATGCTGTTGCGCGAGAGTCCTGACTGATCCGGGTCGTAGCGATGATTGAGTACCGGTTGCAGGCGTTGCTGGAGCAGGCCGAACAGCTCCTGCTTGGGCTCCGTCGTGCGGTAGGCGATCGGCGCTGGCAGGACTTCATGCTCGAAGTAGGCATCGAGATATTCCTGGACATCTTTCTGCGCGCCGCGATACCACTGGTCTACCTCGGCAATGCGTTGCGGCTGCGGCAGGTACGTCAGAAAGTTCATCTCCGATTCCATGCGCAGGAAGTCCATGTACATGCGCGTCATCGCCTGGTGTCCTGCCGTGCCGTACACATCGAAGCCGGCGACCAGCAGGTAGTGGATACGCTCCAGGATCGGATAGTCGATCAGCCACGCCGTCTGGGGTCGTTCACCGACCAGACCCTGCACGACGGTTGCGCTGTCGAAATGACGGAACACTGTCAGCGCGGCATTGCGGTTCGTGCCGCCACCATCCCAGTACATGTTCAGTGAAGCGCCATCGATCGTTGCGATGTTGTTGCGGATGAAGTCACCCTTGGCGCTCAGGTAGGCGTTCTGCGCCTTCGCATACGCGCGCCAGTGCACGATCGACCACAATCCGCTTTCAGCTTCTGCGGGCAGGCGCAGCTCTCCGGTGTGATCCGCCAGAAATCCCGAGAATTCTTTCGAGACGGCCGATTGCGGGGTCGCGAAGAATACCCAGAAGCGATCCTGAATCACGTCGAGCGCCACGTTGCCACGACACACCGGGCCTTTGATGAAGTTCATGATCGTGAACTGCGCTTCATCCAGCAGGAAGGCGTAGCGCGACTGATACGGAATCAGCTGAAACGCGCGGAACGGATTGGAGGCCGTGGGTGTGTCGTAACCCGGCAGGGCAGCGACGCCGTAATCCGCATCGATGAACCATTGACGCCAGTGATCGCGTCGTGCGGACGTGAGCTGGTATGGCATGTGTGTCTTGGCAATCGTGCTGGTCGGATCCCGCCACAGCCGGTAGTAGACGCGCGCCACGCCGGGATCATCGTAGGGACGACGCGTCGATATCAGACTCAGCGGTTGGCCGGGCGGCGTGCGCGAGCGGACGAGTTTGAAGTAGACCGTCTGGTGTCCCTGATCCTGCAGATAGAGATGCGCCAGGAACAGATGCTCGTAGAGATAGCGAGCGGCAAGACGGTGTTTGAGACCGTCGCCGTTGAAGAACGTCTCCCAACGAGCAACTTCCTGTGCTGTCGATTCAGGCAACTCGGCAGGCTTCGCCGCGGGGGCTCCGGCGGCCAGCCAGTCGGTGAGCGTGCGATGCTCCCTGGGACTCAGGCCGGGCAGCCCGAACGGCATGCCCCACTGCGGATACTTCGCGGCAAACGCGTCGAAGTCCTCGATGCGAGGGCACTGCTGCGAACGGGACAGCGAAAAATCGAAGGTGGCCGGCAACACCTTGACTGCAGGCAGCGGATGCTCCTGCTTGAGCTGCAGCATCCGGGCCATGACGCCAGCCTGCAAATTTGCGTCCGGCGAATCCTGTCGCTCGTTCAGAACGGGATAGAAGCCGGCGGCGCGCCAATCGGCCGTGGTCTGAGCATCTTCGAACAGTCGCGTGAGGGGAGACGGAGTCAGGCGTTCAACGTGATAGATCTGCGTCGCGCTGGCGCCGCGCAGAACGCCTTCGTAGGAATCAAGTTTCAACTGACACGGTGCATCGTAACAACCGTGACAGACGAGACAGCGATTGTTCAACACTGGTCGAACGTCGCGGTCGTATTCGATCGGGACGGTGGCCGGCGCGGCGACATTCTCTTTCGGCTGCGGCGTGCCGAAGCGCTCGTCGAGCGCCGAGCGCGCGACCGTAGCGCAGCCAGCAATGAGCGTAAGTCCCAGGAGGGCAGACCGGAGTCGATACGTCATTGCCTGACGATAGCATGGGCGATGCAGGCTTCGCGAAGCCCGCCGGGAGCGGTTTAGAACTCGCGCCGCAGCCCGATCGTTGCGCCGTAGCGGTCGATGTATTCGTGACCGAACAAGGCTTCGACACTGCCGAAGGCGCTGAAACCGTGCGGGAAGACGGCAACGAGGCTCAGGCGGCCGACGTAGACATCGCGGTCGGGCGGCGCATCGAGAAATGCCAGCTGCGATGGACCTGGCCGCAGGTCTTCTGCGAAGTGCGCGGTGATCACGCGCTGGTTGTCTTCGAACTCGTGTACCCAGTCGGCATTGAGTTGAGCGACCCATACGGACCCATCGCGCATGAACGCGCGACTCGCCTGGAAGCCGACGGCGCTGCGCAGCGATTCCTCGGTCTGCGCATCGAACGTCAACGTCATCGGCGTCAGGCCCGTTTCCGTGAAAGCGTCTGTATCCGTGTGCCGCGAAGTGATGGTGAGGCGTGGGCCCAGCGTCATCTTGCCGGCCGGAAAATCTGCGCCGGAGCGCAATTCGATATCCCATTCGGTGCCACGAGTGTCCGCATCCACTGCAGCAGGCGGCGGATCGTAGGAGACAGTGGGCGGGAACATCGGATTACCGAACACCTCCTTGCGTACGGTCACGATCCGTTGCGCGTCGTATTCCCGGCGATCGATGCCTGCGCTCGCATCGACGAATACATTCGGACTCGGAAACCACGAGCCGTAGAGCACGGCGCCACCTGTGCGCATGCGGAAATCACCCGCGTCGTGATCGAAGTCGCCCGAGCGCTGGTTGAGCCTGATTCCCAGACCGACCAGGCCACGGGTGCCGAAGCGGTAGTCGGAGCCCAGCAACAGACCGGCCAGATCGGAACGCCGGCCTGCTTCGTAGTGCGTCGCGTGCTGATGTTCATTCTGATAATCCATCGAGAAGAACGCGCTCAGCCGTCCCATCTCGACGATGCTCATATCGTCGGCGACGTCTGCATCCTCCTGACGCGCCCGGTCGCGACGCTTGCGCGGTGCTGCGTCGGTTGCAGCGGCACCGCTCTGTCCCGATGACGAGCCTGCCGCACCGCCTGATGCGCTGGTGGACCCTCCGCCACCGGTGTTCGGTAACCCGGAGCAATAGGCTTGCATTTGCGGCCCCGCCTGACCGGGAATCAGTATCGCGTCAGCGTCGCGCTCGAAGTCCATGGCCGAGCACTTGCCATCGAGATAGAACACGTACTGCTCGTCCAGTGTCTGCGCCGCTACCGGCGTGGCGACGAGAGCCGGAAGGACGAGCCAGAGTGGAACTCGCTCGCGGAGATGACGAGGTGCGTCCTGATTCTTCATTGTTCTGACCCCACCGGGCATCTGCCGCGCGTTTCATTCGGCCATGAGCGATTGCCAGCTCGCGTCGCTCAGGCTCTGTCGTTCACCAGTTTGTATGGGGTCTTGCAGATCCACGCGTGCGCATGAGGGCGATCGGGCGCTGCTTCACCGGCAGGTGCTGAACAGGCGGATGTTGAGCTGCGCTGCGCAGTAAGACGTTTGCCACTTGCTGCGGCGGCGGTGCGGATGTTTCATTCACCACCTGCAGCACGCAGGTCGATCATGACCACGGCGACCCTGTCATCTGGGCAATGCAAGATCGTGCGGTCTGGGATAGGTGCATCGCAGCGCCTGATGCGCCTGCATGTGGATTACCATCGCGATCAGCGGTGTGACAGCGCCGGATCGGGCGTGATGTCCTCGACCTTGCGGCACTGCATTGGATAGCATCGCGCGCCCTTGGTACACCGTTAATGCGTTTGGAGTTCGTGAGACATGGCCGAAGCACAGATATTCCAGTCCGCCGCGGAAGCGTTCGAGTACGCATGCGACCACGTCGACTGCTCGCTCAAGGACGGCCGGGCCGTGCTGGCGGTGGTGCTTGGGGTGCAGGGCCGCATGTGCAGCGTGAAAATCGCGAATACCGAAGACAAGACGATTCCGAGCGGCACGCTCACGGAACTGCTGGCGCGAACCGACCTGGTCGGCGTGTGCTTCAGTACGATGATCGAAGACAAGGTGCCGCACCTCGAGCCCGGCGACCTCGTCATGTACACCACGATGCCCGAGCTCGCAGCCGTGGGTAAGACGACGGTGGCCGGCACGGTCATTTCCAGAGTGAACCCGCATTACACGGCCAAGGGCGGATGGCAGGTGCGTCCGGTCGAAGAGAAAAAAGCACCTTCCGGCGAAGACCAGAACGCCGCGCCTTCAGAGGGGACTCCCTAGCTGCTGCCCGGTGCATATCCGACGTTGAAGTGGCCGCATTGCGGACTTACTGCGACAGGGAATCGGGTCGCATCCGTCATTTATTGACCTGTCAACTCGGGGCTCCGCCATCCCAGGAAGCAGCAGACGTTTATGACGCCTGGCTTTGGCGCCAGCTTCGGTGCGGCGTAGGCGAGGGTGGCTGATCGTGACACTCTCCCCACCGCGGACGTGCGGCGTGCGCTTCAAGGTCGACTACGTGAGACTGCAGGGCATCGCCTCACTGTGACCGACCGGCCACTCGCGCCGGTCTGGTACTCTCGCGCCCATCCATGGGTCCACTACTCACTCTTTCCGTCCACGAGGCGCTCCTTGCCGCTGTGCGCGCTGGCGCTACTACGCTCGAGTGTTCGCTCGATCTGGATCGCTCCACGACCACCGTTGCCGTTGCGAGCGACGGCTGGGAATGGCAGGGGCGGCGTTATCCGTTTCTCGACAACTGCAAGGACCGCACGATCTATTACTGGGCGGACGAGTCGTTTGCACCGGTGGCGCGTTTCGCGAATTCATTGATCAAGCTGGTGCCGACGCCGTGGGGTCCGCCGACCTTCGAGATCGACGGCATCAAGATGCTCCCGACGGCGCAGGTGTCCCCCTGGGCGGATGCCGGGCGCAAAGTGGGGTTGATCAAGCCGCGCGGGAAGGTCGTGCTCGATACCTGCGGTGGACTCGGTTACTTCGCGGCCTGGTGTCTGCAGGGGCAGGCCGAACGGATCCTTTCGTTCGAAAAAAATCCCGATGTGCTGTGGTTGCGAACGCTCAATCCCTGGTCGCCGCGCACGGACGATGCTGCCGGTCAGCGCCTGACGCTCACGCAGGGAGATATCGCCGAACAGATCCTCGGCCTCGCGGACAACTCGGTCGATGGCGTCCTGCACGATCCACCGCGCTTTGGTATCGCCGGCGATCTGTATTCTCAGAGTTTCTACGACCAGCTGGCGCGGGTCCTGCGGCGCAAGGGCATACTCTTTCACTACACAGGCACGCCGAACCGGCTGACGAGCGGACGCGATGTCCCGAATGAAGTGGCCAACCGGCTGCGAACGGCCGGCTTTACCACGAGCCTCAACGGCGATGGCGTGCTGGCGGTGAAGCAGGGGCGATAAGCGCCGTCGATTGCGTGTGTCCAAAAACCGGAGAAAACCATGAAAAGACTGGTTCTGGCGATGGTTGCAATGACTGCAGCATTCTCGATGCCCGCAGACGCGCAGACGCAGGCGTACCAGGTCAAGGCCCGGGAAATTTATGCGCGCATCGTTTCCTTCCGGACCGCTGCCGGGCAGAAGCAGACGCCGGTGATGGTCGCGTATCTCGTCGACGTACTGAAGGCGGGTGGCGTACCGGAATCGGACATCGCCACGATCGACGCAGCGGGTGAGATGGCGATGATCGTGCGGCTGCCGGGCAAGAAGCCGGGCCGGCCGATTCTGTTCTCTGCGCACATGGACGTCGTCGATGCGCGTCCCCAGGAGTGGCGGCGCGATCCGTTCACGCTCGTCGAAGAAAACGGCGATTTCTACGGTCGCGGCACCATGGACAACAAAGCCGGCGTCACTGCGCTGGTCTCGACCATCCTGCGTCTCAAAGCGGAGCGGCTCAAGCCTGCGCGCGATCTCGTTTTCGCCTTCGTCGGCGACGAGGAGACGAGCATGGATACGACGCGGCTCATCGCGGCGCACCCGTGGGTCAGGGAGGCCGAATTCGCGATCAACACCGATGCGGGCGGCGGCCTGCTCGACGACGCGACCGGCAAACCGCTCATCTACCTGGTGCAGGGCGCCGAGAAGACGTATGCCACGTTCGATCTGATCGTCACCAATCCCGGCGGCCACAGCTCGCGCCCCCGCAGTGACAATGCGATCTATCGACTCGCGCATGCACTGGAGAAGATCGAGGCTCATCAGTTTCCTGCGATGGCTAACGACCTGACGCGCGCCTACCTGGGAGCGGTCGGCAAGACACAGTCGGGTGAAGTCGGAGAAGCGCTGCGGAAATTTTCCGCCGACCCGACCGATGCGGGTGCTGCGGCTGTGCTCGCGAAGTCACCCGAGTTCATCGGTACGACACGCACGACCTGCGTCGCGACGATGGTGGAGGCGGGTCACGCAGAAAACGCGCTCCCGCAGACCGCCAAGGCCGCAGTCAATTGCCGCATCTTTCCGGACGTCCCCGTCGATGCGGTGCGCGATGCCCTCGTCGCAGCGATTGCCGACCCCGACGTGAAGGTCGTGACGCGCGGCGAGCCAGAAGCGAGCCCCGTGTCGGACATGCGGCCGGACGTGATGTCCGCGATCACGCGCGCAGTGCATGCGGACTATCCCGGTGTGGCCGTTGTGCCCTATCTCGAATCGGGCGGCACAGACGGCAAGGTCTATCGCATCGCAGGGATTCCGACGTTCGCCAGTTCCGGCCTGTTCGCCAAGCCGAGTGAAATGTTTGCGCACGGTCTCGACGAGCGCTTGCCCGCGGTCGCTTTCTATCAGGGACTGGATCACATCTACCGGTTGGCCGTCGAGCTTGGCGGCGCCCGACGCTAGTCGAGTCTTGCCATCGCGGCGGCGTCGAGCGAGAAGTCGACGATCTCCACGGGGTGACACGGGGTGACACGGGGGAGAAGGCTGCAAAATGCAATTCTTCCACCCGTCCCGCGGGATTTCCCCGTGTACCCCGTGGACAGTCTTCAATCTCTTGATCCGGAATCCCGGCACACACGCGAAGTAAGGGGCATTGGGCTGTGCTGCGGCTGTCATGTCCGGGTGATTCGCATTCATTTCCCAGATGAAATCATGCGCTGCGGCGCCATGATTCGCCGTGGTCGCACGCGTTCGACCGTGCGATCATGCCGATCATCGCTCGCGCGGTTCTGCGCGAGTGCGCCCCGGAGATTGGAGATGTCGAGATGAGTGCGAACGACTACGTCAACCTGAAACTCGAGAAGCGCGGCCATACGGCCATCGTCCTGCTGTCGAATCCACCCGCCCACACGTGGACGGCCGAGTCCCTGCAGTCCCTCAAGCGTCTCGTGCACGATCTCGATGCGGATCGCGATATCTATGCGCTCGTCATCACTGGCGAAGGCAGCAAGTTTTTCTCGGCAGGCGCCGATCTCAAGCAGTTCGCCGACGGTGACAAGGCGAATGCCCGCACAGTGGTGCGACGCTTCGGCGAAGCGTTCGAGGCACTGGCTGCATTCCGCGGCGTCAGCATTGCGGCAATCAACGGCTACGCGATGGGCGGCGGTCTCGAATGCGCGCTCGCATGCGATCTGCGCATCGCCGAAGAACATGCGCAGCTGGCGCTGCCGGAAGCGTCGGTCGGATTGCTGCCGGGCGCGGGCGGCACACAGCGTCTTGCCTGGCTCGTCGGCGAAGGCTGGGCGAAGCGCATGATCCTGTGCGGCGAACGCGTGGACGCCAATACTGCAAAAGCCATCGGCCTGGTCGAAGAAGTCGTTGCTAAGGGCGGTGCACTGGATGCGGCGCTCAAGCTTGCCGACCAGGCAGCCCAGCAGAGCCCGGTCGCCGTCTCGGCGTGCAAGCAGCTGATTCAGGGAGCACGCAACGACGCGCTGCAGCCGTTGCTGCCGGCTGAGCGTGAAGTGTTCGTCGACCTGTTCGATACGGATGATCAGAAGGAAGGGGTCGCTGCGTTCCTGGAGAAGCGCAAGCCGGTCTGGAAGAACAGCTGATCCGGATGCGGATCGAGGGAGGCCGCAGTCTCCCTCGATCTTTCAGGAAATGCAGAAAGCTGGTCCTGCGTTTTTGCGGGTCCGGCTTTCCTGCGGGAAGTCGAACTCAGATCGGAATCGCGATCCACCTTTGCGTGCTGGATCGGGTCGAAGCGAATGGCTCACCACGACTTCGGAATCGATGTCGCATCCAAAGGGAGGCGTGCACGCCACGACTGTAGAATCCGCGCATGCCGTCGATCTCCGCGCCCGATATCGCCCAGCGCTATCTTCCCAGTCGCTACCACTATTGGTACGCGCGCTCCAAGATCGCGTCCGATCCGCTATACGTCGACGTGCAACGCATTCTCGCGGGGACCCAGGCGCCACTGCTCGATGTAGGCTGCGGTATCGGCTTGCTGCTGCACGCGCTGCGTGCGACTGACGTGAGCATCGACTATCGGGGCGTCGACATCGATGCGCAGAAAATCGCCATTGCGCGTGGCGCGGCAGAGGCGGGCAAGCTGGCGGCAGTCCGCTTCGAGGTCTGCGATCTCACACGCGAATTTCCTTCGCATGCCGGCAGCGTGGCGCTCCTCGACGTCGTGCAGTACCTGGATGCCCGATCCCGCGATGAGTTGCTCGACAGTGCGGCGCGTAGCATCGCAGGCGATGCACGACTGGTGATTCGCGCCGGCGTCGACGATGGCAGCTGGCGCGCGCGATTCACGCGCATGACCGATCGCGCCGGACACGCCGTGCGCTGGATGAAAACACCGCCAAAGTCGCAGCCGACCCGGGTCGATCTGTCCGAACTGCTCGCCCGGCATGGATTCCACACCGAGTTCCGGCCGGCGTGGGGTGGTACGCCGTTCAACAACTGGCTGGTGATCGCGTCGCGGGGCGCATCCGGGCCGGGCAGTAAAGCCGCCGGGATCCCGCAATCCGGACGCCGATAGCGGACGAGGTGTCGATGAGGGGAGGGGATGTGCTATGAGTTCTACTCATCGCCGTGCATTTCGTGCAATTTCTTCCTGATCCCGTTTAGTCCACCCTCGCACCCAGGGCTACGCCCCGCGTTCAGGAACATCCTGCTGCCGCTGCGACGTTCGCCCGTTCGCCAATAAAAATCCCACGACCCCGCCGGGTGGTCCGCACCCACTTCGCCAGGAGAATTTCGACAATGGTTCGACTGACCATCAACGGTGTCACGCGCGATATCGAAGTTGATCCCAGCACACCGCTGCTCTGGGTGCTGCGCGAACAGGCCGGGCTCACCGGGACCAAGTACGGTTGCGGCGTCGCTCAATGCGGAGCCTGCACGGTGCATCTCGATGGCAATCCCGTGCGCTCCTGCCTGTTGCCGGTGGCCGCTCTCACGGAGGATCAGAAGATCACGACGATCGAAGGTCTGTCCGCGGATGGTTCGCATCCCGTGCAGCAGGCCTGGGTGAAGCTGGACGTGCCTCAATGCGGATACTGTCAGTCGGGGATGATCATGGCAGCGGTCGGGTTGCTGCAGCGAAATCCCAAGCCCAGCGATGCGGACATCGACGCCGAGATGACCAACATCTGCCGGTGCGGCACTTACATTCGGGTGCGTGAAGCCATCAAGCTGGCTGCCTCGAACCTGCCTGTCACGCCGAGCACCTGAGGAACCGCACCCATGACACTGGCAGCAACAGCGGTTTCGCGCCGCAACTTCCTGATCGGATCCGCTTCAGCCGTCGGCGGCTTGTCGCTCGGTTTTCACATCCCTGACGTATTGGCGACGACGCCGTCCGCGGCGATGCCGCCCGAAGTGAATGCATGGGTGGTCATCAAACCCGATGACACCGTCGTCATCCGCATGGCGCGCACCGAAATGGGCCAGGGCTCGCTCACCGGTCTTGCCCAGCTCGTTGCCGAGGAGCTGGAATGCGACTGGTCCAAGGTCACGACCGAATACGCCTTGCCGGGCCAGAACGTTGCTCGGGGTCGCGTCTGGGGTAGCTTCGTCACCGGCGGCAGCACTGCGATTCGCGGTTCGCAGGAATACTTGCGCAAAGGCGGCGCCGCGGCGCGTGAAATGCTGATTGCTGCCGCAGCGGCCAACTGGAAAGTGCCTGCGGCCGAATGTTTCGCCGCTGACAGCGTGATTACTCATCGGCCGAGCGGCCGCAAAGTGACGTTCGGCGTAGTAGCTACGGCTGCTGCCGGCATGACGCCACCGGAGAATGTGACGCTCAAGGATCCGAAGGAATGGAAACTCATCGGCAAGCCGGTCGCTCGTCTGGATACGGTGGACAAGACCAACGGCAAACAGATCTTCGGCGCGGACTTGCAGTTGCCGGGCATGCTGAATGCGACGGTGCGCGCCTGTCCGATTTTCGGCGGCAACGTGAAGAGCTTCGACGAAGCTGCGGTTGCCAGGATGCCGGGCGTGCGCAAGGTGCTGCAGATCGATGCACGGACGATGGTGGTCGTTGCCGATACCTGGTGGCAGGCAAAGACCGCGATGGACGCACTGCCGATCGTCTGGGACGAAGGTCCGAACATCGGCATGTCTTCCGAGAGCATCGCCGCGACCCTCAAGGAGGGGCTCGAGGCATCTGACGCGTTCATCGACGCAGAGGTCGGCGATGCGCCGGCGGTGATTGCGAAGGCCACGCGGAAGATTTCCGCCGTCTATGCCTATCCTTTCCAGGCTCACGCGACGATGGAGCCCATGAATGCGACCGCGCGTTACACGCCGCAGAAGTGCGAAGTGTGGGCGCCCACGCAGAACGGCGAAGCCGCTCTGACCGTCGCGGCCGAGACTGCCGGTCTGCCGGTCCAGCAGTGCGAGGTTTACAAGCTCCATCCCGGCGGCGGTTTCGGTCGGCGTGCCGTTCAGGATTTCGTTCGCCAGGCGGTGCTCGTCGCCAAGGCGATTCCCGGCACGCCCGTCAAGCTGCTGTGGACGCGCGAAGAGGACATGGTGCAGGGGCCGTTTCATCCGACGTCGCAGTGCAAGCTCACCGGCGCGCTGGATGACGAGGGCAATCTGACCGCTTTGCGCGTGCGCATCGCGGGTCCGTCGATCGCCGCGCACGTGCGGCCCGAAGCCATGCAGGGCCGCAAGGATTCGGGCGTCTTCCACGGGCTGTCGCTTACCGACGCCGACCACCTCGGTTACAACGTGGACAATCTGCTCATCGACCACGCGATGCGTAATCTCCCGATCCCTCCTGGTTACTGGCGCGGTGTGAATCTCAACCAGAATGCGGTGTACCTCGAGTGCTTCATCGATGAACTGGCGCACGAGGCGGGCGTCGATCCGCTGGTCTTCCGCCGCAAACTGATGACGAAGCACCCGAAGCATCTGGCGGTGCTGGACGCCGTGGCGAAGGGCATTGGCTGGGAAACGCCGCCGCCGAAGGGTGTGCATCGTGGCATCGCGCAGTTCATGGGTTATGGCAGTTACGTTGCCGCCGCTGCCGAAGTGTCCGTTACCGCAGGTCAGCTGAAGATCCATCGCCTCGTCGCGGCGAGCGACATGGGCTACAACGTCAATCCCGCGCAGACGGTGCGGCAGGTCGAGGGCTCATTCGTCTTCGGACTGTCGGCGTTGCTCTATGGCGGCTGCACCGTGCAGGGCGGTCGCATGGTTGAAGACAACTTCCACACCTACCAGGTGATGCGTCTGGCCGAAATGCCGGCCGTCGATACGCACATCGTGCCGAGCGGTGGTTTCTGGGGCGGTGTCGGCGAGCCCACCATCGCAGTGGGGACGCCGGCGGTGCTCAACGCGATCTTCGCCGCCACGGGCAAGCGTATCCGCAGCCTGCCGCTGAAGAATCACAACCTGGCCTGACGATCCGGCACGCACGCTGGTGACGGCGATACTGATCGCCGCGCCGGCGTGCGCACTGCATGCTGCGCCATTCGGCGCTGCATCGTGCATGCCCGCAGCTGCTGCCGCAGGTAACGCCACAGCTTTCATTTCATGCTTCAGGTCAACGACGACGCGCACTGGGATCGCATCGCGCTGGTACTCGAGAGCGAGACGTGGGAGCACGAGCCGCCACCCAGCGGCGGCTGATGAGTCTGCGTACCTGCGCATGTCACAGTTCGGTGATCTGGTTCTCTCCGGTTCGTGGCGCCGTCGGGGGAGCACGGACAATACGGGTTGACAGGCCGGGCGCGGCTCGCGAGCCTTCGGTGTGCGGTTGCTCCTCTGTCTGCAGCGTCGGGATGCGCGAGAACTTCAATACACAGACAAGGCAGGCCGGTACGACAACCATGGCCGACTCCGTAGCGAACACTGCTGAGCGCAATCTCGAGGAGCGTGTGCTCGTCGAGCAGGTCGCGTTGATGTCGCGCCTGACGACGTCCCCGCTGTTTGGCAGCATCATCGTGGGCGCAATGCTGTTGTGGCTCACCATGAGCGAACATGGCTGGTGGCTGAGCGGCGGCTGGTATGCGCTGCTGATGTTCGTAACGTTGCTGCGCTGGCGCGTGGCGCGCGACTACCTTGCGAAGGACCGTTCGGCCTCGGAGACACGCCGCTGGCGCACGCTCATGCTGGTGCTGGCTGCAGTCGCGGGTGGCGTGTGGTCGATGTCGGGCACCGTGCTTCTGCCGCAGGATCCCCTGCGCGAGATCATCGTCGCCGTGTTCTTCGCGGGTGTAGCGTCGGCCGGCATCGGCTCGCAGGCACCGGTGCGGTATGCATATGCGGCTCTGCTGATCCCGTTCATCCTGCCGTATGCGATCAATCAGATGCTGATGGGCGGCGATCGTATCGTGCTCGGCCTGGCCTATCTTTCCTACATCCCGGTCATGCTGGTGATTTCGAATCGTCAGACGAAGTCGATCGAACAACAGATACGCCTGGCGTTCGAGAATGAGGCGCTGATCGGGGAACTGCGCCGCGAGCGCGACCGCGCGACGCGAGTCAACGGCGAACTGCAGCGGCAGGTTGAGGAACAACGGCGCGCGACGCAGCGCATCCGCTCGCTCAATCGTCATCTGCAGACACAAACGGCGGAGCTGCTCTCCGCCAACAAGGACCTGGAAGGGTTTTCCTACTCGGTGTCGCATGATCTGCGCGCACCGCTGCGCGCCATCGATGGCTTCTCGAGTCTGCTGCGCGACGAACTGGCTTCTCCCGGCGCTGGCAAGGCGCACCACTACCTGGGACGCATTCGCGACAATATCCTGCGCATGTCGACCTTGATCGACGATCTGCTGGAGTTCGCCCGTTGCGGTCGGGAGACATTGGAGCGCAGCGAGCTCGACATGAATGCCATCGTGGCAGAGGCGGCGGGTCACGCGCGAACTGCGTACGATGCTACGGCCGCGCTGCGAATCGTGATCCATTCGCTGCCTCGTGCACGCGGCGATGCACGGCTCATGCAGCAGGTCTGGCAGAACCTGCTGGACAATGCCGTGAAGTACACCAGTCGCATCGAACGGCCACTGATCGAGGTGACTGGTCGCGAGGAAAAAGAACGCGTGGTGTTCGAAGTCAGGGACAACGGCATCGGGTTCGACAGCCGCTACAGCGAGGCGCTGTTCGGCGTCTTCCAGCGATTGCACGACGCCCACGAATACCCGGGTTCCGGCGTGGGCCTGGCCATCGTGCAACGCATCGTTACGCGTCATGGCGGCGAGGTGTGGGCACAGTCGCAAGCGGGTCAGGGCGCATGCTTCGGCTTCTGGCTGCCGCTTCAACACGAGCACAATGCATCGGATCCGAATGTGCCGGTGCCGGAGCTGCAGCGACCGTAGTCACGGAACTGCGCATCCGTGCCCACCGTCTGATCTCGGTTGTTACGGCCCCGCGGTGGTTCGGTAAGTTTCTTTCCGTTCGTCCTGAGCTTCCAGGACGCACGCAAGAACCGGAGTGCTTCGACCCGGCTCAGCACGAACGCAGAAGAATCGAAACGGCTTCCTCATCCGTTCGTCCTGAGCTTGTCGAAGGACTGCTATCTTTGTCCGCGCATGCGCAAGCTTCTCGTCTTTCAGCATTCGGCCAGGGAGCCGCTCGGGATTCTCGATCCGCTGTTGCGGCGGTCGGGATTCCGCGTGCGCTATGTGAACTTCGCACGTGAGCCCGATCTGCAGCCGGACGTCAGCCGGTACAGCGGTCTGATCGTCCTGGGCGGTCCGATGAACGTGGACGAAGTCGACCGGCATCCGCACCTCGCCAACGAAATCACTGCCATCCGCGAGGCGCTGTCTCGTGACATGCCGGTGCTGGGCATCTGCCTCGGCGCACAGCTGCTGGCTGCTGCGCTCGGTGCGAATGTACGACCCAACCCGGTTCGCGAAATCGGCTGGTACCGCATCCACCCGAGCTCGGCGGCGCAGTCGGACCGCCTGTGTCGACACTTCGACGGCAGTCAGCATGTCTTCCAGTGGCATGCGTATACGTTCGATCTGCCGCATGGCGCCGTGCATCTCGCCAGCACGCCGACGTGCGCCAATCAGGCGTTTCGCTATGGCGAGCGCGCCTATGGTCTGCAATTCCACCTCGAGGCGGACGAGCATCTCATTCAGCGCTGGGTACACGTTCCGGAATATCGCGCCGAGATGGAAGCGGCCGGTCCCGAACATCACCTCGAACGAATACTGCGCGACACGCATGGGCACGGCATCACGGCCCGCCGCCTGAGCGAACGCGTTTTCGGTGAGTTCATCGAGCTGTTCGACTGGCGCCCGCCGGTCCGGCTAGGCAGCCGCTGAATCAATCACTTCGCGGTTGGCGGTGCAGCCTTTGCGCGCGCACTCACGTGGCTGGGCTCGCTACACCGTCCGCTTCAGTTGACTGAACATCGCCGGGAAATCCGCTTGCAGCGTACGACGCAATGCCAGCTCATCTTCCTTGCGGCGGTCACGACGGGCCTGCAGCAGTCGATGGATGCAGCGATACTGCATTTCGCCCGCGCTGCGGCCATTGGGCAGATCTTCCGCGAGATGTCGTGCGAGGCCGGGTTCGTGCAACAGCAGCCAGGCGGGAAAATCCGTGGCGCTGAGTTCGATGTCGTCCTCGCTGTCGAGGAAATGCTGCCACAGGCCAACCATGCCGCCGTCGGGCTGGGTCCGCGCGCCAAGCGCCTGATCAGCCTGTGTGGGATGCAGCCAGCACAGATGGCACCAGGCGGTGAGTGCCTCGAGGCGCTGCTGACGATAGAAGGCACTGTGTGCGAGACGCAGGCACAACTCGGCATGCTCCCACCAGTGCGGCTCATTGCGCACGCTCTCGCTGACGCCGGCCCAGTCATGAGCCTGGCCGAGCGCATAGCTGCGATGGAGCAGGGGATGCTCAGGCAAGAACGGCTGATCGCGCAGCATCTGGGCAAAGTGATTCCACAGCGGCGACAGCAGGTCGCGCGATTGCGCACCGAGCAGGCGTTTCGCATTCGGCGCGATCTTCTGCAGAAAGCTCAGCGTCGCCGCTGCGTCGCTCGCGGGTTGATCCAGACTCAGCAATGCCGTCAGCAACTGATCGAAGGCTGCGAGGTCCGCATGATTCGGCGCCTGCGCATAGAGACGATCGAGCTGGCGTTGCGCCTCGGCTGCATCGCGCGCCGACAGCGCCCGTGCGATGCCGTTGGTCAGCGCCACGACAGGATTGTCGAAGAACAGATCCATCTGCGGCACGCTTTGCGCAGGCACATGGCGAATGGCGATCAGGCGATGCAGCCGACTGTCCGCACTGACGCGCAGCAGTTTTGCCGCCGCTCCCGGCGATGGCGTCTGCCACGAATGAAACTCCTGCGGCTGCTCGACGAGCCCGATGCGGCGCGCATACGAGCTTGCGGTTTCGACCTGCGCGCGGATTTTTTCCGGACTGCCCATCAGGACGTCATCGAGCGATTCGATGTCACCGCGGCGCCAGGCTTCGTAGTCACCATAGGTCAGGCGGCCGGAATTGATCAGCAGTTCCAGTGGCGCGAACCCGCCTTGCTCCAGCAGCTGTGCGTCCACCTGCGCCTGCAGGGCCGGGTCGATCTTCGTCATGGCAGGAACAGTTTCTCCAGTTCGGTGGCGCTCAGCTGGGTGGGCGATGCGGTGGCTTCCGAGTACAGCTGATTCGCCAGCGCGCGCTTGTCGTCCTGCAGCTGCAGGATTTTTTCTTCCACCGTGCCCTGGGCGATGAGTTTATAAACGAAGACCGGCTGCTGCTGGCCGATGCGATGCGCGCGATCGGTGGCCTGCGCTTCGGCGGCGGGATTCCACCACGGGTCGTAGTGAATCACCGTGTCCGCCGCGGTCAGGTTCAATCCCGTGCCGCCGGCCTTGAGACTGATCAGGAACAGCGGCACGGCGCCGCTCTGAAAGCGATTGACCACATCCGTGCGATTCTGGGTCGAGCCGGTCAACAGGCAGTAGGGAATTCCGAGTTCGCGCACCGCGGCCTCGATCAGTCCCAGCATCGTGGTGAACTGCGAGAACAGCAGGATACGCCGGCCTTCGGCGACCAGTTCCGGCAGCACGGTCGTGAGCCAGTCCATTTTGGCCGAGGGAATGTCGTGGGTATCGGTATCGGTGCTGACAAGCCGCGGATCACAGCAGGCCTGCCGCAGTTTCAGCAGTGCATCCAGCATCGTGATGTGACTGCGTCCCAGGCCCTGCTGCTCGATGGCTTCGCGAACCCGTGCGTGCATGGCGAGCCGGATGCCGTCGTAGAAATCGCGCTGGCGTTCGTCGAGCAGGATCGATTCCACGATCTGGGTCTTAGGTGGCAGTTCGCGCGCCACGGCATCCTTGGTACGGCGCAGCACGAAGGGCGCGATGCGCTCGGACAGCGCCGCGGCACGTTGCGTATTGCCGTTGCGTTCGATGGGCATGCGGTAGTGACGCTGGAACGATCGTTCGTCGCCGAGCAGGCCGGGCTGCACGAAATTGAACAGCGACCACAGTTCGCCGAGGTGGTTCTCCATCGGTGTGCCGGTCAGGCAGAGACGGTGCCGCGAACGTAGCGCGCCCGCCATCCGCGACACTTTCGCGCGCGGGTTCTTGATGGTCTGCGCCTCGTCCAGAATCACGAAATCGAACTCGTGCGCGAGCAGGGCTTCGCCGTCGAGCTGCAATGAGGGATAGCCGATCACCACGACGTCGACGCTGCGAATGCGATGGAACAGTTCCCGCCGTCGCGCGCCATGCAGCGTCAATACTTCGAGCGAAGGCGCGAACGTGCGCAGCTCCTGCTGCCAGTTGCCGATGACACTCACCGGGGCGACGATCAGCGATGGTCCGCGCAGCCTGCCTTGCTCTTTTTCCAGCTGCAGATGCGCCAGCGCCTGCACGGTTTTTCCGAGTCCCATGTCGTCGGCCAGGACGCCGCCCAGCGCGAAGCGCCGCAGGAACTGCAGCCATCCCAGGCCCTCCTGCTGGTACCCGCGCAAGATCGCGTTGAACGACGCGGGCGCCGGTATCGGTTGAATGCCGGCGAATTCTTCGAGTTCATGCAGGCGCTGCTGCAGCGACGCGTCGTCCGACTGCAGCGTCGGTAACTGCAACGTCTGGGCGAGATGCGTCAGGCGATGCGCTTGACCTAAAGGCAAGGGCAGCGCGCTGCGTTTGTTCAGACTGTCGCGATCGAGCAGTTCGACGAGCGTGTTGCTGATGCGCTGCACGCGTTCGAGAGGGATCGGCAGGTAACGCCCGTCATCCAGGCGCATCAGCAGCAACCCGCCGACGACGCAGTGAGCATCGCCACTTGCGGCATTGGACTGCAGATAAGCGACCAAGCCCGGCAGCAGGTTGACCGATTGATCTTCCACTGTGACGCCGAGGCGCAGATCGAACCAGCGATCGTTGCTCGGCGTGCCGAGATCCGCGTACCACTGTCCGGCGGTCGCTGTGCGATAGGGGAAGGTGTCGTCGGCGCGGATTTCCCAGCCTTCGGCTTCCAGGACCGGTGTCGCCTCCAGCATGAACGTCAACCATTCCTGCGCACCCTGCAGCGCATTGGGCAACAGACGGTCCAGTCGCGATCGCAGCTCACGCTCGACAGAACGATCGCGTTCGAATTCCAGGACGATATTCTCGTCGGTTGGATCCAGCAGTCGCGCCAGCGAGTGGTCGTCGTTCGATGATTCGGCGACAGCAGCCGTATCGTAGAGAAAATGCAGCGTGCCGGCAGGACCCGCACCCAGGACCAGTCGCGGCTTTAGTTGCGAGAATTCGTGTTTTCGAACTTGCAGTCGCCGCGGCGCAGGAAATCCGCTGGCTCCTGCGTCCTGCGCAATCTCGTGCTCGATCTGCGCGACCTGTTCCGGTGCGATGGGTGTCTGATTCCAATAGCGAGGCAGCAGCGTCGGCGAACAATCCGGAAGCAGTGTTCCCCACTCGCAACGACTGGCATCCACATACAACGGCGGCTGTGTCTGCGCGAATACAGTCACCGCTACGTCGACTTCACAGGTGAGCCGTTGGTCGCCGCGCTCACCCGTGCGCCACGTGAAGCGACCTGGGCGCGCTGAGCCTGCACGGAGCGGACGGCTGTCGAATGTCCGCCAGTGGGTGCGTCCGGTAGCGACGAGTCGCTGCAGAAATTCGGGCGTCGTTGCATCGGGCAGCAACCAGGGGCCGCTGGCGGATTGGTGGGCGAGGGCGCGAAGGATCTGCGCATCCTCCAATCCGACATAGCGAGGGAATTCGCCGCTGCCTGCGCCGGCCCGATGGGCGAACGCGCACAGGTTTTCCGGATGCCTGCGACCGTCACCGGCGATCTGGCCCACCCAGGCGGAGACGCGCAGCGCACCCGCTGCCTCATCGCAGAGATAAAAGAGTTGTTGCGCCTGCGCGCCGCGGTCGGTTGCGGACGGCGCTCGCGCCTGCACCGGTGCAAGCGACGGCTGGGTCGCAGATTGCGCTGCCGCCAGCGACACCGCGGCGGCATGCACGCAGGGCGCGGCCGCGCTGCAGCTGCACTCGGCCTGCATTCGCGATCCGGACTGGTACTGCACGTACACGCGCGAGTCCCCGCCGGCATCGCCAGCAGTGACGCCCGTGACCACGGCGCCATCCTGAAGCACGCGAATCTTGCTGACACCGCCGGCGTCGATGAGCTGCTGCGCAGCGCTCATCAGGCCATCGCCGAGGATCGCCCGCAATCGTTCTGCGCTGAGCGGCAGGGAGTTCGTCAATGCGTCGTCGCCGGGTAAAAAAGGGCGCGCATTGTCGCTGGAATGATCCGGTGTCACCAGCGGCGGGCGGGATAACCATTAAGGCCTGCTGGGCTGCTGGGCTCTGGCGTGCCCGGCAGCCCTCAGATCCGCTTCGCTTCTGGTCTTTGCGCGGTTGCGGCGCGGCGTTGAACCAATGAAGCACCGGAGTTCACCCAGGTCCGTATCGGCGTTTGGCCGAATGGGTCATGGAGCACGCTTCTGAAGAACAGAGCCCACCGACAAGGGGCTATTCTTGAGGAACTTAAGTGGTCAGGAGCTGAGCGCGGCGGGGCTATGACTGTGGCTGAGTGCGGGGTGCGGCAAAGCTCTGACCGCGCGTGCCTGTCGGCCGGCGATTGGAGGAGGCTGTGCCGGAAATCACCCGCAGAGGTGACGAGGACAAGGTAAGTGTCTTGGCGAGACCGTTGGTTGTCTCATCTCAGCGTCGAAGAGGTCGCCGCAGCATATGGACAGTGGCTGCCTTGCCTGTCGATACGCCGTCGCCTGCCGAGAGGCGCGCGCGGCGAAATGGTCCGCAGCCAGAGTCAGTAGCTGTGCTCCGGTCCCGGGAACGACCCGTCTTTGACCGCTTTGACAAAAGCCTCGAACGCACCGCGAATGCCGGTCTGGCTTTCGGCGAGGAAGTTCTTCACGAACTTGGGCACCTTGATGTCGGGGGGTGTGATGCCGAGCAGGTCGTGCATCACCATGATCTGTCCGTCGACGTGCTTGCCGGCGCCGATACCGATCACCGGTATATGCAATCGTTCGGTGATGCGCTGCGCCAGCGGCGCGGGAATGGCTTCCAGTAACAAAAGGCTGGCGCCGGCTTCTTCCAGGAAGAGTGCTTCATCGAGAATGGTCTGTGCCTGATCGGGATCGCGGCCCTGCACGCGAAAGCCGCCGAAGCGATTGATCGATTGCGGCGTCAGACCCATGTGCGCACACACCGGAATGCCTCGTTCGACCAGCAACCGCGTCGATTCGGCGATCCACCGTCCGCCTTCGAGCTTCACCACGTGCGCGCCGGCGCGCATGATCTGTCCGGCGTTTTCGAGGGTCAGGCCTTCCGAGTAGTAGCTCATGAAAGGCATGTCGCCCATGATCAGGGCGCCGCGGTTGCCGCGCCTGACCGTATCGAGGTGATACAGGATGTGGTCCATGGTGACGGGCAGGGTCGAGTCGTGTCCCTGGACCACCATGCCCAGCGAGTCGCCCACCAGGAGCACTTCGACACCGGCGCTGCTCGCGATCTCTGCGAAGGTCGCATCGTAGGCAGTGACGCACGCGAACCGTTCTGCCTTGCGCTTGATCGCTTCGAGCGTCTTGAGGGTGATCTTCGTCGTGGAGCTGGTGCTGGACATTACGATCTCCGTTGCGGTACCGGCCGATGCGAACCCAACGACAGGCAATCACCCGTACTGGCGCCGGCGCGTCCATAGTATATGTACGTCGACACTGCAAGTCGGAGAGCGTCATGTCGAACCGCAGCATCACCCTGAACGACGACCTGTACGGGTACCTGTTGTCCGTGTCCCTGCGCGAGCATCCTGTTCTCGAGGAGTTGCGCAAACGCACTGCACGACTGCCGAACGCGATGATGCAGATCTCGCCGGAACAGGGGCAGTTCATGCAGTGGCTGATCGGCGCGCTGCAGGTGCGTCGCGCCATCGAAGTCGGTGTCTTCACTGGCTACAGCTCATTGTCGACCGCTCTTGCCCTGCCGGCCGATGGCGAACTGATTGCCCTCGACATCAGTACCGAATACACCGATATCGCCCGGCCGTACTGGAAGAAGGCGGGTGTGGATCAGCGCATCCAGCTGAGGATCGGGCCGGCGCTGGAGTCCTTGCGTGCGCTTCTTGCTGCGGGCGGTGCGGGGACGTTCGATTTCGCCTTCGTCGATGCGGACAAGGAAAACTATCTGAACTACTACGAAGCGCTGCTGCAGCTCGTGCACACGGGTGGCGTCATCGTCGTCGACAATGTGCTGTGGAGTGGCCGCGTTGCCGACGAGTCGGACACTGACAGCGCGACGGTGGCGTTGCGCGAGTTCAATCGCAAGTTGGCCACCGACGAACGTGTGGCTCTCAGCATGCTGCCCGTCGGTGATGGGCTGACGCTGGCCAGAAAGCTCTGACGATCTATCGGCAGGGGGAACAATGCCGATCCTGGTGATCGGCGTCGCCGCCCGGAATGCCAACGCGCGCGGGCCTGGCGAGTTAGCGGCGGAGTGACCGCGCACAGCTGATCGTGCGGTCCGCAGGCCGAGCATGCGCGCTCGATCCCATGGATTGCTTCTTTGCGGCGGCAGGCCCGCGACGCTGCCCCCTGCGTTGACATGTGACCAGATGGTCACATATGGTTTCCCCATGCCCGATGACGACCTTGTTTTCAAAGCGCTTGCGGATTCGACGCGTCGCTTCCTGCTGGATCTGCTGTTTGTGCAGGATGGACAGACACTGACCGAGCTCGAATCGGCGCTCGCGATGTCCCGCTTCGGTGTGATGAAGCATCTGCGTGTACTGGAAGGCGCAGGGCTCGTGGTGACGAAGAAATCCGGGCGGGAAAAACTTCACTTCCTGAATCCCGTGCCCATCCGGCTGCTTCATGACCGGTGGACACGCAAGTACGCCGAGCATCACGTCTCGGCGCTCGTTGAACTGAAATCACAGCTCGAGGAGAAGAAATGTCAGCCGAAACGCAAGCGGGCCTAACGACCCCGACCACCCAGGTATTCGAGATCTATATCAAGGCGCCCGCGGCAAGCGTGTGGGATGCCATCACCGATCCGCAATGGAATGCGAAATATGGCTACCGCGCGCCGATGACGTACGGCCTGCGTCCCGGCGGCGAGTTCCGGGTAAACGCCAATGCTGAAATGAGATCCATGGGCCTGCCCGACGTCATCATCGATGGCGAGGTGCTGGAATGCGCGCCGCCCCATAAACTCGTGCAGACCTATCGCTGGCTCTTCAGCCCGGAAAACAAGGCGGAAGGCTTCACAAAGGTCACCTGGGAGATCGTGCCCACCGAAGCAGGGTTCACGCGACTCACGGTGACTCATGAACTCGACGGCGCGCCGCAGATGGCCGCCGCGGTCAAGAGCAAGTTCAGCACGCACGGTGGTGGCGGATGGAGCTGGATCCTCAGTGACATCAAAACGCTGCTTGAAACAGGCAAGACCCTGTCCGAGTGATGCCGCTGGCAGGGGTGACTCGCGCGAGACACCCCTCAGGTATTGATGCGCGTACCTCGGGATGCGCATACATTTGGCGCTCTCACGCCCGGGAGTACGCCAGCCGATGACTGACGAGGCCATTGCGGTCGCATGGACTGCGCAGGAACGCGAGTCATTCTTTGCGGCGATCGAACGCCACCAGGGCGCCGCCAACCGGATTCGCTGGCTGAGTCTCGGATGTGCGTTCGTTCTCGGGCTGGTGGTCGCGATGCTGATGGCGCCGTTGCTGTACGGCGTCCTCGGGCTGCTCCTCGATCTGGTCAACTTCATCGTGCCGACGCCGGATCTGTTCAAGATCGTCATGGATGCGATCAGTCCGCTCATCGACACCCCGGATCAGGTTGCGACGGGGCGCTGGATCTACCTCGCGTTCATGGCGGCGATTCCGGGGCTCGTGATCATGGCGTTGCTATCGCTCGCGCTGGGACGGGTGCTGCGCGAGGCGTCGATGAGCGAGGCGGGAAATTTCAACGTACGTGCGCCTGATACCACCCGGCTTGCCGAACAGCGCTTCGCCAATGTCATCGCCGAGATGGCTGTCGCCGCGAACCTGCCGCAACCGCGGGTACTCATCATTCAGAGCGAGGCCGCGAATGCAGCGGCCTTCGGTCAGGACGGCGCTCATGCCACTGTCGCCGTATCGACAGGGATGTTGCAGGGATTGAATCGGGCGCAGATGCAGGGCATTGCGGCTCATCTGGTCGGATCGATCGCCAACGGCGACGTGGGTGTCGGTTCGCAGGTGGCCACGAC
>NZ_DATDJO010000037.1:0-40073 GCF_036520495.1 Povalibacter sp. | reverse complement strand
GCCTGCTCGTTGGTGCGTGTCCTCGTAGGCCTCTCGCCCCGTAGGCCTGTTAGCCTGTAGGCCTGTTAGCCAGTTGGCCTGTTAGCCAGTTGGCCTGTTAGCCAGTTGGCCTGTTAGCCAGTTGGCCTGTTAGCCAGTTGGCCTGTTAGCCAGTTGGCCTGTTAGCCAGTTGGCCAGTTGGCCAGTTGGCCCGTGGCCCGTTTCACTCACTTTCGTTGATGGCCACCCCTTCGGATGTGACGACCGACTCACGACCGCGAGCCGGCAATGGCGGGCGCGAGACATCCGGCACTCGCCAACTCGCGTTCCGCTTGCGTGAAGCCATACGCTGGCACTATTTCTCCAGTGCGATCCCCAATTTCGCCCCAGAGTTCAATGACACGTTCACCAGCATCGGCATCACCGCCGACATGGCATCCCTCGGTAAGCGTGACATGCGCACGTGCGAAGTGACCTGCGCCAGCACAGAGGATCGCGCGCGTGGGCGCATCTTCACTGACCAATACCAGCAGACCAGGACTGACCCTGCGCGGATCGAGTTGCGCGAGAGCTTCCTTGGAGAGAATGCCATCCGTCATCTGAGTCGCGGCCGTCGGCGCCAGACAGTTCACACGGATGTTGTGCTTCTCGCCTTCGATGGCCAGCGTCTGCATCAAACCCACGAGTGCCATTTTCGCAGCGGCGTAGTTCGCCTGGCCGAAATTTCCGTAGAGACCGGATGACGACGTCGTCATGACGAGCCGGCCGTAGCGTTGCTGACGCATGATTTCCCACACAGCCTTCGTGCATATCACTGCACCCATCAGATGAACATCGAGCACGACCCGGAAATCCGCGAGGGTCATCTTGGCGAAGCTCTTGTCGCGCAGAATGCCGGCGTTGTTGATGAGGATGTCGACGCGGCCCCATGTCGACAGTGTGCGATCGATCATCGCTGTGACCTGCGCTTCGTCGGTCACCGATGCCGCAACGGCAATTGCCTCACCACCGCTTGTGACGATTTCCTCGGCGACGCGCGTTGCGACCTCGGGATTCATGTCGTTGACGACGACACGCGCTCCATAGTGCGCCAGAAGCATTGCATGCGCGCGGCCCAGGCCGCCGCCCGCTCCCGTCACGATCGCCACGCGGTCTTTCAACATCATTGGTCTACTCTCCGAAAGTTCACAAACTCAGGAACGTGAAGAAAAAAGCCTTCACACGAATATTCGCACCGTGCGCTCGATGAACCAGAAGCTCGCGAGGATGCCTGCAACGTATGGAGGCATGCGCCACGTCCACGAAGGTAGTCGCGGTCCGTATTTACGCCACGCAAAGACAAACGTCAGCACCCCCGCGACGAACAGGATCTGACCCGCTTCGACACCCAGGTTGAAGAACAACAGCGCAGCCGGCACTGCATCTTCCGGCAGGCCGATCTCGCGCAGCGCCGCGGCAAAACCGAAGCCGTGCAGCAAGCCGAATGCAAAGGATGCGATCCAGGGCCAGCGCTGGGTCGCACTGTGCCCGCCGTCGCGTGTCCTGAGAATCTCCGCCGCAACGAACGCAATCGACAGCGCGATGGACGCTTCCACCGGCACACTCGCTAACTGCAGCCATCCGAATGTGGTTCCGGCGAGCGTGATCGAGTGAGCGAGCGTAAATGCCGTGATTGCGACGAGCAGACGCTTCAGATTGCGCACGAGCATCAACAGGCACAGCACGAACAGCAGATGATCGAAGCCGAACAGGATGTGTTCGACGCCCAGATGGAAATAGGTCCCGACAACCTCTCCCATCGATTGCTGCGAGGGAATCACGGCGTAGGGCGCTGCGCCATTCACACGCCAGGTCTTCGGCGATCCTGACAGCGGCTCAAAACGCAGAATCACATCGGTGAGACTGGTCTCGAGGTTCTCTATGGCGATCCGCAGGCCGGGCAATCCGCCTTCACAGTGCGCCCGCCAGTGCGCGACGACCGCCGCACTGACCAGTGTCGTGCGTTGCGCGCCGAGGCTTCGGCACTCGCCCGGCAGAATGGCATTGAGCGCGAGACGCATCTCGCCTTGCGCGGGCGTCTTCCACAGAACATCGTACGTTTGCGGCTCGATTTCGCGAATCTGCAGGAACGCAGGACGAATCTCGTGCGCGGCTGCGGGCGCAGCCATTGCGAGCAGCAACAGGATCCGGACGAGCACGCGCTACTCTCCACCCGAATCGATGGTATCGAGCGGACGTATGATCTTCGGCACATCCGTTGGCGGCGGCTGATTGGCGTAGACCTCCGGCCATTCCACGACAACGTGATAGCGCTGGCGCAAACGCGCCTGAAACTGCTCGCGAGTGTCTCTGCGTCGCGATTCGATCCAGTCGGAACGTAGTTTGTCGCGAATATCCGCAAGGAGCGGATCGTGTGCCGACTCGCGCGACAAGACGATCACCGCGTGCGATCCAAGCGGTGACGAGACCGGACCGAACCAGCCGTTATCTGCCTGGGCGAAAACCTCGGCCGCGAAACGCTCGCCGAACAACTGCGCAACTCCGCGCTGCGTTGTCGGCGGCAAGGCCGACGGCAGCATGGACGCATCGCCAGGCTTTGTCGGATCGGCACCGGAACGCAGGCTGTCGAGCAGCGACGCCACGTCGGCGGACGCACTGTCTCGCCGCGTATCGTTGCTCACCATGACCTGACGGAATGAGATTCGCTCGGGCAATCGATACTCTGCCTGGTGCGCGCTCAACCAGGCAACCAGCTGTTCATTCGTGGGTTCCTCACTGGCACCGGCATCCTCCGCGAGAAACTCCAGCTTCTGGCGCATGCGTCGACGCACGATGGTGTCGTCCGCGTCGAGGCCCATGGCGACAGCTTCACGATAGGCCACCTCCTCGTCCGCGAAATCATCGACGAGCGCCTGAAGCTCTGCACGACTTGGCGATCGACCCGCCAGCAGGCGATAGCTGTCCGCGATCTGCTGGACACGTCCACGAGAAATGGTAATGAGATCACCGCTCGGACGCGGCTCGCTGCCGTGAATGAACTGATTCGCAGCGAACAGTACCAATGCAATCGCAAGGAACTGCACTAGTGGCTCGCGAGCGGACCGCGTGACGAAGACCCACATAGGATGCAATCTGCGTTCGTCAGTGCGCATTGATCGGCACGAACCAGATCGGCGAGGTATAGGCGCGTTCCTGAATCGTCAGCGGCAACTTTGGATTGGGTGCTACGTTCGCGCGAATCGCATCCCAGGTCGACCACCGACAGGTGGGATTCTCGAGCACCCGCGCGTAGTAGAACGCGTGCTGTCGTGGATCGAACTCCGGATCGCTCCATACGCCTTGTAGCTGGCCAGCGCCTTTGTCCTGCGAGAACTCGCAGGTACTCAGATCGACAGCGGCACCATTATCCGGGCAGCGTTGTGTAGCACCCTCCACCTTTGCGCCATCCGAGCACACGACGTCGAACACTTTCTCGAAAGACTCGCCGCTTGCATCGACCCATCCCTTGATCATCTGTACACGCTGCAATGGCGCCGAATGGATATCACGCATGGCGATGACGACGAACTCGGGTTTCTGTCCTGGCTTGATGGCAAGCTCGCCTCCCATCGGAACCGCATTCTCATAAGCGCTGCGCACGCCTGCATGGGTTGCGAGATTGACGTTCTCCAATCCATACCCTGCAAACAGTCGCGCACGAATTCGCGGACCGCTGGTGCCGAAAGTTTCTTTTCGTTTGAGTGCTGCAAACAGTGAATCGCGCGTGTTCTGCTCTGACCATATGCCAGTAAGTCCCGCTGAGCCCCACGTTGAAGTGACGGGCAATATCCTGCCTGCCGCATAGAACTCATCCCAACTCTTGTACTGCGCGGGCGGCACGGCGCCGCGCCGATCAGGCGCGCCATCCAGCACGCCGACTTTCGAGAAGTAGTGGTCTTCTTCATACGGGCCGGCCGCATTGTGGCTATCGCTGCCCGCGACGAATCCCATCTTGTACGGATTTACGCCGACCTGGCGCTCGACCCCGAGACCGCGTTTTAGCGCATCACGTACGTAGCCGCCGTCGAACTTCGTGATCGGCTTCGTCGCACCGATGTACGAGGTCATCAATTCGAATCCTGCGAACTCATCGTTCGGCGATAGCAGCGGCATCGTCTCCGATTGACCCTTCGACTGCGTGATCTCGACCAACGGTTCATTGCGCGAGCGCAGCTCGGCATAGGCGCGATCGATGGGCTGGCCATCCCACATCGTGCGTTCGAACATGCTGCCGTCGGAGCCGTTACCGTTGTGAGGGATCGAGATCGCTTCCATGCCTTTCGTTCGTTGCTGCTCCATCCAGTGCCACAGATCCTCCGGACTCTGCGAGTCCAGCGCGGAGTACGGCATTGCTGGCACATGACGACCCGCGTAGATGACGTTGCGATGCAGATTGCGCATCTCGGGCATCGAGGTGAACTCGTAACCGACGAACGTCGTGAACTTACCTGGATCGTTGTTGCGCTCCGCGCTCCGAATGGTCTCCTGCCACGCGGATTGTGTTGCGGACATGTCGGCCAGTTCGGGCAGTCGTTTACCGCTGCTCAGGCTTTCTGCGAAGCGATTGAAGGCGGCGAGAATTGCCGCGCGTTCGCTGGAGAAAAGATCGCGTGCGTAGGGGACCCGGGAATACCCAGTGCCCGGCGTATCGATCGCCTGCACCACACCAAGGTATTCGGCGTGGTCCGTGACGGCGAGAAAATCCAACGGTCCGTGCGTAAGGCGCAGATTAAACCCCATGGCGTGCCTGATCGTGTTCCCTTTCGCATATGCATAAGCATCATCTGGATTCGCACGCACATTGAAAACATAGGCGTCGAACGAGTTGCGGGTATGCAGGTGCAGATCGCCGAAGTAGACGTTGCGCAAAGGATTCGGCGGGGGCGCGTCTGCCTTGCTTGTCGCACTCGATGCTCCCTGGCCCTGCGATTCGGCGGGAGGCGTCGAAGGCCGCTGCATGCAAGACGCAAGCAGGAGCGAGAGGACAATCGAGCATGACTGCGCTCTCCGGGTTCGCTGTTGGCGCCGCTCGACCCGGACTTCATTCTGCTTCGCAACTGTTCGACTGAAGTCGAACCCACAGAGGAAGGCACTGCGTAGTCGGCAAACGAACCCTCTGCACTGTGGGTCCGGTCTCAGCCGGACGATCTCTCGTCCGGCTGAGCCTGAATCCAAGGGCGAGGCGCTACGCCATTTCCCAATCACTAGAACGTCTTCCGGATACCAATCTCGGCAGTACGACCGAGCGGATTGGCAGTCCAGGGGTCGTAGCCGAACTCTTCCTGCGCGGCCGGCGGATCGCGATCGAGGATGTTGGCGACCGTCGCCGTGATCGCGAGCCCATCGTCGAATACGAATCGGTACGTCAAGTCGGTCGTGATCCAATCTTCACCGTTCTCGCCGTACTGCACGCCGGGCCGTTCATCCTGTACGGCCGACACGAAGTTCACGCCGAGCCTGACGTTGTGGCGGTCCACGCTGTAGTCCGCGCTGAAGTTGGCACGCCACTCGGGTGCGGACTGCGCGAAGGTCGCGAAGTTCAGCGAGCCGAGTCTGTCATCGCCCATTGACACCACGATTCCATCGAGAGACGTCGGTCCCGTCTCGAGCTCGAGGATTCGCGTCGCTCTCAGACCCAGTGTCAGGTTGCCAGCGGCGAGCGGCATCTCGTAGGTCGTCTGCAGATCGAGACCGTTGGTGCTCTGGCCCGGGCCGTTGCCGAAGCGAGTGGACACTGATGAGAAGGCCCCCACTCCGCTCATTCCCACAGTGCAAGGCACATTGAAAGTGATGCGATTCACGAGAGGTTGAACGCTCGGATCGCAGGTCGTGATCGTATTGCCAGCGCCGTTGAATACGAGACTCGCAATCTGGTTCGGATCAGCCACCTGACCGATCTGATCCTCCGTCTGGATATCGAAGTAATCGAGTATGAACTGGAAGTAATGACCGGATGCGAAACCGTCGCTCTGCCAGATCGCGCCGAAGTTCTTTGCCCTGGCCGTCTCCGGCTTCAGGTTCGAATCGGTGATGAACTGTGCAGCCAGCCAGTTGCTCGCGGCCACCGTGTAAGTGCGTGCGGCAACTGTGATGTTGCCAGGAACGACACCGAGCGGCGGCGTCTGATAGTTGGTGCCATAGGAGCCACGGAATGAAAGCGGACCCCACACGTTCCACTTGCCCGCCAGCTTGTACACGGTGGCGCCCAACCCATCCGAGAACTCTTCGTGGCGAGCAGCCGCCTGGAAATCAAGATTCGACAGCACTGGAATCCGCAACTCGACGAAGGTCGAATACTGATGACGGCCGAGAGTGTCATTCGGATTCGGCGCGAACAGCACGAACGGTCCGGGGTTGTCCGGTGTGCAACCGCGGAAGCCTGGATCGTTCGTCGCCAGCGGCGATGCAGGAAGGTTGGGCGAGCCCGGGCCATTCGCACTCGTGAACTCACTGGGCCATTCGCAAGGCAGGCTGCCGTCGTAGAAAGGACCCGGAATGTCCTCACGGCTCTTCACGTCGCGATACTGTCCGCCGAGCGCCCAACCAAGCTCACCGCCCGGCAATGTCAATCCGAGCGTTCCATCGAACACCAGATCGACCGTCGTGTTCTCGTTGACCGTTTTCGTGGCGCGGGGATCGAACATCCAGCGCGTCAACTCCATGGAGTTTTCAGCGCCTGCGACATAGTTCGGATTCGCCAGATTGCGCACAGGCTGATTCGCGAACGACGTGGAGAACGGATTCCACCACATGCACCCGTTCTTCCCGGCAGCACCTGGGTTCTGAGTACCGAACCGCGCGGGATCAAGATCTGCGGCCTGACAGCCAGCCCCCCCGAATCCGTTCAGCGCTTGCTGCACGCGATAACCGATCGTGTCCGGATGTGTGTTGTAAGCGTTCGAGTGGTTGTAGGTCACCGCGAAGTCATACCCAACGTTGCGAGCGGCACCGGCCCACGCACCGAGCGTGCCATTCAATCCAGCGGACAGACGCCAGATCTCGTTATCGATGCGATCGGGCACGCCGTAGCCCTCGCCATCACCGAACGCAAAGTTGCCACCGTGACCGAGGAGTCGATACGTGACCGGCGTGAAGCCCGAGGCGCCCACGACACCATTGCGCGCAGCGAAGTCCGCGGCATATGGATTGCTTATCGGCACGTACAGCTGAAAGGTCGATCCGGTCGACATTGCAGGTCCGCGCACGATGGGCTGAGCCGGTGACGCAAACACCTGTGGCGAGGTCACCTGCGCGTATGCCGCGTCCAGGTGGAAATCCATGTTGTCGCTGATCTCCGCATTCAGCTGCGCGAAGCCGCGATAGATATCGTTGTCCTCAACGACGTTGTAATAGGGGATGTAGTTGTACGCACACGTGAAGTTGTTGTCGTATCGCCCACCGACGGCTGTGCATGATTGCGGCGTGAAATCAGCAACGATGCCACCCGTTGGCGCGCCAAATTCGGCGTCGGCACTCACTCCTGGTACTGCGGGAAGCGTGCCACGTGGCACCCATCCTGCGAGATTGGTGAGCGTCGACCACGGTGCGGGGTTGTAGCCAGGCTTGGTCGGATCGAGTGACGTGCGCGTGAAATCGCGATCAAGCGCATGCAGCCTCGAACGGTGCTCGTATTCAGCCGACACCATCAGATTCACGCGGCCTTCGCCGATGCCGCCCAGCACTGCGGCTGAGTAATCGCCATCGGAGCCGTCGATGTACTTGTACTGCGCATTCATGTCGATGCCGACGAAGCGTTCGCGAGTGATGAAGTTGACGACGCCACCGGTCGCGTCCGCGCCGTAAATCACCGCCGCGCCTTCCTTCAGAATCTCGGTGCGTTCGAGCGCAAGCGACGGGATGTTCGCTGTGTTGATATCCATGCGCCGACCGTTGAGCAGGATCAGCGTCTTGTCCGAGCCGAGGCCGCGCAGGTTGTAGTTCACCGAACCGATCAACGTGGGTCCGCCGAAGTAATAGGACTCGCCCGTCGTCGGACCTGAAATGGTCAGGTTCTTCGCAAACTCGAGTGCGGTCGGCGAGCCTTCCTTCTCGAGCTGTTGCCGCGAATAGACCTCGACCGGAAGCGCCGCGTCGACCGGCGTGCCGCGAATGAACGAGCCGGTTACCACGATCTCCGCAAGACTGCCGTTGTCATCCGTGCCCGGCTTCTGCACCGACTGCTGCCCCAAAGCCGGCAAGGCCAAACCCATCAGGACTGCCGCGCTGGATGTGCCCAGGAATACCAGTTTCATGATGATCCCCCGTCGTTGGCTTTTTATACTCATTCACTCGTGAGTGAGTGTTGTACGTTCAAACTGTCCCGTCAATGGTTCCCACTCAATTCCTTGGAAAATAGCCACCGGGGGAACCCGCCCCGATGATCAATCAACGCGGCTCACCTCACCTGTGGCGAGCCGTAACAACCTCTTGCTGCCCGACTTTCACTTGCCGCACAGGGCGAGGAACCCTGCTGCCATGAAGGTCGCCATGCGCTTCTTCACGGCGGCAAAATCCTCGGATTTGCACACGCCGCCGGACAGTTTGTCGATACGGCCCGTGCGCGCGAGCGTGAGCAGCAGCGCACCGGTCACAAAGTGATAGCCCCAGAAAATATCTTCCTCGGAACACTTCGGCAGCGCGCGTTTCAACAGACCGATCAGGCGCAGGACCACAGGATCGAAATGCTGATCCATCAGGTTGGCGCCCCACTCCGGCGTGTTCGCAACCTGCGCACCCAGCGCACCGTAGTTCTTCCAGGGTTCTCCGCCTTCGATGTACAGATCCAGGTCGGTGTCGAGAAATGCCCGCAGCGCCCCTTCGACAGTGGGCTTGCCCCTGGTCGATGCTTCGTATTCATCGAGCGCCTGCAGGCGACGCGTACTGGTGACGACCGCACGACGTGCGAACACAGCATCGAACAGCTCTTTCTTGTCCTTGAAGTAGTAGTTCATCAGCGTGTGATGCACACCCACACGCTGCGCCACGTCCTTCAGCGTCACGCCGTAAAGACCGTGCTTGGAAAAAAGAGCCTCCGCCGTGTCGAGAATCAGCTCCATCATCTCCGCTCGTTGCTCGGCTTTGGTCACACGTTTGCGCTGCGTTTTGCGCGCCTTCGCGGCGACCGGACGCTTACGCTGAGTCTTCACATCTGCAGGCACTGCTCACCTCCATCATCTTGCTTCCCTGGGCGAGGCAAGCGATCGAACCAGCCTGCCTCATCCGCCACCATACTTGGATCTGAGGCGCATTTTGTCGATCTTTCCGGTCGATGCCAGTGGCATCTGCTGCAAACGAATCACCGCATCGGGCACCCACCAGGGCGCGACCTGGCTACGCAGTGTCGTCAACAACGCCTCGTCGCTGATCATCTGCTGATCACGAATCTCCACGAACAGCACCGGTCGCTCGCCCCATTTCGGATCCGAAAGGCCGATCACTGCAGCGAGCGAGACCTGGGGCAATCGGCAAACGATCGCTTCGATCTCTGCGGGATTGATCCACTCGCCGCCGGACTTGATGAGATCCTTGGCCCGCCCCGTGATGTGGAGCTGACCATAATCGTCGATGCGAGCGAGATCGCCCGTATCGAACCACCCTTGCGCATCGGTTGCCGGATTATCCTCGCCGAAATACCGCTCGATTACGGCGACACCCCGCACGCGCAGGTGCCCTTCGACATTGCGCTGCTGTGGCAACGGCTTTCCGCCGGCGTCGGTCAGGAGCAGGTCCACACCGACGGCAGGTCGCCCGGCGATCGCAGCCGAGCGCTGCGGATCGTTGCACGAAGACATCGTTCCCGAAGGCGACATCTCCGTCATGCCCCAACTCGTCTGCACGATCGCGCCGAGACGGCGTTCGATCCGTTCCATGAGCGCAGGTGGCATGGGCGCGCCGCCGACGAGTATTCGTTTGAGCGACGGCACTTCATCACCGGTTGCATCCAGATGTTCAACGAGGCCGAGCCAAACCGTCGGCACACCCACACCCACCGTCACGGATTCCTTGTTGATGAGACACGCGAGATTCGCACCGTCCGCATGACGTCCGGGCAGCACCAGCTTCGCGCCCGCTGCCGGGGCTGCGAACGGCAGGCCCCACGCATTCGCATGAAACATCGGCACGACAGCCAACACACTGTCGACCGCAGTGATGCCGATCGAATCAGCCTGCAATAACCTCAATGCATGCAGATAGCTGGAACGATGCGTGTACGTCACACCTTTGGGCGCACCCGTGGTGCCCGAAGTGAAACACAGTCCGCACGCGGAACGCTCATCGAAACCACCCCACGCCGCCGCCGGATGCTCCTCACTCATCGAATCTTCGAGCCCTGCCACTGAGCATCGGGAAGTTTCGCCCGACCACGTCTCGACTGGACCGTCGATGATCAGCACGCGCCTGACACTCGGCGTTTGCTCGATGATCTGTTTCGCCAGAGCCGCAAGGTCCGCACTCACGACGAGGATGTTGCACTCGGAATGCGCCAACATCACAGCCGTCTGAGTCGCCGTCAGTCTGGGATTCAAGGTGTGACACACCGCACCCATGCCGACGATGCCGTACCAGGCTTCGAGATGCGCCTGCGTATTCCAGGCCAGCGTCGCCACGCGATCGCCAAGCCCAACTCCGAAAGCACGCAGCATCGCTGAGATGCGCAGGCTACGCGCACGCAGATCCGCATAGCTCACCCGGTCGGTTCTGCCGCCCTCTCGCCCCGTCACGACCTCCGCGCGCGAATGCCACTTCGCAGCGTGGTCGAGAAACTTCTCGAGAGTGAGTGCGAACTCCTGCATCGCTCCGTCGATCATCTGACGCAACCTCCGCGAGGAGGAAGCACTGGCGAAACGATGCCGACATTCCAGTTCCAGGGCTGATCGCCCTGCTCGCGGCGGCGACAGACCACCTCATCGTTCAGCTCGAACATGCCTGGCATCACATGCGTGCCAGGCATCGGCCTGTCGACGAAGTGCATGAAGGCACGTGTCGACCCGTATGCGGGCCAGTCGGGCTGATGGGACGCGCGTGGCTCTCCAGTTCGCGCAAAGCTCGTCCAGTAATCGGCCATCGCATCTGACAGGGCACGCTCGAGCGGCGCATCGGGAATCTTCGGCCACGCCGCCGAAGTGCGATCGATGTTGCCGAAGACGTACGGGATCTCGGCAGCATGGAACGCGTGCAGGCTCGCTGTGTCGGCAGCGGGATATCCGTGATCGAACAGGTACAGAAACCCACGCTCGCCCAGTGCCGTCTGACTCTTCACCAGCTTCTCGGCCGTCCAGCCATACAGCGAATCACGCGTGATCGCGAGAATGCTTTCTTCCAGATTCGTGCCCGGATAAAGCTTCAGGAAGCGATCGGCCAGATCGGCATAGCGACTGCGAATCGCTGACTCGTATGTCGCTGCGTCGGCCGGCACCGGCGGGATCAGCACACGCAGCGAGCGGATCTCACCCTGGTTGAAACCGGCGAGAATCGGCACCTTCGCCTGCTTGCCGTCTTCGAACGAATCGACGATCTGTCGCAGCAAAGTGTGTCCGTCGACATTGTTCATCGGAAAGTAGCCTGTGCTTGCGGCGGCGCTCGTCATCGCAGCGGCATCCATCGAGCGCAATGTCGCAAGGTCTGGCGCACCGATGGCAGTCGCGAGCTGCTCACCGATCGTCTCAGCGGATGGGCTGCCGTACTTCGCCTGCTTCAGCTCCGGCAGCGAAATCATGTACGCGCTCTGAGCAATTGCCTTCGCAAACAAGCCGCGCGCGGGCGGTGAATTCATGAGATGCATCACGCTCAACGCACCCGCGGATTCGCCCGCGATGGTCACGTTGGCAGGATCGCCGCCAAAGGCCGCGATGTTGCGCTGGATCCAGCGCAGCGCTGCGATCTGATCCTTGAGTCCGTAGTTACCGGAGATTTTTTCCGGCGACTCCGCACTCAACTGAGGATGAGCAAGGTAGCCGAGAATACCCAGTCGATAGTTGATCGAGACGAACACCACACCGCGACTCGCAAGCTTGCTGCCCTCGTACATCGACAGGTTCGATGCACCAGAACTCAGAGCACCACCGTAGATCCAAACGAACACCGGGGCTTTGCGGGCGGCCCTGGGCGCCCAGATGTTGAGAAAGAGGCAATCCTCGCTGATCGCTGGCGGCGGGTCGGCATAGATATTCCCGGCGCGCGATGGCGGCTGTACGCACGCGGCGCCAAACTGCTTCGCATCGCGCACGCCGCTCCACATGGACATCGTCACCGGCGGCTTCCAGCGACTCTCGCCTATCGGCGGCAGCGCATACGGAATACCCTTGAACACATTCAAGCCGCCGACGCTTTCGCCACGCAGCTTACCCGCCGGCGCCTCGACGATCGGATCGTTGTCGGCGAACACAGGAAGTGCCGCACACATGGCGACAAGCGCAAGCAAAGTACGCGACCCCATCACGAACGTCTCCGATTCGATTCCTGGCGCTGCAGGACGCGCGCGAGCCACAGATGCAGCAACACAGCGATCATGTAGAAGGGAACGAGGGTATAGAAGGCCAACTGCAGCGAATGCTCGGGGTGACTCGGTCGCAAATAGTCGCTCACCGCACCGAGAAAAGTCGGGCCGAGACCGAGGCCGATCAGATTCATCACCAGCAGCAGCAGCGCACCGGCAAGCACACGTTCATTCGGTTTCACTTCCTCCTGCACCAGCGTCACCGCGGGCGACAGATAGAAGTAGTTCAGGAACATGGGCACTGCGAGGAACGCCAGCGCAAGCCGCCAATCCGGGGCCCATACGAACCCGATGAAGAATGGGATGGCGAGCGCAAGCGCGACGGCAGGCAGATAGCCATAGGCGCTCTTGGACCGCGGCGCGAGTCGATCGATCAATCGTCCTGAAACGTACATTCCTGCACTGATGGCGATGCCAAGCAGTAATGAGTAATAGACAGCGACTTCGCTGAGCGTCATGCCTTTTTCACGCATGAGGAACAGCGTGGCGAAATTGAGCAGCGCATACGTCACGAACTGCGTGGCACCTGTCGCCAGTGAAACGCCCAGCAATACGGGATGAGAGACGAACATCCTGCACGTCGGCCAGAACGCACTTTTTTCAGCGGCGCTCACCTGGCCGGCCCGGCCGTCCAGGCCACCGCGCACTGGCTCACGAACGAAGATGATCACGATGAGTGCAGCGACGATTCCAACTGCGCCGAGAACAATGAACGCCCACCTCCAGTTGTAAGCCGCGGCGATCGAGGCACCGAACGCGACCCCGAGTGCCAATCCGATGGGCGGGCCCAGGTTGTAGATGCTCAGTGCAGTGCCGCGCGTGCCCGGAGGAAAATAGTCCGAGACAATCGCGTATGAAGGCGGCACACCTCCCGCCTCACCGACACCTACCGACATGCGTGCGATGGCGAGCTGCGTGTAACTGGTGGACAGGCCGCAGGCGATGGTGGCTGCACTCCATAGCGCGCACGCGATGGATAGCACGCGAACGCGATTGGTCCTATCCGCCAACCAGCCGACCGGAATGGCAAGGATGCAATAGAACAACGCGAAATACAGTCCGCCGATCCGCCCCAGCTGACCATCGGTGATGCCGAGATCGTCCTGAATCGGCTTCGCAAGAATCGCCAGCAACTGACGATCGAGAAAGTTCAAGACGTAGACGAAACAAAGGATTCCCAGTGCCGACCAGGCGCGCGCGTCGGGTCGCTCGTGCAAGGCGGCCGGCGCTCGCGTGCCTGACAGCTCTGGAATGGCGTTCAAATCAGAGCGCCTGGATCGACACGGATAGGCGGTCCCACGGCAATTCGCCCGGCTCGACGCCGTGCGTTGACATACCTGTCGCCAGTGGTGCGGCGGCATAGGCCGTCGCGAGAAGATGTATCTTCATCGCTCCCCCCTGCGTGGCGCTGATCATAGTTGCCGGCGCTCGTTGCACAGTGAGCCATCACGGATGGCCGATGTCAATACTCACTCTCTTGCGTGTGAGGATCTTTGAACGACCGGGCTGGCCGTCGGACGGAAATGGAGTCAGGCTCGGAGGCGAACAGGACTTCACGATCGAATCAGGCAGTCCCGGCTATGCCGGCTTTTCTTATCGCATCCACTGGACTGGTCAACGGTTGATCCGTTCCAGACATCCTGGGATCGCTACAGCCGCAGCGCGCCGAGGAGCGTACGTTGAACGGGTGGCTTCGAGATCACACAGCCTCGGCTGCTACGCGACGTATCGTGTCGAGAGCCAGTGCAAGCGGTCCAGGACCCTCCGCCGTCGGGTAGCACAGATACGCTGGCAGTCGGAATTCAGGTGCGCCGGCGACGCGGTGCAACCGACCGGCAACTTCGTGTTCGCGCAGCATGCGCGCCGGGAAAAAAACACTGCCGCCGAACTTGAGGATGTGTTCCAACCCAAGCCAGCCGATGTTGACCGTGAGTGCGGCGCCCGAGAAGTTCGGGAATGCCAGCGTGTGCTGCCCGAAGAATTCCGGACCCCAGTCGACGTACACATAGTCGCGGCCCGGCTCGGAAGGTGGATTCTCACGAGTCGACACCATCACGAGTCGCTCTTCCAGTAACAACTCGCCTGTGAGTCCCGGACGCGATTGCGGGGTGTACATGACACAGATTGTTGGCGCGACCATCGATCAACGCCCGCATCAGGTCTTCTTCGAAACCGATCAATGCTCGTACTGCCACATCCGGGGCGAGCCGCGCGTAGATCGGCAGCCAGCGCAGCAGCAGATCCTCCCACAAGCTGATCCGGCCACCGACGGTCAATGGCGCGAAAGCCGCTGACGATGCCGATTTCCTGCCGCGCTTGCTCGACGGTGCGCGTAAGCAGCAAAGCGTGGCGCTGAAACTGCCGCCCCGCGGGCGTGAGCGTCGTCCCTGCCTTGTTTCGAACGAACAGTTCAGCGCTCAACGTTTCTTCCAGACGTTGAATGCGCATGCTCACTGTCGACTGCGTGACATGCAGCCGCCCGGCAGCTTCGACGAAGCTGCCGCCAGCGATCACCGCGAGAAACGTGCGAGCAAGCTCAGTATCCATCGATAGGATCGATATCTAGCGCCAACAATGATCGCTGATCAAATAACGGGGCGGGTCTAGACTGCGGATCGAGCCAATGCGGAGATCCCATGACTTTGACATTGCCGCCTCTGCCCTATGCCGTCGGCGGTCCATTACGGGCATCACCATGCCGTCTAACGACGGCTGCGCAGGAAGTGGCGCTGCGCATGGTGGCCGATGAGCAATGTCAATTCAATGCGCGGTAGTTTCACGACGCGGGGGCAGATCACCGCTTTCCCCCCGGCCGGGGATCAAGTGCGCCTCACACGCCCGGCAGGCACGCACGGCCGCCAGCAATGCATCGAGCGACGGATAATCCGCAGCGGTCATCTTTGCACCAGGCGTCGAAGCAGACACGAGTTCTCCTGCAACCAAGGCGCTACTTTCCCCAATGCGTCAGGTGTTTCGTCACCGTACCATGACCGCGCGCGTATCACTCGGCAGGGGCGACACCATGACAAACGACCTCCTTGGCGCCAGGGCGATGCTGACGACCCCAGCCGGGCCAGCGTCCTATGTGAGCCTCGCGAAACTGGCGGAAACGACCGGCGCGAAGATCGCGCGGCTGCCGCATACAGTAAAGATTCTGCTTGAGAATATTGCGCGACGAGTCGGCAGCCGTGATGTGAGCGAAACAGATGTCCTGGCGCTGGCTCGTTGGCCACACGGGGCCGATGCTTCTCTCGCATTCATGCCGGCACGAGTGTTGATGCAGGACTTCACGGGCGTTCCAGCCGTGGTCGATCTTGCTGCCATGAGAGACGCAGTCGCTCGGGCAGGCGGAGATCCGAAGCGAGTCAATCCTTTTATTCCGGTCGACCTGGTCATAGATCATTCAGTGCAAGTGGATCGATTCGGCAGCGCGGATGCCTACGCAGCCAATCTGAAGTGGGAATACCTTCGCAATCGCGAACGCTATGCCCTGCTCAACTGGGCGCAACAAGCTTTCGACGGCTTCCGCGTTGTGCCACCGGGCATGGGGATCTGCCACCAGGTCAACCTGGAACATCTTGGACGCGTGGTCTTGTCGCGCGACGGTTGGGTCTTTCCCGACACCCTGGTCGGAACGGACTCGCACACGCCAATGATCAACGGACTCGGCGTACTGGGCTGGGGTGTGGGCGGCATTGAAGCGGAGGCGGCAATGCTCGGCCAGCCCATGTTTCTGCAGAAGCCGACCGTCGTCGGTGTCAGAACGCGAGGCATGCTTCCTGCGGGCACGACAGCTACCGATCTCGTACTGACTTTGACTCAGATGCTCAGGGCCCATGGGGTCGTGGGCAAGTTCGTTGAATTCTTCGGCGCCGGACTGAGCGCGCTGAGCGTCGCCGACCGCGCCACCCTGGCCAACATGTCACCGGAGTTCGGCGCCACCTCGACGCTCTTCCCCGTCGACGCGAACACCTTGCTGTATCTGAGGCTGACCGGCCGCGGCGACACTGTAAGTCTGGTCGAGCAGTACACGCGCGAACAGGGACTATTCCGCACCGACGCGGACCCGGAACCGATATTCGACGAAGTGCTCGATCTGGATCTGGGACAGATCGAACCGAGCCTCGCCGGACCCAGGCGACCTCAGGACCGCGTCGCCTTGTCGGCAGTGGGCCATTCCTTCGAGGCAGCGTTCAAGGAAGAGCAGGCACCGGTAGACGTGAAGACCATCTCCCGACTCGTCGGCGAAGGCGGCTCACCGGCCGGCGAAGTTCTCGAAGCACCTCCGGAACACCTGACACAACCACTCGCGGCAGACTCGATTACGCACGGATCCGTCGTCATTGCGGCGATCACGAGTTGCACCAATACATCGAATCCTTCCGTGATGATCGCGGCAGGTCTGTTGGCTCGCAAAGCAGTCGAAGCGGGTCTGCGGTGCCAGCCCTGGGTGAAGACGTCCCTGGCTCCTGGATCGCGCGTCGTCACGCGCTACCTCGATAAAGCGGGTCTCACGCCGTACCTGGAAAAGCTGGGTTTCAATCTGGTTGGCTATGGCTGCACAACCTGCATTGGAAATTCCGGCCCGCTGCCTGCCGAGATCGCCGATGCCGTCACGAGCAAGGATCTCGCAGTGGTAGCGGTGCTATCGGGCAATCGAAATTTCGAAGGACGCATTCACGGCCAGGTGAAAGCAAGCTATCTGGCGTCGCCACCTTTGTGCGTCGCCTATGCACTCAAGGGAACCGTGATGTGCGATCTGACCACGGAGCCCGTGGGAACGAGTCCCGATGGCAAAGCAGTGTATCTGAAGGATCTGTGGCCGACGGCTGAGGAAGTCGCATCACTGGTCGCCTCCTGTGTGTCATCGAATCAATTCGACGTCGAATACGGACGCATCTTCGCAGGCAACGAGCAATGGCAGAGCATGCCTGCACCCACCGGAACACGCTTCGATTGGGATAGTGCATCGACGTACGTTCGTGAGCCGCCCTACTTCCTGGAGATCCCGCCCGTTCCGGTCCCGCCCTCGGACATCGACGATGCACGAGCACTGGCACTGCTCGGTGACTCGATCACCACCGATCACATTTCGCCCGCGGGTTCGATCACCGCGAACTCTCCCGCTGGCAGGTTCCTGGAGGAGCACGGCGTGCCACCGGCAGACTTCAACAGTTTCGGTTCCCGGCGGGGCAACCACGAAGTGATGATGCGTGGCACCTTCGGCAACATCAGGCTGCGCAACCTGATGACGCCTGGCGTCGAGGGTCCGTGGACCGTGCACATCCCGAGCGGCGAGAAGCTCAGCATCTATGAAGCATCGCGTCGCTACATCGACGAAGGGACACCGCTCGTCGTTGTCGCAGGCAAGGAATACGGTTCCGGAAGTTCGCGCGATTGGGCGGCAAAGGGTTCGGCACTGCTCGGCATCAAAGCAGTCATCGCACAGAGCTACGAGCGCATCCATCGCAGCAATCTCGTATGCATGGGCATCCTGCCATTGCAGTTCGAGTCGGGCGTTTCAGCGCAGTCGCTGGGCCTCAGCGGCTCCGAGGTGTATTCCATCACTGGCATCGGCGCGGGCATCACACCGCGACAGACGGCGAAAGTGACGGTGACGCGGCAAGACGGATCTCACGTGGCATTCACCACGCTGGTTCGAATCGATGCGCCCGCTGAGGTTGATTACTTCGTGCACGGCGGAATCCTGCAGATGGTCCTGCGCCAGCTGCTGGCGGCCTGAACATTTCAGGCAGGGTCCCGCCGGATCGATTTCGTATCGGTCTTTTCGATAGGCAGGGTCAATATTGATCGCTTGTCGGAGGTAACCACGCGACCTGCGCTCATTCTCAACGCCACTGCGAAAGTTGTTTCTCGCAGTCAACTGACAGGAGAGCGAAGATCATGTCGCGATATATGCGGTCCCGGCTGCTGACCCCTTCCTGGTTGCTACTGGCGAGCCTCTGCTTCGCCGCTCCCACGTTCGCCGCTTCGACGGCACGCCACAACACCCGCTGCACCGGGCGATGCGGTCGCGGTCCTTGAAACAAAGATGGCGTTGCGTGACCTGTGGGTCGAGCACGTCTTCTGGATCCGCAGCTATGTGCTCGCGACCAACGCTGGCGACGAAGCGCAGCGCGCAGTCGCGGAGGCGGAGGTGGTCAACAACGCGAAGGCACTCGCCGCGACGATCGCCCCCTTCTACGGTCAACCGGCATACTCCGGCCCTCGTCGCGGTGGCACGCGGCGGTCCCGCCGCGAACGCTGAAGCGGTGACAGCCCTCTCGAGCAGCTCCGTCAATCCGCTCTGGATGATCACGGCCGGGCTTGCGATCTCCTTCGCGGCGATGGCGATTGTGGTGGTGGCGGGCTGATCAATCGCTCTGCGGCTACGGAAACTGGAGCCTTAATGAACGGAATGCTTGCGGGTTCGCAGGTGAGATGGCCGTGCTGGAGGCGAAAGCGCACCTGGTCGCGGCCGCGCAGCCAGATAGTCGCGCAACACGACCGCGCCGTTATGCTCGACATCGTGCGCGCTGTAGAGCAGCGTAACTACGTTTCGCTTGCTGGCCTCGACAAGAGGCAACCATGCAGCGGGATTGGCGTTCAACTCACGTTGATAGCGCCTCCGGAACTCCGCCCAGCGTCCAGGTCGATGCCCGAACCATTGCCGCAGCTGAGTGCTCGGTGCCACTTCCTTCAACCAGGCATCCATCGCCAGACGATCCTTCCTCATGCCACGCGGCCACAAGCGCTCAACGAGGAAACGCTTGCCGTCGTTTCGCGTAGCCGGATCGTAAGTTCTCTTGATACGGATCATGGCATCGGTCCTCCGAGAGGAGTTCGCCTCGCTCACATGCTGAGAGTATCGATCGCGAACGCAGCGGTGGCATCCGCAGAGTCCGCGCTCATGCATGAAGAATGTCGACGCGAGCTATCGGATGCACCGATGGTCGGGTCGGCGCACAGTCAGCGCGCCAGAGCTTCCTCGACGGCGCTGAACGCCGATTTCCCGCCCACACGCTCGTCTGGCATTCCGGTCGCGAACCAGATCACACCGGTGCCGTCCTTGGTGTCCATCCACAGCCCGGCCTGCAGTCCGTACGCGGAGCCGGAATGACCCACGCGAGCTACGCCGTCACCGAACGGATCGTCGCGGCAACCTTTCGCCGGCGTGGCCAGCGTCTGCACCGATAGGCCGTAGCGGCAGAAAAAGCCATCGTTGACGCCGGTGTCGTCCTCGTAGGTCTGGCCGTTGCCGGAGCTGTATTGCCATTGCGGGGCCATCATCGCCTGCACGGATGCGGGCTCGAGCAGCTGCTTGCCGTCGATGCTGCCGTTGCCCAGCAGCAAGCGTCCGATGCGCGCCAGACCGTTCGCCGAGATGCGCAAGCCGCCCTGTGGCGAGAACAAGGCACCGTTATCGCCAGCGCGCCAGCGCGACAGATCGCAGCTGCCATCGCTGGCCACCATCACGGGGCAGTCGGGCTTGCGGCCGTGATTGTCGTCCCTCACCGGCTTGCCATCGGCGTCGTACAGCACCACCGCGCGGGCGGCGGTGGTTGCATCGCAGCGGTCCCAGTTGAAGCAGGCCTCGATATCCATCGGCCGCAGCACCACACGCTCCATCAGCTGGTCGAAGCGCTCGCCGGTTGCGCGCTCCATGGCCTGCGCGACCAGCGGAAAGTTGAGATTCGTGTAGCGGAAGTACGTGCCCGGCGCATGCGCAGTGTCCCAGGCGCGTGCATCCTCCACGATGTCACGCAGATTTCCTCCCAACGGCGTCTGCCAGTAGCCGGCGGCGTCGGTGAGGCTCGAGCGATGCGACAACAGCAGACGCAGGGTGATCGGGATGTTTGGGAACGTCGGATTGCGCAAGCGCCAGCCGAGCCGTTCGGAGACGTCCGCATCCAGATCGAGCTTGCCGGCTTCCACCAGCCGCATGACGCCGATGGTGGTGACCAGCTTGGAGATCGAGGCGATACGCACCGGGTCGTCCGCGGTGATCTTGCGGCCCGTGGCCTTGTCGGCGAAGCCGTCGACACGCGTGGAGGTGATGCGGTCGCGATCGAAAGCGACGCGCACGGTCGCGACGGGTTCGCCCGCACAGACCGTGGCGCTCAGGACAAGCAATAGACAGACGATCCAGCGTGGGGACATGACTCGCTCCGTTAGTGCAATCGCATCCGGGATCGTCAGTCTGTCGCGGCAACCCGCAGGCGTCGCAACGCTTCTTTCGCTTCACGCTCGTTGAGACTTGCAAAACCGAGGCGTAACCCGCGTGCGACGTTCACCTGCGCCGCGAAGGATCGCCGCGTTTTCATTCTTGATCTGCCAACAGACCCACCGTGCGCCGACTATATCAAAGCGCCTGATGACACCACGCTGACGGAACAGGTGGATAACGTCGGACCCGGGGCCCTGGTGATCAGTGTACCGTGGCCTGGCCGACCAGGTCCGGCTGGGATGGCTGGCACGAGCCGGCAGGCGGCATTCGATGCCATCTCTGGTGGCGCGTGGAATCCTTCGCTCGAACGGCGTCGCGAGCGGCGCTGTCAACGATGCGAACGCAGCGCGCAGCTCGACATCATCGTGCGCCAGCCGTTCAGTGCGAACGCGAACGAAGTCCTGGGACTTGCCATCACATCGGCGCGAACCGGCCAACCCTATCGCCGAGGGCAGCAGTCCCTCGGTATGCCGATCGACAAGGCGGAACGGTCGTGGCACTCACCTACCGGCGCACTGTCGTCCTGGCTCACGCTCCAGCCCGATTTGCAGTGGATCGTCAGCCCCGGGGCCAGTCGCGAATTGCGCAATGCTCTGGTCGTGGGATTGCCGGTAGAGGTCTCCGCCGAGTGGTCACGTTGAAATCGACGCCATTTCCGCCGCTAACGTCTCGCGACGCCATTGCCGAGCTGCGCCAGCAGTTGGCGCAGCAGTGTCGAACCCGCGCGACAAAATCAGTCGCGCAGGCTTCTTCCCTGGTCATTGACCGGCAGCTACTTCTTGTCGTCCTCGTCTGCCGCGCCTGGCGACTGCAAGGCCGGCATCGCGCCTTCTGACGTAATGACAGTGAGGTTCAGGCCAGCCAGATCGTAGGTCATCGTTGAACCGGTCGAGGACGAGCCGCCCGATGACACGATCAGTGGCGCCGTGGTGCCGACTGTCGGCGATGCAACTCTGGAGTTGGACACGGCATTGCCGACAGCGCTGCTATAGGCGACTGGTGGAGCCACCACAACCGGCGGCGTCACCACCACCGGTGGAACTTCAGGCTGGATCGCTGCGGTGATATTCGCCGCGAGACCAACGGGTTGAGTCAGTACGTAGTTGGCTGCATCTGCGCCGGACAGGCTGTCAGCCGCAGTGACTGCAATGCCATTTCCTACTTCCGCCGTTGCAAAGGTTCCGGCTTCGTCGAGTCCAACCGATTCGCCGCCGATGACACCCGTGAGCAAGCCGCCTCGCAGTGTTGCCACCGTCGTGCCGTCGTAGGTCTTGTCCAACGCAACCTGGTCGACAACCGTCAGAACCCGGCGTGTGATGTGCGCGACGGCTGTCTGGCCGCTCGCGAGATTGTAGTTGCTGGCCAGGCCGCCATTGCTGCCATCGATCAGCGAGACACTGCCGACCGTCACGAGGTTGGCGGTGGCGACATCCTTGCTGTTGAATGAGGCGGTGCCGATTGCCGAGAGGGACTCGCTGCCGACCAGGCCGCTCAGTGCGCTCAGCGTGGCCGTGGCCGTCGTGTTGCCATCGTAGACCTTGTCGGACGCAGTGACTGCCGCCGTCAGTGTCTGCGGCGTGATGTGTGCAACGGCTGTCTGACCGCTCGCAAGACTGTAGTTGCTGGCCAGGCCGCCATTGGCACCATCGCTCAGCGAGACACTGTCGACCGTCACGAGGTTGGCGGTGGCGACATCCTTGCTGTTGAATGAGGCGGTGCCGATTGCCGAGAGGGATTCGCTGCCAACCAGACCGATCAATCCGCTCAACGCAGCGTTCGCAGTCGTGTTGCCATCGTAAATCTTGTCCGTCGCAGCCGCAGTGGCTGCCAGGGCTCGCGCGGTGATATTCGCAGCTGTCGACTGGCCAGGGGCCAGCGTGTAATTGCTCGCAAGACCCCCGTTCGTTCCATCGACCAGCGTGACGCTGTTGACGGTGACAAGGTTCGCGTCGAGGACATCCTTGCTGTTGAACGTGGCCGTGCCGCTCGCAATGAGCGTTTCACTATCGATCAATCCAGCGAGCGCACCCAGTGTCGCCGTAGCCGTCGTATTGCCGTCGTAGACTTTGTCCTCCGCAGTGACGGTCGTCGTCAACACCGCACGATCGATCGTACTCGTGGTGTTATTGGCATACGTGACGCTGTAGTTCGCGCCGTTGTTGCCATCGGTGACTGTGACACCCGCAGCCGTCACCGTCTTGTCGCCGTCGCCCGCATTCTTGTCCGTGAAGGCGAAAACGCCGCCGCTGAGTGCATCCGAATCGAACAGAGTGCCTGCAACGACCGTGGCTGATCCGGCTGCGGTCAAACTGCCGTCGTACGTCTTGACGACATTGCCTGCAGCGAGCGTCAGCGCAGCTTGAGTCACGCTGACCGAACTGCCTGCGGTACTCAGCGCGTTGTAGTTGCTGGAAAGACCCCCGTTCATACTGGCGCCCAGCGCCAGCCCCGTGACAGTGATGAGCTCGCTGCCCGTCTGAACATTCCTGCTGCTCAGATTGCTTGCGTCGCCCCCGCCCGTGATCGCGAACGATTCGCCGGCCACACCCGTCGCCGTCAAACCGCTGCCTGCGAATGCGGTGCTGCCATCGTAAGAACGCGTCCCGCTCAGAGTGAGGTCGGCTCTGGAGATGATGAGAGATCCGCCGGTGATGTCATAGCCTTGCTGGTTGGAATGGAGACTGTAAACACCCGCATTCGTCCCGGCAGTACTTCCGAACACGCCGTCGAGCACGACGCTCGGTCCACTGTGTTCCGTGCCATCGTAAGTCGCGTAATCATCGACCAGCGTCAACGCAGTCATGAACCGCGTGAGCAAGGGAGCCGTTTGTCCTTCATAGATACGCCATGACGCGCCGCTGCTTCCGGTGCTGGCGATGGTGTTGGGAGTCGCTGTATTCCAGCTGCTGAAGCTGGACAGTTGCATCATCTGCGCCGAGGTGAGACCGACGCCGGCGCTGGATGACAGCTGGCCGGAAGTCTGCGTATTCCAAAAGCTCCGAGTAACCGTGCCGTAGTTGAAGCTCATCAACCCACCCACAGCATTCGCACTCTGAACCGAGCCAGTCGAATAGGTATTGGTGATCACGCCGTAATTTCCACCGACGAGCCCACCGACATAGTTGAAGCCTTGAACCTCACCACTGGCGTAGCTATTCAAAACGTCGCCGGAATTTTTTCCGACCAGTCCGCCGACATAGCTGCTGCCGTTCACGCCAGTCACCGAACCGCTGGCATAGCTGTTACTGATTGCTCCGCCGCTGTCGCTGAATCCCACCAAACCACCGACCTGATGTTCGCCGCCCTGCACCGCGCCGTTCGCATAGTTGCCGGAGAGCGTGCCGTTGTTGACACCGATCAGCCCGCCAACATTGCCTAGGCTTCCGGTCACGCTGCCGACCGCATGACTCCCACTCACCGAACCACTCGCGTTGTTGTAGCCGATCAAGCCGCCGATATACGAACGGCCTTGTACGTTGCCTGTTGCATAGCTGTTCGTAACGGTGCCGCCGCTTCGTCCAACGAGCGCGCCAGCGAAGTCGCGGCCGACGACACTGCCACCGACGAGACCGACGTTTTGCACCACGCCTGCGTCGCCGAGATAGCCGAACAACCCTGCCTGATCGCTCTCTCGTATCTCATTAGTAGTGGGCAGATCCGCGCCAGGCAAATTGATGCGCAGGTTGTCGATCGTGTGCCCAAGCCCATCGAATGTGCCGGTGAAGCGATTGTTGTCCTTACCCACTGGCACGAAAGAACCGCTCAACCAGACACCTTGAGAATTCGCTGTAGCCGATGCATCGATATTGCGTCCGAGCGTATAGCTCCCCGCCAGGTCCAAGCGCATCAGCTGCAACTGGTGCGCGTTCATGATCGTCGTTGAATACTCGGAGGCCAGCATCGGGCGCGTCCCGCCGGATGAGTTGTTGAGCGACCCATCGAAGTTGACCATCACCCAGTTGTTGCCTGTCGCACCAGCGGTCGTCGTGAAATTGAAGCCCGTGAAGTTCCCTGGCGACTGCATCTGCTCGGTCGTGAGTCCGATGCCGCCGGCGCTGTTCACCTGACCCGAAGTCGTGATGTCCCAGAAGCTGTCGTTGACCGTGCCGTTGTTGAGCCCCACCAATCCGCCGAGAGAGCTGGTTCCCGACACTGCACCGGAGGCGTAGCTCGTCTGGATAACTGCCGAGCCGTTTCCTTGTTCATTCATGCCAACCAGCCCACCCACCTGGCTATAGCCGGTCACCGCTCCCGTCGCATAGCTGTTGCTGATGGTGCCTCTATCGTTCCAGCCTGCCAGTCCGCCGTAAACGCCGCCCTCACCTACGCCTGTCACCGCACCGGTGGCGTAGCTGTTGCTGATTGTGCCCCCGTCATTCATCCCCACCAGTCCGCCGCTACCGCTGCCAGTGGCGGTCATCGTGCCGGTGGCATGGCTGTCGATGACCAACGACATGTTGTATCCCACCAATGCGCCGCTGTAGTCGCCTCCGGTCACGTTGGTCGTGGCGTAGCTGTTCCTGATGGTCCCCATGCTCTGGCCAACCAGAGCGCCGGTCGCAACGCCGCCAGCCACGGTGCCGCCCACCAGTCCGACGTTCTGCACCAGGCTGCCGCTCTGGATAAAGCCGAACAGCCCCACTTCACTGCTGGCAGGCCGATTGATCGTCAAAGCGTTGATCGTGTGTCCTGCACCATCGAAGCTGCCGCTAAAATGTGCGGCGCTATTACCGACTGGGATAAACGTGCTGCCCGACCAGACATCGGTGGCGCTGCCGGTGGTGGCGGCGTTGATGTCGCGAGCCTGTGTGTAGCTGGCAGCCAGATTCATATGCATCAGCTGCAGCTGATGTGCTGTGGTGATCGTGGTCGAATACTCGGACGCCAGCATCGGGCGCGTCGCGCCGGCCGCACCACCGGCGTTATTGAGCGTGCCATCGACATCGACCATCACCCAGTTGTTGCCACCGACGCCGGGTGTCGTGGTGAAGTTGAAGATGGAGAAATTGGCTGCTGTCTGCATCTGCGCATCAGTCAAGCCTGTCACCCCGATCACCGTTCCCCGACCCGAGCCAACCGAATTGAGAGTGCTATTCCAGTAACTGTTGCTGACTGTGTTGTCGCGTGATGCGCCTACGAGTCCGCCGAAAGTATTCGACGCAAACACCTTGCCACTGGCGTAGGTGTGGCTGACTGCGTGATTGTTGTAACCCAACAACCCACCGATAGAACTCGTCCCGCTTGCATCTCCCGTGGCGTAGCTGTAGCTGATCGGGCCATTATTGAGCCCCACGAGCCCGCCGACGGTATTCGCCCCACTCACATTGCCAGTCGCATAACTGCTGCTGAGTGTCGCGTCGTTGAAACCCACCAAGCCGCCGACAAAGTTGTAGCCCTGCACGCTGGCGCTCGCGTGGCTGTTGTTGATTGCACCGGTGCTGTAGCCCACCAGTCCGCCGGCACTTTGCACGCCGGTGTATTCGCCTCTGACGCCTGTGACGCTTCCCGAAGCGTAGCTGTTGTTGATGGAGCCGAAATTGCTGCCCACCAGGCCGCCGAGATTATCGTACGTGCTCGCGACGCTTCCCGAAGCGTAGGCGTTACTGATGGATGCGGAGTTGTTGCCCACCAGTGCGCCAACATCCATGGAGCCCGTCACGCTGTTGCCGATCAGTCCGACGTTGCGGATGAGAGAGCCAATGTCAGTCAGTCCGAATAACCCGACATTCGTGCTCGACGGTCGATAGATGGTGAGATTGGCAATCGTATGACCCAGCCCGTCGAAGACGCCCGTGAACGGGATGTATGTGATGTCGTCGTACGAGCCCCACTCATAATCGATGGTCGTGACAATGGTCCGCATGATCGGCGCGAAGCCGGCGCCTGCGTTCCAGGTGTTCGCCGCCGTCGCATCGATGTTGCTGCCCAGCACGTAGTTGGCGTCCACATCGCCATTCACGCCCTGCAGATCGGCGCCTGTCACGCTGCCCTCCGCGCCGAGACTGGTAATTACGGTGTAGTTGACGACCGCGCCGTCCGAACCCTGCAGCGTGCTGAAGTTGTTACCCGCCGGCAGATTCACCGGCGCATTCACATTCACCGTGCTGGTGTTGCCTGCCGCAGCTGCACCCTGTCCGTACTCCAGCGCGAGGCTCGCGGTGCCTGACGCATGCATCGCGGTGTTGATGTTGATGTTGTTCTGCGCGTTGAGCGTGAGCCGGTTGGCCGACCAGGTCACGGTGTCGTTGACGTTCACATCGCCGGCGGCATCGGTTGCGCCGGCCATGCTTTGAATCGTCACGTTCGTGCTGGCGAGCGTGCTCGAAAGCAGAGCGCCGGTGATGTCGCCGCCGCTTGCAGCAATCGTGTAATCGGTCGGATCGATGAGCCAGCTGCCGGTCAGTCCTCGTGCTGCGGCGGTCGTCACCTGCATGTCGTTTGCAACGCTGACATGGGCCGCCGATGTATCGATGAAGCCACCGTCACCTGCCGTCGGTGCGCTGGCATCGAGGGTGCCGCCGACATTGACGGTACCGCTGTGCATGTCGCCCAGCAGCTTGATCGTGCCGTTGCGATTCTCGATCGTCTGCGCCTGGATCAAGCCGGTGTTGTTGACTGCACTTTGCAGCAGGGAACTGGCGCTGCGGGCGGTCATGAGTACGTGTCCGCCATCTGCCTGGATGACACCACCATTGCCCGCCAGGGCACCGATCGCCCCGGCATTGATCGCGACATTCAACAACCCATCGCCCGCAACATCGAGCGTGAAGGCATTGCCCGCCGCAAGTGCCACCGTTCCCAGTCGTGCGGCAATGATGCCCTGATTGCTGACGTTCGCACCGAGCAGCGCGACGTAGCCGCCGTCCGCATGAATCGATCCCTGATTGACGACGCCGCCATTGCTTGCGCCGCTGAACTCATAGCGACCCGCCAGAAAATCGCTGTCGGCGATGTCGCGAGTGGACGCTACGAGTGCACCCACATTCACCTGCGCGCCGGTACCGAACAGAATGCCGTTCGGATTCACCAGGAACACTTTGCCGTTGGCTGACAAGCTGCCCAGAATGCTCGACGGATCGCTGCCCAGTACGCGATTCAATGCCACCGAGTTGCTGTCGGGCTGCACGAAGCGAACGGATTCGTTCACGCCGACATCGAAGGACTGCCACGTAAGCGCTGCGTTCTGCGTGCTCTGCTGAATCGTGGTGTGTCCCGACTCGCTGCTGATACTCGCATGGCCGGCGACCACCGCGCCCCCGGTGGGTGAGGCATACGCCGCCGATCCGCAGCTCAGTGCCAGCGCCGCGGCGACCGCTTGCGCAATGAAGCTCGGGCGAACGACGGCACGCTTGCCACCGACGTTCTTCTTGCCGCGACTTTTCGCGTGCTCCGACACGGCAGTGACTGTGCCGGTGCTTGCGTTCCAGAGTGAGCGGTAGATGTGATTCATGGCGTTATTCTGTTTTCGATCTTCGGGACAGAGGAGACTCGTGCTCGCACAACGGTGGCGCGATGCAGGAGCAGATCAGAAGTATTTGACGGCGTTGATCCAGAAGCGGCTGTCTCGGTCCGGCGCCGAGGTGGCCTCGGCGGCGCCGATCGTGTGGGCGTAGTACGCCTTGACCACAAAGCTGCGCGCGTCGAACCAGTTGAGACCCAGCCCGCCGCCGCTGAGCGTGCGACGATTGCGTCCGGCACTCCAGGGATCCTTGTTTGCGCGGCCAGAGCCGCTGTCGGCGAAGCCGACGAGCTGCCAGTCACCGGACATGCCGGCAAATAATTGCGGCAATGCGAGTCGCACTTCGACACTCACCACGTAGCCCTGATCGACGTACGCCTCGCCTTCGGGATAGGCGCGCACGGCGCCCGCTCCGCCAAGCCCGACCTTCTCCGAGATATCCAGATTCTGTGAGGCCAGTTGTCCCGTCAGCGAACCGTACAACGACAACGTTTCGGTAAGACGTTGCAGGCGCGTGACGCTCCACCCGAGCTTGTCGTAGTGGCCGTTGCTGTGCGCCGAGAGGGCATCGACCTGGGCGGCAGCGGGGCTTTGCAGATCGAGACTGCCGGAAGTCCAGGTCAGCGAGTACGTGCTCGAGCCGCCGCCACCGAGATCGTCGCGGTAGTCGCCGATGAGGCTGGTCATCGCCACCCTGGCCTTCTTGTCCGTGACGGTCGGCGGCGTGAGATCGAGTTTGTCCTGGAATACCTTGCTGTCGAGTCCGAGCTGCGCGTAGAGATTGTTGCTACGCGAGCGAATCAGCGGATAGCGCGCATAAAGGCTGACAATTTCCGCCGTGCCGTGGGCTTTCAGACTTTCGAACTCGCGACCGAGTTCATACCTGAGTGCGGTGTACGCGACACCGACGTCAGCACGTCCGGCCTGAAGTTGATAGGCAGCGCGGCCGTAGTTCAAACCCTCCCATGAGGTCAGCGCGCGCAGAGTCGCGACATCTCCAAGACCCAGCACGCTATTGAAATTCACCGTCGCGCCCGTTCGATACGCCCCGGTATAGCGCCCACCGGAGTTGTCGACGTCGATGGCACCGCTCACGCGCCTGTCATTCGTCACGTCGATGATGAGATCCGACGCACCCACCGATGCGCCGGGCACCAGCGTGGATTTGACACTCACACCCGGCACATCGGCGAGCTGCAGCAGACGGCGTTCCAGCGGTGCAATCGTAATCGCGTCTCCCGTATCGATGCCCGCGATCAGCCGTTTGGCGACGCCATCGGCAAGGTTGCTCTGGTTACGCAGCACGACCTTGCCGTACTGACCCTCGACGATGGCGATGGTGACTGCACCGTCGACGACGTCCTGCGCCGGCAGATGGGCATGCGCAAGAAAGTAGCCGCGGCTGCGGTAGTAGTCCGTGATGGTGACCGTGAAGACACGCAGTTGCGCGAGACTGAGCTCGTCACCGGGCATGAACCCCGTGACTGCGATCAGGTCGGCCTCAGCAAATGCATGAGCGTCGATCAGACGCAGGCTCTGCACCTTGATTCGTACTGCATCGACCGCGGCGGATACCGGCTTTTCCCCACTCTCGATACGCAGTTCGGGAACTGCCTTGTCGGGAACGCGACCCAACGGAATCTGTTGGAGCACACTGCCGGCGGAGGGAACCTCGGCGGCGAAAGCGGCGGAATTGAATGCCAGAAGTGCGAAGACAGTCGACTTGATGCGCAATGGGTTCTCGTGATTTTTGTGATTGTCTGGTCGCCAGGCGCAGCGTCCCTCGACACCCGACTCCGTACGATTGCGCCAGAAAGCCTCTGTAAAGCTTCGTGGCCCAGTCACGGTATCCGCTCTAACGGCATCTCGATGAGACCGCCGTCCGATTCGGTCCGATTCAGGTATTGACTGAGGGACGAAAGAGGCAAAGAGATACGCCGGAACTCGAGCGGCGAGCACTGCGGTTTGAACTGCTCAGGACTGATTGCGCCGGGCACGGACGGCGATAGTGGCAGACCTGCGCTGACGGCAGGCGGGCTGGCCGCAGGTAACGGCGACAGCTCTTTGAGTGGCGGGCGCCCATGCGGCGTCACACCAGATGCTGGCCAGCGCGCGCGACTGGCCAGATGTAGTCGATCTTCAGAGTGCCGCGCCAGTCGCTACAGCACCCATGTCTCGCCTCAGGATGTAGCGCCAGGTCCTGGCGATGCCTGGATCCAGGGAACCGCTATTTTCTCACCGCTTGCGTCTCAGCCGGCCAATCAGCGGCGAGCCTCGCGATCGCTGCCCCCACGTGCGGCGCGAAACCCTGTCCGCCGTCGCGGTGGTACTGGACGATCTGTGCCCGCATGCGCGGATCCCAGAATCGTTTGATGTGGACCAGCACGCCGTTGATCGCCTGCTCTGGCTCCGGCTCGGAAGCAAAGAACGCTCCGATGTCGTTGGCCATGCGGATCAGGCTGTCGATGTGCATTCGAGGCTCGCCTGCGATTCGATCAGACGTTCGGCGCCGCAGTACACGACGCGCTGATTGTCGCGCGCGAAGCCGACCAGCGTCATTCCGGCGCTGCGCGCAAGGCGCACGGCAAACGCCGTCGGCGCAGACACGGCAACGAGGAATGCACCGCCGACGATCGCCGTCTTCTGCACCATCTCATAGCTTGCACGGCTGGTGATCACGAAATAGCCCCGCGAGAAATCGAAGTCCGGCGCATCGCGTTTCAGCGCCCCGATGACCTTGTCCAGCGCGTTGTGGCGGCCGACATCCTCCCGCACCAGCACGATGCCTCGGCCGGGCACGACCCACGCAGCCGCGTGAACGCTGCCCGTCAGGGCATTCAGCAACTGCCTGGCTCGCAGATCCCGCAGCGCCTTGTGCAGATCGTCTGCCCTTACCTGCACACCCTCGGGTGCTTTCGGTGTGGGACGGATGGCCTCTGCAACAGTCGCCTCTCCACACAGGCCGCATCCCGTCCGACCCGTCGTGTTCCGTTGCCGGCGCAGGAGCTGCGAGAATCGCTCGGTACTGATCCCGATGTTCACTTCATACGAGCCCTCGGCTGTCGAACGGGCCTCGAGGGATGTCACTTCGCTGCGGGCGGCGATCCCCTCACTCAACGTGAATCCCAGCGCCAGATCCTCGAGATCGAGCGGCGACGCGAGCATCACGACGTACGGCACGCCCTGGTAGGTCAAAGCGACTGGTACTTCTTCGGCGACCTTGTCGATCAATTCCTCGGCGACGCCATCGCGCCAGCGGCGCACGACCACTTCGCTGGCGGCTGCCGCTGCAGACTCGACACCTGTTGATGACTCAGTTCGGGGCATCGATTGACTCCTGCACTCTCGCCTGGCGCCGCGAGATCTCGCGATGGCGCAACTGCCACGTCGACGGCTGGCTCACCTTCACAGCTTGCACGGCCGTGACCTTGTACTCAGGACAGTTCGTCGCCCAGTCCGAGTTGTCCGTGGTGACGACGTTGGCGCCGGACTCCGGGAAGTGGAACGTGGTGTAGACCACACCGGGGTGGACGCGATCAGTGACATCGGCGCGCAGCACCGTCTCGCCGACGCGGCTGGCCACACCGACCCAGTCTCCGTCTTCGATTCCGCGGACGGCCGCATCGTGCGGATGGATCTCGAGTCGATCCTCGTCGTGCCATGTGACGTTCGGTGTCCGACGCGTTTGCGCACCGACGTTGTATTGTGAGAGCACACGACCTGTCGTCAACAACAATGGGAAGCGCCTCGTCGTACGCTCAGTCGTGGGCACGTACTCCGTGACGTAGAACTTGCCCTTGCCACGAACGAACGAACCGACATGCATCGTCGTCGTACCATCGGGCATCGCATCCGTGCAGGGCCACTGGATGCTGCCGAGCCGGTCGAGCTTCTCGTAAGTCACGCCGGCAAACGTCGGCGTCAGCGCAGCGATCTCCGCCATGATCTCCGACGGATGCGTGTAGTGCATCGGATAGCCGAGCGCTTCGGACAGGCGCACCGTGACTTCCCAGTCCTGCAAGCCGCCCAGCGGCTCCATGATCTTGCGCACGCGCGAAATCCTGCGCTCCGCATTCGTGAACGTTCCGTCCTTCTCGAGGAACGAGGAGCCCGGCAGGAAGACGTGCGCGTACTTGGCCGTCTCGTTCAGGAAGATGTCCTGGATGACCAGGCAGTCGAGGGCCGACAGTGCGGCGGTGACGTGCTGCGTGTTCGGATCGGATTGCGCGAGATCCTCACCCTGGATGTAGATACCTCTGAAGCTGCCATCGAGCGCGGCCTCGAACATGTTCGGAATACGCAGACCGGGTTCCGCTTCGAGTTCGACGCCCCAAGCCGATTCGAACAGCGCACGCACCGCGCCGTCGGACACGTGTCGATAGCCGCTGAACTCATGCGGAAACGAGCCCATGTCGCACGAACCCTGCACGTTGTTCTGCCCGCGCAAGGGATTGACGCCCACGCCCTCGCGACCAAGGTTGCCGGTGACCATCGCGAGATTGGCGATGGCCATGACCATGGTCGTGCCCTGGCTGTGCTCGGTGACGCCCAGCCCGTAGTAGATGGCGCCGTTCGCCGCCGACCCATAAAGTCTGGCCGCGCCACGTACCAGGGCCGCGGGAACGCCGGTCGCGGACTCCAGTGCTTCCGGAGAGTTGCGCGGCTCCGCGATGAACGCCTTCCAGCGGGCAAATGCCTCGGGCTCGCACCGCTCCTGCACGTAGGTCGACTTTTCCATTCCTTCCGTCACGATCACATGAGCCAGCGCGTTCATGACGGCGACATTCGTGCCGGGACGCAATTGCAGATGGAACGTCGCCTCGATGTGCGGCGAGCGGACGAGTGCGATCTCGCGCGGATCGATCACGATCAGCTTTGCACCCTCGCGCAGACGCCGCTTGAGTTGGGAGGCGAACACGGGGTGTGCCTCGGTGGGATTCGCACCGACCACAATGATCACATCGGCCTTCATGACCGAGGTGAACTCCTGCGTGCCCGCGGACTCTCCCAGGGTGTGCTTCAAGCCGTAACCCGTCGGCGAGTGACACACGCGCGCGCAGGTATCGACGTTGTTGTTGTGGAATGCGGCGCGCACGAGCTTCTGGACCAGGAAGGTCTCCTCGTTCGTGCAGCGCGACGACGTGATGCCGCCGACGGAGTAACGGCCATACTTGCGCTGGATTTCGCTGAGGCGGGCAGCCGCGAAGCCGATGGCTTCGTCCCAGCTCACCTCGCGCCACGGATCCGTGACGGCGTCGCGGATCATCGGTCTGGTGATTCGATCCTTGTGCGTGGCATAGCCGTACGCGAAGCGGCCCTTGACGCACGCGTGACCCTGGTTGGCCTTCCCGTCCCGATTCGGCGCCATGCGCACGACGGTCTCGCCCTTGATCTCCGCCGTGAACGAGCATCCGACGCCGCAGTACGCACACGTCGTAGTCGTGGTCCGCTCGGGAGCGCCGAGCGCGATCAGGGACTGCTCCATGAGCGCTCCCGTGGGGCATGCCTCGACGCAGGCGCCGCAGGAAACGCACTCCGATTCGAGGAACGGCTGGTTCTGGCTCGCAGCGACTTTCGATTGCAAGCCGCGCCCGTCGATGGTCAGCGCGAACGTGCCTTGAGTCTCATCGCACGCGCGCACGCACCGCGAGCACACGATGCAGAGATTCGGATCGAAGGTGAAATAAGGATTGCTGGTGTCGAGAGGCGCACGAACCACATCGCGTGCGGCATAGGGCGAACCGGTCACGCCCATGGCGCCCGCCATGTTCTGCAGTTCACAGTGTCCGTCCGCAGGACACGTGTCGCAGTCCAGCGGATGCTCCGAGACGTACAGCCCGAGCACGCCGCGACGCAACTGCATCAGCTTCTCGCTCTGCGTTCGCACCTTCATTCCCGACGCCACCGTCGTGGTGCAGGAGGCCGGATAGCCCTTGCGTCCTTCGATCTCGACCAGGCACAGACGACACGAGCCGAACGCCTTGAGACTTCCCGTCGCACACAACTTCGGAATCTGCGTGCCGAGCATCGAGGCTGCGCGCATCACGGATGTGCCTTCGGGCACGGAGATGGCGACGCCGTCGATCTCGACGCTGACCTGCTGTGCCTGCGTGCTGGGCGGTGTGCCGGGGTCGATGTAGTTGCGTGCGTACATAGGGAATACCTGGGAAATTTACCTGGGTTCAGCGGCGAGTCGGCGCGGCGCCGAAATCCTCCGGGAAGTGTTCGAGCGCACTGCGAACGGGGAACGGCGTCATTCCGCCGAGTCCACACAGAGAGCCTTGCAGCATCGTCTCGCACAGATCATCGATGAGTTGCAGGTTGTGCGAGCGGTCCACGTTCGCCATCACCTTGTCCATGAGTTCGACGCCGCGCGCCGAGCCGATCCGGCACGGAGTGCACTTCCCGCACGACTCGTGTGCACAGAACTCCAGCGCATAGCGCGCCATCTTCGCCATGTCGACGGTGTCGTCGAACACGACGATGCCGCCGTGCCCGAGCAGCGCGCCGATGGCCGTCAACGCTTCGTAGTCCACCGGAACGTCGAACTGCGAGGCCGGGATGTACATGCCAAGCGGTCCTCCCACCTGCACGGTCCGGATCGGCCGTCCGCTCGCCGAACCGCCGCCGATGTCATACAGAAGTTCCCTGAGCGTGACGCCGAAAGCGCGCTCGACCAGGCCGCCGCGGCGGATGTTTCCCGCGAGCTGGATCGGTACGGTACCTCGCGATTTCCCCGTGCCGTACTCGCGATAGAACTCGGCACCTCGCTGCAGAATGATCGGCACGCTCGCAAGGGACACGACGTTGTTGACGACCGTCGGCTGCCCGAACAAGCCCTTGATTGCCGGGAGCGGCGGACGCACGCGAACCTCACCGCGCTTGCCTTCGAGGCTCTCCAGCATGGAAGTCTCTTCGCCGCAGATGTAGGCGCCTGCACCGAGCCGGACCTCGAGATCGAAGCGCCGGCCCGAGCCGAGAACGTTCGCACCGAGGTAGCCTTGGTCATACGCTTTCTGGATCGCGGCTTCGAGCGCGCGAGCGGCGTGCGGGTACTCGATGCGCAGATAGATCTGGCCCCGTTCGGCACCGACCGCGATCCCCGCGATGGTCATGCCTTCGATGAGCACGAACGGATCGCCCTCCATCAGCATGCGATCTGCAAACGTGCCGGAATCGCCTTCATCCGCATTGCACGCAATGTATTTGCGCGCCGCTGTCTGTTCGAGCACCGTCTTCCATTTGACGCCGGTGGGGAACGCAGCGCCGCCCCGACCTCTCAGTCCGGACGCCGTCACGATCTCGACGATCTGTGCCGGCGACAGTTCGAGCGCACGTCTGAGGCCGAGGTAGCCGTCATGCGCTACATAGTCTTCGAGGCTGAGCGGATCGGTCACTCCAACACGCGCGAACGTCAGCCGCTGCTGAACCTTGAAGTAGGGAATGTCTTCGGTAAGCCCCTGCGCGAGCGGATGCTCGCGGCCCTGCAGGAAGCCCGCCTCGAACAGGCCCGCAACGTCGGCGACCTTTACCGGACCGTACGCATGCCGGCCGGCCGATGTGCCCACTTCGACCAGCGGCTCGAGCCACATCGCGCCACGCGATCCATTGCGGATGACATTCACCGGCAGTGCACGGCGAGCGGCTTCGGCGGTGATCGCCTTCGCTACTGCTTCTGCGCCCACCGACAGCGCGCTCGCATCGGCTGGCACGTATATCGTTGTACTCAGGGTCGCGCTCATGGCAGCGCCTCGGCGCTCAGCAGTTCGGGCAGATGCTCGGGCGTGACACGCCCATGCAACTCGCCATCGATCATGACCGACGGTGCGCAGGCGCAGTTGCCCAGGCAATAGACCGGCTCGAGCGTATATCGGCCATCCGCTGTCGTCTGATGGAAGTCGATGCCCAGCAGCGTCTTCGCACGCTCGGTCAATTGCTCACAATGCATCGAGCGGCAGGCTTCCGCCTGACACACCTGCACCACGTGTCTGCCGCGCGGGTGCTGGCGGAAGAAGTGATAGAAAGTCACGACTCCGTGCACTTCGGCGCGCGACAGGTTCAGGGACCTGGCGATGAGAGGAACCGCTGCGGGCGGAATGTGATTCAAAGTGTCCTGGACCGCGTGCAGGATTTGCAGCAAGGGTCCTTCCGACGACGAATACCGGGCGACCGCCGCCGCGACCACCGCTTCGACCACACCATCACCGGATGCTGCACTATCGACCATCCCGACCGAACTCATGACTCGCTCGCTCCTGTTGCCGGCTTCGCATGCCGTGCGAACTCACGCGCAGCCATGCGCTTCAGGTCCTTATGCTGTGCCTGTCCTCCCCGGGTCGCAACTTAAGGAGTCGACACCCTCCCTTGCTGCGTGGACCCACTCGGAAAATACCTACTGCCCCGCCTGTCGGCCTGCACCCACACGCGGCCACATCCTCTGGAAGATGCCATCGCGCAGGAACAAGTGACGCAGTGCACTGACGAGGTGAATGCCAATGAGCGCGACGAAGACATAGGACGTGATGACGTGGGTGCCGTTGAGCACAGCGTAAACCTGCGCGTTCTCGGGCCCCCACGGCGGCAGCAGGACCACGTTGAAGAATCTGACGCCGTACTTGCTGAAGTTCGAAGCAACGTAGCCTGTCAGCGGCATCACCAGCATGCAGGCGTAGAGCAACCGATGGCTCGCGTCCGCGGCGGCGCGCTCCCACGCCGGCATCGATCCGGGAAGGCGCGGCGGTGGGTGGCCCCATCGCCAGGTCAAGCGGACGGCGATCAGCACACCGATGGTCAGGCCGGTGGACTTGTGAAGATTCACCCACCACGAACGCGCCGGCGTGCCGCGCGGGATCTCGTCCAGGCTCCAGCCGAGCAGGATCTGGACGAGAATGGCCGCGGCGAGCAGCCAATGCAGCGCGATCGCGGTTCGCGTATACCGCGCCGCCTCAGCCATCACCCGCCCCGAACCGCACTGCCGCCCCTCACGCCGCGAGCACGCCCTTCGCCTTCGCGGTATGCGTCGCAATCAGATCCATCAGCGGCGGCGACAGACAGTCGTAGGGCTCGAGCTTGAGCTCCTTGAGGCGTGCGCGGATCTCGCCCATGCGCTCGGGCTTCACGCCCGACTCGATCACCGAAGAGACGAACGCCGCGAATTCGGGCGCCGCCCAGCCCTTCTCTTTCGACAGCTCGACGTGCACGAAGTCGAAGCCATAGAGCGGATGGTTCTTGTTCTCGATGCGGCCGTACATGTGGACGCCGCAGCCCGTACACGCATGGCGTTGAATCGCCGCCGACTCATCGACGATCTTGAGCTTCTGCTCGTTCGCCGTGACCTTGACGTTGTCGCGCCCCGTTACCGCCACGAGGGAGAACATGGCCCCTTCGGGTTTCCAGCACTTGGTGCAGCCACAGACGTGATTGAACGCAACGTCGCCCTTGATGGCGACCGTGACGGGCGATTGAGTGCACTTGCAGGTCAACGTGCCCCCGCCGAAATTGGGCGTGCCCGGCTGCACGCCGTTGTCGACCATGGGATGAATTGCTACTGGCATGTTCGTGTCTCCGTTGAGTTCAGAACAGGGCAACGCTGCGAATCGACTCGCCCTTGTGCATGAGGTCGAATGCGTCGTTGATTTTCGCTAACGGCATCGTGTGAGTGATCAGCTCGTCGATCCTGATCTTCCCGTCCATGTACCAGTCCACGATCTTCGGGACGTCGGTGCGACCGCGCGCGCCGCCGAAGGCTGTGCCCTTCCACACCCGCCCGGTGACCAGCTGGAACGGGCGCGTCCTGATTTCCTGTCCGGCGCCGGCGACGCCGATGATGACCGAGACGCCCCAACCGCGATGGCAGCACTCGAGGGCCTGGCGCATCAGATCGACATTGCCGACGCACTCGAAACTGTAGTCGGCGCCACCGTCGGTCACCTCCACCAGGTGCGCGACCAGATCGCCGCCGACCTCTTTCGGATTGACGAAATGCGTCATGCCAAACTTCTGTGCCAGCTCGTTGCGTTTGGGGTTGATGTCCACCCCGACGATCTTGTCAGCACCAGCGAGCCTTGCGCCCTGGATCACGTTCAAGCCAATGCCGCCGAGGCCGAATACCACCACGTTCGCGCCGGGCTCGACCTTCGCGGTGTTGATGACGGCGCCGATGCCGGTCGTCACGCCACAGCCGATGTAGCAGACCTTGTCGAACGGTGCGTCCTCGCGGATCTTCGCGAGCGCGATCTCCGGCAGCACGGTGAAGTTCGAGAACGTCGAACAACCCATATAGTGATGAATCATCTCCTTGCCGATGGAGAAGCGGCTCGTGCCATCGGGCATCACACCCTTGCCCTGCGTGGCGCGGATCGCCGTACACAGATTCGTCTTGCGCGACAGACACGACTTGCATTGCCGGCATTCGGGCGTGTACAGCGGAATCACGTGGTCGCCCTTGCTGAGCGTCGTGACGCCGCGGCCGATGTCGACGACCACGCCTGCACCCTCGTGCCCGAAGATCACCGGGAACAGACCCTCCGGATCCGCGCCCGAACGCGTGAACTCATCGGTGTGGCAGATGCCCGTCGCCTTGATCTCCACCAGCACTTCGCCGTCCTTCGGCCCGTCGAGGTCGACGGTGGTGACTTCGAGCGGCTTGCCCGCGGCGTAGGCCACTGCAGCTTGCGTCTTCATTTCGCACCCCCCGCTTGCGTTGCTATTGCGGCTCGAGCCGCAGCGGAATCGTCTTGGGTACACTGCCTGCACGGGCCTGATCCGCCGCTTGCGTACTCTCGACGAGTTGCCCGTTCGCATCGAGCAACGGCACGCGGTAGCGGGTCAGGATTGCATCGATCCTGTCCTGATGCGCGCCGATCCACGCGTCGAGCTGCTCCTTCCACTCCTTCTCGCCGAAGCGCACACCCATCGATATCTCGTAGTCGAACTTGATGGCGTCGTCAGGCATGAACGGCGCAGTGCGCCAGGCCGGGAAGCCCGCGTGACGTGCGGACAGGAAGCCGGCAATCGGTCCCCACAGAATGGCAGCATCGATCTTGCCCGCCTCCAGGTCCTGCTCGATCGTGTGCGCGGGAGTCTCGGCAGGGTCGCCGCTCTGCGGTGTGTAGACGACGGCGTGCTCCATCATCTCGTTGCGCAGCAGCCAGTCTGCGCCGGGCGAGCGTCCGAATACTCCGATGCGCAGTGTCCGTCGCTTCTCCGCCGGGAGCTTCAACAGATCCTCCGCGGTGCGCATTCCCTCGAAGTCCTCGCGCCCGGACAGCAGCAACACGTACGTGGATTTCATGTAGGGCCGCGTCGTCGCCGTGAGTTCGTAGCCTTTCGGCACGCCGATGATGACGTCGCACTTGAACTGCTCGGTGCGCGGATCCCGGGCGCGCAGCGTGTTGCGAACGAAGCCCATGCGCTGCGGAAAAAAGCTGTACTCGAGCTTGCGACCGAGATCGCGCGCCAGCTCCTCGGCAATGCGGTTCTCGTAACCTTCACCGCGATCGTTGGACAGCGGCAGGTTGTTCGGATCTGCACAGACGCGCAGCACAGACTCGGGATCCTTGGCGCTCGGGACGGCTGTCGCCGTCGTGATGCACGCAAGACCCGCGAGGGCGAGCACGTAGCGGCTCACGCCCATGCGTCTATTCGATCGGGGAGAGGCGGCCGGGCAGGATCTGGCCATCGGAACGACCTTTGAGATAGGCGTACAGACCTTCCCAATTCTGGTTCACCATCTGACTGGTATTGAAGGGCGGCATGCCCTTCTCCGGGCGGCCGTTCATGATCACCGTGTGGAAGTCTTCCTTCGACAGTACTTTCAACGACTCGACGAGCGGCGGGCCAACCAGCCCCTCCTGTTGAGCGCCGTGGCAACG
>NZ_DATDJO010000036.1:0-140414 GCF_036520495.1 Povalibacter sp. | reverse complement strand
CAACACGATGGTGGACCAGCTCAACTCCTTTGCCTCCGAAGTCACGCGCGTGGCGCGCGAAGTCGGTACCGAAGGCAAGCTCGGCGGCCAGGCGCGCGTCGATGGCGTTGCCGGTACCGGGAAGGATCTCACCGACAACGTGAACCTGATGGCCGCGAACCTCACCGGCCAGGTGCGCAATATTGCCGATGTGACGACCGCCGTGGCCAGCGGCAATCTGTCCAAGAAGATCACCGTCGACGTCAAAGGTGAAATCCTCGAACTCAAGAACACCATCAACACGATGGTGGACCAGCTCAACTCCTTTGCCTCCGAAGTCACGCGCGTGGCGCGCGAAGTCGGTACCGAAGGCAAGCTCGGCGGTCAGGCCAACGTGAAGGGCGTGGCCGGTACCTGGAAGGATCTGACCGACAACGTGAACCTGATGGCCGCGAACCTCACCGGCCAGGTGCGCAATATTGCCGACGTGACGACGGCCGTGGCCAGCGGCAATCTGTCCAAGAAAGTCACCGTCGACGTCAAAGGCGAAATCCTCGAACTCAAGAACACCGTCAACGTGATGGTGGACCAGCTCAACTCCTTTGCCTCCGAAGTGACGCGCGTGGCGCGCGAAGTGGGTACCGAAGGCAAGCTCGGCGGCCAGGCGCGTGTGGAAGGCGTCGGTGGTACGTGGAAGGATCTGACCGACAACGTGAACCTGATGGCCGCGAACCTCACCGGCCAGGTGCGGGGTATCGCCGAGGTCGTGACCGGCGTGGCCCACGGCGACCTGACCCGCAAGCTGGTCGTGGAGGCCAAGGGTGAAATCGCCGCGCTGGCGAACACCATCAACGGCATGATCGATACGCTCGCCACGTTCGCCGACCAGGTGACGAACGTCGCGCGTGAGGTCGGCACCGAAGGCAAGCTGGGTGGCCAGGCGAGTGTGCCGGGCGCCGCCGGCCTGTGGCGCGATCTGACGGACAACGTCAATCAGCTCGCCGCGAACCTCACGACGCAGGTGCGCGCCATCGCCGAAGTGGCGACCGCCGTGACCAAGGGCGATCTGACGCGATTCATCACGGTGGAAGCCTCGGGCGAAGTGGCCTCGCTCAAGGACAACATCAACGAGATGATCCGCAATCTCAAGGACACGACGCAGAAGAACACGGAGCAGGACTGGCTCAAGACCAATATCGCGCGCTTCACCCGCCTGCTGCAGGGCCAGCGCGACATCCGCCACGTGTCGAACCTGATCCTGTCGCAACTCGTCCCGCTGGTGAATGCGCAGCAGGCCTTGTTCTACCTGACCAGGCCGACCGACCAGGGTATGGTTCTGGAACTGGTCGCAAGCTACGCCGCGCCGCATCGACCGCGACCGCCGCAGAAACTGAACCTGGGCGACGGCCTCATCGGCCAGTGCGCCGTCGAAAAGCGCAGCATGCTGCTGAACGACGCGCCGCACGGCTACATGCACATCAGTTCCGGACTCGGTCATTCCAAGCCGATCAGCATCATCGTGCTGCCGGCGCTGTTCGAAGGTGAAGTGAAGGCCGTGCTCGAGCTGGGCTCCTTCGAACGCTTCAGCACGGTCCACACGCTGTTCCTCGATCAGCTCATGGAAAGTATCGGCATCGTGCTGAACACGCTGGCCGCGAACATGCAGACCGAAGCGCTGCTGGCCCAGTCGCAGCTGCTCACACGCGAACTGCAGAGCCAGCAGGACGAGCTCAAGAACACCAACGACCGTCTCGAGCAGCAGGCGACCACGCTGCAACGCTCCGAAGACCTGCTGCGCTCGCAACAGGAAGAGCTGCGCGGCAAGAACGAGGAACTGGTCGAGAAAGCCAACCTGTTGTCGTGGCAGAACAAGCAGGTGGAAGCGAAGAACCAGGAAGTCGAACGCGCCAAGGAACAGCTGGAGGAAAAAGCGGAACAGCTGGCCCTGACATCGAAGTACAAGTCAGAGTTCCTGGCGAACATGTCGCACGAACTGCGCACGCCGCTGAACAGCCTGCTGATCCTGTCGAAGCTGCTGGCGGACAATGCCGACAGCAATCTGATGCCGAAGCAGATCGAGTTCGCCCAGACCATCAATCGCGCCGGCACGGAACTGCTGGCGCTGATCAACGACATTCTCGATCTCTCCAAGATCGAGTCCGGCACCGTGACGCTCGATGTCGGTACCGTCGAGTTCGCCGAAGTGGTCGACAACCTGCAGCGCGGCTTCGAACAGCTGGCTACCAACCGCAAACTGAACTTCCGGATCGAACTCGATGCGTCGTTGCCGCCGGCGATGACGACCGACGAGAAGCGCCTGCAGCAGATCCTCAAGAACCTGCTGTCCAACGCCTTCAAGTTCACTCATGAAGGCGGCGTCGTCCTGTCGATCCAGCGTGCGCGTTCGGGCTGGAACCCGATGAACGACCTGCTCAACGGTGCCGCGGCCGTCGTGTCCTACTCAGTCAGCGACAGCGGCATTGGCATTCCGGCCGACAAGCTCCGCGTGATCTTCGAAGCCTTTCAGCAGGCCGACGGTACGACCAGCCGCAAGTACGGCGGTACTGGCCTCGGCCTGTCGATCAGTCGCGAAATCTGCCGCCTGCTCGGCGGCGAGATCACGGTGGAGAGCACACCCGCTCGCGGCAGCCGCTTCACGCTGTACCTGCCGCTGATGTTCGACATGACCTGGCGACCGGTCACGAGCCTGGTGCACCACTCGACACGCGACAGCGAGCCTGCGCCTGCCCAGGTCGTGTCGGTCGACAGCACCCCGCTGCTGCGGGCCGCGGAGCTGACGGACGATCGCCAGATCATCCAACCGGGCGATCCGGTGTTGCTGATCATCGAAGACGACGCGAAGTTCGGGCAGATCCTGCTCGATCTCGCGCACGACCGCGGCTTCAAGGCCGTGGTCTCGCCGACGGGCAGCGGCGCACTGGCGCTGGTGCGACGCTTCAACCCGGCCGTGATCACCCTGGACATCCGCCTGCCCGACATGGATGGCTGGCGCCTGCTCGACATCCTCAAGCGCACCGCCGAGACGCGTCACATCCCGATCCACATCATCTCGGTGCAGGATCCGCGCGAGCGTGGAACCCAAATGGGCGCTTTCTCCGTGCTGGAGAAGCCTGTCGATCGCGAGACCCTGCAGCAGGCGCTGGCCCGGACCGAGGATTTCATCGCCCGTCCCACCAAGGAGCTGCTGCTGATCGAAGACGACGACCTGCAGTTCGGCGAGATCTCGCGGCTCATCGCCAGTAACGACGTGCACGTGACGCGGGTGTGCACCGGCAAGGAGGCGCTCGAGGCGCTACAGAACGGCAGTTTCGACTGTGCCGTCGTCGACCTGGTGCTGCCGGACATGGACGGTGTGAATCTGATCGAAGCCATCCGGCGCGATCCCGCGCGACGTCTGCCGGTCATCATTCATACGGCGAAGGATCTGAGTCCGGAGGAGGAGGCGCGGCTGCGCAAGCTCGCCGAATCCTTCATTACCAAGGGTCCGGAATCGCCACAGCAGTTGTTCGATGAGACTGCACTGTTCCTGCACCGCGCCGTGGAGAACATGCCCGCCGACCAGCGCCGCATCATCGAGAGCGCGCGCCGTCGCGAACCAGGTCTTGCAGGGCGCAGGGTGCTGATCGTCGACGACGACATCCGCAACATCTTCTCGCTCACCGGCGTGCTCGAGCAGCACGACATCGAGGTACTACATGCGGAGAATGGCCGCGATGGCATCGCGATGCTCGACGCCACTGCGGGCATCGACATGGTGCTGATGGACGTGATGATGCCGGACATGGACGGTTACGAAACCATGCGCCAGATCCGTTCGCGCGAACATTTCCGCAAGTTGCCGATGATCGCGATCACGGCCAAGGCCATGATGGGCGATCGCGAGAAGTGCATCGAAGCCGGCGCCTCCGAGTATCTGTCCAAACCCGTCGACGTCGACCAGCTCGTGTCCATGATGCGGGTCTGGCTGCGACGCGTGTAACGCCACGGCCCGCATGAACGCGAACACAGCGCCCATCAGCCTCGCGGTGACGAGTGGCCGTCCGGACGCGGCGACCATTCTGGTCGTCGATGACGAGGCCAAGAATCGCTACGCCCTGGTGCAGGTGCTGGCCGATCTCGAGGAGAACGTGGTCGAGGTGGCGTCCGGCGAGGACGCGCTGCGATTCCTGCTGCGCGAAGAATGCGCCGTCATTCTGCTCGACGCCAACATGCCGGGTCTCGACGGCTACACCACCGCCGAACTGATCCGCCGGCGCGATCGCTCGCGGCACATTCCCATCATCTTCGTCAGCGCCATCGACCGGGATGACAAGCACGTCCGCCATGCCTATGCACTCGGCGCCGTCGACTATGTGTTCAAACCCGTCGACCCGCTTATCCTGCGTTCCAAAGTGTCGGTGCTGGTCGAGCTGTTCAAGAAAAACGCGGAAGCGCACCGCGCCGCGCGTCTCGAACACTTGCTGCTGGAAGAGAATTTTCGTATCCGCCAGGAAAAGCTCGAAGCCGAGCGGCAATTGCGCCAGAGCGAGGAACAGCAGGCGCTGATCCTGCGCTCGCTGCCCATCGCGGTGTACAGCAGCGAACTGGACTCCAACCTCGCCGGTCCGCGTTTCGTCGGCGACGGCATTGCCGGGTTGACGGGATTCCCACGGGTGCAGTTCATCGATCAGCCCGATCTGTGGGCGTCGCGCATCCATCCGGACGATATTGCGCGCGTCATGGCTGAAGCAGGCTCGTTGCAGGCGAAGGGCGCAATGAGCACCGAATATCGCTGGCGCTGCGCGGATGATACGGAGCGTGTATTTCTCGATCAGGCCGTGGTCGTGGCGGGCGAGCCCGGCAGCAATCGCACCATCTTCGGCGTCTGTCTCGACGTGACCGACCGGCGGCAGGTGGAACAGCAACTGTTCCAGTCGCAGAAAATGGAAGCGGTGGGCCAGCTCACCGGCGGTATCGCGCACGACTTCAACAATATGCTGACCGTCGTCATCGGCAACCTCGACGCGCTGACGCGCTCGCTCAAGGGTACGGGTCGCAACTTCGATCGCGTGCAGATGGCGCTCATTGGATCCCTGAGCTGTGCCGAACTCACGCAGCGCATGCTCGCGTTCGCGCGCCGCCAGCCGCTGCAGCCGCGGCCGCTCAACCTCGGTCAGGTCAGTCGCAATATCACCAAGCTGCTGGGCCGCACGCTCGGCGAGCGCATTCGCATGGATGTCGCGGTCGCCGACGGTCTGTGGCTGGTAATGGCCGATCCCGCGCAGATCGAGTCATCGCTGATCAATCTCGCCGTCAATGCACGCGACGCCATGACCGAGGGGGGTGCGCTGAAGATCGAAGCCCGCAACGTGCACTTCGATCGCCCGGATGAAGAGATCCCGAGGGGAGACTTCGTCGTGCTGAGTGTGACCGACACGGGCTCGGGGATGACGGGCGCGGTGTTGAGCCGCGCCATCGAGCCATTCTTCACCACCAAGAAAATGGGTCATGGCACTGGCCTCGGCCTGAGCATGGTGTACGGATTCATGCGTCAGTCCGGCGGCCACATGCGTATCGACAGTTCGCCGGGCCGCGGTACCAGCGTGCGGTTGTACCTGCCGCGCGTCATTGCCGACATGCACGTGGAAGCAGCCGCCTCGCTGGATGAGGAATCCGATGACTATTCCGGCCTGGAGCGCACCGTACTGCTGGTCGAGGACGACGCCGGTGTCCGTGCCGTCACGGCCTCGCTGCTGCGTGAACGGCAGTTCTCGGTCATCGAAGCCGACAGCGGCGTCCGCGCACTGGAGATCATCGATCGCGAACCCGCCATCGACCTGTTGTTCACCGATGTCGTGATGCCGGGCGGCATGGATGGATTCCAGCTCGGCAGACTGGCGCGCGAGCGCCGCGCCAATCTGCCGGTGCTGTATGCCACCGGTTACGCGGCGTCGTTCAGCGCGTCGGAGCAGCATGCCGACGTGCTGGCCAAGCCATATCGCGAGAAGGATCTGGTGGCTAAACTGCGGACCTTGCTGCCACAGACGACGCAGGCGTAGAAAAACAAGCCAGAAGCAGGTCCCGCGGGACGGGGAACGCGGGAGGTCTGAAAGCGGGTTTTGCGCTCGTCTCCCTGGGAATTCCTCTTCTGTCTTCGCAGTGGCCACGCAGCATGCCGGCGACGTTGCAGGAGTCCTTTGCGTGATCGTCCGACGGTATCAAGCTACTGATCTCGAGCGCGTGGTGGCGGTGTTCACTGCTGCAATTCACACGCTGGCGTCCGATCACTACGACGAAATCCAGCGCAGCGCGTGGGCCCCGCAGTCACCGGATCTCGACGAATGGCGCCACCGCCTCGCCCTGGTGCAGACCGTCATTGTCGAAGAGGGCGACCGCCTCGCGGGCTTTCTCTCGTATGAATCCGATGGGCACATCGATCTTTTATATACAGCTCCGCAGTGCGCACGCAGTGGCGTGGCCTCGGCGCTCTATCGTCACGTCGAAGCGCAGTTGCATTCGTCGGGCGTGCAGCAACTCTTTACCGAGGCGAGTCTGGTCGCTCGGCCGTTTTTCGAGCGGCACGGTTTTCGCGTCCGCGAAGAACAAACGGTTCATCGTCGCGGTATTTCCTTCAGGCGCTTTCGCATGTGCAAGTCGCTGACCGGCGCTACGATCGATTCATGAAGGCAATGCCATCGGCGGTATGACGAGCACGGAGGACGCGCAGTTCAGCGAGCGGCTCTATGCTGCGTTTGCCGCTGCGGCGCGGCCGGCGTTGCACGAGATCACGCCGCATCGTTGCTGGGCGTGTGACGCGGTACGTGCTCGCCTGGCGCGACACCAGTCGCGCGAGGTGCCGATTGCGGACATGGAGTGGCTGGGCGACAGCTTGCCGCTGCTGGGGCCGAAGGCGCTGCGTTACTACTTGCCGAGATACTTCGAGTTCAGCCTCACTCACCGCCATTCGACGGCGTGCGAGTCAGTTCTGTATCACCTGACCGCGGAGCAGCCGGCGAGTGATTACTGGGCGGCGCGTTACGGTGTTTTCTCACCGGGTGAGCGCGATGCCATCGTCGAGTACCTGCGATATCGGGCAGCGTGGCCGGACGCAGAGATTGAACAGGAACGGCTGGAACGCGGACTGCGATTCTGGTCCGGGCAGCAAGGTTAGGTCGGCACGCGGCATGGCCGCGCTGCCTGATAGAGACGAGCGCAGGGACCCTGCATTCCGCAAGGCACTCCTGCCGGGCTGTTCAGCCTGCTGCCTTCTCTGGCAGAGCGACTGAGAATTCGAGCACTTCCTGGCCGTCTTCCTTTTCGACGCTGATCTGGATGGCTTCCGGATCGACGTTGACGTACTTGCGGATCACTTCCAGGACCTCGCGGCGCAATAGCGGCAGGTAGTCGGGAGCGCCGCGTGAGCTGCGTTCCTGCGCGACGATGATGCGCAGGCGTTCCTTGGCGACGTTGGCCGTGGGCTGCGAGCGACGGAAAAAGGCTAGCAGTCCCATCTCAACCTCCGAACATGCGCGCGAAGAACCCTTTCTTCGGTTCTTCGATGAAGCGTAGCGGCAGAGTTTCGCCGAGCAGACGGCTGACTGAATCTTCGTACGCCAGCGATACATCGCTTTCGACGTTGAGGATCACCGGGTTGCCGGCGTTGGAGGCGGAGAGCACATCGGGCGATTCGGGAATCACGCCGATGACTTCGATGCCGAGGATCTCCTTGACGTCGTCCACGCTCATCATCTCGCCGGTGGCGACACGCTGTGGGCTGTAGCGCGTCAGCAGCAGGTGTTCCTTGATCCTGGACTCGCCCTTTTCGGCGTGCGCGGTCTTGCTCGCGAGCAGGCCGAGGATGCGATCGGAGTCGCGCACCGAAGACACTTCCGGGTTGACCACGACCACGGCGCGATCGGCGTAGTACATCGCCAGGTGCGCACCCTTCTCGATGCCGGCGGGCGAATCGCAGATGATGAAGTCGAAGCCGTCGGCGATCATCTCGTCGAGCACCTTGCGAACGCCTTCGGCGCCCAGCGCGTCCTTGTCGCGGGTCTGCGAAGCCGCCAGCACGAACAGGCTTTCCAGACGCTTGTCCTTGATCAGCGCCTGCTTGAGGGTGCAGTCGCCCTGGATCACGTTCACGAAGTCGTACACCACGCGCCGCTCGCAGCCCATGATCAGGTCGAGGTTGCGCAGGCCGATGTCGAAATCGATGACGGCGACTTTCTTGCCGCGTTTGGCGAGTCCACAGGCAAGGCTGGCGGACGTCGTCGTCTTGCCCACACCTCCCTTGCCCGAGGTGACTACGATGATCTCAGTCAATGCTTGGATCTCCTGGAGAAGAAAAGAAGCCTCTGTATCTTGCGTGCGACATTCAACCGCCAATCCGCGCAAAACGCAGGTCGTCGCCATCCAGCCACGCCTGCACGGGCTTGCCGGCGAGCTCGGGCGGGATGGTTTCGAACACGCGGAACACGCCGGCGATGGATACGAGCTCGGCGTTGAATTCCTGGCAGAACACGCGGGCGGTGATTTCACCCCGCGCGCCGGCCATCGCGCGGCCGCGCAGTGGACCGTAAATGTGCACGCAGCCGTCGGCCATCACCTCGGCGCCAGCGCCGACGACCGTCATCACGACCAGGTCGCGATTGCGCGCATAGACCCGCTGTCCCGAACGGACCGGCTGATGCTGCATCAGGGCCGGCATCGCAGGTTCGACGGTGGCCACAGGCGCAGGGGTGATCGACGCGACCGCGGCCGGTCGCGGTGCCTTGCCCTGGGCGCGGAACTGGGTGAGGACCGGCAGATCGAGCGCGCGAGCCAGTACGTTGATGGTCTCGGTGCCGTCGAAAGCGACGCCGATCGGCAACAGTCCGACCTGGCGGATCGTGTCGATGAACGCGCGCGCCTGCGCCTCATCGGGCTGGGTTTCCAGCGCGCTCATGTCGAGGCAGGCCGCTGCGCGTTCGAACAATTGCGGCGCGGCCGCGATGCGTGCCGCCAGCTCATCGTGGATGACCTTGACGTCGGTGCTGCGCACGCGCAGTTGCACCAGGCCGACCTGACCGAAGCGGACTTCACACGCAGTATCAAGTGCGCTGGATACGGCTTTGTTGTTCAAGAATCGACTTTCTCGGGCTGCGTCGGATGAAGGTTCACGCGCAAAAGCAGCGTCACTCGAGGCGCGCGCGGAGTTTAACGTTTCGTCGCGTGATTCGCTGCTGTCTTCTCGAAGAAGAACGGAACCAGGAATCTCCACGGGGAGACGGGGAGCCCGGGGTCGGAGGGAAGGAATCTGTCGACGTTGTTTCCCTGCGCAACGACGCCGAGCTCGCTCGAGTCCGGCCATGTGGACGGCCGCTAGCAATCGATCTTATCCCGGTGATCCCCGTGTCCCCCGTGGAGGTCTTTCTCCTATCCGATTCCGGGCGTTCGCCAACAGGGGAAATCTGGTGTAATCGCGTCCCTCGACCGTCAGCCAGTTTCGTACTCCGATGAGCAACAAGCCCCGCACCGCCATTACGCCGACCCGTGAGGAAAACTACGCCGAGTGGTATCAGCAGGTCATCAAAGCGGCCGATCTCGCGGAAAATTCCGCGGTCCGCGGCTGCATGGTCATCAAGCCGTGGGGCTATTCGCTGTGGGAGAACATGCAGCGGGTGCTCGACGACATGTTCAAGGCGACGGGTCACCAGAACGCCTACTTTCCGCTGTTCATCCCGCTGTCCTTCATGCAGAAGGAGGCCGCCCACGTCGAAGGGTTCGCCAAGGAATGCGCCGTCGTCACCCATCACCGGCTTGAAGCCGACGCTGACGGCAAGCTGGTCCCGGCTGGCGAACTCGATGAGCCGCTGGTCGTGCGTCCGACGTCCGAGACCATCATCGGCGATGCATTTTCCCGCTGGGTGCAGAGCTATCGCGACCTGCCGCTGCTCATCAATCAATGGTGCAACATCGTTCGTTGGGAAATGCGCACGCGCATGTTCCTGCGCACGACCGAGTTTCTCTGGCAGGAAGGCCACACGGCCCATGCCACCAGTGAAGAAGCGGTGGAAGAAACCATGCGCATGCTCGATGTGTATGCAACCTTCGCCGAGGAATGGCTCGCGGTGCCTGTGATCAAGGGCGAGAAAACCGCGGGCGAACGCTTTCCTGGCGCGGTGAGCACGTTCTGTATCGAAGCCATGATGCAGGACCGCAAAGCACTGCAGGCCGGCACCAGTCACTTCCTCGGTCAGAATTTCGCCCAGGCCAGCGAGATCCAGTTCCTCGATCAGAGCGGTACGCGACAGTTCGCGTGGACCACCAGCTGGGGCGTATCGACGCGCCTGATCGGCAGCCTGATCATGACCCACTCAGACGACGATGGCCTGGTACTGCCGCCGAAGGTTGCGCCGACCCAGGTCGTCATCATTCCGATCTACCGATCGGACGAGGAGAGGCCGCGCGTCATCGACTACTGCCGCAAGGTCGCGCAGGAGTTGCGGGCGCAGCGTTACGCGGACCGTCCTGTCAGCGTGATCGTCGATGAACGCGACGAACGCGGCGGCGAAAAAGTCTGGGGCTGGATCAAGAAGGGCGTCCCTGTGCGCCTGGAAGTCGGCCCGCGCGACATGGAGAAGGACGCGCTGTTCGTCGGCCGCCGCGACAAGACCCCCAAGGAAAAGCAGAGCATCCCGCGCGCCGACTTCGTCGCCAGCATCGCCACGACCCTGCAGTCGATTCAGGACGGCCTGCTGGAGCGCGCCCGCGTCTATCGCGAACAGCAAACGTATCGCATCGACACCAGGGAAGAGTTCTACAAGTTCTTCACCGCACCGACCGTGCCGGAGAACGCACCGACCCCGATCCACGGCGGCTTCGCGCTCACGCACTTCAGCGGCGACGTCGACCTGGAACGCCAGATCAAGGACGACCTGTCGGTCACCGTACGCTGCATTCCGCTGGAAAAGAGCGAAGCAGGCACCTGTCCCTTCACCGGCAAGCCGAGCCCGCAGCGAGTGGTGTGGGCGAAAGCGTATTGAAAGGAGGGCCGATGAGGCCCTAGGCGCTAGGCCCTAGGGGCCAGGTCGAAAGACCCAGGAGCACCATGTTTGCGTCGAGACCGCTCGGTCCTGCTTTTTCTCTGGCTAGTACCTAGAGCCTAGGGCCCAGGGCCTTCGCAATGTCCCCCCACTCCCGTTCCCTGCTCCAGATCCACTTCTGTGTGGTGCTGTGGGGTTTCACGGCGATTCTTGGCAAGCTGATCACGCTGCCGGCGGCGACGCTCGTGTGGTGGCGCATGGCACTGGTCGTGGGTGCGCTGCTGCTGGTGCGGCAGTTCTGGACGGGTTTGCGCGGCATGGCGCCGCGCCTGCTGTGGACGTATGCGGGCATCGGTGTGCTGGTGGCGATGCACTGGCTGACGTTCTATGGCTCGGTCAAATTGTCGAATGCCTCGGTTGCAGCAACGTGCATGGCGTTGACGCCGGTGTTCGTCGCGTTCGTCGAACCCTGGATTGCGCGTCGTTCGTTCGACGCACGCGAGCTGCTGTTCGGGATCGCCGTAATTCCGGGCGTTCTGCTCGTCGTTGGCGGCACGCCGGGTGAAATGCGGCTCGGCATTGCGATCGGTGCGCTGTCCGCGCTGCTGGTGGCGATGTTCGGTTCGCTAAACAAGCGTTTCATCGGCGAGTCGGATGCGTTGAGCGTCACGGGCATCGAGATGGGCGCCGGGGTGATCGTCATGACCCTGGTCGTACCGCTGATGGTGCCGGCCTCGGAATGGATGCGGTTGCCGCAGGATCTCGATGCGATCTATCTCGTGGTGCTGGCCCTGGGCTGCACGCTGCTGCCATTCGCCTTGTCGCTGGTGGCGTTGCGTCACTTGAGCGCGTTCACGACGGCGCTCGCGGTGAACATGGAACCGGTATACGCGATCGTGCTGGCAGTCGTGTTGCTGGGCGAACAGCGCGAGCTAGATCCTGCGTTCTACATCGGTGTCGCCATCATCATGATCGTCGTCTTCAGCCATCCGCTGCTGATGCGGCGGCGTTCGCCGGCCGCCATCGATGCGCCGCTTACGGACGGCGTTGCAGGAGCTGGTCAACCCGGTCGCGGTACGAGCGGCTGAGCTTGATTTCCTGACCGTCTTCCAGCGTCAGGAAATACTCGCCGTTGGTGTGCGGACGCAGACGTCGCACGCGCTTCACGTTGACGATGGTCGAGCGGTGCACGCGCTGGAAGATCTTCGGGTCGAGGATCGACGCCAGCGATTTCATGGTCTCGCGCAACACGTACGTGCGGCCCTCGGCATGGACGCACATGTAGTCGCCGGCAGCATCGATCCAGTCGATCGTCGACACATGCACGCGCACGGTATCGCTGTCGTCGCGGATCGGCAGGATCTCTGCGTAACGAGGTTCCTGGGTGGCTGCGAGCTGTTCGCGCAGCGTCTGTTCGTCGATCGACGAGGTGCCACGCGTCTGCGCCAGCAGGCTCATCAGCTTCTCGCGCTGCGCCACGGCGTTGCGCTGCTCCCAGTGTTCGCGCACGTGAGTGAGCGCCTGTCCGAAGCGTGCGTCATTGATGGGTTTCAGCAGGTAGTCGAGTGCATGGGCATCGAACGCGTCCAGCGCATAGCGATCGTAGGCGGTGACGAACACGACCATCGGCATCGATTCCTGCGGAATGCGTGACAAGACATCGAAGCCCGAAAGACCCGGCATCTGGATATCCAGGAACATCAGGTCAGGCTGCGACTCGCTGATCGCTGCGAGTGCCTCGCGACCGTTGACGCACTGGCCGACGATTTCGATGTCCGGGTAGCCGCGCAGGCGGATCTCCAGGCCGCGGCGGGCCAGTTCTTCGTCATCGACGATCAGGGCGCGGATGGGTCGGGCGCTCATGCGGACGCTCTACTCTCGAAGGGTGACTGGACCGGAGTGCGTTCTGCGGGAAACGCCAGTGCCACCCGCAGTCCAGGATGAATGCCCGTGACGGTCACGTGACCGCTGCTGCCGTATAGCACCTGCAGGCGTTCGCGCGTGTTGCGGATACCCACACCCCGACCATTGGTGAGTCGTGCCGGATCGACCAGCCCCGGGCCGTCGTCTTCGACGGCGAGGTGCAGCAACCCGTTCTCGACCTGCGCGGCGATGCGGATGCGACCGCCTTCCTCGCGCGGCGAGATCGCATATTTTATGGCGTTTTCGATCAGCGGCTGCAACAGCAGACTCGGCATCAGGATCGTCGTCGCCTCGTCATCGATGTCGTACTGAATGGTCAGTCGCGTGCCGAAACGCATTTTCTCGATGTTCAGGTACAGGTCGAGAGCCTCGAGTTCCTGCGCCACGGTGACCTTCTTCATCGGGTCCTGGTCCAGCGTGTAGCGCAGGAACTCCGACAACCCCGAGACGGCGGAGTTTGCGACCGAGTTGCGGTTGTCGATGATGAGCGTCGAGATGGCGTTCAGTGTGTTGAACAAGAAGTGCGGGTTCAGCTGGTAGCGCAGCATTTTCAGCTGCGCTTCCTGCGCCAGCGCCGAAGCCCGCAGTGCGCGCTCGCGCTGCAGCTGCATCGATTCGTAGTACTTGAAGCCGAAGTACAACCCCATCCAGCACGCGAACAGATAGGTCGCGGTCATGGCGCCGCTCAGGTACTCGTACCAGTGGACCATCGGCCAGTCGGTCTCGACATACTTCTCATAAGCCACGTTGATGATCACGCGCCATACCAGCGCCGTGAAGTACGCCGTGCCGAGCGCCGCGCTGATCATGATCGCAGGCGGCTTGGTCCACAGGTAACGGCACAGGTAGCGCAGCGGCGCGCTGAGAAGAAACCCGGAGATCGTCGCAACGATGATCACGCTCAGGTACTCCGCGGCCTTGCCGTAGAGGACGAAGCCGAGGTACTGCGATATCGCGTAGCTGCTCCAGCCGATCGCATGCAGCGACCAGAACGCCAGGTCGCGGTTCTTCTTGAAGATGCTCGCAGTGCTCATCCGGCAGTTCCTGCTTCGATGCGGCAGCTTAAGCACTGAGTGCACTCAAGCCCAGTGTTTCGTCGCTCCCGGCGCACGCTTTGTCGCAATCGCTGCTATTTCGCGATTCCGCTCACATCGCTGTAACTCCGTGCGCGGTCCGTGTGTCCTGCATTCAAGTAAGCAGGTTGGAGCCGAAGCAGGAGAGCCGAAGATCGTCTGGTTCGCCGAATCGACGCAGTCGTGCGATGAGTCGAGGCAACTCTTCCTGCTGCAGACATCAAAGCTTCACGTGGCCGCTGCAACCTTTCCAGCAGCAGCCGCATCTCAGAATCAACTGCGCAGTAGATGGATCAAATTCAGGAAAGCACGAACGGAGAAACGTCATGTCAGCCAGGTCATTCATTGCTGCGATTGCAGCCGCCGGTGTCGTCACAGGGTCATTGCTTGCTGCAAGCGTGCAGGCGCGACCCGCTGCGCCGCAGATCAGGGTTCCGCTCGATCGATACGATCTGTCGAAGCAGGCCCATGCCGATCAGTTGTATTCGCGGTTGCAGCGCGCTGCCCGCACCGTGTGTGGTTCGCGTGAAGCGCGGGAACTGAAAATCCGTCAGTTGAACGAGGAATGCTACGCAACCGCGCTCGCGAATGCGGTCACTGACGTGAATGACGCGAAACTGACGGCATTGCATCAGTCGGACAGCGAACTGCGCATCGCATCGCGCGGCGACCGTCCGCGCAGCTGATGCGTCACGAATTCCCGGCCCGCACCGTGGCCGGGTTGCCCCCGGCGAGGACACCGAGCTGCGAATCGGTGCTCTCTCGCCGGGCGGCTCTCTGACAGTGAACAGTTGAAAGTGGATAGTGGATAGCGGCAGAGCAGCGGAGGCGGGTTTTGCCGCGTTCAACTATCAACTGTCACTATGGCTCTCTCGATAGTGGGAGAGGGTTGAAAGTTGACAGTGGATAGTTGAAGAGGAACAGCGGCATCACTTCTCCCCGTGCTTCAACTTTCCACTATCAGCTTCTACTCCGTCGCCGGTGGTCTCGACACACCCAGCCGGCTTTCACGAATCGTGATGTAGAGCGTTGATGCGATGATGATGACCGCGCCGGCCATGGTCAGTGCGTTCGGCACATCACCGAAGAGTACGAAGCCGAAGATGATCGCGAACACCAGTCGGGTGTAGTCGACCGGCGCCATCACGGCGGCATCGCCTTCTGACATTCCCTTGATGTAGGTCGCCTGGGTGACAGTGCCAAGCACGCCCATCGCGGCGAGCAGCATCAGGTCGATGAAAGTCGGCCAACGCCAGACGAACAGCGCCGGTGGAATCGTCAGCACGAATCCAAGCACCGCCGACCACGCCATCAGCGTCGTCGTCGTGTGGTCGCGCGTCATGATCTTCATGCCGGTGACCGTGAGCGCGATCAGTAACGCAGCGACGAGCGCAGCAATGGCCGGCAATCCCATCTCTCCTTGCGTCGCCGGTTGCAGCATCAGCAGCGCGCCGAGAAAACCAACCACGGTCGCAGCGATCCGGCGCGAACCGACCGGTTCCTTCAGCACGAAAGCCGCCAGCGGTACCACCCACAACGTACGAGTGAACGACAGCGCATTGGCATCGGCCAGCGGCAGCTTCTGATAGGCATAGAACCCGAGAATCATGCCGATCGTACCGGCCAGCGCACGGAACAACAGGAGGCCCGGTCGCGTCGTGCGAAATGCCGCCGCGGGATTGCGCGCGATGATCGGCACCATCACCACCAGCCCGAATAGCTGGCGATAGAAGGCCTGCAGCGACGCCGGATAGTCCTCGCCCAGGAACTTGATCAGCATCGTCATCGCCGTAAAAGCGACGGCGGATGCGAGCATCCATAGAGATCCGCGCGCATTCCCCGGCAGGCGCTGGTAAGCAACAGAAACTTTGGTCACGAAGAATGGCCGGCGCAGTAGGCGATCACACCGCTGCTTCAGTCAGGACTGTAGCAGGGCGCCGAACCGGGAAGGAGATATACAAAGGAGCCCCAAAGCAAGATAAAGGAGGAATCTCCCGTGCTCTTCTGTGTTCTTCCTTGCGCTCCTTTGTGTACCTGCTTTCTTTCCTGTCCTGTATCAGCAGCTCACAACCTCATGCCAAACAGGCCGACGAGACCGATCAGGATCAGGTAGATCGCGACGATGTAGTTCAACAGGCGCGGCAGGATCAGGATGAGAATGCCCGCGATCAGGGCGGCCAATGGACCGATGCTCAGGCTGATATTCATGGAGGCTCCAGTAGTTGTCGACAACGGACGAAGGATAATCAAGGAGAGCGCACCGCGGTTCCTTTCTGGCACTGATGTGTGGTCTGGCTCAAGGGTATTTTTGGCTTCTCCATGGCGCCACGATGGTGATGTCCGGTGACGCAAGAAGCGCGCGAGGGGCGGGATCGCGACTCGACGTCTGCGGTCGAGGCCACCAACTCATCAATGTCTAACCGGTAACGGTCAGCCACTTCTCCATCCACGACGCCACATCCGCAATCTCCTCCGCATTCACCGAGTGCTCCATCGGATAGGTGCGCCAGTCCACGGTGTAGCCCAGACGTTGCAGCGCGTCACGTGACGCTACGCCCATGGCGGCGGGCACCACGGGGTCGTAGGTGCCGTGACACATCAGGATGGGTACGTCGCGATTCGCTGGCGCAGCTTCCGCGGCGACCGAGCTTTGCAACGGCAGGTAGGTCGACAGTGCCAGGATGCCGGCGAGACGTTGCGGACAACGTACTCCGGTGTGGAGCGCAATGGCGCCGCCTTGCGAGAAGCCGGCGACAACGATACGCGCCGTGGGAAGACCCGCCGCGTTCTGCTGCTGGATGTAATCGTTCACGACCTGCGCCGACTCGCGGATCCCGGCGTCGTCCTCGACCGGGCTGCGTCCGCCAAGCTGCTTGATGTCGTACCAGGCGCGCATGACGTAGCCGTTGTTGATGGTGACGGGCCGCGGCCGCGCATGCGGGAAGATGAAACGCACGGGCAACGTGGCGGGCAGCTTCAATTCATCCACCACGGGTACGAAGTCGAAACCGTCGGCGCCGAGACCGTGCAACCAGATGACGGCGGCGATGGCCGGCGCGGCCGGTTCGAGCACGACACATTCTGCGGATTCGCGCTGGGTGTAAGACATGGGCAGATACCAGTGACGGAAAGTGAGCGACGAGGATACCAAGGCCGCGGCCGCGACCGCTTGCATAGCGTCGATTCGACAGAACCTATCTCAAAATTCAAATCCGTTCGCGTTGAACTTGTGACCGGAGGAAATCCCCAATGGTTTACCCATCGAAACGATTCCCAGGGACAGCGTCAGGGGGCAGCGCGCTGCCTTTTCCCTTGTGGGTCCGGCTTCAGCCGGACGTGACCGGCGTACCTGCGGGATTGCCTCGGTCACAGGCGGTGTTTCGCGGACGTCCGACTGAAGTCGGCCCCATACAAAGCGCCTCCGGCTCCCCGTTCGTATGTCGAAGGATCTTTTCCCAAAAAATCACATAGCAAGATTCAAGGCGAACCGAACAAACGACAGATCGAGTCTAGAGACAGGTTCTAGTTGCTGAGAATGGCCGCCACTGCGGCGGAGAGTTCGGCTGTGTCGAAGGGTTTGCGCAGCAGCGGCGTCGTGCCGAGCGCCGTTTCGATCGCCGCGCTGTCGGAGTAGCCGGAAACGATGAGGATCCTGAGATCCGGTCGCCGGGCGCGGGCGGCGTGCGCGACTTGCGCGCCATTCATGCCGGGCATGGCGAAGTCGACGAGCAGCAGATCGAACCGCTGCTGTTCCAGCTGCGACAGCGCTGCGGTTCCGCTATCCACATCGACGACGTGGTAATGCAAATTGCGCAGCGACGCTGCGATGAAGCGCCGCACCTGCCGATCGTCGTCGGCGACGAGGACCGACGCCTCTGCCGATCCTTCGAGTACGACGGGAGTCGATGGCGTCGGTGCGGCGGCAATGGCAACGTCCATGGACTCCGCCGCCGGCAGCAGCATATGAATCGTGGTGCCCTGACCCGGTGCGCTGTCGATGTGCAGCGAGCCGCCGGACTCACGGATGACGCCATAGACCTGCGACAGACCGAGTCCCGTGCCTTGTCCAACCTGCTTGGTGGTGAAGAACGGCTCGATGGAGCGAGCGCAGACTTCTTCGCTCATACCGACGCCGGAATCGGCGACCCGAATCTCCACGAAGTCTCGCTGGGCCTGCCTTGTTGCCTGCGTCGAAATAGCCAGCACGCCGCCATCCGGCATGGCGTCACGCGCGTTCACCGCCAGATTCAGCAGCGCCAGTTCGAGCTGGTTGGGGTCGCTGGTGACGAAACGTGCATCGGCCGCGACATCGATCTGCACGTCGATGCTGGTTCCTGTGGACTGCAGCAGCAGTGCGCTCATTCCTCTCAGCAGCTGCTCGAGATCCACGGACTCCAGATGCATGCGCTGGCTGCGCGAGAACGCCAGCAGCTGCGATGTCAGCTTGGCGCCGCGCTGTGCGGCTTCCAGCGCATTGTCCGCGAGTTGCCGCAGCCGCTCGTTGTCGGCGCTGCGCGTGCGGATCATGTCGAGATTGCCGATGACCGCGGTCAGCAGGTTGTTGAAATCGTGTGCGATGCCGCCGGTGAGCTGCCCGACGGCTTCCATCTTCTGCGACTGGCGCAGGCCTTCCTCCGTGCGTCGATGTTCGGCCATCTCGCGCAGCACGAGCGAAGCGAGGAGACCACCAAGTGCCAGGCAACCCAGGCCGGCGATGCCGACCACCGCGAACGACCACGACCTGGGCGTATCGATGAGCGACGACGCAACGGCAATGTGTGCCGACAGCCCGGACCAGTCCGAGGCGTGGAACGCTGTGTAGTTCTCGAAGCCTTCGTAGGTCCTGCCGCGGTAGAACTTGCCGTCTCCGTGTTTGAGGGCATCGCGAACGAACCGGGTGGCTGGCGTTCCGACCCGCTGCTGATAGTCGCGCGTGCGGGCGACGAAGTTGCCGTGGCGGTCCACCAGCGCTGCAATGGTGTCGCGCGGCACCTGAGCCAGCAGAATGTCCTGAAAGATCTGGGTGCGCAGAGCAGCGACGATCACATAGCGAAGCTGGCCTTCGCGCAGCACCGGTTGATACAGGTGCACGACGGGTTCGCCAACCGTCACGACGCCCCCGATGACAGGTTGCATTGCTGCGCGCAGCGTTTCGATCGTTACCGTCCCCGGCAGTCGTGTCTGGATCGGCGGTCCGAAGGCACGGCGCGTATCGAACAGTTGCTCTTCGCTGCTGGCGTCGAACAGGTACACGGCCACCCACTGCGGGTTGCCTTCCCAGACTCGTCGCACGCGGGGGTAGAACTCCGACCAGTGGTTCGTCTCGAAGTAGACCGACGTCGAGAGCACGTGCAGAGCATTGAGATTGCCCTGCAGGGTGGCGTCGCTCAGCGTGACGATGGTGTCGCTGCGACGAAGTGTCGCCGTTTCCACCTGCAGGCGCTCCGCGCGCAGAAAATAGAACCCGCCGATGGCAGCGAAGATGAGCGTGGGCAGTGTGGCTGCAACCCCCAACGCGATCAGGGAGCGGCGAAAAAATCTCATTCTGTAATTTATCGATCCGATCGGTCGAACGGATCGTCGCACGGGTGCACACGCCATGGCCAGTGCGGACCCGTCGGTCCGCAGTGGACGCTGACAGCGGACTGCTGCGAAGAAAAATCACTCCGGGAGCGGCGTCCTTACCGCACTCGGCTCAGGGGGATTGGCTTGGAGTGCACTTCCCGGAGTGAGAGCTGAAACTGCTACAGACATCGCGACAGCCGGTCGGTGTCCACCGCCGGCTGTCCACGAACAATCAGCGCGCGCTCAGGATCGCGTCGTTGCGGACAGGCTTGCCGTCGAACGACAGAACGACACCGCTGCGATCGGTGACGCAGGTGGCCTTGGCCACTTGTTCACCGCTGTGCTTGCCCTTCGCCGTCAGCAGGATCCGGTACAAACGCGCTTGATGGTCGAGAGACGTCGCGACGGAGTCCCGGGTCCTCACGGTGTAGGCGCGATCCGCTTCCAGGCTGGTGCTGACGAAAGCCTTGATGCAGGCCTGCATCGCCTGGACTTCCGAAGCCTGGCTGATCACGGGCGAGGCGAGCAGCAGTGCGGCAACGATCAGAGCGCGGGGACGAAACACGGTGTTCATGGCGGATTTCCTCTCGCAGATGTGCGAAGCGGTAAATGTGACGGCGCCAATGTACGAACCGTCTTGCAGAGCGACAAACGAGATGATTTCACGCTCGAGTGAATTCCACTCACCCGGCATGGTTCGGATGGACGATGCAGACGCGAATGTCACCGCATGACGCAGAATTCTGCGCGCGTGCATCACTTCGGCTCATGTTCACGTCAGTAAAGCGTCAATGAATTGTCAGTGGCGGGCTGCCAGCGAATGGCTGGAGGCTCCGCAGTGTCGCTACGGCTGCTGAATTGCCGCCTTCGATCGTGTTATGGGTCCGGCTTTCCCGTGGGATTCCCATCGGTCATAGCCTGATGGCACTGACTCAAGGACAGTCTGTGGGATTTTTGGAGCTTCCTCGGAGTCAATGCGGAGGGCGCACTGTTCGCTCTCACGTAAATCAGTCAGCCAGCCTGATAGGTGGCCTCGCCCTCACGCCGCGACACGAAATTCATTGAGCAGCCATTGCGTGAGCGCCTGTACATCGGGGCGCGAGGCGTCTTCCCGGCGCAGCAGCAGGTAGTAGCTTTCGCCGGTTTGCAGTTCGGCGTCGAACAGGCGCACGAGCGAGCCTTGCGAGAATCGCTCATTGCCGAGTCGGGAGGACACCAGTGCGACGCCTACGCCATGTTCCGCTGCCTGCGCGGCCGCGTGCATCGTGTCGAAGCGAACGACTTTCTTCGGTCGCAGGCGTACGCCGATGGAATCGGCCCAGCGTTCCCACACATCGCGGCGGGCCTCGTGGACGATCAGCGTGTGCTGGTTGAGATCGGCAACGGTATTGATCGGGCTGCGCATCAGCAGCATCGGGGCACACGCCGGCACGAAGGCCTGTGAGAACAGCTTGTGGCAATCCAGGCCGCCTTCGGGGGTTGCGTTCACCACGATCGACACGTCGGCATCCGTCGGATGCGTCTGTAGCGGCGCCAGCGCGGTGTTGATGTGAATGTCGGTATCGGGTTGCGCTTCCAGCAGTGCCGGCAGCTTCGGCAACAACAGTTCGGTGGCGAAGAACGGTGGCATGTGCAGACGGACGACGCCGCGGCTGTAACGGATGCGCAGTTGGTCCGTCACCGTCTCCAGGCGCGTGAACATCATGTCCAGGTGCTGCAGGTACTGACGCCCGGCTTCCGTCAGCGTGAGCGAATGCGGGCCGCGTTCGAACAGCGGCACGCCAAGCTGTTCTTCGAGTGCCTTGATCTGATGACTGACCGCCGAGGGCGTGATGAACAGGTCTTCGGCCGCCGACTTGAAGCTGAGGCGCGCGGCGGCGACCTGGAAGGTCTTGAGAAATTTGAGTGACGGTAGGCGCATACAGGATGTCGGAAGCGGTAATCGCAGCCTGACGACAGGACTGCCTGAACGCTGCGACGAAGGTCGATGAATGAGAAAACTCCGGCTGGGGCGTGCGGCGCGATGCGCGTAAAAACAACGCGGACATCGGCAATGCACGGCTGAGCGGATCCCCGCTCAGACATAGCAATTCCTGTGCCGTGGACGTCGCGGGCCGCTTTCAGCCTTCCGGGCAGGTAAACCCGCTGCTACCGCTCACGCTGCGAACACACGCACCCGAGCGTCGCACTTATACAGTGCGATCACTGCAGGCATTAGCGCGAATATTCATGACAGACGATCGTTCGGTTACCGCAGAGGGCCTGGCGCAGGCGTCAGATATACCCTGGTCAGCCCGGCGTGCGGGGCGGATAAGTCAGTGGGACCGCTGCTTCGGGCGAAAGCACGCGGAAAGTGAAGCTTTCCTGCAGGTACAGGAGGACCGAACTGTTGGTGTGATCCAGGTAGCCGATCGAGAAATCCTGCCCGACCGTCAGTTCGAAATCGCCGCCGCGCATGCTCATGACCACGGCGCCGTCGGCCGCGGGCGCCCAGACGATCGGACCCTCGAGCAACTCACGCACATGATCGATGACCGGATAGCCCCGTGAGGTGCTGCGAGTCAGCCCTGTATAGCAGCGTGGACCGAGGGCGATGCCGTACGGTCCGTTCACTCCCTCGCTGCGCAATCGATGGGTCGCTTCGGCGACGATGTCGGGGTAGGCCTCGAAGGACTCGGGGATGGTCAGGCTCTGACCGGAGCTCGCGCCGAAGATGCCTTCGATGCCGGCGGCCTCGTAGCCCTGGAAGATGGCGCGGTCCTCGGCAATGGCGGCGGCGCGCGCGGCATTGCGCACAGCGTCGAGATCCGCATCCTGCGCGCCGCGCCCGATCGCCTCGAGCTCTTCGCGTTGTACTTCGAAGGGAATGCGGATTTCCACCAGCGGCAGGACCTGGCGCACGCGCGAGACCACACCGTCCTGCAGCGACGGCGACAATTTCTCGGTGCGGCCCAGCGAGATGGCGGACGTCTGCCAGCCCAGCGGACCTTTGAAGTCCACGAACTGGCGCGCGGCCAACAGCACTTTCAGTGTGCGGGTCGCTTCCGCATCGATCTCATTCCAGGCGTCGCCAGAGATCGGCGCTTGATTGCGCAACAGATCGTTCATTGTGGATTCTCCGTGGTACTACCTGCGCAGGCTGCCGATGCCAAGTGAGCCGTCATCCGCGCCGCCGCCGTCGGCAGCGCCGCCATGTTCGGCTGCATGCTCGATCTGCAGCAACGGCTTGTTCGTGAACAGATAAGTGCGCAGATGCTGGTCCAGCTTGCCGTCGTGGCGTCGCAGCCATTCGAGCACCATGGCCGCGTGTTCCTTTTCTTCGTCCCGATTGTGGGCCAGCAGGCCCTTCAGTTCTAAGTCGTCCGCGGCGTCGATGCGCTGGTCGTACCAGTCGATCGCCTCGAGTTCCTCCATGAGCGAAGCCACCGCCCGATGCCGGTCGATGGTCTGCGGATGTAGTTTTTCGACGTCTTCATGCAGTCCGGCACTATTGGCGCCCATCGCGGGATCCTCCGATTACGTTCGCCATGATCGCCTATCGGCGTCCATCAACTCACTACGCATTGAGCGCGGAGGGGGTTCCGGGGCAGGCCCTCGGCCCCAGGTTCCAGGACAGGAATCAGCAGGAGCTTCCGTTTCAAATGTAACGCCTGGACCCTTCAACGCCATTCCTGGTCCTTATCTTTGCATTTTCCGTGCTTGCCTGAACCCGGGCCATAAACTATTAGTGAGTCGTGTTCGAGCTGCTGTTCACGCATCCGCAGTGGGCCTGGCGAACCGGCACGTTTGCCTTCGCAAACGGATGGTCGCGCTGGGCTCTCGCCGTGTGTGTCGTGATCGCCGCCGCGCTGATCGTCCTCACCCTGTTGCGCCGGCGCAGCCTCGGTGCGAGCAGGCTGCTGACCCTCGGCACACTGCAGCTGCTGTTTATCACCCTGCTGCTGTGCCTGGCCTGGCGTCCTGTGCTGCATATCGAACGTGTGCGCGATCGGGAGAACGTCCTGGCCGTCGCCCTCGACACGTCCGCCAGCATGGCGCTAGACGACCGACCCGATGCAGCCAGGCCGCAGTCGCGTCTGCAGCACGCCGTGTCGGCCCTGCAATCGTCGGCATTGAACTCCCTGCAGCAGAGTTTCGAAGTGCGACTGTTCAGTTTTTCATCGCGCGCGGAATCCCTGTCGTCGCTCGATGCCATGCCGCCGCCCGGGACGCAGACACGCATCGGCGATTCGCTGGTGCAATTGTTGCAGACCGCGAGCAGCGTACCGCTCGCCGGCATCGTGTTGCTGAGTGATGGCGTCGACAACGGCGAGACGCTCAGCGAAGAACGGTTGGCGGAAATCGCTTCCTTCGGTGTGCCGGTGCACACCGTCGGCGTGGGTGCGGAGACCATCCCGGATGATCTGGAACTGGAACAGGTACGAGTCGCGCGCGTGGCTCCGGCGGGCGCGACCGTCACCGCAGCGGTGCGGGTACGCCATGACGCCGCCGGCAGCACGCGTCTGCGGGTCTACGATCACGACAAGCTGCTGGCGGCCGAAGTGCTGCAGCTGCCGGCGACGACGTCGGTCAGCACTCACAGCATCGAATTTCCCGTAGGCGACCCCGGCACGCACGATCTGCGCTTCACGCTCGATGCCCTGGAAGGCGAGCGCGACCTGGTCAACAACTCGCGTTCGCACGTGCTCGACGTGCCGGCGGAGCGCCGTCGCATCCTGTATGTCGAAGGCGAGCCGCGTTGGGAATACAAATTCCTGCGACGCGCCGTCGAGCCGGAACGCTCACTGCATCTGACCAGCATGGTGCGCACGACCCCGAACAAGTACTTCCGGCAGGGCGTGCGTTCCGGTGCGGAACTGCAGCGCGGATTTCCCACCGATGCCGCGGAGCTGTTCGCGTACGACGCGGTGATCATCGGCAGCTTCGATGCGGCGACGCTGTCCGTGCAACAGCACCAGTTGCTGCGACAGTTCGTCGATCAGCGCGGCGGCAGCGTGCTGCTGCTGGCAGGCAACAATGGACTCTCCGCAGGCGGTTGGGAGCGGGCAGCGCTGGCGCAGACATTGCCGACGCATCTGCCGTCGAAGCAGGCGCAAAGCTTCGTCCAGCGGACGGCTGCCGTGCGTCCCACGCTTTATGCCGCGGATTCCGCCATCACGCGCCTCGATGCCGACGCCACGCGCAATGCCGAGGCCTGGCAAACCCTGCCGAAGCTGGCGGACTACCAGTCGCTGGGCAAGCTCAAGCCGGGCGCCATCGTGCTGCTCGAAACGACGACCGAGCAGGGGGCCGCGCCGCTCCTGGTCTGGCAACGATTCGGGCAGGGAGCCACCTATCTGCTCGGCACTGCCAGCACGTTGCGCTGGCAGATGCGCCTGGCACCTGACGATCAGCGGCACGAACTCTTCTGGCGTCAGCTGGCGCACGCCGTGGCGGATGGCGCACTGCCGCGCACGGCGCTGGCCAGCGGGAAATCCGTCTATGACGACGAGCGCCAGGTGCGTATGGACGCGCAGTTGCGCAATGCGCGCTTCGAACCGATCGACGCAGCGCAGGTCGAACTGCTGGTTGCTCCCGAACACGACGAACCCTACAGGGTACCCATGCAACCCTCGGATGCCGGTGCCGGCCGCTATGTCGCCAGCTTCGATGCGCCTGCGACCGGGCTGTATCGGGTGGACATGACGGCGCGCACGCCCGATGGCGACATGCAATCCGCGACCGCTTACGTGCGACGCAACGACGGACTGCTCGAGCATTACGGTGCGCGTCAGGACCGCGCCGTACTCACGCGCATTGCCGGGATGACCGGCGGCCGTTACTGGCAGCTTGCCGATCTGGAGCAACTCGCGGCCGCCATCCCGTACTCGCGCGCGGGCATCGTCGAGCGCCGCACACTCGAGCTGTGGAATCTGCCGATCGTCTTCCTCACGTTGCTGGCCTTGCTCGCCGCCGAATGGCTGCTGCGGCTGAAGTGGGGAAGACTATGAGAAGAGGGCTGCTGGGTACTGGGCACTGGGCTCTGGCAAGAAGGAAGAGACGCGTCCTCCTTTTCTGGCCAGCGCCCAGTGCCCAGTATCCAGCAGCCCTCTTCAGGAGTGTCGTCTGGCTGCTCGCCGCTGCCGCCTTGCTGCTATCCGCCACAACCCGTGCCGCCACCTACTCTCTGATCGTCTCCGGTCTGGGCGGCGAACCCGAGTATGAGAAACGATTCGTCGAGCAGGCCGACAAGCTGGCCGTTGCTGCACGGCAACTGACGGGAAGCGAGACGGGCACGATCGTGCTGTCCGGAGCGAAGGCGGATCGGGAAAGCGTGCGGCGCGCGCTGCGCGATATCGCGGCGAAGGCCGGTACGGATGATCAGGTAATCGTCACGCTCATCGGCCATGGCAGTTTCGATGGCGATCTGTATCGGCTCAATCTGCCGGGGCCGGATCTGACGGCCGCTGAACTTGCCGCGCTGTTCGATGCCATTCCCGCGCGCCAGCAGCTGATCGTGAATGCCACCAGCGCCAGCGGCGCAGTAATCGAGCAATGGCAGCGTGATCGCCGCATCGTCATCACGGCCACCAAGGGCGGCGGCGAAAAGACGGCGACGCGCTTTGCGGAATACTGGTCGGTCGCGCTGACGACGCTCGAGGCCGATACCAACAAGGACGACGTCATCACGGTCACGGAGGCGTATGACTATGCGACTCGCAAGGTCGCGGAGTCGTTCAAGGCGGAGGCCTTGCTGGCCACGGAGCACGCGCGCATTGCCGGCGCCGAACCCGCGCGCTTCCAGGTGGCGCGCCTGGGCACTGCTGCGCGCGTGACCACCGATCCGGCAGTCAATGCGATGTACGCGGAACGCGTGCGTATCGAACGCGAATTCGATGGCGTTCGCGAACGCAAGGCAGCGCTGGATGCCGACAACTACTACGACGAACTCGAAGGCGTACTCGTCAAACTCGCGCTGTTGCAACGGCAGATCGATGCCGCGCAGCCTCCGGCGGGAGTGCAGCCATGAGGAAGAATCAGAGTAACCGCATAGAGCGCATAGAACGCAAAGAAGGCGAAACCAGGTATTCCTTTCTGTGCGCTCTTTGCGTTGTATGCGGTTACTCCGGCGTCCTTCTCCTCGGCCTGGCGGGAAGCGCAACAGCGCAATCGATCGACTACGACCCGCGTCGGCCCGACGAGCTGCGCGCCTGTGACGAGGATTACTACCGCGGTCGCGACAGCGTGGCGCGCGAGTGCTACACGCTCCTGATCAACGGACCATACAGCGCCGTCACGCGCGCAGAAGCGGCATGGCGAAATGGCGATCTGCAACGCGCCAATCGTTTCTTCCGCGAGGCCGTGCGCAGCAATCAGCGGTTGATCCATGCACGGGTCCGCTGGGCGCGGCTGTACCTCAGTACGCATCAATATGCCGATGCCCAGAAGCTGCTGCGCGAAGCACTCGAACTCTCGCCCAATGACACCTATGGCCGGCTCGCATTGGCGCAGGTCTATGCGGATCGCTTCGAAGGACAGGCGCGAACACTGCTGAACGAGCTGCTGCAGGAAGACGACGCGCTGTTCGAAGCGCATCTGCTCGCGGCGCGGATGGCGTTGGAAGATGGGCGACTGGACGACGCCGACAAGGCGCTCGACCGCGCGGCAAAACGCGCAGATTCGAAATTTCCGCCGCTGGAGCTGTACTCGGCCCGGGCCACCCTCGATCTCGCACGCGGGCGCGACAGCGCGGCGATGCTGAAGAACAGTTGGGTCAACCGGGCGCTCAACTACAACCCGCAGTACGGCGCGGTGTTCGAATCACTGGCACGTTTCGAGGTCATGCGGCGCCGCTATGGCGAAGCGACGCCCTTGCTGCGCAAGGCTGTCGAAGTGCAGCCGTCGCTGTGGTCGGCCCACGCCGACCTGGGTGCGAACCTGCTGCGACTCGGCGACATCGACGCGGCGCGCCAGCACCTGCAGCTCGCGTACGAAGGCGATCCCTACAGCCCGACCACGGTGAATACGCTGCGACTGCTCGATCGTGTCGACGAGATCCAGACGTCATCGACGCAACTGACATTGCCGGCCACGGCCGGCACGCCGGCGTCGGAGGTCGAGTTGCGGTTGCGGCTGCATAAGAAGGAGGCAGCTGCGCTGCACCCCTATGTCATGGAGGTCGCGCGCGACAGCATCGTTACGTTCTCGCAGCGCTACGGCTACCGGCCGACCCGGCCGCTGACGGTCGAGCTGTATCCAGAGCACGATGATTTCGCGGTGCGTGTCGCCGCGTTGCCCGGCATTGGCCTGCTCGGCGTGACGTTCGGCGATCTCGTGGTCATGGACAGCCCGTCGGGACGCGCGACCGGCGACTTTCACTGGGGCACGACGCTGTGGCACGAGATGGCGCATGTCTTCACGCTGTCGATGACCGACAACCGCGTGCCGCGCTGGCTGAGCGAAGGCGTTTCCGTCTTCGAAGAATGGCGCACCGGGCCGACGCCGGGTGTCGTCATCACGCCCGATGTGCTCGTCGCCATGCGCGAACAGCGCCTGCTGCCGGTGGCGGATCTCGACTCCGGCTTCATTCGTCCGCAGTACCCGAACCAGGTGCAGGTGTCGTATGCGCAGGCAGGATTGATCTGTCTGTTCATCGAACAGCGCTGGGGTTTCGCGCAACTACCGGCGCTGGTGCGTCAGTTCGAACGTGAGACCACGACGCGCGCGGCGGTGGAATCGACCTTGAAGATTTCCGCCGAGGAGTTCGATCGCGGGTTCCAGGCATTTCTGCAGCAGCGCTACGGCAATGTGCTGGCTCGCTTCGACGAATGGCGGCGCTCCTCCCAGTCGGCCGGCAAGGCCATCATGGCCGAACAGTGGCAAGAAGCGATAGAACCGGCGCGCGCCGCGATTGCCATCTATCCCGAAGATATCGGTCCGGCCAGTCCCTACCCGCTGCTCGCGCGCGCCATGGACAAGACGGGGCGCCGCGACGAGGCGATCGATGCGCTGCTGCGCTTCCGCGCCATGGGCGGATGGGACCCCGCAGCGCTACGCGAACTCTCGCAATGGCTGGAACAGGCGAATCGGACGAGCGAAGCCAGTGAGGTGCTGGCCGCCGTGAACTACGCCGATCCGCTCAACGCCGCGCAGCACCGCACGCTGGGTGAGCAGTTGCTGGCCGCGGGACGGCCGGAAGAGTCGTTGCGTGAGTTTCAGGTACTGCTCGCGCTGGACAGTCACGATCCCGCGATGGCGCACTTCGGCATGGCTCGCGCATTGCGAACGCAGGGGGATGCCGTTGCCAGCCGGCGTCATCTGCTCGAAGCACTTGAAACCGCACCGCACTACAAACCCGCGCAGGCCCTGCTGCTGCAGATGATCGAGGAGCGCACGGAATGAAGACATCGACGCACGAAGTTCCATTCGACACGGCGTCGGCGGTCCTGCCGGACACGATGTCAGCCGTCCTGCCGGACACGATGTCAGCCGTCCTGCCGGACGAGGCCGCCGCATTGGTGGCGAAGTTTCACGAACAGTTTGGCGCGATCCGCACCGAAGTGCGCAAGGTGATCGTCGGTCAGGACGATGTCGTCGAGCACCTGCTGCTGACCTTGCTGATCGGCGGTCATTGTCTGATCACCGGCATGCCGGGAACAGCGAAGACATTGCTGGTGCGTACGCTGGCCGATGCGCTCGGACTTACCTTCAAGCGCGTGCAGTTCACGCCCGACCTGATGCCGACGGATATCACCGGCACCGACATCATCGAAGACGACATCACTACCGGCCATCGTCGCTGGACCTTCGTGCCCGGTCCGATCTTCACCCACGTGCTGCTCGCCGACGAGATCAATCGCACACCGCCCAAGACGCAAGCGGCGCTGCTGGAGGCGATGCAGGAACACTCGGTGACCGTTCGCGGCACGACACATTCGCTGCGTCCGCCGTTCTTCGTGCTCGCCACCCAGAATCCCATCGAGCTGGAGGGTACGTATCCGCTGCCCGAAGCCCAGCTCGACCGCTTCGTATTCAATGTATTGCTCGACTATCTCGATGCGGCGGACGAAGTCGAAGTGGTCCACCGCAACACGACACGCATGCAGCCGCCGCCGATCGCGGCGTGCACCAGCGCCGAGGAGATCGTGAAGTATCAATGGCTGGTCAGGCAGGTGCCCGTGGCTGAGGAAATCACGCAGCTGGCCGTACAGATGGTCCGGTCGACGCGACCCGGCGAGGCCGGGGCGCCGGAAGCGGTGCGGCGTTACGTCCGTTATGGCGCCAGCGTGCGAGCTACACAGTTCCTGTGCCTCGCCGCCAAGGCGCGCGCACTGATGCAGAACCGCTATCACGTCACTGAAGATGATCTGCGCGCATTGGCGCTACCGGTGCTGCGACATCGGGTACTCACCAACTACCAGGCCGAATCCGACGGCATGAGCGTCGATGCGGTGTTGAAGGAAGTCATTGCGCGATGAACGCCGCGCCCCATCTGTTGCCGCCGCAGACGCTCGCGAGCCTGGCCAATCTCGAGCTCATCGCGCGCACGGCAGTGAATGGCTTCCTCACCGGCCTGCATCGCTCGCCGCAGTTCGGCTTCAGCCAGGAATTCCGCGAATATCGCGCCTATGCCGAAGGCGACGATCCGCGTTTCGTCGACTGGAATGTGTACGCGCGGACGGACCGCACCTACATCCGTCGCTATGAAGGCGAAACCAATACGCGCCTGATGATCCTGCTGGATGCCAGCGCGTCGATGGGCTACGCCTCGGGTCCGGGTGTGGTCAGCAAGCTGCAGTACGCCAAGTTTCTCGCTGCCGCGCTCGCCTACCTGGGCGCGCGACAGCACGATCCGATCGGGCTCGTGGTGTTCGACGAGCGACTGCGCCAGGTACGACCGGCCCGCAGCGGCAATCTGCAGGCGGTGATTCACGCCGTCGATCAGGTGACTCCCGGCGGCGGCACCAATCTCGATGCGAGCATCGCCAGCGTTCGCGAACACCTGACACGGCGCAGTCTCGTCGCGCTGATCTCGGATCTGTATTGCAAGCCGGACGTGATGACGCGCGCGGTACAGCCGCTCACGGCGCAGGGGCATGACGTGATGATCTTCCAGGTGCTCGACCCGCAGGAGATCCAGCCGCATTGGGACGAGTCGGTGGTCCTCGAAGACGTGGAAACCCGGGCGAGTCTCAACATCTCGCCGGAGTTCCTGCAGCGACGCTACCGGCAGCGACTGGACGAACATCTCGAAAGCCTGCGTGCCGTCGCCGCGAGCGTGGGTGCGCACCACGCACTGCTGCCGAGCGATCAACCGCTGAACGAAGCGCTGCGGCGTTACCTGCTGTTCCGGCAGCGGCGGAGGTGAGCAGCGATGCGTAGCCTACTTGCATCCCCTTTCAAGGAACCTCTGGCCAAGTCGTCACTCCCGCGCAGGCGGGAGTCCATCCAGTTGATTCAAATGGATTCCCGCCTGCGCGGGAATGACGGATGTGGAATTGATCAGACCTTCCTTGATCACGCGCGCCTTCGGCTGGCGACTGGTGTCTTGGCAAAACCTCCGGCGAAAAACATCGCAGACTCAAAGGCAGGGCTCCGCAACACTTGGTCTGCGCTAACGTTGAGCACCGATTCGCTTCGCGCACGGCGCCGCGTGCCATCTGAATCAAGAGTGCCGATCTGCGTTGTGTTTCCCGTCCGCCGCCGGGTCCGCCAAGCCTCTCCCCCTGTCCTTCCAGTCGCAAGAGCGCGCTGTCTTGATGGCTTCTTCCAGGCGCTGTCGATCGAAGCTGTGGACGTGTCTTGGGGCCTTCGAGCCTTTCGGGGCTGTCGAAAACATGGATGTTTTCGGCAGAGCCTACAGGGATGTATTTACGGCGTCCCCGAAAGGCTCGAAGGCCCCAAGACACGGGACTCAACGCGGCGATGCGCTTACAGACTGAGTCTTTCGCCATAGCCTGCCATGTTCCTCACGCCCGCCATCCTTGCCGGACTGCTCGCCATCGGATTGCCGCTGTGGCTCCATCGGGTGGCGCGCGCCAATCCGACCCGGCATCCGTTCGCTTCGCTGATGCTGCTCGAAGCGAGCGAGACGCAGCGCACGGCCAAGCGCACGCTGCGTTACTGGCTGCTGCTGGCGTTACGCGTTCTGTTGTTGATCGTGCTGGTGCTGGCGTTTGCAGGACCGCTCGTGCCGCCGCGCGCGGTGCCGGTCGTGAATCGTGACGCGCGTCTGCATGCCATCGTCCTCGATACGTCGTTGTCCATGCAGTACGGCGATCGCTGGCAGCGCGCCGTGGATGCTGCCCGCGACATCATCGATGGCGCGCGTCCCGGCGACCAGTTGCTGCTGGTCGAAGCCGCGGGACGTCGCATTCAGGTTGCACACACTGCGGTGGGCGTGAATCAGCGCGATGCCGTGCGAACGGCGCTCGGCGAACTGCGACCCGGCAACGAGCGGCTCGACTATGGATTGCTGATGTCGACCGCCAGCGCGTGGCTCGGTACGGCACGGCTGCCGGTCGAGTTGCATGTGATCTCCGACATGCAGCAGTCGGCGACGCCGTTGCGCTTCGCCGATCTGGAGCCACCAGCCGGCACGCGATCCGTCTTCCATGACATGGGCGCCGAGCCTTCCAGCAATACATTCATCGAGACCGTGCAACGCGAGGGCGCGAATGAAGTGGCGGCCCATGTGCGCACCTCGGCAACGACGGTACTCAAACTGGAAGCGGTGCTGGTCATCGACGGCGTCGAGACCGCGCGGCGTCCGCTGCAGATCGGGCCGGCGCGGCTGCTGCCTGGGCTGAGGGAAGGTGAAGGCAATCCGCCGCCAGATTTGCTGGTGCAGGCGAGGCAGGGCGACGCAGCGCTCGCGAACGCCCGCGTGTTGCTGCCGTTGCCCACGCTGAATGCCAACACTCACCGGATGGAAGTACGACTGGAGCCGCAGGACGCGCTGCCGCAGGACGATCGGCATTTCTCCATCCTCGAGCGCAGCAATCCGCGCGTCCTGGTCGTGTCACGTTCCCGCGACGCGGACGATGCTCTCTATGCCGCGGCAGCGATCGGTTCGGCATCGGCACCGCGACTCGACACGGAGCAGCGCCCGGCGAGCGAAATCGAAGGGCGCAACCTGCAGTCGTATGCCGCCATCGTGATCACGGACATGGCGGCGCTCAGTAGCGCGGCCGGTGCACGGATCGCCGACTATGTCAGTGGGGGCGGTGCCGCGCTGGTCATGCTCGGTCCCGGCATGAGCGAACAACGCAGCGGCGTACTCGCCGGCCTGTCGTTACGCACCGTCGTCACGAAGCCCACTCGGGTGTCGCATGTCGAGGTCAGTCACCCGGCGCTGCGCAACGCGGACGGCTGGCAGGACGTCCACTTTCTGCGCTACCTGCGCGTCGCGCCGGGGGAGCAGGACAAGGTGCTGATAGGACTGCAGGACGGCGGGCCGTTGCTGATCGAACGCAGCGTGGGCGCAGGTCGCTTGCTGGTGCTTACGACACCGCTGGCGCGCGACTGGAATGACTTCGCGACGCACCCGCTGTTCGTGAATTTCATGGCACAGACGGCGAACTGGCTCACCGGTGCAGGCGCAGCAACGGCGAGCGCGCGCGTGGGCGCAGTCGTCATGACCGGATTGACCGCCGCGCAGGGTGGGCAGATATTCGATCCGCAAGGCCGGCGCGTGCTCACGCTCGACGCGACTGCAAACGCCGATCGCCTGATTCCCGAACAAAGCGGGTTCTACGAAATTCGTACTGGCGCTGGCGCCAGGTGGCTCGCCGTGAACAACGACATCCGCGAATCGAATCTGGCACGCATGTCGGATCAAAGCCGACAGCGCTGGCTCAAGCTGGAACGGCCGGAGTCACCGACGTCCGTCGCCCCGGATGCGAATCCCGCGACGCCGGGGCGCGTGAGTATCGGCTACTGGCTGCTGTTGCTCGCGATGCTGCTCGCCGTTGCGCAGATCCTTGCCGCGAACCACTTCCTCGCCGTGCGTCGCGAGGTGCCGCGATGACCGCCCGCGCACGACTGGAGTCGTACCTCGACGAACTGCGTCGTCGTGTTCGCACACATATATATCTGCGCGCCGCTGCGGTAGCGACCGGCAGCGCGCTGGCGGTGATCCTCGCGCTGGTGTGGCTCCTGCAGCGCGATGGATTCACGGCCGGCCTGGTGATCAGCGGTCGCGTTCTGCTGGCAACGTTGCTGCTCGCCTGTGTGGTCGCGTTGATTGCATTACCACTGCGGCGCCTGCGACGACAGGACGGCGCCTGCGAGTTCGAGCGACGGCTGCCTGCGCAAGCCGGACGCATCCGGACCTATCTCGATGCACGTCGTCGCGAAGCGCAGGGAGTCATCTCGCCGCTGACGGAGCTGCTCGCTGCCGACGCACTGAGCGCTGATCGTGCGACGCCGCTGCGCGATGCGATCCCCGGTTCGCGACTCTGGATAAATGGCGCGATCGTGAGCGCCGCCGTCATTGCGCTTGCGAGCCTGCTCTACCTCGGACCCTCGTTCTGGGGTTACGGCAGCCGCCATCTGCTCCTGGGAACGGCGGTGCCACGCACGGCCGTGCCGCTGCGACACATTGCGGTCGCGCCGGGCGACGTGACGGTGCGTCGTAACAGCGATCTGACGATCCGCGCCTCGATCGAGGGATTCGCGCCCGAGCAGGCGCAGGTGCTGGTGCGTTTCGACGATCAGCAGACCTGGGAACGTGCGCCGATGCAGGCGGTGCAGGACGGCGACGATCTGCACTGGGAATTCAGGCTCTTCGCGCTGCGCGGGCCGCTGCACTACTACGTGACTGCACGGGATCGTCGCGGCGAGGAACGCAGTGGCGAACACAGTGTCGGCGTCGTCGATCTGCCGAAGGTCGAACGCGTGCGCCTGACGTATCGCTATCCGCAGTGGACCGGACTGGCGAATCACACCGACGATCTCTCGCGTGATATTCGCGCCGTCGCCGCTACCCGCGTCGACGTGGAGGTGTTCGCGAACGCGCCCCTCGAGTCGCCCGTCCTCGTGATCGACGGCAAGCCAGCGACCATGCAACCGACGCCGACAGGCGGTTCCGGCACCATCGACGTCATGCGTCCCGGCAGCTATCAGATCAGCGCACGCGTCGTCGATGAACTGGTCGCGCTGACCGACGACTACCGTATCGAGATCATCGATGACCAGAAACCCACGATCGAGATCCGCAAGCCGGGACGTGACTGGCGCGCGACCAGCATCGAGGAAGTGCCGGTGGCGGTGCAGGCGCAGGACGACTTCCGCCTGCAACAGGTGGAGTTGCGCTACTCGGTGAACGGCGGCGAAGAGCGTTCGCGTCGGATTGCAGCCGGCACGAAGCAGGCGGATGTCGAATCGCTGCTGCGCATGGAGGAGCTGGGCAAGGAGCAGCAGCGCGATGCGGCGAACGGTCTGCTCTCGCCGGGTGATCTCGTCTCCTACTACGCCGTCGCGAGGGATCGCGGCCAGAGCGTCGAAACGGATCTCTTCGTCGTGCAGGTGCAGCCGTTCGAACGTCGTTTCAGCGAAGGCCAGGGCGGCGGGGGTGGCGGCGGCGATGACATGAGTGCGGAGCAGGGCGCGATCTCGGAACGACAGCGCGAGATTCTGCTGGCAACGTGGAATACGCAGAGATCGCTGCGGGCGAAGACCCGCTCGCGGTCGCAGCTGGAGGACAGCGTGAAGATGCTGTCCGAACTGCAGGTCACACTGGCGACACAGGCGCGCACGCTGGCGGAGCGCACCCGCGCACGCGGCGACGTGGAGCAGGACGAGCGCATCGGGCGATTCGTCGAGAGTCTCGATCGCGCCGCCGCCGTGATGGATCCGGCGGCGAAGCATCTCGGCGAACTGCAGCTCGATGAGGCCATTCCACTGGAGCAGCAGGCGTTGCAGCAGTTGCTGCGCGCCGAGGCCGCCTTCCGCGATGTGCAGGTGGCGATGCAGCGTGAACAGTCGCAGGGCGGTGGCCAGCAGGCAGCCCGCAATTTCACGGAAATGTTCGAACTCGAAATGGACGTCGACAAGAATCACTACGAGACCGAGTCGCCGCTGTCGCAACGTAACGAGAGCGATCAACTGGACGAGGCGATCCGCAAGCTCAAGGAACTCGCGGAACGGCAGGAGCGTCTGGCGCAGCAGGCCACCGGGCGCAACGACATGCCGGCTCGGGAACAACGCTGGCAGCAGGAGCAACTGCGGCGCGAGGCGGAGGACCTGCGCCGTCGTCTCGCCGAACTGCAACAGTCCCAGCAGTCGCAGGAATCATCGTCGCAGCCCGCGCAATCGCAGGACGGCCAACCGGACCAGTCGTCGGGCCAGCCGCGTCAGTCGCGTCAGTCGGGTCAATCAGGTCAGGCTGGTCAATCAGGTCAGTCGGGTAGTCCGGCGCAATCGGCACTCGACTCGATGCGCAGCGCGCTCGACGACATGCGCGCGGCCAATGTCGGCAATGACGATGAGAAGCAATCGGCCAGCCGTTCGGCGGAAGCCGCACGCAACCTGCGCCGCGCGCTGGAAGGCATGCAGCAGCCGCGCGGCAAGAGCCTGAACGAAGCGCTCGAGCACCTGGCCGATCGCGCCAATCGTCTCGTCGACGAACAGCGCAAAGTCGAAGCCGATCTTTACGACGCGCTCGGCGACGCCATGGGTTCATCGCAGCAGCGCGGTCAGCTCGCGCCGGAACGGGTTCGCAAGCTGGTCGACAGCAAGCAGCGTATGGCCGCCGATGTGAGCAGTATTCAACAGGACATGCGTGCGACCATGAACGATCACGGCAGCCGCAATCCGGAAGCAGCACGCGGACTGGGCGAGGCCCTGGCCGAACTGGACACCACCAATCTCGCGCACCGCCTCGAACGCAGCGCCGCCGAGATCCGCTACGGGCGCGCCCGCGATGCTGCGCCACGCGAGGGACTGATCGCCGATGCCCTCGACGGACTGGAGAACAGTTTGCGCATCGTCGCCAAGGTGGCCGCGAATGAGCGTCAGGAATCGCAGCAGCAGGAAGATCCGCAGCGTCTGCTGGCCGAACTCGGCAATCTGCGCCGCGCGCTGCGCGAAGCGGGCGGCGAGAATCCATCGCCGCGCAATGGCGCTCAACGCAGTGGCGCTCCACCGGCGCAAGCATCTGCGTCGGAGGCGGGCAAAGGCGCCACTGCCGATCGAGCGAATGGATTGACCGCGTGGAATCCGCGTGCGACCGCGGCGTCCCTGGATAATGGCTCGGGCCAGTTCCGCCTGCGCGACGCTGCCGACGTCGCGCAACGCCTCGAGGCCATGGCGAATCGCATGGAGGGAACGGACCTGTCGGCCGCGGAGATCCAGGCCCTGCGACGTATGGCACGTGAAGCGCGCGGGCTCAGCGGTCAGTCCATGGCCGAACAGCTCGCGGCCCTGGCGACACTCGTCGATCGCCTGGAGCTTGCCTCGCTCGCGGCGCTCGCAAAGACACGCGCCGCGCCGTCGGCTCATACCTCGGCATCGATCCCTGACGCCCCGGAGTATCGCGAGGCGATTGCCGAGTACTACCGACGACTCGGTGGTGCGTGCAGCAATGCGGAAGGTGCGCGAGCATGTTGAAACTGCGCTCGCTCGCGGTGCTCGTCGTGGTGTTCATCGCAGTCCTGGCTGTTGCGGATACCGACCTGCCGGGCGACGGCGGTCGCTCCGGCGAGCAGCCCGATCTGTCCAGGCTCAACTTCGTGCGCGCGATCTACAACAGCGAAGGCGGCATGGGCGAGGCCTACTACGTCTATGACGGACGCTTCTGGGCGCGGTGGGAAACGGATTTTCCAGAAGGCGACGACAACTTCAGCCGACGACTCGCAACCCTGACCCGTATCAAGGTGAAGCAGACGGCGGCAAGCCGGCTGCTGACCGCACCCGATCTCGGCGATTTTCCGCTGCTGTACATGTCGGACCCGGGATACATGGTGCTGGCGAAAGAGGAGATCGACGCGCTGGCCCGTTATCTCGCGAACGGCGGCTTCCTCTGGGTGGATGATTTCTGGGGCGATGCCGAATGGCAGCAGTTCGCCACGGTCATGCGCAACGTGCTGCCGGGACGCGAATGGCGCGTGCTCACGCCGGAGCACCCCATCTTTCACACGGTGTTCGATCTGAAAGAAATGCCACAGATCCCAGCGCTGCCCTTCGCCAGTCCCGGCGGCGACACCGCCGAACCCGCCGGCGCACACAAGTATCCCGCCGGTTCACTGCGCGAACCCCAGATGCGCGCCTGGCTCGACGACGACGGCCGCGTCATGGTCGTCGCCACCCACAACACCGACATCGGCGACGGCTGGGAACGCGAGGCCTACGGCGAGTGGTACTTCGAAACGTTCTCCACCCGCTCCTACATGATGGGAGTGAATGTGGTGACGTATGCGATGACGCACTAGGAAGAGGCCAACTGGCTTACTGGCCAACGGGTCTGCTGGCCGGAAAAAGCAGCTGGCAGTCATGGAAAGTCTCTCTTACGCTGGCCACCGACCAGCCAGTCAGTCAGCTAGCCAGCTAGCCAGTTAGCCAGTTAGCCAGTTAGCCAGTTAGCCTCCTCCCATGCCCGTCGTCGTCAATCTCCGCAAATACAAACAGAAGCGCGCCGAGGGCAAGACGCTGTGTACGTCCGGCTTTCATAAATGGGAGAACCTGAGCGAGCGACGCTTCGATGTGAAGCAGGGCAAGCTGGTGAGTGCCGAGCGCTGCAAGCGTTGCGGCGTGGAGCGGACGAAGCTGACCTAGGGGGCGATGGCACTTGGCGTGTGCAGGGATTCGAGATCCAGGATAAGGAATCTCCACGGGGCACACGGGAAACGCGAGGCACGAGAAAGGCAAACAATGCGCTCTTCCGACCCCGTCCCGCGAGATTTCCTTCGATCGTGTTTCCCCGTGTTTCCCCGTGTACCCCGTGGAAATCTTTTCGTTCTTCTTCGCTCCTGAACGCCGGATCCTGAACGCCAGATCCTGTGACACGCATCGCGTTTCGATGCGATGCAGACCTGTGTGACCGAGGGGCTTGTGTATTACATTGCGGGGACATTCAGCCCGGGTGTAACGACCAGATCTCCGAACCGTCAGGAGGACGGAATGACCGCTGGCAACCGCACGTTCAAGAACGTTCTGCTCCAGGTGTACTTGTCTGCAGGATTGCTGACGCTCGCGGCCTGCGGCGGCGGCGGTGGGGGTGGCACCGGCGGTGGTGGCACTGGCGGTACTGGAGGTACTGGGGGCACCGGCGGTACGGTGACGTATACACCAGGCGTGTTTCCTGCCTACACGGGTCTGGCGAACCTGTGTGCATCGCCGCGCTCCGGCAGCAGCCCAGTCACCGGGCGGGCCTATCCGGACAAGCCGGGGTCGATCGCTGCGGAAAACAGCTGGCTGCGGTCGTGGACCAACGACACGTATCTCTGGTACCGCGAGGTCCCTGATCTCGATCCACGCTCCTATGCGTCGACGGAACAGTACTTCGACTTGCTGCGGACTTCGCAGGTCACGGTGACCGGAACGCCGAAGGACAAATTTCACTTCACGTATCCCACGGCCGATTGGGAGGCGCTTTCTCAGTCGGGCGTTTCCGCCGGCTATGGCGCTCAGTGGTTCCTGGTGGCTGCGTCGCCGCCGCGCGAAATTCGAGTCGCCTACGTCGAGCCCAATTCACCGGCTGCGGCGCAGGGAGTGCAACGCGGCGATGAGGTGCTGCAGGTCGATGGTGCCGACGCAGTATCGGGCAACGATTTCAATACGCTGAACGCAGGACTATTCCCGGAAGGCACGGGCCAGATGCATCGATTCCTTTTGCGCAGCGTCACTGGCACGCAGCGAACCGTGTCGATGACATCCGCCAGCATCACGTCCGTCCCGGTTCAGAATGCGTATGTCATCAACCCGACGACCGATCGCGTGGGCTACCTGCTGTTCAACGATCACATCGCCACCGCCGAGTCCCAGCTGATCAATGCCATCAATGCGCTCAAGACGGCGGGTGCGACCGATCTGGTGCTCGATCTTCGCTACAACGGCGGCGGCTATCTCGATATCGCGAGCGAGCTTGCCTTCATGATCGCGGGCCCGAGCCGCACCAATGCCAAGACCTTCGAACGCCTCGCGTTCAATGACAAATACCCCAACACGGATCCGGTGACCGGCAGGGCGCTGACACCGATCCCGTTCCACACCACCACGCAGGGATTCTCCGCCGACACCGGCGCGGCGCTGCCCACGCTCGATTTTGGGCGCGTCTACGTGCTGACTGGCTCGGGCACCTGCTCGGCCAGTGAATCCATCATCAACAGCCTGCGCGGCGTCGACGTGGAGGTGATCCAGATTGGCGGCACGACCTGCGGCAAGCCGTATGGCTTCTATCCCGCGCCGAACTGCGGCACCACGTACTTCACGATCCAGTTCAAGGGCGTGAACGCCAAGACCTTCGGTGATTACAGTGATGGCTTCTCGCCCCTGAATGTCGTCGGCGCCGCTGGCGAGAAGATCCCCGGCTGCTCCGTGCGCGATGACTTCAGTCGTCCGCTCGGCGATATCAACGAAGCACGACTTGCTGCGGCATTGCAGTACCGCGCCAACGGTACGTGCCCGACTGCGCCGAGTGGGCCGGTGGCGCTGGGCAAGACGCAGTTCGGCGAATCGCCGGATGAAGGCTTCATGGTGCGTTCGCCGCTGCGCGAGAACCGTATCCTGCGATGACGGATGCCCCGATGACGGCGAGGCGATAGAGTCGTGGCCTCGCCGTACCAGACGCCCGGAGACACCATGCGGACCGCAATCCCGATCCTGATGACGCTGGCCATCGCAGCCACCGTGCATGCCGACGAAACCATTCGCTGCGGCAGCTCGATCGTGAATTCATCCATGGCGCGGGATGAGATCCTGGCGAAGTGCGGCGAACCGACGGCGAAGGAAACGCGCGAAGAGGAAGTGCGTGCCCGCAACCTGAACGGCGCACTGGTCGAAGTCGGCACGAGCGTGATCGAAACCTGGACCTACGATCGCGGCAGTCGGGCTGCGCCTATCCAGATCACGATCGTGGACGGCAAGGTGCGTTCGATCGAAAGAATCCTCTGATAGTTGATAGTGATCCTGGTTGATAGTTGATAGTGGATAGTTGATAACGAGGACGAGCAGCACGGTGTGCCCTCTGCAGCGCTTTCAACTATCCACTATCAACTTTCAACCATCTTGATCGGCTACAACACACAGATCGTTTCACTGCAGATCGGCGGCATTCCCTTGCAGCTGCGCATCCTCGCCGATCGGCAGCAGTTTCATGATCCCGACGGTGAGGCGGAACGCGCGGGCATTTCGTCGGCGACGTGGCCGATTTTCGGCATGATCTGGCCCGTGGGTATGGCGCTGGCCGAAGAGATGACCCGGTTTCCGGTCGAGGGCCTGCGCGTCCTCGAGATGGGATGCGGCATGGCCATGTCGAGTCTGGTGTTGCAGCGCCGGGGTGCGGACATCACGGCGAGCGACAATCATCCGCTCGCGGAAGAATTCCTGCGGCACAACGCCAGCCTCAATGACCTGGCGCCCATCACCTACCGCAGTGCACCGTGGGGCGACACCGATGATTCGCTGGGTCAGTTCGATCTCATGATCGGCAGCGACGTTCTCTACGAACCCGATCACGTGGTGCTGCTGGCCGGCTTCATCGAACGTCACGCCAAACCGCAGGCGCAAGTGCTGGTGGCCGATGCGGGCCGCGGTTATCGCGGCCAGTTCAGCAAGCGCATGGCGGCGCAGGGTTACGAGCGCACGGAACTCGCTTGTCGCGCCGGCGGCGCGGAGATCGAAGCCAGGGGCCGCATCCTGCAGTTCGCCCGCGCGATGGTGTAGTCGGCCGGTTGGTTTTGCCGCCGGCTTCACGCATTCTCCGGCTCTGGGGAAACACGCAAGAAGCCAGCATTCCCGGATGCCCATCGCAGTCACGTCTTCCATCGCCGCCGCATGGCTGGCCGGCATCGTCCTGTACCTCGTCGCCATCGCCAGCGCAGGTGATGCCACGAAAGTCTGGATCAACGACGTAAGCTGGATGGTGGCCGCCATCGTGGCGTGCTGGAGCTGCCTGTGGACGGCCCGCCGGGTCGGCGGCGAAGCAGCGCGGGGGTGGTGGCTGCTGGGTGCGGGCTGCGGCAGCTGGGGCATCGGCCAGTGTGTCTGGAACTACAACGAACTGGTCCTGGGCATGCCGATGCCGTTCTTCGGCATCGGGCAGATTTTCTACTCGTCGTTTCCGTTGCTGGCGATCGCGGCCATCAGCCAGTTGTCCGACGGGCACCAGGGTGCGCCGTTCATGCCAAAGCAACTCGGCAACGTGGCGCTCGTGCTGTGCTGTCTGGCGATGACCGTCGTGCTGGGTCTGATCGAACCTGCCATCGGGTCCGGAGCGCCGCACACCCTGCTCTGGCTCGCTGCGTTTCACTGCCTCGGCAGCGCCTTCATGTTCCTCTATGCGCTCTACTCACTGTGGACGTATCGCTGGGCCAGCACCTGGAGCGTGATGCTGAAGCTGGTCGTGGGCTTTGGCATCTATGCCATCTGCACGCTCGTCTATATCCGTTCACTCATGCTGTCGACCTACCTGCCCGGCGACATCGTGAATGCGAGCTGGCTGCTGCTGTTCGGGCTGATTTCGTGGGCCGCGGCCGAGCGCGGCTCGCTGCGCACAGATCGACCGGCCAGTTTGTCGCGTCGACTGTTGCGGCGTGAGCGCTGGCTCGAAGCCGTCGTACCCGCGCTGCTCATCATCATCATGATCAGTGTCGGTATCCTGAGTTCCGAGACGTTGACGCCAAGGGTCCTGATCTGGACGGCGGCGCTGTTCATTCTGTTCGCCATCATCCTGGGGGTGCGCGAAGCGCTCATCCAGCAGGATGCGCAGCGACTCAACAACGAGATCATGGAGGCTAACCGCCGGCTCAACGAAGCGAACATGGAGCTGCGCGACAGCGAGGTACGCTATCGCGATCTGACGGTGGCGCTGGAAAAGCGTGTCGCCGACAGAACCGCGCAGTTGCAACGTGCCTACGGCGAACTGGAAGGATTCTCCTATGCCGTGGCGCACGACCTGAAAGCGCCGTTGCGCGCCATCGACGGCTTTGCGCACCTGCTGCGCGACGAACTCGGCGGGCAGGTCAGTCCGCAAGCCGACGCGCATCTGAAGCGCATCCGCGGCGGCGCCATCAAGATGGCGGCATTGATCGACGATCTGCTGTCGTACGCCAACATCGAACGCCGCGAACTCAATTCGAGACACATGGACCTGCAGCCTTTGGTGCAGTCGGTCGTCGACGAATACGCCGACGAGATCGAACGTCGCAGCGTCGCCATGACGGTGGCTGTCGAGCCGCTGACGCTGTTCCTCGATACCGATGGCCTGGCGCTGGCGCTGCGCAATCTGCTCGGCAACGCGCTCAAGTATTCGAGCGGCGCCGCAGCGCCTGCCATCGAGGTGCGTGCGCAGCGATCAGGGGACGGTGCGCTGCTGATCATCAAGGACAACGGCATCGGTTTCGACATGACGTATCACGATCGGATTTTCAACGTGTTCCAGCGGCTGCATCGCGACGACCAGTACCCGGGCACGGGCATTGGCCTCGCGTTGGTTCGCAAAGCCGTCGAGCGGATGGGCGGCAGGGTGTGGGCACAGAGCACCGTCGGTTCGGGCGCGACCTTCTTTCTCGAAGTCCCGACGGCAGCGCTGCTTCAGGACTGAGCGCCTGCGATCACCGCCAGGCGTCCGCGATGCGAGCCGAGGTCGGCTGGCGATCCAGTACTCTCACGAGCGTGAGCACGCCGGCCACCGCGAGTACGGTCCCCACGATGAAGGCAGGTGCGTACCCGAACGCATCGACGATCGTTGCCGATGCCAGGGTGCCAGCACTGTTCACGACCACGAAAAAACTGGCGAAAAGCGTGTAGTCGGTGCCCGCGTGTTCCGGGTCCGAGGCGTCCATCATCAGCGTGAACAGCGCGACGGTCGCGGTCGTGCCGATGACGCTTTCGGCGACCGTGGCAACCCATAGCAGCGTCGTACCGCCGACCCCGAACGATGCGACCACGTACAGCACGAAGGTCAGCGCCTGTGCGAGACCGGTGACCAGCAGCGCCTGGCGACGTGAAACCCGAAAGACATACCAGCCGCCGAGCGCGGCGCCGAGGAGGCTCGTCGCGTTGCCGACCGTGCCCTTCATCCAGCCGATGGTTTCCTTGTCCAGGCCCGAGTCGGACAGAAAGGGACCGAGGACGTTCGACACCATGGCGTCGCCGAAGCGATAGCAGAACACGAGCGCGGCGAAGCCCAGCATGCCAGGCATCAGCATGCGTCGAAGCCAGGCGACCAACAGTGCCTTCGCGCTCATGGTGGCGACGCTCGATCGCGGCGTGGCCGGCAGCGACAACACCGGCAGCATCGTCAACGCCAGCAGCACGGCCATACAGGCAAACATCACCGACCAGCTGGTGCGGGCAAACACGATCAGCAGCACACCCGCGCCGAAGATCATGCCGAGTCGATACGCGCCCACCTGGATACCGTTCGCATAGCCACGCTCGTGCGCATCGAGCATCCGCACCGCCAGCCCGTCGGTCACGACGTCCTGCGACGCGGCGATGATGTTGAAGACGAAGGCCGCGACCAATACGACGATCAATCCATGATCCAGCTCGAGCTGCGTCAGCGACAACGCGGCGACGATGGAAGCGCCTTGCAGGGTCAGCAGCCAGCGCCGCGGCGTACCCCGATGATCGAGCCACGGCGCCCACAGGAATTTCAGCGCCCAGGGCAGGTACAGCAGGCTCAGCGCACTGATCGCCTTGAGCGAGTAACCCGCCTCGCGCAGCAGCACCGGCAGCGCCTGCGTAAAGAATCCATAAGGCAGGCCCTGCGCCAGATACAGTGCGATGAGCAGCGATATCTTGTGTGTGCGGGTCAGGCGCGATGGCGAGTGCATGCTGAGTTCGTCAGGAACGGAGTTCACACGGAGATCACGGAGATCACGGAGATTAGAGGAAGCTCAGAATTCCTGCTTTGGGTCCGGCGTCCTCGTGGGATTCCCGTTAGTCATAACCCAATGGTGCTGACTCAAGACAGTCTGAGTTGTTTTTCTGTGGGTCCGACTTCAGTCGGACATCTGGGGATCGAGGATTGTCCGGCTACGACCGAAGGAAGTCCCGCGGGAAAGCCGGACCCACCGAAGAACGGGATGTCACGGAGAAGATTATCTTTTCCGAACCCTGTGCTCCCCGCGTTCCCCGTGGAGATCTTCGTTCTTCGTAAGGCCTACTGCGCCGTCCAGCCGCCATCCAGCGTGATGCACTGACCGGTGATGTTGCGGGCCGCATCGCTCAGCAGGAATTCAACGGTGCCCGTGAGTTCTTCGAGGGTGATGAACTGTCGCTTCGGCATTGGCTTGAGCATGATCTCCTCGACCACCCGTTCGGGCGTCAGGTGATGAGTCGCTGCCAGCGCGGCAATCTGCGATTCGACCAGCGGCGTCTTGACGTAGCTGGGACAGACGGTGTTGATCGTGATGTCGCTGTCGCCGGTTTCGAGTGCGATGGATTTGCTGAAGCCGATCAGGCCGTGCTTCGCGGCCACGTACGCGCTCTTGAACGGCGAGGCGATCAGCCCGTGAATGGATCCGATGTTCACGATGCGGCCGTAGTTGCGTGCGCGCATTGCGGGCAGCGCGGCGCGGGTCAGCAGCGCCGGACCCGTCAGCATCACCGCGATCAGCTGCTGCCATTTTTCCGGCGGAAACTCTTCCAGCGGCGACACGTGCTGCAGGCCGGCGTTGTTGATGAGGATCGCGGGCGGATCGTCATGCACCTGCGCCATGGCCGCTTCGATCTGGCGCGCGTCGGCGACATCGAATGCCAGCGTGCGGATCGTGCCGCCGATTTCCCCGCGGACTTTCTCGAGCGCCGCCTCGTGCAGATCGCAGGCGATGACGCGCTGGCCCGTGGCGACGAAGCGCTGGGCCAACGCCAGTCCGATGCCGCTGGCGGCGCCTGTGATGAGAATGCTGCGGATCATGAACGGTGGGAGTCGGTTGGGTCGTAGTGGAAGGGGCGCGCAGGATATCGGCGTTTGACTCCGCTTGAAACGACGCACGTGAAGGCCTGCGTGCGTCGTCTCGGGGTGAGTCAGTAACGATAGCTCGCGCTGAACGCCACCGTGCGTGGCGCGCCGTAGAAGCCGATCTGTGGTGCGCCTTGCGCTGGCACGACGCCGAACTCGTAGCCTGCCACGCGATACTCCTCGTCCAGCACATTCTTGCCGTCGAGCGAGAAGCGCCACGCGCCGCCGGCAGTCGTGTACGACACGCCCATATCGAGGATGTCGTAGTTCGGCTGCACGGTCGGTGACTCGACGGGAGCCACCAGCGTCGTCGCCACGTGCGTCTTGGTGCGGTACTGGTAACCCGCGTGTGCGATGGCCAGCCCCTGACCGATCGACCATTCATAGGTCGCACCGAGGAACGCGGTCCACTCGGGCGAATTCAGCGGCTCGCTGATGGAGCTGATGTCGCGCGTCCCGTCCGGACGGCAGGCGGGAACGACGGCGACGGCAGGATTGCAGCTGTAGATGAATTCCTCGAACTCGGCGTCCAGCCAGCCGACGTTCAACGCGAGCGTGAGTCCGGACACGGGGCGCCACTGCGATTCGAGCTCGACGCCCTTGTTCAACTGCTTGCCGGCATTGAGCACCGCGGTGGCATTGGTGGGGATGCCATTCAGCAGCTGGAACTGTTGCGTCGTGACCTGCACATCCTCGTACGGGGTGTAGAACACAGTCAGGTTGAGCTGCAGCGTGCCGTCGAGCAGCGTCGACTTGATACCGGCCTCGAAGTTGTTGGCGATCTCCGAGTCGTAGCCGTCGACGGTCTGCGGGAACAGCGCCTGGTTGCCGCGCATGTCGAAGCCGCCGCTCTTGAAGCCCTTGCTGTAGCCGATGTAGGTCAGCACGTCGTCGTTGAACTTGAAGTCCACGCCGACGCGCGGTGAGACGTCGGAGAACTTGCGGCTGTTGGTGTAGTTGGAGCTGGGCGGCCCGAATGCCACGAAGCCGGCCGGAACGTTGTTCTGATCGAACAAGGTGGCGTTCGATGGCAGATAGCCGATGTACTGCTGCACGAAGACGTCTGCCGTCTTGTCGTCTTCGTTCCAGCGCGCTCCCAGGTTCAGGTTGAGGCGCTCGGTGAGCGAGAACGTGGTATCGAAATACACCGCAAGGCTGTCGGTATCGACCGAACCGCGGGTCAGTGACGTCAGACTGAGCGCGCCGAGCGAGGCGTCGAACGCGCCGCTCGCTGTCCCGGTGAAGTAGTACACGCCGGCCACGCCCTTGAGCCGGTCGCCGGTGTAGGTGACTTGCACTTCACCGCTGGTCTGATCATCGGAGTATTGCGCGGGCACCTGGAAGTAGTTGCCGGCGAGTTCCTCGAAGTCGATGAACTGATTGCCTTCGCCCTCGCGGTAGGCGCCGACGATCTTCAGGTCCAGCGTTGCGCCCAGCGATTGCGTGTAGGTCGCGCTGACGCCCTTGGTCTCGAACTGATCCTGATCGACCGGCATGTCGGTGCGCTGATCGTAGCGATCGTTGAGTCGCGGCTGGACGATATCGTTCAGGCGCTGACCGCCCGCGGCGTTCGAATCGTCCTTGATGTAGTCGGCCAGCACTTTCAGCTTGCTGTCGTTGCCCCACAGGAAGGTCGCGTTGGCGCGTGCAGCCAGCACGTCCTTGTCGGATACGTCCTGGCCGGGGCGCGTGAACAGGCGCGTGCTGCCGTCGTCGACGATTTCCCCGTAGCCGTCGCGCTGCAGGTAGGCCACTGCAGCGCCGAGGTACATGTGATCGGCGACGACCGGCACCGAGCCGCCGAGTTTGGCGTCGAGCTGGTTGTGGCTGCCAGCCGTCAGCGTCGCATTCAATGCGGGATCGCCCACGATGTCGCGCGTGACGTACTTGATGGCGCCAGCGATGGTGTTCTTGCCGTAAAGCGTACCCTGCGGACCGCGCAGCACTTCGATGCGATCCACGTCGTAGACATCGAGCAGCGCACCCTGTGGCCGCGCGATGTAGACGTCGTCGAGATAGATACCGACGCCAGGTTCGAATCCCCAGAGCGGATCGTTCTGGCCGACGCCGCGGATATACGCGTTGATCGTGCTGCTGGTGGCGCGGCCGGCACTGACTTTGATATTCGGCGCGAAGGCCGTCATGTCTTCGAGCGTGCGCACGTTCTGATTCTGCAACTGATCGGCGGTTAGTGCGGTGATGGCCACCGGCACGTCCTGCAGGCTTTCTTCGCGTCGCCGTGCAGTGACGACGACGTTCTCGATGGCGAGTTGATTCTGTGCCGCCGCATCGGCGGCCCGAACGGGTGCTGAGTCGACGAAGGCCCCGGCGGCCACGGTAGCGGCTACGGCGCAGGACAGAAGCGAACGCGATGTAGAAGCAGACATGCTGAAATCCCCCGATACCAGCCAGTACGAATGTCTCATCGCTTTTATTCATCAGGCGATGATTTATGGCGAGATTGCTCCGGGCCCGCGCGGGTTGTCAAATATTCATTGTCTGATGAAATATTTTGCGGCGCGGCGAAGCATACTGTGCCGATAGTGATTTACGCCCGTGTGTGGCAGCGTCCGAAGGGTCAGTGTATCGACGGCGTCACGGGCGAAATCCTTGAGGAGAGGATGACGTGAAAGCGAAAGCAAAAAAGAACAAGCCAGTGCGGACCAAGGCACGTGCCGTGGTTGCGGCTCAGCCGCGACGACGCGGCCGGCCTCCGGGCCGACCAGCGCGCGATGACATGACGCCGGATTCGCGCGAGCGGATTCTCGACGCCGCCGAGGCCCAGTTTTCTGCGCACGGTTTCTGGGGCGTCACGATCCGCGAAGTCGCCGAGCAGGCCAGGGTCGATACCGCGCTGCTGCATTATTACTTCGATACCAAGCGTGGATTGTTCGACGCAGTGTTCGCGCGCCGCGCGGAGATCATGAACAAGGAACGCATCGACTCGATCGATGCCTACGAGCGCTCGGCGGGGTCGGCCATCACCGTCGAAGGCGTGATCAATTCCTTCCTCGAGCCCATGCACCTGCGGGCCGCACAGGGCGATCCGGGCTGGCACAACTACTTCGCGCTGGTCGCGCAGGTGAACAACACCCCGGTCTGGGGCGGCGAAACCATGGGAAAGACCTTCGACCGCGTAATCCATCGCCTGCTGGATGCCTTGCGCAAGGCCCTGCCGGAGGCCGACGAAAAGGATCTCTACTGGAGCTACCACTTCCTGTCTGGTGCACTGACCCTGACCCTGTCACAGACCGGCCGCATCGATCGCCTGTCGAACGGACTGTGCAAGTCCGGTGATTTCACCGCAATCCACGCGCGCATGGTGCCGTTCATCGCGAGCGGCTTCGAACGACTGTGCCGTCCGCGTTCGGGAGGACGGAGCAGGAAGTAGGAGCTGGAAGTAACCGCATAGAACGCATAGAGCGCAAATGGAAGGACGCTGTTGGTTGCCTTGAAGCTCTTCTTCTCCGATTTTTGCGATTTTTGCGTTCTATGCGGTTACTCCGGCTTGTTCCTCTTCAGCGAAGTACAGGCGGAGACACCTCGACGACGACGCGATCCTTCAACTGAACGCTGCCGCTCAGGAATCCTGACGAGCCGATCTCCATTGCGTACATCAGTGTGCGCGAGGGTGAATCGGCCGCGCCGCGCAGCGACGTCGGCGGGCCGAGCAGCGAGAGCACTTCGAGTTCTTCCATACCCACGTTGACTCGTTTCCAGTTGGCGGCATTGAGCCACTGTCCGGAATTGCTCGAAAGAGAGGACGCCTCCGGCGCGGCGGTTGGCCGTGTCCCTATCCCGGAGCGGCTGCGTTGCTGCAGATCGGCCAGCTGCCGCTGCAGATCGCGCACCTCGCGTTCGAGATTGCGCATGTCCTGTTCGAGTTTGATGACCTTGAAGTCATCGGTGGCGGCGGCGGGCGTCAGCCAGCCACAGATCAGCAGGGCGATGAGTATACGCATGGCAACTCCGGACACTGGTCAACGGCAGACGGACACTGCCCCAGGCCTCGCATTGTGTACAGCGAAGGTCCGACGATGACGACGCAACTGGTGATACATGAATTGGGCGCAACGCTGGTTGTCGGGCGCCTTGTGCAACGGGTAGGCTTGCCGGCGGCCCGCAGAAGCAAAACTCACGATTCACCCTTGCGGGTCCCGGAGATATCACCGATGAAGTTACCGATGCTGCGCGTCGATACCGTCTGCATGGCGTTGCTGACCCTGGTCCTGGGCGGATGCTCGCGTTCCCCCGACCCCGCTCAACAGGCAGCGGCGCCGCCGCAAGCCGCCATCGGCAGCTGGGGCTTCGATATCACCGGGATGGACACGAGCGTCAAACCCGGCGATGACTTCTACAAATACGCCAATGGCAAATGGCTGGCCAGCAATACGATTCCCCCGGACCTGACCCGCTGGGGCGCGTTCACCGAACTCGCCCTCGAAGCGGAGGGTGACATCCAGGAGATCATCAAGTCGCTGCCGGCGAAGGCGCCGGACGGCAGCCCCGAACAGAAGGTGCGTGACTTCTATTCGTCCTACATCGATGTCGCTGCCATCGACCTGGCAGGCATGACGCCTGCGCGCGCCGCACTCAAGGATATCGCCGCAGCCAAGACGCACGCCGATATCGCCACCCTCATGGGCCGACCGGATCTGGGATTGCAGACGCCGATCAATGCCGAGGTCACGATCGACGAAAAGAATCCGGATCGCTACATCGTCGGCATCGGCCAGGCCGGGCTCAGCCTGCCCGACCGCGATTACTACCTGAAGGACGACGCCGAACTGAAGGCGATTCGCGAGAAGTTCGTTGCGCACGTGGAGAAGGTCCTGACGATGGCCCGCGAGCAGGACGCCGCGAAGCAGGCCCAGGCGGTCCTCGATCTCGAAACGCAGATCGCCAGGCGTCACTGGCCCGTTGCCAAACGACGCGAACGTGAACTGACCTACAACCTGCGTACGCGCGAACAACTCGACAAGCTTGGCGGCAAATATCCCTGGGCCGCGATCCTGTCGGCGGCCGGCTTCAATGAACAGAAGGAGTTCGTGGTCAGTGAACTCGATGCGGTCGATGCGCTCGGCAAGTTCTTCACGACCGTGCCGGTGGAAACCTGGCAGAGCTATCTCAAGTACAACTTCGTCGTCACGCATGCGGCCGTGTTGCCGCCGGCCGTCGACGACGAGCGCTTCGATTTCTACGGACGTACGCTCAACGGGCAACAGGAAAAGCGCGAACGCTGGAAGCGCGCCGTGCAGACACTCGACGGCTCGCTCGGTGAAGTGCTGGGACAACTGTACGTGCAGAAGCATTTCCCGCCGCAGTCCAAGCAGCAGATGCTCGACCTGGTGGAGAACCTGCGTCGCGCCTACCGCCAGCGCATCGAATCGTTGCCGTGGATGAGCGCCGACACCAAGAAGATTGCGATGGAAAAACTCGACACCTTCCGGCCGAAAATCGGCTACCCGGACAAGTGGAAGGATTATTCGGGTCTCGAGATCAAGGCCGGCGATGCCTTTGGTAACACGATCCGCTCGCGCGTCTTCAATGCGAAGTTCGAGCTCGATCGCCTGGGCCGTCCAACCGACAAGGACGAATGGTTCATGACGCCGCAGACCGTCAACGCCTACTACAACCCGACGTTCAACGAGATCGTGTTCCCTGCGGCGATCCTGCAGGCGCCGTACTTCGATCCGCATGCCGATCCCGCCATCAACTACGGCGCCATCGGCGGCGTGATCGGCCACGAGATGGGTCACGGCTTCGACGATCAGGGCTCGAAGTCCGATGCCAAGGGTGTCCTGCGCACGTGGTGGAAACCGCAGGACGAGACGGCGTTCAAGAAGCTCGTCGACGCGCTCGTCGGCCAGTACGACCAGTACGAAGCGCTGCCCGGTCTCCACTTGAACGGCCGCCTGACCGTCGGCGAGAACATCGGCGATCTCGGCGGACTCACCGTCGCACTCGAGGCTTACCACATGTCACTGGGTGGCCAGCCGGCGCCGGCGCTCGACAATTTCAGCGGCGATCAGCGCTTCTTCCTGTCCTGGGCGCAGGCCTGGCGCGAGTTGAATCGCGACGCCGCGCTGCGTAATCAGGTCATGAGCAATCCGCACAGCCCAGGCCTGTTCCGCGTGCAGGGTGTCGTACGCAACATGGATGCGTGGTACGAGGCGTTTGCCGTGAAGCCGGAGGACAAGCTGTACCTGGCGCCCGAGAAGCGGGTGAAGATCTGGTAGGAGAGGCTCCAGGTGCTAGGTGCTAGGCGAAGAAGGACCGGATAGCACGCGCGTTGGTATTCCGCCGCTGCATTGCCGCCCTAGCGCCTAGCGCCTAGTACCTTCCTAGCCAAACACCGCCACCAGCTGCCGCGTCAGCGCCGCGGGTCGGCCTTCGGGATCGATCAATAGTCCGGTCTGGCTCACATACCCTTCACCGGCGGCATCGATATCGGTGTCGATGCGCCACCAGGCGTCCGGCGGAAAATCGAAACGATGCTCGAGCAGTTCGAGCGTCCAGATCAACGAACTCGCCGGCGCCGGCGCCTGGAACATCGAGATCGCGGGCGACGGAATGCAGTCGACGAGCGCGACCACATGCGATTCGGTCAACGGCGCCGGATCGCGATGACGAATGAACACCTTGGTCGGCGTCTGCGGCGAACCGGAAAACGGTTTCGCGCCCTCCGACCAGCGCATCGCGAAATGCTGCGTGAACTTCGGCGCGCCGTCCTTGTAACCAACCTCGCGACACTCTTCGACACCGCGCGTTGCGGACTGCGGCCGCAGCTTAACCGACACCGCTGATGGCCGCGTGCCGCCATAGGCACCCACCAGCGTCGCGACGACCTGACCTGCATCGATGATCTCGCATTGCGCCAGCGAAACAGCCCTGCCGACGCGCAGCACGCGTGCGGTGACTTGCCATGTTCCTGCCGTCGCTGGCCCCACGAACGTGGTCTGCAACGAACGCAACGGCCGATCGCGCGGCACGAGCTGCCGCATCACTTCATTACCGACTGCTGCGATGAGCCCGCCAAACGTCGCGCGTCCCTGAGCCCAGTCATCGGTCACGGTGACCTGGAACGTCGAGCCATCACCCGCAATGGAACTGAGTATCTGGGAGAAGGACATCATTCGTGACATGTGCAACTGGGACAAGCGGCAAGAGTAGCGTCGGGAGGGGCGTTACTCCACTTGCGTTGCGTGCAGTGATCGCCTGGTCCTGGGGAGAGGGCTGACCATTGTCACTTGCAGCCGGCGGAGCTATCTTGATCCGCGGGAGATCTCATCGATGTCTACCAGATCGAGGCAACGTGAGCATAGCCATGAATGCCTGGTGCCGAGGTGCGAAGCCGTACGCGGCTGAGCGCCGGCATGGGGCCTCAAACCAACCGCCATGAAATCCGCGCTACTCATCATCGACGTGCAGACGGGCCTGTGCACTGGCGAATGGGCTGCCTTTGATATCGACAACGTTGTAGATCGTATCAATGCCCTATCTGGCAGAGCCAGGCTCGCCGGGATCCCGGTGGTGCTCATTCAGTACGAGGAAGATGAAGGGCCACTGCGCTTTGGAACTGAAGCCTGGCAGCTCTACGAACGTCTCGCAGTGCAGCCAGAAGACATCCGCATTCGCAAGACCGGGTCGGACTCCTTCTATCGAACGGAGCTTCATTCAACGTTGCAAGCCCGCGGAATCAGCAACCTGATAATTTGTGGCTTGCAAAGCGAGTTCTGCATAGATTCGACGGTCCGTGGAGCCCTGGCGCTGGGCTATCCCGTCACACTGGTCGCAGATGCACACACCACCTTGGACAACGGCGTTCTGTCCGCCGCCCAGATCTCGGCTCATCACAACGTTACGCTGGAGAATCTCGGCGGCTACGGGCCAAGGGTTACCGTGACGCCAGCGAACGGGTGCACATCGAGTACTAAGGTTTGATTGGTTCCAGATCAGTCATTTCCGCGTAGACGGTGACTCTCAGGAGAGCCCTCGGTGGAATCCATCTGAAGCAACCAGAGGGACTCTCACCAAGGTAACCCAGGACCGTTTGCGCCCCGTGGGATTCCCGTTGGTCACGGGAGTGAGGGATCACCGAGAGGTTCCCTCTACAGCAGCTTCGTGCCGTTCGGAACCGGCCGCTCCGGCATCGCGAGTACGACGCGGCCCTGCTCATCGTGAAAGCCTGTCACCAGAACCTCCGAGCGGAACGGACCGATCTGTTTGGGCGGGAAGTTGACCACAGCGATCACCTGTCGGCCGACCAGCGCTTCCTTCGAGTACAGCGCCGTGATCTGTGCGCTCGACATCCTGATACCGATCTCGGGACCGAAATCCACGCGCAGTTGCCACGCCGGTTTGCGCGCTTCCGGAAAATCCAGCACTTCGAGCACGGTGCCGATGCGCAGTTCGACTTTGAGGAAGTCGGGCCATTCGATGGATTGCATGGGGTCCTGCAACAGGGAAGATCTGGTTGATTGGAATCGGTACACATAGAAGCCGTGACCGAAGGTCAGGGCTCGCCACGCCGCTCTCGCTCTGCCATGAAATGATCCAGCGCCTGCGTATTCGCCGCGCCGGGAACCACCATGGGCAGGACGCGATGTTCCGCTGCAATCGGCACGCGGATCAACTGAGGTCCAGGCACAGTCAGGAGTCGCGCCAGTGTGCCGTGCGGGGCGACGCAGGTCTCCAGATCGATTCCTGGCACTCCGAACGCCCGCGCGATGCCGACGAAGTTTCCCGGCTGCGCAAACGGCGAAGCGACGAGGCGCTGGCGATAGAACAGCGTCTGTTGCTGACGGACGAGTCCCAGGGCGGCGTTGTCGAGAATGGCCGCAAAAACGCGTGACGGGAGGGAATCCCACGGGGCAAAAGACGCAAAGTCCGAAAATGGAGTTCTTCTTTGATCAGATCCCTTGGTACGTTCTGGCGCGTCCGGACTTCCCCCTCGATTCCTACCTTTGCGATTGCGCCTTTTCGTGGCCAATGTCTTCTTCCGGCTGCCGCGGCGCCGGTCCGATGTAGAGAGCCGAGGGGCGAATGATGCGGTTGTCCTGGCGCTGTTCGACGATGTGCGCGACCCAGCCGAAGGCGCGCGACGCGGCGAAGGTGGCGGTGAAGTATTCCTTCGCGATGCCAAGCGACAGGCACAGCACGCCCTTGTAGAACTCCATGTTGGCGCGCAGCGGACGCTTCTTGCTGCTGGTCTGTTCGACGAAAGCGGTCTCGACGGCGCTCAATGTGTTGAGCAGGCGACGATGCGAAAACTCGACGGCGCTGCGTTCGGCGAGGGCCTTGAGAATTTTCGCGCGCGGATCGACGACGCGATACTCACGGTGTCCCATGCCGAGTACCTTGCGTCCGGTGGCGAGACAGTTCGCAACGAAGGCGCGTGCATGTTGTGGCTCACCGACTTCGAGCGCCATCTCGAGCGCACCCTGGTCGGCGGCACCATGCAGCGGTCCGTACAGCGCGCCCATCGCTGCCGACAGCGCGGAGGGGGTCGGAGCGAGCGTCGAGGTGACGACGCGTGCGGTGAAGGTGCTGGCATTGAAACCGTGATCGAGCTGCAGAATCTGCAGCGTTTCGAATGCGTCGATTGCATCGGCCGACGGCGCGTGGCCAGTCAGCAGCTGCAGGTAGCGTTCCCCATAGCGGCGCGAAGCCGGATACGCATGCGGCGCGTGATCTTCCAGGGAAGAATGGATCTGTGCGATGGCCGCTGGCAGTCGAGCGGCGATGATCAGTCCTTCCTCTTCTGCATCGCTACGGCCAATGCGCTGCAGCGGCGGTTCAAGGGCGAGCAGCGGCGCGATTGCCTGCAAAGTCGCCATCGGATGTGCGCCGTTGCGTGCCAGGGCGCGCAGCGTCGCGGCGATTTCCGCCGGCAGACGGCCGGCCTGCCATAGATACTCTTCGACCTCGCCGAGTCGACGCGCATCCGGCAGTTCGCCGAACACGATCAGGTGCAGGACTTCGGCAAAGCGATACTGCACCAGGGTTTCGATCGGGTAGCCGCGGTAGTACAGCGCCCCTGCCTCGCCGTCGACCAGCGACGTCGATGTGGTATCGACGATGACCCCTTCCAGGCCCTTGTGCACTTGTGCTGCTGTCATGACACGCTCCGCCACCCATAGATCGTGGCTCAAGGTAGCGCCGTCGCCGCGCCATGACGACAGGGCTGGCGCGATGCGGCTATCAGGTGCGCAGATGCCATCAGGCCTGCTGATCCCGTCATTAAGCGCGGCGATCAGCGGCAGGTATGTGCACGATTCATGCGGCGGCATTCCCCTCATTCCTGCGCAGGCATTGCGTAACCAATCCGGCGCGCAGACCCTTGCATCGATGCCGATCCGGGCGACAATCGGCTCATGCAGATCGAGCGCAATGAAATCCGCTGTTTTCATGCCGTGGTCGAAGCGGGTGGCTTCAGTCGCGCCGCGGAGCGCCTGGACCTATCGCAATCCGCCGTCAGCCAGGCGATCGCCAACCTCGAACACCGGCTCGGCGCGGTATTGCTGCGCCGTGGCAATCCGCCCCAGTTGACCGAGGCAGGCATTCGCTTGCTGCGGTTCGCCGAAACGATGATGAACGAGGAGCGCGAAACGCTGGCTGACATCGCGCAGATCAAGTCGGGCGCACGTTCGACCTTGTCGCTGGCTCTCTCGCCGGCTGCGAATGCACGCTTCGGTGTCGCCCTGCTTAAGGATTTTTCCGAACGCAATCCGCTGACACGTTTCAAGGTCGTGGTCGCGCCGAGTCGCGAGATCGTCTATGGCGTCTCCGAGGGACGCTGGGAACTCGGCTTCGGACCATTGCAGCATTCCATGCCCGACTACTTCGCGATCAATGCCTGCTTCTCCGAAACGCGCCAGCTGATGATTGCAGCCGATCATCCGAGCCGCGATGCCTTGCGACGCGATCCGCAGGAGACACTGCGCACGCTGCCGCTCGTGACGTCCTTCCTCGATGACATCGCTCGTCGGCCCAGCGGCGATCGCCTGCGCAACGCATTCGCGTCGGTCTGGGAAGTCAGTCACATGGACCTGCGACTCGCACTGGTCGCGGAGGGCAAAGGCGTCACGTACGTGTCGGATCTCGTGACCAACATTCCGGCCAACCTCGTGCCCATCGAAGGTCTGCCGTTCTCCGGCATCGACCGCCAGGTCGGCGTCTACTATCTGAAGCACCAACCGATGTCGCAGGCCGGCGCCCGATTCCTTGCGCTGTGTCGCGAGCGTTGGGGAGTCTGAGGCAGAGGATCTCCACGGAGGATCACGGGGTAAGACGAAGAAAACTCTCGCCTCAGATTTCAACTGATTCAAAATGCCCGAGGAATCCTTGGCTTCGTGTCTTCTATCCCCGTGATCCCCGTGGAGGTCTTCGTTCTTCTTCCGCTCAAGCAGATACGTCGTCGAGCGGATCGAAGATGACGAAGCGATTGCGGCCCGTCGTCTTGGCTCGATAGAGCGCCTTGTCGGCGCAGCGGTACATCGATTCGAAGCTGACATCGGGCGGCGAGACGACGCAGATGCCGATCGACACGCCGTAGAAGCCGGGAGCGGCGGCGTTCTCGGCGTTGCCCACTCGCACGAGCACGCGCCGCGCGATTTCCGTTGCGGCATCCAGATCGCAGCCCGCGGCGAATACCAGGAACTCGTCCCCGCCGAGGCGCGCACACACATCCGCCTCGCGCACGCTGGCCTTGATCGCATTGGCGACGCGCATGAGGAAGTCGTCGCCGGCCACGTGACCGTGGTTGTCGTTGATGCTCTTCAGTCCGTCGAGATCGACGAGGATGATGGCGTAACTGGAGGAGCTGGAAGCAAGCGCGCGCTGCACGGAGATCATGGCGCCGCGACGATTGAGCAGCTGCGTGAGTTCATCGCGCATCGAGATCTGGGTCTGTTCATCCAGCTGGTGAGTGAGGCGCTGGTCGTAGCGCGCAGCGAGATAACCGATGAGCGCTGCGATGGCGAGGGCCGTCAGTAACGTGCCGATGTGAATCGCCCGGAAGCGGGCTTCGCGCGCGAGGTGGTACTGCAGATCGAAGTCGACGCCGACGAAGCCGCTGTAGCGACCCTGGCTGTCAAAGATGGGCGCATGTCCCGACAGAAAGTTGCCGTACTGGTCCCGCAGGAATTTCGGATAGACGTAGGTTTGCCCGGCCGCGATACGTTGCAGCCAGTCGGCATCCGGTTCCTGATCGAGCGTTTCGAACGGCTCCATGTACGCTGAAGCGCGCAGGCTGCGCTGGGTGACAAGGGCGTCGGACGCGGCCGTGTCGACGACGAAGAACGTTTTGCCGTCGCGTTCCATCATCGTATAGACGTAGAAGATGTCGGGATCCGCGGAATGAAATTTCACCAGCGGCCTGACGGTGCGCGCATACAGCTCGGGCGTGTAGTTCGCCGGATCCAGCAGCTGCCGATGCAGATCGCCATCAACGACGCTTGCCGCGAGCTGCGCCACTTCGGCGACATGCGACCGCATCACCTCCAGGCGCGCCCGTTGCGAGAGCATCTGCGGAATGGCGACGATGCCGCTGAGCAATGTCGCTGCAATCAGCGTGACGACCCAGAAAGTGCGTTGCGAAAATTGCCTCAGTTCGTGCTTCATCGTTCCAGCATAAATGCGGTGCAGCGCGGGGATTGTTGCATAGTTCCTCGAACTGCAGAGTGGAAAGGTTCGTAACCGCATCGTGAGGTTTCGTGGGCGCTCTTCGCAGCCGCACAGACGGTCGGCATGATGAGTCAGAGACCGTCCTTTCGAACGTGCGATTGCAACGATCAGGACTCAACCAGGGAGCGTCATGAATTCCGTACGCAGATGGTTTGTCGTTGCTGCCGCTGCCTGCGCCCTGATGGTTGCGACGGCCATGGCGACCGATGGCCAGCGTGGCCGGCGAGTGGACGATGACGATCGAGACACAGGCCGGCACTGGTAGGCCGCATTTCAGCCTGAAGCAGGAAGGCACGGCGGTCACGGGTCCCTGCAAAGGCCAGCTCGGCGAGGCCGAGGTGACAGGCACGGTCAGCGGCAATGAAGGGACGCTGAAGTACAACGTCGATGTGCAGGGCCAGTCGATGACCGTGACCTACACGGGGACTATGGATGGCAACACGATGAAGGGCAAAGTCGTCCTGGGTGATCTCGGCGACGGCACGTTTACGGGGAAGAAGGATTGAGAGGAAGGCAGGCCGTCAGCGGTAGGCAGGCCGCGTGCCGACAAAGTAGGCCGTCGCGGCTTTTACTCCATTCCCTTCCAGCGATGCCGCAGCGCCAGTTCCAGCGTGCTGCCGCGTCGCAGACGTGCCGAACGTTCGCGCTGCTCGCGCTCGGCCCGCAGCTCCGGCCAGCGTTCCAGATAGGCGGCCAGCAGGTTGCGGTCTGGCGCATAGCGACTGAACGCATCGGCGTTGGCGCCGCGCAGAGCCAGCGCGCCGTTGTATCCGCCGAATCCCTGTGTCGCGCAGAGCGCACCGCCATCGCGATTCCCGGCGACCGGCGCCGCGTGAAGCGTGAAGGCCTCCGCAATGTCGCTGAGATCCGGGTCGAGGTTGCGCAGTGTCGGTACGCCGACGGCCTCATTGCCGAGCAGGTACTGGATGGCCTGCGCCACACCCTTGAGTCCCGTTTCACCCATCGTGTGACCATCGCCCACCGCCTTGTGCGTGCCGACGATCATTCCGGGTAGCGGACCTTTGAAGCCCTGCCGATCGGCTGCCGCCCGCCGCGCGTTCGCCGCGGTCGTGAGATCGGTCTTCGAGTTCGTGCGTGTGCCGGTGGCATGGGCGACCAGGTATTGGAAGTCAGACACGCTGTAACCGTGTGCGCGCCATGCGATTTCGAGCGCATGCACGGTGGCGTTCTCGCCGCCGAAGCCCACGCCTGCGAAATGCGCCTTGCCGCCGGCCTCGCCGCTTTGTCCCCAGCCGACCACGATCGAGGTGATATCCAGGAAGTTGCGCAGCGCGAAGTCGAGCGTGGTGATCAACAGACCGGAACCGCCTTCGCCGACGACCGTGCCGTTGGCGTCGATGTCGAACGGCGCAAGGGAATCTGCGACGGAGCGTTGCGCGGCGGCGGCGCGGCCCTGGTTCAATATGTCCAGTTTGCCGCGGGTCATCAAGGCGCCCGGACCGAACGCATCGAGGATCTGCCAGTGCGGACGCGTCGCTGCATCCGCAGCGGTCCACAGCGCGATTTTCGGGCGGTGAAAGCCCGGATAGTCGAGCACCAGTTGTGGCGCGATTTCGCAAAAAGCAATGGCGCTCGATGCGCAGGCGCCGACGGAATTGAGCGGCGTCTGTGGCACGCGCGTGAAACCGTCCGGACCGCGCAGCGAATCTAGCAATGCAGGATTCTTCAGCGACTTGCTGAGCGGATACGACGGCGCCAGCATCGTCGCGAGCAGGGCCGGCCCGTGCGACGCGAGCGAGTTCGCCAGACGCATCGCGAATCGGTCGCGCAGTTTGTCGGTTTGAATGTCCACGGCGCTCGCGGCGCGTAACTCGCCCAATGAGTCCAGACCCTGGAACGCGGTGGCGGCGGCGATGCGGAAGTCGTATGGATCCGGCAGCAGTTCGGCAAGTGACACCGGCAGAGCCGCGAGCGCACCGAGTCCGCCATGGAGAAAGAGCTGCGACTGCAGCGACGGCCCGAGCCGGGGATCATCGTCGAACAGACCGTACATGTCCTTCAGCGCGGATTCGCGGATGTCGCGATAACTCAATCCCGCCTGACGACGCAGACCACCGCTGCCGAGATCGTGAGGCAGGCTCGCGGCGATATCGGTCACGGCTGCCGATCCGAGCGCAGTCAGCTCCTCGATGTGGCGAATGCCGAGATTGGCGCGCAGGCGTTCGCCAAATTGCGATTCGATCTCATGGATGGTTGCGGCCTGGCCCTTGCGTTCACCTTGTGCCCAGCGAAAGGCAGGTTCGCCAGCGCCGGCGATCTCGATATCGACCAATCCGGCGTCGAACGCGGCGTAGGCAATGAATTCAGGCCGGCCACGCACCCGTGCCGCGTAAGTCTCGGTGCCGCCCACCGCGGACATCGAGCAGGGAGTTCCGATCGTGACTAGGACTTTGTCGGCCGTGAGCACGGTTGTTCCGTTGTTGAGAGTGCAGGCGGAAGGATACAACGGAGAGGAGGCTAACTGGCGAAGCGGCTGACTGGCGAAGCGGCCAACTGGCTCACTGGCTAACTGGCCAACTGGTCAGAGAGCGCGCAGTAATAGTCGCGGCTCTTACTCTGGCCAGTGAGCCAGTGAGCCAGTTGGCCGGTTCGCCCGTTAGCCCGTTAGCCGCTGCTTTCCAGCTTCTCCATCACCCTCGCCACTTCTTCGGTGCTTCCCAGCACGACTGGCACGCGCTGATGAATGTCCGTGGGCTGGACATCGAGAATGCGCTGGCCCGGGCCCGAATATGCTTTGCCCCCGGCCTGCTCGACCAGCATCGCCATCGGGTTGGCTTCGTACATCAGCCGCAGCTTGCCTTTCGGCGCCTTGCTGGTCGGCGGATACATGAATACGCCTCCCTGCAGCAGGATGCGATGTACGTCCCCGACCATCGCGCCGACATAGCGGCTGGAATATCCCTGCTCCTGCGCCCAGGCCAGGTACTGCTGGTATCCGGCAGGAAAGCTCAGGCGATTGCCTTCATTGACTGAGTAGCACTTGTTCGTCGCCGGTATTTTCAGGCCCTGCGCAACGCGGATGAAGGCGCCGTAGGCGGGATCGAGCACGAACATGTCGACGCCCAGGCCGATGGTCAGCACGAAGACGGTGGAGGAGCCGTAGAGCACGTAGCCCGCGGCTACCTGCTGTGCGCCCGGCTGCAGCAACGAATCCTTGGGCTCGGTCTTGCGCCGGTCCTTGCGCAGGATGCTGAAGATCGTGCCGACCGAACCGCAGATGTCGAGGTTCGAGGAGCCATCGAGCGGATCGAACATGACGCAGTATTTGCGCTCGGCAGAGTCGTCCTCGCGCAGGATCACAGGTTCTTCGTTCTCTTCGGAGGCCACGATCGCCACGCCTTCGCGTCCGCCCAGCGTGCGCAGCAGGATTTCATTGGCGATCACGTCCAGCTTCTGCTGCTGCTCGCCCTGCACGTTCTGGCTGCCGACCGCCCCGAGCACATCGTCGAGCCGCGCGCGACGCACATGCGCCGAAATCATTTTTGCGGAAATGGCGAGTGCCGAGAGAATCCACGAGAACTGGCCGGTGGCCTCGGGATGGCGGGATTGCTGCTGCAGGATGTGGGCCTGCAGGGTGACGATGTCGGTGGATTGCGGAGAAAGCGAGGGCAGATTGGCGGCTGCAGTCATGCGTTTGATCCGTGCGAAGAATGACGCCAGCAGTTTCACACAGGGACCGCACGGATCACAGCGAGACGAGAGCTAAGAGATCTCCACGGGGATCACGGGAAATCACCGGGCAAAACAAGAATTGTTTTCGACCCCGTGTTGCCCCGTGTTCCAGTGGAGGATCTTCTTCCGGTTCTTGAGTTACGCCGCGACCGTCTCCCGGCGACGCTTCACCCGGAACACGCCCGTGCGCAGGGTTTCGTATTCGCGGTCCATCACCACGCTGCGATTGCGGCCGCGTTCCTTGGCGGCGTAGAGCGCTTCGTCAGCGAGCTGGATCAGGCCTTCGACGCGCCGTTCCGGCCGCGGTTCGACGCAGGCTGCGCCGATACTGAACGTCACGAGCTGACCGTCGGTGAAGGCTGGATGTTGAATGGCGAGTGCCTCGAGGCCCGCATGCAGCTCGCGGCACAGTTCTTCGACGCTGGCGCGATTGGTGTCGTACAGGAGCACCGCGAACTCTTCGCCGCCATAGCGTGCTGTCAGGTCCAGCGGCCGCCGCGCCGCGCGATTCAGCGCCGACGCCACTTTGATGAGGCATGCATCGCCGGCCTGGTGGCCGCCGTAATCGTTGAATGCCTTGAAGTGATCGATATCGATCATGAGCAGTGCCACCGGTGCGCCGGTTCGCGCTGCCTGCTGCCACAGGCGGGCGGCGTGTTCGTCGAACATCCGGCGGTTGTGAATCCCGGTGAGCGCGTCGCGATTGAGCGACTCGCTCATGATCTGGGTCGACAGGTAGCTCTGTCGCAGCGACTTCTGCAGGGAGAAGTGCAGTGCCGCACCGATGCTTGCTGTGAACACCTCCACGGCCAGATCGAAGGACCACTGGCCGCTGCTGAGGCCCGCGGTGTGATACCCGCCAAAGGCGTAAACCGCGAAGATGACCGCCACCGTGCGCAGCGCCTGTGCCTGCGACATGCCGAGCAGGAAAAATGGTGTGAGCGTGAGCAGGGGCATCAGCGAACTCAGCGAATAGCCCTGCCGATCCATCAGCCCATTGAGGATGACGAGTGTCACCGCCTGCAACGGCAGCACGATCTGTGCGGCCAGCGTGTACCAGTGCGTGTAGAGGCTGGTGTAGGTGACGCTCAGCAGCAGCAGACTGCTCGGCAGGACCAGTCCGAAGCGCACCACATCGAGCAACGGCTCGTGATCGGTGCCGAAGATCTCGGTGCGCAGGTCGCCGAACGGTCCGCCGGCAAACATCGCCAGCAGCAGGGCAACGATCGGGATCCAGGTCAGATTGCGGATGCGCGCATGCACGTGCTCGGCGTACCAGCGCCGGAACTGGCTTTCGAGGCTTTTCTCGAACGTCAGCGTCGGGAACAGCCGCGATGCCCAGCGCTCGATCTGCTTGCGGCGCGGGCGTCCTGCATGCGCACCGGTGGCAGCATGAAGTTCGTCGACGGGATGGGCAGGTGACTGTGGCATTGGGCGACGGCGGCCAGTGGGCAACACTAAAGTACCCGACGCAAACGCGCCGTTCTCAAAATACCATCACACAGTCATGTGATCGGCGTCACAAATATCAGGCAAAAGCGATAACGGCTACGGCGGCATTCAGTCGAAGGCCGGCATCACACATAAGGCGAATCGCCCGTCGCCTTGTGCGGCTGCGGGGGTGGGATGTTACGTGTTTCCCTGCTGGGAAAGGTGGGGTGCTGCAGTAATCTGCGACCTCTGTCCCAATGAGCTGTCGTGCGGGGGTATATCGCATGCGACGTTTCATCCGGCCTTTTCTGATCGTGATCTGCTCGCTGTCCGCCACCACCGCGCTGGCCCAGGGCGAAGCGATCCAGGGCGTGTTCGTCAGCACCGACACGAGCAAGGCTGCCATCATTCAGGCCATCTATACGGCCATCGCGAAAATGAACTTCCTGACGCGGGCCGTCGCCAGGAGTCGCCTGCTGGCGACGAATCCGCTGTATCAGCGCATCGAGATCACGAATGACGGATCGCAGATCACAGTGCGCTACGACAAAGGCAGGCCGGTAGTGATGCCGGCAGATGGCTCTGAAGTGAAATGGACACGCGACGACGGCGAGGAATTCAACGTGGCCGCGCGTGCGCAGGGCGCGCAGCTGCAACAGACGTTCAAGGCCGAGGACGGGCAGCGGCTCAACCAGTTCAGCCTGTCGCCGGATGGAACGCTGACGCTCAATGTGACCATCGAGAGTCCGCGGCTGCCGGCGCCGCTGAAGTACTCGCTCACCTATCGCCGGCACTGAGGTCGGATCTCCGCCGGCATTCGCTGGTCGTTCGCCGGTGAATGCTTCAGCGGCGCGTCGCTGGCGCTCATGATCCGGGCAAGTAAGCTGCAGCAGGATATTCCCATGGCTTCTCTCCTCGGCCGCGCAGCCCTGGCAGGCGCGGGATTGATATTGCTCGCCGCCTGTAGTGAGGGCCCGCTGGCCACCGGTCCGGTACGCACAGAGACGCGACCGGTCGGCGACTTCGATTCGATCGACATCGATGGTGCGACGCGACTGCAGATCACCGTCGGCGTGCCGGCCTCGCTGGAAGTGGAAGGCCGGGATCCATTCCTGCAGCGATTGCGGACTGAGGTGCATGGCGACACGCTGCACATCAAAGTGCAGCGCAAGGATTGGGTGACGTTGGGCACGAGCCCGCGTCTCACTGTCCGCGTGGGTATTCCGTCGCTGGAGAAGCTCGAAGTGCAGGGCGGCAACGACGTGCGCATCACCGGCTTCAACGGCGGGGACACCCGCATCGAGCTGGAAGGCGCGACCAACCTGGTGGCCGACGGCCGCGTCGACGAACTGCGGATTTCCATGGCCGGCGCCGGGCACGCCGATCTTGGCGATCTCATTGCCACCGACGCGGACGTGACCGTTGCCGGCGTCGGCAGCATCTTCGTCCATCCGACGGCATCGCTCGATGCCACCATGAATGGCGTGGGCGCGATTTTCTACACCGGCAACCCGAGCAATGTGAGTACGCGCATGAACGGCCTCGGCACGATCGGCAAGCGCGATGCCGGTGATCTGCGCCGCGAGCGAGGCAAGGCGCCGATCGATCCCGATTCGCTGCAGCCCGAATACGATCCGGACGAACCGGTGGAAAAAGACACGAAGGAAGGTCTGAGCGAAGTGGTCTGAAGTGTCCAGGTGCGCGGGAATGAAGATTGAAGAACTCCACGGGGAACACGGGGTATCACCGGGCCTGGATCAGAATGTGATTTCCCGTGATACCCCGTGTCCCCCGTGGAGTTCCTGCTCTTGATGCCGGTCTATGCCAGGTCGCCGAGCAGCGCCGGTACCTGACGACGCAGCAGTGCGTTCTGTGCCTGCCATTGTTCGGCCGGTGCCAATTCCTCAAGGAACTTCACTTCGCCGCCCGCGAAGATCGCGATCGGCAGGCCGTCGCGATACAGCAGTCGATTGCCGGTGAGCGATGGCAGGCGGCCGCCGGGCGTGACGATGCCGATCAGATTGAGCGGGTCTGCTCCCGACAGGGAGACCAGTTCGTTGTTCTGTGGTTTGCGTCGTGCGTCGCGCAGCAGGCTGATCGCTTCAGGCAATGCGAACTGCTCGCCCGAAAAGCCAGCGATGAAACGCCCACCGCGAATCTCGCCGCGCGCTTCGAGCCGGCGCAGACACAGCAGGATCTGCCGCCACGGCGGCAACCAGTCGGACTCACGCTGCAGCAGTTTCCAGAACACGACGCCCCAGCGGCGTAGCAGGGTGCGGCAGACGTGGTCGATCGCGTCGGCTTCCGCCGATACGGGGTGCTGGGCTCTGGGCTCCGGGCTCTGGCCAGAAGAGGCGTCCGAACGGGCATTGTGGCTTGCTTTCTCCTCCGGCCAGCGCCTGACCGGGAGGGAATCCCGCGGGACAGTGCCCAGCGGCCCATAGCCCGCTCTTCGCACCAACGTCCATCGTCCCGCATCCTGCATGCCGAAGATGGCGATGCGACGTTTGCGTCGTACGTCGCGTGCACTGGGCCGACGGCGATCTGCAGGGATCAACAGTGCGCGCAGGCCGCCGAAGCTGTCGGAATTCACCAGGCCCAGTGCCACCAGTTCACCCAGTGCTTCTTCGACCTGCGTCGTCAGCAGTCCGGCGCCTTCGACGATTTCATCGAAGAAGGAAGCACCGTGCATCTGTATGAACTCAGCGACCTGCCTGGCCTTCGAGGTGAGCTGCGCGCCCTCCGTCGGGGTCGTGAAACCGGACCACACGCGCACGTTGCGTCGTGCCAGCAAGGCGATGGGTGTCGATCGGACCGGGGCGGCGCCGCGTTCGGCATCGCCGCTGCGAGCCGCGAGCCGTGCCCAGACGATCCGGCCGGCGAGACACTGTTCATCGAGCCACGCGGGTTCGTATTCGGCGATGCGCGCCGGCAGTACTTCTGTTTCCCACGCACTTGCTGCGGCTTCGAACCCTTCGAGCTGCGTGAGAATCGCCGGCACCGCATCGGGTCCCTGCATCCGGGCGGCGGGCGTGACGCGTTGCCAATCGAACAGGAATCGCAGGAAGTCCCGCGCCTGCACGGGCTCGATCTCGGCACGCAGACGCTTGACGGTATAGCGATGGATGCGCGCGAGCAGGCGGCGGTCGCACCATTGCACGACGGAATCATGGGGCTGCTGGGGACTGGCTGCTGTCCCGTGGGATTCCCTCTCGGTCAGCCACTGGCCAGAGGCGAAAGAAGGAGCGGCTTCGAACTGGCCGCGCATGGCAGTGCCTTCCGCTTCGAGCGCCAGCAGAGCTGCGTCAATGTCTTTCGTCTCGCTGCCCAGCGATGCGGCGATCTGTTGCGCTGTCGTCGGGCCCAGTCCGCCCAGGCGTCCGCGCACGATTTCGACAAAGGCATCTTCCTTCGACCAGGATTTCGCATAGGCCGCGGGTATGGCTGCGCGTGCATCCGCATCGAGCGGGCCGAGCGCCGCGTCCAGCAACGGCAGCCGTTCGACGGCGACGAAGCAGGAATCCAGTTTCACGACTCTCCGCTGCGTGATCAGGTCATGCAGCAGGGCCGGCCACGCTGCGTTGCTCTCGACGTCCTGGGTCGTCAGGTACGTGAGCCACAACAAGGCGTCGTGCAGTTCGTCTGCGGATCCCGAGTCAGGCCACGCTTCCTCGCGAACACGCGCGATGGCGTCCGGATCGAGCCTGCCGATGTCTGCCGCTGAGTCTGGATCCATCCAGCGCCGGCTCATCACGGCCTGCGTGCGACGTTCCTCCAGCGGCGCATCATCGAGATAGGCATACGGTCGCGCCGACAGAACTTCGAGCGCCAACGGCGATGGCTCGGTCAGATCCCTGGCGTCGACGCGGATGTCGCCGCTGTACAGACCGCGCAACAGGCGTTCGAAGCCCTCGATGTCCATCGCATCTTCCAGGCAGTCGCGCACCGTCTGCTGCACCAACGGATGATCCGGAACTTCGATATCGCCGACGAGGTTCTCGCCGCAGGCGACCTGATCGGGGAACACCGAGGCGAGCAGATCCTCTGCGTTCATGCGCGCCAGTGCTGGCGGCACTTTCTTGCCGCCGCGAAAACGCGGCAACGCCAGCGCGATCGACGCGTCCCAGCGCCAGCGCGTCGTGAACATCGGTGCGTCGAGCAGCGCCTGGATCAGCAGATCGCGCGCCGTATTCGGGTGCAGGTACCGCGCGACATCCTTCAGTTCGAAACTATGCGCAGTCGTCAGCGACAGGATGATCGTGTCTTCGGTCGCCGCCGCCTGCAGTTCGAAATTGAAGCTACGGCAGAAACGCTTGCGCAGCGCGAGCCCCCAGGCCCGGTTGATGCGATTGCCGAACGGCGAATGGATGACGAGCTGCATGCCGCCCGCTTCATCGAAGAAGCGCTCGAAAATGATCAGCTCCTGCGTGGGCAGGTTGCCCAATGCAGCCCGTGCGGAAGCCAGGTAGGCAGTGAGTTGCGAAGCGGCGGAGTCCGACAGGCCAAGCTCGTCCTCGAGCCACTGGGTTGCAGTCACCTCATTGGAGTCCAGGCGCGCGGAGATTTCCTCACGCAATCGCGACACGGCGACCGACAGTTCCGCCGTGCGTCCGGGCGCTTCGCCCAGCCAGAACGGAATCGAGGGTGGTTCGCCGTGGGCATCCTCCACGCGCACGACGCTGCGTTCCACCCGCAGGATGCGATAGGACTGATTGCCGAGCTGGAAGATGTCGCCTTGCAGACTCTCGACGGCAAAGTCCTCATTCACGGTTCCTACCAGGGAGCCTTCCGGTTCCAGCATGACCTGGTAGTCCGACGTGTCCGGAATCGCGCCACCCGAAGTGATCGCCGTGAGCCGCGCACCTTTGCGTCCGCGCACCAGATGATTCACGGCATCGTGATACACCAGTGCGCCGTGGCGTCCGCGACGGGTCGTAAAACCTTCCGCGAGCATGTGCAGCACCTGGTCGAAGACACTGCGCTCGAGATTGCGATAGGGATAGGCGCGGCGCATGAGATCGAACAGCTCGTTCTCGCCGCACTCGCGGGCCGCCGTTTCAGCGACGATCTGCTGCGCCAGAACGTCGATCGCGTTCTCGGGAATCTTCAGACGATCCAGCTCGCCGCGACGCACGGCATCGAGCAGCGCCGTGCATTCGGCCAGGTCATCGCGTGAGAGCGGAAAAATGCGGCCCTTCGGCGTACCGCCGACCGCGTGACCCGAACGGCCGACGCGTTGCAGGAAAGCATTGATCGACCGCGGCGAACTCAACTGACAGACGAGGTCGACATCGCCGATGTCGATGCCGAGCTCCAGCGATGCCGTCGCCACCAGCGCCTGCAGTTCGCCGCGCTTCAGGCGCTGCTCCGCATTCAGTCGTCGCTCCTTGGCGAGACTGCCGTGATGCGCAGTGACGTTCTCTTCGCCGAGTCGTTCCGAGAGATGCCGCGCGAGCCGCTCCGCCAGCCGGCGGGTATTCACGAAGACCAGTGTGCTGCGATGTTCGCGAATGAGCGCCGCGAGGCGATCGTAGATCTGCGTCCAGACCTCGCCCGACATCACGGCTTCGAGCGGTGCATCGGGAAGCTCGATGGCGAGATCGCGCTGACGCACATGGCCGCTATCGACGATGACGCAGGATTGCGGCTCGGAGCCGGCTGACGGCAGGCCCGTCAGGAATTTCGCGACCTCCTCGATGGGCTTCTGCGTCGCCGACAATCCGATACGGCGCACGCGCCGGTTGGTGAGCGCTTCCAGCCGTTCCAGGGAAATCGAGAGATGACTGCCGCGCTTGCTGCCCGCGACGGCGTGGATTTCGTCGACGATGACCGTAGTGACCGTCGACAGCATGTCGCGGCCGGAGGCGGAACCGAGCAGGATGTACAAAGACTCGGGCGTGGTGACGACGATGTGCGGCGGCTTCTTGCGAACCTGCGCGCGCTCGTGCTGCGGCGTATCGCCGGTGCGGACCCACGATCGGATCTGGACATCGCGGATGGTGTGATCCTTCAGATGCTCGCGAATGCCGGCGAGCGGCGCCTCGAGATTCTTGTGAATGTCGTTCGACAGCGCCTTCAGGGGCGACACGTAGAGGATGCGTGTTTCATCCGGCAGTCCCCACTGACTGCCTTCGCGCACCAGTTCATCGATGACGGCGAGAAATGCAGCGAGCGTCTTGCCCGATCCGGTCGGTGCTGCAATGAGTACATTTTTTCCCGACTGGATTGCCGGCCATGCATCGATCTGCGCCGGTGTCGGCCCGGAAAAAGTCCGGTCGAACCAGCTGGCGACGGCAGGATGGAAAAGATGCTCGGTGCTCATGGCGGTTCTGCGTGAGATTCGCAGGATACCGCCGTGAGGATCGATCGCGGCAAGTTTAGATGCCAGAAAATGTCATGGTTGATCAGCGAGGAATGACAGCAGCGAATTGGTCGGTGGGGAAGTCTCAAACAGCGATAAGACACTCCCTGCATGAGGGCGCCAGTCGATTCGCAATTGTTCATTTGCAGCCGATGTGAGGAGAAAGCCCGACAGGTTCACGTGAAGTGCATTCGCGCGACGACGCGATCGAGTGCGTACGGTGCGCACCCTGACTCATTCCCCGAGTCGTCGGCTCGACCAGAACATCATCGTGATTCGCATCCTCGATCATCGATTGGCGGATTCATGGCGGAGCGCGCTGGTGCTCGCAGTCGTCCTGTTCACGAGCGCCTGTGGCGGTGGCGGGTCGGCTTCGACGTCGCCGAGCAACAGCGGCACGCCGACTCCGGGGGCGCCCGCTGCGCCGTCGGCTCCGGCGCCCGCAGATCCACAGTCTGATCCCGGCCCTGCGCAGCCCGAGGACGTCTGGCAGCCGCCGACGGATGCGACGGCGCAGCGCCGCGATGCATTGCGCTTTCTCAATCAGAGCACGTTCGGCGCCACCAAGGGCGATCTGGCCGAGGTGCAGGCCATCGGTTACGACGCGTTTATCGAGCAGCAGTTTGCGATCGAGCGCACGGGCTACAACGGGTTCACCTACCTGAGCTCCGCGGCGCCGACGGAGTGCCGGAACAGTGCCAGCGTGCCGAACAGTCCACAGAGCCTCTGCAATCGGGATCACTACTCACTGTTCGAAGTGCAGCGGCAGTTCTTCGCCAATGCCATGGCGGGCCGCGACCAGCTGCGTCAGCGGGTGGCGTTCGCCTTGTCGCAGATCTTCGTCGTGTCGGGCACGGAAGTGACGCATGCAGCCGGCATGGCGGGTTATCAGAACCTGCTGCTCGACCATGCCTTCGGCAACTATCGCGAACTGCTCGAGGCCGTCACTCTGAGTCCCGTCATGGGTGCGTTCCTGGACATGGTCAACAATCCCAAGTCCAGCGCGTCGCGGCAACCGAACGAGAATTTCGCCCGCGAATGCCTGCAGCTCTTTTCCATCGGCACGCAGTTGCTGAATCCCGACGGCAGCGTGCGCATCGATGCGAGCGGCACGCCGCTCCCGGCCTACGACCAGGATGTGGTCGACGCCTTCGCGCGGGCGTTCACGGGCTGGACGTTCGCGCCGACAGACGGCGCGATGTCGCGCTGGACCAACCCATCCAATTTCATCGAGCCGCTGGTTGCCATCGAGGCGCAGCACGATCTGACGGGCAAGACCTTGCTGAAGGGCGTTACGCTGCCCGCCGGCCAGAGTGCACAACAGGATCTGCGCGCGGCGCTGGATGTGATCTTCCAGCATCCCAATGTCGCGCCGTTCATCGGTCAGCGACTGATCCAGCATCTGGTCACGAGCAATCCTTCGCCCGCCTACGTTGGCCGCGTCGCAGCCGTGTTCGAGGACAACGGCCATGGGGTACGCGGCGATCTGCGTGCGGTGGTCCGGGCAATTCTGCTGGATCCGGAAGCGCGTGGCAGTCGCGAGGACGATCATGATTTCGGCCGCCTCAAGGAGCCCGCGTTCTTCATGACGGGATTGCTGCGCGGCCTGGGCGGCCAGTCCGATGGCGTCTACCTGCGTGCGCAGGCGGTCGGCATGGGTCAGAACATTTTTACGGCGCCGTCCGTGTTCAACTACTACTCGCCATTGAACGTGGTTCGCGGCACCGACCTGCTCGGGCCCGAGTTCGGCATTTACGATAGCAACCGCGCGCTGCTGCGCGCCGAATTCGTTTATCAGATGTTCTATGCCGGCGGCGCCAAGCCGCAGTCCACGGTGGTTCGCAGCACAGGGACGTCCGTGGATCTGACCTCACTGTCTGCGGTTGCGACCCTGCCGCAGCTGCTCGACGAACTCGATGTTCGGTTGATGGCGGGTCGCCTCTCGATGCCGGCACGACAGATCGTCCTGCGGGCGACCGAGGCGCTGGATCGCAACGATGCGCGTGAGCATGTGCGAATGGCCGCCTACCTCCTGGCCGTCTCTCCCCAATATCAGGTGCAGCGTTGATGAAACGACGGGATTTCTTGCGCGGTGCAGGTGCGATCGGCGGCGCGTGTCTGTTCTCGCAACTCGGTGCATTGCGTGCTCTGGCGGACGACACCGGCGGCTACAAAGCACTGGTCTGCATTTTTCTCGCCGGCGGCAACGATTCGAACAACACGGTCGTGCCATTGGATGGCACTGCCTATTCGCAGTACGGCAAGGCGCGCGGTGGGTTGACGCTCCCGAAAGACAAGCTCGCGAAGCTCGCGTTGCCCGATGGCTCGACGCCGTACGGACTGCATCCCTCGCTCAGCAGCCTCGTCCCCGCCTGGGACGAGGGGCAACTGGCACTGTTGTTCAATGTCGGTACGCTGGAGCGGCCGTTGAGCGTCGCGGAATACCGTACGGGCGGCGACAGCAGCGTGCGCATTCCCGGCCTCTTCTCGCACGCCGACCAGGTGCGGCAATGGCAGGCATCGATTGCCGGCAAGGCGACCGGGACGGGGTGGGGCGGCCGGCTGATGGATGAGATCGACGGCGTGGCAGGGGGTATGCCAGGACTCATCTCCGTGGCCGGCGCCAGTCGCTTCGGCGTGGGCGTCAGGTCAGAAGCGATGGTCGTGCCGAGTTCCGGTCTGATGGAACTGCACGGTGTCGACAATACTCCGGCCTCGCAGGCGCGGCTCGCTGCATGGATGCAGTTGCACGACATCGACAAGGAATCGCAGCTCGTCGCCTCCGCACAGGATGTCAGTGGCTTCACACTCGAGAAGCGCGACACGATCAACGCGGCGTTGTCCGCGTCGGCGCCCATCACGAAGGCGGCATTCACGGGGCTGACCACGGGGATTGCCAAGCAACTGACAGCGACCTCCCGGCTGATCGAACAGCGGCATTCGCACGGGACGCAGCGCCAGGTGTTCTTCTGTTCGCTCGGCGGCTTCGATCTGCACGCGGCGCAACTCACCACGCATGCCTCGTTGTTGCGCCAGCTCGGCGATGCGCTGGCGGCATTCAACAAGGCAATGAACCGCATGGGCGCCGGCTCGCAGGTCACGGCGTTCACGCATTCCGAGTTCTCGCGAACGCTGCATGTGAATACGACCAACGGCACCGATCATGCGTGGGGCGGACATCACTTCATCCTGGGCGGCGCGGTGCAGGGGCGCACCTGCTATGGCAGCTTCCCGGATCTGCGAGTCGCAGGGCCCAGTGACGCGGACAGGCTGGGTCGCTGGGTCCCGACCACTTCAGTCGATCAGTACGCGGCGACCCTCGCCGGCTGGTTTGGCGTCGGTCCGCAGCGCCTGTCGACCGTGCTGCCCAACCTGAAGAACTTCGCGCAGCCGACGCTGCCGTTCCTGCGGGGCTAGTGCGGCTTTCGCGCAGTGGTACTGACTTAAGCGTCGCGGTGGCGTCAGGCGACGAGAACGCCGAGATCTCCACGGGGTACACGGGGCAGGAGAAGGCTACAAAAATGCAGTTCTTCCACCCCGTGTTTCCCCGTGTACCCCGTGGAAGTCTTGTCTCCTGATCGGCCGTACGCCTTACCTGAGCGACGCCCCTTGAGGCAGTGGCCGGAAGCCGCCGCCGAGCGCCTTGTACATCGCCAGCAGTGCGGTTGCCGTCTGCGTTTCGCTCTGCGCCAGCCGGTCTTCTGCGTCGAGCATCGTGCGTTCCGCGTCGAGCACGGTAAGGAAGTCGGCCACACCGCTGTCGAATCGTGCGCGTGCCAGATGCGCGGCTTCGGCAGACGCTGTTGCACTCGATGCGAGATGCTGCTGCTTCACCCGCGACTTCGCATAGTCCGTGAGACTCGCGTCCGTCTCTTCCAGCGCGCGCAGTACTGTTTGCTGATAGCGAGCCAATGCGCCGTCTGCAGACGCCTCACGCTGTTTGATCCGTTGATTGACGCGGCCCAGATCGAAGGCGGCCCACTGGATGCTTGGACCGAACGCGAACGTTTCGCTGGCGGTCTTGCCCAGATCGCCGGACGACACGGCGTCGAAACCCCAGCGACCGACGAAGGAAATGCGCGGGAACAGATCGCCCACGGCGACGCCGATCGCGGCGGTGGACGAGGCGAGCTGACGCTCCGCCATGCGAATGTCGGGGCGACGGCGCAGCAGACTTTCCGGTGTGCCGATACTGTAGGTCGCTGGCAGCGCAGGCAGCGGCGCGAACTTGTCCAGCGTCGTGAGCAGGCTCTCGGGTGAGTTACCCGTCAGCACGCCCAGCCGCAGGACCGAGCGCGTGACGGCCGCTTCGAAATCCGGAATCGTCGCGAGCGTCGCGCTCAACTGTGCCTGGGCACGCGACACGTCGAGCTGCGTGCCGCGACCGGCATCGAGTCGCGCCTGCGTGATGCGTAGCGACTCATCCTGGTTGTCGGCGTTGCGACGTGCGACTTCCAGTCGCTGCTGTGAGCCGCGCAGGTCGAAGTAGCTGCGCGCCGTTTCCGCCGTCACACTGACTTGTGTGTTGTAGACGCCGGCTTCGGCTGCCTGCACGAGCGCTGCCGACGCCTCATTGTTGCGGCGGACGCGACCGAAAAAATCCAGCTCCCAGAACGCATCGAACGATGCCTGGTAGTAGTCCTGATCGCGGTCCGCCCCCGCAAACGTCTGTCGTTCGCTGGCGCGCGATTCGATATGACCGCCACCGGCAGTGACCGTGGGTGCGAGATCGAGCCGCGCCTCGCCGTGAATCGCGCGCGCTTCGCGCAGATTCGTGATGGCAATGCGAATATCGTGATTCGCCCGCAGCGCCTCTTCGATCAGTTCATTCAACTTCTCATCGTTGAACGACTTCCAGAAGTCCCGTTCCAGATCCACGGTACTCGCCTGCACGCCTTCGACACCGACGAACTGATCCGGTGTCGTCACCTTCGGCTCGTGGTAATCAGGCCCCACGGCGCAGGCCGCGAGAATCGCCGCTGTAATCAGCACAACGGATGTCTTCGCCGCGCGGCGCGCATCGGGCCAGCGCACCCGTTTGCCAGTCGGCCAGTTGGCTTCTTGCTTACGCATGATTGACTCCTTCAACAGTTGCCACCGGCCCATGCGACTTGAGCTTTTTCTCTTTCGCCGCCGCGCGCAGCAGGACATAGAACACTGGTGTCAGGAACAGGCCGAAGAAGGTCACCCCGAGCATGCCGGAGAACACGGCGATGCCGATGGCATGACGCATCTCCGCACCTGCACCCGACGACAGGACCAGCGGCACGACGCCCATGATGAACGCGATGGACGTCATGAGGATGGGACGTAATCGCAGGCGCGCCGCTTCCAGGGCCGCAGCGACCGGCGCGACGCCGGCCAGCTCGCGGTCCTTGGCAAACTCGACGATCAGAATGGCGTTCTTGCTGGCGAGGCCCACCAGCACGAAGAACGCGATCTGGGTAAAGATGTTGTTGTCGCCGCCCGAGAGCCAGACGCCCGCAATCGCGGAGAGCAGCGCCATTGGCACGATCAGCACGATCGCCAGCGGCAAGGTCCAGCTCTCGTAGAGCGCGGCGAGCACCAGAACGACCAGCAGTACACACAGCGGGAAGATGAACACGGAGCTGTTGCCTGCGATCACTTCCTGATACGTGAGATCGGTCCACTCATACTTCACGCCATTGGGCAGCGTCTCGGTGAGGATTTTTTCCATCGCGGCTTTCGCCTGACCGGTGGAATAGCCGGGCGCCGGACCGCCGTTGATGTCGGCAGTCAGATAGCCGTTGTAGCGGAACACGCGATCCGGTCCGTAGCTCTCGGAGACGCGGATGATCGAGCCCAGCGCCAGCATCTCGCCGCGATCGTTGCGCGTCTGCAGTCGCAGGATGTCCTCGGCCTTCGAACGGAACGGCGCATCGGCCTGTGCGATCACCTGGTAGGTGCGGCCGAAGCGATTGAAGTCGTTCACGTAGATCGAGCCGAGATACGCCTGCAGCGTTTCAAAGACGTCGTTGAGCGCCACGCCGTGTTCTTTGGCCTTGACGCGGTTCACGTCGGCCTGGATCTGCGGCACGCTGACCTCGTACGTCGAGAACACACCGGCGAGCTCGGGCGCCTGTCGCGCCTGCGTCATGACGGCCTGGGTTGCGCGATAGAGCTCGTCATAGCCGATGTCGGCACGATCCTCGAGCTGCAGTTTGAAGCCGCCGATCGTGCCGAGGCCTTGCACGGCCGGCGGCGGGAACACGGCGATCTGCGCTTCCCGGATCGAGCTCAGTTCGCGATTCAGCGTATTCGCGATGCTGAGTCCATAAAGCTCCTTGGATTCACGCTCATCGAAGTCGGCAAGACCGAAGAACACGACGGCCGAGTTCGGCGTGTTGGTGAAGCCGGCGATCGACAGGCCAGGGAACTGCACCGCACTTGCCACCCCGGGAGTCTTCAGTCCGATCTCGCCGACCTGGCGCACGACGGCTTCCGTGCGATCCAGCGAAGCGCCGTTCGGCAGCTGGACGACCGTGACCAGGTACTGCTTGTCCTGCACCGGGATGAAGCCCTTGGGCACGATCTGGAACATCACCCAGGTCAGCACGAGCAGTCCGGCGAAGACGCTCATGGCCACCGACTTGTGGGCCAGCACGCCGCGCACGCCGCCGACGTAGCTCCTGGCCGACTTGTCGAAGAATGCGTTGAAGCGTCGGAAGAAGCCGCCGAGCAGACGGTTCATGCCGCGAGTAAGGGCGTCGGGCTCCGCGCCGTGAGGCTTGAGCAGCAATGCAGCGAGGGCGGGGCTCAGCGTCAACGAATTGATGGCCGAGATCACCGTCGAGATCGCAATCGTCAGCGCGAACTGCTTGTAGAACTGGCCGGTCAGACCCGTGATGAATGCAATCGGCGCGAACACCGCGACCAGGACCAGCGCGATCGCGATGATCGGGCCGCTGACTTCCTGCATGGCCTTGTAGGTTGCTTCGCGCGGCGAGAGTCCGGCTTCGATATTGCGTTCGACGTTTTCGACCACGACGATCGCATCGTCGACCACGATGCCGATGGCCAGCACCAGTCCGAACAGCGACAGGGCATTGATGGAGAAGCCGAATGCCAGCATCAGCCCGAACGTGCCGATGATCGACACGGGCACCGCCAGCAGCGGAATGATCGAGGCGCGCCAGGTCTGCAGGAACACGATTACCACGATGACGACCAGCACCAGCGCTTCGACCAGCGTCTCGATCACGGCCTTGATCGAGTCGCGCACGAAGATCGTCGGGTCGTAGACGATTTCGTATTTCACTCCTTCCGGAAAGTTCTGGCTCAACTCCGCCATGGTATTGCGCACGGCATCGGAGAGTTCCAGTGCGTTGGCATTCGGCGCCTGCGAGATCGGGATGGCTACGGCCGGCTGATTGCTCAGCAGCGCGCGCAGCGAATACTGTCCGACACCGAGTTCGATGCGGGCGACGTCCTTCAACGTCGTCACCGATCCGTCCGGCAGCGTCTTGACGATGATGTCGCCGAATTCCTGTTCGGTGATCAGTCGGCCGGTGGTCGTGACATTGAGCTGGTAATCGCTGGTGCCGGCATTGGGCGGCGCACCGATCTGTCCGGCGGCAACCTGCACGTTCTGTTCGCGAATCGCCTTCACGACATCGCTGGGCAGCAGACCGCGGCTCGCGATCTTGTCCGGATCGAGCCAGACGCGCATCGAGTAATCGCCCGAGCCGAACAGGCGCACGTCACCCATGCCTGGCAGACGCGCGAGCACATCGCGAATCTGCAGCGTCGCGTAGTTGCGCAGGTAGGCCGTGTCGTAGCGACCCTCCGGTGAAATCAGATGCACGACCATCAACAGGTCGGGCGAGGCCTTGAGCGTGGTGACACCGAGCCGGCGCACGTCTTCGGGCAGCCGCGGCAACGCCTGTGACACGCGGTTCTGCACCTGCACCTGCGCGTTATCGACGTCGGTGCCGAGACGGAACGTGACGGTCAGGGTCATCACGCCGTCGCTGGTCGCCTGCGAGGACATGTAAAGCATGTTCTCGACGCCGTTGATTTCCTGTTCCAGCGGCGCGGCGACCGTCTCGGCGATCACCTTGGGATTCGCACCGGGGTAATGGGCGCGCACCACCACCGACGGCGGTACGACTTCCGGGTACTGGCTGATCGGCAATTGCACCATGGCAATGGCGCCGACCAGGAAGATGACGATCGACAGCACTGCCGCGAAGATCGGCCGGTCGATGAAGAAGCGGGAGATGTTCATGGGTTCACTTCATGTGATGAATCTGCAGAGAAGCCGCGTCCGACTCCCCTCCGGGCGAGGAGGAGAGGCCGGGCAATCCAGCGTTACTCGGTCAGTGGGATCGACTACAGGGTCTTGGCATCCGGCTTGGCCGCCGCAATGGGTGGCGTCGGCGATGACCTGGCGGTGGCGAAACGCTGATCGGCGTTCACGCGCGCGTCCATCGCTGTGAGTTCAGGCGTGACGACCGTGCCCGGGTGCACGCGCTGCAGTCCGTTCACGACGACGTTCTCGCCGGGAGCCAGTCCCTCCAGCACGATGCGCAGACCGTCGGTCAGCCGGCCGATCTTCACGCTGCGGTAGGTGACCTTGTTCTCCGCGTCGACGACGTAGACGAACTTCTGGCTCTGATCGGTACCGACGGCACGATCGTCGACCAGCACGGCCTTGTACGAGTCGTGCCCCAGCAGCTTCACGCGGGCGAACAGGCCGGGCGTGAAGTAGCCGTCGTGGTTGGAGAAGGATGCGCGGGCGCGAATCGTGCCCGTGCGCGGATCGATCCGGTTGTCGACGAACACCATCGTGCCCGTATGCGGATAACCGTCCTCATTGGTGAGGCCCATCTGCACGGGATTCGCTGCATCGCGCGAACTCGTGCGCTCGCCGCGGCGCGCGAGCTCCGCGTACTTGAGATACACCTGCTCGTCGCCGTCGAAGGACACGTAGATCGGATTCACCGACACGATGGTGGTCAGCAGCGGAGCCGAGCCACTACCCGCACTGACGAGATTGCCTGCGGTGATTTCTGCCTTGCTGACGCGGCCGGAGATCGGCGCCGTCACGCGCGTAAAGCTCAGGTCGAGTCTCGCCGCTTCGACGGCTGCCCTCGCGGCGGCCACCGATGCATCCGCCTCGCGGGCGCTGTTCAGGCGCTGGTCGTACTCTTCCTGCGACACGGCCTTGATCGCCTGCAGCTTCTCGCTGCGCTTGACATCGCTATGCGAGAGTTCAGCGCGGGCCTGCGCGCGGGTGAGTTCGGCGCTGGCCTTGTCGAGCTCCGCGCGATACGGCCGCGGATCGATCACGAACAGCAGGTCATCCTTGCGGACGAGGCTGCCTTCCGTGAAGTTCACGCTTTCGATGTAGCCCGTGACGCGCGGGCGAATCTCCACCGATTCGACGGCTTCGATGCGGCCGGTGAATTCATCCCATTCCGTCACATCCCGCTGCAGAGCAGCAGCGACCTCGACGGGGGTTGCCTGCTGGGTGGGGGCCGGCGTGGCTTCGCTGCTGCATCCGGACAGGATGATGGCGCTGGCCACGGCCAGAGGCAGAACGATGGCGGCGGTCGAAACAGTGCGCAGCGACTTGAACATGACGATTCCCCAACTCCAAAAGACAGCTTTCCCGGATCGGTACTGTAGGGATGGACGTAGACGCGACAAATCCCGATGGATGCACGACATTGATGAAGGTAATGCAGGAATACTTTTTCTCATGTGCACATGAACGAAAGTGAGGTCGCGGTTGACTGCGGGATCACCGGCCTCACAACCGCCTGAATTTTCAGCGCGTCCGGGAGTGCGACGGGACGATCTGCGTGCGTGGAGGATCACGCACGATGAGTAGTCGTTACCGATTCGTGACGGGCGCACCCGAGGTCATGGAGGGCGATGATCGTCCGACGCTGGGTCCGGCTTCTTCTCAATCTCTACGTGGGTCCGACTTCAGTCGGACATCCCAAGAATCGAGGCTCGTCCGGCTGAAGCCGGCCCACAGGCGGATCAGATAGAGATTTCTGATCTTCTGACCCCGTGATCCCGTGGAGATCTTCTTCCGTTGCCTTCAGTCCCACGCCCGCATCAGCGTATGGAACAGGTGCACGCCGCTTTCACGTTTCGGTGAGTAAGGGCCGGACCGGTAGGCGCGGGAGTTGATGTTTCCCTGCACGATTTCGCAGATGCCGGCGTCCTCGGCCTGTACTTCTTCGCTGAACGATACGAGTTTGTCCCAGCGTTCCTTGCCGTCAGGGCTGCTCACGGAGTCCAGCGCGAACCAGTCGAAGCGGACGAGGGTGTGGTTCACGTCGAGCGGAATCACGACGTTGGTCTGCATCTGGCCTTCGTAGATGTTCAGCATGACGTTCGGGAACAGCCAGTAGTAGACCGCTTCCTGATTGCCGGCGCTGCCGCCGTACAGTTTCGCCGTACCCGCGCGGACGGGCGCGAACTGCAGCACGTAACGTTCGCCGAGTTCGGTGATGTACTGGCGATAGTCGATCTCGCGATTCAGCGAGGGATGCACCAGCGGGATGTGATAGCCCTCGAGATAGTTGTCGACGTACACCTTCCAGTTGGAATTCACCGCGTAGGTGCGTGTCGTGACGTATTGCATCCGGTCGATGTCGAGCGGTGCGCAGCGTTGGGCGACGCCGGGAAACAGGCTGTCGAAAGGCGGCGTCGCCGGATCGAGCGCGGCAAAGATCACCGGACCAAGAATGTGTACCGCGACGGGTTGCAGACGGATCTGCTCCGGATCGAAGTCGCTGCCCTCCATCTCGGTGGTGCGCAACAGCCGACCCGACAGTTCATAGGTCCAGCCGTGGTAACGGCACACCAGACGCGGCGCGTGACCGCAGCCGATCGCCACTGGACCCGCGCGATGCCGACAGACATTGAAGAAGCCGCGGATCGTGCCGCCGTCGTTGACGAAGACCAGCGGCTCGCTGCCGATCTGCGTCGTGAAGTAGTCGCCGGACTGCTGCAGCTGGCCGACATGGCCGACGACCTGCCAGGAGCGGGCGAAGACCTCGTCGTACTCGTGCTGCAGGCGGGCAGGGCTGTTGTAGAAGGCAGCGGCGGGTGTTTGCATGACCGGATTGTAGCGAGCCGCCGTGCCATCGATGCGAATCGCGCTCTCAACTGCGCGGCCGGATGTGCACCTCCTTGAGCCGGTAGTCGACGACCAGGGTATGCACCGTGCCCAGCACGTCCATACCGATGAGCATCGCCGGTTCATCTTCCAGATCCCAGAGACGGAAGACGTCGATGTCGCCGTAGATCACATCGACGTCGGTGACCGCGATATCGCCCAGGCGCAGCTTGCGCGTGTAAATCATCTCGCCGCGCTGCATCACCTCGGACAGGCCGATCACACCGGTGGACTTGGGCGGTTTATCGATGCTCTTGCGGGCCTGCAGCGCACGACGCAGCGCCATGTTGCCCAGCGTGCGTTCCGCCCCCGTGTCGATGACCGCATGCACCCGCACGCCACCGACCCGCCCGGAGGCCAGCAGCAGGCGATTGAAGTGGATCTTGACCGGCAGGCGTGCGAATCCCGGCGGTGGTCGTTGCGCGCGCGAGCGGTCGATACTGATCTGATCATTCAGGAAGTCCACGCTCAGGCGCAGGCCATCGAATCCCTGCATGCCCAGAATGCCGTCCGCACCCCCCATGACCGCATTCATGACCGGCAGTTGCAGTCCTTGCTGGCGCAGGTCACCCGTTTCGAAGCTCTCCACGTTCGCGGTCGGGACCTGGAACGCGCCCGTGACGCCGTTCAGCTTGATAGTGTTCAGCGCGTCGACCGTGAGGCCGGCGGCATCGGCGAGCCGTTGCGTCAGCACGGACTGATTGGCGCCGGTATCCACCATCATCCGGAAGGGTCCCCTGCCGTTGATCATGACCGGCGCCAGTACCCTGCCGATGCGATCCGGGCGAGTCGGCGCTGCGTAAAGGTGATCGGGCTCGAGTGAAGGAAACGGAATGCTGATGGGGTCGGTCGGAGGCGGGCTGCGACCGGCGCTCGCGGATGCCTGGACATCGATACAAGGAATCAGCAGCGCAGCCAGCAAGGCCGCGGCATGGCTCAGGATCAGGCGCCTGGCTCGATTCATAAACTCCTGCGCAGCCGATACCTTCCTCCCGTCGATCTGCGCGGTGAGAGTGTGGCACACGCCGATGATTCGCGCGCCGGCTTGCGCGACCGCACGGAGCATCAGTTGCGAAAACTCATCTCTCCAGTTGCCGAATCAACGACGCGGCGGCCGTTCGTGCTGCATCGCCGGGATAGAACCGGTCGAGGTCATGCAGCAGAGCCCGCGCCGTGGGGCGATCGCCCGCATCGCGCGCCAGCCTGGCGATCTGCAGCAGATCGCTGCTCGATAGCAAGCGGAATTCCGGATCGCAGCGCAACCGCGCCCGCACCATGTCGACGGCCTGGCCATTGCGCCGGGCGGCGAGCCACCGCGGCAGGATTTCGTGCGCCAACCGGTTCGCCAGTCGCGGATCGGGCCAGCGCGACGCGCTCGTACAGCCATTCGAGTTCGACCAGCGCATCGGGCCCCTGCCCGACGTGTCCCATGACGCTTTGCCAGGCGTTTGCGTGCGCGCCGCCGCGCCATTCGGCATAGATCCGATCCACCAGACGGGTCCGCTGTCGGTCCCGCTCGTCATTGCCGGGATCCTCGACCGGCTGCGGAGTCCAGGCATCCCCGAGGCCAATGTCGTCGGCCCGCTCGCGCAGAATGCCGCCGATCAGGCAGAACGACGCCAGCCAGAAATACATGAGCACGGCGATTCGTAGCGCAAGGGGCAGAGCGCTCAGCGAGCCCACATACATACCGATCAGCCCTGCCGCCAGGATGAACAGCACCACTGTCGCGTAATCGGCGCCAAGTCGCCCGATCAGGCGCAAAGCAGTGGGCAGGCTGAGCCCTTGCGGGGTCGAGCCAGTGATGGCTTGCACAGACAGCAGCGCGGGAACGACCGCGGCGCACCCGATCGCTGCGACCACGGCGAAGCCCGCCCCCAGCCAATAGGCCGCGGCCCGTGACGTGAAGAAAACGACCAGCACCAACGCGAGCAACAACAGGGATCGCGGTGTGCTTAGCGGATTCATCATCTCCATCGACAGGACCGGCGGCTCGGCGTCGCCATTGATAGCGCTGTCCATGAGCACGAAGGTGTAATTGAAGAAGCCCGTCAGCAGCAGCAGGCCCAGAGGAATCCCCAGCAGGCTGGCCCTGAACGCCAGAAACAGCAGGAGGCTGAAGGTCAGGATGACCAGCAGGGGCGCGGTGCGTGCGGGCACTGCAATAAAACCCAACGCTGTCCTGGCCTGCATATGGAGTTTCTTGAAAGCGCGCGGTCATGGGCTCGCGATGCGACTATAGACGGTCATGCCGGCAGCGCTAGCACACATCCGTGTGCTGCGGTGCGACACCAGCAGGCGGCATCCTGTACTAAGATACCGGCTTCATTGATCTAGCTAAGTTGACCCCGTTCCCTATGAAGAAGCGTCGTGAAGCCCTGGCCCGACAGAATTTCCCCGGCGCGGCCGCGGTTCGGCACGAGCAGATGCTCGATGCTGCAGCCCGGCACCTCAATGCGAGTGGCGTATCGCTCACGTCCCTGAGCGATATCGCAGAAAGTCTCGGGGTTTCGCGCGCCACGCTCTATCAGTACATCGAGGATCGCGAGGATCTGGTCTTCCAGTGCTATCGCCGTTCCTGCGAAGTCATGGCGCGGCACCTGGGCGAGGCCGTTCGTCTGGGTGGCGATGCGGCGGAAGTCGTCTGTCTGTTCATCGATCGCATGCTCGACCCGGCGCAGCCGGAGATTGCGACGCGCGCTGAAGTGGCCGTGCTCAACCAGGAACGCCACGAGATCATCCAGGGACTGTATGACGCCATCATCACGCGGCTGGCCAAAGTGCTGGAGACCGGCGCGCAAGCCGGTGAGCTGCGCAGCTGCGATACCACGATCAGTGCGTCCACCATCATCAGTCTGGTGACCTGGGTGCCGTTGATGCGCTTCTGGGCGCCGGCCTCCCACTCCTACCGCCCGGAGCAGATCGCCGTAGCCCTCAAGAGCTTCGTGCTGGAAGGAGTGGCTGTCGACCGGCGTGAGATGCCGGAATTCCAGCCGATCAATCTGTCGCCGCTGGTGGCCCGCGTCGTGGGCGTGTTCGATCGCGAGGCCGTCGTCGACGCCAAGCGCGAAACCCTGCTCGCCATCGCCTCGCGCCTGTTCAACAGCAAGGGCATCGACTCGACGTCGCTGGAAGAGATCGCCGGGCACGTCGGTGCCACCAAGCGCACGCTCTACCATCATCTAGGCGACAAGCAGACGCTGCTCGCCACCTGTTATTCGCGCGCCTTCAAGATCTTCCTGTACATCATGGAGTGCATGACGGCGTACGAAGGCACGCGCGTGCAGGCGCTCGCTGCGTCGTTCCACGCACTGTCACGCGCCTACCTGCGCGACGATCTGTCGCCGCTGGCACCGCTGGTGGGACACGAAGCCCTCAAGGGCGAGACCCAGGCGCAAATGGAACCGCAGGCCGCGGCCCTGACCGAGGGCTACATGAACGCCATGAACACGGGCCGCACCGAAGGCACCATCCGTATCGACGACCTGATGGCCCAGCTGCTGCTCATGCCCGGCCTGGTCAGCTGGCTGGTGAAAGATACCGGCACGCACGCCGAGGAACGTGTCGAACACATCGCGCGCGAGGTCAGCACGCTCTTCTGCATCGGCCTGCGCCGGGCTTGAGAGTCAGGAATTTCCGCGGGGAACACGGGGAGACACGGGGCAAGAAGAATCCGTATCTCTGACCCGTGTCCCCCGTGGAGTTCTCTTCTCTGTCCTATTTCCCCTGCAGATAATCAGTCGCGACCGCCAGGATCGCGCGCATGCCGACGGCCATGCCGGATTCGTCGAGGTAGAACAGCGGTGAATGATTGAACGCCGTCGTCGCCGGATCGCGATCGGGCGGTGTGATGCCCACCCAGAAGAAGAACGACGGCACCTGCTGGCCGTAGAACGAAAAATCCTCGGCCGTGGTCTGCAGGCTGATCGTGCGCACGTGGTCCTTGCCGACGCTGCGTTCCAGCGATGGCAGGACCCGCTGCGTCAGGGCGGCATGGTTGACCACCGGCGGGATCGCATTGTCGCGCACGGTCAGCGTGGCGGTGGCGCCGTGTGCCGCGGCAATGTTGGTCACCGTGCGGTTCATGCGCTCGATCACGTCGGCGCGCACGCCGGTGTCGAAGGTGCGGAGCGTGCCGATCATTTCCACGCTGTCGGGAATGATGTTGAAGCGGATGCCGCCCTTGATGGCGCCGATGCTGATGACGGTGGGAATCTCCGTGATGTCGACCTGGCGACTGACGATGGTTTGCAGGCCGGAGACGATTTCAGCCGCAGCGACCACGGGATCGACACCACCCCAGGGACGTGATCCGTGCGTCTGCCGACCGACCACGTTGATCGTAAAACTGTCGGAACCGGCCATCATGGGACCGGGGCGGTAGCCGATGACGCCGGTTGGCAGCGAGGCGATGACGTGCAGGCCGAACACTGCCTCGGGTTTGGCGATGTCGAACAGGCCTTCCGTCAGCATGCGGTTCGCGCCGCCGGTTTCGCCCTCCGGCGCCCCTTCTTCCGCGGGCTGAAAAATGAACAGTACCTGGCCGCGCAGCGACTGCCGTTGCGCGCTCAGTACTTTGGCGACGCCCAGCAGCATCGCGACATGCGCGTCGTGGCCGCAGGCGTGCATGACTCCCACCGTCTCGCCGCGAAACTGCGTCGTGACCCTGGATTTGAACGGCACGTCGACTTGCTCGGTGACCGGCAGTGCATCCATGTCTGCGCGCAGTCCGAGGGTGGGGCCGGGTTGCGCACCACGCAGCACGGCCGCGACGCCCGTCAGGCCGATTCCGGTTTTCACCTCGAGGCCGAGGGCGCGGAGTTGCTTCGCAACGATCTCTGCAGTTCGCGTTTCGCGATTGCTCAGTTCCGGATGGGCATGAAAATCGCGACGCCACTCGATCACCTGCGGCTCGACGGCTTTGACGGCGGCGTCGAGGGGCATCTCATCGACATCACCCATTGCAGTAGAGGCGGCAAGCACACTGGCCGTGCAGAGAGCGAAGCGAAACGACATACGACAACTCCTGGGGAGGACGCGACAAGTCTACTTGACGCACTGCGCCACAAACAGAAGCCGGAAAATCAATAGGTTAGCGTCGACGCTTGCCAATGGCCCGATAGCTGTATAACCATACAGTCTGTATATAGAGCCAGGAGATCGCCATGTTGACCGATCCGGTAACGTTGATTGATCAGACCATTGACAACCTCGAAACGCTGTCCGTGCTGTTCGAAGACGAAGTGGACGAACGCACCACTCGCCTGACCGATCTGAACCCAAGCCGGCAACGCTGCCGCGATGCGCAGCGTGCCATTGCCATGCTCCTGCCGAAGCTGCGCGCCGCACGCGCCTCGCAGATCCCTCAGGCGCAGCAGCGTTTGTGTCTTCACTGCGATTGAGAAGGGACGAAGATTTCACACAGAGACCACAGAGTCGGCGGAGCAACGGTGAGATTCAACACTCACGGGTTTTCTGCGACACCTTGTGATTCCGTATGCATTTCTTTATCTCTTCTCTGAAACTCTGTGATCTCTGTGTCCCGCGGGATTCCCGTTGGTCATACTCTGTGTAAATCTTTTCTGCGGATTTCCACATGAGAATGTTTGCGGCGTCTCTGGTTGCAGTCCTGCTGGCATCGTCGGCTACTGAGGCCGCCGACTATCCAACGCCACGGGAAGGTGATTTCGTCATCAAGGATTTCGCGTTTGCTTCCGGCGAGAAACTCGCGGAAGTACGGCTTCATTACCGCACGCTTGGCAAGCTCGAGCGCGATGCGCAGGGACGCGCCCGCAATGCCGTTCTGATTCTTCACGGCACCGGCGGCAGCGGCGCCCAGTTCCTGCGACCTGAATTTGCGAACGAGTTGTTCGCTCCGGGCGGCACACTCGACGCGTCGCGTTACTTCATCGTGCTGCCGGACAACGTAGGCCACGGCCAATCATCCAGGCCCAGCGACGGGCTGAAAGCCAGGTTTCCGCGCTACGGCTACCGCGATATGGTCGAGGCGCAGTATCGCCTGCTACGCGAGGAACTCGGTGTCGATCACCTGCGCCTGGTCATGGGTACGTCCATGGGAGGAATGCACAGCTGGCTGTGGGGCGAATTGCATCCGCAGTTCATGGATGCGCTGCTGCCGCTGGCGAGCCTGCCCGCACAGATCTCCGGTCGCAATCGAGTGTGGCGGCGCGTGGTCATCGACGCGATCCGCCACGATCCGCAATGGCAGAACGGCGACTATCGTGCGCAGCCGCAGAGTCTGCGCACGGCGCAGCAGATGCTGTTCCTGATGGGCAGCAATCCTGTCGTGCGCCAGCAAACGATGACGACGCTGGCGCAGAGCGATGCGGTACTGGATGACTACGTGCGCACCGCGATGGCGACGGCGGATGCGAACGATGTGTTGTACCAGCTCGAGTCTTCGTGGGACTACGACCCGAATCCAGGCCTGGAGAAAATCCAGGCGCCGTTGGTCGCAATCAACTTTGCCGACGATCTCATCAATCCGCCGGAACTCGGGATCCTCGAGCAAGAGATCAGGCGCGTGCCGAATGGCAGGGCGATCGTCATGCCCACGACGCCGCACACACGCGGCCACGGCACTCATACGATCGCGAAAGTGTGGCAGCACTACCTGAAGGAATTGCTCGATCGCAGTTCGCACTGAAGGCGAATACCTGTTCGACCGATTCGGCTTCATCCGTTGCGAACGATGCGAATGTTGTCTGCCTGATGGTGCCGGGATTGCGGCGCTCGATGCATCTGTAGGAGGATGCGGCGGCAGGTGAGACTCTTCCGTGGGCCTGGCTTTGAAGTCAACCCACGGAAAGAATCCAGACAAGAACAATCGACCGTGGAGGTGTCTCATCACAAACGAAGCCCGGCCAACGATCGCCGACTCCGGTCTGGTACGAGGCATCGGTCGCTGGGACTTCGTTGCCCTGTTCATCAACTCGATCGTCGGTGCCGGGATCTTCGGCCTGCCGTCGCGGGTCGATGCACTGATCGGTCCCTACAGCATCCTGGCGTACTTGCTGTGTGCGCTGCTGGTGCTGCTCATCATTTTCTGTTTCGCCGAAGCGGGCAGCCGGTTTACCGGCACGGGCGGTCCCTACCTGTACGCGACCGAGGCCTTCGGACCGACGATCGGTTTCCAGGTGGGCTGGCTGATGTGGCTGTCACGAGTGGCGTCATTCGCAGCGCTCGCGAATCTGTTCGTCGATTACCTCGGACATTTCTGGCCGCTGGCGACGCTGCCCATGCCGCGAGCCGCCGTGCTGAGTGCGATGACCCTGGTATTTGCGACCATCAATGTGACCGGTGTGCGCAATGGCGCGCTGATCGCCGATCTGTTCACCATTGGCAAGATCGTGCCGCTGATTCTGTTCGTCGCCGTGGGGATCTGGTTCATCGAACCCGTCAACTTCCATGTCAGCGAAGTGCATATCGATTACACCTCGTTCTCGGCCGCGGTGTTTCTACTGGTCTTTGCGTTCACCGGCTTCGAAGCCGCAGTGATCCCGGGTGGCGAGATCAAGGATCCACGTCGTACCTTGCCGTTCGGTGCGCTGGTGGCGTTCGCCATCATTGCGCCGCTCTATATCCTCATTCAGATCGTCTGCACCGGCACGCTGCCGGGATTGTCCGAATCGCAGCGCCCGTTGTCGGAAGCAGCAGGTCATTTCTTCGGCAGTGCCGGTGGCGCGTTGCTGGCCGCGACGGCGCTGGTGTCGATTGCCGGAACGTTGAATGGCCTGATGCTGGCGGCGCCGCGAATCCTGTTCGCGATGGCGGAGCGCTCGCAGTTGCCGCAATTGATGGCGCGGCCGCAGGCGCGATTCCGCACGCCGCATATTGCGATTGCGGCGACTGCCGTCGTGATGCTGGTGCTGACCCTGTCCGGATCGTTCGTCGGCGCGGTGGCCATTGCAACGCTGGCGCGTCTCACGACATTCGCAGCGACGTGTGCCGCGGTGCCGGTGCTGCGCCGTCGTTATCCCGATCAGGCCGTTGCCTTTCGAGCACCCGGTGGCTTGTTCACGGTCGTGACCGCCCTGATCCTGATTGGCTGGCTGGTGACCAGCAGTTCGTTGCGCGAGGCGATTACGGTATCGGTTGCGCTGCTAATCGGGCTCGCAATTCAGGCCGCGATGTATTGTTCGGCGCGCGCGGTCCGTTCGCCCTGACCGATGCCGACGCTTCCGTTTGCGGGAAGAGCCCGCTCACGAAATCGATGAAGGCGCGGATTTTCGCCGTCGGTTGACGATGCTGCGGATAGACCACGGATACAGGCCAGTAGGCGCCGTCATTCCAGTCTTCGAGGACCGGCTGCAGCAAGCCCGACGCGATCTGCGCTTCCACCGTGAAATCCAGGCTGCGCACGAAGCCGGCACCGCTGACGGCAGCGGCGACCGCGGATTCCGGATCGCTGAACGCCAGGCGCGCCGCCGGCAGGATCTTGTGTTCGACATCGCCCTTGCGGAACGTCCACTCGCGCGTCTGGTTGTTGCCGACCTTGAACATCTGCAGGCAGTGCTCGGGAGGCAGATCGCCTGGCTCTTTAGGCATTCCATAACGTTCGATGAATTCGGGCGACGCGCAGGTGACGCCGCGCAGTTGCGCGATGCGTCGCGCGACCAGACTGGAGTCGCTGAGATTCCCCACCCGCAAGGCCGCATCGATGCCTTCCTGTACCAGGTCGGTGACCCGGTCGTTCATGCTCATGTGCACGCTGATCTCAGGATACTGCGCAATGAAGCGCGGCAGCGCCGGCACGATGATGCGACGTCCCAGCGACACCGGGACGTCCACCCGCAGGCGGCCGCGCGGGATACCACGCGATTCCGAGACTTCGCTCTCCGCATGGTCCAGCTGCCCCAGGGCCTCGCGACAGCGTTCATAGAAACTCGCGCCCACATCGGTCAGGCTCAGCGACCGGGTGGTACGGTTCAGCAGGCGCGCACCCAGCCGTTCCTCAAGGCGGCTGACCGCCTTGCTGATGGCCGAGGGAGACATTCCCAGGGTCTGTGCCGCGGCGACGAAGCTATGGGCTTCGACGACCCGGACATAAGCAACGATGTCGCTGAAGTTGTTCAATCAGCCTCTTCCCCAATCTTTGCAGTCAGATTACTTGAAGTGCATTGTAGGCTGGGGATTCATGAAGTCAGCGCACCAGACTATCGCCTGGCTCGCCGTTTACCCGGACCGTCCGGGCCCTTAAATTATTGCCCGAGAGTGGAATCTGTGAGCAATAGGTCTGCTGAGCAGGCCGATGCGGCAGATCTCCCGGAGTCGGACCATTCACTTCGATAGTCGTGCGTTAGACGGAGATCAGATGCTGCTTGTGACCGGTGGAACGGGAAATGTGGGCCAGGCGGTGCTCGCCGGTCTGGCTGGTAAGCCCGTCGCGGTGCGTGCACTGGTGCGAGATCCTGCCCGTCTGCGCGTTTCTGCGGACAATATCGAAGTCGTTCGTGGAGACTTCTCCGACGACAGCAGCCTGCAACGCGCGCTCGATGGCGTGGATGCCGCATTCCTGGCCTCGGGTTTTTCGCCCCGCATGGCCGAATTGCACGGTCGTTTCGTGGCCGCCGCCAAGAAGGCCGGTGTACCTCGCCTGGTGCAACTCTCCGGCGTGGGCGCCAATGTCGGCTTGTGTTGCGCTCGCGCCCTGCGCTGGCTCGGGCAAGTCGAGGGCAGCTCGCAGAGCAGCGGCATGCAGGTGACCCATCTGCGTCCCACCTTCCTGATGCAGAACCTGTTGCAGTTCGCGCCCGCGGTCGCGGAACAGAGCGTGATTGCAGGTCCCTTCCGCAGCAGCAAATGGACGTTCGTCGACGCACGCGATGTCGGTGCCGTGGGTGCCGCCGTGCTGCTCGATCCCAGCCACGCCGGACGGACCTACACGGTCACCGGCAGTGAATCGATCACTTATGAGGAAGTGGCCAGTCGCATGAGCCACGTGCTCGGCAGACCGATCCGCTACGTCGACATCACCGCGAACGAAGCCCGCGGCCGCCTGCAGGCGGCCGGCGCGGCGCCGGTCATGATCGAAGCCACGCTCGAGCTCTGGGATGCCTGCGCATCCAATCTCATCAACGTCGCTCCCACCCATGTCGTCCGCGACATCACCGGCCAGGAGCCCCGCTCCTTCGACGACTTCATCCGCGATCATCGTCACGCGTTTGGCTGAGTGGCTCTGGGCTGCTGGCCAGACCAGGAATCGCTACGCAGTGAGCCAGGGAATTTCTCTCTAACCAGCAGCCCAGAGCCCAGTACCCAGCGGCCCGCCGGCGTCAGCTGACCAGAGGCGGTGAGACAGCGATTTCCACCGTCCGCTTGTCGTTGTCGATCGTCGTGATCGTCACGGGGCGGCGCCAGACGCGGGCGATGTACTCGAGGACTTTGCGGCCGCGTTCGGGGTCGAGGCCGCGACCGTCGGTGACGTGATCGTGGATCAGTTCCAGTTTGCCGTCGACGTGGATGCGGCCGGCGCTGACTGTCGGTGCGCCGAAGCCATATTTCGGCGCCAGCAGCGCGTCGTGCAGCAATGGCAGATCCGTGTCCTGAACCGTCAACGTGCCGTTCGCAGGACCTTTGAAATGGAACAGCTGCAGTTCCTTGGCGAGATCGTACGTCAGGTGATTGCGGATGAAGGCGAAGTCATCGTCTTCGCACATGATCTTGCGCGCGCCTTCCAGCCCGCGTTCCGCGACGATCTTTTCCCAGATTGAAAAGCCCAGGTGATACGGATTTGTCTGTAGCGCGACGTTCTCGCCGCTGGCCGTCGGGCGAACCACATCCGAGTGACATTTGATGGCGTCGACGTAGGCGGACTGCGGCAGGAAATCCGCTTCGCGCAGCAGGCGTGCGTGCCAGAACGATGCCCAGCCTTCGTTCATGATCTGACACGCGAACACCGGATAGAAATAGAACGACTCTTCACGCACCGCGAGAAAGATATCGCGCTCCCAGGGCTCCAGGTCCGGTGCGTAATTGGCAATGAACCAGAGCAGGTCCTTTTCCGGGTGCGGCGGCACCGGCGCACGCCTGGGCGCGCCAGTCGGCTTGGGTCGGGACGTGTCCGGCCCCAGCGAGGCGAAGCGCCGGGCAAAGTCATTGTCAGGGATCTGTGAAGGCGGCGGCATCAGCTCGGGATAGCGGGGACGGCGCACGCCGTGGTCGATGTCGATGTGCTGTTCGAGCGAGAGGGCGGCGTCCAGCACCGATTCGACTTTCCCCAGCCCGTGTTCCTGAATGGCCACGCCGATCTGCCGCGCATGCGCGGCGGCTTGTTCGACGATGTGTTCGCCGACCTGCTGCTGGCTGCGCTTGAACAGCAAGTTGTTGCTCGAGAAGTCCGCGTGACCGAGCACATGTGCGGTGACCAGCACGTTCTCTGCGTAGCTGTTGCTCTTCGCGAGGTAGGCGCGACCGGGATTGCCGGGGAACACCACCTCGAACAACCGCGATAGTCCCATGCGGTGCTGGATGAGCTGGTAGATGTAACGCACGCCGAAGGACCAGTGCGGCATGCGCACCGGCAGACCGTAGATCGCGATCTCGGTCATGAAGCTCTCGGGGACCACTTCGAACTCGACGCGGTCGTAACGCATGCCCTGACTGCGCGCGAGTTGCTCGATGCGGTCGATGTGCGATTGCCAGTCTTCGGTCATGGGTGAACTCGTTGCGATCTGTCATTCCCGCGCAGGCGGGAATCCATCCTGGTCTGGATCCCCGCCTGCGCGGGGATGACAAGAATGTAGTTGCCGGTACTGACTCATAACGCTCGGTTCTCTCAAGCCTCCGCCGCCTTGCCGAAGAAATGCCTCACCGCATTCCATATATCGTCCGTGCTGTTGGCACGGTAGGCGCTCACATTCGGGACTTCGCCTGCCAGGTCCATGAACAGTTTGCCGATCTCGCTGTCCGGGACCGTCCCAGCCATCGGCGCCACTTCGAGGAAGCCGGCATAGTTGCAATCGATGGCGAGTTGATCGAGGGCTTCCTGCGCCTGCGGCTGGTCCGAGGGGAAGTTCTCGCCATCGGAGGCGTAGAACAGATACACGTTCCATTGCGCCGGGCTGAACCGCTCCTCGATGATCTCGTGCACTTTCCTCAGGCCGGCAGACGCGACGGTGCCGCCGGTGCCGCTCACACGGAAGAATTCTTCTTCTTCGAACTCCCAGGCATCGGAGGTGTGCGCGACGAATACCAGGTCGAGGTGCCGGTACTGGCGACGCAGGCCCTGAATGGCCCAGAAGAAGAAGGTCTTGGAAATCTGCCGCTCGCGTTCGCCCATGCTGCCGGACACGTCGAGCAACAGGATCACGACGGCCTGCGTTGCCGGCTGCTCGCGCTTCGCCAACTGGCGGAAGCGCAGATCGTCATCCGTGAACGCCGGTGATTCCGCGCCCGTGGCGGATTGCACGCCGCGTCGCTTGATCGATTCCTTCATGGAGCGGCGCCGGTCGAGACGCGAGCGCGCGCCGCGACGATCCCAGCCTTCGCGCGTCCAGTCGTCCTCGCGGGATTTGCCGCTCTTGGCTTCCAGATTGGGAAGCTGCATTTCCTCCCACAGCCAGTCGACGATGTCGTCGATGCGGAATTCCAGGGTGTACTGGATGCCGCCTTCTTCGTTGCCTCCCTGGCCGCGCTGATCGCTGTCCTGCTGCTGTTGCGGACGGCCAATGCGGTCGCCCGGTTTCGCCTGGCCCTGACCCACGCCCTCCTGTTCATTGGGCGGCCGCAATTTGAATCGATAATGCTCCAGCATCCGCACTGGAACGCGAACGGTGCTCGCGCCGCCGGAGAGCACATCGGCGCCGGCGACGATCTGCGGCAGATGCTGCCGCACGGCATCGCGGACTTTCTCGTTGTGCCGCAGCCAATCGCGTGCGCCGCGCGAGAACAGGTCGTACCAGCCTGCCTCTCCCGGATTCGTGCCACCGGGGTTGCTCGAAGTGGGGTCGCTCATGGTGCTTCCGAAACCCCCGTCATAAAAGTGCCTACTCCTGTGCCAGCAACGTCGTGACGTAGCTGAGAGCCTCCTTGGCGCTGTGTTCGTCGTAACCGTACTCGCCGGTCAGTCGTTCCTGAACGGCGGAAATCTTTTTGCGGGCCTCGTCATCCGGCCGCGCCGCCGACGTCACCAATCGCAGCACATCGCGGCGTTCCTCGAACAGATACTGTTCGATCGCCTCGCGCATGCGTTGATGACTGTTGAGTGTGAATTTCTCATGCGACTTGTAGGCGACCATGGCCTTGTGCACGACTTCCTGGCGGAAGGTCAGTTTGCCGGAGTCCGAGACCTTGATCTTGTCCTCGACCGAACGCAGGAAGCGCTCGTCCGCCGGGCGCGATTCGCCGGTGATCGGATCAGTGACCTCGCGGTGATCGAGCGACGCCTCGACTTCGTCCAGGTATTTGTCGAGCAGCTGCTGCGCCTCGTCCTCGAAGGAGGCGAACAGGGCGCGATGCACGTCTTCCTTCACCCAGCGGTTGTAGAAGTCCTTGCGCGCCAGCACCAGATAATCGATCCAGAGCTTCTTCGCCTTCGCGTCCATGCGCGCGTCGGTTTCGATGGAGTCCTTGAGCGCGAGCAGCACCTCCATGCTGGTGAGGCTCTTCTTGTCGCTGCGTGTGATGGCGTTCGAGATCGAATTGACGATGAAGCGCGGGCTCACGCCCGTCAGTCCCTCCTCGGGCGACTCGGCGCGCAACCGGGCCACTTCGCTCTCGGCAAATCCCTCCACCGATTCACCTGCGTACATCCGTATCTTCTTGGAGAGATCCAGGCCCTCGCGCTCCGGCTTCATCAGACGCGTAAGCACTGCAAACACCGAGGCGAGCCTCAGCGCATGCGGGTCGAGGTGCACATCGCGGAACGCGGGCGCTGCCGAGACCAGCTTCATATAGATGCGCGCCTCTTCCGGATAGGCGAGCGTGTACGGGACCTTGACGATGACCATGCGGTCGAGCAGGGCCTCGTTCTCCTTCTCCTGCAGGAACTTGTGGAATTCCGCCAGGTTGGTGTGAGCGAGAATCGTTTCGTCCAGGTAGATCAACGGGAAGCGCGAGACCTTGACGTTCTTTTCCTGGGTCAGGGTCAGCAGCAGGTAAAGGAATTCGCGCTTCACTTTGAGGATTTCGATCATCTCCAGCACGCCGCGACTGGCGGCATAGACGGCACCTGACCACGACCAGGCGCGCGGATCGCCTTCATCCCCGAATTGCGCGACCTTGGACAGGTCAACAGAGCCGACCAGGTCGGCCAGATCCGCGGTGGTGGGGTCGTGCGGTGCGTACGTACCGACGCCCATGCGCGACGCTTCCGAAAGGAACACGCGCTCCACCGGCATGCGCAGGAAATCGCCTTCGAACTCGCGCTCCAGACGATCGCGTGCCCAGGGGCTCAGCTCGCCGCGGATCTCCACGCCATAGGTGTCGCGGAACTCGGCGCGCAGGCTCGCGGGAATCAGGTTCAGCGGCGATTCGTGCATGGGCGAGCCCTGCAGCGCATACATCGCGCCTTCATCCGTGAGGCTGTATTCCTCGAGCCCCCGTTTGAGCAGGATCGCCATGGTCGATTTGCCGCCCGAAGGCGGGCCGAGCAGGAGCAGCAACCGGCGTCCCACATCGGAGCCGGCTGCCGCGGCCTTGAAATAGTCGACGACTCGCCCCAGTGGTTCGTCGATGCCATAAAGCTCGCGCTTGAACAGCTCCTTGGGGCCTGCGGCCTCGCTCCCGTTGCCGTTGGCATCGGGTCGGCCGTACCAGTTGAGCATGTCCCAGAGGTATTCGTGGCTGGTGCGGGCGAGTGCCCGGGCATTGCCGGGTACGACCGTGCGCAGGAATTCACCGAAGGTGCCGGACCAGTGCTGGGCGCGGTGAAACCGACTGAAGGCACTCAGGGATTCAACGAAGCTCTCGCCGCGTTGCGAGGCGGACCCGCGTTGCGGGTTTGCCATCGGGCTGTCTGACATCGAACCGCCCTCCAACTGAATTGAAATATGTCAACGCGTGGAACGAGGCGCGCTGTGAGATGGACCGCCGTGTCCGGCACGCGTCGCATCGTTCGAAATTCTCATCCGCAGTAAAATCCACATCGCTCGAAGGGTCGCCGGCAGCCGACGAGATCCATCGTGTGCCGCTTGTCCGAAAAATCGCACTGTCCTATAGGACCAAGACTGATCCACGAGGGAACAGGTTCCATCGATCTTTGCGCCAGTGCAGTGCGCAGATCGATGAAAGGTGCTGACGGGAAACGACGAGAGGAAAAAGTAAGAACGCGACAACGACTCGCTTGAATGGGAGCCGGATCGCGCAACGTTGCGCATGCGACGAATGTGCCTGCGAAACATGTGTCTTAGTTACTCCCTTCTCGCCGATCTTGCAATGCGATTCATTGCTGAGGCGTTGCACGCGACATGCCAGCGTGCGGTACCCAAGCCGCTGTGTTCAGCAACGACTGATGGGGCAGTGTGTGGCTTCGGTCACGCACCGGCGCTGTTTGCCGCGCCGTGAGAAAGGGTGGATGAAACCGGCAGGCAGTGAAGGGCTCTGCGCGTTTGCGCGAGAGCCCTTCAGGTGGGCGAGTTACGCTGCTGCCGTGATCGGCGTTGCACTGTCGAAGGTGATCCCGAGCGCCTCGGCGATGACATCATCGACGCGTTCGCAGAACACGAACTTCAGATCATCGCGCACGCTCTGGGGCACATCTTCGAGATCCTTGCGGTTTCTTGCTGGTAACAGGACACGACGGATCCCTGCACGGTGCGCAGCCACCGTCTTTTCCTTCACGCCGCCGATCGGCAGCACCAGTCCACGCAGACTGATCTCACCCGTCATCGCGAGGTCGTGACCAACCGTTTTGCCCGTCAGCAGCGAGACCAGTGCCGTGTACATCGCAGTGCCTGCACTCGGACCATCCTTCGGAATGGCGCCAGCCGGTACGTGGATGTGCACATCGCTCTTGCGTAACAGCGCAGCGTCGATGCCGAGCCGCTCCGCCTGCGACTTCACCAGCGACAGCGCTGCCTGAGCACTTTCCTTCATGACATCGCCCAGCTGGCCCGTGAGGATCAGGTGGCCGTTGCCCGGGATGCGCGTGGCCTCGATGAACAGGATGTCGCCGCCGACCGGTGTCCAGGCGAGACCCGTGGCCACCCCTGGAACGCTGGTGCGCATCGCCACCTCGCTTTCGAAGCGCGGGGCACCCAGGATCGAACGCACCGCGTCGATATCCACGACCTGCTCGGTGGCACTGCCATCGGCAATACGCACTGCGACGTTACGCAGCACCGCGCCGATCTGGCGTTCCAGATTGCGGCAGCCGGCCTCGCGTGTGTAGTCGCGCGCGATCTGGCGCAAGGCATCGTCGGTGATGCTGGCCTGCTCCGGCTTCAAGCCATTGGCTTGCAGCTGGCGCTTCACCAGGTAGCGCTTGGCGATCTCGACCTTCTCATCCTCGGTGTAACCGGTGAGTTCGATGACTTCCATGCGGTCGCGCAGCGGCCCCGGAATGGTATCGAGCATGTTGGCGGTCGCAATGAACATCACTTTCGACAGATCGAAGGGCAGGCCGAGATAGTTGTCCCGGAACGTATTGTTCTGTTCCGGATCCAGCACCTCGAGCAGCGCCGACGATGGATCGCCGTGGATGCCGGCGCCCAGCTTGTCGATCTCGTCCAGCATGAGCACGGGATTGCGCGTGCCGGCCTTTTTCACGGCCTGCACGATGTTGCCCGGCAACGCGCCTATATAGGTGCGTCGGTGACCGCGGATCTCGGCCTCGTCATGCACGCCGCCGAGGCTGACGCGCGCGAACTTCGTCCCGACAGCACGAGCAATGCTCTGGCCCAGAGAGGTCTTGCCGACGCCCGGCGGACCGACGAAGCACAGGATCGGGCTGCGACCCTGCGGATTCAGCTTGCGCACGGCGAGGTACTCGATGATGCGGCGCTTGATCTTCTCCAGGCCGTAGTGATCCTCGTCGAGCACCTTGCGTGCGTGCTCGATATCGATCGACTCGTCATCGAGTTTCGACCAAGGCAGCTGGATCATGAGATCGATCCAGGTGCGCAGCATCGAGTACTCGGCGCTGGCATCCGACATGCGTTCGAGCCGCTTCAGTTCCTTGCGGGCCTGCTCGAGTGCTTCCTCCGGCATGCCGGCCTTGTCGATGGCCTCGCGCAGTTCCCGGATCTCATCGCCCGATTCGCCGTCTTCGCCGAGTTCCTTGCGGATCTGCCGCATCTGCTCGCGCAGCAATGCTTCCTTCTGGCGTTCGTCGATGGCGTCGCGCGTCTGCTCTTCGAGCTGACGCTGCAGGCGCAGGACTTCGATGCGCTTCTGCAGCAGTTCGCTGACGCGATCGAGGCGCGTGCGCAGGTCGAGCATCTCCAGCAGCTGCTGTTTCTCGGCACTCTTCACATCCATGAAGCTCGCCACCAGGTCGACCAGCGTCGCGGGCGATTCCACCGCCTGAATGGCGTTGGCGAGTTCTGCGGGCGCCTGCGGCAGCAGCGACACGGCTTCGGCCGACTGTCGCTTCAGGTTCAGCGAACGCGCTTCGATCTCATTGGAGAAGGTCGATGGGTCAGGCAGGTACTCGACGCGTGCCAGCATGAACGGCATGCCGTCCTGGAAGTCGAGCGCGCGGAAGCGCCTCTCGCCCTGTACGACGAGATGATGCGTACCGTCCTGGCCGGTCACGTAGCGCACGATGCTCGCCACCGTGCCGATGCGATGCACGTCGCCGCCTGATGGATTCTGTGTTTCCGGATCCTTCTGCAACAGGAAGCCGATCTTGCGCTTGGTGCGCATCGCTTCCTGGGCAGCCGCGAGCGAGCGCTCGCGATTCACCGCGACCGGCAGCACCGTGCCGGGGAACAGCACGAGATTGCGCACGGGCACGATGAGCAGCATGTCATCCGCCGCCGCGACGTCGGGATGGGTCTTGTCTTGATCGAGATCAGCCATGTCAGCTCCCACAGTTCAGCTCATTCAATACCGCGCGAGGCGCAGAATCAGGCAGCCGTTGACGCAGGCCTGATCCAGCAATTGGTAATGTCCTGCCGGTAGTGCAATGCGTCGTTCGAAGCGGCCGTAAGGGATCTCCAGTCGGTGAACGGACGTGGTGCGTTCATTCACCGATAACGCACGGAGCGCCGAAACGTTCAACGTGCCCTGATCGATCCGCACCCGGACGTTCTCCGGCGCGACGCCTGGTAATGCCACCGTCACTTCGAGCACGTGATCCGTCGCCACCAGATCCACCGGCGGTTCCCAGCGCGGCTGCGACTCGACCACCTGGCCAAAGCGGAAAAACTGCCGCTGCAGGCGCTGCGCCTGCTCCAGCATTTCGCAGGCCTCCGCCCACATCCACGATTGACGATTACGGATGGCCATGACTCGAACCTTGCAGGGACATGGCACTGACGTGGGGGGAGGGGGGGGAAATGCAAGAGGAGGCAACTGGCTTGCCGGCCTGGCCAGATGAAGAGTGGGTCATGAAGAAGGGTCGCCCTTAACCCGTTAGAATGATTTCATTTTCGATCCCTGATGTCGGGCCAGCAGACCAGTTGGCAGCGACCCACCGGTCTCTCAATGTCCTCCAACCGTTTTACCCCCGCCTTCTACCGCCGCTTCTACGTAAACCCTGCCACCCGTGTGACCAGTCGCGAAGAGATGGCGCTGCGTGCGAACGCCGTCGCGGCCTTGCTGAAGCATCTGGAATTGCCGGTGCGATCCATCCTGGACGCAGGCTGTGGTCTGGGCCTGATGCGCGCGCCGATGCTTCGGGCATTTCGCAAAGCGACCTACACCGGAACTGAGGTCAGCGAGCATCTTTGCAAGCGCTACGGCTGGACGCAGGCATCGCTTGCGACCTACAAGCCGGCCCGCCGTTTCGACCTCGTGCTGTGCTACGACGTGCTGCAGTACCTGTCGGATCGTGATGCGGCGCGTGCGCTCGCGAACCTGGGTCGATTGACGCGCGGTGCGTTGTACTTTCACGTGCCCACGAAGGAAGACTGGCGCGGTAACGCCGATCTGTCGTGCAGCGACAGCGACATTCACCTGCGTGATGCCGATTGGTACCGCACCAGACTCGAACGGAATTTCATTCACGCCGGCTTCGGACTGCACATCCGCAGCAACGTGCCGTTCGCTCAGTGGGAGCTGGAGAGCGCGGATTAGAGGAGGAGTAACCGCAAAGAACGCATACAGCGCAAAAACTGCAAAGAATCCAAACCGCTGTTCTCGGTTGGGTGCTCCTTTGCGTAAATGCCTTTTCCGAATCCTTACGTTCTATGCGTTCTTTGCGGTTACTCCGGGCTTCTCTTCGCCTGCGTCCAGAAGGGGTCCTGATCCGAGTTGTTGCCCCACCTGCCGATCAACGTATCGATGAAGCTGCGGACCTTGGCGGTCTGGTGTTTGCGGTTGGGATAGACGACGTAGATTCCCAGTGCGCCGGCGTCGTAGTCGGTGAGCAATGGCAGCAGGCTGCCATCGCGAAGTTCGTTGCTGACGTTGAAGCTCGGTTGCAGCACCACTCCCTGTCCTTGCAGCGCGGCCAGTTTCAGTAATTCATTGCTGCTGGCGCGCAGGCTGCCGGTGGCCTTGACCACGGATGAGCGGCCGTCGCGTTCGAAGCGCCATTGCTCGGTCGTGAGCGTCGGGTCGCTGAACGACAGGCAATTGTGATGGGCCAGGTTCTCCGGGATCTGCGGCGCGCCATGCTGGTCGAGGTAGCCGGGTGCGGCACAAACGATCAGCTTCGAGGTCGCGAGCTTGCGGGCGACGAGGTTGGTGCGCAATTGCGTGGTGATGCGCACGGCCAGGTCGAAGCCTTCCTCGACCAGATCGACGAGATGGTTACTGACCGAGACCTCGATGCGAACGTCCGGATACTGACGTGAGTATTCCAGCAGCACGGGGCCCAGATGATTCACGCCGAAGTCCGATGAGACGCTCATGCGCAATGAGCCGCGCGGCGACGTGCTCTGGGCTCCGGCGATCGATTCCGCCTCATCGATGTCTTCCAGCAGTTGCACGCAACGCTGGTAATACGCATGGCCGGAGTCCGTGAGGCTCAGCGAATGCGTCGAACGATTGAGCAGGCGAGTGCCGAGCGATTGCTCCAGGTGCCCGATGTACTTGGTGACCATCGGCGCCGACACTCCCATGCGACGGGCGGCTTCCGCAAAACTGCCGGATTCCACCACCCGCACCAGCGCCTGCATACACGTGAATTTGTCCATTATTGCTTTCCCGGTGAGCCCGACATTGCCTCGATGGCAATGATCTCCGCCCGCCTGTCACGTTGTTTGAGCCGAAGGAAATCGTACCGCAACCCATGCGCATGTGCGCGGCTGCAGACGATTGAGCACACAGACAGGAGATGCAGGTACACAAAGGAGCACAAGGACGGGGACAAAAGAGCACAAACATGATTTCTCCTCCCTGTTGCCCGTTTTGTGGGTCTTCTTGCTCCCGCCATTCCCTGACTATCGACAGTGCCTTCGCACGACCTTCTGCGGTACACGCGGCGCAATCATTGCGCGATTCTTTCGGCACGGAACGGGCACCACGAAATGGTGTGTGGCTCGCCCGATTCCTGCTGGACCGTTCATGAATGTCATTCCTCTGCCCGCGTTTATCGCGAAGGGTCAGCTGAGTGACATTACACGCCGGCAAGAACATGAATCCGATGAAGGCAGCGGCTCGTAACAACAGAGTCGTTGGTGCAATGGCACAGGCAGGTAATGGGTGTTCGATTAACAGCTCTCTGGACGACCGCGCTTCTCGCAGCAGCATTGTGGCTCGCTGCCACGGCGACGGTATTTGCAGCTCCGCCCGCAGCAGATGCGCGTGAATTCGACGGGGTGCGCCTGCAGCTGGATAACGATCTGTTTGCCGCAGGTGGCGCTCGTGATCGCGACTACACCGGCGGCTTTGCAATCACGATCTCCGGCGAGAATGCGCGGGACGGTATGTTGTCGCTGGACCCGTTGCTGAAGCGCATCGATGCCATTGCGGTGCCCGAAGGTTCGTCATCGGTCTATCACGCGCGGCAGTTCGGGCTGATGGCGTTCACGCCGGCCGATATCGAATCGACGCTGCCCGTGTATGACGATCGGCCATATGCCAGCCTGCTGTTCATGTCGAACGGTCGCGTGAGCGTCGATGCCGATGGTCGCGGCGCGTGGTCCAGCAGTCTGACGATCGGCGTGCTCGGTCTGAAAGCCGCGGGTGAACTGCATTCGGATATTCACGAGCTGGTGGGCTCGGATCCCGTGCACGGCTACGACAATCAGATTTCCGCGGGTGGCGAGCCGACGGCGCGATACACGCTGGCCCGGCATCACCTGTGGATCGCCAACCCATCGGCAACGCTCGATGTGAAAACCACGCTGCAGGGCAGCGTCGGCTATCTCACCGAGACGAGCGCTGCAATCTCGATGCGCGTCGGCCGGTTCAATTCGCCCTGGTGGAGTTTTGCGCCGGAACTGACGGACTACATCGCCGCACCGGTGCCGGTTGCCGCCAGGTCGGGTGGCACTTCCGAGCTGTATTTCTTCACCGGCGCGCGATTGAAGGCGCGGGTGTACAGCGCCTTCCTGCAGGGTCAGTTTCGCGATAGTGCGGTCGAGTATTCGCACGCCGAGATCGAGCCTCTGGTCGCTGAAGTCTGGGTCGGAGTGGTCACCCAGATCTTCGAGAACACCCAGTTGAGCTACACGCTCAACTATCAGACCGCGGAACTGCGCGACGGCGAAGCCGATCGCAGTGCGCTATGGGGTGGTGTGCAGTTGAGCCACAGTTTCTGACATGACGACGTGCAATCTTTTCGTCGTGCACCGGTCTACTGAGTTGTGATTTGTTCGCGTTGATCCTCGATCCCCCAACCTGGCCCGCCTCTGGCGGGCTTTTTTTTTGCCGACCGAAGTCAGCCGTGACAAAAAATCACGAGGTCGGCTGAGTCGGAAAGGGTCGACGCGTTTGCGGGCGACAGTGCGTTGACCAGCGTCCGGATCGCTTCGGTCACGACAGTGACGAAGGCAAGAGACTTCCCTTCCGCGCCTTAGTCGTCACTTTCGCCGCGGCTGCGGCGGAATCTTCACGCCCTTCAGACCCGTGTGCTGGGTGCGGAATTTCGTCGGCTTCGGGGTCGCCGCGGCGCTCTTCGATACCTTGCCGCTGGCTGCAGCGGGTCGCGCTGACGCATATGCAGCACGCGGGTGCGCGGAGCGCCGACCTTCCGGTGCATCACCTGTGCCCGCCGGCTGCCAGATGGGCACCAGGTGGTGCTTGCCGTTGCCGATCAGATCCGCGCGTCCCATGCGACGCAGTGCATCACGCAGGATCGGCCAGTTGTTCGCGTCGTGATAACGCAGGAAGGCCTTGTGCAGCCGGCGCACCTTGAGGCCCTTCGGGATAATCACGTCTTCGCTGGTGTGCGTGACTTTCTTCAGCGGATTCTTGCCGGAGTGCCACATCGCTGTCGCGGTCGCCATGGGTGACGGCAGGAATGCCTGCACCTGATCGGCGCGGAAGCCGTTCGTCTTCAGCCACACCGCCAGTTCCAGCATGTCCTCGTCGGTCGTGCCGGGGTGCGCCGCGATGAAATAAGGAATCAGGTACTGCTCCTTGCCCGCTTCCTTGGAGTACTTGTCGAACAGCTCCTTGAACTTGTGGTACGTGCCGACGCCCGGCTTCATCATTTTCGACAGCGGACCCTCGCCGATCGCTTCGGGTGCGATCTTGAGATAGCCGCCGACGTGATGCTGCACCAGCTCCTTCACATACTCGGGCGATTCGACCGCCAGGTCATAGCGCACGCCGGAGCCGATCAGGATCTTCTTGATGCCGGGTAGCGCACGCGCGCGCTGGTACAACTTGATCAGCGGTGTGTGATCGGTATTGAGGTTGGGGCAGATGCCGGGATAGACGCACGAAGGACGGCGGCACGCCGCTTCGATCTTGGTCGACTTGCATGCCAGCCGGTACATGTTCGCCGTCGGACCGCCGAGGTCGGAAATCACGCCGGTGAAGCCCGGAACGCTGTCGCGGATCTCTTCGATCTCCTTGATGATCGAGTTCTCCGAGCGGTTCTGGATGATGCGGCCTTCGTGCTCGGTGATCGAACAGAACGTGCAGCCGCCGAAGCAGCCGCGCTGGATCGAGATCGAGAAACGGATCATCTCGTACGCGGGAATCTTCGCCTCGCCGTAGAACGGATGCGGCACGCGCCGATACGGCAGCTCGTAGATCGCATCCATCTCTTTCATGGACAGCGGCAGCGGCGGCGGATTCAGCCACACATCGACGTTGCCGTGCCTCTGCACCAGTGCGCGCGCGTTACCGGGATTCGATTCGAGATGCAGGATGCGCGACGCATGTGCGTAGAGCACCGGATCGTTCGCCACCGCGTCGTGCGAGGGCATGCGGATGACGGACTGGCCGCGATCGGAGCTGGGCACCTGGCGGTAGAACCTGACCACGCGCGTTGCAGGCTGACTGGCGGACTGGCCAACCGGCTGCTGGCCAGAGCAAGGCGCTGCAGTAGCAGGCGAGGTAGCGGTTTCGGATGCCTGATTCTGGCCAGCGGCCAGTTGGCCAGTCGGCCAGTTGGCCTCCGCCTCGATCATTGCTGCCTTCGATCGGGCGTCATTGGCGGCGTATGGATTGATGTGCGGCTGCACGGCCCCCGGCTCATCGATCGTCGTCGAATCGATTTCCGTCCAGCCTTCCGGTATGCCTTGTCGAACGAACGACGTACCGCGCAGGTCGGTCACATCCTCGATCTTCGCGCCCTTGGCGAGACGGTGTGCGATCTCGATGATCTGGCGTTCGCCATTGCCATAGACGAGCAGGTCGGCCTTCGAGTCCAGCAGGATCGTGCGGCGGATTTTCTCCGACCAGTAATCGAAGTGCGCGATACGCCGCAGGCTGGCTTCGATACCGCCGATCACGATTGGCACATCGCCGAACGCTTCACGCACGCGCTGTGAATAGACGATGACGGAACGATCCGGTCGTTTGCCGCCTTGCCCGCCGGGCGTGTATGCATCGTCGCTGCGTACGCGGCGATCCGAGGTGTAGCGGTTCACCATCGAATCCATGTTGCCGCCGGTCACGCCGAAGAACAGGTTCGGCCGGCCGAGACGCTCGAAGTCCGCGGTCGAGTGCCAGTCGGGCTGCGCGATGAGACCGACACGGAAGCCCTGCGCTTCCAGCACACGACCGATGATGGCCATGCCGAAGCTCGGGTGATCCACATAGGCATCGCCCGTCACGATGATGATGTCGCAGCTGTCCCAGCCCAGCGCGTCCATTTCCTCCCGGCTCATGGGCAGGAACGGAGCCGTCCCGAATCGGGACGCCCAGTACTTGCGATAGGAAAAGAGTTCGCGGGCGGGGAGCATGGAGCGGATACCGGGGCTGCTGGGCTCTGGGAGCGGCCAGAACCCGAAAGAAAGGGGGCGGATGATAAACCACGCGGCCTGCAATAGCGCGGTCAGGAATAGGTCAGATTCCCGACGGATCAGATGGTTGCACCGCCCAGGCCGATCGCGGCGTAAGGCCTTTGCTGAGCTTCATGCCGTCTATCCACCCGTCGGAGGGAGTTTGTCGGACGTCGGTGCCGGATCGCGAATCCAGCACCTTCAGCGTGGTGCCTCGTCCGCCTGTCAAAGGCGTCGCGATCGGCATTTCTGTCAGTTCACAGATGACATCGCGTCCCTCTGTCGCCCGTGTCGGGCAGGCGCTGCAGCGCAGCGTTGCCGAGGGTGACAGGGAACGATCGAGTAGGCCGTGAGCACGGGCACTGACGGAACTCGCTGCGGCGGATGCGAAGAGCCGGCTCGATCAAGACCTGCAGCGCGCCTTTCGCTGTCATTCCAGGGAGGGCGGGAATCCATCCGAAGAAGAGAAGCTGGGCCCGTCTTCGCAGGGTGACAGAGCCAACCAGCGCTTCCCGCAAAATCACCCAGACCATCCTTAAGTTCTGTGTCATTGGGCTAAAGCCGGATCCACATCGGTAAGCATCCTGCGCCTCGCCGCCGCCGTCACCGTCGACACATATGGCGACTGCGCGTCGAAGAATCGCCACGGCTTCTGCGCCCAGGCACCGGCGTAGTCGACACCGATGCGCGTGCTGCGCACGATCTTCGGCGCGCGATAATCCTTTGCCAGGGGTCGTTCGATCCAAAGCGTGCCGCCGGTCAGATCAGTGCCATTGAGCGTGCGGTCGATGCCGAGTGCGCGGCACAGCAGTCCCGGACCGTGCGTCGTGTCGGAGATTCCCGAGATCGGCTCGAGTCCGCGAATCAGCACGGCATGCGGCACCCCATGCGCGGCGGTCACCACGTTCAGGCAATTCCAGAACCCGTAGATGAGATAGACGTACGCGTGGCCAGGCGGACCGAACATGACCTCGGTCCGTTGCGTCCGGCCGCGCGCGGAATGGGCCGCGAGATCGTGCGGTCCCTTGTACGCCTCCACTTCGACGATGCGTCCGACCTGCCGGCCCTCCGCACCCACCCGAACCAGGTGCAGCCCGAGCAGCTCTTTCGCGACGGTCAGTGTTTCGTGTGCGTAGAAGGAGCGGGGAAGTTTGCGGGTGGCCACGGGGAGAGTATGGCGGCCCGCTGCGCGCGCAAGAAGGCCTGCGGCAGGGAGGCCCGCAAAGACGGGCAGGTAGGCCGTGAAGACACGGCAAGTCAGAATGAATTGAGAGAACTTCTGACCTGCCGACGTAGTCGGCCTTCATGCCGCGTCCTCGCGGCCTGAAGGCCGCAGGCCTTCTTGCCCGCGCAGCGGGCCGTCGTTTCTTCCCGTCGCTGCGTCACATTGCCGGCCAATGCTCCGACATCTGCAACACATCGATTTCTGCGATGTCGGCATCCATGTCGAGACTGCGCAGTTTGATGCGCATGAAATCGAACGAGTCGCCGTGCTGCTGATAGTGGAACACACAGTTGCGTGGTTCATCGCGCGCGGCGCGTGGCAGGACGAATTCGTTGAAGCCGGTTTCCTCCACCAGGGGACCGCAGCTCACGGCGGCGCCGCCGAACTGCACGGCGATATGTGCGGCGATCGAGCCATCGTCCAGGCGGAAGACCTTATGCAGGGTGATGCGAAAGCGCGGCGGCGTGACGATCGGAGCGCCTGCAGGGCTCTCGAGCACATCGACGTGTTCACCGGGGGCCAGTCGCACGAGCTTTCGCAATCGCCCGATCCGCTGCGAATCCGGGACCCGGATGGTGGGCGTGTCGCGGTAAGTGGCGGCACGGGGTACTGCGATGTTGCGACGGTTCATGCCGGACTGCGCGGAAGAGCGGCGCCTGCGCGAGTACGCGACCATTGCCACGACCGCTGCCGCCACTGCAATCGTCAGGCCCACCAGCCGCGGGGTGTCGGAAGCGAGCGCTGTGAGAAGGGAATCCATGGCGAGCGATGCACGGTCAACGGAATAACAGGTCAGGCAATGCCCTGAGAACGCGATGGCAAGTTTCGCGCAATGGCGACCGCGGAAGAGCCGACTGGATCACAGCTGCGAGAGCATGCGTGCGCCATCCCTCTCCCGTGTGCGGGAGAGGGACTCACAACAAACCTAGCGCTTCACGAGTTCCACGCGCCGGTTCTTCGCGCGGCCGGAGTCGCTGTCATTGCTTGCGACCGGCGCCGCCATGCCGACACCGACGGCGGTGAGGCGATCCCGGGCCACCGCGTGCTGTTTCGCGAGCGCGTCGACGACCGATTGCGCACGGCGTTCCGACAGCGAACGGTTGTAGTCGAGTGCACCGGCATTGTCGGTGTGACCGACGATCAGTACCTTGAGCGCGGGCTGTGTTTTCAGCAGTTTTGCGACCTCGCCCAGGGCCGTGGCCGATTCCGGCTCGAGGTCGGCCTTGTCGGTATCGAAGTAGATTTCGTACAGCGCGATGTGCCCGTCGGCAGCGAGACCCTTCGCCATCGCCGCGGCGTCGACCGTCACGAGGCCGGCCTGCATGGGCTGGGATTCGATCACGATCAGGTTCGCAAAGATGCGGTCCTTGTTCTGGCCGCCGACCGAGTAGGCGCGATCGACATACAGCGACACATGCACATCACCCTCGGGCCGCACGAGTTTTGCCAGCAGGTAGCGCTGATCCTTTTCGTTGTAACCCATCAGCGTCATGAGATCCTGCGGCGTGGCGGCCTGGTTGAACTGCCGCGCGCCGCACGGTTCGTTCTCGCAGGTAAAAAGGATCTCGAACCCGGCGTCGCGCAATGCCTGTTCGTAGTTGCGGAAGACTTCCAGCACGCTGCGTCCTTCCGGCGCGCGATAGGCCACGCGCGTGAGCTTGCCTTCGAGCGGCAGGTACGAATCCGGGTTTCTGGCGCGACCGCCGGCCAGTCTGATCGGTGCTTTGATCAGCGCCGTGCCGTCGAACGCACGCTGGTCGTACTTGATGATTTCCGAGCCGGCATAGCGCGTGATCATCGGATGATCCTTGCTGCCGGCGATGTCGGCGGCCTGAGCCGCGCACGCCAACGCACTGCAGGCAATCAGCAGCAAACGTGCAATCACGATGGAACCTCGCTTGTACATTGTTATTCGTCATCGCGAAGTACCACAGGCAGCGGGCAGAAGGGAACCGTCCTGCCCGCACTAGCGGGTGACGGTTCAGAAAATCCCGAGCGCGAGACCTGACGCCACGCTTTGTCCGAGCTCCATGCAACGCTGGCGCGCCGCGTCGTCGACCTCACCTTTGACGATCAGCGGTGCGGCGATCGGCTTCCATCGGTATCCGAGCGCGATGCGTTCGATCGATGTGACCGCACCAGTGCCGTCGTTGCCAGCGCTGACGAAGAGCGCGTATGGCAGTCCGTCGACCTTGCCTTCGGCCGGGTAGAACGTTCGATCCATGAAATCCTTGACCGCACCCGACATGTAGCCGAAGTGCTCCGGTGTACCGATCAACAGCGCCTGTGCCCAGAGCAGGTCGTCGGCATCCGCATCGAGCGCCGGTTGTGGGCGCAGCTCGATGGGTTCGCCCGACATGAGGATGCCGGTCGTCACGGCTTCGACCATCTGCAAGGTGCGGCCGCCGGCGTGACCGCCATAGATGAGGAGGATTCGATGCGCAGACATGCAGGCACTTTACGCGACGACGGTGCCGCAATGACACAGACCGTCCTGGAAAGTCGAACCCACAGAAAGACAGGATGCTCTGAGAGCGATTTCTTCCGTGGTCCGGCCTTAGCCGGACGCCCCCCCACGCAGAATCCACCGCAGGTGCTTCATCGCTCCCCGGGTTGTCTCGTGAACTTCCGGTGATACAGTCTCGCGACTGATCATCCACCGGAGTTCCAATGTATACAGTCTCGCGTCACGGCGCGCTGTTCGCGGCGTTGCTCACGACCTCTTTCGCCATCACGGGATGCAAGCGAAACGAACCGACCCCCGCACCGGCGCCACAGGCAGCAACATCGGACGTTGTCAGTGCGGACGCAAAGACCGCGGCTGCGCAGATCAACGCAGATTTCCTGCGCACGCATATCAGCACCTTGTCGGCCGACGAGTTCGAAGGGCGCGCTCCGGCCACGGCCGGTGACGTCAAGACCCGCGACTATCTCGTCGAGCAATTGAAGCAACTCGGTCTCGAGCCCGGTGGTGCGGACGGCGGCTGGCAGCAGACGTTCGACGTCGTGGGCGTCGAAGCGCAGATGCCGAAGCAGTGGACGTTCAGCAAGGACGGCAAGCAGGCGTCGTTCAAATGGTGGGACCAGTACATCGCCGGTAGCGACGTGCAGGCGGACAAAGCCGCGATCAAGGACGCTGAAGTCGTTTTCGTCGGCTATGGCATTCAGGCGCCGGAATACGGTTGGGACGATTTCAAGGGTAAGGATCTGAAAGGCAAGATCCTGCTGATGCTGAACAACGATCCGGACTGGGATCCGGCGCTGTTCGCAGGCGACACGCGTCTCTACTACGGCCGCTGGATCTACAAGTACGAAAGTGCGGCGCGCCAGGGCGCCGCCGGCGCGATCATCATTCACACGACGCCGTCGGCCGGATATCCGTTCCAGGTGGTGCAGTCATCGTGGAGCGGCCCGCAGGTGGAGTTGCCAGCGGGAAGCGAGCCGCGCCTGCAGACCAAGGCGTGGCTGACCGAGGACGCTGCACGCGAACTGGTTCAGCTCTCCGGCAAGGATCTCGATCAGCTGCGCAATGAAGCGAAGTCGAAGGACTTTCAGCCCGTGCCGCTCGGCGTGAAGACCTCGCTCGCGTTCACCAACAAGATCACCCGCTCGACCACTGCCAATGTCTATGGCGTGATCAAGGGCAGCGATCCGCAGCTCGCCAGCGAGTATGTCATTTACACCGCGCATCACGATCACCTTGGCATCGGCGCTCCCGATGCGTCGGGTGACAAGATCTATAACGGCGCGATGGACAATGCGTCGGGCACCGCGATGGTCCTTGGCATCGGCAAGGCCTTCAAGGCGCTGCCGACGCCGCCGCGCCGTTCGGTGATGCTGCTGTTCGTCGCCGCGGAAGAGCAGGGCCTGCTCGGTTCGAAGTACTTCGCCGAACATCCGACCATGCCGCCCGGCAAGATTGCCGCGAACATCAACTTCGACAGCGGCAACATCTGGGGTCGCACGAAAGATGTCACGTACATCGGCAAGGGAAAATCATCGCTCGATGCCGTGCTCGAAGCCGTCGCTGCGACTCAGGGCCGGATCGTGCTGGGTGATCAGTTCCCCGATCGCGGCAGCTTCTATCGCTCCGACCAGTTCAACTTCGCGAAGATCGGCGTACCGGCGCTGTACACCAACAGCGGCACGGACTTCATCGGCAAGCCCGCAGGCTGGGGCCGCGAACAGCGCGAGAACTACGAGAAGACGAGCTATCACCAGCCGTCAGATCAGATCAATGACAGCTGGAATTTCGACGGCATGATCGAAGACGCGCAGCTCGGTTTCTGGACCGGCCTCAACGTCGCCAATGCCGATGCGATGCCGACCTGGGTGCCGGGCGATGAGTTCGAGGCGGCGCGCAAGAAGGCGCTTATGGCGGGGGAGTAGGAATCCGCTGCGAAAGACCGTAACCGCAACGGTATCCCACGGAGCAAGAAGGAATATCAGTGAGAGGCCCCGGCGTGCGATGCACGACCGGGGCCTTTTTTTTCCACCCGGCCTCTCTTTCTCCACCCGGGCCGTGGGTCCGGCTTCAGCCGGACGATCGATTCAACCCGGTGCTTTGATCACGAACCCCGTGCGCGGGAAATGAACCGCGACTTCTCCAACCAATGGATCTTCGCGCCGTATCACCACTTCTTGCGTCGAGATCGACAGCAGTTCTCCGACCACGGGATCCTTGCCGGTGTCGTCCGGCGAGATTTCGAGTTTCACACCGGGCGTGCGACCCAGCGGTTCATGGACATCGATCTGTGGCGTCGCTTGCGGACTCGCAGCCCTGGCGATCGCGAGCGCATCCTTGGAATCGAGTGGGGTGGGTTGGCCGTGACCGATCTGCTCCATCCGCTCCGTCCACGCGAGAAGTCGTGGAAATTCGGAGAACGGTGCGACCACACCGCAGTTGCGACGAATGAACCAGCACGGGTTGTACACCGCGCAGTCGACGAGCGTCGGATGCTGGCCTTGCAGGAAGGCCCGTCCATCGGCGAGCATCTGATCGAACCACACCCATTGCGTGCGCAGTTGATCGATGAACAACGGCCGGGCGGCACGCAACCGTTCGAGATCCAGCGGTCGTCCCGACATTCTGGCGCGATCCTCGAAGAAGCCCGCCGGCAGGTTCTCCATGCTACGGCTGCCGAACGCCATGCCGACGGCCGGCATGAACAGGTTGCGGTCGTGCCAGAACGCCAGGGCATTCGCAGTGCCTGCATCAGTGCCGGTATACAGGCTTGGCTGCGGAAACCGTCGTTCCAGTTCGCGCAGGATGCATTGCGAGTCGCAATAAATGTCTGCGCCGATCTGCATCACCGGCGTCTTGCGGTAGCCGCCCGTCAGCGGCATCAGATCGGGTTTCGGCATGATGATCGGGATGATGACCGACTTCCACGCCAGTCCCTTGATGCCGAGCGCGATGCGCACCTTCTCCGCAAAGGGCGACGTCGGGTAGTGATGCAGGATGATGTCGCTCATGGTGCTGGCGGTCTCCGTGGCGCTGCATTTGTCAGGCAAAGCGTATGATGCCGCATCCGAGGTCACTCACAAACGACGCAATGAGCCACGCCGGGATCTCCATGCAGACACTGCGATTGTTGCTTCTCGGTACGGCAGCGGCCGTGATCGCGACGGGATGCGGCAGGCAGACTGGTCAACGTGCGCTGGCACCCGTCACGCTCGCAGCTGCTCCGTACAAGCCGGGTTCGCTATCGATCGAGTGCGGCACATTGATCGATGGAATCGGCGACGAGCCGCGTCGCGAAGTCACGGTGGTCATTCGCGACGGCAGGATCGCGGCGGTGAATGCGGGTTACGACCGGCCGGCCGATCTCGCATCGCTCGATCTGCGTGCGTACACGTGTCTGCCGGGCCTGATCGAGATGCACGATCACATCACGGAGACCTTCAGCGACTCCACCGACATGAGCATCTATCTGCGGCGCAATGACGACGAGCAGTGGCTGCTGTCGCGTTCGCAGGCAGAGGCAACGTTGCTCGCGGGATTCACCACGGTACGCAACGTCGGCGCGTATCACGCCTGGACGGATCGGGAGCTGCGCGACGCAATCAATCACGGCAACGTCGCGGGACCGCGCCTGCAGGTCTGCGGTTACTACCTCACCATCGCGAATGGCGGCGGCGATCTGATCGTCCCCAATCTGTCGCGCGAGCAGATCCCGGCGAGGTTCCATGCCGGCGTGGCCAAGGGCCCCGAGGAGTTTCGCCGCAAGGCACAGATCGCCATCGACGGCGGCGCCGACCTGCTGAAAGTCATCGCCTCGGGCGCGGTGCTTGCCTACGGCGGCGTTCCGGGAGAACGGGAAATGACACCCGAAGAAATTCGCGCCGTGGTCGAGGTGGCGCACGCCGCCGGCAAGAAAGTCGCGGCGCATGCGCACGGCGCACAATCCATCAAGGATGCAATCCTCGCCGGCGCCGACACGATCGAACATGCATCGCTCATCGACGATGAAGCCATCGCGCTCGCCAGGGAGCACGGCGTCGCACTGTCGATGGATGTCTATAACGGCTCCTATATCGACACGGAAGGTCGCAAGCAGGGCTGGCCCGAAGAGTTCCTGCGCAAGAATCTCGAAACCACCGAAGCGCAGCGACAGGCCTTCACAAAGGCGCACGCGGCCGGCGTCGCCATCGTGTACGGCACCGACGCTGGCGTTTATCCGCATGGTGAGAATGCACGGCAGTTCCCGATCATGGTCCAGCGCGGCATGACACCGATGGAGGCGATCAAATCCGCTACGTCCGTCGCCGCGAAATACATGGGTTGGGACGATCGCGTCGGATCGATCGACGCAGGAAAATTCGGCGACCTGATTGCCGTGAAAGGCGATCCGCTGCAGGACATCACCGAACTGCAGAGCCCCACCGTCGTGATCAAGGACGGTCTGGCATTCCGGTTACCGGCGGCGCAGTGAGACAACGATTGGCCGCAAAAAAAACGCAAAGATCGCGAAGGGGAAGCGTGATCAATGCAACGATTCATCCATGCGCCATTTGCGACTTTTGTGGCTATTCCCGGTTTTCTTCCAATCGAGGATCGACATGAAGCGACTACATCGTGCTGTTGCCGTTATCTGCAGTCTTACGTGCCTGATCTTTGCGGCCAACGCTTCCCAAGCGAAGTCCGTGAAACCCGTCCTGCATGGCCAGCACTGGGTCGCCGTGACGGGCAAGCCGCTCGCCGCGACAGCGGGTGCGAAGATATTCATACAGGGCGGCAATGCGGTCGATGCGGCGTGCGCGATGATCGCGGCGACCTCGACGATGTGGGACACGCTCGGCTGGGGCGGCGAAACGCAGGCGCTCATCTACAACCCGCACACGGGCAAGGTCATCGGTGTGAATGCGCTGGGCGTGGCGCCAACGGGTGCGACGCCGGAGTTCTTCAGGAAGAAGGGCTACGACTATCCGCCGGAGTTCGGTCCGCTCGCGGCGGTCACGCCGGGGACACCGGGCGGCATCATGGTGATGCTGGCCGAGTACGGCACACTCAGTCTCGCCGAAGTGCTGGCGCCATCGATCGAAATGGCGGACGGGTATCCGATCGAAGAGCAGGCGGCGAACACGATCGAAAAGTGGAAGGACGAGCTGCGCAAGTGGCCCGAGTCGAAGAAGACCTTCCTGGTTCACGATGGCGATCCCGCATTCAAGGGTCGCGCTGCGCCGGTCGCGGGTGAGATTTTCCGTCAACCCGAACTGGCGACGACGCTGCGCAAACTGGTCGAAACCGAAGCGGCCGCGCTCAAGGCAGGAAAGTCGCGCAAGGAGGCGATCCTCGCTGCGTACGATCGTTTCTACAAAGGCGACATCGCGAAGGAATTCTCGCGTGGCTCGCGCGAGCTGGGCGGTCTGCACACGCCGGAGGATCTCGCCAACTGGCAGGTTCATCTCGAAGAGCCTGTGTCCACCAGCTACCGTGGCATCGATGTCTACAAGCTGACGACGTGGGTGCAGGGGCCGTCGATGCTGCAGGCGCTGAACATCCTCGAGAACTTCGACCTGCAGTCGATGGGCTACAACAGCTCGCGTTACATCCATACCGTCTACCAGGCGATGAGCCTGGCGTTCGCCGATCGCGATTTCTACTACGGCGATCCGCGCTTTCCGCCCGAGGAGCCGATCCGCGGCCTGTTGTCGAAGGACTATGCGCGTGAACGCGCGAAGCTGATTCGCACGGATCGCAACGATCCGGACATTCGTCCCGGCGACCCGTATCCATTCCAGAACGCGACCAATCCCTTCAAGCCGCAACTCGACCAGTGGCGCACCGTGAAGCCGGTTCCTGGCAAGACGCCGCCGGCACAGTGGAGTCCGATCGCGCTCGCGGAGTTCGATCGCACGTTCCGTCTCGGCACGACCAGCGTCGAAACGGCCGACAAGGAAGGCTGGGTCGTATCGGTGACGCCCAGCGGCGGCTGGATTCCTGCAGTGATCGCCGGCAAGACCGGCATCGGCATGAGCCAGCGCATGCAGAGCTTCGTGCTCGATGCCGCCGACAATCCTTTCAACGTCGTTGCCCCGGGCAAGCGGCCGCGCGCGACGCTCACGCCGTCGCTGGCCATGAAGGACGGCAAGCCATTGCTCGCGTTTGCCGTGCAGGGCGGCGATACGCAGGAGCAGAACCTGCTGCAGTTCTTCCTGAATTTCGTCGACTTCGGCATGAACGTTCAGGAGGCCGCCGAGGGCGCGAACATCACCAGCTACCAGCTGCGCGATTCCTTCGGCGCCCACGAATCCTTTCCCGGCCGCCTGACACTGACGAATTCCATCCCGGCCTGGGTCCGCAGCGACCTGCAGCGCATGGGCTACAAGCTGGAATTCGTCGAGAACAATTCCGGCCCCGTCACGGCGATCTACCTCGATCGCCAGCACGGCACCATGGCCGGCGCGGCTGCCTGGTACGGCGAGGACTATGGCATCGCCTGGTGACGAAGACCGGAACCAGAGCCGCAAAAGACCGCAACCAAGAATGTTTTCCTGCGGCCTGTGTTCCCTTGCTCCATGACAGTGCGCCGTCGATAACAGCGCCAGTCGACTGTGCGTCGATCGCGTGAATTCACGTCCTGAACAACGGCTCGATGAGGTTTGGCGGGACGCATCAATTCTGTGACAAGCTGCGCGCCGTCCATGGCTCGCGGGCTGGTATCTAACTGTTCCTCACAGAACACCCTCGCCTGGCATGAAGTCTTCCGTTCAGACCCAGATCCACACCGAGCAAGCTGGCGCCCCGCAGGCCGTGACCAACGCATTCGATGAATCCCTGCGTCCCGTGTCTGTCGCGGCGACCGTGCCGGAAGACCCGCGATCCGCCGATCCGTTGGAGTCGTCCGGCGTATTTCTCGCGGACCTGCTCTCCGTTGGTGCGGACGACATGCCCGCCTTCGACACCACCGTCATCAGCGGCCAGACGGCGCGCATGCTGCGAACGCTGCTCGGCAATCTCGACGGCATGGTCTATCGCTGCCGCTACGACGCGAACTGGACGATGGAGTTCATCAGCGATGGGTGTCGTCGCCTGACCGGGTACGACACGGACGATCTGCTGATGAACAATCGTGTGTCGTACGACCACATCACACACGCCGAGGACCGCCAGCGGGTCCGTGACGAGGTTGCCAGCGGCCTGCAGCTGCGACAGCGCTTCGACTGCGAATACCGGATCGTGCATGCCAGCGGCGACATTCGCTGGGTGTGGGAGCGCGGCGCCGGCGTATACGACATGCGCGGCGAACTCGTGGCGATCGAAGGCATGGTGCAGGACATCACCGAGCGCAAGGAATCGGCGCAGGCCCTGCGCGAGGCCGAGCGGCGTTACTACAATCTGTTCGAGAACGCGATCGAAGGTGTCTTCCGCACCACGCCGGATGGCCAGTACCTCGATGCGAACCCTGCGCTGGCGCGTATCTACGGCTTCGATTCGCCCGCGGAGTTGATCAGCAAGCTGCGGGACATCCGTCACCAGCTCTACGTCGATCCGTCGCGCCGTGACGAGTTCATGCACCTGATCAAGAGCCGCGGTGTAGTCGCAAACTTCGAAGCGCAGATCTATCGCAAGAACGGCGAAGTCATCTGGATCGCGGAGAACGCCCGCGCCGTGCACAACGACGCTGGCAATGTCCTGTGTTACGAAGGCACGGTCGAGGACGTCACCGAGCGCAAGCTCTATCAGGCACGCATCGAACAGCAGGCGAGCTACGACACATTGACGGGACTCGCGAACCGGTCCTTGTTGAACGATCGCCTGCAGCAGGCGATCCTCACGGCGTCGGGCTATGCCACGCGACTGGCTGTCGTCTTCGTCGATCTGGATCGCTTCAAGTTCATCAACGACAGCCTGGGTCATCATGTCGGCGACGAGTTGCTGCGCGCGATGGCGGAACGACTCAAGAGCAGCGTACGCGAGAGCGACACGGTGGCGCGGCTGGGCGGCGACGAGTTCGTGCTCCTGATCAACGGACAGCGCGATCCGGACGCCGTGGCCATGGTGCTCGAGCGCATGCTCTCGGACATCTCCCAGCCGTGGACCATCCCGCAAGGCGACTTCAACGTCACCTGCAGCATCGGTGTCGCGCTGTATCCCGATGACGGCGACAACGCACAGACCCTGCTCAAGCACGCCGACACGGCCATGTATCGCGCCAAGGAAAAGGGTCGCAACAACTTCCAGTTCTTCACGCCGGAGATGAATGCGCTGATCACGCAGCGATTGGAACTCGAGAACAAGCTGCGCCGTGCGCTGGAGCGCCAGCAGTTCGATCTGCACTACCAGCCACGCATCGATATGAAGACCGGCCGCATCGTCGGCGCGGAGGCGCTGATTCGCTGGCAGGTGTCTCCGCTGGAGATCGTGCCGCCGTCGCGTTTCATTCCGATCGCCGAAGAGATCGGCCTGATCACGCCGATCGGCAAATGGGTGCTGCGTACGGCCTGTCAGCAGAACAAGATCTGGCAGGACGCGGGGCTCGATCCATTCGTGATCTCGGTGAACGTGTCGGCACGGCAGTTCCGGCAGGAGAACTTCGTGCAGACCGTGGCCGAGGTGCTGCGCGAGACCGGGCTCGAATCGCGCTATCTGGAGATCGAACTCACCGAAAGCGCCGTGATGCATGACGCGGAGCAGTTCATCGCCATGCTGGATGAGCTGAACGATCTGGGCGTGCAGATCTCGCTGGACGATTTCGGCACCGGCTATTCCAGTCTCAGTTACCTGAAGCGTCTGCCGGTCGACCGTCTCAAGGTCGATCGCTCCTTCGTGCAGGACATCGCCACCGATGCCGACGATGCGACCATCGTGCGAACCATCATCGCGCTCGGCCACAACCTGGGACTCAAGGTGGTGGCGGAGGGTGTCGAGACCGAACAGCAGCTCGAGTTCCTGCGCAGCAACCACTGCGATGAATTACAGGGTTACTACTTCGCCAAACCCATGTCGGTCGCCGACTTCGCGCGGGCCGTACTGGGAGTGAGGGAAGACTAGCGATCCTCAAAGAAGGAAATGGCGGTCGACGGACGTCGACAAGGAGGCTCCGCTCTTCCTTGCCGAAGGCCCGCTTGTCGAAGACCTCCCTTGCCAACGGCCTCCCTGTCGACGTCCGTCGACCGCCATTTTCATTCTTGCCTCTTCCATCGGTGTTTGTTACCTTGGTACCAAGTTACCAAGGTACAGATCATGACCGAAGTCACGCGAGTCCAGACCGGGGTGCGGCTGGAAGCCCGGCTGCTGAATGTCCTCAAGGCGCTGGCGGCGCTGAAGGGCATGACGCTGGGCGATCTGCTCGAAGGGATCGTGCTCCATGCCTTCGAGGGTGAAACGGCGTTCAATGCCGCCACCCTGAAGCAGATTGCCGATCTCAAGAAGGTCTACGGCCTCGATCTCACGGCGGCGGACAGCCACGGATTGGTGGAATCTGCGCCCGCCGCAAAGTCTGCGGTCTCGACAAAGTCTGCGAAGTCGACCACGACCCGCAAATCGAGCCGGTCATGAGCGTGGTCGCGCACAAGATGCCGGACGACCCGCTGAGCGCCTTCGACGCCGGCACGTTGCCGCCAGCGCTCTTTACTCACCGTCTGCATCTCGCGGTGGGCTGGTCCTACCTGCAGCGATACGGATTTCCCGAGGGTGTTGTGCGCTTTCGCGAGCGACTGCGTGCCTACGTTGCGGCGGTTGGTGCGGAGGCCAAATATCACGAGACCCTGACCTGGGCGTACATGATCCTGATGAATGAAGAGCGTGTCCTGCGTTCAGTTGCCGGGGAGAGCTTCGACACGATGATCGCCCGCCGTCCGGACCTGCTGGATCATCGCAACGGCGCGATCACGACCGTGTATGCCAGGGACGAACTCGACTCCGATGCGGCGCGGCGGGTATTGGTCCTGCCGCGTCGTTCCTGAACCGGGGCGACGGATCGATGGCTCGACGCCCATGCTTGACGCCCATGCATGGCTCGTCAATTCTCAGCCCTCAGCCCTCAGCCCTCAGCCCTCAGCCCTCAGCCCTCAGCCCTCAGCCCTCAGCCCTCAGCCCCTGGCTCGTCTGCAATGTCTTCCCCCTCCGACCGGTCTGTTGACCTGACAGCTGCTGCTGTTGCGGACGACCGCCAGCGCTTCGAAGCGCTGTGTCTGCCGTACAAGGCGGATCTGTACCGGTTCGTGTTCTGGTTGTGTCACAACCACACCCTGACCGAAGACGTGACGCAGGAGACGCTGTTGCGTGCTTGGCGCTCCATCGGTTCGTTGAGCGATGCCAATGCCGTCCGGCCCTGGCTCCTGACCATCGCGCGTCGCGAGCTGGCTCGTACCTTCGAGCGCAAGCAACTGGAGACGGTGGATCTGGACAGCGCGCTGGCCGTGGGAGATCCAGCATTCGCTGCGCACGACCATCGCGAGGTGGATGAAATGCGCGCCGCGATCCTGCAGCTCGATGCCGGCTTTCGCGAACCCCTGATGCTGCAGGTGTTGTTCGGCTACTCCACGGAGGAGATTGCGAAGCACATGGAACTCAGCGTGCCGGCGGTACTGACGCGCCTGTACCGCGCGAGGAACGTGTTGCGTCGGAAAATGCTCGGCGAAATGCCGGATGAGAGTGATGTCGATGAACTGTCTTGAGTTCCGCCGCCAGGTCGGCGCCGAGCCGCATTCGCAGGCTCCGGAGATTGCGCAGCACGCTGCGCAATGTGTCCCGTGCGCGCGCTTCCGGCAGCAGATGCAGCAGATGGATTCGCTCATCCATCGCGCTTTCGCCATCGATGTGCAGGCACCGGCGGCGCAGCCTGCCGCAGCGCCGCGTCGTCGTATGTTGCAGTGGGGACTGGCTGCCAGTGTGATGCTCGCGGTCGCCGTGACGATCCTCTGGCTCGGCTTCCCGCGCGACACGCTGGCAGAAGAAGTCATTGCGCACGTAATGGACGAACCGGAATCGTTGCGGTCCGGCGCTCCCATCGATCAGGCGGAGCTCGCCGACGTTCTGGCGGCCTCGCAGTTGCTGCTGCGTCCTGGCATGAACGACGTGTCCTATGCCTCGTCCTGTCCCTTCCGCGGCAATCGCGTACCGCACTTCGTGGTGCAGACGGCCCGTGGCCCGGTGACGGTCATGTTGCTGACGAAGGAAGCCCCGGTGCCAGGGACACGGCAGTTCAAGGAGGAGGGATTCGAAGGCGTGATCATGCCCGCGCCGCGTGGCCTGCTGGTCGTGCTTGGCAAGGATGCGCTGCTCGAAGAAATCGCCACGAAGGTGTTCGCAGCGGTCGATTACCAGATGGGTTGGTGAAGGGTGGTTCCTTGAGGGACCTCTGATTTTATTCTCCGTTCGCCCTGAGCAACGTCGAAGGGTGAACGCTACAACGCTGCAACTGGAGCACTATTTTCGAGAGGTGCTTCGATGGATGAACCAGTCCCTTCGGTCACAAGCTCAGCACGAACGGAATTAATAGAGGTGCCTCAAGGACAGTCTGAGTGATTTCTGTGGGTCCGACTCTGGTCGGACCTCTGAGAAGATTGTCCGGCTACGACCGGACGCTTGAGTCAGTGCCATTGGACTTTGGCCTAAACCGGCCCCGTTACGCCACCTGCATCCGCACGTCACCCGCAATCTTCCGTGCCCGATCCAGCTCCGCCACCAACTCAGCCAGCGGCGGAATATTCGAGTCCCGCTCGATCATCGTCGACACATTGGGAAAGCGTCGTACGGCTGCGCGATACAGATCCCACACCGCCTCCGGCACGGGCTGGTCGTGCGTATCGATCAGCAGAGTGTCCTGCCGTGTATGTCCTGCGAGGTGCATCTGGCGCACACGACTCACGGGCACGCCCGCCAGGAACTCGTGGGCATCGAAGCCGTGATTGACACTGCTGACGTAGATATTGTTGACGTCGAGCAGCAGCTCGCAGTCCGCTTCCTCGCACAGCGCGGCCAGGAATTCCCATTCCTGCATGCGTGACTGCGAATACGACACGTAGCTGGACACATTCTCCAGCAGGATGCGTCGACCGAGAAAATCCTGGACCTCGCGCACGCGCCGACTGACGTGCAGCAATGCCTCGTCCGTGTATGGCAATGGCATCAGGTCGTGCAGATTGGTGCCGTCGACCCCCGTCCAGCACAGATGATCGGAGATCCACGCCGGTTCGACTCGCCGCGCGAGCGACTTCAGGTCACGCAAGTAGTCGCGGTTCAGCGCATCGGTACTGCCGATCGACAGCGACACCCCGTGCATGACCAGCGGATAGCGTTCGCGAATCCGATCCAGGTAGTGCAGGGGACGCCCGCCCGGAATCATATAGTTCTCGCTGATGACCTCGAACCAGTCGATCGCCGGACGCTGCTGCAACGCGTCTTCGTAATGATCCGGTCGTAAACCGAGGCCGAAGCCGAGAGACGTATTGGGCGTTGTGGTGGGCATGAGAGTTAAGGGCTGGTTGCCGGGCCACTATGCAGGCGACGGTCAGAGCACTTTACCTCTGACCGTCGCCTGTCGCTCGTCGCGGATCAGGACTTCTTCTTTTCCGCATCCATCATTTTCGCCTTGGCGGCATCGCAGTCGGCCTTGCTCAGCGACAGGTAGCCGTGGCCTTTGCAGCTGTTCTGGCCCTGGCAGGCGTTCTGCGCGGTGGCGCACGCAGACTTGCCTTTGCATGAATTGACGCCTTCACACTTCACCTTGGCGTCGTCGGCGGCGCTCACCGGTACAGCACCGAGCGTGCCGAACAGCATGGCGGCAGCCGTAGCGATGGCCGCGCCGGAAACTCTGGTCGAAGTCTTCATGGGCATGTCCTCCTGTGAGTTGACGATTGCATCAGTGCGGAACGACGTCGAATTGCCGTCCTCGCGCATCAGACCGGCGCGCAGGTCCATTCATTACCAGAAGAGCAATCAATGCCTCGCAGGAGCTCTCTGCAATAAATTTCGCAGGCCACCGGTCTGTTGCGAAAACGCAGGGAGAATACGAGTGAACATCATCCAGCGGATTCAACGGATCAATGCCAGCCTGAGGCCTCTGTCGCATCTGGCTGCACCGCTGGCACTACTGACCCGTCTGTATGTCGGCTGGGTATTCCTCAAATCCGGCTGGTTGAAACTGTCCGACTGGGACAGCACGCTGTTTCTATTCCGGGAGGAGTACCGGGTTCCCCTGTTACCGCCCGATTTGGCCGCCGTTGCTGGAACAACGGGAGAAATTGTCTTTTCGATCGTGCTCATCCTCGGAGTGGTCGGACGCCTGAGTGCACTGGGACTGCAAGCCGTCAACATTCTCGCCGTCGTGTCCTATGCACACGTTCTCTTCCAGGAAGGTTTTGCAGCCGCCATCGGCCAGCACTATCTGTGGGGATTCATGCTGCTGATGCTGATCGTCCATGGGCCGGGAAAGTGGTCGGTGGATGGGTGGGTCGACCGGCAGCAATAACCGCAATCCTAGAGATCGAACAACCGGCCGAGCTCAACGCGAATACCGCTCTGGGTCGCGAAGGGTGCGGTCAGATCGGCAGCCGTCATGACCGCGACATCGTCGTAGATGCGGTCGCGTGGACGCCGGCAGCAGGTCAGTTCCTTCGCATTCAGATCGATCAGCCAGAACTCCGGGACGCCATGGGCGGCGTACAGCGGCATCTTGATCTTGCGGTCGTAACGCAGCGAAGTCTCGCTGACCTAGATCGCCAGCAGGACATCGCCAGGGCCTGGATGTGCTCCGGAATAGAAATCGCCGCGAACGCGCAGGAGTTGTAGATCCGGCTGCGGTTCGCTCAGACGACTCAGGCGCAGCGGCGACTGCACCGAAACCAATGCCGCCTTGCCGACGGCAGCGGCCAGCGCATGAGTGAGATAAGTAACGATGGCCGAATGTCTGCTCCCTGGCGGTGCCATATCGATGATCTCTCCATTGATCAGTTCCACCCGCGCATCCGGCGCGAGCACACCCATTTCGCCCATGCGGTAGTAATCCTCGACCGTCAGCCGGTGACGAGGTAGCCAGTCTTCCGTGTTCGCACTCATGTCCTGGTCGCTCATAGGCCCTGACCCACTCAATCTGGCAAATTGCCGTACGCAGCCCGAGTACCTGCGGATTCCGCGCAGAACTGAATGGCTGGCTATCCGGCGGGCTTTGCGTCCCAGCCGCGCTTGCCCTTTAATCCGTATCCATGACCCGCTTCATCGGCGCCATCGACCAGGGAACCACCAGCACCCGCTTCATCGTGTTCGATCAGGCGGGCAGCATCGTGGCGACTGCTCAGAAGGAACACGAGCAGATCTATCCGCAGCCAGGATGGGTGGAGCATTCGCCGGCCGAGATCCTGCGCAATACCGACGAAGTCATTGCGGCCGCGCTGGTGAGAGGCAAGCTGACCGCGCGTGACATCGTCTGTGTCGGCATCACCAATCAACGCGAGACCACGGTGATCTGGGATCGTCGCAGCGGCGCGCCGTTGCACAATGCACTCGTATGGCAGGACACGCGCGTCGATCCGCTGGTCGCTTACTTCGCTGGCCAGGGTGGCAAGGATCGATTCCGCGCTCGCACCGGACTGCCGCTCGCCAGTTATTTCAGCGGACTCAAGCTGCGCTGGTTGCTCGACAACGTGCCTGATGCAAGACGCAGGGCAGAAGCAGGCGAGCTGCAGTTCGGCACGATCGACACCCTGCTGTTGCGCCACCTCACGGGTGCGCTCCACGTCACCGACGTGACCAATGCCAGTCGCACGCAACTCATGAACATCGAGTCGCTGCAATGGGATGACGAGGTGCTGCGGACGTTTCGTATTCCCGCGAGTGTCCTGCCGCGAATCGCCTCTTCCAGCGAGATCTACGGCGAAATCGCACACGGCCCGCTCAAAGGTGTACCGATCGCAGGAATCCTTGGCGACCAGCAAGCCGCGCTGGTCGGGCAGACCTGCTTTGCGCCAGGCGAGGCCAAGAACACCTACGGCACCGGCTGCTTCCTGCTGATGAATACGGGCGAGAGGCCCGTGTCCTCCGTAGCAGGGCTCGTGACCACAGTCGCTTATCGATTCGGTGCGGCACCGGCGTGCTATGCGCTGGAAGGCTCGATCGCGATCTCCGGTGCACTGGTCCAATGGCTCCGCGACAATCTCGGCATCATTCGCAGCAGCGCCGAGATCGAATCGCTCGCGGCCAGCGTGGCCGACAACGGCGACGTCTATGTCGTCCCCGCGTTCTCGGGTTTGTATGCGCCTCACTGGAAGGATCACGCCCGCGGGGTGATCGTCGGTCTGACCCACTACGCAACCAGGGCGCACATCGCGCGCGCAGCACTCGAGGCCACCGCTTATCAGACGTGCGAAGTGCTGGCAGCGATGGAGCAGGATTCCGGTATTCGGCTAGCGGAACTGCGCGTCGACGGCGGCATGGTCGTGAACGAACTGCTGATGCAGTTCCAGGCCGACATGCTCGATGTGACGGTCGTTCGTCCGCAAGTGACGGAAACCACCGCACTCGGCGCAGCGTATGCGGCCGGACTCGCCACCGGTTATTGGAAGGACACCCACGACCTGCGGAAGAACTGGGGCGTGGATCGCAAATGGACACCGGCCATGGCCCGGGATCAGCGCGGCCGGCTGTATGCGTCGTGGCAGAAGGCGGTGGCGCGGTCGATGAATTGGGTGGAATGAGATTTAAGAGGCTAACCGGCTAACTGGCCAACTGGTCTGCTGGCCAGAGTCGGAGCCAGAGCCGGAGTTCGATTCACCCAACTCTTTCATTTCTCGCCAGTCGGCCAGTTAGCCAGTCAGCCAGTCAGCCGTCGGCCAGTCGCCAGTCAGCCCCTTGTCCATCCTAACCAGCTACCATAGCCACCTTCCCATCAGTGCCTCTCCCGTCCCATGTTTACCGGCATCGTCAAAGGTCTCGGCCGCATTAGCGGCCTGCAACGCAGCAGCGGTCTCGTCACGTTCGACATCGAGTTGCCGTCTGGCGCTGAAACCGATCTCGAGATCGGCGCGAGCGTCGCCGTCGACGGCGTGTGCCTCACGGTGACGTCGACGAGCGGTCCGCATGCGACGTTCGATGTGATGCAGGAGACGCTGACGCGCACCACGCTCGGCGATCTGCGCGAGGGCTCGGCAGTGAACATCGAACGCGCCGCCCGGGACGGCGCCGAGATCGGCGGTCATCCATTGTCAGGCCATATCGATTGCGTCGTGACCGTCGCGGAGGTGCAGACGCCAGAGAACAATCGCGTCCTGACGCTCGCCGTGCCGGCACCCTGGATCCGCTATGTGTTCGCCAAGGGGTACATCGCCTTGAACGGCGCGAGTCTCACCGTCGCCAGCGTCGACAAACGCGCCTCGACGTTCACCGTCTGGCTGATTCCAGAAACGCTGCGCATGACGACCTTCGGCGACAAGCTGGCCGGCGCACGCATCAATATGGAGATCGAACGCAGCACGCAGGTGACGGTCGATACGATCCGCGACTTCCTCGAGGAGCGCCTCGGCCCCTTGCTGCCGCGTCTCGAATCGCTGGCCGAAGAACTTGCCGACGCCTCTGCCGCGAAGTTGACCGACGGCAGGTCGCGCTGACGTACCACAGCGGCGTGTATGATCACGCTCAATGAAATTCCACGCCGCCCTGTTCGATTTCGATGGCACGCTGACCCCCTCATTGCCGCTGTGGGTCCGTGCGTACCAGATTGCGCTCCAGACGTTCGGTATCGAGGCCAGCGACGACGAAGTGCTCAGGCACTGCTTCTTTCGCGACTGCGCCGATGTCGCGGTGATCTACGGAAGCTTTACCGGGCCGGAACTCGAAGTGCAGCTCGACATCGGGTTGCAAGCGGCCTTCCTGCAGGCTGAGCTGTTTCCGCTGGCGCGCGATGTCGTCGCGCACTGCCGGGATCACGGCCTGCACACGGCGCTGGTCACGTCATCGCCGCGCGGTCTGGTGATCGGCGTGTTGCAGCGGCTCGGCATCCTCGAGTCGTTCGACTTCGTGATCTGCGGCGGCGATGTCAGCAACTACAAGCCCCACCCCGAGCCCGTCACCACCGCGCTTGCCGCGCTGAAGTGCGAACCGGCGCGCGCGATGATGATTGGCGATTCGCACGTCGACATCCTCGCCGGCAAGGCCGCAGGCACCCGCACTGCGCTGTATCTGCCCGACGATCATCGCCGGTTTCACAACGTCGAGCGATTGCACGCCACAGGCCCTGATCACATCTTTGCAGACCATGACGAACTGCCTGCGCTTCTGCAATTGCCGGAACTGATCCGTTGAGGGGATCGCCCATGGCAACAGAACTTCCCGTCTATAGCAGCGACGCTCTGAGAGCGATGTCGATCGAGCGGTTGCTCGGACTGCTCGATATCGACGAGGACCGCGTACCGCGCGATGTCATCGACGAATTCGCCGCGCGCGATGCCTCGGCCATAGAAGCGCTGCGTCCGATCCTGGTCGACGGTCCGTATGACGATGACTTTTTATGGATGCGCCTGCATGCCGTCATGATCCTCGGCCTCATCCCCACGGCGGCTGCAGGCGACCTGCTCGTGCAGGCGATGCGGCACATGGATGAGCAGAATGACGAACATCTGCAGGACTGGCTGGCTGGATACTGGCCGGCGCTGTTCCGCAATAAACCGCCGCAGATCCTGCCGGCGGTCGACGCATTGCTGCAGGACGCGCGACGCGGCTCCTATATCCGCATCCAGGCGGCACAGATTCTTCTCGAAGCAAGCGACCGCGGCGGTCCGGCAGAGTTTGAAGCGCAGCTTGCTGCGATCGCTGCGCTGGGTGCTGACGACGATCCGGACATGCGGATGCAGGCCGGCATTCTTCTGCTGAATTTTCCGCGCCCGGCCTATCGGTCATTGCTGGAGTCGCTGGCACGCCGCCCCGAAGACGACGATTTCGTCTTCGGCCGTGACGAAGTCGATGAAGCGTATGCAACCGGCATGGACGACCCCGAGTGGACGCACTTCGCCGATCCGTGGGCATTCTATTCGCCGGATGCCATCGCGACGCGACAGGAGCGCTGGGCCGACGACGCCAACGAGGAATTTCTCGACCCGCCATTCGACGATGAGTGGCTGCCGGAACTGCCCTACGTGCGCGACACGCCTAAAGTAGGACGCAACGATCCCTGTCCCTGCGGCAGCGGCAAGAAATACAAGAAATGCTGTCTCGCTAAAGACACGTAACCATGAACAGGCGGCGGTGACATGGACAAGTTCGACCGCATCTTCCAGCTCCACACGATTCTCGCCGCGCGCCGCACCGCGATTCCACTCGAAGATCTCATGGCGCGGCTCGAGTGCTCGAAGCCCACGCTTCATCGCGTCATCGCCACCATGCGCACGCATCTGAATGCTCCCATCGAGTCCACGATGCACGGGTATCGCTACGCGCCTTCCAGCGCGGGCGATGTCTATCAACTCCCCGGTCTCTGGTTCTCGCCGATCGAACTGCAGGCGCTGGCGGTCGTGAACCGGTTGCTGCAGGACATGGGCAGCGGCCTGCTCGAAGAACACATCGCGCCGCTGGCGAAACGACTGGAGGAACTGTCGCGTCACCACCGTCTCCATCTTGGCGAGGCGGCTGACCGCCTGCGTTTCCCTGCCGTTGCCACGCGTACTGTCGGTGCGGCATTTCAGGTCGCGGCTTCCGCCACACTGCAGCGACGCAAGCTCTGGATCGAATATCACGCGCGCGGTTCGGACGAACGCACCGAACGAACCGTTTCGCCGCAACGCCTGACCCACTACCGCGAAAGCTGGTACCTGGATGCGTGGGACGAGAGCCGCGATGCGCTGCGAAGTTTCTCCATCGACCGCATTGGCCGCTGCGTCGTGCTCGAAGCGCGAGCACTCGATCTGGATGCAGTCCAGCTCGATACGCACTACGCCAGCGCCTACGGCATCTTCGGCGGCCAGGCGGACAAGATTGCGGTGCTGCGTTTCTCCGGCGAACGCGCCCGCTGGGTGGCCGAAGAGCAGTGGCATCCACGACAGCAGGGGCAGCATCTCGATGACGGCAGTTACGAGTTGCGCATTCCGTATGGTGATCCACGCGAGCTCGTGATGGATATCCTGCGCCACGGCCCCGAAGTCGAAGTCATGGAGCCGCCCGCATTGCGCGAGCAGGTTCTCGACCAGCTGAATCGCACGCTCCAGCGATACCGATAGGCGCCCGTTCCGCGGCAGCCGCGATTCCCCGCTCGCGGCATTCGACTGTTCAAAGAATCGACAGTGGACCGCGGACCGATGCGATGTCTACAGTGCAACCGACAGAGTCGCTGAGATCGGGAACAAAAAGAACGATTTCGATATCACGATTTGAGACTCCCAGCGGATTCAATAGCCATAGTTCCTGGCTTTGAATGAGGGAGCGGGGGAGGAAATGGACACGATCCTTGTCACTGTGATTGCCGCTGTCCTGGCTGCTGCAGCAGCGTGGAATGTGCGCGCGGCACGCGCGCATTCTCGACCAATATCGGTTCAGCTGTACTGCGATATCGGCAAGACGACCCTGGCGCACCACGATCAGGCGGGATGGGGCGCAAAGGCCATCGATCGGCTCTCGCATGACTTGGCCAAGGCATTCCCCGATCAGCGCGGCTTTTCACCGCGCAACCTGAAGTACATGCGTGCGTTCGCTGCAGCCTGGCCGGACGCCGCAACTGTGTGTGCTTTTGACAGGCATTTGGATCTGCCTCGCGTTATTTCCGCGGCGACACGGCCGCGGCCTCATTGATCGAGGGCAGCCCCGCGGCTGTCCTCGATCAGCCTTGAGCTTAGGACCTCTTAGCAAACAGTGGCTCATCACAACGGACACCAACTATGAACCTGCAAGAGATCGTCAAAACCTCCTCAGCAATCCGACTGCGCCAGCGCCTTCTTCCCGAAGGCGGCTCGGGCGACAAGATTTTCCCGCCAACCTTCGCAGGAGGCATGTACTGCTGGGAGCAACGGCGAATCGATGGGAAGAACGTTCCTTGCGTGCTCCTCGATTCCGTCGCCTCTCAAGCCAATCGGCTTGAAGAGTCACTGGCGGAACTGGTATCGGCTGGGTCGATCGAGCTGCCACATCTGGTTGTGAATTTCACCGACGATCTGAGTGATCTTGGGGAGATCAGCACGCTTGCTGCCCCGCATCGGGTGTTTGACGCCATTCTTCGCGACAGCAATTCGAAAGACGGGAAGCCATTCTTCAAGTCCGAGCTCTATAAGCAGCTCACTGCATGCAACATCAGGAACGCAACCGCCCTTTTTGCAAGTTCTCCTTCAGCGTTGTTGTTTGGTTGCTGGGATTCGACGGGAGCCGCGGGCGGGCTCGGCAACAAGTTTGCGCGTAGTGTTACTAGTGAAATCGTCGGCATCAACGCTGAATGGGGCGCGACCCAGGGTGGCGTGCGACAAGACCCGCTGGGTATCAGTTCGAATGTGGAAATCGCCATTGATCAAGAGGGCGACTGGTCTGTGGTAGGTAAGGCCTCAGGTGGAAAAAAGGAGCGGGCGAAGGGTACGCGTCCATCCGAGATCAATCACGGCAATGTGTTGCTGAAAGTCGAATCTGGAACCCGCGAAACAGTGGATGCCGACGGAGTGATCCAGTCACAGCGGATGTCATTGAAAGGCGGAGTCACCGTTGATCACGCATTGCAGACGACCGTGCTGTCGTTGACAGCGCTACGGCGTTTGCGCTTCCCGGTCGACGGAAAATCCGGGACAGACGAGATAGCCCGGGCTGTGCTTGCCGCCTTGGCGCTCGTTGCCATCACCGTAGGCCGGGAGCGCGGTTACTGGCTGCGGTCACGTTGTGGTCTGGTTGCAGATGGTATGCAGGAGCTGGAAATCGTAGGCGCCGATGGCTCGTCATCGGCACTCAAGATCGACAGCACAACGGCGATATCTGCTTACAAGGATGCAATCGCCGCGGCGAGAAAAGCGGGATTGCCATGGAATGCTGCGCCTGTTCCTCTGAGCCCGCAGCCGAAACTCATCGATCTGATCAAGAAAAGTCGCCAAGTTCAGTCGCTTGGAGGCTGAGTCATGCTGACCATCGAGGTGGAGTTCCTCATGGGCCGCGTAACGCTCAGTCAATGGGAGGACCGGACGCAGGCCGAGTGGCCGCCACATCCGCAACGACTGTTCTCAGCGCTGGTTGCTGCTCATGGTGAGTTGGACGGAGGAGAGGCTTTTGAACGTGCCTTGAGATGGCTCGAGCGTCTGCCCGCGCCAGAGATCAAGGTGGATCTCCTCCCTTCATTGCGCACGTCGCCCAGCTACTTCGTTCCCGTTAACGACGAGGCTGTCAAAGCGGAGAAGGGACGAAGCGATTTCCGACATGTGTTGGATCGGCGAAATCGCCAGGAGCGGTTCTTCCCCACCGTTGTACCGAACGACCCTGTCGTTACGTTTCAATGGCCGGTGGCATCTGGGTTCGAAGATCATCGCGATGCTTTGAGCGGGCTGGTCGAGAACATAACCTATCTTGGTCACAGTTCATCGCCTGTGCGGGCGTGTTTGCGCGCGCAGGCAGTCTTGCCGACTCTTTGCCCGGACGAAGAAGGAAGTTTCTCGCTGCGCGTCCCCGGTGCTGGACGATTCGACCGCCTGGTCTCTGTACATTCGCTTCGCGAAGAAGACGAAAGCGTTCAGCCGCCGCTCGGTAGATTTCAGTCATACGAGCCACCGGACGTCGTCACTCCGAATGTCTTCTCGCGGGACGCGATTGTCGTGGCCTTCGCCGGAGGGCCGCGTCTTGGACTGGATTCGACGTTGCCACTGATGCAGCACATGCGGAACGCCGTACTGGCGAAACTGGGTCCATCTCCTGAAGTGCTCAGTGGGCATGACGATAAGGGGAACATGAGCAGGAAGCCTCATCTATCCATCGTGCCGCTGCCATTCGTGAACTCTCGGCACTCAGACGGTTCGCTGAAGGGTGCCGCGTTCGTTCTGCCATCGGATGCTGACGAGCCGATTCGGCACCGGTTGAGTGCCGCTCTGACGCAAACATGGCAATTACACCTCGGGCCACTCGGTTCGATCGCTGTTGCCCATGTAGATTGGGAATCCAACGACGGATTGAAGTCCCTCAACTTCAGCAAGTACACGCAGGTCGCCGATACATGGGCCACAGTCACACCTGTAGTCTTCGATCGCTATCCAAAGAGTAAAGGACCTACGGCTGCAGAGATCATCGCCGCAGCATGTGAAAGGATCGGCTTGCCCAAGCCCCTGGAGGTGATGATAAGCGCCGTCTCAGCAATAAGCGGGGTGCCGCGCGCCAATGAGTTTCACGGCCGCTCGAAGCAAGTCGACAACAGGCTCCGGCAGCACGCGGTGATCCGCTTCGAACGCGGGATCAAAGGTCCTGTCATCCTCGGGGCTGGCCGCTTCTGCGGATTGGGTCTGTTCATGCCGCTCGGGAAGTCAAAGCCATGAGCGAACTCAACTTCGTTGAATTCTTCACGGACATCCATGGCTACGCCCCCCTGCCGTGGCAAGCCCGTCTGGCACAGAAGCTAGTCACTGATCATACGTGGCCGGACCTTGTCGACCTGCCCACCGCCAGCGGCAAGACTGCGTGCATAGATATTGCGATGTTCCACCTCGCGTGGTGCGCGGCTCATGGCGAGCCGTGGTGTGCAGCTCGACGCATCGCCTTTGTCGTTGATCGCCGTATCATCGTTGACGCAGCGGCCGATCGCGCGGAAGTGCTCCGATCCAACCTGGAGAATCCGCGAACAGAGGCGATTCGACGAATCGCAACAGCATTGATGAGGCTCGGCGGAAAACAACCATTGGTTTGCGAAAAGCTGCGGGGCGGAATGCCTCGCGAACGAGGATTCGCATTGAACCCTGCGCAGCCGATGATCATTACTTCAACGGTGGACCAAGTTGGGTCTCGGTTGCTGTTCCGTGGATTCGGTATGAGTCCCTACTCGTACCCTATCCACGCTGGCCTTCTCGGATATGACTCGTTGCTACTGGTCGATGAAGCGCATCTCAGCCAGCCGTTCATGGATACCGTCGCTGCGATCCGTGCCCGTCAGCAGCAGGCGGAGCATCCGCTGGGGTCCATACAGCCGCTGCGCCTGGTTCCTTTAAGTGCAACAGCCAGAAACACTGGAAGAAAATTCCAGCTGGACGCCCAGGATCTCGCCAATCAGTACTTGAATGAACGACGTACGGCTTCTAAGCCCGCGCGTTTGATTGACGCAGGGAACAAGTTCTCGGATCGGCTGAAAACGCTGTTCAGCGAGACGCTCACACTCTCTCTCTCTATCGATTCACCGGTGCCGGCCGTTGCCGTTGTCGTCAATCGCGTGAAGATTGCGCGTGCGCTGTATGACCTACTGGCCGCCGACAAAATTGCAACCACCTTCGACATAGAACTCATGATAGGCAGAAGCCGCCCTCTTGATCGAGACGTGGTCGCCAAGCGACTTCTCGATCGGGTTGGAGTCAATCGGGTCGGCGGGCGTAAGAGAGGCGTAATTGTCGTCGCCACGCAGACTATCGAAGTCGGTGCGGATCTGGATTTTCAGGGTCTAGTGACCGAGTGCTCTGCTCTGGATGCACTGAGACAGCGATTCGGCCGAGTCGATCGGCTCGGGAAATTCCGAAGGGCACAGGCCGTGATCGTCGGTGGCGGCGAGAGCGAGGATGATCCGGTGTATGGGTCGGCACTCTCGAAGACGTGGTCATGGCTTACGGACGTTGCTTCTTTGCGCGATGGAGTGCGGCGGGTGGATTTCTCCATCGAGTCGATGGAGCAACTGACCCATCGTGCAGATCTGAGCGCATTGTCATCACCCATTCGGGAACAGCTCACATTGACGCCGCTGCACATGGATCTGCTATGTCAGACATCTCCCGTGCCGATGTACAGTCCCGACGTCCCCGCGCTGTTGCATGGTCTGGGGGCTGGTGCACCGGATGTGCAAGTTGTCTGGCGTGCAGGCCTGCCTTTGAGTGGGGGTTCACTCCTGGACGAATCGCGACTGAGTGTCGCTGAAGCGTTGCTCAATCTGAATCCTCCGACCAGCCTGGAATCCATGTCGCTGCCACTTGCAAGCGTTCGATCGTGGTTGTCGGAGAACGCCAAAGACGAAGCGGATCTCGCAGACATCGAAGGCGCATCGGAAGTTGCTTCGGACGAGAACGAGATGGGTCCTCGCTGGGTTCTGCGACGTGCCAGAGGCCGATGGGGAAGGGCGTTCCCACGGGATATCAAACCGGGGGACACGATCGTCGCGCCAAGCGTTTTTGGTGGATGCGACGCATTCGGTTTCGCGCCGGCCGATACACGCCCGGTCTCAGATCTGAGTGCATCCGCGCGAGCTGCATTGCAGAAGTCCGTGCTGGCTGTAGTCACCCAACACTGGATTGAGCAACTCGGGATTGATGCCGAAACTGCGGGTGAGATCTGGCGACAACTTTCGGAAGAGAAGGATCGGGAGGCTCCGCTTCGGGAGATGCTGGAAGCCCTGATCGAATCAATCGGCCCGACGTTACCGCCAGAGCTGGAGTGGATCGCAGCGAAACCAGTGGTCGACACGATTGTTGATCCCAGCGGTTCGCTGTTTGCGTTGGTTCTCACCCAAAGTCGAGTTCAAATCGGTGACATATCCGACGAGGACATCTCATCAAGCAGAACAGTCCCTGTCGCACTTCACGAGCACAACGCCGGTGTGGCAGAACGTGCACGATCGCTGGCGCAGGCGCTGTCGTTGGAAGTGCAACACGTCGAGCACCTCGAACGAGCTGGTCAGCTTCATGATATTGGGAAAGCTGACCCGCGCTTTCAGCAGATGTTGCGTTCCGGAGATGACGACACGCTACCAGGAGTCATATTGGCAAAAGGGTTGCGGGGTTCCCGCCTTGGCCGTAAGGAATCGGCCGAGCGACATGAAGCCTATTCCGTTGCGTTTATCGACAGGTTTCCGGAACTAGTGGGAAACGCGCAGGATCACGAACTCGTTCGGTATCTTATCGGCGTGCACCACGGGCGCGGACGTGCGTTGATGCCAGATCGTGAGGACGAAGGGACGGCATTCGACATCCAGATTGCAGAGCAGAGCTACTCATTCGATGGCTCGGCGGCACTGGGATCACTGCGGGTTGGGTGGTCTTCATTGTTCTGGCGACTCAACCAGCGATATGGGCCGTGGGGGCTCGCTTACCTCGAGTCAATCCTGCGTCTCGCGGATTGGCTTCAGTCCGCCGAAGAACTGGAGAAGAGGGGGCCGGGATGAACTCAATCGCACTCAATGGACTGCTGGGCTCTCACCCGCTGGGCGCGCTCGCGAGCTTCGGCCTGTTGCGGCTAATCAGCGACAAGGATTCGACAGCAAGACTCCACTTCGAAATGCAGGATGATTGGATTGCTCGAATCGGATCTGACTCAATCAGCGGCGAAGACACGTTGATCGAGATGCTCGTCGACTGGATCAACTCAGAAGAACTCACCTCGGCGATGGATTGGGCTGATGATGCACGCGTCCAGCCTGCTGCCTATCGGGACTTGCTGCGAGGGGCAATCGCCGACGGCCGCAGAGCCCGGATGGACATGATGAGTGCGCTGGTCGCGGATGGCGCGACGGACGCTCAAAAAGGTTTGATAAAGCCTTCGGCGTTCTACATGGTGTCTGGGCAGCAGTCATTTCTAGGCGGCTTGCGAGAGATACTCGCTCAAGCGCGGAAATCACCCGAGGCAATCATCCGCGAAGCGATCTTCGGCCCCTGGCGCTATCAAGTTCGGGCGCACAGTTTGGGATGGGATCCGAACACGGAACGGCTATACGCGCTGCGCAGTCGGGCTCCAACGTCAGAGAAGCCCTCATGCGTGGCGGGAGCAGTACTTCTCTCCTTATGGGCAATGCCACTGATGCCGAGTCTCTGTCAGGAGGGGCGTGCTCACACCGTCGGTTTCTATCGCCGACAGAAGACACAGATGTACTCGTGGCCTGTTTTCTCGAGTCCGATAGCGCTCGGTGATCTGAAAACCCTGCTTCAAGTGGGGCATCGAGGCTGGATCAGTTCCGGCAGGAAGCGGTCGGGTATCGAGGCCGTTTTCGAATCCGAGCGCTTCGAGTTCGGTCAGGGGTACGCCGTTTTGCGCCCTGCGCATGTTGCGGGATGAGGATGTCCCATGATGGACGCTCAACTCGTTGGCGTCACTGGATGGCGTCCATCGGCGCCTGAACGTCGCCATCGAGAGCGCGCATCGGCGTCGTGATCTTCAGCTCCGACCCGAATCATCGCTCACTCATGTAAGCGAAATGGCAGCAGTATCCGGTCTCGGTAGGCAGATTGCAGAAATCACCGCAATGTTGAGCAGAGCCGGTGTGCCGTGCGCATTGATCGGCGGCTTCGCCATGGCTTCTCACAATGTGGTCCGTGCCACGCAGGGGGTGGATCTGCTGGTGCCGCTCGAGAGGGCGGATGAGATTGATACGCAGCTGGTGCAACTGGGTTACCGGTGCTTGCATCGCGATTCCAGTGCCGGCAACTATGCACGCCACAGGGAACGGCTGGATTTTCTGTATGCCAGTCGGCCGATCGCATTGCGGTTGCTGAAGAATGCGAGGGAACTGACGACGTCACTGGGATCCCTGCGCGTGATCAGTGCGGAAGGGTTGATCGGCTTCAAGCTGCAGGGGCTGGTCAACGACTCACGCCGGACGCAGGATCTCGAGGACATCCGTGCACTTCTGCGTGTGAATCGCAACACGCTCGATCTCGCGGAGGTCCGTCAGTACCTCCAGCTCTTTAACAGGGAGTCCCTGCTCGATGAAATCCTTGCCCAACTCGATTGATCAACCGTTCGCCAACGACGGTGGCATACAGCCGCCTGTCGCCCCGGACGACGATCCCTTTCGAACACTCGACGAGCTGATGGCTGTCGTCGAAGCCTTATGCCCCGTGTGGCCTGAGCGAGGCGTATTCGTCGATTCAGGAAAGATGTTGTTGTGACGTAAGTCAGGAGGCTCTGCTTTCCGTAGCGAACGACGGCGGCATTCAGCCGCCTGACGTTTCCGACGACGAAATCCTATCGAGCGCTCGACGTTCTCACGCAATTCGGCAGCGTAGAGCAGGCAGCAAGTGGTGACGCGCTGCCCGCTCCATTTCTCTGAAAACGACCGCAATACCGCATCCGCCGTAATGTGCATACGTTCCCGCAGTGGTCATGCCGGCCAATGCGGTAGTACCATCGATTCATGAGCGCAACCAAGGAATACCCGCAGCGGCATGCGATCTCGTCTGACGAGTACGTCCGGATGGGGGAGGCGGGCGTGTTTGCACCGGGCGCGCGACTGGAGCTCATGGATGGAGAGATCGTCGAAATGGCGCCCATCGGAAGTGCGCATGCGGCAGTGGTCAATGCACTTTCGACCTTGCTCAGCAGGTCACTGCTGGACTGCATCGTGTCGATGCAGAATCCACTCGTCCTCGATGACCTGACTGTTCCACAGCCGGATATCTCGGTGCTGAAGAACCGCGACGATAAGTACTTTCGTGCACACCCGCGTCCTGCGGATGCTCTGCTGGTGGTCGAGGTGGCGGATTCGACGTTGCGCTTCGATCTGGAAGCGAAGGTTCCGCTCTATGCACGTGCGGGAGTCCGCGAGACCTGGGTTGTGGATATCGAGAAGCGAGCGATCCACGTGTGCCGGGAGTTGGTAGCGGACCGATACCTGACATGTACCCAATATGCCGGGCATCAGATCATCGAGTTCCAGGGCATCACAGTGCGTGTGAGCGATCTGTTTCCGCTTTGATGCGGCGAGACTGACTCGTCTTCGGGGCGGATGCTTCCAGCCCGTGCGCTGTCTTCGATTTCGACCAGCTTCTCGCGCAATTCGGCAGTCGTCCCATCGGCCGACGTGAACTGCTTCCCAGATTCTCGCTCCTGCTGCCGTTCCCGGCCGCGGAATTCCGCCATGAGTCTCAGATCCTGAGACTACCCGGCGCGATCCTGACCCCAGCCACGGAAACACAGGATTCGTGCGATGGCGGAAGATGCCCCTCCGCAGCAGGAACTGCCGCTCCCGTTCCCGGAGCTCAGCGGCGATCAGCCGTTGCTGCCGGCGCGAATGGTCAACGAGTACCAGTACTGCCCGCGGCTCGCCTATCTGGAATGGGTGCAGGGCGAATGGGCCGAGTCTTCCGATACGGTCGAAGGACGCTACGTTCATCGCCGCGTCGACAAGCCGGGCGGCGATCTGCCTGCCGCGACGGAAGAGAGCGACGAACGGTTTCACGCGCGCTCGATCACGCTCTCATCGAACCGACTCGGCCTGATCGCGAAAATGGATCTGATCGAAGCCGAAGGCAATCGCGTCACGCCAGTCGATTACAAACGCGGCAAGCGTCCGCACGTACCTCGCGGCGCCTACGATCCGGAGCGCGTGCAGTTGTGCGTGCAGGGATTGATCCTCGAAGAGCACGGCTATGTCTGCGAGGAGGGCGTGCTGTATTTCGCGGAAAGCCGTGAGCGGGTGCGTGTGCCATTCGATGAGGAGCTGCGTGCGCTGACGCACAATGCGATTGACGGATTGCGGCTCGTTGCCGCGGGCGGGCAGATTCCACGGCCGCTCGAAGACAGTCCCAAGTGTCCGCGTTGTTCGCTCGTAGGCATCTGCTTGCCCGACGAAGTGAACTCGCTGCATCGACAGGACGTATCGCCGCGTCCGTTGGCAGCCAGTCGTGACGAGGCGTTGCCGTTGTATGTGCAGGCGCGCGGTGCCAAGGTGGCCAAGAAGGGCGAAACACTCGAAATCTCCATCGAAGACAAGCCGGTGCAGACAGTGCGCCTCGTCGATGTATCGCAGCTCGCCATTCTCGGCCAGGTGTATGTAACGACGCCGACACTGCAGGAGCTGATGAGTCGGGAAATACCGATCTCCTGGCATTCCTTCGGCGGCTGGTTCATGGGCCACACGATCGGTACCGGCCACAAGAACGTCGAGATCCGCACAGCACAGTATCGCGCGAGCTTCGACGCACAAGCGTGTCTGCGTCTCGCCAAAGGCGTCGTCGCGGCGAAGATCCAGAACCAGAAAACACTGCTGCGGAGAAACTGGAAGAACGGGGTCATTCCGGAACAGATCATCGACGGATTTCAGCAGGATCAACGCGGTGTTCTGCGCGCGCAGAATCTCGGCGAGTTGCTTGGCACGGAAGGGCAGGCCGCGGCTCGATACTTCGGAAACTTCTCGCAGATGATCAGCCGGGGTGACGATGATTCCCTGCGCTTCGATTTCGAGAAACGCAACCGTCGACCACCTACCGATCCCGTGAATGCCTTGCTGTCCTACGCTTACTCGCTGCTCGTGCGCTCATGGACCGTCGCGCTGACGGCGGTAGGGTTCGATCCATATCGCGGTTTCTATCACCAGCCGCGCTATGGTCGGCCTGCCTTGTCGCTGGACATGATGGAACCATTCCGCCCACTGATCGCAGATTCAAGCGTCATCCAGGCGATCAACAATGGCGAGGTGCGACCGTCGGATTTCATCAGCGTGGCTGGCAGCGTCGCGCTGACGGATGACGGTCGCAAGCGATTCATCGGCACGTTCGAGCGTCGCATGGGTCAGGAGGTGACGCATCCGCTCTTCGGCTACAAGCTGAGCTACCGACGGCTACTGGAGTTGCAGGCTCGATTGCTCAGCAGGCATCTGCTCGGCGAGATTCCGGAATATCCGAACTTCACGACCCGCTGACCATGAAAGAAGAACACCTCTATGTCGTTACCTACGACATCGGCAATCAGAAGCGCTGGCGCCGCGTATTCAACGTAATGAATGGCTATGGTGAATGGCTGCAGCTGTCGGTCTTTCAATGTCGGTTGAGCCGACAACGACATGCAGAACTGGTCGCGCTGCTCGATGGCATGATCCATCACGACGAAGACCATATCCTGTTCGTCGATGTTGGCCCCGCGGATCGCGTAGTCCCGAGAGTGGTAAGCTTGGGCAAGGATTTCGAGCCCGTCGTTCGCGAACCCGTCATCGTTTGATTTGCCGCGCCACGCGAGCGCTGCAGTGATGCTGGAAATCCCGGGGAGCGCTCGCAACTCCCAGCTCTTTGAAAATATGGACCATTTGATTGAATCCGGACTCCGGTTCCCGCGTTATGCATCGTTCCTGGTCCTGACTGTACCGCTCGCAAACCTCGCTGAATCGCGAGGCTATTTGCGGTGTTGCATGCGGACAGTTTCCGCAGCGTGATCGCTGCGGCCTCATTGAAGCTCGCAGTACAAGCTCGCAGCCCAGATGCTCGGACAAGTTTCCGCAGCGTGATCGCTGCGGCCTCATTGAAGCCTTTCTGGACAGTTGCCGATGTGTGGGCCTACATCGGTTTCCGCAGCGTGATCGCTGCGGCCTCATTGAAGCACCGCGCAGAACTACGTCGAACGATCGACCCCGCTGTCGTTTCCGCAGCGTGATCGCTGCGGCCTCATTGAAGCGTGCACGCGTGGTATCGCGATGGGTCGCCCGTGTAGTTTCCGCAGCGTGATCGCTGCGGCCTCATTGAAGCGTAGGGCGCGTAGACAGCACCGAGTGCGCCAGCCGTTTCCGCAGCGTGATCGCTGCGGCCTCATTGAAGCTGCTTGAGCAGCGCGGTCCCGCCGTCGCAGTGCTCCGTTTCCGCAGCGTGATCGCTGCGGCCTCATTGAAGCCCTCCGCCGCCCTTGCTCTTACCGCCGCCTTTGCCGTTTCCGCAGCGTGATCGCTGCGGCCTCATTGAAGCTTTGGCAGCTCCTCGGCCTCATACTTGGCAAAGAGGTTTCCGCAGCGTGATCGCTGCGGCCTCATTGAAGCCCGTCGGTGCTGTTCGTGTTGTTCTCGTACCCGCGCGTTTCCGCAGCGTGATCGCTGCGGCCTCATTGAAGCCGCAGGTACTCGCCGCAGATTTCTCCCAGCTTGTCGTTTCCGCAGCGTGATCGCTGCGGCCTCATTGAAGCCCTGGTCAAAGAGAGTCAAGGATCTGCGCTCGAAAGGGTTTCCGCAGCGTGATCGCTGCGGCCTCATTGAAGCTTGATCGCGTTCTCCAGCTCTTCCATGGTCGGCTGGAGTTTCCGCAGCGTGATCGCTGCGGCCTCATTGAAGCCATTGGGCGGGCGATCCAGGTCGCTCAGGTGACAATGTTTCCGCAGCGTGATCGCTGCGGCCTCATTGAAGCGTTGGCACCGTAGTAGCCGGCGATTCCAGCCAGCTGTTTCCGCAGCGTGATC
>NZ_DATDJO010000035.1:0-136931 GCF_036520495.1 Povalibacter sp. | reverse complement strand
GGCCAGAGCAGAAGAATGAGCCTGACTCACTTTCTGGCCAGTCCGCGAGTGGGCCAGTCAGCCAGTTGACCTGCTCATGAACTTCCTCGTCGTCCAACGCATCCTCGGGCTGCTGCTGATGCTGTTCAGCCTGACCATGCTGCCGCCGGTGGGCGTGTCGTTGCACTTCGACGACGGCAACTGGCAGCCGTTCTTCGATGCGTTCGTTGCGTTGCTCGTGGTGGGCTTCATTGCATGGTGGCCAGTTCGCAAGACGGTGCGTGAACTGCGATTGCGCGACGGGTTTCTGGTCGTGGCGTTGTTCTGGGTCGTGCTCGGTATCGCAGGGTCGGTGCCGCTATTCCTCTCCGCCGAACTCGACATGACGCTGACCGATGCGGTCTTCGAAGCGGTGTCCGGTTTCACGACGACGGGCGCGATCATCTTCCCGTCGCTCGACCAGCTGCCGGAATCGGTCCTGTATTACCGCAGCCAGGTCGAATGGCTCGGCGGCATCGGTATCGTGGTGCTGGCCGTAGCGCTGCTGCCCATGCTGGGCGTCGGCGGTATGCAGCTGTTGCGTGCGGAAACCCCGGGGCCAGTGAAAGATTCGAAACTGACGCCGCGCATCACCGAAACCGCAAAGGCGCTGTGGATCATCTATCTGGCGATCACGGTCGCCTGCGGACTGGCTTACTGGGCTGCGGGCATGCAGCCGTTCGATGCAGTCGCGCATGCCTTCACCACGGTATCGACCGGCGGCAACTCGACGCACGATGCCAGCATCGCTTACTTCGACAATGCCGTGATCGAGATGATCTGCGTCATCTTCATGTTCATCGGCGGCGTCAACTTTTCGCTGCACTTCCTGGCGTGGCGCCATCGCACGCTCAGCAACTACCTGCGCGACCCCGAGTTCGGCGCGTTCCTCCGCATACTGCTCGTCAGCGTGGTGCTCTATACGCTGGTGCTGTGGATCACACGCTTTGCGCACGAACCGGGCGACGCCTTCCGCATGGCGCTGTTTCACGCCGTGTCCATGCAGACGACATCCGGCTTCGTGACGGATGACTTCACGCACTGGCCCGGCGCGCTGCCGGTGATCATCGTGCTGTCGGCATTCATCGGCGGCTGCGCCGGCTCGACGTCCGGCGGCATGAAGATCGTACGCTGGCTCCTGATCCTCAAGCAGGGGCAGCGCGAGGTGAATCAGCTGGTGCATCCGAGCGCGGAGCTGCCCGTGAAACTGGGCCACAAGCCGATGGACATACGCGTGATCGACGCGGTGTGGGGCTTCTTCGCCGTCTACGTCATCGCGTTCGGCATTCTCATGATTGCGCTGCTCGCCACCGGCGAGGATCAGGTCACGGCGTTTTCCGCCATCGCGGCCTGTATGACCAACACGGGCACCGGCCTGGGTGAAGTCGCCAGGAATTTCACCGGCCTGACCGATGGCGGCAAATGGATCTGCGTGCTCGCCATGCTGCTCGGTCGTCTCGAAGTATTCCCGTTGCTCGTGCTGATATCGCCGACGTTCTGGCGGCGCTAGGCATTCGATCGAACTTCCCGATTGCCCGAATGGCAGACGCCGTGTCTAATGACTGCGGGTGTCTGGGTCGCAGCGTGCGGCCATGACAGGGAAGATTGGTCGGGCCGCCAATCGCAGCGAGCATTCCATGAGCCGACACCCCCATCCGGCCCCGCCCGTCACGGCCAAAGTATCCGACAAGATCTCTGATGCGCTCGATCGCTTCCTGCATGTCGAAGCGCTCAGCGGCATCGTGCTGCTCGTGGCCGCCTGTATCGCGCTGGGCTGGGCCAACTCGACCTGGGCGGATTCGTATCAGGGTTTCTGGCATGCACCGCTGACGTTTGGAGCCGGCGCCTGGATGGTCACGCAGCCGCTGCACTTCTGGATCAACGATGGCCTGATGGCGATCTTCTTCCTGGTCGTCGGGCTGGAGATTCGCCGCGAACTGCACGAAGGTGCACTGGCAAGCCTGCGGCAAGCGGCGTTGCCCGTGGCCGCAGCACTTGGCGGCGTGCTGGTGCCAGCCATCATTTTTATCGCAATCAACAGCGATCCGGCGACTCGCCAGGGATGGGCCGTACCCACCGCCACCGATATCGCGTTCGCGCTCGGCGTACTCGCTCTGCTAGGCAAGCGTATTCCCGCAACGGTGCGGGTACTGCTGCTGGCCATCGCAATCATCGACGACATTGCAGCGATTCTGATCATCGCGCTGTTCTATTCCGGCGGGATCAAACTGACGGGACTCGCGATCGTCGCTCTCGGCATCGTAATGGTGTGGTGCTGGCAGCGGCTCGGCATTCGTTCGGCGCTGGCTTACCTGCCACCAGCGTTCGTCGTCTGGCTGGGACTGCTCTACGCGGGCCTGCATCCCACACTCGCAGGCGTAGTGCTCGGGCTCCTCACACCGGTGAGGCCAATGCAGGGCCGCGAGAATCCACTGGCGCGTGCGAGCCACGCCCTGCAGGAATTAATGCAGCGCACTGACCGACGCGCGCACGCTGCGCATGAAATGATGCACCCGTTGAAGGAGCTGCAGCGCGCACAGCTGGAAATGCTGCCCCCGGTCGTGCGAGTGCAGGCCGTGCTGCATCCCTGGGTCGCTTATGGCGTGATGCCGCTGTTCGCACTCGCCAATGCCGGCGTGAGTCTGAGCGGTGTCGGCATCGACGGGTCCGGTGAGTCGGCAGGGTTGATGGTGATGGCAGGCGTGACGCTCGGCCTGGTCATCGGCAAGCCTGTGGGCATCGTGCTCGTCAGTCTGCTCATGGTGAAACTCGGTGTTTGCCGGTTGCCCGAGGGGCTCACCTGGCGAGGCGTATTAACGGTCGGCTGCCTCGCGGGCATCGGCTTCACGATGTCGATCTTCATCTCGACGCTGGCGTTCGACGATCCTGCATTGCTGGCTGCCGCGAAACTGGCGGTGCTGATCGCCTCGACGACCGCGGCCGTCATCGGCCTGATCGTCGGGTTGTCTGCGTTCGACGACCCGCGGCCACGATCCAGCACGCGTGAAACTTGTCATTGCCGGACGCTCTAACCAGAATCCGCCACCGCTTTGCCAGAATCGGCGGGCACAGTCTCGGCGTCGCAACCGAGGAACTTTTGCACCGGGAAACCGCTTAGCCCGCACCTGGCCCCCCACTGGGGCTTCCCATCGTCCTTTGCCTCATGCCCAAACCGAACAAGCTACGTACAACCCTGAAGAAATTCCGCCGGCAAATCCTGATCGGCGGATCGCTGGTCGTTGGTCTGGGACTGATCGCACTGCTGGTCTGGATCCTCTATCTCGATCGCATCGTCACGCAGCAATTCGAAGGGCGGCGCTGGACCTTGCCGGCACAGGTCTACGCGGAGCCGACGGAGCTGTACGTGGGTCAGACGTTCGGCGCCGACGCGATGGAGCAGGAGCTGCGCCGACTCGGCTATCACCGCGTCGACTCGCCGAAGAACGCCGGCAGTTACAGTCGCCGCGGTTCACGGATCGATGTCGTCAGCCGGCGCTTCCAGTTTCCGGACGCCGTGCAGGAATCGCTGCCTCTGACAATCACCGCCGATGCGAAGTCGATCGTGTCCATCACCAGCCGGGGCGAAGACGTGCCGATCCTGCGTCTCGATCCCTTGCTGATCGGCAGCATCTTTCCACTGCATGGCGAAGATCGCGCGGTGGTGACGCCCGAGGAAGTGCCGGCCATGCTGCCGGCGGCCCTGAAGGTCGTCGAGGACCGCAAGTTCGATACCCATCACGGCGTGAACGTCGGCGCGATCATTCGCGCTGCCTGGGTCAACGTGCGCGCGGGCCAGATCGAGCAGGGCGGCTCGACGCTGACCCAGCAGCTGGTGAAGAGTTACTTCCTCGACAATCGCCGCACCTTCGGCCGCAAGATCGAAGAGGCCATGATGGCGATGCTGCTTGAAGTGCACTTCGACAAGCAGGACCTGCTCAACGCGTACATCAACGAAATCTACCTGGGCCAGGACGGCCGTCGGGCCATTCACGGCTTCGGACTCGCCAGCCAGTTCTACTTCGGCAAGCCGCTCGCGGAACTGCAGCTGCACGAGGTGGCGCTGCTGGTGGCGGTCGTACGCGGTCCTTCGTACTACGATCCGCGACGTCATCCCAAGCGCGCCAAGATCCGGCGCGATCTGGTGCTGACGCTGATGGCCGAGCACAAGGTGATCGATGACAAGGCGGCGAGGCAAGCGAGCCAGCGTCCGCTCGGTGTGGTCCGTGAGGGCACGCAGACAGGCAGCTACTACCCGGCCTACCTCGATCTGGTCCGTCGCACGCTGCGGCGCGACTATCGCGAGGAAGATCTCACCGAAGCCGGCCTGCGCATTTTCTCCACGCTGAGTCCTCTGGTGCAGAGCCGCGCCGAAGCCGCGCTGGCACAGGAGCTGGACCGTCTGGAGAAGGCCCGCAAGAAGAAAAAGCCGGAGCCGCTCGAAGGCGTCGTCGTCGTCACCTCACCCTCCAGCGGCGAAGTGATCGCCATGGTCGGCGGGCGCCAGGCCACGTTCGAAGGCTTCAATCGCGCGCTCGATGCCAGGCGTTCCATCGGTTCGCTGGTGAAACCGGTGATCTATCTCGCCGCCATGGAAACCGATCGCTTCAACGCCGCTTCGATCATCGAAGACGCGCCCATCGAAGTGAAACTGGCGAACGGCAAAACCTGGAAGCCGCAGAATTACTCGCAGGAGTCCTATGGTCCGGTGCCGCTGGTGCGCGCGCTGGCGCAGTCGATGAATCTCGCCACCGTGCGCCTGGGTATGGATGTCGGCCTGTCGAAGGTCACGCGTGAGTTCAAGGTGCTGGGCCTCGAGAAGGAGCCGCCCGAACTGCCGGCTTTGCTGCTCGGCTCACTCGACGTGTCGCCGCTGGAAGTGGCGCAGCTCTACAACGCCTTTGCCAGCGGCGGCTTCAATACACCGCTGCGCGCAGTGCGCGCGGTACTGGATGCCGAGGGCAAGCCACTCAAGTCGTTTGCTCTCGAAGTGACGCCGGTCGCCTCGCCGCAGGCCGTGTACGAAGTGAATCAGATGATGGTGCAGGTGATGGAACGGGGCACCGGCGCATCCGCACGCGCGAATCTGCCGTCCGGTCTCGTCGTTGCGGGCAAGAGCGGTACGTCATCGGATTATCGCGACAGCTGGTTCGCCGGCTTCTCGGGCAGCCACCTGGCCGTCGTCTGGATCGGTTACGACGACAACACGCCAACCGGATTGACCGGATCGTCCGGATCGCTGGCCGTGTGGTCACGCTTGATGGGATCGATTCCGACGACATCGCTCAGCATGACGCTGCCGGAGGGACTGCAGGAAACGTCCATCGAATACCTTACCGGCTACGCAGCAAAACCCGGATGCGGCGACGAGCTCGTCACGGTGGCGGTGCCGCAGGGAACACAACTGCCTATCAAGCCTGGCTGCGAACCCACCGTGTTCGGTGAGATCGGTGATCGCGCCCGTGAATGGTGGCAGGGAGTGACGCGTTAGCGCTGGCGGGCGCCGGCGGCAGGCTGGCAAACTGGCGCTGGCCAATTGGCGCGACTGAAGAGATGCAATGAAGAGATACGTAGTTCTGGCCGCCATGGCACTCGTGAGTGCGTGCTCTGTCCCGCAACCGTACCGGCCCGCACCGTCCGCAACGACGGTCCCCCCGCAGCAACCGGGTTCGCCGCCCGTGATGGAGACGCAACCAGCACCGGCCCCGCCACCCATCGAGCAAGCGCAACCACTGCCGGCGCCGGTCATTCGCGAACCTGTGCTCAGCCCCGCATCGCGAGCGCTGGTCGGCCAGGCCCAGACGCAACTCGCTTCGAAGAATTTTGCGGTCGCTGCATCGTCGCTCGAACGCGCACTGCGCATCGAGCCCGACAACGCGCTGTTGTGGATCGAACTCGGCAAGGTCCGGCAGGCCGAGGGCAACTACGTACAGGCCGAGAACATGGCCCGCAAGGCCGTGTCGATGTCGTCGAACGCGCCGAAGGCGCAGTCGGCCGCATGGAACCTCATCGCCGAGTCGCTACGCGCACGCGGCAAGAACCCGCAGGCCCAGGAGGCGCAAGCGCGCGCTGAACAGCTGCGGTAGGCGGGACTTCAGAGAAGATTTCACACAGAGTGCACAGAGATCACAGAGTCGGAACGAATCACAGGATGTCTGGTTTTCTTACCTGTTCGTGGCGAGCCCGTGACCCAAGCTTCCATGACCAACCAGAGCCTTTCGACGGGCTCAAGGCGAACGGAGTAATCATCTTCTTAGCGCTGTGACCTCTGTGACCTCTGTGTGAAATTCCTTTTCCGCACCGGCATCGCCTCCCTCTGCGGCGCGAGGTTACGCAGGAACTGCTGAGTCGCCGCTTCCCACGTGTGATGGAGCGCATAGTCACGACACTGCGCCGGATCCAGCGTGAGCGCAGCCAGTGCGGCGCCGCGGAGATCTTCGCTCAGTACACCCGTCACACCGTTCGCCACGACATCGATCGGCCCCGTCACGGGAAACGCCGCGACCGGAACGCCGCACGCCATCGCTTCCAGCAGCACCAGACCGAACGTGTCGGTGCGACTCGGGAACACGAACACATCGGCGGCGGCCACGTATCGCGCGAGTTCCTCACCGAATCTGTAGCCGACGAACACCGCGTCGGCAAAGCGTGATTCAAGGCCGGTACGCGCCGGCCCATCGCCGACGATGAGCTTCGTGCCGCGCCATGGCATCGACAGGAACGCATCGATGTTCTTCTCCACGGCCACCCTCCCGACGTAGACGGCGATAGGCCGGGGCAGCTGCAGAAAGTCCTTTTCGCGGGGCCGGAACAGTTCGATATCGACGCCGCGGGTCCAGCGCACCAGGTGCTGAAAGCGACGCGCTTCCAGCTGTTGCTGCAAGGGCGGGGTCGCCACCATCGTGCGCACAGCGGCGCCGTGAAATCGGCGCAGATGGGCATAACTCCAGGACAGCGGAATGGGGAAGCGCGACGCCGCGTATTCCGGAAACTGCGTGTGATACGACGTGGTAAATCCGAACCGATGCCGCCGACACCACTTGCGGCCCGCGGCACCGAGCGTGGCCTCGGTCGCGATGTGCATGGCGTCCGGCGCGAACTCACGCAGCAGCACGTCCACGTGTCGATACGGAAACCAGGCGAGACGAATTTCCGGGTAGGTCGGGCACGGGAAGGTCCGGAACTGCGACGGTTCGATCACGCACACGTCATGACCGAGATCGCGCAGGCGCTGCACCGTCGTCACGAGCGTTTTGACGACGCCATTCGTTTGCGGCAGCCATGCGTCGGTGACAATCGCAATTTTCACGCGGCGCGCACGCGGGCTGCAGCCAGGCCGGGTTGTTCGAGCAGTTCCTGATACGTGAGTACCTCGCGGGTTTCGGTCCAGCGTAGTAGCGCGAGCCGCCCGTTGCGATCCTCGGTGAGCGTCGTGCAGCTTTCGACCCAGTCGCCGTCGTTGCAATAGAGCACGCCGTCGATTTTCGTGATCTCGGCGCGATGGATGTGGCCGCAGATCATGCCGTCGACGCCGCGACGCCTGGCCTCGTCCGCGAGCGCCTGTTCGAAGTTCGCGATGTAGGCCACTGCGTTCTTGACCTTGTGCTTCAGGTACGCGGCGATGGACCAGTACGGAAATGCGAACCGCCGCCGGAAGAAATTCACCAGCCGATTGAGCTGGAGCACGCAGGCATAGGCGCGGTTACCGAGCGCCTCCAGCAAAGGACTCGCCTTGATGACGCTGTCGAATTCATCGCCGTGCAGCACGATGAAGCGGCGGCCGTCCGCGGTTTCGTGCAGCGCCTCGCGCCGGATCTCGACGTTGCCGAACACCATCCCGTCGTAGTCGCGAAACACCCGATCGTGATTCCCCGGGATATAGACGACGCGGGTACCGCGCTTGGCCATGCCGAGAATGGTGCGGATCACATCGTTGTGCTCCTGCGGCCAGTAGAAGGACTTCTTCAGGCTCCACAGGTCGACGATGTCGCCGACGAGTTAGAGGGTGTCGGTCTCGATCGAATGGAGGAAATCGAGCAGGTAGCCGGCGCTGCAGCCGCGAAAGCCCAGATGCACGTCGGAAATGAAGACGCTACGGAAGCGGAGCACCGGCCGGGCCGGATTCGGACTCATGGGGACACCTGCGCAAGACCGAACTGGCCCGCACAGTGGCGACAGCGGGTGACGCGGGGATGACAATCCCAGGAACAATTGTTGACGACCCGAGCGCTTGAAGGTGCTTTGTCGTGTACGGGGCCGTAGTGCGCGGCTCCTATAGTTTTTGGCAAGAGAGCTGGGATTCCCGGATTTTGTTTCCCACTTTTTCCATTAAATGCCGTAAATGGAGCCCGATAACCGTCACCTATTTCAGGACAGCCGGATTTTTGAACAGGAGTCTCCTGTTCCCGTCAATCCACGAAGGGAATGGGAAAATATGCTCATCTTTATGATTTGCTGACGGGTTAATGGCGCTAATGTGCCAAACTTGATGCGAAAACCCCGATCCAATTGGAATTGATGCACTACCAGCACGTTTTGTTACCCGGCATCGAAACCGTGCCATTCTCGATCCCATGATCGGACTTCTTCAGCGTGTCAGTCGGGCGGATGTCAGTGTCCATGGCCATGAGCGCGGGCGTATCGACCGTGGGCTCCTGGTGCTCATTGCGGTCGAACGTGGGGATACGGAGGCTCAGGCCGAGCGGTTGCTGGAGCGGCTGCGGACCTATCGGGTGTTTCCGGACGACCAGGGACGCATGAATCGCAGCCTGCTGGACATCGGTGGCGGGCTGCTGCTGGTGCCGCAGTTCACTCTGGCCGCGGATACGCGCAAGGGAACCCGGCCGGGATTCAGCCCCGCCGCCCAACCGCAGGAAGGTGAGCGACTGTTCGACTATCTGGTTTCGCGGGCACGATTGGCTCATCCGGCGGTCCAAACAGGAGTGTTCGGCGCGGACATGGCGGTATCGCTGGTCAACGACGGACCCGTGACCTTCTGGTTGCGCGTTGAACCCGAGACCCCCGCTGATTTCCCTTAATGAATCGTCGGGATCGGCTCACTGTCCAGCGCGGCTTATTGGCGTATGATCCGCCGGCGTTTTCCCCCGGAGAGATGCAATGGGTATTGGTTTTCGTGAGCTTCTGATCATCCTCGTGATCGCGCTCGTGATCTTTGGCGCCAAGCGGCTGAAGACCATCGGCTCGGACCTCGGCGGTGCGGTCAAGGGCTTCAAGAAGGCGATGGCCGAAGGCGAGGACGAAGACAGCAAGCAGCTGTCGGCGCCGGCGCAGAAGGATGCGGATTTCGAATCGACGCCCGCGTCCAAGTCCGACAGCAAATCCTCGACCGTCTGAGCGGCCTTTGCCGCACGCCTGACCTTCCATGTTTGAAGTCGGATTTACCGAGATCGTTCTGATTCTCGGGCTGGCACTCCTTGTGCTCGGACCCGAGAAACTTCCCGGACTGGCGCAGAAAATCGGCCGCTGGACCGGTCGCGCGCGTTCCATGGCGCGGCAGTTGCGTACGCAGCTGGAACAGGAAGTCACTCTGGACGAGTTGGCGAAATCCCGACCGGCGACCTCCCAGACGTCGACCCCGTCGGGTCAAGACACCGCAGACCAAGGCACCGCAGACGTCGAAACCCCGGCCACCCCCGCTCCTCCTTACGACCCGCAAATGGACGTTTTTGCAACGCCAGACCCAGTGCAGCCGGCACCGCAGATGGATCTTGATCACATGGCGCCAGGGGCCGAACCGGCGCAGGCGCCAGCCGATGTCCCATCTGAGACCAAGAACGTTTCATGAGCGCGACTGACGGGGACCGCGAGACACTCGCCGAAGGCTCGCTCATATCTCATCTGATGGAGCTGCGTGATCGCCTGCTGCGGGCGGTGATCGCGATCTTCGTCATGTTCATTCCCTGCGCGATGTTCTCCGATGAGCTGTTCACGCTGGTGGCAACGCCGCTGATGGACAAGATGCCTCAGGGCACGTCCATGATCGCGACCAGCGTCGTGGCGCCGTTCATGGCGCCGCTGAAACTCGCGCTGCTCGCCGGGCTGTTCCTCGCGATGCCATATGTGCTCTACCAGGTCTGGGCTTTCGTGGCTCCCGGCCTCTATCGCCGTGAAAAACGTTTCGCCGTGCCGCTGCTGCTCTCGAGCATCGTGCTGTTCTATGCCGGCGTCGCTTTCGCGTATTTCATCGTATTTCCGCTGATGTTCGCGTTCCTCACCAGCGCCGCGCCGCATGGCGTGCAGGTGATGACGGACATGTCGAACTACCTCGACTTCGTGCTGCTGCTCTTCTTTGCCTTCGGCATCGCGTTCGAGATTCCGGTCGCGACCGTACTGCTGGCCGCCACGGGCATGGTGAAGATCGAGGTCATGACCAAGAACCGCGGCTACGTGATTCTGGGAATCTTCATCGTTGCCGCTTTCCTCACGCCGCCGGACGCTGTTTCGCAGAGCTTCATGGCCATCCCCATGTACATCCTGTACGAGGGCGGCATCGTCATGGCGCGCATCATGCTCAAGAAGCGCGCGGCTGGGCAGCCCGATGAGTCCAACGACGACTGACCTGACACGCCTGGCGCCGCGCTTCACAGCAACTCCCGTGTATACAGGGCAGCTGCAGGCACTCCGCTCGTTCTGATTTCTTGCCGCTGCCGCCGTAGATCGGTGAGACTCCGTCCCCGGTCGACATCTTTCTGGCAAGAATTCTGAACCGACGCCGGCGGCACGCCCGAGCGTCCCAACCCGCCCCCGCGGAGCGAGCCAACGAATGAATCAGCCGATCGAGCGCACAGCGAGTCCGGATTCCACCACCGGGGCGCAGATTCTCGGACATCCCCGCGGACTGGCAACGCTGTTCCTCACCGAGATGGGGGAACGATTCACCTACTACGGCATGCGTGCGCTGCTGATCCTGTTCCTCGCCGATTCGACACGCGGTGGTTTCGGCTTCGACGACAAGACTGCGAGCGCCATCTACGGGCTCTACATCTCTGCTTCCTACATCCTGTGCCTGCCCGGCGGCTGGATAGCCGATCGGCTCATCGGCGCGCGGCGTGCGGTGTGGCACGGCGGCATTCTCATCGTGATCGGCAATGCGCTGCTCGCGTTGGGTTCGACACTGTCCACGTTCTTCGGCGGCCTGATCGTGATCACCTGCGGCGTCGGCATGCTCAAACCGAACGTCAGCGCGATGGTTGCCGACCTGTATCCGGAAGGCGGCGGCCGCCGCGATGCCGGTTTCACGATCTTCTACATGGGCATCAACATCGGCGGTTTCCTCGGTCCGATCGTCACCGGACTGCTTGCCGTGCACTACGGCTGGAAGGTGGCGTTCGCCGCAGGCGCCATCTTCATGATCCTGGGCCTGGTGTTCTACAAGTTCCTGGGGCACTACCTCGGCAATGCCGGATTGCATGTGTCGGGTGCACACGGCGAACACAGCGCCGCGAACCGCAAACACAGCTGGATGATCGTCGGCGCGATGGTCGGCGTCATGCTGGGCGCCTACCTGCTCGCGGTCGCCGGTGTCTATACGATCGATCCGCTGACGCTCGCGCAGACCACGGGCTTCATCCTGTTTGCGGTCGCCATCGCCTACTTCGCCTACATCTTCCTGTTCGCGGGCCTCGACTCGATCGAACGCAAGCGCATGGCCGTGATCCTGTTCCTGTTCATCGGCTGCATGTTGTTCTGGGCGGGCTTCGAACAGACGGGCGCGTCGCTGAACCTCTTCGCCGAGCGCTACGTCGATCGCACGATCGGCTGGCTCAACGACTGGGAAATCCCCACGACCTGGTTCCAGTCATTCAATTCATTGTTCATCCTGATTTTCGCCGTGCCCTTCTCGATGCTCTGGGTGGCGCTCGCGAAGCGCAACCTCGATCCGTCGGCCCCGGCGAAGTTCGGCCTGGGTCTCATCATGCTCGGCCTCGGCTTCCTCTTCATGGTGTGGGCAGCGAATATCGTCTCCGACGGCGGCAAGGCCATGCCGTACCTGCTGATCCTTACCTACCTGCTGCACACCTATGGCGAGTTGTGCCTGAGCCCGGTGGGTCTGAGCTATGTCACGAAACTCGCGCCGGCGCGCTTCGTGTCGCAGATGATGGGTGTATGGTTCCTCGCGACTTCGCTCGGCAATCTGTCGGCGGGATTGCTCTCCGGAATTTTCGAAACCGACAACCTGCAGGCCATGCCGGGGCAGTTCATGAAGTTCGTCCTCTTCATCTGCGCCGCCGGTATCGTGCTGCTGCTGCTGTCGAAACCGGTCAAGAAACTGATGATGGGTGTCAAGTAGTCAGGAGCGGGTCGCCGTGAAAGTAAATGTCATCCTCGCATCCGCCATCTGCGCGGCGTTGCTGTCAGCGGCAGGCTGCAGCAAGACGCCGGTGGAAGGCGCCAACAAGCACAAAGAAACAGCCGATGAGTTCGCCGCGCGCATCAACAACGAGATGAAGGACGTCGGGAAGGAACTCGCCACCGCAGGCTTCGCCTACGCGACCTTCATCAATCCGGACACGGAATTCCTGAATGCGAAAGCGAACGAGCGATATCTCGCGTACGTCGGCAATGCAGTCGAGGAATCGAAGGCCTTCCAGAACCAGCAGCTGACCCCGGCAACGGCGCGAACCATCGAACTGCTGAAGCTGAGCGTGTCCGCACCCGCACCGAAAGATCCTGCCAAGCGCACGGAACTGGCCGGAATCACCTCGAAGATGGAGGGCATGTACGGGGCGGCGAAGTACTGTCCGAACGGTCCGGACTCGTGCAAGGACCAGGGACAGCTCACCGATGTCCTCGCCACCAGCCGCAACTACGATGAACTGACCGAAGCCTGGACCGGCTGGCATTCCACCGCGCGCCCGATCCGCAAGGAATACGTGCGCTTCGTCGAACTCGCCAACGAAGGCGCCCGCGAAATGGGCTTCGCCGACCTCGGCGCCATGTGGCGTTCGAATTACGACATGCCGGCCGACGACTTCACCAGGGAAGCATCGCGACTGTGGCAGCAGGTCTCGCCGCTCTACAACGAACTGCACTGCTATGTGCGCGGCAAGCTGCAGAAAACGTACGGCACGGAGCACGTGCCCAGCGGCAAGCCGATTCCGGCACAGCTGCTCGGCAACATGTGGGCGCAGCAATGGGCAGAGATCTATCCGCTGGTCGAGCCCTATCCCGGCGTATCGGATCTGAACGTCACGAGCGCGCTCGTGAAACAGAAGTACGACCCGGTGAAGATCACGCAGTCCGCCGAGAATTTCTACGTGTCGCTCGGCTTTCCGAAACTGCCGCAGACCTTCTGGGAACGCTCGCTGTTGCAGCAGCCGCGGGATCGTGACGTGCAATGTCATGCCAGCGCCTGGCAGATGGATTCGGCGGACGATGTACGCATCAAGCAGTGCATCGAGCCGACACAGGAACATCTGATGACCGTCTATCACGAGCTCGGTCACGTCTATTACTACCTGTCCTACAAGGATCAGCCGTACCTGTTCCAGAGCGGCGCCAATGACGGCTTCCATGAAGCGATCGGCGACACCGTGAATCTCTCGATGACTCCCGCCTACCTGCACTCGATCGGGCTCGCCGGGCCGACGAAGCAGAGTCGGGAGGCAACCATCAATCAGCAGATGAAAATGGCGCTCGACAAGATCGCGTTCCTGCCGTTCGGCAAGCTGATCGACGAATGGCGCTGGAAGGTCTTTTCGGGTGAGGTGAAGCCCGAAAACTACAACGCCGCGTGGTGGCAGCTGCGCGAGCAATACCAGGGCGTTGCGGCGCCAGTGCCACGCAGCGAGGAAGACTTCGATCCGGGCGCGAAGTACCACATTCCCGGCAACACGCCGTACACGCGCTACTTCCTGTCGTTCATCCTGCAGTTCCAGTTCCACAAGGCGCTGTGCGACGCTGCCGGCTTCAAAGGTCCGCTGAGCGAATGCTCGGTGTATGGCAATGAAGAAGCAGGCCGTCGCTTCCGTAAAATGCTTGCGCTGGGCCAGAGTCAGCCCTGGCCGGACACGCTGGAGAAGCTCACCGGCACACGCAGCATCGACGCTGCCGCGATCACCGAGTACTTCGGGCCGCTGCTTGCGTGGCTGGAAGAACAGAACAAGGGACAGACGTGTGGATGGCAAGCAGCGCAATGAAGATGATCCGTTGAGCGTGCAATATCATCCGCACGCTGCCTTAGTCGTGTTTCATCATCCGGACCGATCGCCACAACAATGAATACACCAACCCCCCAGCTCACGCCGCGCGCAGTCATTCTTTCGATCGTCCTGGCGATGATCCTCGCCGCCGCGAATACCTACCTCGGCTTGTTCGCCGGATTGACCATCGCCACCGCAATTCCGGCAGCGGTCGTGTCGATGGCCGTGCTACGCGCTCTGGGCGGCGGCAGCATTCTCGAGAACAACATCGTGCAGACGGGTGCCTCGGCGGGTTCGTCGATCGCCGCCGGCGTGATCTTCACCATTCCCGCGCTGATCATCCTGGGCTATTGGCAGGACTTCAAATACTCCTGGGTGCTGGCGATTGCCGGCCTGGGTGGTCTGCTCGGCGTGTTGTTCTCCGTGCCGCTGCGGCGCTCGATGATCGTGGAGCAACCGCTGCCGTTCCCCGAAGGCAAGGCCGCCGCGGAAGTCCTCAAAGCCGGCGACAACCCCGGGCCGGGCCTGAAGATCCTCGGTCTCTCCGCCAGCATCGGTGCGCTGGTCAAGCTCGCCGCCGAAAGCGGATTACGCATGATCCCTGACAACGCGGCCGGTGCCGGCTTCTTCGGCAAGTACCTCGGCTACATGGGCAGCGGCCTGTCGCCGGCACTGCTGGGCGTGGGTTATATCGTCGGGCTCAACATCGGGATCGTCGTCGTCTCCGGCAGCATTCTCGCCTACAACATTGCGATTCCGTTCTACTACGCGTTCCTGCTCAACGGCGATCCGGAAGTCGCGGTCAAAGTGATCGGCAAGACCGCGGCAGAAGCGGCGGCGATCATTCGCGGTGACCGCATCCGTTATCTCGGCGTCGGCACGATGCTGGTCGGCGGCATCTGGACGCTGTTTTCGCTGCGCAAGTCGCTGCTATCAGGCATCAAGAGCGGTATCGCAGCAGCGCGCAAGGGCGCGGACATCAATCTGGCTGAAACCGAACGCGACCTGCCGATGAAGTGGATGCTGGTCGCGCTGCTGCTGTTCGTACTGCCGCTGCTCGCCCTGTATCAGGCGATCGTGCAGAACTGGGGAGTGAGCGTGCCGATGACGATCATCATGATCGTCGCCGGTTTCCTGTTCGTGTCGGTGTCCGCCTATCTTGCGGGTCTGGTCGGTTCGTCGAACAACCCCGTGTCCGGCATCACCATCGCCACCATTCTGTTCGCGTCCGCGGTGCTGATGCTGATGTTGGGCAGTGATTCCAAGATAGGCGCAGTGGCCGCGATCATGATCGGCGCGGTGGTCTGCTGCGCGGCTGCAGTCGGCGGCGACAATCTGCAGGATCTCAAGGCCGGCTATCTCGTCGGCGCCACGCCGTGGAAGCAGCAAGTGATGCTGGGCATCGGCGCGTTCTCGTGCGCGCTCATCATGGCGCCGGTGCTGAATCTGCTGGCTCAGGCCTACGGCATCGGCGACCCGACGCGCCCCGGTTCCTTGCAGGCGCCGCAGGCCACGCTGATGGCCTCGGTGGCGCAGGGCATGTTCGGTGGCAAATTGCCGTGGGACATGATCATCGCCGGCGGCGTGATCGGCGCGTTGGTGATCGCCTTCGACAGCTGGTTGAAATCGCGCAATTCCAGCTTCCGCGTGCCGGTACTCGCCGCGGCCATCGGCATCTACCTGCCGCTGGAACTGATGGTGCCGATCTTCCTCGGCGGCCTGCTGGCGTATTTCGTCGAGAAGCGCCACGGTATCGTCGGCACGCACGACGAATCGTTGCGCGACCGCGTACACCGCCCCGGCGTTCTGTTTTCCGCCGGGCTGATCACCGGCGAAGCACTGATGGGTATCGCCATCGCGATCCCGATCGTGCTCAGCGAACGCGCCGATGTGCTGGCGCTGCCAGAGCAGTTCCACTTCGGCCAGTTCGTTGGCCTGGTGGTGCTGGCGATCGTCGGCTGGCTGCTCTATCGATCCTCGGCGCGCGGGTCTGCAACCAGCGCGTAGGCGTTTCCTCCTCGATCCCGATCGAGGAGGTCACTCTTACCGTTTTCCCGAGATCACTTCGATACGGCCGCTGTTGCCGATCAAGCCCGACGCAACCCACGACGTCACGCTCACGATCAGCGACGCGCCGAGCGCCGTCCAGAAACTGCTGATCGAGAAGCCGTCGAGCAACAGGGCGACCAGCCCCAGCATGCCGGCGTTGATGACGAGCAGGAAGAAGCCCAGGGTGACGAGCGTCAAGGGCAGGGTGAGCACGACCGCGATCGGTCGAATCACCGCATTCACGACACCGAGCAGCAAGGCAGCCCCCAGCAATGTGCCTGCCGTATCGAAGTGCAGGCCAGGCAACACTTTGGTGGCCAGCCACAGCCCGAGAGCGACGATGGCGCAACGCAGTAGAAAACCGGTCATCGGATGAACGCCTTGGGTGGTCGGATGAGCAGACATGAGAGCATGAATCCGGCCTGCCTGGCTGATTTCAATCCCGTGAACGAACGATACGGGGAATAGGAATCTCCACGGGGATCACGGGGTCGGAAGATCAAATGGAGATCAACCATCATTCGTGTTTCACGCCAACCGCGACTGCTCCATCCATTCGAGAATGCGTCTGCTTACCCCGTGCTCTCCGTGGAGATCCTCTATTCCTGATTCCTGAACTGCTTGCGCAAACCCGACCAGCACTCGTCGTAGCCGGACTGCAGTTGCGGCAATGCCAGCGCGTGTGCAGTGGGGCGGATCACATTACGCGTCTCGAACATGAACGCCATCGTGTCGCTGATGCGTTGCGGTGTCGTGGTATCCGCGGCGCTGGCGCGCTCGAAGGTGGCCGCGTCCGGCCCATGCCCGCTCATGCAGTTGTGCAGTGACGCGCCGCCCGGCGCAAAGCCGCCGGCCTTGGCATCGTAGACTCCGTGAATCAGTCCCATGAACTCGCTGGCGATGTTGCGATGGAACCAGGGCGGACGAAACGTGTCTTCCATCGTGAGCCAGCGCGGCGGAAAAATAACGAAGTCGATCATGTCGACGCCGGGCGCATCGCTGGGAGATTGCAACACCAGGAAGATGGACGGATCGGGATGGTCGTAGCTGATCGAACCGATCGTGTTGAAGCGGCGCAGATCGTACTTGTACGGCGCATTGTTGCCGTGCCAGGCGACGACATCGAGCGGTGAGTGATGGATTGGCGCCGACCACAGGTGGCCGAGAAACTTGGCAACCAGCTCGAACTCGCCTTCGCGATCTTCGAACCATGCGACCGGCGTCTGAAAGTCACGCGGATTGGCGAGACCGTTCGAACCGATCGGACCCAGGTCGGGCAGTCGCAACGGCGCGCCGAAATTCTCACAGACATAGCCGCGGGCTTTCGCGTCGAGCAACTCGACGCGAAAGCGCACGCCGCGCGGGATCACCGCAACCTCCTGCGGCTCGAGCTCGAGGATTCCCAGTTCCGTCGCCAGCCGCAGGCGACCGAGTTGCGGCACGATCAACAGCTCGCCGTCCGCGCTGTAGAAAAACCGGTCGCGCATCGACTGATTCGCCACGTACCAGTAAATGCCGCAACCGCTCTGCGCATCCGGCGATCCATTGCCCGCGGCGCTCATCAGACCCTGGACGAAATCTGTCGGCCGTTCGGGAATCGGCAGCGGATCCCAGCGCAGACGATTCGGTGAGGTCGCGACCGCATCGAATTGATTCGTGATCAGGCCGTCGTCATTGCGTACGAAAGGTCCGTGCATCGCCGCCGGCCGCAGGCGATAGAGCCAGGAACGACGATTGGAATGGCGCGGCGCGGTGAACGCGGTTCCAGAGAGCTGCTCTGCATACAACCCGAGCGGTGCGCGCTGTGGTGAGTTGCGCCCGACAGGTAATGCGCCCGCGCGCGCCTCGGTGGCGAAGTGATTCGCGAAACCACTCTGGTAAGTGAGGGACGATGGGGACGGGGTGCTCATGTTCACCTGCCAACGGTGCTGATCAGAGATCACGCTTGATGATATAGCAACGTCGTCAGGGATAGAGCGGCGCCCACTCAGCGTATGCGCTACTCTTGGCGCCGGGAGAAATAACTACAAGGCCGAGTCATGCATTACGTCGCCATCGTCACCGTCGTCGCCCTGCTCCAGTTCCTGTACTTCGGCGTGCTCGTCGGCAAAGCACGCGCCCAGTACGGTATCGCCGCGCCTGCGGTCTCCGGCAATGAAATCTTCGAGCGCTACTTCCGTGTCCAGATGAACACGCTCGAGCAGTTGCTGATGTTCCTGCCGTCGTTGTGGATCTTCGCGCACTACGCGAATCCCCTCTGGGCGGCCAGCCTGGGTGTGGTCTTCGTGATCGGACGCGCGATCTATTGCCGCTCGTATGCGCGCGATCCCAAGAACCGTTCACTGGGATTTGCACTCACGGCATTGCCCACGCTGATCATGATGGCCGGAATTCTGTGGCAGGCGATCCGCACGCTGATGGCCGCTCAGTAGGACCGGAAACGAAGAGCGCCGCGAAGGACCGCATAAGTTCAGCCTCGCAGGACTCAGGGGTTTTCTTTTGTACGGTCTTTAGCGACTCTTCTCAGCGCCACACCCTCAACCCGGCTGCTTGCGCAACTCGCGATCCTGCTGCATGCGCTGGTCCGCGAGGATCATCAGCTCCTTCGGGTACAGATGATCCCGGGGAAAGTTCGCGACGCCGACGCTCGCATTGGCGCGGATCAACCGATTCGCCACCGAGATGGTGCTGGCGTAAATGTTGTTGCGGATGCGCTGCGCGATCATCCCTCCCGTCGCTTCATCGGCTTCGGTCAGCAGCACCACGAAGTCATCACCGCCGACGCGGGCCGCCACATCGGAGGCCCGGATCGAACGGCCGATGGCCGCGGCGACGGACACAATGACCTGACTGCCCGCATCGTGACCCAACGCCTCGTTCACGTGCGCCAGGTTGTCGATATCGATCATCAGCAATGTGTAGGGACGTCCGAACCGTTCCGCCTTGCGATGCTCCTGTTGCAGCACATCTTCGAACGCCCGCAGATTGAGCAGTCCGGTGAGCTGATCGCTGGCCGCCATGTCGGAGATGCGCTGCACGGCGCTCTGCATCTGTTCGATGAGTGCGCCGAGAATCAGAGCCACAGCGACGCCCGGCAGCAGTTTGCTGAACAGGAGCACGGCGAACTGGGCGCCCCACACATTGGTTGCTGGCGTCAGCGCACCCAGCAGTATGCCAAGCGCGGCAATGACCAACGCCACCAGGGCAACGAGCCACCAGCGCCCGAACGCGAGCGCGACAGTAGCGAGCGGGAGGAGGTAGAGCGTGACCAGCGCACTGTGCGCTGCACCGGTCGCTACGGCCATCAACGTGACGAACACGATCGAAGTGGCGATAGAGAGCCAATGCTGGCGCGCCTGCGGACGTTGCAACGCCGGAATCATCCGCACGAGCAGGATGCTGCAGCCAAGCAGCGCGAGTGCGCCGCCAGCCAGGAGCGGGTGCTGAACGGTGGCGGTCGCGAACGCAAACTGCAGAACGCCGATGGCCAGCGCCAGCAACTCCAGACCCAGCAGCGCCTTCGCGATAAAGCCCTGGGTGGCGCTCCCTGTCGAGGCGGCGACACGCATGGCGTGGAATTACTGCAGGCTGCTTTGACGAATCCGTTGCGCGGAACCGTCCCTGAGCACGCCGAGCGCCAACACCACTTCCGGATCGGTCGCGGGATTCGCGGCGGCGGGCTTGCTGGCGTCGGCGGTCGCCGCCTGCTTTGCATCGATCACGACGTCCGGTGTGATGCCGACCTTGTGGATCGATACACCCGACGGGGTGAAGTACCGCGAGGTGGTGAGCTTGACGGCCTGACCGTCCGACAGCGGCATGACGGTCTGCACCGAGCCCTTGCCGTATGTCTGCTGACCGACGATCGTTGCGCGGTGATGGTCCTTCAGCGCGCCGGCGACGATTTCCGATGCCGAGGCCGATCCGCCGTTGACCAGCACCACGACCGGGGCGCCATTCAATTCATCACCCGGTTGCGCATCCATTTCGAATTTTGCGTCCGCCGCGCGGCCGTCCGCCGTGACGATGATGCCGGCATCGAGGAATACATCGGAAACACCGATCGCCGCTTCGAGCAGGCCACCCGGATTGTCGCGCAGGTCGAGCACGAGTCCGCCCAGATCGCTGCCGTTCTGGCGCTTGAGCTGCGCGATGGCTTTTTCCAGGTCCGTCGCGGTGGTCTCGCTGAAATGCGAGATCTGCACGTAGCCGATGCCGGGTTCGAGCAGCGACTGCTTGACGCTATGCACCTGCACGTTGGCACGGGCGAGCGTGAACTCCAGGGGTTGCGGTGTTTCGGTACGGGCGATGGTGATCTTGACCATCGAGCCGGGTTTGCCGCGCATGCGATCGATGGTGTCGTCGAGATTGTCGGCTTTGACCGGCACTTCATCGACCGCGACGATTTTGTCGCCGGCACGCACACCCGCCCGCGCCGCCGGGCCGCCTTCGATCGGCGAGACGACATTGACCGCGCCGTTCTCCAGCGCGATCTCTATGCCGACGCCGGAGTACTCACCCGCCGTGCTGATACGAATCTCGTTGAGTTCTTCGGCGTCCAGGAACGCTGAATGCGGATCCAGATCAGCGACGAGCCCACGAATGGCGGCTTCGATGAGTTGCTGGTCCGAAACATCGTCAACGTAGTCCTTGCGGACCAGTTGCAGCACTTCGGCGAGCAGCCGGGCATCCTGCCAGCGCAACGGCTTGTCGACCGCGCTGCCCGACTGTTCGGGAGGAATACCTCGCTCGGCTTTGACACTGCGGCCCACGGACAGGCCCATGCCGACAACGACGCCGAGCGTCACCAACAACAACACGCGAAAAGGGTGGCTGAATCGGTTCACGGTCACTGCACTTGGCCTGGAGTGAAATTCAACTGGTGGGCGCCTGACCGGCAGCGAGCCGGAAAGGCCGTCATCGATATTACAGGCGACAATGATGGCTCAACGCCACTAAGAACCGCAGGTATTCCCTGAATCCACGCTTCGCAGCGCCTGTGCGACAAAGCGGCGTCAGCCCGCCAGCCGCGACATGAGTGGTGAACCGGAAACCCGGGTGACGCCAGGTGCGCCGCGCAGCATTTCCTGGAGCACGGATTCGAGCGCCCGGGGCCGACCGATGGCGAAGCCCTGCGCGTAGTCCACGCCCAGCCGGCCGACAGCGGCAAGAATCGCTTCGCTCTCGATACTTTCTGCCGTGGTCTTGAGGTTCATCGACTGCGCCAGCTGCACGATCGCCGTGACCGTGGCTTGCGAGCGCGAGCCAGTGGCCAGATCGCGTATCAGTGCGCCATCGATCTTCAGGTCCGACACCGGCAGCGACTTGAGATACGTGAGCGACGACAGGCCGCGGCCGAAATCATCCAGGGCAATGCCGTGGCCGAGTCCCTGCACGCGGCGAATCAACGTTTCCGCGCGCACGATATTGGCCACCGCGGCGGTCTCGGTGATTTCGAACGACAGAAGCCCCGGCGGCAGTTCGTACTCACGCAATTTGGCTTCGAGAAAATCCGGAAAGTTCTCGTCACTCACGGACTGACTGGAAAGATTGATCGCGAAGTGCGCACCCAGTCCCTGCAACGCCGGCGCAGCCGACGAAAGGATTTCCAGCGCGTACTGAATGACCCAGCGATCCATATCGGAGGCGATGCCGTGACGCTCGGCCGAGAGAATGAACTTGTCCGGTGACACGCTTTCGCCGGCCGCATCGATCATGCGCAGCAACAGTTCGAAGCGTCGCGGCGGATCTTTCGAATTCAGTTTCACGATCGACTGCGCTTCCATGCGGAAGCGATCGTTCGCTATCGCTTCACGCAGGTCGATCGCCGGTGTGGCGTCCTCGAAGCGATGCGACTCGATCATCGGCATCGCGGCAACGGCGTCGAGCGTTGGAACGACATCCAGCGACGGCGCCGCGACCGCAGCGGGTTGCGGCGTCGGCGGCTCCTGATAGAGCTCGACGCGGCCGCGCCCGAGATGCTTTGCGGACTTGCAGGCAACCTCCGCGGTGGCCAACGCATGTGACAGCGGAAAGCGTGTCTCGGGTACGACGGCGAGGCCGAAGCTCATGGACAACGCAATGCGCTGACCTTCGTGGCTGAAGTCCAGCTGCTCGATGGTGTCGACCAGGCTGCCGAAGAATTCTTCCGCCGCATGCTCCGGCGTGTCGGGCAGGAACAGGGCAAAGCGGTCGCCGGAAATGCGCGAGGCAATCACGTTGCGCGGCAGGTTGATGCGAATGGTTTCGGCAATGCGCGCCAGCGCCTGATCACCGACATGCATGCCGTGGTTGTCGTTGATGACATGCAGACGATCGACATCGGCATAGCCGACGCAATGACGATCCTTCTTTCCCTCAGCGAGAGTCGCCAGCGCGCGCCGCTCGAATGCCGGCCGGGTTAGCAGGCCGGTCGCAGGGTCGTAGGAGTTCTGCAGAACGTATGCAATGCGTCGCGCAAGCATTTCGACGATACGCACCTGCCGCAGCTCGAAATCGGCCGCTGACTGTGGACGAAACAACAGCAGGATGCCGGACACCGGTTCGGAACCATGGCGGATAGGGCACGCGAGCATCTTGTAGGGCAGCGTGCCCAGCGGGCTGTTCGGCGGCGCCTTGTTGAGCGTCAGCGTACGACGCTGCACCTGCGCCCAGGCAAACAGATGGCGCTGTGTACGATCCAGCAGCTCGGCATCGCTGCGACGCTGGGACGCAGACGCCGAATAGGTCGCGGCGATTTTCTTTTCAGGCACGAACAGCGCGCCGGTCGAGCACTCGAGATGATCGACGCAGCTGCGCACGAGCTGGCCGAAGTCATCGCTTTCACCTTCCTCGGCAGCGCCATTCGAGTCCAGCAACAGGGCGAGATCACCGTCCCGCAGCCTGGCGTTCTTCTGCGTATCGGGCACGGGATTCTGGTTGACGAGTTCCCGCGTCAGCACTTGCAACGCTGGACGCAGCAGTCCAACCATCAGCGAGAAGGGTCGGACGCTGCCACTACCATCGCGGCAGGAAAGGCCGACCGCGCCGAGCAGTTCGTTGCCTTCGCGCAGAATGAAAACATACGCTGTTTCGCCGTCCCAGGAACGGGCGAAACCATCGCGTTCAGACGGATCCGGATCAGGGCTGCGGGCGGCGTTGAGCGCTTCTTCGACCAGCTGCGGCAGGTCGGGTCCCTCGCAACCATCAGACAGCCACAGCGGTGTGGCCATGCGGTCGTAGATGCCGATGCACAGCGCGCGCGGCATGAGCATCTTCATCAGCTGCCCATACGGATCGAGCGACGTCGACAGCGACTGCGCTTCAACCGTGTCTTCGTCGTCGAGGATCGTCGCCATCCGTTACCGTTCCCCGCCCGTGCGCTGGGGCATTTTATTTCGCGTTCTGGGAAAAAGATCATCCATCCCGCGAATCGAGGGTTCCTTGAAGTCGACCGCACTTTCGTGTGTTTGTCACGGTAATAACATATCCCGGGACAGGGCCGGCAGAGCCCCCGTGAAGCGAGTCACGAAATCCCCGATGGGTCGTGAGTTTGCGGGTGCGGCGCACCACAGGCGCGTCGGCCGTCTACTCACGTCCTACCCACGTCTGCTACTTCAGGGCTTGCTCAACCACGGGGCCGGATCGAGTGCTTTTCGACCCTGGCGGATTTCGAGATAGAGACCGGCCCGGCCGAAGCCGGAGGCCTCGCCCACGACGGACAGTGACTCCCCGGCGGCGACCCGGTCGCCAACTTTGCGGTAGAGCTGTTCATTGTGGCCGTAGAGGCTCATGAAGCCGCCGCCATGATCCAGCACCAGGAGCAACCCGAGTCCGGGCAGCCAGTCGGCGTATACGACCCTGCCCGGGAAGGGCGCGCGAACCTGTGCACCGCGCTCGGCGCCAATCACGATTCCCTGCCATTTGAGCGGTCCCCCCGAGCGGATCTGGCCGAAGCGGGCGAGGACGCTGCCTTTGACGGGCCACGGCAGTTTGCCGCGCGCGCGGGCAAAGGGTTGATCGCCGAAATCCGGAAAATCCTGAATGGCCCGACGCAGCTGTTCGACCAGTTTTTCCAGCGCCTGGGCTTCGCGCTGCGCCTTGGTCAGCTCGTCATTGCGCGTCTTGATGGTGGCCTGGACCTTGGCCAGCGTGACTTTGCGCTGGTCGCGCGCACCGGCCAGCGACTTCACTTCCTTCGCCTGATCGGCCTCCAGGGCCTTGAGCCGGGCAGCCTCGGCGCTGATGTTTTCAGTCAGCAAATCCAGGTGCGACAGGTGCTCGGTGATGGCAGTGATGCGCTCTGCCCGCGCGCGACCGAAGTAGCCGTACCAGGCCATCGTGCGGCCGAGCTGTGCGGCATCGTCCTGGCTCAACATCAGCTTGAGCTGCTCCTGTCGTCCGTTCATGTAGGCCACACGCAGTTCGCCGGCCAGCGATTCGCGCTCGCCGTCGATCTTGCGCTGGGTATCGGCGCGTTCGACTTCCAGGGTTCGCAAGCGGCTTTCGGCGGCTTCCCGACGTTGGCGGACATCGGACAGGCGTTCGCGGGCGGACTGGACTTCCAGGTCGGCCTTGCGCACGGCCTGGTTCAGTGAATCGCGCTTTTCCGCCTCCGCCTGAATGGATTTGCGGATGGATTCGATCCGGCTGCGGACCTGCTTGAGTTCCCCTTCCTTGGCCGCCGGATCGGCCGCGCTGTGTGCCGGCAGGGTGCCGACCAGGCATAAGAGGCTGATCGCCGCGATCGCTGCGCCCAGACCGAACCGTGCAATCCGCATGGTTATGCCAATCCCCCGGCCAGCGCCCGAAAACTGTGGCCTGGGGATGTGGCCCAGGAAGCGGCTGTTATACTTCGCCCCCTTTTTTGGGTGGGCCTCGGGGCCGGCAAGGATCGGCGGCACAGGCCGCGTCCCTTCCAAATCACCGAATGGCCCTCATAGTCGCGTCTGACGGCAACGGCCGGGTGATCTGCAGCAATGAGTCGATTTCTGGAATACACCACCAACCATCCCTTCCTGATCGCGGCCGCCGCGATTCTTGCCATTCTCGCCATCGTGATCGAGATCCGCGAGCGCGCCAAGGGTTCCACGATGGTTGGCACGGGCGACGCGGTGCGACTTACGAATTCTGGCGCGCTCGTGCTGGATGTGCGTGATGCCGGCGAGTACGACACCGGCCACATCATCGACGCGCGCAATATTCCTGCGAAGGAAGTCGGCGAACGTGCCGGCACGCTCAAGAAGTACAAGGACAAGCCGGTCGTGGTCTGCTGCGAGAACGGCTTCACGTCCGCCGCTGCGGCCAAGGCTCTAAAGGCCGCGGGATTCAGCAAGGTCGCGACGCTGCGCGGCGGCCTGCGCACCTGGCGCCAGGAAAATCTGCCGCTCGTGAAAGGCGGCAAGAAGGATGGCAAACAGGCATGAGCACTGCGTCTGTCGTAATGTATTCCACTGCTTACTGCGGCTACTGCGTGCGGGCGCGCAACCTGCTCGAGCGCAAGGGCGTCGCCGTGCAGGAAATCAAAGTCGATGAAGACATGACCGAGCGTGAGACGATGCTGCGACGAAGCGGTGGACGCCGCACGGTGCCGCAGATTTTCATCGGTGAGCGGCATGTCGGGGGATACGATGATCTGGCGGCGCTGGACGCTGCCGGTGAACTCGATCAATTGCTGGGACGCACGACCTGAGCACCGTTCGCGTCCTGCGAATGATTATTTCAGACACTAAAGTAAGACTGAGGACTAACGATCATGGTTGACGAAGTTCCCGCAGCGGCCACCAATGGGCAGGTCGATCCTAATGCGCCGCAGTTCGCGCCGCAGGCTGTGTACCTGAAGGACGTCTCGTTCGAGGCGCCGATCGGTCCGCGCGTCGCGCCGAACACGCCCAACCCGACGATCAACCTCAATCTGAACACGTCCGTGAACGATCTCGGCGGCGACCTCAAGGAAGTCGTGCTGACCGTGCGCGTCGAAGCCAAGGCCGCGGAAACGACCGTGTGGCTCGTCGAACTGCAGCAGGCCGGTGCTTTCGGCATGCGCAACGTTCCTGCCGCTGACGCGCAGCGTCTGCTCGGAATCTTCTGCCCCAATTACCTGCTGCCCTATGCGCGCCAGGTGATTTCCGATCTGCTGACGAAGGGCGGCTTCCCGCCGTTCCTGTTGCCGCCGGTCAACTTCGAAGTGCTCTTCAATCAGGCTGCCGCACAGGCAGCACAGCAGCAGGCTGCAGGCGGCGCGGCCGGCGCTGCTGTGAACTGAGCACTGCGACACTGTCTGGTCCTTCCATGAGCAGCACGCCGGCGACAGGCAATTCTCCGGCGTCTGCTCCTGCGACCATCGCGATTCTCGGCGCCGGGTCATGGGGCACGGCGCTGGCAATCCAGTTCGCGCGCGCAGGATGCGCGACCGTCCTGTGGGGACGCGACAAAACTTACCTGGGTGAACTCGCCCGCGAACGTCGTAACAGGCGCTACCTGCCCGACGCGCCTTTCCCCGAACTCCTCGAGGTCGACAGCGATCTGACGCGCGTGCTGGCCACGCATCGCGACATCGTCGTATCGGTTCCCAGTCACGCACTCCGCGGCACGCTGGTCGAGATTGCGCAGCACCGTCCCGCGAGCATGCGTCTGGCCTGGGCTACCAAAGGTTTCGAGCTGTCGACAGGTTTGCTACCGCATGAAGTAGCAGGGCAGGTGCTGGGCGCCGAGGTTCCCACCGCAGTGATTTCCGGACCGACCTTTGCCCGCGAAGTCGGCGCCGGATTGCCCACGGCGATGACTGTCGCGTCCGCCGACGCGGAATTCGCCCGCGAACTGGCAGAGCGGATTTCCGGCCTGAACTTTCGTGCCTACACGTCGACCGACATGGTGGGTGTGGAAATCGGCGGCGCCATCAAGAACGTACTCGCCATCGGCGCAGGTCTTTCCGACGGACTGGGCTTCGGTGCCAACACTCGCATCGCCCTGATCACCCGTGGCCTTGTGGAAATGACGAGGCTCGGCGTTGCGCTCGGTGCTCACAGGGAAACCTTCATGGGGCTGGCCGGTCTTGGCGATCTGGTGCTGACCTGCACGGACAATCAATCACGCAATCGACGCTTCGGACTGGCGCTGGCCGCGGGCGAGCAGATCGTCGCCGCGCAGAAGGCCATCGGCCAGGTTGTCGAAGGTGTGCTCGCCGCGCGCGCGGTTCGCGAAGTGGCGACGAAGGTCAACGTCGAAATGCCGATCAGCGAACAGATCTATCGTGTCGTGCACGAAGGCGTGCCGCCGAAAGAAGCCGTCAAGGAACTGATGAGCCGGGCGCTGAAGCCTGAGCATTCCTGAAGGATCGGAGTTCACACAGAGGACACGGAGGGTCCGGATCACTCGTGGAACGTCGAGCGAAACTCCTTATCTGTTATCTGAAATCCTGCTGCCGCCACGCCTCGTAGGTAACGACAGCAACGGCATTCGACAGATTGAGGCTGCGATTGCCCGGGCGCATGGGAATGCGCAGACGGCGATCTTCATCGCATAAATCCAGAATCTCCTGCGGCAATCCGCGCGTCTCCGGCCCGAACACGAACGCATCCCCGGGTGCGAAGCGCGGCTCGTCATAACGAGTCGTTCCCCGTGTCGAAATCGCAAACCAGCGGGGCGCGCCGATCGTCGTCAGGCACCGGCCCAACGAATCCCACTGCTGCACATGCGCGAGTTCGGCATAGTCCATGCCGGCCCGACGCACCGATTTTTCATCGAGGTCGAAAGCGATCGGCTTGATGAGATGCAGCCTGGCACCCGCATTCGCACTCATGCGGATGACATTGCCGGTGTTGGGCGGAATCTCGGGTTGAAACAGGATGAGGTGAAACATGGGTGGCTGGCGACTGGCTGCGGGCCAGAGCAGAATGGGATTCCCGGGTGAGTTGCTCCCTATTCTACGGTTCTCCCCATGACTGCCGCCTCCCTCGCACTCGATTTCTGCGGTCTGAAGTTCGATTCACCCATCGTTCTGCTGTCAGGCTGTGTCGGATTCGGCGAGGAGTACACACGCGTCGAGGGATTCTCCAATCGCGACGCCGGCGGCATCGTGCTCAAGGGCACGACGCGGGAGCCGCGCCTCGGCAATCCGCCGCATCGTGTCTACGAAACGCCCATGGGCATGTTGAACGCGATCGGCCTGCAGAATCCCGGCGTCGATCAGGTCGTGAACCGCATCCTGCCGACGCTCGATTTCAGCGAGACGCGCTTCATCGCCAATGTGTGCGGCTCGACGATCGACGACTATGTCGAAGTGACTCGCCGCTTCGATGATTCACCGATCGACGCGATCGAGATCAATATTTCCTGCCCGAACATCAAGGAAGGCGGTGTGCAGTTCGGCAACTTTCCGGAGATGTCAGCGCGCGTCGTGGCTGCCTGCCGTGCGGTGACGAAGAAACCGTTGATCACCAAGCTCTCGCCAAACCAGACGGATATTCGCGAGAACGCGCGTCATTGCATCGAAGCCGGCTCGGACGCGCTCGCTGTCATCAATACCGTCATGGGTATGGCGATCGACGTGAACACGCGTCGCCCGGTGATCGGCAATATTCAGGGTGGATTGTCCGGACCTGCGATCAAACCGATCGCGCTGTTGAAGGTCCATCAAGTCCATGAAGTCGCGCGCAAGCACAACATTCCCATCATCGGCCAGGGTGGTATTTGCTCAGCCAACGATGCGCTCGAATTCCTGATTGCCGGCGCAACTGCCGTCGGCGTCGGTACCGCGCTCTTCTACGATCCGCTGGTGTGCCCGAAGATCAATCGCGGCATCGCCGACTACCTTGCGCGCCATAACCTGCGCTCGGTCACCGACCTCGTCGGCACGTCATCGGCTCATCCGCCGGCGACGGGATTGAGCAAGGCGGGATAACGGGCGATACAGAAAAGTACACAAGGAACACATAGAAAGAGCCACAAAAAAGCACAGGAAAATTACTTTCTGTGCTCATCTGTGTACCTGCCCGTCTACTGCATCACTCGTCATCCATCGCAAGCTCCTTGAGCTTGCGGGTGAGGGTGTTGCGTCCCCATCCCAGCAGGCGCGCGGCTTCCTGGCGTCCACCTTCGGCTTTGCGTAATGCAGCCCGGATCAGTGTGCGTTCGAACTCCGGCATCGCGTCATCGAGCAGCGGCGTTTCGCCGGCGGCAAGCCGCTTTTCGGCCCAGCTCGTGAGTTGACGTGTCCATTCGTCCTGCAATCGTGCGGGGCTCGGCGCACCGCCAAGATCGGTGGGAATGTCTTCCACCTTGATCTCGCGACCCGGCGCAGTCACGGTCAGTCGGCGGCAGGTGTTGACCAGTTGGCGGACGTTGCCCGGCCAATCGAAGCTCGACAGCACGGCCATTGCATCGGCCGATAGCGTTTTCGATTCGACACCGAGTTCGATCGCAGCCGCATCGAGATAGTGAAGAATCAGTTCCGAAATATCTTCGCGGCGCTGACGCAGCGGCGGCACTTCGATACGAATGACGTTCAGGCGGTGCAGCAGGTCTTCGCGGAACATGTTCTGTTTCACGCGCTCTTCCAGCGCCTGGTGCGTGGCCGCGATCACACGTACATCGACCCGAACCGGTACCTGGCCGCCGACCCGATAAAACTCACCTTCGGCGAGCACGCGCAGCAGACGCGTCTGCAGCTGCGGCGACATGTCGCCGATTTCATCGAGGAACAGCGTTCCTCCGTCGGCCTGTTCGAACCGTCCACGACGCAATGCATCGGCGCCGGTAAACGAGCCTTTCTCGTGGCCGAACAGTTCTGATTCCAGCAGATCTGCCGTGAACGCCGACGTATTCAGTGCGATGAATGCCTTGCTGGCGCGTGGACTGTGGCGATGCAGAGCACGCGCGACCAGTTCCTTACCCGTGCCGGATTCACCCGTAATCAACACCGTCATGCTCGAGCGCGACAGTCGGCCGATCGCCCGGAAGACTTCCTGCATCGCCGGTGCCTGTCCCAGCATCTCGGGAATGCGCCGCGCTTCGGTGCTGACTTCCTCGACCCGCTCCTTCTGCTGGGCTGCGCGGCGCACGAGATCGACAGCCTGGTCGATGTCGAATGGCTTCGGCAGGTATTCGAATGCCCCACCCTGGTAGGCGGCGACCGCGCTATCCAGGTCGGAATGCGCCGTCATCACGATGACGGGCAATTGCGGCTGGCTCTCGTGAATCTCGGTCAGCAATTCCAACCCGCTGCGGCCAGGCATTCGAATGTCGGTGATCAGTACATCGGGTCGATCGCGTCGCAGCGCTGCCAGCGCGGAGTCCGCGTGGTCGAATGCGGTGGGTGCCATACCTCCCTGGCGCAGCGCGCGCTCAAGAACCCAGCGGATGGAGGCATCGTCGTCGACGAGCCAGACATTGAGCGGCTTAACGGGTATCTGGAGCATGGAATGGCAGCAGAATAGTGAAGGTGGTGAGGCCAGGTCGACTTTCGAATTCGATCAGGCCGTCGTGACGACTGACGAGGTCCTGAGCCACGGCAAGACCGAGACCCGTACCGTCAGAACGACCGGTGACCAACGGATAGAAAAGGGTATCGCGGAGCTGATCGGGCACGCCTGGCCCCGTATCTTCGAACTGAATGCATGCAACCAGGCGATAACGCTTCGTACCTATGCTTTCGTTCGTGAGCACACGCGTGCGCAACGTGATCCTGCCACCGCTTTGTACCAGTGCCTGCGCTGCATTGCGCCCAAGATTGAGCATCGCCTGGATGATCTGGTGCCGATCCAGCAGCAAGGGCGGCAGACTCGGGTCGTAGTCGCGCTCGACGGAAACATTCGGCGGAGCATCGGCTGCCAACAGATGGCCGACGTGTTGCAGCAATTCGTGAATGTTGACCGATTCCTTGCGCGGGTGATGCCCGGGACCGAGGAGGGTATCGACCAACGTCGCCAGGCGATCCGCTTCGCTGATGATCACGGAGGTGTACTCACGCATCGCCGCGTCGCCGAGCTGACGTTCGAGCAGTTGCGCCGCGCCACGCAAACCACCGAGCGGGTTTTTGATCTCGTGCGCCAGTTGCCGGATCATGGCGCGACTGCCGCCGACCTGGGTGAGCAGGGCGTTTTCGCGAGTGATTCGTTGGTGCTGCGTGCCGTCGCTGATCTCGATCAGCGCAGCGGCCGGCGTTCCTGCTTCTTCATACGGCGCCACGTTGCAGTCGACGATCAACTCGCTGTCACCATTCGACGGGCGCAGGGCCAGTTCGCGACGCGAGATCGGCCGCCAGGTTTCCATTGCACGCTCGATGACGAGACTGAGCGCACTTGCGTCGACCAACAGATCAGCGAGTGGCCGACCGCGCACCTGGTTGCGACTCACACCGAACAGCGTTTCGGCGGCGACATTCAGATAGAGCAGCGTTTGCGCATCATCGACGATGAGGATGCTCGTGCTCAGACTGTCGAGGATGCGATCCGGGTCAGTCATGACAAGTCTGCCGATGCTTGCAGGGTGGGCAACCATGAGCGTGCGTCAGCCCGTTCCCAGAGAGCAATGAGGGCCATGCGCTGCGGCGCTGCGAGCCGCGCGCGCGGAGCAATACTGAAATCTGCGGCGGGTTATTTGCCCGACTTGGGTGTCGAGGGTTTGGCCGGCTGCTTCACGACCACCGGCCGATTGGTCCTTGGATCGATCGTCGTTTGGTGCGCGGCGGGATTCAACGCAGCATAGGTGGGCTGCGATGTGGCCATCTTGTTGCCCGCACGCGGTTGTGGTTTCGGCGGCGGACGCTGAGCGGGTCCGGTCGGCGGCTGTGCCACCGATTCCTGGCGCACATAAAAGGTGACCGGCTCTGACTGCTGGATCCGCTCCCCACGAGTGCCGAGCACGATTGCCGTCGCTGTGTGAGCGCCACGCGCCACCTCCGTCAGTTCGAACGATGACGTATCGCCAGGAAATCCTTCGACCAGACGGCCGTCGAGGTACAGAAACAGGGAGTTCCCGGGCTGCAACGCCGGTTCGATCCGCACATTGATGGTGACTTGCCCGCCCGTATTGGCAATGGTCTCTTCCGGTGAGGGCTGCCAGATCTCCAGCGTCTGATAGGCCGGTCCAGCCGGCTCCGTGCTGCCTTGAGTGCTGGAAGACGACCCGTAGGTGGGGCTCGAGCTGGAGGTTGTTCCGGTGCTCAACTCCATTCGCGTCGCACCCGGTACGGGGCGATCGGCGTAGTGAGTCACTCCGTTGGCGTCGACCCACTTCCACACTACCTGACCTGCAAGGGCAGGACCCGCGAGGATTGCGAGCAGTAACAGCGTAGTGCGCATGGGGATCGAGCATATCCGCTTCGCTCCGACCTGACAAAAGTTGGGACGACATTGTGTGAAAGGCGTCACCGACTCCAAGCAAAAACGAACGCCGGACCGTCGTCGATCCGGCGTTCGCAGGGATCACACGCTGTAGTAGAGCTCGAACTCCAGCGGATGCGTGGACATACGGACCTTCGTCACTTCCTGCATCTTCAGGCCGATGTACGCATCGATCACGTCGTCCGTGAACACGCCACCGGCCTTGAGGAAGTCGCGATCCTTGTCGAGTGCCTCGAGGGCTTGTTCCAGCGAGTAGCAAACCTCCGGAATGTTCTTGGCTTCTTCCGGCGGCAGGTCATACAGATCCTTGTCCGCGGCTTCGCCGGGGTGGATCTTGTTCTGAATGCCGTCGAGGCCCGCCATGAGCATCGCGGAGAAGGCCAGATACGGATTCGCGGTCGAATCCGGGAACCGCACTTCGATGCGGCGACCCTTCGGGTTTGCCACCCATGGAATACGGATCGACGCAGAACGATTACGCGCCGAGTACGCCAGCATCACGGGCGCCTCGAATCCGGGCACCAGTCGCTTGTAGCTGTTGGTGCTGGCGTTCGTGAAGGCGTTGATGGCCTTGGCGTGCTTGATGATGCCGCCGATGTAATACAGCGCCATATCGGACAGACCTGCGTACTTGTCGCCGGCAAACGCGGGCTTGCCACCCTTCTGGATGGACTGGTGCACGTGCATGCCGCTGCCGTTGTCGCCGACGAGCGGCTTCGGCATGAACGTCACGGTCTTTCCGTAAGCGTGCGCGACGTTGTGAATCGCGTACTTCAGGTTCTGCACTTCGTCCGCTTTCTTCACCAGCGTGTTGGCGTTGACGCCGATTTCGCACTGGCCCGCGGTCGCCACTTCGTGGTGGTGCACTTCGACCTTCATGCCCATTTCTTCGAGCGCCAGGCACATCGCCGAACGCAGGTCCTGGAAGGAGTCCACCGGCGGCACCGGGAAGTAGCCACCTTTGACGCCAGGACGATGCGCCTTGTTGCCGTCCTCGTAGTTCTTGCCCGAGCTCCACGCGGCTTCGACCGACTCGATGTCGAAGAACGAGCCGGACATGTTCGTGCCGAAACGCACGTTGTCGAAAATGAAGAACTCGTTCTCGGGGCCGAACAGCGCCGAGTCGCCGATGCCAGTAGCCTTCAAATAGGCTTCGGCGCGCTTGCCGATCGAACGCGGATCGCGCTCATAGCCCTGCATCGTCGACGGTTCGAGCACGTCGCAACGGATGATCAGAGTCTTTTCTTCGAAGAAAGGATCCAGCACAGCCGTGGTCGCATCGGGCATCAGCACCATGTCGGATTCGTTGATGCCTTTCCAGCCCGCGATGGACGAGCCGTCGAACATCTTGCCGTCTTCGAAGAATCCCGCTTCGATCGTGTGGGCCGGCACGGTGACGTGCTGTTCTTTGCCGCGCGTATCCGTAAAGCGCAAATCTACAAAGGTGATTTCCTTATCCTTCAACATGCTGAGGACTTCAGCGGGGGTCGTCATGAGTTCTCCTCCGGTAATCTAGCGAGATGGTCTGACCTGGGCTCGCTCGCTGTACGACGCCGCAGGTTCTATTCAAGTCTGGGTCCGTCGAAAGTGCAGGAACCATGCCACCGCACCGTGATGGCGCAAGTAGTTGGATTTGACGGAGTTGGTTGGGCGATCAGGCTAGCACGCGCCCTACTCAGGTGCATGAAAACCACGTCGTCGCCTTTTTATAGTGCAGAGGCTTTTGCAGCGCATCGTCCACAGTGTATTTCGGTCGTAAGGGAAGCACGCCGCAACGGCTATACTCGCGCGCTTTTCGCCTGCCTGGCCTCTGAGGCCTTGTTTTCGGCGATCTTCAAGCAGTTTTAGGACACCGCATGGCCGCCCCCAAAGCCGACGCGCCCCAGACATTTCAGGATCTGATTTTCGCCCTGCAGACGTATTGGGCCCGGCAGGGCTGCGTCATTTTGCAGCCGTACGACATGGAAATGGGCGCAGGCACCTTTCACACCGGCACGCTGCTGCGTGCCGTGGGTCCGGAACCCTGGAGTGCGGCGTATGTGCAGCCCTCGCGCCGACCGACGGATGGGCGCTACGGCGACAACCCCTTTCGGCTGCAGCACTACTACCAGTTCCAGGTCGTGCTCAAACCGGCGCCAGAGAACATCATCGACCTGTACCTGGGCTCGCTGGCCAGTCTTGGCTTCGATCTCCTGACGCACGATATCCGGCTGGTCGAGGACAACTGGGAGTCACCGACCCTCGGTGCCTGGGGCCTCGGCTGGGAGATCTGGCTCAATGGCATGGAGGTCACGCAGTTCACGTACTTCCAGCAGGTGGGCGGTCTTGATTGCCGTCCCGTCATGGGCGAGATCACCTACGGACTCGAGCGCCTGGCCATGTATCTGCAGGGCGTGCAGAGTATTTTCGATATCGTCTGGTCGGATGGTCCCTTCGGGCGGGTGACCTACGGTGACGTGTATCACCAGAACGAAGTCGAACAATCGAAGTACAACTTCGAACTCGCCGATACAGCGATGCTGTTCAGGCATTTTCAGGATCACGAGACGGCGTGCCGAATGCTGCTCGATAACGGGCTGGCACTGCCGGCCTATGAACAGATGCTCAAGACGTCCCACACATTCAATCTGCTCGATGCTCGCAAGGCGATCTCCGTCACCGAGCGTCAGGGCTACATCCTCAGAGTTCGCGCACTGGCCAAGAGTGTCGCCGAAACCTATTACAAGTCTCGCGAGGCACTCGGCTTTCCGATGCTCGCGCGGGCCGCGGCGGGAGCGCCGACCCCATGAGCAAGCGCGATTTTCTCGTCGAGATCGGCACTGAAGAACTGCCGCCAAAATCACTGTTCACGCTGGCACAGGCATTGGCCACTGGCATCGTCCGTGGGCTCGATGCGGCAAACGTGAAGCATGGCGAAGCAGAGTGGTTCGCCACCCCCCGGCGACTCGCTGTGCGCATTGCTGGCGTGGCCGATCATCAGCCGGACCAGGAAATCCGGCGTCAGGGCCCCGCGATCGCTAATGCGTACGATGCGAGCGGCCAGCCGACCCGCGCCGCATTGGGATTCGCAGCATCCTGCGGCGTACCGCTCGAGGACCTGCAGCAGGTGGATGGCCCCAAAGGCCGCGTCCTGCAGTTCGTCGGCGTGAAGGCAGGTGAGCCTGTGGTTTCGCTGTTGCCGGCCATTGTGAATACCGCACTCGGCGAGCTGCCTATTGCCAAGCGCATGCGCTGGGGCAGCGGTGATCAGGAGTTCGTGCGTCCAGTGCACTGGATCGTCATGCTGTTCGGATCGAACGTGATCGAGTCGCAGATCCTTGGCAAGGAAGCTGGCAAGCAATCGCGCGGTCACCGCTTCCACGCACCGCAGGCGCTCACCATCTCCAGCCCGGCAAAGTACCCCGAGACATTACGGGAGAAGGGGCGGGTGGTTGTCGACGTCGCGCAGCGGCGCGAATCGATTCGCGCCGGCGTCACGGCTATCGCCGAATCGCTGGGCGGCACCGCCGTGATCGAGCCTGCTCTGCTGGATGAGGTCACGGCCCTGGTGGAATGGCCGGTGCCGCTCGCCGGTCGTTTCGACGCGCGATTCCTCGACCTGCCATCGGAGGTATTGATCGCGACGATGCAGGATCATCAGCGCTACTTTCCCGTGCGCAGTGCCGACGGCAAATTGATGAACTCCTTCATCACCGTCTCTAACATCGAAAGCAGGGATCCGGACAAGGTCCGCGATGGTAATGAGCGGGTAGTGCGCCCGCGGCTGGCCGACGCGGCGTTCTTCTGGGAGACCGACCGCAAGCAATCGCTGGATTCCCGCCGCGAGGCACTCAAGGCCGTCACCTTCCAGGGCAAGCTCGGCTCGGTTTACGAGAAGAGCGAGCGCGTTGCTGCCCTCGCAGTGCAGGTCGCAGAGATCATCGGCGCAGATGTGGCGATGACGCGCCGGGTTGCGCAGTTGGCGAAGTGCGATCTGCTGACCGCGATGGTGGGCGAGTTCCCGGAATTGCAGGGTCTGATGGGTCGCTACTACGCACAGCACGACAGCGAACCGGCGGACGTTGCTGCCGCAATCGAAGAACAGTACTGGCCGCGCTTTTCCGGCGATCAGCTGCCCGTCACCCGGGTCGGCATCGCGGTCGCCCTGGCCGACAAGCTGGACACGATCGCGGGCATTTTCAGTATCGGCCAGAAGCCGACGGGAACGCGTGATCCGTTTGGATTGCGTCGTGCGGCGCTCGGCGTACTGCGCATCTGTTTCGAGCGGGGGCTCGAATTGGATCTGATGCAGCTCGTGCAAAGTGCCGTCGCACAGCAGCCGGTCGCTGCGCCGGCTGGGACCGTGGACGACATCTGGGCGTATTTGATGGAGCGACTGCGCAGTTCCTATCTCGAGGACGACTCGCCGTTGCAGATCACCACCGAGATGTTCGATGCCGTCGTGGCGAGCCGATCGCAATCGCCGGTCGACATCCATCGTCGTCTGCAGGCGCTGGTCGCTTTCCTGGCGTTGCCGGAAGCGCAAAGTCTGTCGGCAGCGAACAAGCGAATCGTGAACCTCCTGCGTAAGGCGCCGGGCGATGTGTCCGGTGCGGTGGACACCCATCGCTTGCAGGATCCGGCAGAGCGAGCCCTGTTTGACCACGTCATTGCCACAGAGCGCGCGGTGAATCCGCTACTGGCGCGGCGAGAATATGCCGCGGCACTCGCGCAATTGGCGAGTCTGCGGGAGGACGTGGACAAGTTCTTTGACAGCGTCATGGTCATGGCGGATGACCCCGACGTGCGCATGAACCGACTGGCGCTACTCGTGCGTCTGCGCGGCGTGTTTTTGCAGATCGCGGATCTTTCGCGTCTGCCGGGGTGATCGTCAGGTCGGGAGTCGGCTGAGTGCAGCTACTGCGTTCGTTGCTCTTCACCACGGGGCTGTTTGTCGGTACCGCCATCTATGCGGTCATCGTTCTCGCGCTGTGCTGGTTGCCAGGTCAACGGCTGTATGCGGTGGCACGCAGCTGGTCGCGCATGCAGCTGTGGATGCTGAAGGTCAGCTGTGGCCTGACCCACAAGATCGAAGGCGTCGAGAACATAATTCCGGGCGCCCATATTTCCATGTGGAAGCACTCCTCGGCGTGGGAGACGATTGCTCAGGCGGGCATATTTCCGGCACAGGCCTGGGTGCTGAAGCGCGAGCTGATGTGGATACCGCTGGTCGGCTGGGCACTGCACTTTCTCAAGCCCATCGCGATCAACCGCGGCGCCGGTGCTTCAGCGGTGAACCAGGTGGTCGACCAGGGCAAACAGCGGCTGGCACAGGGTTTGTGGATTCTGATTTTCCCGGAAGGTACCCGCACGGCTCCCGGTGAATCGAAAAAGTACGGCGTCAGTGGCTTTCTGCTGGCCTCACGGGCCGGCTGCAAGATCGTGCCGGTTGCGCACAACGCCGGAAATTTCTGGCCGCGACGGGGTTGGGTGAAGAAGCCGGGTGTCATTCACGTGACGATCGGTCCGGCGATCGATGCCGCCGGGCGGGATCCGCGTGAATTGTCGAGGGAAGTCAGCGCCTGGATCGATGCGAAGGTCGCAGCAATGCCAGGCGCGTAGACGGGCTGTAAGTTTTGCTGATTTGTAGGGGGTTTAAACCCTACAGAGAATCAGATTACTGCTTAGATTTTCTAAATATCCAGATTCGAGACCGCGAGGGCATTTTTCTCGATGAATTCGCGACGCGGTTCGACCTGGTCGCCCATCAGGGTCGAGAAGATATCGTTCGCCGCCAGGGCGTCTTCGATGCGGACCTGTATCAGGCGGCGCGATGCCGGATTGATAGTCGTTTCCCAGAGCTGATCCGGGTTCATCTCGCCCAGCCCTTTATATCGCTGCAGCGTCTGTCCCTTCCGGGCCTGTTCGAGCAACCATTCGATGGCCGGCTTGAAGCCGCCCACCTCCTGACGCTGCTCGCCCTTGGCGACGTACGCGTCTGGCTGCAACAGGCCAGACAGCGTCTTGCCCAGTTCAGCGATGCGCCGATATTCCGCCGACTCAAAGAACTCGCGGTGAATGTGTTTTTCGGTGGTGCTGCCGTGCTCGGTGCGCGTCACCAGCAGCTTCGGAGCGCCGCCCTCTGAGCCCGCCAATACGCGTACGCGATATTTGCGGCTGGTGTCATTCAACACGTTCAGCTGGGCTTCGAAAGCATTGCCCCACTGGGTCAGCCATTCGAGATTGTCGTGATTGGCAAGCGTCACTTCGGGCGAGTAAATCAGCTGCTCCAACACCCGCTGGTCATAACGTCGTGATGAACGACGGAGGATCGCTGCGACTTCCATCCAGCGCCGCGCTAAGGCCTCGAGCGCCGTGCCTGTCAGTGGTGCCTCATTACCCCCGACGTACAGCCGCGCGTCCTCCAGGGCCTGCGCCAGCAGCATGGCGTTGAGTTCGACGTCGTCCTTCACGTAGTGCTCGCTCTTGCCCTTCTTCAATTTGTAGAGAGGCGGCTGAGCGATATAGATGTGACCGCGTTCGATGAGCTGCGGCATCTGACGGTAGAAGAAGGTCAGCAGCAGTGTACGGATGTGTGAACCGTCGACGTCGGCGTCCGTCATGATGATGACGCGGTGGTAACGCAGTTTGTCGGGATTGAAGTCATCGGCGCCTATGCCGCATCCCAGCGCAGTGATCAGCGTGCCGACCTCCGCGGAAGACAGCATCTTGTCGAAGCGCGCCTTCTCGACATTCAGGATCTTGCCCTTGAGCGGCAGGATCGCCTGGGTACGGCGGTCGCGGCCCTGTTTTGCCGATCCACCTGCCGAGTCACCCTCGACCAGGAAGATTTCGGAAAGTGCCGGATCCTTTTCCTGGCAGTCCGCCAGTTTTCCGGGAAGACCGGCCAGGTCCAGCGCGCCTTTGCGGCGTGTCATCTCGCGCGCCTTACGGGCCGCTTCGCGTGCACGGGCCGCTTCAACGATCTTCGACGCGATTGCTTTGGCCTGCGCCGGGTGCTCGAGCAGGAACTCCTCGAGCTTGGTGCTGACGGTGTTCTCCACGATCCCCTTGATCTCGGACGAGACCAGCTTGTCCTTGGTCTGCGAGGAGAACTTGGGATCCGGCATCTTGACCGAAAGAATCGCCGTCAGACCTTCGCGCGCGTCGTCGCCAGTGGTGGCGGTCTTGTCCTTCGCCGAGTACCGCTCCTCGACGTAGTGGTTCAGCGTTCGGGTCAGCGCACTGCGGAAGCCAGCCAGATGCGTGCCGCCGTCCTTCTGCGGAATGTTGTTCGTATAGGAGTACATATTCTCCTGGTACGAGTCATTCCACTGCAGGCCCAGTTCAACCGTGATCGCTTCCTGCTGAGTGCGAAACCAGATGATCGACTCATGGACCGACGTCTGATTCCGGTTGAGGTAGCGGACGAATTCGCTGATACCACCTTCGTACTCGAACACTTCGCGTTTGTCGTCGCGCTCGTCAACCAACTCGATGCGCACGCCAGAATTGAGGAAGGACAGTTCCCGCAGACGCTTGGCCAGGATGTTGTAGTCAAATTCGATGTTGGTGAAGATCTGGGAGCTGGGCTTGAAGCGGATGATCGTGCCGCGCTTGTCGGTCACGCCCGTTTCAGCCAGCGGAGCCTGCGGGTCACCCAGACGGTATTCCTGGGTGTAGAGCTTGCCGGCGCGATGAATCGTCAGGAGCAGGTACTCCGAAAGCGCGTTCACCACGGACACGCCGACGCCGTGCAGTCCACCCGAAACCTTGTAGGACGAGTCATCGAACTTACCGCCCGCATGCAGGACGGTCATGATGACTTCGGCGGCCGATTTGCCTTCCTCCGGATGGATATCCACAGGTATTCCACGGCCATCGTCAGCCACGGTCACGGACTCGTCGGCATGCACAGTGACGGTGATGTGGGTGCAATGTCCGGCCAGGGCTTCGTCGATCGAGTTGTCTACAACCTCGAACACCATGTGGTGCAATCCGGTCCCGTCATCGGTGTCACCGATGTACATTCCAGGCCGCTTCCGGACAGCATCGAGGCCTTTCAAAACCTTGATTTTGCTTGAGTCGTAGACGTCTGATTCGGTCATGGCGCAACCTGGCTTGGGGACGGCGGAATTATAGCATTGGGGTGAATTTGCCTTGTTCCACGTGGAACCTCCGCACCACATTTATGCCTTGGAGCCCCGCGTCACTGACCGATGTGACGATGAGTTGTGAGGGTACGGAATCGACCGCTTTCAAAAGTTTCCCCAAGTTATCCACATCCAGTTCGGCCGCGGGATCGTCGAGCAAAAGACAGGTCGGCATCGTCGCCGTTACTGCCCGGAGCCTGACTTGGGAAAGGATGAAAGCGCACGCCATCAGCTTCTGCTGACCCCGCGATACACGGTCGCGTGCAACCGTCTCGCCCATCCGAAATGTGAGATCCGCCCGGTGCGGACCGACCGTGGTGGTTCGCAGCTGCAAGTCGCGAGGCCGTTTGGCGATGAGCTCATCCGCAAGGGTCTCATCCTTCGACCATCCCCGCCGATACTCAAACGTCACTGGTTCATCCAGAAGCCGCTCGGCTGTCTCCTCGAAGACGGGCTTGAGCTGCGCGGCATATGCGGATCGATGACGATCCACGATCTCACCGCATTCCACCAATTCGGCTTCCCAAGCGGAGATGACAGCTAACGTCTGGCCAGATCGAAACGCCGCGTTCCGCTGCAGTAAGGCACGTTGGTATCGCCGCCAGGCCGCCAGGAAATTTTGTTCCACGTGGAACACTCCCCAGTCCAGCAATCGACGGCGGCGCGCCGAGCCTTCCTCGACCAATTTGTGAACGCTGGGATCAATCAACTGAATTGGAAGGATTTCGGCAATTTCCGAAATACTGGAAATCCCCTGCCCTGCAAGGCGAGTTCGGGAGCGGCCGCCTGTGAACTCAGTTCCGGCCGTCAGTACTCCGCGAGGAGTCTCCACCTGTCCGACGATCCGGAAAAAGCTCTGCCCTCGCCGGACCAATTTCTCTCGGGTGTTGGCCCGCAGTGAGCGGGCGTGACCGAGGAAGAAAATCGCCTCCAGTAAACTGGTTTTCCCAGAGGCGTTCCTGCCGAGGATGCCGGTCCCCCTCGCATCGAACTCCAGATGCGCACTTTCAATGCATCGAAAGTTCTCTATATCGATAGTTGCAAGCACGCCAGACGAGTACCGCCGGCGTTAGAGGCGCATCGGCATGACGACGTATTTCGAATGGGCCGTTGCTGGCGAAGTCACCAGGCAACTGTTGTTGGCATCAGTCAACCCGAGTTGGACGTCACCGCCGTCCACCGCTGCCAGTGCATCGAGCAGGTAGTTGACGTTGAAGCCGATTTCCACTTCTTCGCCGTCATAGACGACTTCCAGCTCTTCTTCGGCCTCTTCCTGCTCCGGGTTGTGGGATTGAAGAATGATGGCATTCGTCTTTACCGCTAAGCGGATGCCACGGTACTTCTCGTTGGAGAGAATCGCAGCGCGCTGGAGCGCAGCACGCAAAACATCGCGATCTGCGCGTACCTGACGGGGAGGATTTGCAGGAATAACTCGCCCGTACTCCGGGAAACGTCCGTCGATCAGCTTCGAAGTGAAGCGAATGTCCCCGATATGGGCACGAATGTGGTTCGTTCCGATCGCCAGTTCGACCGTGCCTTCCGATCCGAGCAAGCGCTGCAGTTCCAGGACGCCTTTACGAGGAACGATGACCTGCTGCGGAGTACCAACAGCGTTATCCAGTTCGGTTTCGCAGTAAGCGAGACGATGTCCGTCAGTCGCCACTGTTCGCAGCACTTTCTCCGCAATTTCCAGCAACATTCCATTGAGATAGTAACGGACGTCCTGTTGCGCCATCGAAAAGTGCGTCTTGTCGAGGAGTCTCTTGAGAGCAGCTTGCGCGATGTTCAGTGATTGCTGCGCGCGAATATCTTCGATTGCAGGGAAGTCGGTCGCGGGCAATGTCGTCAAGGTGAAGCGGCTCTTGCCTGACTTCACTGTTGCCCTCTCCCCTTCCACGGAAAACGTGACGTTCGCCTGCTCTGGCAGCGCACGGATGATGTCCAGCAGCTTGCGTCCCGGTACGGTGATTTCCCCCCCCTGCTGCAAACTCACTTTCGCCTTCGCAACGAGTTCGACTTCCAGATCAGTCGCCGTGATGGATAGCTCATCACCTCGACCTGTGATCAACACGTTCGCGAGAATGGGCATGGTCTGACGACGCTCGACCACGCCAATGACTGCCTGGAGAGGTGCGAGGATTGCTTCGCGTCCGGCACTGAACTTCATCGCTTCACCTGTGTGTCTTCTAGATTTAAAGGATAGATATTTAAGAATTTATGATGATTACAGAGGAAGACGTAATCTGTGGAAAACCCATTTTTTGCAATCTAAATCAAATCGTTACGCTGTCAGTAAGTAATCTGATCCATGCCCTGTGAGACTGTCTCGATCCTGTGCGCCACCTGTGGATGAAATCGGTTTCTATTCAGCCCACAAGCTATCCACAGCTAACCAGCCAGGGTTCTCAACAGGTTTTGATAATCCTCACTGATACGGGTCTGTGATTCACGCAACTCTTTGATTACCCGACAAGCATGCATCACTGTCGTGTGGTCCCGGCCGCCGAATGCATCACCGATCTCCGGCAGGCTGTGACTGGTCAGTTCTTTCGACAGGGCCATTGCCAGCTGACGCGGGCGTGCAATCGAGCGACTGCGCCGCTTCGACAGCAAATCCGCCATCCGGATCTTGTAGTACTCGGCGACCGTCTTCTGAATGTTCTCGATGGTGACCAGGCGATCCTGCAGGGCCAGAAGATCGCGCAACGCCTCCTTGACGAACTCCAGCGTGATCGCGCGTCCCGTGAACTGGGAATTCGCGGCTACACGACGCAGCGCCCCTTCCAGCTCACGGACATTGGATCGAATTCGCTTCGCGATGAAGAAGGCCACTTCCTCGGGCAGGTCCACGGCCATCACCGCGGCCTTGCTCATCAGAATCGCCACGCAGGTTTCGAGCTCGGGAGGTTCGATAGCGACTGTCAGTCCCCAGCCGAAGCGGGATTTCAGCCGTTCCTCCAGACCGTCGACTTCCTTCGGATAGCGATCGCACGTCAGAATGATCTGCTGCTGACCTTCAAACAAGGCATTGAAAGTGTGGAAGAACTCTTCCTGTGACCGGTCCTTGTTGGCAAAGAACTGGATGTCGTCGATCAGCAGGGCATCGAGTGTCCGATACGCCGCTTTGAAATCATTGATGGTGTTGTGCTGCAGCGCCTTGACCATGTCGCTGACGAAACGCTCCGAATGCACATACGCGATTCGCGCCCGATCACTGCGACCACGGATCGTGTTGCCGACCGCATGCATCAAATGCGTCTTTCCCAGACCGACGCCCCCGTAGATAAACAACGGGTTATATGCCCGGCCCGGATTCTCAGCGACTTGATGAGCCGCGGCCCGGGCCAACTGGTTGCTCTTGCCCTCGACGAAATTCGCGAACGTGAAATCGGGATTGAGCCGACTACCGAGAACTGCTGGTGGGGGAGCCTCACGACCGAAAACCCTTGGGACCGGCCCTGATACGACAGCAGGCGTATTGGCCGCGACTCGCGACCCCACTTCCACCCCTACCGACAAACCCGGCTCGGGGGAAAGCGCCTCCACCAGTTCGGAGATTCGCTGAGCCACGTTCTGATTGACCCAGTCGACGACGAAACGGTTGGGCGCGAGCAGGCGCAATACCCGCCCGTCTTCCACCGCCTGCAACGGTCGGATCCACGTATTGAACTGCTGCTCAGGCAACTCGATCTCGAGTTGCTGCAGACAGTGATGCCATAACGAACCCGACACGGTCTCGCCCTCGCCGACACTGCAAAGCAGCCGGCTTCAAAAAATAAACGTCGATGAAGTTTGTTCTGCGCCGATCAATTCCCAGCGGGGGCGCGAGAGGAGGGCGAGTCTAACCCCAAGCCAGCCGAGTTATCCACAGCTTACCAAGTGAATTCTCGTGCAAATTCAGCGGTACCGAGCTTGACACCCTGCAGGGCCGTGCGTACCCTTGCCGACCTTCTTTTAGACCCACCATGTGCTTGTTTTAGCGCGACTTTCGCGCCACGAGATTGCAGCATGAAGCGCACTTATAACCCCAGCAAGATTCATCGTGCCCGTACCCACGGCTTCCGTGCGCGCATGGCTACCCGTTCCGGACGTCTCGTGCTCGCCCGTCGCCGCGCGAAGGGTCGCAAGCGTTTGACGGTCTGACGACGCTCGCTGGCGTCGTTACTCGTCTGCCCGATACCGTTCTTGCACACACCGGCCCGGCCTTTCACTCCGGCGCAACGTCTTCATAGCAAATCGGACTACGATCGCGTCTACAAGAACTCGCGACGCTCCGCCGATGGCATGTTCGCGATCTTCATTCGCCCCAACGGCGGATCCGTCGCCCGACTGGGCCTGTCGGTCGCCGCGAAAATCATCGGTGGAGCGGTTCGCCGCAATCGCATCAAGCGTCTGGTCAGGGAGTCGTTCCGGTTGCACCAACATGAACTTCCCCCGGTCGATATCGTCGTCAATGCGCGCTTCGGCGCCCGCGATGCGGACAATCCTGCCATCACGCGCAGTCTTGAAAAGCATTGGCGCGCGGTAAGCAAGTCATGCGCGCCGTCCTGAAGACTCTCATCCGCGGCTACCGCTACTTCATCAGCCCGTTGCTCGGCCCGAACTGTCGTTTCTATCCGAGCTGTTCCTGCTACGCCGAAGAGGCGCTGTCGCTGCACGGTTCGATGAAGGGAAGTTATCTTGCGGCCCGGCGCCTGCTGCGCTGTCATCCGTGGCATCCCGGTGGCTATGACCCGGTACCGTTGCGGACAGCTGATCTCACAACAACGGACGCCTCCGCGCGCTCCAATTCCCCCTGCACTGAATCCGCCGTGGCCACACGCGCCGTCGCGGATACTGCGCACTAGGCTGGAACTCAGGTACCCATGGAAAACCAACGTCTCTTCGTCTGGGCCGCCCTCGGCCTGGTGCTCTGGCTGAACTACATTGCCTGGCAGCGCGACTATGCGCCGGTGCCACCACCGCCAGCCGCGGTCACCGCAACGGCTCCGACCGCCGGTGCCCCTGCAGAATCCCTGCCGGAGCTGCCTGCGGCCGATGGCGCACCTGCCGTTCCGGCTAGTGCGACTGCACAGCCGGAAGCCACCGCAGCAACTGCAGCGGCACCTGTCATTCGCGTCGTCACCGACGTACTCGACATGCAGATCAGCACTCGCGGCGGTGAACTGTTGCGGGCTGACCTGCTCAAGTATCCGAAGGTCAAGAACGAGCCGGACAATCCGGTGCGTCTGTTCGACACCGGGGGCAATGCACTGTTCGTCATCCGATCCGGGCTGCGCGCAGCGGATCAGCGTCCCGAGCCAACGCATCAGGCGCAGTTCCAGGCGAGCGCCAGTGAATATCGCCTTCAGCCGGGCGAGTCGCAGCTCGTCGTGCCTCTGATCTGGACCGATGACCAGGGCGTCACTGTTACCAAGACTTATACGTTCAAGCCCGGCAGCTACCGCATCGATCTGAATTACGACGTGGACAACCAGTCGGGAAGCGACTGGAAGGCTGCGTCCTACGTGCAGCTGATCCGTCATTACGAACACGTGGAACGTTCGTACTTCAATGTCGAAACCTACGCCTATCGCGGTCCCGCGATCTATGACGGCAAGGCGTATCGCAAGCTGCAGATCGACGATGAAGACGAACGCTCCTACAAGAACACTGTCACTGGCGGCTGGGTCGCAGCGCTGCAGCATCACTTCGTGGCGGCTGCCGTTCCTCCGGTGGCAGAAAGCTATGACTACCAGCTGAGCGTGGACCCTGACAACGACTACATTCTTTCCTATCGCGGACCGCTGCAGACCATTGCTGCTGGTGCCACGGGCAACTTCGCGGAAACCCTGTTCGTCGGTCCGAAACTGCAGGAGCAGCTCGAAACCACCGGTCCGAAGCTCGAACTCACCGCCGATTACGGCAAGCTCACGATCCTGTCGCAGCCCCTGTTCTGGTTGCTGGACAAGGTTCATGGCTTCGTCAAGAACTGGGGTCTGGCGATCATCATCGTCACCTTCCTCATCAAGCTCGTCTTCTACAAGCTGACGGCGGCCAGCGGCCGGTCGATGGCGAAAATGCGCAATGTGGCTCCGCGCATCAAAGCGATCCAGGAACGCTACAAGGACGATCGCGAACAACTGGGTCGCCAGATGATGGAAATCTACAAGCGCGAGAAGATCAATCCGCTCGCGGGCTGTCTGCCGATCCTGATCCAGATTCCGTTCTTCCTGGCGTTCTACTGGGTGCTGCTCGAGAGCGTCGAGATGCGGCAGGCGCCGTTCTTCGGCTGGATCACCGATCTGTCGACGCGCGATCCGTTCTTCATCCTGCCGATCCTGATGGGTGCCGCGATGTTTGCGCAGTTCAAACTGCAGCCAATGCCGAGCGCCGATCCGCTGCAGGCAAAGATCTTTGCGTTCATGCCGGTCATCATGGCCGCCACCATGGCGTGGTTCCCGGCTGGGCTGGTGCTCTACTGGCTGACCAACACCTTGCTGTCGATCGCACAGCAATGGCGAATCAACAAGCTGGTCGCGGCAGAAGGCTCGAAGAAGAACGACTAGTCCGTTCCCGCGACTGCCGGCGCGCGGCGGATGTGGCTACACTCGAAACAAGTGCTGGTCACATCCGCGAGCTCCATTGATAGCAAGTTTTGCTGCCGATTCAGACACCATCGCTGCCGTCGCCACTGCCTCTGGTCGCGGCGGTATCGGTGTCGTGCGTGTATCAGGAGCGAAGGTTGCTGACATCGCGCGGCAATTGCTTGGCGATCTGCCGCCGCCGCGGTACGCGGCGTTGCGTGTCTTTCGCGACGCATCCGGCGAAATGCTCGATGGCGGCATCGCCCTGTATTTTCCGGCCCCGGCTTCCTTCACGGGTGAAGACGTTCTCGAACTGCAGGGCCATGGCGGCGCCGTCGTGCTCGACATGCTGCTTCAGCGCGTCGTGCAACTCGGTGCGCGACTTGCTCAACCCGGCGAATTCAGCCGCCGCGCATTCCTGAACGACAAGATCGATCTCACGCAGGCAGAGGCGATTGCCGATCTCATCGACAGTGGTTCGACGCAGGCGGCCCGCGCCGCCCTGCGTTCGCTGCAAGGCGAGTTTTCTGCGGAAGTGCATGCGCTGACCGACGCCGTCATCGAGGCGCGCATGCACGTCGAGGCCGCCATCGATTTTCCCGAAGAAGAAATAGACTTCCTTGCTGACGTCGCACTGCGAGAACGCCTCGATCACGCTACTGAGTTATGCGCAGCGATCATCGCTGCTGCCAGACAAGGCGCATTGCTCCGCGACGGCATGACGGTGGTGATTGCGGGCCGGCCGAATGCAGGCAAGTCGAGCTTGCTGAATCGGCTAGCCGGTTACGACGCCGCCATCGTTACCGACATTCCAGGCACCACGCGCGATGTCCTGCGCGAGCGTATTCATATCGACGGCATGCCGCTGCACATCGCAGATACGGCGGGCCTGCGCGATGAAGCAGACATCGTCGAGGCCGAAGGTATCCGCCGTGCACACGCCGAAATGGCTCGCGCGGATCGCATTCTCTATGTCGTGGATGCAACGCGCGCCGCCGATGACGAACAGATTCGTGCCGAAACCGCCGGGCTACCGGCCGACGTTCCAGTCACATGGATCTTCAACAAGGTCGACATTGCCGGCGCTGAACCGCGACTCCAGAACATCCCTCCAGTGCGCATCCATGTGTCGGCGGTCACTGGCGCAGGCGTCGATCTGCTGCGCCAACACCTGAAGGCGTGCGTCGGCTACCAGGCGTCGGAGTCGGGAACGATCTCCGCGCGCCGCCGGCATCTCGACGCGCTCAATCGCGCGCAACAGCACCTTCACGAAGCTCATCGTCAGCTCACGGAACGTCGCGCCGGAGAACTCATGGCCGAGGAACTTCGCCTGGCGCAGCAATCCCTCGGCGAGATCACGGGTGAATTCACCTCCGATGATCTCCTGGGGCGGATTTTTACGGCGTTCTGCATCGGAAAATAATGAAGCTCATGTCGAGGCTCCATCTCTGGAAGCCCGTGCTTCCAGACGTGCACCGTTGAACTGAACCTGAACTTGTGCGATCGCGCCGAGGCTGCCGATTTTCCTACTGCATTCTGGGGTGGCTCCCAGCACCTTATGATGCAAATGCTTTCTCGAAAGGCCCCCGATCTGGTGTCACCTTCGGGAACGATGTGCCGCAGCCGCATGCAGCCGCATACAGTGAGACCGCAATTCATCATGCCCGGTCCAGACGAATCTTCCGCTACGCCGTGAGGACTTCCCTGGATACAGGCTCGATAGTGAACTGGGTCAACAATCGGTGGGCCAAATGCAGTTTCGCCATCCCGCTGTCGTCATCGACGAGACGATCACCAATCTCGAATACCTGACGGGATTGCTTCTCCAGGACATCGACCGCGGGGCGATCGAGAAGCGACAGGTCACGCCTTCGGCGCTGAAAGCAATCGCGGCGTTGGAGGCGATCCGCACATTGCTCCCCCGACTCCGCATCGTGCGATCCAACTACGCCGATTCCGACGCATTGCCGCAATAGGTGGACCTGGCGGTGAAATCACAGCAGCGTGCGAACCGCATGGCCAGGAAGATGGGCAATAGAGGAGTCGGCGAGGTTCCGCCGATATTTCTTTGCAAGACGACATCAGACGCGTCGAGGTATCGATTACGCGGGATCGGTAGAATCGCAAAGACATCGAGCGTCGGGTCGCGTTACATGTGCATCGCGACAAAAGGCGCCGTCCCGCGTCGTCATTGACGGGGAGCATTTCTTGCATGAAATACCACGGCGCTGGTCGCTCCAATGCCGTGGCATGACTGCAAGAGCATTGGGTTACCTGGTAAGAGTTTCGGGCGCTGACCAGCATGTTTCATCTGCGATTACTCAAGGCAGGATGCAATCATGAATCGCGCAGCCCTGATCACTTTTGCAGTTCTATCCACTAGTCCGGCGCAAGCGTCTCTCGTAGAAGCGCTGCTCACTGGCAACTACTACGCTGACCCTCCCACGAATATTCCCACGGGTCCCATAGAATTATCCTTTCAAACTGACACAGAGCTCTTCGATTCAGCGGCAGTATCGTTCGGGCCTGATCCGCGCAATAGTCAGGAAAGCATCGTGAGCAGTTTCGCATTCGATGGAATGCAGTTCACCAGGCTGCGTTTTGCCGTCGATGGAAAGGTGGTCTCAGCATGTGATGGGCCCACGACGGGTTTCTTTCACGGACCTGATCAAGGTCGTGGCGGCGATTGGATTCTCGCCACGGACCTCTGCGGCGGACTTCGCTTTCGGACGCTGAACAACAGTGGGCCCCTGTTTACAGAAGCTGAGTACCTTAGTTTTACAGATCCAGTTGCCACCCTGCTGCCAGCAATGAGGGTCTTCTCTGGCGTCTTCTTCGTTACCAGCCAGGAGCAGACTCTCTACCGTGGAAAGGATCTGACCTGGACGGTGACCCCGGTGCCAGAACCGTCAACGCTCGGACTGCTCGCTTTCGGTCTACTGGGTGGCTTGTTGGTCCGCAGAAAAACCTGAGACACAGACCACAGACGATCGATGATCGCTGCAGGCTCGACTTGCTCGGCGTCGCGACTGAACGCCGAGCAAGCCAGGGGACATGAGCCGCGCGTAGCCCGCTTGGGCACAGTCGTCTCGTCACGCTATTAAATAGAACTCCAAGCCGCTGTAACCTTGACGACGGGAGACGGACGTAACGCGGCAAGTCGCCAATTTGCGCCGAGTATCCCATCCAAAGCATTGTTGCCTGACGGCGAGTCCCTTTTTCTGGATGCCCGCAGCGGGACAAGATTGAATAGCACCGCTTGCGGGTTCATAGGCGGGTCCCATAGAGCCTATCAATTGTATTTACCTCTATTTTCAACCACATGATCACCTTCCGCATTGGCAAGTAATCCACCGCCCATGCTGAGCCGTCCACAACCCGTCCCGCTGATCCTGCAAGACGCCTTGCGCGAAATCTTTGGCGAGTGCATCGATCATGTCCGGGTGATCGAGCATTCACGTTATGCGTGGCTGCATTGGGGAGCACGCGCGACGACGCGTCGCAACCGCATCTTGTTACGTGACTCCGCGGCAGAGTTCTGGGCTGATCCGGAACTCGTGTTGCATGAATATTTTCATGTGCTGCGCCAGTGGCAACCGCGACGGTTGACCCTGTGGCGATACGTCGTCGAATGGTTGCGACGGGGTTACTGGGACAACTTCTACGAAGTCGAAGCGCGTGATTTCGCGGCCCGGCATCGCGATCGATTGCATCGACTGTTGATCCGGTCGGTACGGTGACGGTCCGCCCGTAAAAGACCCCCAGCGTGCGACCGTCGCTCCGCGGCGACCACGCCCCTGGAATGACGCCGAAACAGCTCCGAACTTTCCACGGCGTTGCGCCACAATAAGCGCCTCGCAACGATGAGCCTCGCAATGCACGCCCGATTTGCCCCCCTTCTGTGCCTCAGTGCATTTGCTCTGCATGCCGCCGATGAAGCTCCGTCACAGCCCGTGACGAACCCGCCACCGCGCGTGGTGATGACCGTCGAGCAGGTGGTGCAATTGCTCGACGAGACTGTCGACTGGTATCGGACTCTCGGCACACAACAACAGGCATCGACACAGCCGAGCGATCTGTTGATTCTCTATGCGAATCGTCAGACTGCTGACAAGGTGATGAACCTGGCATTCGATGTGGCTCGCGCCAATGCCGAGTTGATCAGCAGTGAAGCGAGTGCGGCAGCGCAGGCCAAAGGTGCAGAGGATCCCTCCGTACAGAGCACACGACAGGTTCAGCAGAAGCTGGATGAGCAACGCGCAGCCGTGCAGGCGGACCTGAATGCCGCCAAGCGCGAACTCGCGGCCGCAGCGGCGAGCGAAAAGGCCGACCTGGAAGCAAGGGCCTCGATCCTGCAAAAGGAACTCGATCTGATCAACGCGCGCCGCAACTTCAAGGCCAACATGGATCAGTTCGAGAATGCGAACGATGCAAGTGGCTTCGGTGCGAACGGCTTGAAGGCTCATATAGACGCGATTGCTGCATCCGTTCCGTCTGCGGTCGCCACGACCACAGCAACCGCAGAAAAGCCAATGACCGCAGCCAGTGCCGCGCCGCTCAGTCAGTTCGGTCTCTGGGATCTCACTTCGACGGTGTTCCGTCTGTCGGGAAAGATCCGCACCATCGACTCGATCGACCAGCGCACCGCCGAGCTGGAGGAGACCTTCAAAGAGATTCGCACGCCACCACTCGAGCAGCTCAAGCGGCTCTCGAGCCGGGGCGATGTGCTGGCCGGTCAGTCCGAGTCGACGGATGGCAGTGCATTGAAAAACATGCGCGACGAGTTCGACACGCTGGCGTGGCTGTACCAACAGACATCTTCGATGCTCACGCCGTTGAGCCAGGCCGGCGTCCTGCTCGAGCAGTATCGTCATAACCTGAAGAGCTGGCGCGACTCGACGCAGCATCAGTACTACGAGGCGCTCAAGGCTCTCGGTCTGCGCATCGCCTTCTTCCTCGTGTTGCTCGCGATCGTGTTCGGAGCGGCGGAACTGTGGAAGCGTGCTGTCTTCCGCTACGTTCACGACACGCGCCGCCGTGCACGCCTGCTGCTGCTGCGCCGGATCGTGATCTGGGTTCTGGTCGTTTCGATCGCGGCTGCGACGTTCGCGACCGAACTGGGTTCGCTTGCCACCTTCGCCGGTCTTATCACGGCCGGTCTGGCCGTGGCCATGCAGAGCGTGCTGGTGTCGGTCGTCGGTTACTTCTTCCTGATCGGCAAGTACGGCATTCGCGTCGGCGACCGCGTGCAGATCGGCAATGTCACCGGCGAAGTGATCGAACTCGGCCTGGTGCGGCTGCACCTGATGGAATTCGGAGGACAGGGACTGCAGACACCCACGGGCCGCGTCGTCGCATTCGCCAATTCCGTGATTTTCCAGGCCTCGGGTGGCCTGTTCAAACAGATCGCGGGCGTCGATCTGGCGTGGCACGAGATGACGCTGACCTTGCCTGCCGGCGCCGACTACGCACGCATCAAGGACAAGCTGCTCGAAGCAGTCAAACACGTGCTCGAGGACTATCGCGACGACATCTTGCGGCAGACGCGCGAAATCCAGCGGGCCTCGTCGTTGTCCTCGTCTGACGATGCGCAGCCGCAGGTGCAGTTGCGATTCTCGGCGGCCGGCGTCGAAGCACTCGTGCGATACCCGGTGCAACTCACGCACGCCGCTCAGATCGATGAACGAGTTTCCCGCGAGTTGCTGAATGTCATTTCCGACCACGACGTCGAGGCACCGCGTCTCGGTGCTCCCGCGGGTTGAACGGAATGTACGATTGACGCGGTTTCGAAGCCGAGTAACATGCGCGCCCCCGGATTGCTTCTGCGGACTTTGGAGCCGCACATGTCTGCACCGCACAATCCCGAAACCAAGTTGAACAACGCGCGCTAGTTCCTACGAGATGATTTGCGGAGCGCGTCTGCTCCTCAAATCGGTGTAAAAGCCACTCCTGGCAATGACAGAATGGCTCCGCGAAACCCCTGGCAGGGAAACCGGCCAGGGGTTTTGTCTTTCCGGCGGGGCCAACAGGCGAACCGGCTATCCGGACAGATGAAACAGCGTAGTCCGGATCCTTCTTCCCTCTTTCCGGTTGGCGAGTAAGCCGGTGAGCCAGTTAGCCTCGCATCCATGCCCATCCAGCTGACCCTCAACAAAGGCCGAGTGCCGGTCAAAGTCTTTACGAAAGACATCGAGCACGATGCCCTGCAGCAACTGCTCAACGTTGCGCAGCTGCCCATCGTGTTCGGCCATGTCGCTGCGATGCCGGATGTGCATCACGGCATCGGCGCGACCGTGGGCAGCGTGATTGCGACGAAGCAGGCGGTCATCCCGGCCGCTGTTGGCGTCGACATCGGTTGCGGCATGAATGCCGTGCGCCTGACGCTCTCCGCCACCGACTTGCCTGACACTCTCGCGAAGGTCCGCAGCGAGATCGAGCGCGCTGTGCCGGTGGGATTCAATCAGCACGAATCCGACAAAGTTCACGGCAGCGTGCATGCGCGCCAGGGACGCGTGCTGAGCGATCGGCTCGACAGCATCGTGAAGAAGCATGGCGGCGTGATGAAGATGCAGCGCCAGTTCGCGCGCACCTGGCTGTGCCAGCTAGGATCACTCGGCGGCGGCAATCACTTCATCGAACTGTGCATCGACGAGGCGCAGCGCGTATGGGTGATGCTGCATTCGGGATCGCGCGGCATCGGCAACGTGTTTGGCCGGTACTTCATCGAAGCCGCACGCAAGGACATGCAGCGTCATCGCATCAATCTGCCGGATCGCGACCTCGCGTACTTCAGCGAGGGTTCGCCGCTGTTCGATGACTATGTCGAAGCGGTCGACTGGGCGCAGGACTACGCGCTCCTGAACCGTAGCATGATGATGAAGCTGGTGCTGGATGCCCTGGCGAAGCATCTGCCGCCATTCGGGACGGACGGTGAAGCGATCAACTGCCATCACAACTACGTGGCGATCGAACAGCACTTCGGCGAGAAGCTGTTCATTACCCGCAAGGGCGCGATCAGCGCTCGCGAAGGTCAACTCGGCATCATCCCGGGCAGCATGGGCGCGCGTTCGTTCATCGTGCGCGGCAAAGGCAATGCCGAATCCTTCTGTTCCTGCTCGCACGGTGCGGGTCGCCGCATGAGCCGCACCGAAGCCAAACGGCGTTTCAACCGCTTCGATCTGGCGCAGCAGACGGAAGGTGTGGAGTGTCGCAAGGACGGTGGCGTCGTCGATGAGATTCCCGCGGCCTACAAGGACATCGATGAGGTCATGGCCAACCAGACCGACCTGGTTGAAATCGCGCACACGCTGAAGCAGGTGGTCTGCGTGAAAGGCTGATCTGGCCGAGGTTTTTGGCTGGACGCCGCAAACCCTGAGTCCATAGACTGCGACGCCTCCGCGATCCACTTCACGTCAAGTCCATGTCCTCGTTGCTGCTGCTCGTCACCTGTCTGCTGCTCGGTTGGCTCGTTGCTCGCTTCGCCCATCCACCCGCGACGCTGGCGCAGAGTCTCAACTGGTGGGTGCTCAACGTCGCATTGCCGGCCCTGGTACTGCACCTCGTGCCGCAGATCCGGTTCGATGCACATCTGTGGTTCCTCGCTGCGTCGATGTGGCTGGTGTTCCTCGGCTCCTGGGCTTTCTTCGCGCTGCTGGGCCGTGCATTGCATTGGTCGCGGGCGCGCATTGGTGCCTTGACGCTGGTTTGCGGTCTCGGCAATACCTCGTTCGTCGGGTTTCCGATGATCGAAGCATTGCGTGGTGAGGAAGGGCTCAGGTTGGCGGTGCTGGCGGATCAGGCGGGCTGCTTCACCGCATTGGCCGTCGGCGGCACGATCGTGGCTGCGCTCTATTCCGGCCATAGCGTGGCGCCACTCACGGTCGCGCGGCGCGTGTTGCTGTTTCCGCCGTTCATCGCACTGATCGTCGCTTCGGTGGTGGGTGCAATGAGCGGCTGGCCCGGTGCGATCGATGGAATCCTCGATCGGCTTGGTGCCACGCTGGTGCCACTGGCACTGTTTTCGGTCGGCCTGCAGTTTCAGCTGCATCTTGGCAGGAAGCAGATCCCCGCGATCGGGTTGGGACTCAGCTGGAAACTGTTGCTCGCACCGGCGATCGTCTGGGGAGCAGGCTGGCTCGTCGGTGTGGGCGGGCCGGTGCTGACCATTGCCGTTCTCGAGTCCGCCATGGCGCCGATGATTTCCGCGGCGATTCTCGCCAGCCAGAATGATCTCGAGCCGCAGCTGGCCAATACCATCCTGGGCGTCGGTATCCTGCTGTCATTCGTTACCGTGCCGATCGCCAATCACCTGCTCGGCTGACACCGAGAAAGAACTTAACGCCCCCTCTCGCGGCCAGTGGTCTGCTCAGGCGCCAGTCTTGGGATACAACACCATCTGCGTGCAGCGGAACAGCGCGATCGTCTTGCCTGTTTCACGGTGCGTAACAGTGGCGTCCCACACCTGAGTGGTTCGACCCATGTGTGCGGCGCGAGCAATGCATTCGATGGTGCCGTCGCGCGCCGTGCCGAGGTGATTCGATTTGAGCTCGATGGTGGTGAAGCCGTTGGCGTCGGGAGGCAGGTTGGCGGAGCACCCAAAGCCGGCTGAAGTATCGGCCAGAGTGATCACCGTTCCCGCGTGCAGGTAGCCGTTCGGTGCCAGCAGCGATGGTTTCACCGGCAGTTCTGCCCGAACCTCGCCGCTGCCTACATGAGTAACGACAATACCGAGCAAGCCAGGAAGTGTGCCGGCGCTGCGGTAGTTCAACTCAACGGGTGTCAGCATCGAATGTCACCGTCTGGATTGTCTGGCTGAAGGGCAATGGCACTGACTTGAGCTTGCAAGTCCGATTTCCAGGCTTTGTGGGTCTGGCTTTAGCCGGACATTCTCTGTTCTCGGATGTCCGACTGTCACACTAGGGAATCCCGCGGGGAAGTCGGACCCACAGAAAACCACTCAGAATGTCCGCACCCACCACCACTGGTGCAGTGCTCTGTAAGTTTCATTCCACCAGAGCGAGACGAATCATCGTTGGCTGCTCCTTGCTTTCAGAAATCGCAACATACCCGATCACCCTCACGTCCCCGCGAGTTTCTGGGCGAATGACCTATAAATTCGCGCGGCCATGCACGGGGTCGCCGCCTACGCTGTGTTACGTCGGCAACCGCCGTCAGAACACGTCAACCAGCGCCAGGGAGAGGAACATGATCCGTCATGACTTCAGGACACCGGCTTCGCGTCAACGCGGCCAGGGCATGAGCGAGTACATCATCATCACGGCGTTGGTCGCCGTCGCGGGCATCGGCCTGTTCGCCGCCTTCGGCGACACATTGCAGAGCCAGATGGCGAGCATGAGCATGGAAATGTCCGGGCAATCCGGCTCGCAGGATATCCAGGATGCACAGGCGTCGGCCGGTACGGCACAGACCCGCGCGGCACAGGCCGACAGCCTCGCGAACTATAACCAGCAGACCAATGCAGGCGGCGGTGGTACCACTCCCTGATCTCGTCCGCTGAAGTAAGCGGGCGCGCCGCGACATTCCTCTTCTTCACCGAAGAGGGATGCGCGCCGGCCCCACGGCAGGAGGTACGTACGGCATGACCGCATCGCGCATCCGCTATCCGCATCGAACGTCCACTGCCCGCCAGCGCGGACAGATTGCGCCTGTGGCGCTATTCGGTGTGCTGATCGCCAGCGCCGTGCTCGTCATGATGTTCAACACCGGACAGAAAGTGACGGAAAAATCGCAGGTCGCCAACGCCGCGGATGCGGCGGCGTACAGCGGTGCGGTGCGGACTGCGCGGCATCTCAACTTCATGGCCTATACGAATCGAGCCATGATCGCGAACCATGCGGCGGTGGGGCACCTGGTGTCGTATGTGAGCTGGATCCGCTATGTCCACGATTCCATCGAGTACGTCGACCGGATCACACGCTATATCCCCTACGTCGGCCAGTACGTCTCGATGGTCGAACAGATCGCACAGCAGGTTCGCGAAGGCACTGAGGACGCGGCGGGTATCGTGATTCCGGCGATCGACGCGTGGAATACCAACTTCCGTGCCGCCCAGATCGAAACGCAGGCCTCGCTGGCGCTGAACAACCTCGATGACCTGATGCAACAGACCGCGCGCAGCTGGGATCCGCAGATACGCATCAACGACCGCGACGAGATCGGTCGCATGCCCGATGAGTTACGGGCCATCGTCGAACTGCAATTGCTCGCGCAGCTCGCGGGCGTTCCAACTTTCGTCGAGCGCTATACGGCCGACAGTGATGACGGCGCCGTTCGCGAACTCATTACGGCGAGTCTCACCACCAACGACGACATGCGACGCTGGATTTCGGGTGAACGCGGCTGGCGCGAAAATCTCATCGTGGCGCAGATCCGCAAGCAGGGCAGCACCACGAATTCGCAGGACGACGATGGCGCCGACTGGCGCGCACACGATCAGTTGCAGTACCGCACGCGCTCGCTGTTCGGCTGGGGCAGCTGGCGTCGCATCGGACGTGCGCCCAGCCGTGCCCGGGCGACGGAGTTCGCCAGCAACTATCAGGGCGTACCCTCGTACTACAACGTCGCCGGTAGGCCAGGCGATCAGTCCCTGAGCATTGCAGCGCTGGCAACGAAGCGCCAATCGCAGGTCAGGACGCGCGCCACCTTCGGCATGACATCGAACGCGCAACCGCTGGCTGTCGCCGCCATGGCGCGCGTCGAGTTTCGCCGGCCAACCGACAATACCTTCGCGTCCCTCGGCAATGATCGTCGCGAGTACTCCAATCTGTTCAATCCATTCTGGGATGCGCGCCTGGTGCCGGTGGAATCGGGGATCGGCTTGTGACGCGCACCATCCGCACAGCGAATTCAAACCAGCGCGGCAATGCGATGGCCGAAACCATCGTGACGTTGCTGGCGCTCGCGCCCTTCATCGTCGGCATTCCGCTGCTCGGCAAGCAGCTCGACATCAAGCACAAGACTTACGACTCCACTCGGTACGCCGTCTGGGAGCGCACGGTGTGGCGCAGCGACGGCGCGTCCAATCGCAAGAGCGAAGACGACATCACGCTGGAGGCCCGCGATCGCACGCTGGGAAGTCCGCTCGCGGGCCTGATCGATGTCGAACGCCTGCGAACGCAGGGCATCACGGAAAACGCACTGTGGCGCGACTGGCAGCGGCAGCGACTGCTCCACTACGAAGACAACGCCATGCCCGTGAACCTCACGTACAACGAACGCCCGACGCCGGTGGATGTCGGGCTGTTCCTGGTTCCTGGCATCGCCTATGGCGACGGCGTGGTGGGCAATGTGCAGCAGCTGCTGCAATTGAGCAGTCTCAACCTGAGCCGCCGCGCCTTCGCCAGCTCCACGATTGCCGTGGGTGTTCGTCCCTCGCTGGGGCGATTGGCCGATCACCCGGTCACGCTCGGCGAACGCGAGGCGCCCGAGGCGGATCGCGGTCAGATCGTGCACCGGGCCAGCGGCGCCATCCTGAGCGACACCTGGTCCTCGCGTAACGAGGACGCGATGCGCCGTCGCATCGATGACGTCACCGTCAACGAACTGGTCGAACGGTTCGAGTTGCCTGGACGCCCGATCGGGCTGCAGGCCCTCGGCAAGGGCGAGCCGCTCTATGGGGAAGGTCAATTCGGCTGGGAGCCGGATTTGCGGCCCAGCTCTACCGTCCTGCCCGCGGCCTACATCGAGCGGCGTTGACCCATGCGTATGACGCACCTTCCGGCACTGATGTATCTGCTTGCGCTGGCCGGTGTCGTCACGCCCGTTAATGCAGGGCCACTGTCGCGGCTCACCGCGCAGCTTCCCGATCTGCCAGCGCCGCCGCAGGGCTCGGTTCACTGGATCGCGCAAAGCATGCGAATGAACGGACTGCCCATGACGCTCAAGACCTTCGAGTCCAGGCTCGCGCCCGCGGCAGTATTCGCGCACTACGAAGCGATCGCGCCCCGCTGGGGCCACAGCGAGTTCCGGCGATCCCGCAGCGGCACGCAACAACGGCTGTCGATCCGCGCGGCCGGTCATCTCATTACCGTCGAGGCCGTCGCCACGGTCAGCGGCAGCGCCGGCACGATTGCGGTGAGCAGCTCGCCCGAACGGGCGCCAGCCACGACCGGCAGCCGCTTTCCGCGGCCGGCGACGGCGCGACTGGTGAACCTGCAGGAGTACGAGGATGACGGCGTCGAGTCCGAGCATCTGAGCTTCTCGAGTACTCGATCCATCGCCATCGAGGCCGCGGCGTTCGGTGACACGTTACAACGCGACGGCTGGCAGATCCTGCGTCAGCAGCCGATGCAGACGTCGTCGCGCGGTATGGTCATCGAAGCCCAGCGAGGTGCACAGCTGGCGTTGCTCACTTTGCAACCCGATCGCTCGCAACCCGCAGCGACTGCCATCGTCATCGTGTGGAGAAAGTCATGAGGCGACGACAAAGCGGTTGGGGCGTGACCGAGTATCTGGCCGTGCTGCTGGGGTTGATGGCGGTCTGGCGCGGCGCGCCCGCGGTACTGCGACTGGTGCAGCAGCACCATGACGAGTTCTCGTGGGCGCTGATGATTCCGTTTTAGAGACAATGCACTTGCTTGGCGAGTGGCAGCAGTACGGAGAACAGTCAGGTTTTCACACGGAGTTCACGGAGGGCACGGAGGGCACGGAGGGCACGGAGGGAAAACCTCGTCCCGCTCCAAACCTCCGGTTCTCCGTGTGAAATCAAGCTCTGCGATTCTCTGCCGGAGATTAGTGATCTGCTCAAGTAGGTGCCATTGGCCAGAGAAGCTCTGATCGCTCGGTCACCCCCCGCGGGACTGACACACAGGGAAGTAAACCGGAGCTCGGCAGGCCAACGACGTTGATTCAAGAGAGCTAGAGGCAGGCATCGCGAGTCACGGACGACTCACCCGATGCCAGCAGCGACACAGTCCAGGGAGGGACGCATGAAAGGTGGAATGATCACCACACTGATGGTGGCAGGTGCACTGGCAGCGGCGGGCGGTGCCGCGTACTTCGCCGACAACTACATCGAAGGGACCGTCAACGCGCGGCGCTCGCAACTGGATGCGCAGTACGCGCCGGTTCGCGTCGTCGTTGCGAATGCCGATCTGCGTCCGGGCACGTTCCTGTCCGGCCAGACCGTCGCGATTCGCGAGGTGCCGCGAAACTTCCTGCATTCTGACGCCGTCCTCGCCGACCACTGGAACACCGTGGCCGGCAGGGTGCTCGCTCAGTCCGTGCGCAGCGGTGAGCCGGTACTGCAGGCGCATCTTGCGCGCAACGCCAGCGCCGGTTTCTCCTCGCAACTCGCCGAGGGTATGCGCGCGCTGACGTTTCCCGTCGATGACGAAGCCTCCATCTCCGGCATGCTCTCGCCGGGCGATCGCATCGACATTCTGTTCACCACGCTGGTGGCGAACGAAACCATGACGCTGCCACTGTTGCTCGACGTTCCGGTGATCGCAACGGGAGTGCGCACCACCACCAATGCCGCGTACATGGATGGCCAGAATCCCTCGCGTCAGTACAACACCGTGACGGTATCAGTCACGCCGGAAAATGCCGCGCGCATTACGCTCGCACAGGACGCGGGCAAGATCACCGTCGCCTTGCGTCAGCCGCAGGACAATCTGCCGACGCAGATCGCGCGTATTACCAAGCGCACGTTGCTGAACAGCGAACGCGTCGTCAAGGTCGCTGCGGCGCGACCGCGCGTCGAAATCATCCTGGGCGGGATGTGACATGACGGTTCACGCATTCATGCGCCTGCTCATCGGCATCGCGGCGGTGCAACTGGCCCGAGCGGCGATTCCCGCCGACAACCCGCTCGACACCTCACCCGTGAGCGTGCTGAGCCTGCCGGCGGGTCAGAGCCTGCTCATGCGTTATCCGAACGTACGGCGAGTGGCCGCGGGCGATGGCACCGTTATCGACATCAAGGTATTCGACGACACACAGGAGGTGCTGGTACTCGGCAAGAAGGAGGGGCTGACCGACCTGCGCATCTGGAATCGCGACGGTTCGACCGTGGCCTATCTCATCAAGGTGCTCGGCGTTCCCGATGCTCCCGTCATGCCGCCAGATGTACTGCTAGAAAAGTCGACCATCCTGATCAAGGCGAAACTCATCGAGGTCAAGAAATCCGCGCTGCGCGATGTTGGCATCGATTGGGCCGACGTCGTGCCCGGCCCCGTATTCGGCACGCTGTCGGAGTTCGTCACGAACCCGTATTACCGCGTGATTCCGCCCGGCATCAATGGTATCGATGGGCTGCCGCTGCAGCTCGGGACCGCCAACAACTACTTCGCGCTCACGACCGCGGTCGAATCCGTCATCCGCATGCTGGTGAACAATGGCGATGCGCGGCTGCTGGCCGAACCGACGCTGACATGTATCGACGGCGGCCAGGCCGATTTCCTCGTCGGCGGCGAAGTGCCCATTCCAGTACAGAACCAGGACGGCGCGCTGAATGTCATCTTCAAGGAGTTCGGTATCATCCTGAATGTCGAACCGCGCACCAACAGCACTGGTCTCATCCGTACCAAGGTCAATGTCGAAGTCAGCAGCGTCGACAAGGGCATCGAAGTGCTCGGCATTCCCGGCTTCGCCACGCGCAAGACCAACACCGAGATGAACGTGCAGTCGGGCGAGGCAATGGTGATTGCGGGATTGTTCAGTTCCGAAGACGCCAAGACCGTGGTGAAAGTCCCCGGCCTGGGCAACATCCCCGTGCTCGGCGAATTGTTCAAGTCGCGTCAGTTCCGTCGCGGCGAAACCGAACTCGTCGTACTGGTCACGCCGCAGATCATCAAGGCGGATTCGGAACCCGTAAAGACGAGCATTCAGCAGTACGACGCACTGAAACTGAAGTCCGACGAGGCGTTGAAGTTCAAGTTGATGGATTGACCACGGATCAAGGAGCAATTCAATGAAGCAATGGATGGCGATCACGATCGGCGTAGCGGTATGCGTAGCATCGAGTGGCTGCGCCAGGAGCACGAAAGTCGTCGCACAGGACAAGGAGTACGTACCGCCATCGAGTGCATCTGCCTGGACGATAGGCGGCGTCTTTGATTCGGAGGACGACTCGATCGCCATTTCCGTGAATGGCGAAAGCGTGCTGCGTGCGCGCTTCCCACCCTTTACGCCGCGACTCACTGCCGAGGGCAAGTACAACGACCTCTCCGTGGCGACACTCTGCAAATTCTCCTCGGGAATCATCGCCTCGAAGCGCGGTGGCTGGCAGGAGCGAGTGGCCGAAAGCATCGTCGCCAAGGCCACCAAATCAGGTGGCAACACCTGCGACGTGACCGTCGACGGCCAGGCCGCGGCCACGTTGTATTTCTAGGCGGAAGTTAAGAGGAGGAGGGCCGCGAAAGGCCACACAGGAGAAGAATGGAAAGAACGGATATGCCGTTCTGCCCTTTTTTTGCGGTCTTTCGCGGCTCTCTTCCTTCTGCAATCAGACACCGACAGGGACGTCATCGTGCTCGAAATTCAACTCAACGTACCGGGATGCGCTGCGCAGCTGCGGCGTGTCGAACCAGGGCGCTACACCATCGGCCGTGGCCTCGGCGCCGATATCCGGCTCAAGCACGATTCGGTCGCGCGACGGCACGCGCTGCTGTGCGTGCAGGAAGGCGAAACGCTGGTGATGGACACGGGCGCGGCCGATTCGATTCGTCGCAACGGCGTGGTGGTGTGCGAGACCGCTCCGGTGCGCAGCGGCGATACCGTCACGATCGGCGATTGCGAGCTGAAGGTCATTCGCAATTTCTGGGACGAACCCGTCGATCCGCACCAGGCCATGACGACGACCATTGCCGTGACACGGCAGTCGCCGCAGGCGGAAACGGTTTCGCGCGTCAGCGCTGTAGGTGAGGCACCTTCCGCCCTTCCCGCCGAATTGCGCGCCCTTCAGGAAAAACTGCAGCAGCTCGTATTGCGCGAACTCGATCTGTTTCGCCGCACCGCGCTCAACAACCTGGCGAATGCCGATCTGCGTCAGGAAGCACGGCAGGCCATCGATTCCATCATCGAGTCTGGCGCGGTCCAGCTGCCGGCGAGCCTGGACCGGGCCAGGTTCGTGGCCGAGATGACGGCGGAGATCATGGGGTATGGCCCGATCGAGCCCTTTCTCGCCGACGAATCGGTGTCCGAAGTGATGGTGAACGGTCCGAACCAGATCTATGTCGAGCGTCGCGGACAGTTGTCGGTCGCGCAGGCGCGATTCACCAACGATGAATCGCTGATGCGGGTCATCGAACGCATCGTGACGCCGCTCGGCCGGCGCATCGACGAAGGCGTACCGATGGTCGATGCGCGACTGCCAGACGGTTCGCGCGTCAACGCCATCATTCCGCCACTGTCCCTGGTCGGCCCGATCCTGACCATCCGCAAGTTTTCGCGGCAGCGACTCTCGATGGAGCGACTGGTCGACCTCGGCTCGCTGACGCCGCAGATGTGCGACTTCCTGCGCGTCTGCGTGAAATTCCGCAAGAACATCCTCGTCTCCGGCGGTACGGGCTCCGGCAAGACCACGTTCCTCAATGCGCTGTCGGAATCCATCCCCGCCAACGAACGCATCGTCACTATCGAAGACGCGGCCGAACTGCGGTTGGCCCAGCCCCATGTGCTGTCGCTGGAAGCACGACCGCCCAATGTCGAAGGCCGCGGCGAAATCACCATTCGCGACCTGGTGCGCAATGCACTGCGTATGCGGCCCGATCGCATCATCGTCGGCGAATGCCGCGGCGGCGAGGCGCTCGACATGTTGCAGGCCATGAACACCGGCCACGATGGGTCGATGACGACGGGCCACGCCAACTCGCCGCGCGACCTGTTGTCGCGCCTGGAAGTCATGGTGCTGATGGCCGGTATGGACCTGCCCGTGCGCGCCATTCGTGAGCAGATCTCATCGGCCGTCGACATCATCGTGCAGCAGACCCGCTTCAGCGATGGCCGGCGACGCGTCACCGCCATCGTCGAGGTCGATGGCATGGAGGGCGATGTCATCCTGACGCAGCCGCTGTTCGCCTTCAAACAACAGGGCATCGGCAGTGACGGCGAGATCGTCGGGGAGTATCGCGGCTTCGGCCAGGCGCCGCGCTTCTATGAGGCGCTGAACGAAGCGGGTGTGCAGCTCGATCGCTCCATCTTCGGCGCAGTCGCTCCTGCCCGTCGTGGCCTCGCATGAGCACACTTCGCATGGCGCTGAGCTCGATCGACTGGCAATGGCTGGTCGGGGGCGGGGTGTTCGTCTGCGTACTGCTGCTGTTGGCGGTGATCCGTCGCGGCGTACGCTTCTACGAAAGTGCCTTCGTCGCGCGCGTCAGCGCGGGGTTGAAGCAGAATTTCGTCATCGCGAATCCACAGGTGCTGTTTCTGATCAGTGTCGTGGCGACCGTAGTTCTCGGCTCCATCGGCTACACCAGCATCGGTCCGGTGGGCGCCGTCGCCGGCGCTCTGTTGTCCGTCGTCTCACCGCGGCTCGCGGTGACGTACTTTTCCCGCAAGCGCAACCGGCAGTTCGTCTATCAACTACCCGACGCGCTGCTCGCCCTGTGCTCGGCATTGCGGGCCGGCTCGAATCTCACCAAGGGACTGGAACTGCTGGCCACGCGACAGCCACCGCCGCTCGCGCAGGAATTCACCATCGTGCTGGCGGAGTACCGCATCGGCCGGCAGCTCGCGGAGTCGCTCGCAGATCTGCGCCGGCGGGTCGACACGCCGGAGCTCGATCTCATGAACACGGCAATCAACGTATCGCGCCGCGTCGGCGGCAATCTGGCCGACACACTCGAAGCGCTGGCGAAAACGCTGCAGGAGAAAGCACACATGGAAGGCAAGATCGATGCGCTGACATCAATGGGACGTGCGCAGGGCTGGGTCGTCGGCCTGCTGCCGATCTTCATCGGCTTCGTGCTGTACCAGCAGCAGCCGGAGCGCATGAATCTCATGTTCACAGAGTGGTATGGCTGGATCGTCCTGGTCGTCGTCGCCGTGATGATGGCGGTCGCGGCCTGGATGATCCGCAAGATAGTGAACATCGACGTATGAATATGCGCAGGCGAATCCTCCTTTCTTACTGTGGGTTCGACTTCAGTCGAACATCCCTTCCCCCAATCTGACGTCGCACCATGAATGGCCTCCTCGCTCCACTCCTCACGGCCGTTGCCTGCGGCCTGGTCCTACTATTGCCACTCGTGTTGCGTCGTCGCAGCCGTGAATCCACGCAGCGCGATGCCGCATGGCGCGATCAACTGCCGCCGCTGATCCGCCTGCTGCGTCCTGCCTTTCGCTGGTATGCAACGGAGGTCGACCAGTCGATGCTCGGGCACAAGCGCGATGTCATGCAGACGCAACTCAATGCAGCGGGGCTTGCCTACGTCATCACTCCCGCGGAATTCCTGGTGGTGCGACGGCTCGCCTTCATCGCGGGTATCGGTGTCGCGCTGTATGTGATCGTGGTGCTCGGGGTGACGGACCCCATGTATGTCGTCGCGGCCAGTAGCCTCGCGCCCTTCTCTTATATGTATCCGGATCTGTGGCTGCGCGACACGACACGCCGACGGCAGACCCGCTTCGAAAAGGAGTTTCCCTTCTTTCTGGATGTCCTGGTGCTGGGTATGAAAGCCGGGCTGACGTTCACGGCAGCGGTGGAGCAGTCCATCGAGCAACTGCGCGATGGCCCTGTGCGCCAGGAGTTTTCGCGCTACCTGCGCGAGACGCGCACCGGCGTCACCCGTCGCGTCGCACTGGATCGAGTGGCCGCGCGCGTGATGATCCCGGGGGTCACCAACTTCGTGGCATCGGTGTCACAAGCCGAGGAAACGGGCGGCTCGCTCGGCGATGTGCTCGCCGATCAGGCGCGTCAGCGACGCCAGGAACGATTTCTGCGTGCCGAGAAGCTCGCCAATCAGGCGCCCGTGAAAATGTTGTTTCCGTTGATCGCCCTGTTGTTCCCGATCACCTTCATCATCATCGGCTTTCCGATCGTGATTCAGCTGATCGAGTCCGGTGCGTTCGACATCATGTGATTGACATGCAGGGAGGCCAGTCCACGATGAAACTCGCTCGAGTCGAAACTACGCAGGGTATGACGGTGGCTCATCGTGTGGCCGTGGCCGCCAGTTTCCTGCAGCGCTTTCGCGGTCTGCTGGGTCGCAAGGATCTGGCGCTCGATCAGGGATTGCTGCTACGGCCCGGTGGCAGCATTCACACGCTGTGCATGCGTTTTCCCATCGACGCGCTGTTTCTGGATCGAAGCATGCGCATCCTCGCGATCACGCATCGACTGGTCCCCAATCGATTCGCCGTGGCCCCGCGAGCCACCCGATCCGTGCTCGAACTGGCGAGCGGCCGCGCCGCCGACTGCGGCTTGCAACCCGGCATGACCCTGCGACTGCGATCAGGAGTCGACGCATGACGACGACAATGTATCGCGGGGCCGCGCTAATTCTGTTCACCCTGCTGTGCGGCTGCGGTTCGGCGCCGTCACGACAATCCTCGCAACTGGTACAACTGGCGCGCCAGGCGGATCAGAACTATCAGAGCGGCAAGTTCGCTCAGGCGAAGAGCCAGTACGAAACCATCCTCGCCGCAAATCCGAAATTCGTACCCGGCCAGATCCGCCTGGGCGTAATCGCCTATCACGACGGTGACGCGAAAACGGCGCGGTCGCGGTTCGAGACGGCATTGCAACTGGATCCTCGTAATGCCCAGGCTCGGTACAACCTCGCGATGCTGCACCTCAACGAAGTCACGATGCTGCTGGACGGCTACCTCGATGCCTCGCCGCCTGCCGCCAATCGGCAGCAGGTCACGGCGTTACTGGGATACTTGCGGGAGTTCGGCAGTCGGCAGGAAGGCAAGTAAGTTCCGTAGGCGGTTGGCGTCCGGCTCGAGCGCATGACACGGACTTAGGCGTTCGAGGCACCTCGGGCCTGAGGCCAGAGGAAATTCCGGCTGGTCCGTTTCTGTCACTGACTTAAGGAACCTCTGATTAATCCGTCGTTCCCGTGGGTCACGGAATGACGAATCTGGAATTGATCGGACATTCCTGAGTTCAGATGTCCAACTGTGAACGTAGGGAATCCCGCGGAAGTCGGAGCCAAAAGGTTCACACAGACTGTCCTCAAGTCAGTGCCATTGGGCTAAAGCCGGACCCCACGAAGGGCAAGAGATGCGGCTTCCGAGCTGAATGTAGTGCCATCGGGGTTATGCCGGATCCACAGAGGATGGAAGGCAGCTGCCTTTGCAGTGGAACTTTCTCTTCGGCCCCGCGATTCCTGACTCTTCCTTCCCAGCGACGCCGATCAGCCAGCGCAGCTATCATCTGGCTCGCCCCCCTGCCGTCTCGAGAGTCCGCCGATGATCCACCGCCGCGATCTGCTCAAATCAGCTCTGTTGTTGTCTGCGACCAGCGTACCTGCCGTCAGTCTGCTCGCCGCCGAATCGCAACCGGCATCGACCGGCAGGGACTTCAGCTATGCGCAGTTGAAGGGTGAAGCACGCGCGCTGGCGGGCAAGGCCTACGAGGCGCCAAAGAATCTTGCGCCCCAGAAACTGCAGAGCCTCGACTACGACCAGTATCAGTCGCTGCGCTTCCGGCGCGACCGTGCCCTGTGGGCCGATGCGGATCGCGGCTTTCGAATTCAGTTCTATCACCTGGGCCGCGGCTTCAAAGAGCCGGTGCGCATGTTCGAAGTCGTGGACGGCAAGGCGCGCGAAATCCTGTATCGACCGGGCGACTACGATCTCGGACGCAGTGGTCTCTCGGCGCGTGATCTGCATCCGGACCTCGGCTTTGCAGGCTTTCACATCCAGGCACAGACCGACTGGACGTCGGATGTCGATTCCTTCCTGGGCGCGAGCTATTTCCGCGCGATCAGTAACGACACACGTCAGTACGGCATCTCCTCGCGCGGCCTCGCGCTCGATACGGCGATCAATGGTCCCGAGGAATTTCCGCGCTTCACCTCGTTCTGGTTCGAGCGCCCAGCGCTCAATGCGCGCACCATCGTGCTGTACGGCTTGATGGATTCGCCGAGCGTCACCGGCGCGTATCGTTTCGTCATCACGCCTGGCGTGCCACAGGTGATGGATATCGACGCCGCGCTGTATCCACGCAAGTCCGTCGAACGCTTAGGTGTCGCGCCGCTGACCAGCATGTTCCAGTGCGGCGAGAACGACAAACGCATGGCCAACGACTGGCGCCCGGAAATTCACGACTCCGACGGCCTGTCGATGCACACGGGTAGCGGCGAATGGATCTGGCGTCCGGTCGTGAATCCCGCAGGTGTCCACGTGAGTTCGTTCGTCGACGAGAATCCGCGCGGCTTCGGCCTGATGCAACGCGATCGCGACTTCAACAACTACCAGGACGACGGCGCGATGTATCACAGTCGTCCGAACCTGTGGGTCGAACCGAAAAGCGGCTGGGGCAAGGGTTCCGTGCAGTTGATCGAGCTCACCGCACCCGACGAAACCTTCGACAACATCGTGGCGATGTGGAGCCCTGCCGAAAAAATGCAGCCGGGCGCAGAAATGCTGTTCGGCTATCGCCTCTACTGGAGCACACAACCGCAGTTCGTGCCGCCGCTCGCGCAGGTCGTTGCTACACGCACGGGCATCGGCGGCGTCATCGGTCAACCGCGTCGCTACTTTGCGGGTCGTTTCGCCATCGATTTCGCTGGCGGTGAGCTGGCGGCGATGCTGCCGGAGTCGATCGTCGAACCGGTGATCACGGCATCGCGCGGGACGATCGAAATCACCTCGGCGCGGCGCCTGCGTTCCATCGACGGGTACCGCGCGATGTTCGATCTGAAACTGACCGACGACAGTACTGCGCCGATCGACATTCGTCTGTTCCTGCGCAAGAACAACCAGCCGCTGTCGGAAACCTGGATGTATCAGTGGACCCCGCCGAGCGTGGCCGAACGCCGTGAAATCCTGCAGCGGGCAGGCGCCACGCTGGAGTAATACCGGTTCACGGTCCGGCTGAGCCGGACCACAAGAGGAAAACGATGCAGCCGGGCCAGCCTGCCCGGTGGGGGTCGATTTCTGTCGAACAGTCTTCAGCTACTGTGGGCCCTGCTCGAGCTGTACCCACAGGAACCATCTCTGTGGCCCATTTTCTCCTGGCCTGTGGAACCACCACCCTGCACAGGGCTGGCTTCACCGTGGGATACGTCGCCTTGAAAAGACCAGTTGTGTCATCTATATTCACCTATGTGTGAAATGACACAGAGAGCCCGTCAATGCACGCCCATCTGAAGGATTCGCCCACCACGGCCCGCACCCGTGATGAGCGGGTCATCCTGGCCCGCGCAGTCACGAAGCTGTTCGAACTGTGGCAACTCCCCTCGGCGGATCAGCTGATGCTGCTGGGCCTCAACGAGAGCAATCGCATCGCATTGCAGCGTTACGCCAAGGGCGAAGCGCTCGCGGCCAATCGTGATCTGCTCGAGCGCGTCGGCCACCTGCTGGGCATTCACAAGGCGCTGAAGTTGCTGTTCCCCAGGAATGCGGAGATCGCGACAGGCTGGATGTCGTCGCCGAACACCCTGTTCGATGGCGGCACACCGATCGATATCGCACGACGCTTTGGCTTTGCCGGGCTGTTGATGGTGCGCGGCACGCTCGATCGGATGCGTGGCGGTTAGATGTCCTCGGGCAAGGACGCGCAGCTGCGGGTCACTCGCGATTCGCAGGGCGACTGGCATCGCAATATCGTCAGCCTGCGCAAGAGCATCGATCTCTTCGCCGATCTCGTCGACGATCCGCGCGACATCGACGTGCTCGTGCGCCATGAAATGGCGGTGAAACAGGCATATCAGGAACCTGCGGTCATACAGCGGCCCTTCGAAGAGGCCGCGAATTACGACGCCATCGCCGCTGCCATTCGCTGGCCGTTCGAACATCCCTGCAACTCGCGCTATTCGAACGGCACCTACGGTGTCTGGTACGGCGCCACATCGATCGAGACCTCCGTGCGCGAGACCGTGCATCACTTTCGCCGCAACACGCTGGCGTCGGCTATCGCTGCGCAGAGCACCAGGCCGATCGTGCAGGAACGGCGCGTTCACTTGATTCGCTGCAGCGCACTGCTGGTCGATCTGCGCGCACGCACGCGCAAGGAATCGCAGCTGCTGCATCCCGAGGACTATTCATACTGCCAGACGCTCGGTCGGGAGCTGCGCGATGCCGGCATGCCCGGCGTGTTGACCTATTCGGCGCGCCACGGCAGATCAGAGGTGGTTGCGGTGTTCACGCCGACCGTGCTCAGTGAGCCACGCACCGTGTGTTATCTCACGTACAAGCTGTTCGCCGATTCGGGCAAAGTGAGCGTCGAGCGCACACCGGGCAAGATCGAATGGGAGCTGCTGCCTTAGTCGCCTGTAGCAAAGGCCGCCGGTTCGCGAGGCGTGGTCATGGCTTTGCGGGCCATTGCAGCCTTTCACACCGACGACTGCGCGTACAGCGTGACATCCACCGGTATGCCTGCGCGACGCAAGTGGGCTATGGTCGGCACCCGGAGGCTCGGATCACGACGATGACCCATAAGGATCGCACCACCCTCGACTATCTGAAACCGGGCGCCGAAGAGCGCATCCGCTCGCGCGCCGATTTCGATTTCAACGATCGTGACCGCGATCACCAGCTGACACCGGAGGAATTCATTCGATTCATGGCCGATCTGGATCCCGAGATGTCGAAGGAGGAATGTCTCATCGGATTCCACGAGATCGACACGAACGAGGACGGCGTGATCACGCTCGATGAGTTCCGCGCATGGCTGGATGGCGCCTAGTAGCGGTAACTGCTCAGCTCGGACTCGCCTCTCAAGGCATCACCGCCGGCAGCTGCCCACCGCCCAGGTATCGCAACGGCACGATCTCGAACACACCGGTTTCGAAATCCAGCAGCTCAGTCGCCGCCAGCGCCTCCTCGAAGGTGGCGCACTCCACGACGTAGACTCCCATCAACTGTTCCTTGGTTTCGGCGTAGGGACCGTCCGTCACCCGCACCTGGCCCCGCGATCGCCGCACGATCTTCGATTCCCCGGGAGTTAGTCGCATGACCGGTCCAAGCCTGCCTTGGGCGGTGAGTTGTGTGCGCAACGTGGCGTGACGATCCATCACCGCGTCGTATTCCTGCGCTGTCCAGGCAGCGGCTTGTTCTTCCGAACCGAAGATCAGTATCGAATACAGCATGTGAATTCCTCGCTCGCCCGTGCCGCCTGCCAAGGACGGTTGACGCGGCTCCAGGCTGACAAAGACGTCGAAAAAATCGCGAGTCGCCGGCACCTGCGACCAGAGTAGACCTTGCCGCCTGTCGGAGCACGATTACGTGGTCACGAGGCACGGATCAGTTTCCCCGCAGCCGCTGTTTCGTCAGGCCGGTTCTTCTTACTCTCGCGCCACCCACTTCCTCGGAGTACATATGGACTATCGATTCCTCGGCGCGTCCGGATTCAAAGTGTCTGCGCTCGGCTTCGGCACGGGTACGTTTGGTGGCAAGGGCCCGCTCTTCAACGCCTGGGGCGATACCGGCACCGCCGAGGCACGACGGCTCGTCGATATCTGTCTCGATGCGGGCGTCAACCTGTTCGACACAGCCGATGTGTACTCGGATGGCGAATCGGAGGCGGTGCTCGGCGCGGCCATCGCAGGCAGACGGGACCGCGTCGTGCTCTCGACGAAGCTCACATTGCGATCCGGGACAGGGCCCAATGACGTCGGTGCATCCCGCCATCATCTGCTCGCCGCCACCGAAGCGTCGTTGAAACGCCTCGGCACCGACTACATCGATCTGCTGCAGCTCCATCACTTCGACGCGCAAACGCCCATCGACAGCGTGATGTCCACGCTCGACGACCTGGTTCGCTCGGGCAAGGTTCGCTACGTCGGCGCATCGAACTATTCCGGTTGGCAACTGATGAAGTCGCAGGCAGTTGCGGATCGTTACGGCTATGCGCGTTTCGTCGCGCATCAGATCTATTACTCGCTGCTCGGTCGCGACTACGAATGGGAACTCATGCCGGCCGGACTCGATCAGGGCGTCGGCGCACTCGTGTGGAGTCCGCTCGGATGGGGTCGCCTCACGGGCCGCATTCGTCGCGACCGCCCCGAGCCGCCGACACGGCGACTGCAGGAAACAGCGCAGTTCGGGCCCCCGGCGGACGAGCAAAGGCTGTACGCAATTGTCGATGCGATGGATATCCTCGCGGAGGAAACCGGCAAGTCGATCCCGCAGATCGCGATCAACTGGTTGCTACAACGTCCGACGGTTTTCAGTGTGCTGATCGGCGCGCGCAACGAAGCACAACTTCGCGATAATCTCGGCGCCATCGGTTGGGCACTGAGCAAGGAGCAGGTGGCGCGATTGGATGCGGCCAGCGCCGTCGTGCCTCCGTATCCCTACTACCCGTATTGGAGTGGGCAGTTCAGCGAACGGACCCCGCCGCCGGTCGCGACATCAGCGTGAGCTACGGGGCAATACGGAATGGCTTGTTGACGCCTCAGCAGCAGGCATGATCATCCCTGCAGGGAAGCCGACCACATTGACCGTCCAGGCAGTATCCACGGCTACCGCAAAGGCAGGTACACATCAGTAATCATGTCCGATTCCAGGACAGCGGGCCCCACATTCACGTAGTGAAGAAACATCGGGAAGCGGCCTGGGAATTCGCCACTGGACGGCAGCCACTCCCGATAGAGATACACGGCGGCGGTATTGTGTTGCCTGGAGCCCAGGTGACGGGCGAGCGCGCAGCGATTGCCCGGAATGATCTTGCTGACGATGCCGTGATCGTTCGGCTCGACCGGCAGGTCGTACGTGACACAGAAATCCACGCGATGCTCGGACGGCACAACTGTCTGAGGATCGGTGTAGTGCACGCCGTACGTTCGATGATTGGCCGGCGATAGTCGATGCTGGATTCGCCACTCGATGAGCTTCTTCGACGTCTCGTATTCGAGTTGCGGCGGACCACGATGTTCGGCCACAGCGACCCGGGTTTCGGGGAACTCCACGATTCGAACTTCCATCAGTCGTCCGCCCTCGCTACGTCAGACGTTGAGTCTTCGGCTCAATCCCACATTGCCCGAAGCTTGCTCCCCGCGTCGATGCGCGCGGCAGATTCGCTTCGCACCGCATCACTTACGCCAGGCGCCCTCTGCGGCCAGGTTCTTGGCTCGAACAGCTGCAACAGCTCATCCGTCATGAACCGGCTGCGCGCGCCGTAGATGTGTTTGTCGCCGGTGCGGCTCTGCTGCGTGACGTAGTAGCGCAGCGGCGCGATCAGTTGCAGGTCGTGTTTTGCGCGGGTCATGGCGACGTAGAGCAAGCGGCGTTCTTCTTCGATGGCTTCCGGCTTGCCGGTGGCATGTTCGTTGGGGAAATTGCCGTCGGCGACATTGAGGACGTAGACCGAATCCCATTCCTGGCCCTTCGCGGAATGCACGGTCGAGAGAATCAGGTAGTCCTCGTCCAGATGCGGATCACCCGCGAGGTCGCTGCTGATTTGCGGGGGATCGAGTGTGAGTTCGGTGATGAAGCGCTCACGGCTCTCGTACTGCTGAGCGATTTTTTCCAGCTGATCGATATCGCCGCTGCGGACGGCGGCGGCGTCGTACAGGCGTGCGAGATGCGGTTCATACCATTGCCGGACGCGCTGCATTTGTCCCGCCCATTCATTCGTCCCGCCGAGGTCATGCATCAGGGAGGTCAGAGCGGGCCACTCTTCGGCGGCAGCAGCGGGGACCTGATAGCTCGCGAGGGTATCGAACGCGTAGCCGCTCGCTTCGAATACTTTGAGACAGCGATCCGCGTTCGCGGGACCGAAACCCGAGAGGAGCTGCAGCACGCGAAAGCCGGCGAGGCGGTTGCGTGGATTGTCGATCCAGCGCAGCACGGCCAGCACGTCCTTGACGTGCGCGGCTTCGAGAAACTTGAGACCGCCGTACTTCGCGTACGGGATGTTGCGCCGAATGAGTTCCAGTTCCAGCACGTCGCTGTGATGCGAGTTGCGCATCAGCACGGCCTGTTTGCGCAGCAATGTGCCCTGCTCGCGCGCCGCGAGAATCTGTTCGACGATGTAGAGCGCCTGCGCCGAGTCGTCTTCCACCGTAACGTAGCGTGGTTTGTGCTGCGACGTCTTGGGTGAGCGCAGCTGCTTCTGGTACTGGCGATCCGCATCGCGCATCAGCGCATTGGCGGCATCGAGAATGGGCTGCACCGATCGATAATTCTGTTCGAGCGTGACGATCTGTGCGGGTGGCGTGAAGCGCTGTGGGAACTGCAGAATATTTTCGACGGTCGCGGCGCGAAACGAATAGATCGACTGTGCGTCGTCGCCGACGACGCACATGCCGGCACCGTCGGGCTTCATCGCCAACAGGATTTCGGATTGCAGCGTGTTGGTGTCCTGATACTCATCGACCAGGACGTGATCGAAGCGTTCGCCCACCGCGCCGGCCAGCGCGGGCTCCATCATCATCACGTGCCAGTACAGCAGCAGATCGTCGTAATCGAGCAGGCGCTGGGCCTGCTTCGTTTCGACGTAACGGCGAAACAGGCGCGTCAGGTCGTCAGCCCACTCCGTACACCATGGATACGCGTCATCGAGCGTTTCCTGGAGCGCTCGGCGCGTGTTGACGCGATGGGAGTAGATGGCGAGGCAGGTGTCCTTGCGTGGAAAGCGCTTTTCCTTGCGCGCAAGGCCGAGATCCTGGCGCAGGAAGTCCATGAGATCCGCAGCATCGCCGCGATCGACGACGGAAAAAGCCGGATCGAGACCGAGCGTATGTGCGTACTCGCGCAGCAGGCGATTGCCGATCGCGTGAAACGTTCCCGACCAGAGCATGCGGGTCGCATTCGGATGGAACGCGACGCGGCCCTGACTCTGGCGCAGGGTCTCGGTCGCAATCGTCTCGGCCCGTCGCAGCATTTCCTGCGCGGCGCGACGCGTGAACGTCAGCAAAAGAATGCGCTCGGGCGAGATGCGGTTGAGCAGCAGATGCGCCACGCGATGCGCGAGCGTGTTGGTCTTGCCGGTGCCGGCGCCGGCAATGATCAGCAGGGGATCGGAGTCGACGCCACGCGGCGAGAGGCGGCCGAAGGTCGCGGCACGCAACTGCTCCGCGTTCAGCCGGTGACCGAAAGTAGTTGCGACGGGATCGATCTGCGCATTCATGCGCGCCGATCATAGCGGGAACTGTATATAAAGCCAGTCGGCGGGCGTGATCAGCCGCTGCCTTCGATGATCACTTCGGCTGCGGTAATTTCGCCGAAGGCAGGACCGCCCGGTGTCCGCGCCAGTTCGATGGTGAAGCGGCGTTCCGGCCTGCCGCCGTCCGCCGGGGGCATGATGGGAATGAAAACGCTGCGTACATCCTGGCCGTCGTTGAAGCGCGCGATCTGGACCTTCGGTAGTTCGTAATCGACACCCGGTTGCGCGGTGCCGGGTGCAATGCGCCAGCGAACCGGCGCCGACCCATTGGTCGATTTGTTGCGCCGCAGATTGATGACGGCCATGTGCTGGCCCGCTCCCACATGAATGAGTGCCGATTGAAACGAAATGACTCCGGGTGCAGCAGGTTGCGCCGGCGCGCGCTCATTCGCAGTGAATACCGGTAGCGGCGGACTCGCAATCTCGGGCAATGTCATGTCGATAGGTGCGTTGGCGAGTGAGTCCAGGCGCAAGGCGGCCAGCCGCACGCGTTCGGCCGACTGTGTTGCGGTGGACCATGAGGCATCGGAAAACTGCAACGCCGCAGAAGCGATGATCGCGATGGCGACGATCGCGCCGGCCGGAACAGCTTCGCGCCATCGCGACGCACTCTGTGCAAGCCAGCCAGAAGGCAGACGCGCAGGCGAGAGTGATCCGATGGCGTTGCGCACCTGCACCCAATGCGGCAGGCGTTTGAGTGCCTTCTGCCACCGATTGCGCTCTCGTGCTGCAAGCGTCTGCAGGTTGCCTCGAGCGCGCGTCGACGCGTGGGTCATGCTCGCCATCGCCTTGCGCCAGTCGACGCGTGGCGGTCGCGGCGCAGCCGGGATCGGCTCAGGTGCTTCAGGTGCTGCTGCGGCAACCACTTCGTCCTCCGCAACGTCGCTCGCAGTCGCCGCAGACGCAGGTACGGGCGATTCTGTGACCGGAATCGGCTCAGGCACCCGACCCTCGTGCTCGCTCAGGTTTGTGGACAGCGCAATCGCTGCGGGAGCTGCGGCAACGACTTCCTCCACAGCAATGTTGCTCGCAACAGTCTCAGGCACGGGAGCAGGCGATTCTGCGACTGGGATCGGCTCAACTGCTCGAGTGCCGTGCGTACGCAGCTTTGCGGACATGCGCCTCATGCCGGCGATGGCTTTTTCCCACTCGATTCGGGGCGCGGGAGGCGCGACACGGATGGTTGCAGCGGCCGGCACCGGCGGTACTAAGATCTCGATCACCGGTGACAACGTGCCAATGTGAACGTGCGGTACGACCGTGGTGGCCGACAGCGCCTGCATCTCTGGCCAGCGCATGGCGATCTCATTCCGCCACTGCAATTGCGGCACCCAACCGGGATCGGCTTGATACGCCACGCCCGACGCTGCCGCGTGCGATAAGCCGTCCAATGCCGGCGCGAGGGTCCGGGATGCCGGACGCATGCGCAGTGTTCGCAATCGCGATGCCAGCGCAGACCACGCGACGGGCGTGGACGTGCGCCATTGCAGTTGCTGCAGGCGTCGCGATGGCATCTTTCTGACGACGGGCGCGGGCTGGCTCGCCACAGCCTGCGCGGTCCCGGCATCCCGAACCGTCGTCTCGATAGTCGTCGCCGACGACTCGGGAGTGTCAGCTGTCTCGGGTGACTCGGTCGTTCGGGTCGTCCTTGCGGCCGGAGTCTGGGCCTCGCTGGGCCCCGCTGGATGCCTGCGACGAACCCGCTTCAGCACAGCGGCATTGCTCCAGCGCAACTGGCTGAACCATGGCGCTGTGCGCGAGAGGACCGCGGGTAGCGGCGCTTTCACCTCTTCCACTACCTCGGACGCGTCGATGGAATCAATCACCAATGAGGCAACAGCGTTCGGCGAAGGGTCGAGTTTGGGCTTGGGTTCGAGCCACTCGGGCGGAATGGCCTTGCTCCAGCGTTCGCGCGCGGGTTCGGGAAGCGGTGGCTCTGCCGTCACTGCCGTCACTGCCGTCGCCACGGGCGTCTCGATGCGTGATTGCGCTGTGGTCGCGGCGTTCTCGTCACTTGCGCCTACCCAATCGGCAGGAACGACGCCGGAAAACTGCGCGAAGGCGCGGCTCAGTTCTTCGGGAGTCGCCGCGCGTCGCGACTCGCGCCTCTCGCGGGCCGACTGGTGCTCCGGCTCTGGCGTGACCGCATGATCCGCGACGCCCGCATGAGCAGTCTTGGTGTGCGCCGTGTCATGCACATGGGTGTGAGAATCGGGGTCGCGGGAATATGCAGCCTTGGCCCGGGCCTGCGCGGCGATCAGCGACTCGAGGAACTCCCGCGCATTCGCCGGTCGTTCATCACGCTCCCACGACAACATGCGCGCGATGATGCCGAAGTGCCGTGCAGGGATGCTGCGAAGCCAGGTCAGCCGCAGATTGTCCTGCCGTGCCTGCACCGACGACATGGATTTGAATGGGTGCTGACCACTGAACAGCTCGTAGGCCACGCAGCCGAGACTGTAGAGGTCGTCGCGCAGATCCGCGGTCTGCTGTTCCAGCATCTGTGGACTGGCATACGCAGGCGTAAGGAAGCGTTCCCACGCCAGATCCGCCTCCTCACCGGGTTCCGGCACCGAGCCGAAGTCCAGCAGGCGCGCCGTCCCCTTGTCGTCGATGAAAATATTTCCGGGTTTGAGATCACCGTGAATGACGCCGTGGTCGTGGGCGCACACGAGCGCTTCGGTGCATTCGGCGAGAATTCGCAGTGCCTCCTCAGGAGACAATCCGCCCGCCTGATGCTGACGAAGGTACTGCGTCAGCGGCACGCCCTGGAGCAGTTCCATGGTGATGAACCAGGTGCCATCGTCGCAATCGAGGTCGAAGACCCGCACGATGCCGCAATGGGTGAGCCGCTGCATGTAGCGGAATTCGCGGATCAACCGCTGCACGCGCGCCCGGTCGCTGAGCAGGGCGCGGTTCAGGACCTTGACTGCCACCTTGGCGTCCGCCGAGGGACCCTGCATGCGATGACGATCCAGCGCGCTGTAGACCGTCGACATGCCGCCACTGCCGATGGTCCGTTCGATGAGATAGCGGCGGCTCAACACCGTGCCGATCTCGATCACGCGAGTCTCACCGGTCGAAACCTCTGGCGGTTCCGACGGACCCCGGGGCTGCTCATTCAGTGAGGTCGTCGGCGAGCTGTCTGCTGCAACGCGGCTGTCTGCTGCAATGCGTTCGGTTATGGGCTCGCTCGGCGCACCTTCTTGCGGAACACCGGAACTGGAAGAGAGAGATGATGGAATCGGTAGAGGCTCTGACATACGCGCATTATGGGCCGGAACACCCACTGTCCCGTTGCAACCAATACACCCGATTCGTGCTGGATGTTCCCGGTATGTCTACGGATGCGCTGTCGTCGGTAATTCACCTGCGCAAAAGAGCTGTCGGCGAAATCCTTCGCGGGACGATCCGTCATCCCGCCTGCGCGGGAATGACGGATCTGAAATCAGTCAGAGCTTCCCGGGGATTGTCGATGGCTCTTCGTCGAAGTGTTCATGATGCGGCAAGAGCCCATCACGAACGCAGCCACCATCAGCGGACACGAGGCTTATCACGAAAGGGACGCGACATTAGTTCTTCAGATATTTTCCGAACCACCCGAGATACCGCTCCATGCGGTCACGCAGGTAGCTCGGTTTGCGCAGCCCATGAAACTGCCCGGGATAGATGATGAGCTGCGTCGCCACGCCCGTGCTGCGCAGTGCCTGGTACATCTGTTCGGAATTCAGCAGCGGCACGTTGAAATCCTGCTCGCCGCACAGGAACAAAGTGGGCGTCGTGATGCGATCGGCGTGCAGCAAGGGATAGGAATTGCGCAGATAGGCCTCGGGATTCTTCCAGGGCGTGCCCAGTTCGGCCTCGTATTCGCGCACGTACATGTCCGTCCCGTAGCCGGCGAGGGCATTGCCGATGGACGCCCCGCTGGTGGCCGCCTTGAAGCGCGAGTCCCTGCTGATGACGTAGTCGGTGAGGATGCCGCCGTAGCTCCAGCCGCCGACGCCGAGGCGTTGCGGATCCGCGATGCCCTTGCTGACGGCGTAGTCCACGACGGCGAGCACATCGTCCGTGTCCTTGCCGCCCCACTCGGCCCAGATGGCGCGCGCAAAATCTTCACCGCGGCCAGAGCTGCCGCGTGGATTCGCGGCGACGACGACGTAGCCCTGCGATGCGAAGATCTGCCACATCGGCATGAACGAATTCGCGTACTGCGACACCGGTCCGCCGTGAATCTGCAGGATGGTGGGATAGCGCTTTCCCGCCACATAGTCGGGCGGCGTGACGAGGAAGCCGCTGATCTGCGTGCCGTCCTTCGACGTCGTGGAGATCTCCTCGACCGGCGCAAGTTGCAACGTCGCGAGCCACGCGTCGTTGTGTCGGGTGAGTTGCCGCGCTTTGCCGCCCTCGAATGCAAAGACCTCGGCTGGGCGATCCACCGTGCTGTCGACCAGCACGATGCGGTTCTTCGGCCCGATATCGAACTCGGTCGTCTCGCGTCGTCCGGCGAGCAGGCGTTCCAGTTTGCCGGTCGCGGCATTCACGCGCACCAGGTGCTGATTGCGATCGTCCTCGATGAAGGCGTAGATCGACTTGCCGTCCGTCGACCAGCGGGGCGAGATCAGATTGCGATCGATGTCGTTGCTGATGATCCGTGCCGGACCGTCGAGCGGCGCCACCATGAGATCCTGCTGTCCGTAGTAAATGAGCTTCGGATCGCGGTTGACCGAGAGCACCAGCGCGCGGCTGTCGGGCCGCCAGGACGGCGTCGTCATCCAGCCGGAATCGCCGGCATCGCCATGGAACACGGTGACCAGGCGCGGCTCGCTGCCGGCCTGCGGGGCGATGACATACAGGCCATTGTCGTTGCTGCGATCGGGATCGGCAGCGCGCTTGCTGACGAATGCGATCAGCGCACCGTCGGGCGACCAGGTCGGCAGATCCTCGTTGAACGTGCCGGGCGTCAGCACGTCGGCCTTACGTGAGGCGACGTCGAACACGTAGAGATGGCGACGCAACGCGCCGAGGTAGCCGGTCTCGTCTTCCTTGAAATAGAAACGATCGATGACGATCGGCGGCGGCGTCTTGTCCTTGTTCGCTTCGGTCGGACGATTGGGATCCTCGTCCATCACGATGAGCGCGATGCGTTTACCGTCTGGCGACCATTCGTAGTCGAGCACGTCGCCCTTGAACGAAGTGACCACCTGCGCCTCACCGCCGGCACGGTTCATCAGCCACAACTGATCGGGGTCGTCCTCACCGCCGCGCGCCGACAGAAATGCCAGGTACTGGCCGTCGGGACTCCAGCGTGGGGTGTGTTCGCTCTCCTGCGAATTCGTGAGCTGTACGCTGCGTTTGCCGTCCCAGTTCGTCATCCAGACATGCGTGGTGCGCTTGTCCTTGTCGAGGTTGGCGGTGCGCACGGTATGGGCAACCCACTCGCCGTCGGGCGAGAGCTGCGGATCGGATACATCATGGATACCGTTGATGTCTGCGGCTGTCATCGCCCGACGCGCGGCGTCTGCAGCCAGACCGCTGTTGGATACAAAGGTGAAGGTGATCAGCAAGCAGCAGAGGATGCGACAAAGCATGTTCTAGTTATCCTGATGCAGATTTCGATCGAGCCTGTCGCAGCGCGCGGGCCGAGTCAATCTCATCGGGCGCCCGGCCATGTCCAAACTTACCGTGACCGTTCCAGTTGCTTCGTCGCGGCAGCAAATGCGCAGCCAGCGGTTTTCAGATAGGTTCCTGCCTATCCATGGAGACATCAACCGGAGGACTCGCATGCGTTCATCGTTCTTCGCGGCAGTGATCGCCAGCACGCTGTTCGCGCCGGTGGTCTGGTCCGCCGACCATTGCAGGTCGCTCGCGGTTGCCGACTGGTTGCTCGGCACCTGGGTCGCCATCGCAGGCGACAAGACCGTTACCGAGACATGGAGCAGACTGAGCGACGCGACCTTCGAGGGCAAGGGCGTTACGACGAAGGGTGCATCCCGTGCGATCGTCGACGATGAAGCGCTGCGCCTGCTGCAGATGGCGAATGGTGTGTTCTATGTGTCGAAGGTTGCGCACAATCGACTGCCGGTGGCGTTCGAGCTGGCGGACTGTTCGCCGTCGCAACTGGTGTTCGAGAATCCGCAGCATGATTTCCCGCGTCGCCTCGAGTACGTGGCGAACAGCGCCGGTCAGATGACGGTGCGGGTCAGTGACGGCAAGGACAAGGGATTTACGCTGACGTTCAAACGTCAGCCGGAGAAAACATCGTGAGCATCGAAGCCGCAGGCACAAATCATTCGCCGGTTGTTGGTGCAGTAGTCGTCGAGACGCCGCGCCTGGTGCTGCGGCGGTTCACGCCAGAGGATGCGGCCTTCCTGCTCGGTCTGCTCAATGAGCCTTCGTTCATCGCCAACATTGGTGATCGCGGTTTGCGCACGATCGAGGATGCACGCCGCTTCATCGTCGAGGTGCCGATGGCGAGCTACGACAAGCACGGCCATGGCCACTTCCGGGTTGAGTTGAAGGAGACGGGCGCGGTCATCGGCACCTGCGGTCTGATCCGGCGCGACTACATCGGAGAAACGGACGTGGGATTTGCCTATCTGCCCGCGCACTGGGGAAAGGGCTATGCCTACGAAGCCGCCGTGGCAGTGATGGAGTTTGGCCGCACCACGCTGGGCCTGCAGCGGATCGTGGCCGTCGTGTCGCCTCACAACACCGCCTCCATTCGGGTGCTCGAAAAGCTTGGCCTGCGTTACTCGGGGCCGACGCAGCTGGCCGCGGATGCCGAGACCGTACATCTATATGTGTAGATGTGTGAGCTACGCCCGTGGCGATTCGACTGATACGCCGGGCCAGGCGATTTTCATCACTCATTATGTGACGCGATCCACCCCGTCCGTATTGCTTTGCGGCGAAATCGGCCAGTAGGCTACTTTCGACCGCACGATTCGCGACGGGTTGGGCGACTCCGCGACATCGTGCCAGAGGCAACCGTGCATCATTTGCTTGCGGTGTGGCTGCTGTATTGCACCGCCGGACTGTTCACCGTCGTTCACGCGACTGCCGCGCAGCCGGAGCTGACTCTGCAGATGCTCGCGTCCGGCGTCGATGCAAGCGCCGATGAAATCGTCAGCGGCGCCCTCGATTCACACCTCCATCCGTTCGATTTTCGCCAGGCCCGCCAGACCGGCGGCGTCTTCTGGCTCAAAGTGCAGCGCACGGACGGTCACGGTGATGCGGACAGGATGACGACGCTCAACGTCACCAGGAGCCGCCATTTCGATGTTCAGCCGTTTACGTTGCGCCAAGGACGCGGCGTGAAGCTGGCTCTTGCCACCGCGCTGCCGGGCTTTCGCGGTGCGACCGAACATGTGTTCCTCGTCCCTGACGGCCTGCAGGCGGCACAGCCGGTCTATCTGCGCGTCGAGCCGCAGCCGCTGCGAGGCAACGAAACGTTCAAGCTGCGGGCGTCGACGCTCGATGTGACGCTGGCGCGCGGCGCCGAGCACGCGCGCATGATCGCGCTGACGTTCGGCGCCCTGGTGGCCATGTCGCTGTCCGGCTTTCTGATCTGGTTCGTGCTCAAGGACAAGCTGCTGCTGCTGTATGCGTCGCTGTTCCTGTTACAGGCGTTGTACATGTCGTTCCTGTCGGGTGAGGCATTCGGCTGGCCGTTGCTGTGGCATCTCGTACCGGTCGCGTCGTATTCCTGGAACGTAACGGCGGCGTTCAGCGGAGCCGTCGCTTGCCTGTTCGTGCGGGAAATTGCGGATCTGAAAGATTTCTCGCCGCGCGTGTACGCCATCTTCGGCTGGCTCGCGTGGGTGTTCGCGGCGCTGGCGTTCGCCAATGTATTGCAGCTCGTCGGGCTCGGTCCGCGCGTCGCCGCGATCGGCAACCTGGTGTTCCTCGGTTCTGCAGTATTTACGCTGGTCGTGGCCTTCATGGCCTGGCGACGCAGCAACCGGGCGGCAGGCTGGTTCCTGCTGGCGTGGGGCCTGCTCGAGGCATTCACGATTGCGACCTCGCTGCGGTTGCTGTTCACCGATCCGGAAGGCGCCGAGTTGCTGCTGTTCTATGGACTGCCGCTGTCGATGGTCGGCGCCGCCGTGCTGATCGCACTGGGTGTGGCCGATCGGCTGCGCGATCAACGACTGGCGCTGAGCGATGCCGAGCGTCGGGCGCAGACCGATCCACTGACGGGCGTGCTGAATCGCCGTTCGCTGGTCGAACGACTCGATGCAGTCTGCCTGCGCGCACAGGCTCGCGGTCTGCCCATCGCGCTGCTGTTCATCGATCTGGATCACTTCAAACAGATCAACGATTCCTTCGGCCATCTCGCCGGTGATGCCTGCCTCAAGGCCATCATCGCCCCGATCCAGACGGAGCTGCGCCAGTCGGATGTGATCGGCCGCTACGGCGGCGAGGAATTCGTGGTCATCCTGTCGAGCGCCGATGCGTCGGCCGCGGAACCCATCGCCGAGCGTATCCGCAAGCGCGTCGCCGACGTGCGCGTCGATGGCTTCGGTCCGCCTATCCAGCTCACCTGCAGCATCGGTATCGCGACCAGCGATGTGCTCGACGTGTGGGGTGAACATCTGATCGCGCATGCCGATACCGCCGTCTACGCCGCGAAGCGCTCGGGGCGCAATCGCGTGCAGCTCGCACTGGCGGCGTAGAAGAGCGAGAGAAGAATTTCCACGGGGGACACGGGGACCACGGGGTCAGGAAATCGGACCGAGACTGGGCACTGCATCTTTCAGTCTCGCCCCGTGTCCCCTGTGTCCCCCGTGGAGATCTTCTTAATAGTCTTGCCTTGGCGAACTTCAGTGACTGAAGCAGGATGCTGCGCGGTGGCAATCAATAAGAACAGCAGGAGCGAGACGCCATGCAGGCGGATAAAGAACCTTCGTCGACGGGGATGACATGGACGTTGGCGATCGTGTTTGCCATCGTCGTCGCCGGGATCCAGGAGAATGCGGCAGGTTTCATCGTCGGCGCGATGCTCGGCGTGTTGCTGGCGCAGGTGCTGCATCTGCGCGCGCTTGCGAAAATTCACCGCGACCTGATCGAGTCTCTGCAGCGGCAACCGCCGCCGCAAGCGGTGCAGCCCGAGGCTGCGGAGGCGGTCGCGCCGGAACCTGCAAAAACGCGTCCCACGGAGCCGCGGCGCGCACCGATTTTCGATCGGACGCCGGATGCCGCTGTACCACCCGTGCGGACGGTGTCTGCGGAACCGATGCGGCCTGCAGTCGCGGCTACGGGACCGGCGCCAACAGTATCCAGACCGGCGCCTGCGCCGCGTCCGTTGCCCGAGCCGTCGTGGATCGAACTGCGCATCGGCGATTTCATCGAGTGGTTCAAAGGCGGCAATCCGCTCGCACGCATCGGCATCATCATTCTGTTCTTCGGTGCGGCGTTCCTGGCGAAGTACGCGGCAGAAAACAGCCTGTTGCCGATCGAGCTGCGTTTCACCGCTCTGGCGATCGGTGCGTTCGCGCTGCTGACCATCGGCTGGCGCCTCAAGGACAAACGGCCGGTCTACGCACAGCTGCTCCAGGGCGGCGGTATCGCAGGGCTGTATCTCACGGTCTTCGCGGCGAGCCGGCTGTATCCGCTGTTGCCGCTGGGGCTCGCCTTCGGTCTGCTGGTGGTGATTGCCATTACGGCGGGCGTGATCGCAGTTGCGCAGAATTCACTCTCGCTCGCCGTGATCGGTACCGCAGGCGGTTTTCTCGCGCCGATCATGGTGTCGACGGGCAGCGGCAATCACATCGGGCTGTTCACGTACTACGCGATTCTCAATCTCGGCATCTTCACCGTCGCGTGGTTCCGTACCTGGCGGGTTCTGAACGTACTGGGCTTCCTGTTCACGTTCACGATCACGAGTCTGTGGCGCGCTTCGGGCTACGAGTCGAACGATCTGTTCAGCGCCGATGCGTTCCTGATCCTGTTCTTCCTGCAGTACGTCGCGGTGTCGATCCTCAATTGCGTGCGGCAGCCGCCGGACCTCAAGGGTTATGTCTCGGGTTCACTGGTCTTCGGACTGCCCGTGGTCGCATTCACGCTGCACGCGACGTTGGTGTCGAAGATCGAATACGCCCTCGCGTGGAGTGCCCTGGCGCTCGGTGCGTTCTACCTGGTGCTGGGATGGACGCTGTGGCTGTCGCGTCGCGATCCGTTCCGTCTGCTGGTGGAGGCCTTCGCGGCGCTGGGCGTGATCTTCGCCAGCCTCGCTATTCCATTGGCGTTCGATACGCGCATGACCGCGGCGATGTGGGCGGTCGAAGGCGGGGGGCTTCTCTGGCTGGGTGTGCGGCAGCAGAGAAAACTGGCGCGTGCGTTCGGGGCCTTGCTGCAGGTCGCGGCCGGCGTGGGCTTTCTGCTGGGTCTGCCGAACGCTCACGGTTCACAGCCGGTGCTCAACAGTCTTTACATGGGCGCGCTGCTGCTGGGCGTGTCGGGCTTTCTGACCAGTTACTTGCTGCATAGGAATTGTGAGCGGCAGGCCGCGTACGAGACAGGAGGCGAGATCGTGTTCGCAGTGTGGGGCCTGGCGTGGTGGATGTTCGCCGGGTTGCATGAGATCGATCGTCATCTGTCGACGGCGGCGACAGGTGCGACGCTCGGCTACGCGGCGCTCACCGCCATGCTGCTGGCGACCATCGGCGCGAAAGCGAAGTGGCGTCTGTCCCACACGCTGGGCCTGTACCTGCCAGCAATCGCAGCGCTCGCCTGCCTGCTGTACTCGGCGGATGCCTCACATCCCTTCGCACGATGGGGCGAGTCGGGTTGGGTGGCCCTGTTCGCTGTCCATTACGGATTGCTGTACCTGCAGGATCGGCAGCGCCTCGACGCGAATGCCATCGGCGTGAATGCATTGCACGCGGGTGGGTACTGGGTGCTGGCGCTGGTGATCGCCTGGGAAACCAGCTGGCAGGTCGACTATCACGCCAGCGGCGTGTGGCCGGACTTGTCGTGGGGACTCGCGCCGGCGCTGTTGCTGGCATTCCTCGGTCGCAGACGATTGCTGCCGGCGTGGCCCGTCGCGCGATTCGCTGCGGTATATCGAATCCTCGCGGCGGTGCCGCTCGCCGTGGCGACCGGCGCATGGATCGTCGTCATCAATGTCACGAATGCAGGCGATGCCGGCTGGCTGCCATACGTGCCGCTGCTGAACCCGCTCGATATCAGTGTCGCGCTGAGTCTGGCGGCGATTGCCTTGTGGTGGACGTCACTCGATCGTGAACAGCAGTCCGGATTGTGGAGCGATGAGCGCGGGCCACTGATCGCCATGGCGGCGTTGACGTTCCTGTGGCTGAACTCGGCGCTGATCCGCGCCCTGCATCACAACTTCGGTGCGCCGCTGACGCCGCACGGGATTGCCAATTCGACCCTGGTGCAGGCATCGCTGTCGATCTTCTGGGGCCTGCTCGGGTTCGTCGCGATGACGATCGCTGCGCGTCAGAAGTGGCGCCCCGTCTGGCTGGCGGGTGCAGCGCTGATGATCGTGGTCGTGGCGAAACTGTTCCTCGTCGATCTGTCGAGCATCGGCACGATCGCGCGCATTGCGTCGTTCCTGACGGTGGGTGTGCTGTTGCTGGTGACGGGCTATCTCGCGCCGCTGCCCCCGAGGCACGCGGACGACGAAGTAACGGAGTGATGGAGATGAAGGTAATGCAACACACGCAACTCGCGGCGACGCTCGCACTGGGTGCGCTGACCATCGCTGTAAACGCCGCGCCGCGCAGCGACGATTTCCAGCGCGGTATCGAAGTCACCTCCTACGACGGCCGACCACTCGTCGAACTCGTCGTGCCTGACGAGGTGTATCAAGGCGTGACGCGCGCGGACCTGGGCGATGTGCGTGTATTCAATGCCGACGGCGCTCCGGTCCCGCATGCGTTCTGCGCTGCGCCCGCGACGGTGGCTCCGGTCGTCACGCAGGAGTCGTTGCCGATCTTCGATCTGCAGGCGGGCACACCCGAGGCCAGCGGATCGTCGACGAGCGTCCAGGTGGAAACCGCCGGTGGCACGCAGGTGCGCATTCAGGAGGGCGGGCCGGCGACGGACCCGACCGCGTCGCGCACACAGACCTGGGCGCACGTAATCGATGCGCGCGGCGTGCAAGACGATCTGCGTTCGATCGAATTCGACTGGAGCAGTCCGGACGGCGCGTCACAGGCCAGCGTGCGCATCGAAGCCAGCGACGATCTGGATCGCTGGCGGACGGTGGTGAGCTCGAGCACGCTGTTGCGTGTCACTCGCGATGGCCAGCAGCTGCAGCGCAAGACCGTGCCTCTGGTGGAACAGCGTTACTCCTATCTGCGCGTGGTGCGCACCGATGGTGGCCCGCCGCTGCAGATCGCGCAGGTGATCGGCGAACGTGTGGCGCGTCCTGGTCAGATAGAGCCGGTCTGGTTCCATGCGAATGCGCAGGGCATCGATGGCGGGCAGCTGCGCTTCGATGCGACGCGGCTGGCGCCGATCACGTACGCGCGATTGGTAGTGCCCGACCTGAACAGCTCGGTTCGTATCCGCCTGCAGAGCCGCGCGGATGAACAGGCGTCCTGGCGCGAGCGCTGGTCCGGCGAGGCGTATTCCATCGTGAAGGACGGGGAGCGGCGGGTGAGCCCGCCGGCGCAGATGGATGGGGCGCAGGATCGCTTCTGGCAAGTCACCGCGCTGGAGCCGTCCCAGGCCCTGAATCCTGCGACTGGGCTGGAACTCGGCTATCGGCCGGCGCGGCTGCGATTCCTGGCGCAGGGGTCGGGGCCGTATACCCTGGCATTCGGCAGCCGCCGCGCGGAGCCCGCTCCCATACAGCAGTGCAGCAGCCTGTTGTCCGACGTGCGGGGCGAGGATCTCGAACCATTCATTGGCACCGGACTGCTTGGAACGCCGCGCAACCTCGGCGGCGAGACGGCGCTGAAACCGCTGCCGAAGCCGACCCCGGTGCGGCTGATCGTCCTGTGGGGCGTGCTGATCCTGGGGGTTGGCCTGCTCATCGGCATGGCGGTGTCGTTGCTGAAGCGGGTGCGCTGAGCACCCGCGGGGCTTAGGCATTTCCTGAACTCTTCCGGGCTTTGTTTGGGCTGGCGGGGCCATTGGCCTAGAATCCCTGCCCCCGGCCTGCCTGATGCCTGCTTCCAATGCGCTTTCCCGATCATTTCGATGTCATCGTCATCGGCGGCGGCCATGCCGGTACGGAGGCTGCGCTCGCGGCTGCCCGTATGGGTTCGCGCACGCTGCTTCTGACCCAGAGCATCGAAACGCTCGGCCAGATGAGCTGCAATCCCGCCATCGGCGGCATCGGCAAGGGTCACCTGGTGAAGGAGATCGATGCGCTCGGCGGCGCGATGGCGGCAGCGGCCGATCGTGGCGGCATCCAGTTCCGCACGCTCAATGCGAGCAAGGGCCCGGCGGTGCGGGCGACGCGCGCGCAGGCCGATCGCGTGCTCTACAAGGCGGCGATTCGTGCCGTGCTGGAGAATCAGCCGAACCTCACCCTGTTCCAGCAGGAGGTGGCCGACCTCATCGTCGAGCACGATCGCGTCCACGGTGTCGTGACGCAGACGGGCATCGAATTTCGCGCACGCACGGTCGTGCTCACGGTCGGCACGTTTCTCGGCGGCAAGATCCACGTCGGCCTCACGAATTATCAGGGCGGTCGCGCCGGCGATCCGCCGTCGAACAAGCTCGCTGAAAAACTGCGAGCGCTGCCGTTTCGCGTCGGTCGTCTCAAGACCGGCACGCCGCCGCGCATCGATGGCCGCAGCATCAACTACGAAGGCTTGCTCGCGCAGCCGGGCGATGAACCGACACCGGTGTTCTCGTATCTCGGCCGTCGCAGCGATCACCCGCGCCAGATCGTCTGCCATCTCACGGCAACGAATGAGCGCACGCATGAAATCATTCGCGCCGGTTGCGATCGTTCACCGATGTTCACCGGTGTGATCGAAGGCGTCGGTCCGCGTTACTGCCCGTCGGTCGAAGACAAGATCCATCGCTTTGCCGACAAGAACTCGCATCAGATTTTCATCGAGCCCGAAGGCCTCACGACGCACGAGATCTATCCAAACGGCATTTCCACGAGCCTGCCGTTCGATGTGCAGTTCGAGCTGGTGCGTTCCATCCAGGGCTTCGAGAACGCGCATATCACGCGGCCGGGCTACGCGATCGAGTACGACTACTTCGATCCACGCGATCTGCAGTCGAGCCTGGAAACGAAGTTCATCCGCGGACTGTTCTTCGCCGGCCAGATCAACGGCACGACCGGTTACGAGGAAGCTGCCGCGCAAGGCATTCTCGCGGGCATCAACGCATCGCTGCAGGTGCAGGGCCGCGAGGCATGGTCGCCACGGCGCGATGAGGCATACATCGGCGTGCTGGTCGACGATCTGATCACGCGCGGTGCCAGCGAGCCGTATCGCATGTTCACGAGCCGTGCGGAATATCGGCTGCTGTTGCGCGAAGACAATGCGGACCTGCGTCTGACGGCGAAGGGTCGCGAACTCGGCCTGGTCGATGACGCGCGCTGGAGTTTCTTCGAGCGCAAAGCGGCCGCCATTACCGAAGAAGCGGCGCGTCTCGATGCCACCGTCGTGCATCCGCATCAGATCACGGCTGAGCAGGCCATCGCGGCTCTGGGTGTGCCGTTGCCGCCTGACACGCATGCGCATGCATATGCATTGCTGCGCCGTCCGGAAGTGACATACGAGGCGCTGACGAGCCTGCCGGCGGTCGACCGTCCACAATGGATGAAGGACGTCGACGCCGATTCACGCCTGATCGAACAGGTGCAGCTGCAACTGGAAGTGCAGGCGAAGTACACCGGCTACATCGATCGCCAGCAGGACGAGGTCGAGCGTCACCGACGTCACGAAGAAACGCGATTGCCCGCCGACCTGGACTTCGCCAACGTCCGCGGTCTGTCCAATGAAGTGCGTCAGCGCCTGCAGTCGGCCCGACCAGGCACACTGGGACAGGCGGCGCGCGTGCCCGGCGTCACCCCGGCGGCGATCTCGTTGTTACTGGTTCACCTCAAGCGCCATTCAGCGGGCGCCCCCTCGCAGCTCGCGAGCTGAGTCGTCAGCCTGCGTAGGCCGATGACTGCAGCGGCGGTTCTGTCTGCAGTGATTCCGTCAAATGAAGCTCATGACTCGCCCAGGAGTTGTGATTGCCTTCATCGTTTGCTGATGCATCCCCCTGCTAGGCTGCGTTTCGCGCCCCGCTTCCCCTCGCGTTTCGGTGATACGACGATCATGGTGTGGTTTCTGATTTTTGCCGCCAGCGTTTTCTCGCTGTACTTCTGGTTTCAGTACCGGGAGCGTCAGCGTGAGGAAAACAGCCCGCTCGCCAGCCATCGCTCCGGCCACAGCCATATCGGCCAGGTGGTCGTGCTCGAGCAGGGCCTGCAGAACGGCACCGGTCGTATCCGGCTTGGCAATCGCGACTGGCCCGTCCGCGGCCCGAACCTGCCGGCAGGTTCCAAGGCGAGAGTCACTGGAGTCGACGGGACGATTCTGCTCGTGGACCGAGTGGCGGCATGAGAACAGGCCTCAGGCTCCAGGCAGCAGGTTTGGGTCTGCGACGAGCCTAGCGCCTAGTCCCTAGCGCCTTCCTACCCGCATCCCTGCTCTTTCTTCGCCCGTTCGCCATTTCCTTCCCATAGCGTTTCGGCCTGGGTTCTCGCCTGTTCGAGCTGCGTGGGTGATTGTCCTTTCTCCAGCGTGGCGACTGCCTGCGCGAACATCACTGCATTCTGTATGTAGGCATCGCCGGTGCAGCCGGTCTCGTTCAGCTGGTCACCGTAGTACTGCCAGCCGAGCATCTGCGTGCGGGTCAGACGATTGCCCCAGGGCATGCGCATCATCGAGGTGAAGGCGAGCGGCTCACCGTCCTTCGCGGCATCGAAACCGAACGGTGCCGCACCGCCGGCGTCGGCGGGATGGCCATCGCAGCCGGTGGCCATGCAATTGGCGAGATCGACCTTGGCGCGCGGTAGCGTGCGGCCGGCCTGTTTGAACAACAACCGGATCGACGACACGTTTTCCGTCGTCTGTCCCCGCTGCACGGCCAGCAGTCGTTGCGTTGCCAGCGCCTGGATCGCGGGGGCGTAGTTCTTGTCCGCTGCCTGCTGCAGGAATTGTTCGCGCTTGGCCGGATCACGCACGAACAGCGCCAGCTCCGTCGTGCTCGCAGGATCGCCGGCCTCGGCCGCCTGCCGCAGCCGCGATTCGATCCCCTGGTAGTCGAACGCCGCCTGACCGCAACTTTGTCGCGCACGTCCCTGGTAGGCACGCTCGGCATTGATTACGCCGGCGATGCGTGCAAGTCGCTCCGGTGAAACCAGCTGCGTGAAGCGTGCGAGCTGCGCCTGTGCATCGGCGGGCCGCGCCGACGAGATGCGATTGCACCAATGCTGAATCCGTACCAGAGCGATGGTGGCGTTGCGATCTCCCGCGACGCTCTGCTGACTCAAGCGGCCGATCGCAGCGTCGGCAGAGCCTGCCGCCAGCGATTTCAGGGTGTCGTCGCTGATGCCGAGTCCAACCAGCATCCGCTTGTGCGCTACGAACTGCAGGCGCTCGTAGAACGCGGTCTCGTCGTTTGCGGTGACGTTTGTTTGCGGAGGAGGAACAGCGGCTTCCGCCGGCGCCGCTGCGGGTTTCGGTGCATCGATGGCATTCGCCGCGAGTGCATTGAGGACGAGCAGTGCACCGCTCAGGCGCGAGACTCGATCGACAATGCGTCGCGTGATCATGCGATTACTGTGCGCTGACGATCAGGTCGTACTCGATCTGCACGTTGCCGTTGAAAGTCATCTGGCCGCTTTGATAGCTCTCGGCGGCACCGGCGGAGTCCGCCATCGCCATGGACTTCATGCGCGACATCACGGGCACAGGCACGTAACCCGAGCTCGCGGAAATCGTGCGTGCGGCGCCCAGTCGCGCGCCGGCGGCTTTCGCCACCGCCTCGGCATTGAGACGTGCGTCGTCGACTGCCTTCGCCAGCGCGCTGCGTTCCAGCTCGCGGCGCTTGCTGGATTCCAGACGCGGATCGCCGAGCTGATTCACACCGAGATCGGTCGATTTCTCCAGCAGGGTGCCAAGCTTGTCCAGATCGCGCAGATCGACTTCGACCTGCCGCGAGACGAAGTAGCCGATCAGATTGCGTTCTTTGGCGTTGGTGTCCCAGTTGTACTCGGGCTGCACGCTGATACGGGTGGCACGAACGTATTTCTGGTCGATCTTCAGATCGCGCGTCAGCTTGAGCACGGCCTCCACGGTCCTGGTGACCTCCGTGCGGGCATCTTCCAGTCGTGGCTTACGCGATTCGACGCCCAGCGTGACGATGGCCTGATCCGGCTCGGCCTGCACCTCGCCCTGGCCCGAGACGGCGATCAGACGCGGCCGCTCTGCTTCGGCAGCGAGCGCGGATGCGGAGACGATGCAGGCGCCGATGACCAGACTGAGTGCGGGAAGCAGGTGACGGGACACGGGTTTCTTCATGATGGATTCCTGTTCTGTTACTGGAGCGGACTGCGCAATCGCAGGACCGTTGCAGCTTGGTCCGTCGTTACCGATCGCAAGTTCAACACCAGACGCAGTATCCGGGGGGACTCGAAAAAAATCAGTTGCGGTTAACCCAGCAGTGCGGGGATCAGCGTTTGCAGTCCGGATCGGTCCCGCCGCAAGGCCTCGCCACGTCCCGACAGGATCGCCGCCAGATCGGCCACGGCCTGGGCAAACTCGTCGTTAACGACCACGTAATCGAACTCGTTCCAGTGCGACATGTCGGCGATGGAATCGCGCAAACGACGCGCAATGACCTCGTCCGAATCGGTCTTGCGGTCACGCAGGCGTCGTTCCAGCTCGGCCCGTGACGGCGGCAGGATGAAGATGGACACGGCCTGCGGCATCGAACTACGGATCTGCTGCGCACCCTGCCAGTCGATTTCCAGCAACACGTCGTCACCGGCATCGAGCATCTGCTGAACCTGCGGCTTCGACGTGCCGTAAAAGTTGTCGAAGACCTGAGCGTATTCCAGGAATTCACCGCGGTCGATCATCTCCTGGAACTGCTCCTTCGCGACGAAGAAGTAATCGTGCGTGTGCTGCTCCGTAGCCCGCGGCTTGCGCGTGGTATAGGAAATCGAAAAACGCAGCTCCGGCATGCGCTGCATCACTTCGCGTACGAGTGACGTCTTGCCGGCGCCAGACGGCGCCGCAATGACAAATAATTTGCCTGTTTTTCCCTGCATCTTCTGATTGTCCGCTCTGACCCGACACTAGCGACCAAACGCAGCGGGACGCTTACTCGACATTCTGTATCTGCTCGCGCATCTGCTCGATCATGACCTTCATGTCCACGGCGGCGCGGGTGGTCTCGCTGTCCTGCGACTTGGACGACAGTGTGTTGGCTTCGCGATTCAGTTCCTGCATGAGGAAGTCCAGGCGACGGCCAGCAGGCTCGGCCGAATCCAGCACGCCCGTCACTTCCTCGAGGTGTCCGGCCAGGCGATCCATTTCTTCATCGACATCCATCTTGTGGGCGTAGAGCACCAGTTCCTGTTCGAGACGTTCCGGGTCCGGCGTCACGCCCAGCTGGGAGATTTTTTCGGAGATACGGGTGCGCAGGCGCAGCGAAACTTCCGGCAGGCGCGCGCGCACCTGTTGCACCTGAGTGCGCATGGCGATGCAGCGGCTGAGCAGCAGTTCGCGAATACGCTGGCCTTCGCGCAGGCGCGTGTCGTTCAGTTCCGTAAGGGATTCCTTCAGCAGTTCGAGCGCCGCGGCGAGCACCGGCGTGCTGTCGATGCTGGCATCGCGAATGACGCCCGGCCAGCGCAGCAGATCGAGCGGGCTCGGCTGCGCGGTGTCGGGAACGCGCTGGCGAACTTCGTTGATGCGCGCAGCCAGTTCATCAAGCAGCGCCGTGTCGATCTCCAGCGATTGCTGTGAGCCACCGCTCGATTTCAGGTACAGGTTGGCGTCGACCTTGCCGCGGCGCAGCGCCCCCGTGATCGCCTGCCGCAAGTCATTGTCGAGGGACTTCAGGTCGTCGGGCAGACGTAGCGATATTTCGAGATAGCGGTGGTTCACCGTGCGCAGTTCACAAACGAGAGTGCCCCACGGACCCTGCCGCTCGCGCCGGGCAAAGCCTGTCATGCTGCGGATCATGTAACGGAGAGTTCCTGAGAAATACGAAGGGAATTAAGGCAAAAGCTGGCTTACGTACCCGCGGTTGCCAGTGTATAAAGCGGCGCCAAGTGTAACAGCTTCAACCAGCCGACCGGCCCGGAGCCCGCGCTTGCGGATTGAGCATGCAGAAGTCAGCCTGATTGGCGACCGCGAGGACAATCAGGACCGCGTAACAGTGGCAGCCACCGACAAGGCGGCGCTGCTTGTCGTCATCGATGGCATGGGCGGGCATTCCGACGGCAGTCGTGCCGCAGATACTGCGCTCAAGAGCCTGCTCGATTCATTTCATCAGTCGTCGCAGCCGCTGTTCGATCCCCTCGGCTTCCTGCACCTGTCATTGAGCAAGGCGCATGACGACGTCGCGAGGCTCGGCAGCACACAGAGTCTCGATGCGCGACCGCGAGCGACGATTGCCATCTGTCTGGTGCAGGATGGTGCGGCGTACTGGGCGCACGTCGGCGACAGCCGCGTGTACTGGATCCGCAACGGCGCCGTGCAGACACGCACACGCGATCACAGCCATGTCGAACTGCTGCTGCGCGAAGGCAAGATCACTCAGGACGAGGTGTCGACCCATCCGATGCGCAACTTCGTGGAATGTTGCCTCGGCGGCGACCCCGCTGTTCCGGAGATGTCGATCAGCGGCCGTAATATCCTGCGACCGGGCGATGTGCTGCTGCTGTGCTCGGATGGCATCTGGGCCAATCTGCGCGATGAGGATATCGCTGCCTTCTTCAAGGGTGATCCCGAAAATCTCCGCGCCTGGCTGGAAGCCCTGGGTCGACGCGCGGTGCAGGCGTCCGCACCCTTCAGCGACAATTCGACGGCCGCGGTCCTGCGCTGGCAGGCCGGCTAGCCGCTTCCCCGTCCCTATTTGACCGGTTCGCGGTTCATACTTGCCGCGGCCGTCTGCTGTCTGGCGCGCTGCACGGCGCCGGCAATTCATTCGAGGTGTTCATGAAAAACCGACCCAGCGGACGCGCTGCCGACGAGCTGCGACCGATCCGGATCACGCGCAATTTCACTCGCCACGCCGAAGGGTCGGTGCTGGTGGAGTTTGGCGATACGCGCGTGCTGTGCACCGCCAGCGTCGAAGAAACCGTACCGTCGTTCCTGCGCAATAGCGGCGGGGGCTGGGTCACTGCCGAATACGGCATGCTGCCGCGAGCGACGCACACGCGTTCGAGGCGCGAGGCCGCGCAAGGCAAGCAGGGTGGTCGCACGCTGGAGATCCAGCGGCTCATCGGTCGCGCGCTGCGCGCGGTGGTTGATCTGAAAGCGCTCGGCGAACGCACCATCACGCTGGATTGCGATGTACTGCAGGCCGATGGCGGCACACGCACCGCGGCGATCACGGGCAGCTATGTCGCATTGGTCGATGCGGTGAACAAGCTGGTCCGCAAGCGCGTCCTGCGCGACAGCCCGATTCATGGGCAGGTAGCTGCAGTGTCGGTGGGAATCTGGGCCGGCATGCCCGTCATCGATCTCGACTACAAGGAAGACTCTGACGCCGAGACGGACATGAACGTCGTCATGAACAATGGCGGCGGCTTCGTCGAAGTGCAGGGCACCGCCGAGGGCCATGCCTTCCGTCGCGATGAACTCGATGCGCTGCTGAATCTGGCGGCGAATGGCATCGGGCAGCTGTTGGCGAAGCAGATGGAGGCATTGAATGAGGACTGATCTTTACGGCCAACCGGCCAACCAGCCAACTGGCTTACTGGCCAGTTTGGAAGACGCTTGCTCGGTTCTGGCCAGCCGACCAGTTGGCCAGTTGGCCAGTTAGCCCGTTTGCATCATGCGCCTCGTCCTCGCTACCAACAATCGCGGCAAGCTGCAGGAACTGCAGGCATTGCTTGCGCCCCTGAGCATCGAAGTTCTGCCGCAATCGCAGTTCACGTCCGTTGCCGCAGAAGAAACGGGATTGTCGTTCGTCGAGAACGCGATCCTGAAGGCCCGGCATGCGGCTCGTGCTTCCGGATTGCCGGCCATCGCGGATGATTCGGGTATCGAAGTCGATGCGCTTCGCGGTGCGCCCGGCATCTACTCGGCCCGCTACGCCGGGATTGACGCGAGCGATCAGGAGAATCTGGAAAAGATGCTTCGTGAACTGCGCGATGTGCCCGCGGAGCGACGTACGGCGCGTTATCGCTGTGCGCTTGCGTTCATGCGATGGGACACCGACGCATCGCCGCTGGTGTGCCAGGCGAGCTGGGAAGGGCGCATCCTCGATGCGCCGCGGGGTACCGGCGGGTTCGGCTACGACCCGATCTTCGAAGTCGAGCCGGGCGTGACGGCGGCGGAACTGTCGGCGCAGGAGAAAAATCGCCGCAGCCATCGCGGCAAGGCGTTGGCGATGCTCGTCAACGAATTGAAGCTGCACCCGTGAGCGGTTGAAGCCACCGTGTTCACGACATTGCCACCGTTGTCCCTGTACGTGCACCTGCCCTGGTGCGTGCGCAAATGTCCCTACTGCGACTTCAACTCGCATGCAGCGCCCGAGAACGTGCCGCAACGCGACTATGTCGATGCGCTGCTCGAGGATCTGGATCTCGATCTTGCGACTGCCGCCCCGCGACCGCTGATCTCGATCTTTTTCGGCGGTGGTACGCCCAGCCTGTTCAGTCCGGAAGAAATCGGACGCTTCCTCGCAGGCGTTGGCCAGCGCATGGCCTGTGCGAGCGACATGGAGGTCACGCTGGAAGCCAATCCCGGCACGATCGAGCACGGCCGCTTCCGCGGCTATCGCGACGCCGGTGTAACGCGCGTGTCACTGGGCGCCCAGACATTCAACGATCAACACCTCAAGGCGCTCGGGCGCATTCACGGCAGCAACGACATCCAGCGCGCGGTCGACGAGCTCAGGCAGGCGGGACTCGACAACTTCAATCTGGACCTGATGTACGGACTGCCGCAGCAGAGTCGCGAACAGGCGGTTGCCGATGTGGCGACGGCGATTGAATTGCAGCCCGCACACCTGTCGCACTACCAGCTGACCCTGGAGCCCGGCACCGTGTTCTACCACCGTCCGCCGCCGCTGCCGGATCATGATGCGACGTGGGACATGCAGCTCGAATGTCAGGCGCTGCTCGCGCAGCATGGCTACGAGCAGTACGAGGTGTCCGCATACGCCCGCGCGGGACGGCGCTGTCGTCACAACATCAATTACTGGCAGTTCGGCGACTACCTGGGAATCGGCGCCGGCGCCCATGCCAAATTGACGAACGCCGGTGTCGAACGGACTGTGCGATGTCGCCAGCCTCGCGATTACCTTGGTCGCGCGCCAGCCGATCGAGTCACCGAGCGACGGGCGGTCAGTGGCTCGGAACTGTCGTTCGAATTCATGCTGAATGCGCTGCGGCTGCGCGACGGGTTTGCGATCAGCCAGTTCGAGGAGCGGACCGGCCTGCCCATGGCCGCCATCGATTCCGAATTGCGGTCGGCCCAGGCCAGGGGGCTCATGAAGCCGGTACCGGGCGCGTGGGAGCCGACCGAGCTCGGTTTTCGCTTCCTGAACGATCTGCAGGAGATGTTCCTGCCCGGCGCGTAGTCGATCCGCGCACGCCTGAAGACGCACGATGTTGGTGCGGGACGCGTGCAAGTTCGTGAACTGACGCACAAAAATCCCGTCCCAAGGAGCGGTTCGTGCAGACCGTGACAACGGGGTTATGCACACCGGCCTATCGGTCGAGGACAGACGGGAGCTTGATGACGAAATTACACGCAGTGGATGATGTTAAGTCATCAAGTCATTGATAAATAAGGTCGAAAATGGGTGGCTAAAATTTAACCAATGTGACGATGTGCCATTTTCGCTGCCTGTGCCGACCCTGACCGTGGCAATCATCCACAGAGTTATCCACAGGTTTTGTGGATAACCGAAGCTGCGATCCAGGGGTCGCATTGGGTCATTGCTTGAAATGCGGACCGACGGCGCCATTTACCTTGCGACCAGTCATGCGCGCCGTTACACTGCGCGCCCTTTTCGAGGGGGCACATTTAGAGCCCTTACAGAGCATGAAAGCCGCAATCCATCCCGACTACAAAGAGACCAACGTCACCTGCAGCTGCGGGAATGTCTTCCTGACGCGGTCGACGCTCGGGCACGATCTGCAGATCGAAGTCTGCTCGAGCTGCCACCCGTTCTACACGGGCAAGCAGAAGATCGTTGACACGGGTGGTCGCGTCGACAAGTTCCGCAAGAAGTACGCTGCGCGCTGAGCGCGACAGCCGCACGCGACGTCCTCGTCGCGGCACGATTCAAAAAGGGCGCCTCGGGCGCCCTTTTTGTTTGTCTGAACCTTGCCTGAACTGAGTGCGTTCGACGCAATCGCGCGACGCATGAGATCAACGCGTCTTGTAGGTGTGTCGAACCGCGGTTTATAACCGAGCGTCGCTCTCAGCCTGCAGGTCGCGGTCATGCCTTCCAGTTGCCTCGCACGCGTCGCATTGCTCGCGGTGATCAGTGTCATCGGCTTGAGTTCGTGCGCGACCAATCCCGTCAGCGGCCGGCCCGATCTGGTCTTTTCTTCGGAAGAGTCGGAGATCAAGCGTTCCAAGCAGGTTCATCCGCTGCTGCTGCAGCAGTTCGGCGGTGCGTACGACGATCTCCGATTGCAGCAGTACGTGAACGAAGTGGGGCAGCGCGCGGCGAAAGTCGGTCAGCGGCCGGAGCTGCAGTATTTCTTCACGGTGCTCGACAGCGACGAGATCAACGCGTTCACCACCGGCGGCGGTTTCGTCTACATCACGCGCGGCATCATGAATTACCTGAACTCCGAGGCCGAACTGGTCGCGGTGCTCGGGCACGAAATAGGGCACATCACCGCGCGGCATCCGGTGAAGCAGCAGACCCAGTCGACACTTTCCGGAATCGGCGCCGCAGCGATCGGCATTTTCACCGGCAGTGGCGATATCGCCGGACTCGCGGACTATGCCGGCGCCGCTCTCATTCGCGGTTACGGGCGCGACAACGAACTGGAAGCGGACCGCCTCGGTGCAGAGTATCTGGAGGCGATCGGACTTTCGCCGGAGCACATGATCGATGTCGTAAGGCTGCTCAAGAACCAGGAGATGTTCGAAGTCGCGCGGGCTCGTGAAGAGAATCGGCAGCCGCGCATCTATCACGGTGTGTTCTCTACGCATCCCGACAACGACCAGCGCCTGCGTGAGGTCGTCAAGGCGGCGGAGAAGCTCAAGGCGGAAGGCGACAAGGTGGATCCGGGCCGCGAGCGGTATCTGCGGGCAATCGAGGGATTGCCGGTGGGATCGAGTCGCGCGCAGGGAGTGCTCAAAGGCAACCGGTTCTATCACGGCAATATGGGATTCACGGTCGCGTTCCCTTCCGGCTGGACCGTCGAGAACCAGGCCAATCGACTGATGGCCGTCGCGCCGAAGAAAGACAGCGTGCTGCAGATGCAGACGCAGGCGCCCCCGCCGAACATGGGGCCCAAGGAATTTCTCTCCCGTCTGTTGGCACGATCCAATGCGGGGCCGGGCGAGGCGATCGAGGTCAACGGTTTGCAGGGCTACACCGCGGTGGTGCGTTCAGCGAACACGGATTTCGGTGTGGTGCCGGCGCGCTATGCGGTCATCTACTACAACAATCTCGCCTATGTATTCGCGGGTGCGAGCCGCGGCTCCAGCGGAGCGCCATCCGCCGACGCGTTGTTCATGTCGACCGTCAAGACATTCAGGCGTCTGAAGGACAATGAATTCGCCCTCGCCGAGCCCTATAAAATCCGCACGGTGCGCGTCAATCAAAACATCCGCATCGAAGATCTGGCCAAGGATTCGCCCATCAAAAAATATCCGGTCGAACAGCTGCGGCTGCTGAACGACCTGTACCCCGACAAGCAACCAAAGCCCGGGCAATTGCTGAAAATCGTTCAGTAACGGCCCGCGATCTGCGGTGCGCCGTGCCCCGATTTTCAGGCCACTTCCCGGCTTGATTCAGGGGCGGTGTCGTGTAAGTCTGCGCGTCCCGTTTGCACCTGCAAAATGCCAGCGCCTCCGGCGCCCCGACCGTCGACGGAATCCGCAAATGTCCGAGAAGAAGTTTGAGCTGACCGACCTGTCCACCGGCAAGAAATCGATTGCCGAAGTCAAAGATGGCACGCTGGGCCCTAGTGTCCTGAGCGTCGCCAATCTCAACAAAGAACATGGTTTGTTCACGTTCGATCCAGGCTTCATGGCCACTGCGGCCTGTGAGAGCAAGATCACGTTCATCGACGGCGACGAAGGCGTGCTGCTGCATCGGGGCATTCCGATCGAGCAACTCGCGGGCAAGAGCAATTTCCTGGAAGTGGCCTACCTGCTGATCAACGGCGAACTGCCGACCGACGATCAGATCGGTGAGTTCACGCACGCGATCCAGTACCACACGATGATCAACGAATCGCTGCTGCGATTCTTCAACGGCTTCCACTACAACGCGCATCCGATGGCCATGCTGTCAGGCGTGGTCGCGTCGATGGCCGCGTTCTATCACGACTCGATGGACATCCATAACCCGCGTCATCGCGAGATCTTCGCGCATCGGATCATCGCGAAGATTCCGACGATCGCGGCGGCCGCCTACAAGCACGCGCTGGGTCAGCCGTTCGTGTACCCACGCAACGATCTGGATTACTGCTCGAACCTGCTGCACATGTTCTTCGCGGTGCCGTGCGAGCAGTACAACGTCGATCCGGTCACCGCGCAGGCACTGGACCTGCTGTTCATACTGCACGCCGATCACGAGCAGAATGCCAGTACCTCGACGGTGCGCCTTGCTGGCAGCACCGGTGCGAATCCTTATGCTGCGATCTCGTCAGGCATCTCGGCGCTGTGGGGCCCTGCACACGGTGGTGCCAACGAAGCCGTGCTCGCGATGCTCGAGCAGATCGGTACGGTAGAGAACGTGCCGAAGTTCCTCGCGAAGGCAAAGGACAAGAACGACAACTTCCGCCTGATGGGCTTCGGCCATCGCGTCTACAAGAACTTCGATCCGCGTGCCACGATCATCCGTGCGATGTGCCACAAGGTGCTCGCGAAGCTCGGCAAGTCCGACAATCCGCTGTTCGAACTCGCCCTCAAGCTCGAAGAAATCGCGCTCAAGGACGAGTACTTCGTCGAGCGCAAGCTGTATCCGAACGTCGATTTCTATTCCGGCATCATCTACAGCGCAATCGGTATCCCGCAGTCGATGTTCACCGTGATGTTCGCCATCGCGCGCACCGTCGGCTGGGTGGCGCACTGGCAGGAGATGATTGCGGATCCGGCGATGAAGATCAGCCGTCCGCGTCAGCTGTACACCGGTCCGACGCGTCGCGACTACGTCGAGATGAGCAAGCGCTGATCTGCGCTGGCTGGCAAAGGGAAGAATTTCACACGGAGTTCACGAAGAACACGGAGGCCTGGAAAAGAGGCTTTCGACTCCGTGAGTTCCGTGTGAGCCTCTTTCTTCCTCCGTCTTCAGGAAAGCCAGCCAACTCGTTCTGGCGATTTTGCCGCCAGTAGCTCCTGCAATTCCCCGCTATCCGCCCGTCGCATCGGCTTGCTGTCCACCGGACTGGATGGCGATTGGCGAATGCCGTCGATTGGAAACACCACGGCGTCGATCTTGCGATTACCCGCCACGAAACGCACGACGGGATAGCTGACCAGCCGATCGGGTTCGTAACGCAGGCGCCGTTCGCCGATCTCATGGGGAATACCCTGATCCACGAGATGCAGCGCAACGCTTTCCGCGCCGTCCGCAAATAAATGCAGATTCACTTCCGAATGCGCCGATGCCGTGCCACTCAGTACGGGACCGACCAGGCGAGGTTCGAATTTCTTGAGCAGACGCATCGCCTGTAGGGCCGTGCGGCGTGCGGACTCGAGCACGGAGGAATGCTTGTCCGCTTCGAACAACCGCTGGTGTGCAGCCAGAGCGGCCTCAATTTCGGTGTTCTTCGGGAGGACGGCAATGTCGGTCGCACCGAGACGCTCCGCCGCCTTGCGTTTGGCGAGACGATAATCGTCGATACCCTGTTCCGACATGATGCGCGCCGCCTCCTGCGCCAGTGCCTGTCGCAACTGGTCGGCGCGGGGGTTCAGTCGTTTGCTCATGTCGCCTCCTGCAGGCCGGCAGCAGCAATCTTCTTGTTCGCAGCCTGGGCGCGTCTGCTTCAGCGGTGAGAGTACCCGTCAGAAGATCGGATCGTCACTACTTTGTTCGTTCGGATCTGCGCCATCGGATCCATCGCCTTCGGACTCTGGCGGCAGATGTCCTGCCATGAAGGTCTCGAAGATCGCATTCGGTTCTCCGGGGCGGGCCGCCATGCCCGTGTCGGCCGAGACGCGCATCGTGACCAGTCCAGGCGGAGGTGTCCGGCGTTGCTGCGGCACACCTTGCAATGCATCGTGCATGAAATAGATCCACATCGGCAGCGCCGTGCGGCTGCCTTCCTCTCCTGGACCCAGCGAGCGTTCCTGGTCGAAACCCACCCAAGCCGTGCCGACCAGTGACGGCGTGAAGCCGCCGAACCAGGCATCGCGACGATCATTGGTGGTGCCGGTCTTGCCGGCGAGATCGTCGCGTTTCAGCTGCATGGCGCGCGTTGCGGTACCGCGGCGGACCACGTCGGCCATCATGTCGTTCATCAGATAGGCGTTCTGGGGGGAAATCGCCACGGGGGCAATCAGCTTCTCCGGCAGATAGCCGAGGCCACCCCAGCTGCGCTCGTCGACCGTAGGCGCTGGCGGCGCTCCCTCCGGAGCATCCATGACAGCCGTGACAGCCGCGTCATCCACGGGCTGTTCCATGCACTCACGGCAGACCACGCGAGGTTGCGACTCAAAGGCCGTACCGCCATCGGGTCCGATGATCCGATCGATGTAATACGAGCCGACCTGGTAGCCGCCATTCGCGAAGACGGAGTAAGCGCTGGTCATTTCGAGCGGCGACACCTGGGCCGTTCCCAGGGCGAGCGTCAGATTGCGTGGCAGGCTGGCTTCGGGGAAACCGAAGCGTTCGATGTACTTCGTGGTGTACGCAGACCCGAGCGCATGCATCACGCGGATCGACACCAGGTTGCGGGAGCGCACGAGCGCTTCGCGCAGCCGCATGGGACCGCGGAACTCGCGCGAATTGTTCTGCGGACGCCAGGCGGTTTCCAGAGACGCATCGTCGATCACCAGGGGTGCATCATTGATGACAGTCGCCGGTGTGAATCCGTGATCCAGCGCAGCCGAATAGAGGAAAGGCTTGAATGCCGAACCGGGCTGGCGCTTCGCCTGGACGGCACGATTGAAGTTGCTCGAGAAATAATCGAAGCCGCCGACCAGCGCGGTCACCGCGCCGTCCTGCGGATCCATCGCGACAAACGCGCCCTGCGCTTCGGGCACCTGAACCATGCGCCAGGTGCCGGAGCGTTCCTGCGCCACGTAGATGACATCGCCGACGGACAGGATGTCAGCCGCCCGCTGCAGTGGCGGTCCGACGCTGCCGTCAGCTCGCGGAGCGCGCGCCCAGCTCAAGCCCGTCCAGGGTAGATTGATGCGTCCGTGGACCTTCGACCACGCGACGGCGCTGCGATCTTCAACGGTGCGAATGAGCGCCGGTTCGAGTCCGCCGCGCAACGGATAGTCATCGAGCAATCGCGACCAGTCAGACTCCACTGATTGCGCAGGCACGGTGACGCGGCCCACGGGTCCGCGATAGCCGTGTCGTGAATCGTATTCGATGAGTGCTGCACGCACGGCTCGCACCGCTGATACCTGCAGTCGGCTGTCGATCGTGGAGATGACCTCGTATCCCGCCGTGTAGGCATCGGTCCCGAGACGGTTGTACAGATCGGCGCGAACCATCTCTGCGATGTACGGCGCTTCAACCTCGACGGCGGGTCCATGCAGTCGCGACTCGACCGGTGAGTTGTTCGCAGCCGTCTGCTCGTCGGCGGAAATGTAATTCTTCTCACGCATCCGGCGCAGCACGTAGCTGCGACGATGTTTCGCCAGCTCCGGATTCGCAACAGGGTTGTCGCGGGAAGGAAGGCGGAATGTTCCTGCAATCAGCGCGATTTCCGGCAGGGTCAGTTGATCGACGGTCTTGCCGAAATACACCTCGGATGCCGCGCCCACGCCATAGGCGCGCTGGCCGAGGAACATCTTGTTCATGTACAGCGCAAGAATTTCCTGCTTGCTGAACTGCTGCTCGATTCGCAGCGTCAGGAAGATCTCCTGCAGTTTGCGGCGGTAACTTTTTTCGGAGCTCAGGAAAATGCCGCGCGTGAGTTGCATGGTAATGGTGCTGCCGCCTTCACCTTTCTCGCCGGACATCAGATGCCGGACGACGGCCCGCGTCAGACCGGGATAGTCGACACCGCTGTGCTGAAAGAAGCGATCGTCTTCCGCCGCGAGCACGGCGTTGACCAGTTGCTTCGGCAGCGCATCGAACGACAGAGGGATACGCCGCTGCTCACCGAACTGAGCGATCAGCTTGCCGTCGCGGCTGTACACGCGCAGCGGCACCTGCAGCCGGATGTCCCGAATGGCCGCGACATCCGGCAAGGCCGGTTCGAGATACAGGTAGGCGCCGCAAAAGCCGAGAACGAGGGCGGTGCCGATCAGAATGAGGGTCGCCAGTCCGAAACGAAGCCAGGCAGGAAGATAATGTCGCATCACAACAAATGAACCTAAGTCCTTGCTTTAAAAAATACCAATATGCAATAGTACCCGCGAATTAAGTGGGCAAGCTCATCGAAAGGTGAGGACTCAAAGCTTCCGGTCTACGGGTAGAACCTCCTGATGAGGAGGATGAGTTCAGGACAGCGGGGTCGCCGGCGGAATGATACGGGCATCCAGGAAGTGCTGCCCTGTCCTAAACTGGCCCTAGGCAGCAGATCACCGGGCGTATCGCTGCCCACACGCTCCAGGTCCGTGACGCCGTCGCTTGCGTTCTCGCCACAGCCAAATAATTGACTCAACAAGGGCTGAGCTGGACTGACGCTGGGCGCAGGAGTTCCGAATCGCCTCGATGGTATTTCGTGAGACTCCTCACATTCAACTTAACTCGCGGCTTATATATTTGCGACTCGTGTTGAGTGCCCAATCTCAGATTATCCCCTAAGTATCTGATGAAAAAAGGGAAATAGAGTGCTTTTTTCAGCCAAATCCCGACCGGTGCTAGGACTGGATATCACCACGTCCTCCGTCAAGCTGATCGAGATCAGCATGAGCGGCGGGCAATATCGCGTGGAGTCGTACGCTGCCGAGCCGACACCGCCGAATTCCATCAATGAGAAAGCGATCGTCGACGCCAATGCTGTCGGCGATGCAATCAAGCGCGCCGTGAAGCGTTCCGGTGCGCGCGCCAAGGAGGCGGCAGTCGCCATCAGCGGTGACGCGGCTATCACGAAAGTGATCCAGATGCCGCGCACGTTGAACGAGAACGAATTGGAAGGCCAGGTCGAAATGCAGGCCGACCAGTACATCCCGTTCCCCATGGAAGAAGTGAGCTTCGATTACGAAGTCATCGGCCCTTCCGAAAAAGATCCTGAGATGCTCGATGTCCTGCTCGTCGCCACTCGCACCGAGAACGTCGAGCAGCGCGTGGCTGCCTGTGCTGCCGCGGGACTGACGGCGCGCATCGTCGATGTCGAAGCCTTCGCGCTGGAGAATGCCTGCCGCTTGCTGACGCATCAGATGCCCGATGGTGGCCTCGGTCGTGTGCTGGCCGTCGTCGACTTCGGCGCGAGCAGCACCACGTTCAGCGTGCTGCGCGATCTCAAAGTGATTTACACGCGCGACTTTGCCTTCGGCGGCCAGCAACTCACCGAAGAAGTGATGCGCACCTACGGCCTGAGCATGGAAGAGGCGGGTCGCGCCAAGAAAGAAGGCGGACTGCCCGGCAACTACGAAACCGAAGTGCTCGGTCCGTTCATCGACGACATGTGTCAGCAGGTCAGTCGCTCGTTGCAGTTCTTCCTCGCCTCCGGCGCCGGTCGCGAACAGCCCGAGCAGATTCTGATCTGCGGCGGCTGCGCCAACATTCCGGGCGCTGCCGAAATGATTCAGAGCCGCGTGGGTATCGAAGCGCTGCGTGGCGATCCGCTGGGGCAGATGAAGGTCAGTCAGAAGGCGAAGGCCCAGTCGGTGAAGAAGGATGCGACTGCGTTGTTGACCGCTTGCGGTCTGGCGTTACGGAGTTTCGACTGATATGCCAAGAATCAATCTGATCCCATGGCGTGAGGCCGAGCGCAAGCAAACGCGCCAGGAATTCGCGGTCGGTGCGGTCGGTGCATTGGTGCTGGCCGGCGCCATCGCATTCGCGGTCAATCTGCAGATGAGTTCGGCCATCAGTCATCAGAACGAGCGTAATCAGTACCTGAAGGATGAGACTGCGAAGCTCGACAAGCAGATCGCCGAAATCCTCGAACTCGATCAGGAAAAGCAACGCCTGGTCGCGCGTATGCAGGTCATCGAGCAGCTGGAGCGCAGTCGCGCCGAAGTGGTTCACCTTTTCGACCAGCTCGTGAAGACGTTGCCTGAAGGCGTCTATCTGACGTCCATCAAGCAGAACGATCGCAAGCTGCAGCTCAAGGGCAATGCCCAGTCGAGTTCGCGCGTGTCCAACTACATGCGCAACATCGACGCTTCTGTATGGTTGGCTGAGCCATCGCTGGATATCCTGGAAACCAAGTCCGGCAGTACCGCAGGCGCCGACTTCACGTTGAACGCCATGCAGGAAAATCCGAATCTCAAGGCGGGCACGGATGGCGCTTCGGGCGCCGCGCAGGGAGCCCGCTGATGAGCAACTTCCTGGAAGATGTCCGTAATCTGGATCCGAACGACGTTGGCCGCTGGCCGCCGATTTTCCGGCTGGGCGCCATTGGCCTGATTTTCCTCATCGGCGCCTGTTTGATGGTGTACTTCCTTGCGTGGAAGCCCAACAAGCCCGACCTGGACTCCGCGCGCGCGGAGGAGGCGAAGCTGCTCGATACCTTCACGGCAAAGGCGCGCAAGGCCGCGAACCTGGATGCCTACAAGGCTCAGCTCCAGGAAATCGAGCGTTCGTTCGGCGCAATGCTGCGCAAGCTCCCGAACAAGACGGAAGTACCGAATCTGCTGACGGATATCTCGCAGCAAGGCGCGGGGGCAGGCCTGGATCAGAAGCTGTTCCAGCCCAGTGCCCAGGTCAACAAGGATTTCTACGCTGAGTTACCGATCAAGATGCGGTTGACGGGTAGCTTCCATTCGATAGGCGCTTTCGTCAGCGGCATCGCTGCGCTGCCCAGAATCGTAACGCTGCACAACGTCGAGATAGCGCCATTGGCGAAGACCGGGGGCGTCGATCAGCTCCAGCTGGATGTGGTGGCGAAGACCTATCGCTACCTCGACGACGAAGAGCAGGCAGCAGCCGCGCCCGCCGCCAAGCCAGGGACCAAGAAGCGTCCGCCCGCAAAGAAGTAGACCGAAGGTATACAGGCGTCGTATCACATGATGCAGAGCAAGCTACCTGTGGCCGCACTGGTCCTGTTTTGTCTGGGCGGATGCTCAGGCGACATGGATGAGTTGCAGCAGAAAGTCGCCGAGATCAAGAGCCGGCCGGGCGAACGTATCGAGCCGCTGCCCGAGATCAAGCCGTACGAAACCTATGCGTACAACGCCAGCAGCCTGCGCTCGCCGTTCGTACAAAGCGCGCCGGCGGGCAGCGATATGGCCAATGCGCTGCGTCCGGATTCCAAGCGCCCGCGCGAGTTCCTCGAGCAGTTCCCCATCGACAGCATGAAGATGGTCGGCACGCTGGCTCAACAGGGCAAGAACTACGGCCTCGTGCAGGGCAAGGACGGTCTGGTCCATCGCGTGCTGCCGGGCAGCTACATGGGCCAGAACGACGGTCGCGTCGTCAGCATCACGCCCACCCGGATCTCTGTCATTGAAATCGTGCCCGACGGCGTCGGCGGGTACATCGAGCGGCCGGCTGCTCTGGCGCTTACCGAATGAGTCTCAGGGAGAAACCAATAATGTCGTCGTCAATTTCGATCCGGACTGCGTTTCTGCCGAGCGCTGGCATCGCCACGGCAGTATTGCGGCGGCTTGCATGCGTGTTCCTGGGGCTCGTCGCTGCGCACACGGCAGTCGCGCAGGGCGCGAATCGCCTGGAGGACATCCGGGCCAGCGTCACCGCCGGCAACAAGATCGAGTTGACGCTGCGTCTCAGCGACACCGCGCCGCAACCACTCACATTCACTGTCGACAATCCTGCGCGCATCGCGCTGGATCTGCCCGACACCTCCGTCGCCATGACGTCGCGTCGCGTCGACGTGAAGCAAGGCGCGCTGGACACCGTCAATGTCGCCGAGGCCAACGGTCGCACGCGCGTCGTGCTGAACGTCGACAGCCTGGTGCCTTACGAGACCCGGGTACAGGGCAATACCATCGTCGTGACCCTCGGTGCAGGACGTGGCGGCGCAGTCAGTGCGGATTCCGGTGCCGTCGCCGCATCGTCGGCCCGAGTGTCGGCTGCGCCGGTCTCCGGCGTGCGTTCAGTCAACAACATCGACTTCCGTCGTGGCAGTGACGGTTCGGGACGCGTCATCGTCGAGCTCACCGATGCCAGGGTTCCTGCGGATCTGCGTCAGGAAGGTGGTCGCATCGTCGTCAACTTCGCCAAGACCACGCTGCCCGAATCACTGATGCAGCGCCTGGACGTGGTGGACTTTGCCACGCCGGTAAATTCAGTCGATGCCATGCGCGTCGCCGATGGTGCCCGCCTGGTGATCGCCGCGACAGGCGACTATGAGCAGCTTGCCTATCAGTCCGACAACATCTACACGATCGAGATCAAGCCGATCGTCAAGCTGCCGCCGGAGTTGCAGGAAAAGAAGGAATACACGGGCGAGCGACTGACTCTCAATTTCCAGGACATCGAAACCCGCGCCGTGCTGCAGCTCCTGGCCGACACGAGCGGACAGAACATGGTCATCGCGGACACGGTGGGCGGCAACGTCACGCTGCGCCTGCAGAACGTTCCGTGGGATCAGGCCCTGGACGTGGTGATGCGCAACAAGGGCCTCGACCTGCGCAAGGAAGGCAATGTGATGCTCATTGGCCCCGCCGACGAGATTGCAGCACGCGAGAAGCAGCTGCTGGCTGCCCGGAAGGAAGTTCAGGAACTGGCGCCTCTGCGCAGTGAGTTCCTGCAGGTCAATTACGCCAAGGCGGGCGATCTCGCCTCGCTCATCAAGTCAGGTAACAACAACTCACTCCTGTCCGCGCGCGGCAGCGTCGCGATCGACGAACGCACCAACACCCTGCTGTTGCAGGACACGTCGGACCGGCTTGCAGACATCCGCCGCCTGGTCGCGACGCTGGACATTCCGGTGCGTCAGGTTCGTATCGAATCGCGCATCGTGATCGTCAACGACGAGTTCAGTCGTGAGCTGGGCGTGCGCTTCGGTGTCAATGCAACGACGACGAATGTCGGGGGTTCCGATGGTCAGGGATTTCTGAGCAACCGTGGCCTCGATGCAGGCGACGATGTGGTGCTCTTCCCCGGCGCCAATGATCCGCGCGGCGGGCTGGAGATTGGCGAAGCAATCGATCGTTACATGGTCAATCTGCCGGTGGCCAATCCGGCCGGCGCGCTCGCCCTGACCTTCCTGGATTCCGACTTCATCGTCGATCTGGAGCTCTCGGCTGCACAGGCCGAAGGTCGTGGCGAGATCGTGTCACAGCCGACGCTCGTGACAGCGAACCAGCGCGAGGCATCCATCGAGCAGGGTGTGGAAGTTCCCTATCAGGAATCCTCCTCCAGCGGCGCGACGACCACCTCCTTCAAGAAGGCCGTGTTGAGCCTCAAGGTCACGCCGCAGATCACGCCTGACAATCGCGTGATTCTGGATCTGGTGGTTTCGAAGGACAGCGTGGGCCAGGTGGTGCCGAGCGCCACGGGCGGGTTCGTCCCGAGTATCGATACCCGGGAGATCACGACCCAGGTGCTGGTGAACGATGGTCAGACCGTGGTTCTGGGCGGCATCCTCGAGACCGAGCGCCGCGATGCGGAGAGCAAGGTGCCTTTCCTGGGGGATATCCCGGGTTTGGGTTACCTGTTCAAGTCGACGACCAAGACGGACAACAAGAAGGAGCTGCTGATCTTTGTGACGCCACGCATTCTGCGCGAAGGGTCGAACCTTTACTGATCCTGCGTTAACGATCATCTACCGATATCCAAGCGAGAGTGGAAACTCACATGGGAATTCGATTTTTATCCGTAGCGACGGCTCTTCTGTTGCTCGGCGCCTGTGGCGGCAGCGGCGGCAGGCCACCACCGGGTCCTCCGGCACCTGGTAGTCGGACTGCCTCGTCGCTAGTCGTGACTGCGGACGTTCCCAGCATTCCGGCCGATGGTTCCGCGCAGGCCATAGTTACTGCGATTGCACGCGATGCGAGCAACCGTCTGCTGGCTGACGTGTCAGTGGATTTCTCCGCAACGTCCGGCGGAATCGCGGGTTCGCCCGCCATCACGAACGAGTTCGGGGAAGCGAGCGTCATGTTGACGACTGCGGGCGACGCGACTTCGCGAGTCATCACTGTCACGGGGACGACGACCAAGAACGGATTGACCCATTCCGTGAACGTCACCGTTCAGTAAGCAGGGTCGGGCTGCCGACCTGAGGGACATTCCGATTCGGCGCCTGGCACTGAGCCTCGCGCAGGACCTCATTCAAGGCCGCCCTCACGGGCGGCCTTTTCTTTTGTATGCTGCGTTCATGTCCGGCAGCACCAATGTCTACCTCATCGGCCCCATGGGTTCCGGCAAAAGTGCCGTCGGCAAACAGCTGGCACGGCTGCTGCGTTTGAAGTTCTACGACAGCGACACCGAGATCGAACGCCGTACTGGCGTCGATATCCCCTATATCTTCGAGAAAGAGGGTGAGGCGGGTTTTCGCGAGCGCGAGCGCGATGTCATTCACGCGCTGACGGAGCTGGACGGCGTCATCATTGCCACTGGCGGCGGTGCGGTGCTGAGCGAGGAGAACCGCCTCAGGCTGTCGCAACGCGGTCGGGTGGTGTACCTCAAGACAGGCGTGGCGCAGCAATTGGAGCGTACGCGCCATGGCCGCCAGCGACCGCTGCTCTACACTGACGATCCCGAGGCAAAGTTGCTGGAACTGATGACGCTGCGCGCCCCTCTTTACGAATCCATTGCCGCCGTGACGGTGGACACCGACGGACGCCAGGTCCGCGCCGTGGCCGATGAAATCCTGCAATTGCTGCGCGATCCGGTGGTTTCCTGATGACCCGGCGCGTCGAGCAGGTCGATATCGAGCTGGGTGAACGCAGCTATCCGATCCTCGTCGGTACCGGGCTGCTGAAGGACGGCGCGCTGCTGCAGTCCCATGTCCGTGCGCGTGACGTGCTGGTGGTGACCAACGAGACCGTCGCGCCGCTATACCTGCAGACGGTCACTGCGTCGCTGGGTGATCGCCGCATCGTTCCCGTCATTCTGCCCGACGGCGAGGAGCACAAGACGCTGGAGTCCTACGCCCGCATCCTCGATGCGCTGGTGCAGGCGCGGATGAACCGCGATGCGGCCGTGGTCGCACTGGGCGGTGGCGTGATTGGCGACATGGCCGGTTTCGCGGCCGCCAGTTACCAGCGCGGCATCGACTATGTGCAGGTGCCGACCACGCTGCTGTCGCAGGTGGATTCGTCCGTCGGGGGCAAGACAGCGGTCAATCATCCGCAGGCCAAGAACATGATCGGCGCGTTCTACCAGCCGCGTTGCGTCATTGCCGATACGGCGACGCTCGCCACGCTGCCGGATCGCGAATATCGCGCAGGTATTGCCGAAATCGTGAAGTACGGGCTGATCTACGACGCGGCCTTCTTCGACTGGCTGGAGTCCAACGTCGAGGCGCTCAGCTCGCGGACGGATCATGCAGTCATGCACGCGATCAAGCGGTCCTGCGAAATCAAGGCAGCGGTTGTAGGCGTCGATGAGCGAGAGCACGGCTTGCGTGCCATTCTCAATCTCGGACATACCTTCGGTCACGCGATCGAAACGGCGATGGGTTACGGCACCTGGTTGCACGGCGAGGCCGTGGCCGCGGGAATGGTGATGGCTGCTGATATGTCGACACGACTTGGCTGGCTGCCCGCCGCGGATCGGGATCGTTCCCGAACCCTGCTGGCACGCTTCGGGCTGCCCATCGAGGCACCGCGTATCGGAGCCACACGTGCCCGCGAACTCATGGGTATGGACAAGAAGGTCCTCGATCGCAAGCTGCGGCTCGTGCTGATGCGCAAGCTCGGACAGGCCGACATCGTCGGCGACTATCCAGTGGATGCGCTCGACGCTACCCTGCAGCAACACTTTGGCTGATCGGGATACCCGATGACCTCCGCTGCGACGAATCTGGCTGTCTGGGCCGCGACGGATGAACAATCCCGCGGCCGGCGCTTTCCGGAGCCGGCGCCGACATTCCGCGGCGAATTTCAGCGCGATCGCGATCGCATCATTCACTCCACCGCATTCAGGCGCCTGGTCTACAAGACCCAGGTATTCGTCAATCATGAAGGCGACCTGTACCGCACACGGCTGACGCATTCGATCGAAGTTGCGCAGATCGCCCGGACGATCGCACGCGCGCTGAATCTCAACGAAACCCTCGTGGAGGCGATCTGTCTTGCGCACGATCTGGGCCATACACCGTTCGGTCACGCGGGCCAGGACGCTCTCAACGCCTGCATGCAGGCGCACGGCGGTTTCGAACACAATCTGCAATCGCTGCGGGTGGTCGACGAACTCGAAGAGCGTTATGCCGCATTCCCGGGCCTGAATCTGACGTTCGAAACCCGTGAAGGTATCCTCAAGCACTGCTCGCTCAACAATGCGCGACAACTCGGCGAGCTGGGCGAGCGGTTTCTGCGGCGCGAACAGCCCTCGCTCGAAGCGCAGATTGCGAATCTGGCCGACGAGATCGCCTACAACAATCACGATCTCGACGACGGCTTGCGTGCAGGACTCCTGACCATCGAGGCTTTGCGCGAGGTGCCGGTGTTTCGACGCCAGCACGATGTCGTGCTCGCTGCCTATCCGGAAGCCAGCGGGCGGCGCCTCATTCACGAGGTGGTGAGGCGCATGATCAACTATGTCGTGACCGATCTGATCGAGACGTCCTCCGCCGCTATCGAGGACGCCTCGCCAGCAGATGTCGATGCGGTCCGCAAGCACTCGAGCGGGCTGATCCAGTTCAGCGATCCGGTGCGTGCGGAGCATCTCGAGCTCAAGCGCCACCTGCGCGATCATGTGTATCGGCACTATCGTGTGCTGCGCATGACCAACAAGGCCGACACAGTGATCTCCGGTCTGTTCGAGACCTTTTTCAAGCGTCCGGATCTTCTACCGACGGAACACTCCGAGTCGGCGCGAGATATGGAAACGCAAGCCGGCGAAGCGGGACGCGCACGAGCCGTTGCCGACTACATTGCCGGCATGACTGACCGCTACGCCATCACGGAATACGAACGTCTGTTCGATCCGGCCAAACGCAGCTGACGAAGGAGCTGCCATCCCATGACTCTCAAGAACGACCTGTTCCTGCGCGCGTTGCTGCGCCTGCCTACCGACCGCACCCCTGTGTGGATGATGCGCCAGGCGGGTCGCTATCTCCCCGAATATCGGGCGACACGTGCGCGCGCCGGCAGTTTTCTGAAACTGTGCATGACGCCGGAGCTGGCCTGCGAAGTGACATTGCAGCCGCTCGAGCGCTTTCGCCTCGACGCCGCGATCCTGTTCTCCGACATCCTGACGATTCCGCATGCGCTGGGACTTGGCCTGCAGTTTGAAACCGGCGAGGGACCGAAGATCGAGCGTCCGGTTCGCTCTGCTGCCGATGTGGCGCGGCTGGCGGTGCCAGATCCGGCATCGCAACTGCGCTATGTGCTGGATGCGGTCAGTCTGATCCGCCGCGAACTCGCGGGGCGTGTGCCCCTTATCGGTTTCGCTGGCAGCCCCTGGACCGTCGGCACGTACGTCGTCGAAGGCGGCAGCTCGCGCGACTTCGCGCGCATCAAGGGCATGATGTTCGATGAGCCGCAGACGCTGCATCGCCTGCTGCAACTGCTCGCCGATTCGACGACGCTCTACCTGAACGCACAGATCGAAGCCGGCGCGCAGGCCGTGATGATCTTCGATACCTGGGGTGGTGCACTCGCGCCCGCTCAGTATCGCGAGTTCTCGCTGCACTACATGGCGAGCATCGTCGATGGCCTGATTCGTGAACGCGACGGACACCGGGTGCCGATCATCCTGTTCACGAAGGGTGGCGGTGCGTGGTTGCCAGAGATGGCAAAGACGGGTTGCGATGCGCTCGGTGTCGATTGGACCACCGATCTCGCCGATGCGCGTAAAGCGGTCAACGATCAGAAGGCGCTACAGGGAAATCTCGACCCAAGTGTGTTGTACGCGTCACCGCAGAAGATTCGCGAACACGTCGCCGGCGTGCTGGCGAGCTACGGACAAGGCCATGGCCACGTGTTCAACCTGGGCCACGGCATCCATCCGGCCGTCAATCCCGAACATGCAGGCGCCATGATCGAGGCCGTGCACGAACTCAGCCCCGCGTATCACACGTAAGAGAAGACGACGAGTAACCGCATAGAGCGCATAGAACGCATAGAGCAAGAGCGAATAGGTGGCCGCAAAAAGCACAGGACGCGCAAGGTAAGAATATAGGAGGTGTGTCCTGTTCTGACCTTTGCGTCTTGCGGTTATTTCTTTCTATGTGTTCTATGCGTTCTTTGCGGTTACTCCGATTTCTTGGGCAACTGATCGCGCAGCGCGCGACGCAGGATCTTGCCGACATTCGTTTTCGGCAGCTCATCGCGGAAGTAGACGTGTTTGGGCACCTTGTAGCCGGTGAGTTCGGTGCGGCAGTGATCGATGAGCTGCTTCTCGGTCAGGGCCGGATCCTTGCGTACGACGAACAGCACGACGACTTCGCCTGAGCGTTCATCGGGCTGCGCGACGGCTGCGACTTCGAGCACGCCAGGGTGCGTTGCGGCCACGCTCTCGATCTCGTTTGGATACACGTTGAAGCCGGATACCAGGATCATGTCCTTCTTGCGGTCTTCGATATAGACGAAGCCTTCTTGATCGACGCGCCCGATATCGCCGGTACGCAGCCAGCCGTCATCGGTCATCACCTTGGCCGTCTCGTCGGGGCGATTCCAGTAACCAAGCATGACCTGCGGCCCCCGCACGCAGATTTCACCGATCTCTCCGATCCCGAGCTGCCTGCCGGTATCGTCCTGAATGCTGATCTCGGTGGATGAGATCGGCAGGCCGATGGCGCCATTGAAGTCCGCGCCGAAGGGATTGATGCATGCGGCGGGAGACGTTTCGGTGAGACCCCAGGCCTGCGTCAGCACGTTGCCAGTGACTTTCTTCCACTGTTCGGCCACGGAACGTTGCACGGCCATACCGCCGCCCAGCGTGATGCGCAGCTTGTTGAAATCCACATCGGCGAAGCCCGGTGTATTGAGCAGGGCATTGAAGAGCGTGTTGACGCCGCTGATGTAGCTGAAGCGATACTTCTTCAGTTCCTTCACGAAGGCCGGGAAGTCGCGCGCATTGGGGATCAGGATGCTGCGTGCGCCGAACTTGATGAACACCATCCAGTTCGCCGTCAGCGCGAAGATGTGATACAGCGGCAGCGCCGTGATGATCACGTCCTTGCCGAGTTGCGCTTCCGCACCGATCCATGCGGCGGACTGCAGCACGTTCGCCACCATGTTGCGATGAGTGAGCATCGCGCCCTTCGCGACACCCGTCGTGCCCCCGGTGTATTGCAGGAAGGCGATGTCCGTGTGATCGAGTGGCACCGGCGTGAACGGCAGGTACTTGCCCTGGCTCAAGACCGCGTTGAATGGAATCGATCCCGGCAGGTTCCAGTGCGGCACCTGCTTGCGGACATGCTTCACGACCAGGTTGACGATCGACGATTTCGGCCAGCTGAGCCGATCGCCGACCTGTGTGGTGATGACAATGTCGATGTTGGTCTTGTCGATGACCTCATCCAGCGTATGCGCAAAATTCTCGAGGATCACAATGGCGCGGGCGCCCGAGTCGATGAGCTGATGTTCGAGCTCGCGCGCCGTGTACAGCGGGTTGGTGTTGACGACCGTGAGGCCGGCCAGCAATGCGCCGTAGAGCGTGATCGGATACTGCAGGACGTTCGGCAGCATGATGGCAATGCGATCGCCCTTGCGCAGCCCCGCGTCCTGCAGCCACGCTGCGAACTGCTGCGCCTGGTCGCGATACTCGGCATACGTCAGCGTGGTGCCCATGCTGGTATAGGCCGGCAGGTCGGCGAACTGCTCACATGCAGCACCGATCAGCTGCTGCAGCGATGAATATTCGCCAGGATTGATTTCGGCCGGCACGCCAGTCGGGTAATTCTTGAGCCAGATTTTGTCCACGATGATCCCTCGGTCATTGGCAAAAGCGGCCTGCGGCCCTTTTGCGGATAGCAGCTTCGTTGCCGCCGGCAAGAGGCGTGACTCTTGCCGGCGGCGGTGCGACGAATATCAAGGTCCATCGCAAGTCCAACATGGCTGCTGGCGATCCGGTTACTTCTTGAGCTGACGCGATACGGTCGGCCAGATGACGTCGAGCAGGATGGGCTGTGCCTGTGCATTCGGATGAATGCCATCGGCCTGCATCAGCTTGTCATCCAGCGCGACGCTTTCCATGAAGCCATCGATGACGGGAACCGAGTACTTCTGTCCGAGTTCGCCATAGATCGCGTGAAACTGCGTCGTATACGCAGGTCCATAGTTCGATGGAATACGCATCGCAACCAGCACGGGCCGGACGCCGGCGGTCCGCGCCTGTTCCAGCATGGCATCGAAATTCGCGCGTACCTGTTTCAACGGCAGGCCGCGCAGCCCATCGTTGCCGCCGAGCTCGATGATGACCAGCGCAGGTTTGTGCAGTTCGAGCGCGCGCGGCAGGCGCGCCCGCGCGCCGCCCGTGGTCTCGCCGCTTACGCTGGCGTTCACTACCCGGTACCCGTACCCTTGCTTCGCCAGGCGCTGCTGCAGTAGTGCGACCCACGTAGCATCGACGCTGACACCGTAACCCGCGCTCAGACTATCTCCGAAGACGAGAATGACGGGGGCAGGCGCGGCGCCGAATGCGGTCGATAACGACAGCAATCCGAACCAAACCGCGAGTGCGCACCTGAGTAGTAGCGGTTTCACAGTCGTTCTTTCGTCAACCAATCGATCCAGAACACAGCATGAGTCTTGCGACAGTAAGCGGCATGAATATCGAGGCTCCCGTTCTCAGAGCGGAAAAGATCACCAAGCAGGTTAGCAGCCCCGAGGGAACGCTGACCATACTCGCAGAGGTCGATCTGGCCATTGCAGCGGGAGAAACCCTGGCCATCATCGGCGCGTCGGGCGCCGGCAAATCCACGCTGCTGGCGCTGCTCGCCGGCCTCGATGAACCTTCCAGCGGCAAGATCTGGCTGAACGGCGCAGAGCTTTCTGCTCTGAACGAGGATGGCCGCGCTGCCGTCCGTGCCCGCCATGTCGGCTTCGTGTTCCAGAGTTTTCACCTCGTGCCGTCGCTGACCGCGATCGAAAACGTCATGCTGCCGCTCGAACTCGCCGGTCAACGCAATGCGCGCGAAGCTGCCAGGGAGGTCATGGCGCGTGTCGGCCTCTCGCATCGCCTCGGTCACTATCCCCGGCAACTGTCAGGCGGTGAACAGCAGCGCGTCGCCATTGCGCGCGCGTTCGTCACGCGACCCGCCGTTCTCTTCGCCGATGAGCCCACCGGCAACCTCGATGCGGTGACCGGCGAGCGCATCATCGAACTGCTGTTCGATCTGAACCGCGAAGTACAGACCACGCTCGTCATCGTCACGCACGACCAGGCCATCGCACAGCGTTGCGGACGCATCGTGCGCATTGAGGCGGGGCGGGTGGCCGCATGAATCCAGAGAGGAAGATCTCCACGGGGGGCACGGGGACCACGGGGTCAAGAAATCCGTGTCAGTGGTTCGTGATTCGCTTCGTCCCAGTGTTCCCCGTGTCCCCGGTGGAAATTCTTATCTCGATTCCGGAGTTCGGTGCATGAAAGCATTGAAGCTCGCACTGCTGGCGCTGGTGCGCGATGCCAAGTCCGGCGAACTCGGCGTGTTGCTGTTCGCGTTGCTCGTCGCGGTGTCGGCGCTGACGGCCGTGGGATTCTTCACCAGTCGCGTCAGCGGCGCTGTCGAGCAACAGGCCGGCGAAGTGCTGGCCGCCGACTTGCGCGTGCGTTCGTCCAGCGTGATCGATCGCGCGTACTTCGATCTGGCGCAGAGCAAGGGGCTGGCGACGGCGGAGCTTGCAACCTTTCCGAGCGTGGTCATGCTTGGAGAGGACAGCGCTCTGTCGGCCATCCGTGCGGTCTCCGACAGGTACCCCCTGCGCGGCCGCATCAAGATCGCGGATGAGCCATTCGGCGTGGCGTATGAAGTGAGCACGCTGCCCGGTGTCCTGGAGGTCTGGCCGGAAGCGCGGCTGCTCGCGCAACTCAACGCGAAGGTCGGAGATCGGGTCACGCTCGGCAGTGCCGAATTCACTATCACGAAGGTGCTCGACTATCGTCCCGACCAGGGTGCGGCGTTCGTCGATCTGGCGCCGTCGCTGCTGCTGCGGCTGGAGGATCTGCCGGCAACGGGACTCGTGCAGCCTGGCAGCCGGGTTTCGTATGCGGCGCTGTTCGCTGGCGACGCCGCTGCCGTGGCTTCGCTCAAGCAGGACCTGATCGCGCGCAAGAAGCCGGGTGAGCGCATCGTCGATCTCGACGAAGCGAGTCCGCAGATACAGTCCGCGATGGATCGTGCCGGTCGGTTCTTGAACCTGTCGGCGCTGGTGACACTATTGCTCGCGGCCATCGCCGTGGCCATCGCTGCGCGGCGTTACGTCGCGCGCCATCTCGACACGGTCGCTCTGATGAAAAGCATGGGTGCGCCGCAGGCCCTGGTGCTGCAGATCAGCGTGCTGGAGCTGCTCGCGATCGGACTCGTCGCCGGCATTATCGGCACCGCCATCGGTTATGGCGCGCAGGCCGCGATTGGCATTCTATTGAAGGATCTCGTTCGCGGTGTGCTGCCGCCGCCGTCGCTCGACGCCATGTGGCTCGGTGTCATGACGTCGGTGCTGATCCTGGTCGGCTTTGCGCTGCCGCCGCTGCTGCAGCTGCGTCGTGTGCCGCCGGCCCGCGTATTGCGTCGCAATCTCGAGCCGCCACCGCTGCGCTACCTGACCGTCTATGGGATGGCAGTCGCCGCACTGCTGGCACTGCTCGCGTGGTTGCTGCGCGATCTCAAGCTGCTGATGTATGTGGTCGTCGCGACGGCTGCGACCTTCGCCGTGCTGGCGCTCGCCGGCTGGTTGCTGGTACGCGTCCTCGCGCGACTGCGTGGCAGCGTCGGTGTCGCCTGGCGTTATGGTATGGCGAACATTGCCCGCCGTGGCCGCGACAGCGTCATCCAGATCGTCGCGTTCGGGCTGGGGCTGATGGTGCTGCTGTTGCTCGCGCTGGTGCGCAACGACCTGATGCAGGACTGGCGCGCGAGCCTGCCGGCCGATGCCCCCAACTACTTCATGATGAACATGCGGCCCGATCAGGGTGAAGGCGTGCAGAAATTTCTCGGCGATCGTGGCATTCCGGTGCCCACACTGGTGCCGATGGTCCGCGCGCGTCTCACGGGTATCAACAAGGAAGACACCGCGCAGATGCAGACCGCCAATGAACAGGCGCGTGATTTCCTCGACCGCGAGGCCAATCTCACCTGGGCGCGCGATCTGCAATCCGACAATCGCATCGTTGCGGGCGAATGGTGGTCGCCGCAGTCGAGCGATCCGCAGGTGTCGGTCGAGAGCGAGATGGCCAAGTCGCTGCGCCTGAAGCTCGGCGACATGCTGACCTATGACGTGGCGGGTGAAACCGTGCGAGCTCGCGTCACCAGTTTTCGCGAAGTGAAGTGGGATTCATTCCGACCCAACTTCTTCATGGTGTTTTCGCCCGGTGTGCTCGATTCGGCGACCGGCACCATGATCACGAGCGTGCATATTTCGCAGGAGCAGCGCCCCATTCTCGGCGAATTCACCCGGCAGTTTCCCGAAGTCGTGGCCATCGATCTGGAAGCGATCCTGACTCAGGTGCGCGGCGTCATGGACAAGGCGACGCTGGCAGTGCAGTACGTCTTCGGCTTCACCTTGCTGGCTGGCATCACCGTGCTGCTGGCGGCGATACAGTCAACGCGCGATGAGCGCCGCTACGAAAGCGCGATGCTGCGCACGCTGGGTGCAAGTCGCATGACGGTGCTGCAGGGTGTCGCGGCGGAGTTCACGACGCTCGGATTGCTTGCGGGCTTGCTCGCGGCATGCGGTGCGTCGGTTGCGGGCTACTTCCTGGCGACGCAGTTGTTCAATCTGAAGTACACGCCCGATCCGCTGGTGTGGATCGTCGGATTGATTTCCGGGGCGGTGCTCGTCGGCGTCAGCGGAACGCTCGCGACTCGATCCGTCGTGAATCATCCGCCGGTGGCGACGCTCAGGGGAGGGTGACGAGGGTCACGAAAGTGACGGGGATGGACTTACCTTGCGACGCACGTGACTTTCGTTATCCGCGTCACTCGTATCACTCGAAGCCCAGACTCGCCCACCCGACCGGCTGCAACTGTCCTTTCCACGTGTAGCCCTTGATCTCGAGCAGGTAGTCGCCGGGGCCGAAAGCCGAGGAGTTCAGTCGGAACTGCACGTCCTTGTTCGAGTCACGTGCGATTCGATTCAGCTGCATGACGAACGTACCGTCGGCCTTGTTGACGGTGATCTGGTAGGTCGCGAAGCGTTCTTCCGTCGAGTCGATGGTCAGCTCGAGCAATTGCGGCGGCTGCATCCAGCCCAACGCCAGCGTAGGTTGTGTGGGTTTTGAACCCACGAGCTGCAGTCGATATTTCTGCACGCTCGCCGGCGCCTGCATCTCCGTGACCTTGATCTTGCGCTGCGCATCCTGCAGCTGCTTCGACAGCGCGCCTGCGTGCATGCCGTACGCCACCAATCCACCGATGGCTGCGATCAGCGCGATGGCGAGGCCCATGACGACGAGACGGTTACCGCCCGCAGCAGGACTGCTGCTGCGCTCCCATTTCCCGTCCTCTTCAGCGGCGTCGAAACCTTCGTCGTTCACTTCCAGCGCCGTGCGCGTCGCGCTGGAAGGAATGGCCGGGAACATGCCGGTCTCGCTGGCTTCTAGCGGCTTGCGCGCGAGGCGCGCCTTCAGGCGCACCGGGATCGGCAGCTGCTTCAGGAAGGCTGGATTCTCGAGACAGAACTGCTCGAACTCGCGTGCTTCGCGCACCGTCAATTCGCCCGCCAGATAGCGATCGACGATGTGTTCGTTCTGGATGTAGTTACGGTCCATCTTGCGATTACTCAGCCGGCAGCGGCTCGGCCGCACACAACTTGCACTTGGGCCAGTAGCGCTTGGCCGCCTGATCCAGCGTGCCGCGACTACTCTCGGCAAACAGCTTGCGCAGGGCCTGCGATGACGGATCGTCGCGATAACCCAGTCCCACGATACGAACATGCGTCATGTCCGCGCCCGACGGCGTGAAATAGATCACGGACCACGTGCCCGCCACTGCGTCCGGGTAAGGAATGCTGGCGGGCTGTTGCCTGGTGCGCAGGGCGAGCATTCGTTCGGGGTCGTAAGCGAGGAGTTCCTCGATGCGGGTCTCGGGGTCGCCCAGTACGCCCTTCGGAACCGAGTGACTGCGAATCAGGCCGCCGACCCGCAGGTCGATCTGCGACTGGGGCACTCCCAGCACCTTGTAGCCCTCGGGCGTGGTGAAGAGCTTCCAGACCTCCGCAAGGGGCGCGTTGATGAACCCTTCGATGACCTGCGGATTTGAATCGTCCGCCGCCGCGGCCCAGGTACTTGCCGCCGTTGCGACCAGCAGGACCAGAATTCGAACCGGTGTTGCAAGTCGGCCAACCATCAGTCTTTCCCCGTATGATTTGTGGGCTGGGGCGCATTATTGCCCGCTGGCACTGGTCGATACTGCCATGCCTGCGGCTTTAGTCCATTGCAGCGCACCGGCCACATAATCGAACAATGACCGGCCGGATTGGCACGCGGAACTGGGGTCCGATTTCATGAGCAGTGGTTACTGGTGAAGGGTGGTGCCCAGCTTGCGTGTTGAAAGCCCGCGAACATTGGTTTAGTAAGCTCGCATGATCCTGACACTTGAAGTGATAGGGGAGCAGGCTGCGCAGCTCGGTGCCGGGCGACGCAAGGTATTCCATTCGATCGGCGGCACGATCGGACGCCTGCCTGACAATGATTGGGTGCTCCCGGATCCGTACGTATCCGGCCGGCACGCGCTCATCCGCTACTTGAACGGCCGGTTCTTCGTCGAAGACACCAGCACCAACGGCGTCTTCGTCAATTCTCCCGATTCGCGCCTGTCGAAGACGCAGGCCCATGCCCTCAAGAACGGCGATGTGCTGTTCATCGATGCGTACGAAATCAAGGTGTCGCTCGAGAAGGAATCGGCTACCGAAGCGGAGTCGCAGGATCCTCTCGCCGCGCTGCAGGGTCGCGCCGAACGCGGCAATCAACCGAGGCAACCTGCCAGACATCCTGACCGTCACGAGCCACCGCGGGCCGCACGCGCCGGGCGCGAGACGGAAGAGATCATTCCGCCGCCGCCCGACGACGACCGCACCGCCAGCATGGGCTCCCGCGCAGCCAAAGCCGCTGCCGAGCGCAACAACGAAACCCAGTGGTTCGGCCTGAGCGAAATGGAGCTGCCTGACCCGCCGCCCGAGCCGCCGCGGCCCAAGGTCGTCGCAGTGCGGCCGCCGCCCGAGGTCCGACGCAGCGAACCGAAGCCACCGGCACCGCGTGCCGCACCACCCGCGTCCCGCAGCAAATCGGCCGACGCTGCTGCGTCCACGGGAGATGCGGCGCAGATGCTCAAGTTGCTCGAGGCCGCCGGCGTCGAGAATGTCGATCCGTCCGATGAACTTGCCCGTACCTGCGGCGAGATCCTGCGCGTGACGGTCGGCGGGCTGATGGAAGTGCTGCGGGCTCGCGATCAGATGAAGGACGACCTGCGGATCCGCAGTACGACGTTCAAGCCCGCGAACAACAATCCGCTCAAGTTCTCCGCCAACGTCGAAGATGCCTTCCACAACCTGCTGGTGCGACAGAATGCCGCGTACCTGGAACCGGCCGCCGCCTTCACTGAAGCATTGCACGATGTCCGCGATCACCAGACAGCCGTGCTCGCGGCGATGCGCCTCGCGTTCGAGACCATGCTCGCGCAGTTCGATCCCAATCACCTGCAGCAGGAATTCGATCGCCACATGAAGAAAGGGTCGATCCTCGGCGGGCCCGCGAAGCTGCGTTACTGGGACCTGTATCGCGAGAAGTACGGTGAGACGATCAAGGATGCCGACGGCAGTTTCCGCACGTTGTTCGGCAACGAGTTCGCGAAGGCCTACGAAGCACAGATCGAGCGGCTCAAGTCACGCGGCCGCGGCCGCTGAAGCAGGACAGCGCCAGGGGCACCTCATTGTTGGACGACACACTGGTCGAAGAAGATATTCATCCCGTCTATGTGTCGGCCGCGCTGACCCATACCGGCCGGGTTCGCGAGTCGAATCAGGATGCTTTCGTCGATCACGCTGCCGCCGGTGTGTGGGCGGTGGCCGATGGCATGGGCGGTCACATGCAGGGTGACGTTGCCAGCGGCCTGGTCCGCGACGCGCTTGCATCCATCGTGCCCGGAAAAACGCTCGATGCGACCGTCGATGCAATCCAGCGCCGCGCGAGCGAGGTCAACACCCGGCTCTACGCCGCTGCGATTCGCTTGGTCAACCCGATCCAAAGCGGCAGCACCGTCGTTGTCTTCGCAGCACAGCGCACGGCCTGTGCCATCCTCTGGGCCGGCGACAGTCGCGTTTACCGGCTGCGCCACGAGCAGCTGTCGCAGATGACGACCGATCACACCTGGGCGGCACAGATCGCACCGATGCTCGGGCCGGACGAACTCGAAGAAGCAGATCACTCGATCATGCGCGCGGTCGGCGGCGAGCAGACCCTCGCGCTCGAAATACGTCGCGACCGTGTGCGCCTGGGTGATCGCTACCTGCTGTGTTCCGATGGCCTCACTCGTGAACTGTCGGCGGAGCGTATCGCTGCACTGCTGGGCGAGGGCACGGTGCAGGAGGCAGCCCAGGCGCTCATCGATGCAACCCTGGCCGCTGGCGCCCGTGACAACGTCACAGTCGTCATCATCGAAGCGACGTAGAATCGGTTTGATGCGGCGTCTGCGCCGCAGCGTCCCAGTCACAACGGTATGCCTGTGTCCCACACCATCGATCAGCTCCTCGCGGGGCTCGCGCGCGGTACGCTCACATCCGCCGACGCCGTCGCCGGCATCGAACAGCTCGCACGCGAAAATCCCACACAGACGTCTGCCCTCATTGCCCGCGTGCAAAGCGACGTCGCTGCGGGACGCCTGGCCGCTCCGGCAGGTCGCGCGCTGTTGGCGGGGATCGAACGCGTCATCCGCGAAGCTGCCGACAAGACCATCGCGATGTCGGATGCCACGCAGCCGGAAGGAGACATGACGGCCATGCGACCCGGCACGGTTGACGCGACGGTCGCCTCGGAGTCCACCGTCGGCATGTCCCGGCCGCCGATTGCAAAAACGCTGGTGCGACCGGCGCCGACCGATGTCGACGAAACCCACATGCGTCCGGACGCCGGCAATACATTGCGAACGCCCGCGAGCCCGCAAGTGAGCTCAGCGACGGTCGCCGCGACGCTGGTCCAGCCGGACGACCCGGATGCGACGCTGCGTACCGAGCGCCAGTTTCCTCCGACCTCGGCCCGTACCGTTCAGATCGAACTCGGTACCCAGGCCCTCGCGCCGTACGCACCAACGCTGCAATCGACCGACAAGACGCAGGTCATCAGCGACCGTCTGGTGCAATCACTCGATGACGCAGATCAGTCGCAGCGCGGCCCGCTGCAACCGGGCTCCATCGTCAAGCGCCGCTTCGTCCTGGAATCGCTGCTCGGCAAGGGCGGCATGGGCCTCGTGTTCGGTGCGATCGATCGCCGCAAGGAAGAAGCACAGGACCCGAATCCGCGCGTCGCGTTGAAAGTGCTGAACGCCGATTTCGAGCGGCATCCGCAGTCCTTCATCGCCTTGCAGCGCGAGGCGCGCAAAGCGCAGACGCTCGCGCATCCCAACGTCGTCACCGTGTTCGATTTCGACCGCGATGGCGATTCCGTCTTCATGACGATGGAGATGCTCAAGGGCCGTCCACTCGAAGCGATCGTGCGCGAGGCGCGCGGCAAGGGCGTGAAACCCGACATCGCCCTGCCAATCATCCGCGGCATCGCCGAAGGCCTGGCCTACGCCCACCGCAAAGGCATCGTTCATTCCGACCTCAAGCCCGGCAACGTCTTCATCATCGACGACGGCACGCCCAAGATTCTCGACTTCGGCATCGCGCGCGCCGTGCCCAGCTCGATCACGCCCGAGAACCAGGACGTGTTCGATGCCGGCAGTCTCGGCGCCTACACCGAAGCGTATGCCACCGATGAAATGATCGATGGCATCGACCCGCATCCCGCCGATGACATGTACGCGCTGGGCATCATCGGCTACGAACTGCTCACCGGCTTTCATCCGTACCAGCGCCACGGCGCCCCCGCAGCCCGCAAGCTCGGCATCAAGCCGCCGCCGCTCAAAGGCCTCAAGATGCGTGAGGCCAAGGCGCTGGAGCGATGCCTATCGTTCGACCGCAAACAGCGGCCGAAGGACGCAGCGGAATTCCTCAAGCTGTTCCGCGGCATTTCGACGGTGCAGAAGGTATCGGTCGCGGCGGCGGCGGTGCTGGCTGTCACTGCGGGATATTTCTGGTACGAAAACTACGTCGAGACGAGTCCTGCGATTCCGTTCGCGCAGCTGCCGGCGGAAACACAACAGGAAATTACTGCGGAGCTGACTGATGGCGACAAGGAATGGGCTTTCTACCAGCAGGGCATGACTCCTGCCGTGGAGCAGTCGCTGACCCACTATGCGAAGGCCTATGAATTGCATCCTCGAAATCGTGAGGCCGTGAAAGGGTTGAAGAAGACCGCCGACGAAATGCTGCGACTCTCCGCCAGCGATCCCGAGATGCAGCGCCAGGTTGCGGGGAACCTGCTGGCCAGCAATGAGTTCCTGCGCAAGTACTCGCCGGTGGTTGAGGCCGCGAAGTAGGTGGTGTGAGCGTTCTTCTGTGGGTCCGACTTCAGTCGGACATTCCTGAGTTTCAGATGTCCGACTGAAGTCGGACCCACAGAAATCACACCGACTGTCCTTAAGGAATCTCTGATTAATCCGACGAATCTGCAATTCATCAGACCTTCCTTAAATCAGTTGCCATTTGGCTTTGAGCCGGCGGACAAAGGGCTCCAGAATCCGGGCTTGCGCGCTACAGTCAGAGGCCACTGCGTTGACAGCCAGCCTTAGGGGATCGGCAATCGGACACAACCGAATGGAAGCCGGGCTTCACCGCCAGTTTGCGCACGACAACGAAGTGATTCCCTCATCAGGACCGCCCCGATGCCCAATCATCCTGCCGTCACCGTCCGCGAACTTCACGCGACCGACCGCGCGCGCTGGGACAAACTCTGGGCCGGCTATCTCGAGTTCTATCGGCACGAGTTGCCGCAGCACATCACCGACGCGACGTGGCAGCGCCTCATCGATCCGGCGCAGCAGCCCTACGCCTTCGTTGCGCTCGATGCGAGCGATCGTGTCATCGGTTTCGTTCACTACCACTTCCATCTGTCGACGTGGTCACTGAACGGTTACTGCTACCTGGAAGATCTGTTCGTCGATCCGACGGTGCGTGGTCTTGGCGCTGGTCGCGCGTTGATCCAGGCCGTCTACCGCGCCGCGGACGAACGCGATGTCACGCGCGTCTACTGGCATACGGAAACCGACAACGCGCGCGCTCAGGCGTTGTACAACCAGATCGCGACCCTGGCGCCGTACGTTCAGTACCGCAGATGAAGCGGCCATACGACGAATGATCGTTGCGTGCCCGGCTCACGCCGCATTGCGTGCACGGTCGAAACGAATGAACTCGCGGACAATGGCGATCAGCAGCAGCGTTCCCGTGATCGATTCGCACAGGATCGTCAGGTTCATGACCGTGGTGTGCGCGGCGATCGACGCCAGGGTGTAGTGATCCAGCCCGCCGAAGCCGAGGATGCCGTAAAGAATCAGCACACCCAGGCCGAGTCGCGTGGACACGTAGCGCAGCAACGCGAGGCCCGCGAGCCCGACCGCTGTCAGCGCGCACCACGACGCATAGACGCCTGCCGCAGTGAACCAGGATGGCAGGTTCGGGTAGTCACTGAGGTATATGCCGTTGTGCACGAAATGGGTCAACGTGGCGATGACATGCGCAAGGAACGCGGCCAGCAACTGCCATGACGGCGTTGTGGCGAGCGACGTGACGGATCGATCGGACATGTCACGCTCCTGGGCTTGATGACCGGCGTATGGTTGCGCAGCAACGTCCGGGATGCCATCCGGCGGCTGGCGATGCGGTCAATTTGCCGATCCTCCAGTGGATTTAGGGAATGCCGCAGTGCAAAGCGCCGCGATTCCCTGTAGAGTCCGCGCCGCCTACACAAGCTGCCGTCCGGTCAGCTCGTTCATTTCTCGAGAATTCAACGGCTCTGCCCGTCTCGAACTTGTCTCCCGCCTTTACTGGACCCGCGATGCCTCAGGGCTCGCGAGCAGGTGCGGTAGAGGAACGTATACATATGCCATTCGCTGCTCTCGGGCTCCTGCCCGAACTCACTCGTGCGCTCGCCGATCGCAACTACACGGAGCCGACGCCCGTACAGGCGCGCGTGATTCCGGAGATTCTCGCGGGACGTGACATTCTTGCCGGATCGCAGACCGGCACCGGCAAGACGGCCGGTTTCACCTTGCCGCTGTTGCAGCGCCTGCAGGCGACGCCGAATGTATCGCGTACGCCTCGCGCCATCGTGCTCGTGCCGACGCGCGAACTGGCGTCCCAGGTGGCGGAAAGCATCAAGAGCTACGGCAAGTACTTGCAGCTGCGTACGCTGACCATCTTCGGTGGCGTCAGCATCAATCCGCAGATCGAAGCACTGCGTCGCGGCGTCGACATCCTGGTGGCAACGCCGGGCCGTCTGCTCGACCACGCGCAGCAGCGCACCGTCGATTTGCGCCAGATCGAAATCCTGGTGCTGGACGAAGCCGACCGCATGCTCGACATGGGCTTCATCGCCGACATTCGCCGTGTCATCAAGCTGCTGCCGCGCGAGCGTCAGAACCTGCTGTTCTCGGCCACGTATTCCAGCGACATGCGTCAGCTGGCCCAGAGCCTGCTGCGCCAGCCGGTCGAGATCGAAGTCGCCCGTCGCAACGCCGCGGTCGAAAGCGTCGAGCAGGGCGCGTACATGGTCCAGAAGGATCTCAAGCGTCCATTGTTGTCGCACCTGATCCGCGAAGGCGATTGGTCGCAGGTGCTGGTCTTCACTCGCACCAAGCACGGCGCAAATCGCCTGTGCAAGCAGCTGCAGGACGACGGCATCGAAGCCGCCGCCATTCACGGCAACAAGAGCCAGTCGGCGCGCACGAAAGCGCTCGCTGATTTCAAAGGCTTCAACATCCGTGCACTGGTAGCGACCGAAGTCGCCGCTCGCGGGCTGGACATCAAAGAACTGCCGCACGTCGTGAATTACGAGCTGCCCAACGTCCCCGAAGACTACGTGCATCGCATCGGTCGTACGGGCCGCGCCGGCGCGACCGGGATTGCGCTGTCACTGGTGTCGCAGGACGAAGTGGGTCTGCTGAAGGACATCGAACGCGTCACCGGCAAGCGGGTGCCGAGCCTGCAGGTGCCGCAGATTTCACCACCGCCAGTCGGCCGCAGCGTCGCACCGCCCGGCGCGCAGGAATACGCACCGCATCAGGATCCACGACGTCAGCCGCAGAATCGCAATCGACCATCCTCGGGCGGCGGCAATCAGAACGCACGCCGCGGTCGTCCACAGAACTCGGGTGGGCAGCGTCAGGGGCAAGGCCAGGCGAGCGGCAACTCGATTGCACGCACGGATGGCAATTCACAGAATCGTCCGCAGCAGTCGCAAGGCAACTCGCAGAACGGCAACAGCGGCCGCGGTCAGTTTCGGTCGGGAAATTTCGGGAATCGCTGAGCTGGCGGTAATCGCTGTCCGTGTCCCGGACATTCCCGCCTGATCGACTGTGACGAATCTCCGGCACAGTCGAATTCCCAGGAAGGTCGAGCCATCAGGATGACCTTCCTGGGGTTCCATCGTTGAATAAACTCGTGGTCAGTCCAGGTCCATTGGGCTGACCCGCTTCCTTCCTGCGCTACGGTTGCACCCCACGAGTGATGGGCAGGACGCCCGAATGTCGCGAAGTGCATGGACGCACAAGAGCGGCCGCGGTCTTCGCGAAATATCCGATCACCCTGAGTCTATCGAATGGTCGTCAACCCAGATCAACAGGGCTGACCACACCTCGCCCCGCGATTCGGGACGTATGTGTAGGCCATCGTGGTCTTCACAGCGGCGTGACCGAGCAGTTCTTCCACGGTTCGAATGTCGTAACCAGACTCAAGCAAGTAAGTCGCTAATGGGCGCCGCGGGCGTCCGCAAAAAAATCCGGTAGGCAGCGTGAGGGCAAGGGTCAGCCGAACGGCAACTCGATCGCACCCACGGATGGCAATTCACAGAGCCGTCCGCAGCATTCGCCGGCACCTTCGCAAGGCAAGTCACCGAATGTCAGCAGCAGGCGCGGTCAGTGGCACTCGGGAATCAGGGGGGAGGTAGGGCTCCAGTGATGGGCCTGCAGGGCGCATCACGCCATAGGCTGCGTATGCCTCCCGAACCTCGCCGCCGATGCCAGATTCAATCGGCTGCATTTCGGGCAGCGCATCTATGGGGCTGGCCGTGCCAGCCGCAGACGATGACAGCACGTGGGTGTAGATCATCGTCGTGCTTACGTCGGCATGCCCGAGCAGTTCCTGTACGCGACGGATGTCGACCCCGGAATCGAGCAGATGCGTCGCGAAGGAGTGCCGCAGCGTGTGCGCCGTGACTTTTTTCTCCAACCCTGCGCGAGCCACCGCACGGGAGATTGCCCGACCGATGGTCTGCTCGAAACGATGGTGACGCCGACGGATCCCGCTGCGCGGATCCGTCGAGAGATGGGCTGCTGGAAATACCCAGTGCCATGACCAGGACGTCGGCGCCCGCGGATATTTCCGCGCAAGCGCATCGGGCAACCAAACACCGGGATGGTTCGCCGCACGGTCCCCTGCCCAGATCGAGCGGGACAATGCGATCTGTTCCCGCAGCGGTTGCGTCAGCGCGGCTGGCAGCATCACGACGCGATCTTTCGCGCCCTTACCCTCGCGAACGATCACGATCTTACGATCGAAATCCACGTCCTTGATGCGTAGGCGCAGGCACTCCATCAAGCGCAAGCCCATTCCATAGAGCGTCTGAGCGATCAGCAGATCACCCGCATTCATCGCATGGAGCAGGCGTGTGACTTCCACGCGCGAGAGTACGACCGGAATGTGGTCCCGGGCCCTCGGTCGTCCGATGTCATTCATCCATGGCAGTTCGATGTCGAGCACCTGCCTATACAGGAACAACAAACCAGAGAGCGCCTGCCGATGCGTCGATGGCGCAACATTGTTCTGGGTAACGAGATGCGCAAGGAATTGCTCCACCTCTGCCTTCCCCAGTTCGCGCGGGTGACGTAGGCCATGAAATTTGACGAAGCGTCGCACCCAGTAAACGTACGACTCTTCCGTGCGCAGGCTGTAGTGCATGTAGCGCACCCGTTCACGGACCTGATCGAGCAGACGTCTCGACTGCAGGGGCGGTCGCTCCGGTGACCTGTATTGCATGGCCGCAAGCTCAGTCCATTGATGCTGTGTTTATATACAGCCACCGGCGAATAAGTCAACGCAGATGAGCGGCTTGTGTGGGGGCGGGTGGCCTGGTTATCGGGCAGTCGCTGGTTATCTGGCGATCGAAAAGTCACGCCCCTCAACAAGACGTGCATCCGACGCCAGATTATCCCGATATTGATGGGGTGGATAGATTGCAGCCGGCAACATAATACGAGCGGCGACAATCGCTTGCCGCCGGCACCCCTCCCTGGTTATCTAGCAGGGTCCCTGGTTATTCGTCAGACTGCTGCGATCTAAATCAAGTTAGGCCTGCCTGTGAGCGACGACGCCGACCTCGAACGTAAAGCCCACGACGCCTGGGAATCTGGGCGTCGCACCGCCGCGTTCCGTTTGTATAGCCAACTTGCGATTCGCGGCAGCGGCGCCGGAGAGTTGAACCTCGGCTACTGCTACGACTGCGGTATTGGTGTTCGCAAGAATCGCGCGTTGGCACTGAAGTGGTACCGCAGAGCATATCGCCGGGGGAGTGGCGCCGCTGCGTCGAACATCGCCACGATCTATCGGGACGAGGGTAAGCATCGACTAGAGGCGCAGTGGTACGTGCGCGCAGTGCGTCTTAAGGATGGCGATGCCGCAGTCGAGCTTGCCAAGCTCGTACTGGCTGGCCGAGGCATTCGCCAGAGCAGGTCGCACGCCTCAAGGTTGCTCAAGCGCGCCACGGGTAGCCGCTTCATCACAGAGAATGGCCGCGATGAGGCCAGAACAATGCTGCATGCACTAAAGGGCAGGCCTAACAAATCGTTCGAGCGGACGCGTGAGGGATAAAGTGCCAAGCTCATACGCCGGCGTGCGCGCCGCTCAACTCAACCGTTAGCTTGTAAGAGGAGGAATCGTGATCGACTGGAGTGACCTGTTCGACCTCTACGAGACGCAAGTTGATATTGCGGATCGCGTTGTCACTGGCGGCAAGCTCGGAGAGCTCGGAGCACTGCAATCCAACTCCAATCGCCGCCTCACCGCCACAAGTGACAGAGTGCGGGATCTAGAGAAGAGATACGAACGCATGCAATTGGTCACGGCTGCTCTATGGCAGCTGCTTAAGGTCCACACCGGGCTCACTGATGCGGATCTGAAGAAATACATCGAGAAAGTGGATTTGTCGGACGGAAAGCTTGACGGCAAGGCCTCACGAAAAAGCAGCGCAATGGATTGCCCCAAGTGTTCTCGCCGCATTCTGAAGAGCGCAGTTGTGTGTCCGTGGTGTAGCAAGCGGCTGAGCTCCGGCGACCCGTTCGAGGCAACTTGAGACAAGCTAACAAGTTGTTCAAGAACCGACGTGCGAAGACGCACGCGGCTTAACAACAGCGTTAGGCGAGGAACATATGGCTCTTGGATTCTCGTCAGCCGTTCTTGATGAACATATCGCGCCCGGTGCTTCTCAGTTCAATCACGCGGAAATTCCTGACGCCTCTGAGTTCTCTGCCGAATCTGCTCATTGGGTAAGTAACTACTTTCTGAACTGCACCTTCAGAGGGAAGTTCAAGCCTCCGATGAACGCGTATGCATTCAACTATCTGCGCCGCTGCCAGGTTGCATTTTCCGAACACACTTTGGCACGCACTAGCACGCAGTCTTTCCTATCTGCCGGCGGGCAGTCTCCTCGTGCTTATGCAGATGCATTGTTTCATTGGGAGAGCTTCCTTGGCCAAGCCTGGCACGCGTTTGCAATCTTGATGAAGGCGTGGAGTGGTACGGCATTCAATAAGGATGACGGCTCGGTGGAACAACGCCTCAATGCTTTGTACAACCAGATGAAGCACGTTGAGTCTCGAATCGAGAATGGCCAACTGCTTCCTGGAGCCACAGTCCCGGTGTGGCTGGAAAATCAGGGAATTCGGAGCACTGATGCACACCTTTCGTTCAAAGAAACAGCAGAGGTACTCAAGGAGCTGGCCAAGTATGCTGACGCGCTGTGCGACCCCATAACCGCGAAGGACAAATTCAAGGACGAAGATGCCTAACAAAGCGATCGAGTCCGCTCCCGTTGGTCGCCCGACTCACAAAGTGCGCTGCACTTTGTTCGCGGCTCATCGCTGGCGTTAGGGCGCTTTACGTGAATCGCGTCATCAAAGGTTTTCTCCTCGCCCCATTGGCTGGTTTGGTGGTCGGTGCTTTTGTGTCATCGCTCGTGTTTGCTTTCGGCAATCTCGGGGGTTTCGGATACGCGTTTCTTATGGTGCTCGGCGGAGCGTTCTTTACTTACCCATTTCTTATTGTGGTTGGCGTTCCGCTCTTCTTTGTGCTGCGTCGCTTTGGTGCTTTGTCTTTCCCTGTTCTTCTCGTTGTGGGCGCTCTATTTGGTGCTATCGGCTGGCTAGTTGCTGCATCGCCAATACCTAGTCCAGAGTTTTACTTGCGTGCCGTCAGCGAAGGTGTTTTTGGGCTTGCGTCCGGGTTGGTGGGAGCAGCTACATTCTGGGTAATAGTTGTCCGTGAAGAAGCGCCCTAACCGGTCGTTCGAGCCGACGTCCGTCGGCAAGCCTCCGTCCGCGGCTCAACTTCAGCGTTGGGCATGAGAGAGAACGAGAATGAAACGACAGGCTCTCCTTTCAGTGACTGCGTGCCTATGCGCATGCGTGTCGACTCACGAGCCGCTGCCACAGTTCTCTGGCAGATATATCGGAGAGAGCGGCCCAGCAACCATGACGCTCGATCTCATTGGTGAACTTCCGCGTACACCAGAATCTGGTTGGCTTAACTCTGCCGAGCAGCAATCTGCGACCGGCAGATTTCGAGCGATTCGACGTGGTCGGCCGAAGTTTAGACTCGAACCAAACTACGTCGTGTTCCAGGCGACGAAGGACGACGAACGCCCTGCAGGGAGATACTTCTGGAATGATGATGGCTTGACCATTTGTATGCTGAACATGACTCCAACGGCAATAACCCGTACGAACGACATTACTATGGCTTTTGACTATGACTTGTGTGCCGTAATGCGGAAGACAGATTAAGTGAGACAGAGGCCCAACAAGTTGTTCAAGAGCCGACGTGCGAAGACGCACGCGGCTTAACAACGGCGTTATATCGCCTATGGCTAAGCGCCGCGTCCGGCTTGCTCATTACTACGGCATTGTCGCGGCCGTGTCTTTTTTCGTCTTCCTGACAATTGTCCTTTTATTTGGTGGAACTGCGTTGACGAGCATTCCTGCACGAATGTGGTTGCTGCCGTTTGCTGGCGCAGCGATGGGTTGCTTCTTTACTTTTGTCTGCATCGTGCGCTTCGGCAGCATGGGGGGCTCAACTTACTTCACGCCTACTGTGCTTCATATCGCTATGATCCTCGCTATCGTTTGGGCCGGGGTCATGACGGCATATGGCAAGTAGGTGACATGTCCGATGTACAACGACGGCGATATAACAAGCGCATGAAGTTCGCGCACTGCGTGCGCCCGACTCGCAACGGCGAAGCGCCGTTGCTCGCGGCTTATGCGCGGCGTTAGCTCTCAAGAACATGTCAGACGACTGGCTCCAACTTGTTCCGAATGATCCCCAGTTCCAGCCTGATCGAGAGCGGGCTGAGAGCGCACGACAGCTGCTCGCTTCATTGGTGCCGGAAGCCGATGAAGTAACGGCCGAGGACAAGGACGGGATCGAATTCATTCACCCAGGCAGCAATTGGTCTGGTGTCCAATGCTCGGCTTGTGGCGCTGATGCGGAAAGCTGGTGGGAAGAGGCGCTGGATTCCGCCGAAGCCGGTGAATTCCGCAACCTGCAGTGTGTTGCAAGCTGTTGCGGGGCTGATGTCTCTCTGAACGACCTGCGGTATATCTGGCCAGCGGCATTCGGAAGGTTCGTGCTATCGGCCATGAATCCGAACATCGAGGACTTCCCTGCAGATCAGAAACACGAACTCGAACAGCGGCTTGGCTGCACGCTTCGGGTTGTGTGGACGCATTTGTGAGGCAAGAGGAGCTAACAAATTGCTCCACGCGACGTGCGAAGACGCACGCGCGTGAGCAATGGCGTTCGGCTTGAGAGCGCGCAGACAAAGGCATTGAACATAAGGTAATGAGGCAATCGTCGGCGACAGTAAACTCGTCTACTCTCTAATCGAGTCAGAGAAGTAAGCATGTCCGGCCCAACAAATGCATCAAAGTACGCGCGCACTGCGCGCACGACTGGCAAATCGCTACGCGCTTTGCCAGCGCTTTATGCATGGCGTTGGGCATGAAGAAGGCATTCGCAGGAGCGCTCATAGTTATGGGATTTAGTCTTTTCGGAAACTCGGCCAAGGCTAGTAGCGAAGACCGGTTCTGGAAATGGTTCGCGGCTAATGAGGCGCGACTATTCGAACTCGAAAAGGACCAGGAAGCGATCTTCGACGCGCTACAGGCGGAGTTGCAAAGGATCAATACGGATCTGACATTTGAGTTTGGCCCAGTCAAGGACGGGGCGCGGGAGTTCGTCATCAGCGCTGGCGGAACCAAGTCTGCCTTCGCCGCCGTCGAATCGACGTATGCAAGGGCCCCGTCCTTGAAGCGTTGGGTGTGGGTCAAGTTCAGACCTCGCCGATGGCCGCTCAGCAACCTTGAGTATGGCGGCAAGAAGGTTCGGGCCGAAGAAGTTCGTTATCTACTCGCAAAGGATGGGGATAGAGCCGGCATTGTCTTGTTCTTCGACGGCTACAATGAGCAAGAGAAAGCGGCCTACGGACAGATGGGCTATCTGTTTCTGGACGAAGCGCTGGGCGAATACGCTGTCGAGACCCATGTAGGCTTCATTGAGTTTCACTCCACGGAGTCGAAGTACTTTTCGCAATCATCTCCGCTGCCAGAACTACCCCAGCATTTCGACGAATACTTTCGTAGCCGTGCTCATTAGTGCCCAACAACACGCTGGTTCCGACTCGCACAGGCGAAGCGCCTGTGCTCGCGGCACAGCGTGAGCGTTGGGCCGTTCAATGAGCTACCTGGAGCACGAGCCGATCTATCGTGATCTCGTCGCGGGCTTCTTGGCCACAGAGACTCAGGTTGACGCATTCGTTGAACAATACTTCGCTCAATGGCGCAGAGATCGAGATGAGCAATGGAACCGGATACATTCCGGACAGAAAATTTCCGGAGAAGAGAGCGAGCTTTGTAGGAAGCTTGATGCCATCTTCACAGCCTGTGATTCATATAGTCCGACCCCGACCGCGGC
>NZ_DATDJO010000034.1:0-103161 GCF_036520495.1 Povalibacter sp. | reverse complement strand
ATCCGGCCCCCAGCGACTCGTACTGACTTGAATCCTGCCCGGCCGGCCCCCAACTAACCGGCCATCGAATTCCTGATTCCACGGAGCCTGTTCCATGGCAAAAGTCATCGGCATCGACCTCGGCACCACCAACTCCTGCGTCGCGATCATGGACGGCGGCAAGCCCCGCGTGATCGAGAACAGCGAAGGCGACCGCACCACGCCGTCCATCGTGGCCTTCACCAAGGACGGGGAGGCACTGGTCGGCCAGTCGGCCAAGCGCCAGGCCGTGACCAACCCCCAGAACACCCTCTACGCGATCAAGCGCCTGATCGGGCGCAAGTACGAAGACTCGGTCGTGCAGAAGGACGTGGGCATGGTCCCTTACCACATCGTCAAGGCCGACAACGGCGACGCGTGGGTCGAAGTCCACGGCAAGAAAATGGCGCCGCCGGAGATTTCCGCGCGCGTGCTCATGAAGATGAAGAAGACGGCCGAGGACTACCTGGGCGAGCCGGTCACGGAAGCCGTGATCACGGTGCCCGCGTATTTCAACGACCAGCAGCGCCAGGCGACCAAGGACGCTGGCCGCATCGCGGGCCTCACCGTCAAGCGCATCATCAACGAGCCGACGGCGGCCGCGCTGGCCTATGGCCTCGACAAGTCGGGCGGTGATCGCAAGGTGGCCGTGTACGACCTCGGCGGCGGCACCTTCGACGTCTCGATCATCGAGTTCGCCGACGTCGATGGCGAGCGCCAGTTCGAAGTGCTCGCGACCAACGGCGACACGTTCCTCGGCGGCGAGGACTTCGACAAGATCCTCATCGATTACCTCGGCGAGGAGTTCAAGAAGGAAAGCGGCGTCGATGTACGTCGTGACGCGCTCGCGCTGCAGCGCCTGAAGGAAGCTGCCGAGAAGGCGAAGATCGAGCTGTCGTCGAGCCAGCAGACCGAAATCAACCTGCCGTACATCACGGCCGATGCATCGGGTCCGAAGCACCTCAGCATCAAGCTCACGCGTTCCAAGCTGGAATCGCTGGTCGAGTCGCTGGTTCAGCGCACGATCGAGCCGTGCAAGGTCGCTGTGAAGGATGCGGGCCTGGCGTTGAAGGACATCTCCGAGGTCATCCTCGTCGGTGGCCAGACGCGCATGCCGCTCGTGCAGAAGGCCGTGAAGGACTACTTCGGCCAGGAGCCGCGCAAGGACGTCAACCCGGATGAAGCCGTGGCCGTCGGTGCCGCGATTCAGGGCGGCGTTCTCTCCGGCGAAGTGAAGGACGTGTTGCTCCTCGACGTGACCCCGCTGTCTCTGGGCATCGAAACCCTGGGCGGCGTCATGACCAAGCTCATCGAGAAGAACACCACGATTCCGACCAAGGCGAATCAGACGTTCTCGACGGCGGACGACAACCAGGGTGCCGTGACCATTCACGTGCTCCAGGGCGAGCGCCAGCGTTCGAGCGATAACAAGTCGCTCGGCCAGTTCAATCTGGAAGGTATTCCGCCGGCACCGCGCGGCATGCCGCAGATCGAAGTCACGTTCGATATCGATGCCAACGGCATCCTCAACGTGTCGGCGAAGGACAAGGCCACGAGCAAGGAACAGAAGATCGTCATCAAGGCCTCGAGCGGTCTGTCGGAAGATGACATCAAGCGCATGGTGTCGGATGCCGAATCGCACGCGGAAGAAGACAAGCGCTTCCGCGAACTGGTCGAGTCGCGCAACAAGGCTGATGCACTGATCCATCAGTCCGAGAAGGCGCTGAAGGATCTCGGCGACAAGGTCCAGGGTGCGGATCGCGCCAAGATCGAGTCGGCCGTGTCCGATCTGAAGAAGGCCATTACCGACGACGACAAGGACATCATCGACAAGAAGGCTGCGGCGCTGTCCGAGGCTGCGGCTGCGCTGGCTCAGCAGGCGTATGCCCAGACCGACGATAGTGCAGCGCCTGAAGGCGCGGCCGGGGCAGGCTCCAGCGGCGCCAAGCAGGATGATGTGCTCGACGCGGAGTTCGAAGAGGTCAAGGACAAGAAGACCGGCAACTGAGCCGCATTCGGGGCAAAGTGCACCCGAATCGATTTGCATGCCGCAGAGAGCGCGGCATGATAGATGGCACAGTGGCCGCCGCGGGACGTGATTCCGCGGCGGCCAGCTTGCATCTAGTGATGCCCATTTCACAGCGACCAATGACTACGAAACCTGGCAGCCGATAGCTACGACATGTCCAAGCGCGATTACTACACAGTGCTGGAGGTTTCCCGCACAGCCACCGAGGCCGAACTCAAGAAGTCGTATCGACGTCTGGCCATGAAATATCACCCGGATCGCAATCCGGACGATCACGAGGCCGAGGACAAGTTCAAGGAGGCCAAGGAAGCCTACGAGGTGCTGACGGACGAGCAGAAGCGCGCCATCTATGATCAGAGCGGTCATGAAGGCCTGGCGGCACGCGGCGGTAGCGGCAACGGGTTCGGCGCTGGCGATGCGTTCAGCGATATTTTCGGTGATGTCTTCGGTGACATCTTTGGCGCCAGCAGACGCGGTGGACGTCAGCAGGTGTTTCGTGGCGCCGACCTGCGCTACGACCTGGAGCTGGATCTGGAGCAGGCCGTGTTCGGCCACGAGGCCAGCGTCGAGTTCACGACACTCGGCGAATGCGAGCCCTGCAAGGGCAGCGGCGCAGCGCCCGGCTCGAAAGTTACGAGTTGCGAAACCTGTCATGGCTCAGGCCAGGTCCGCATGCAGCAGGGGTTCTTTGCAGTTCAGCAGGCGTGCCCGCGCTGCAAAGGCCGCGGCCAGGTGATTACTCAGCCCTGCGACAGCTGTCTCGGTCAGGGGCGCATCCGTCGCAAGAAGACGCTCTCGGTCAAAGTGCCGCAAGGCGTCGACAATGGCGATCGGATCCGGCTCTCGGGCGAGGGCGAAGCGGGCCGCAACGGCGGACCGGCTGGCGATCTGTACGTTGAGATCCGGGTACGTGAGCACCCGATTTTCGAGCGCGATGGCAGTCATCTCTCGTGCGAAGTCCCGGTGAGCTTCGCGACAGCGGCGCTGGGCGGTACGGTCGAAGTACCCACCCTGGGCGGCAACGTCGAATTGAAGGTCCCGAGCGAGACACAGTCAGGACGCGTGTTCCGGTTGCGCGAGAAGGGCGTCAAGCCCGTTCGCGGTGGCGCCACGGGCGATCTGTTCTGTCGCATCGTCGTCGAGACTCCCGTCAATCTCACGGACGAGCAGCGCGATCTGCTGCGACAGTTCGACGCGACCATGCGTACCAGCGCGCACAATCACAGTCCGCGCGAGCGCACCTGGCTCGACGGCGTGAAGCGTTTCTTCGAAACCATCAGAAGCTGACGCCATGACGAATCCGATGCTGCGCGTGGCGATCTTTGGTGTATCGGGCCGAATGGGCCGCGCATTGCTGAGCGCGCTGGATGAAGTGCCGGATGCGCGACTGACCGGTGCCAGTGCCTCGGTGCAAAGCCGCTGGAACGGCAAGGATGCCGGCGAACCCTCTGGCTCGGCGTTACGCAACGTGCTCATCAGCGCCGATGCGGGTCACGCCATCCGCGATGCGAATGTGGCCATCGATTTCGCACTGCCCGAAGGCACGCCGGCAAACCTGCGCGCATGCGTCGCTGCTGGTTGTCCGCTGGTCATCGGTACGACCGGCCACGACGCCGCTGCGCGCGCTGAGATCGAAGCGGCCGCGCAGAAAATTGCGATCGTGAGCGCACCCAACATGAGTCTCGGTGTCACTTTGCTGCTCAAGGTGGTCGAGCTGACCGCGGCAACGCTCGACGCTGGTTACGACATCGAAGTCTTCGAGGCCCATCACCGCAACAAGAAGGATGCACCATCGGGAACGGCGCTGGCGCTCGGGCGAGCAGCGGCTGAGGGCCGCAAGGTCACGCTGGATGCGATAGCTGAGTACGCGCGGCACGGCAACACCGGGGCTCGCGAACGCGGTGCAATAGGATTCTCGGTATTTCGCGGTGGCGACGTCGTCGGTGATCACACCGTGACGTTCGCGGGAATTGGCGAGCGCATTGAATTGACGCATCGCGCCAGCGATCGCATGGCGTTTGCACGCGGTGCCGTTGCTGCAGCTCGCTGGATCCATGGCCGCAAGCCGGGCCTCTACTCGATGCAGGATGTACTGGGACTTTCGTAAGCCGCAGGTCCTCACGTCGTGTGAGGATTTCACCGCGCTCATCGTGGTTTTCCTCAGTGTCATTCCAGAAGTTTCCGCTTCCCTCACTTGGGTCACTCGCGTAGACTGCCGCCTTCAGCACGTGGCGATATTTCTAGTGCGCGGGACCGGCAAAAGCCTCTCCCGCTATTCGTGCGCGCGCCGGAAATGATAGACAGGAGCTGAAGTGACTCAAGGCGACAGAACGACCGCTGTACTTGCGCTTGAAGACGGTACGGTTTTTTCTGGCCGCTCGATCGGTGCCAAGGGCAATACGACGGGTGAGGTGGTGTTCAACACCGCAATGACGGGTTATCAGGAAATCCTGACCGACCCGTCCTACTGCCGTCAGATCGTGACCCTCACGTATCCGCACATCGGCAACACGGGAGCCAATCCGGAAGATCTGGAGTCTGCGTCCGTCTGCGCCGCTGGCCTGATCATCCGCGACCTGCCCGCGACCTACGCGAGCTGGCGTGCGTCGGAATCCCTGGAAAGCTTTCTCGAACGCGGCAAGGTCGTGGCCATTGCCGACATCGATACCCGCAAACTGACGCGCATTCTGCGCGAGAAGGGCGCGCTCGCCGGTTGCATCATGACGGGCGAGAAGGCGACCGCGACGGCTGCGGTTCACGCCGCACGCAAGTTTCCCGGCCTGAAGGGCATGGATCTCGCGAAAGTCGTGTCGACCAAGCGTACGTACCAGTGGAACGAAGGCACGAACTGGGCGCTGGAGCAGGGGCCCAAGCAACGTCCCGGTCAGCGTCTGCACGTCGTTGCCTACGATTTCGGCATCAAGCGCAACATCCTGCGCCTGCTGGCGGATTACGGCTGTCGCGTCACGGTGGTGCCGGCGCAGACACCGGCCGACAAGGTGCTGGCAATGAACCCCGACGGTATCTTCCTGTCGAACGGCCCCGGCGATCCGGAGCCTTGCACGTACGCGATCGATGCGATCCGCAAATTCCTTGAAACCGATATCCCGGTGTTCGGCATCTGTCTCGGCCACCAGTTGTTGGGTCTCGCGAGCGATGCGAAGACGATCAAGATGAAGTTCGGCCATCACGGCGCGAACCATCCGGTGCAGGAGCTGGCGAGCGGCCGCGTGCTGATCACGAGCCAGAATCACGGTTTCGCCGTCGACGAGACCACGCTTGGCGCGAACGTGAAAGTGACACACAAGTCGCTCTTCGATGGCTCGTTGCAGGGCATCGAGCGTACGGATCGGCCGGCTTTCAGTTTCCAGGGCCATCCGGAAGCGAGTCCCGGTCCGCACGAGGTGCGCGACCTTTTCGGCCGCTTCGTGGCCATGATCAATGAGCGTCTCAATGCACAGACCGCGGCCAAAGACGGCGCGCGTCGTGTGGCAGAGCGCTAGGCCGAAAGTTACAGACAAGAGTTGAGATGCCAAAACGTACTGACCTGCAGAGCATCCTGATCATTGGCGCCGGCCCGATCGTCATCGGGCAGGCGTGCGAGTTCGACTACTCAGGCGCACAGGCCTGCAAGGCTCTCAAGGAGGAGGGCTATCGCGTCATTCTCGTGAACTCCAATCCCGCCACCATCATGACGGACCCGGAGACCGCCGATGCCATCTACATCGAGCCGGTCAACTGGCGGGCGGTCGAACGCATCATCGAGAAGGAAAAGCCCAGCGCGCTGCTGCCCACCATGGGTGGTCAGACGGCGCTGAACTGCGCCCTCGATCTGGTTCGCGAAGGCGTGCTGGAGAAGCATGGCGTCGAGCTGATTGCCGCCTCGCGCGAGGCCATCGACATGGCCGAGGATCGCGAACGCTTCCGCAATGCCATGCGCGAGATCGGTCTGGAGTCGCCGCGTTCGCGCATTGCGCACAGCATGGAAGAGGCGCTGGCGGTGCAGTCGGAGATCGGCTATCCGACGGTCATTCGTCCGTCCTTCACGATGGGCGGTTCGGGCGGCGGCATCGCTTACAACCGCGAAGAATTCGAACAGATTGTCGAGGGCGGCCTCGAGGCTTCGCCCACCAGCGAAGTGCTGCTCGAAGAATCCGTGATCGGCTGGAAAGAGTTCGAGATGGAAGTCGTCCGCGATCGCAAGGACAACTGCATCATCATCTGCTCGATCGAGAATTTCGATCCGATGGGCGTGCACACGGGCGACTCCATCACCGTGGCGCCGGCGCAGACGCTCACGGACAAGGAATACCAGCTCATGCGCAATGCGTCGATCGCGGTGCTGCGCAAGATCGGCGTCGAGTGCGGTGGTTCGAACGTTCAGTTCGCCCTGAATCCCGACGACGGCCGGCTGCTGGTCATCGAAATGAATCCGCGCGTGTCGCGTTCGTCAGCGCTCGCGTCCAAGGCGACGGGTTTTCCGATCGCCAAGGTCGCGGCCAAACTGGCAGTGGGCTACACACTCGACGAACTCAAGAACGACATCACGGGCGGCGCGACCCCGGCGTCGTTCGAGCCGACGATCGACTACGTCGTCACGAAAGTGCCGCGATTCACGTTCGAAAAATTTCCCGGCGCCAACGATCGACTGACGACGCAGATGAAGTCCGTCGGCGAAGCGATGGCCATGGGCCGCACGTTCCAGGAATCGCTGCAGAAAGCGCTGCGCAGTATGGAGACTGGTGCCGATGGCATCGATCCGATCCTGAAGCTGCCGCTCAGTGCCGAAGATGCACAGCGCGTGCGTGAAGAATTGCGCATGCCAGGACCGAATCGAATCCGTTACGCCGCCGATGCGCTGCGTGCGGGCTGGACCGTGGAAGAGGTCTACTCGCTGTCGAAGATCGACCGCTGGTTCCTCGCCCAGATCGCCGACCTCATGGTTGAGGAGCAGGCTGTGCAGGCACAGGGACTGGAAGCGTTCGACCGCGATCGCGTGCGGGCGCTGAAGCGCAAGGGCTTCTCCGATCGCCGTCTTGCCACGCTGCTCGGTCTCGACGAGGCGAGCGTTCGCCGTCGCCGCACGACCATGGGTATCCGTCCGGTCTACAAGCGCGTCGACACCTGTGCTGCGGAGTTCGCGACGTCCACGGCGTACATGTATTCGACGTACGACGAGGAGTGCGAGTCGCAGCCAACCGACCGCAAGAAGATCATGATCCTCGGCGGTGGCCCGAACCGGATCGGGCAGGGTATCGAGTTCGATTACTGCTGCGTACACGCGGCGCTCGCTCTGCGTGAGGCCGGCTTCGAGACCATCATGGTCAACTGCAATCCGGAGACGGTGTCGACCGACTACGACACGTCCGATCGCCTGTATTTCGAACCGCTGACGTTCGAAGACGTCATGGAAATCATCGACAAGGAAAAGCCGGCGGGTGTGATCGTGCAGTACGGCGGTCAGACGCCGCTGAAGCTGTGCCGGGCGCTCGAAGCCGCGGGTGCGCCGATCATCGGCACGACGCCGGATGCCATCGACGTTGCGGAAGACCGCGAACGCTTCCAGCAGCTCGTGCAGAAGCTGAACCTGAAACAGCCTCCGAACTGCACTGCGCGCACCGAAGACCAGGCGATCGCGATGTCCAAGACGATCGGCTTTCCGCTGGTGGTGCGTCCGTCGTACGTGCTGGGCGGTCGGGCGATGGAAGTCGTCTTCAACGAAGAAGATCTGCGCATCTACATGACCGATGCGGTCAAGGTGTCCAACGACAGCCCGGTGCTGCTCGATCGGTTCCTCGATCTGGCGATCGAGGTGGATGTCGATGCCATCTGCGACGGTGAAGACGTCTATATCGGCGGCATCATGGAGCACGTCGAACAGGCGGGTGTGCATTCAGGCGACTCCGCCTGCTCATTGCCGCCGAACAGTCTGAGCGCTGAATTGCAGGCCGAGCTGCGCGAGCAGACGCGCAAACTGGCGCGTGGCCTGAACGTGGTCGGGCTGATGAATATCCAGTTCGCGATTCAGAACGGCATCATCTACATCCTGGAAGTGAATCCGCGCGCGTCGCGAACGGTTCCGTTCGTCTCCAAGGCGACCGGTGTGCAGATCGCCAAGATGGCTGCGCGTGTGATGACGGGCAGCAAGCTCAAGGATCTGGGTCTCACGACCGAACGCATTCCGAAGTTCTTCTCGGTGAAGGAAGCGGTCTTCCCGTTCGCGAAATTCCCGGAATCGGATCCGATTCTCGGTCCGGAAATGAAGTCGACGGGCGAGGTGATGGGCACCGGACGTTCGTTTGGCGAAGCGTATGCCAAGGCTCAGCTGGCATCCGGAGTCACGCTGCCGACGCGCGGTGTCTGCCTGATCAGCGTGCGCGAACGCGACAAGCCATCGGCCGTCACACTCGCTCGCCGTCTGGTGGCGGAGGGCTTCGAGATCGTGGCGACCGAAGGGACTGCCAAGGCGATCACTGATGCCGGCATTCCGTGCCGACGCGCCAACAAGGTACGTGACGGGCGCCCGCACATTGTCGACATGATCAAGAACGATGAGATCTCACTCATCGTCAACACGACGGAAGGCAAGCAGGCGATTTTCGAATCGCGCTCCATCCGTCGCGAGGCCGTGCACAAGCGTGTGACTTACTACACGACAGTGACCGCCGGTCTCGCTACCTGCGATGCCATCGCGCATATCAATGAGACTGACGTGAACCGTTTACAGGATCTGCATGAGGAGGCCGCATCGTGAAGCGCCTGCCATTGACGCTTAGGGGCGCGGAGCGTTTGCGCGTCGAACTCAAGAAGTTGAAGACAGAAGATCGTCCGCGCGTGATCCAGGCCATTGCCGAGGCCCGCAGTCACGGCGATTTGAGTGAGAACGCCGAGTATCACGCCGCGCGCGAGCAGCAGAGCTTCATCGAAGGCCGCATCAAGGACCTGGAAAGCCATCTGTCGAACTCGGAGATCATCGACATTACCCGCGTCTCGGTGGGCAGCAAGGTCGTGTTCGGCGCCACCGTCAATCTCGAAGATCAGGATGACGGCAACAAAGTCGTCTATCAGATCGTGGGTGACGCCGAAGCGGACATACGCAATGGCTGGATTTCCGTGTCATCGCCAATCGCGCGCGCGTTGGTAGGCAAGCAGGAAGGGGACGTCGTGGACGTGGTGGCCCCCAACGGCACGCGGTCGTACGAAATCGTCTCGGTGAAGTACGTCTGAACGGATGTCGCGCGTCGCGTCTGTCCTGATCGCGTTCTGGGCCGGCAGTCTCTGGACGATCTGCGGCGTCGTCGCGCCGTCACTGTTCGGGGTGCTCGACGACCGCCGGGTGGCGGGTCAGCTCGCCGCGCGATTCTTTTTCATCGAGACCTGGATCGGCGTCGTCATCGGCGCTGTCCTGCTGGGGCTCGGCTTCAGCGGCAGGCTGGTGCTGCCCGGCCGCTCATGGATCTTCATCGCGGCTCTCTTGCCGCTGGCCAGTCACGTACTGCTCGGGCCGTTGATGGAGCGGGCCCGTGCCGCTGGCGACATGGCCCGCTTCGGTGTGCTGCACGGAATCGCGGGGGTCTGCTTCCTGTTCGCGTGCATTGCGATGCTGGTCGTCGTCTGGAAGTTCAATCGGCCGGCAAGATGATCTTCGGCTTTTCCTTGTGGCGGCGATAAAGCAGAGCCACGTTGCCAATCCGCTGCACCATCGAGCTGCCGGTCTGAGCGGTGAGCTGCGCGAAAATCGCATCGCGTTGCTCGCGGTCGCCGACCCGGGCCCGAACTTTCACCAGCTCATGCGTGTCCAGTGCGAGATCCAGTTCCCTGGTCACGCCGGCCGACAGGCCCGACTGTCCGATCATTACGATGGGATCGCGCCCATGACCCAGCCCGCGCAGGTATTTACGTTGCTTCTCGGAGAGTGTCGCCGTTGTCATTCGGGTATCGCTGCTGATTCAGAGGCCGCAACCGTATCAAATCGACGGCGTGTCCGGCTCGATCAGGTGATGCGCAGGCACTAGTTCGCTTCCGGTCCGTGATGGTCTTGCCCGGTCTTCTTTGCTTGTAATGTGGGCGCCAGCCCCCACCTTGAACGGAACGTCCCGCGGTCTTCCAGAACGGAAGACGCATCTGATTGAACTATCACGGTATTTTCCGTGCGGGTTGGGCGGAATGCACGCAATCGACGTGGGTGTTGGGACGAGCCGGGTCGGGCGCTGCAGTTTCCGCCACGTTCGACCCCATTCAGCTCATCTGCAGCGTCGACGGGTTCTGGCAATGGCCGAGGCGGATGGTGTAGTGTCAAATGCATACACCATTCTTGCGGATGCTTTCTGCGTTCGGCCCGGCCCTCCCAGGTCAGGCAGCGCCGGCGAGAAGTCGCCCGCTGCCATCATGCCCCGGCAGTGTTATTGAGCAAACATGTGGACAGGCACCGGTAAGGGCTTTTTGAGGATTCGACCTTGAACGATCTCGCAAAGAATATCGTCCTGTGGATTGTCATCGCTGTGGTCGTGGCCACCGTGGTGAGCAACTTCAGCACGAGGGCCGGCGCGGAGCCCGAAATCCCCTACTCGACATTCCTGGACGAAGTCCGTTCAGGCACTGTCGATGAGGTCGTCTTCAAGGGCGACCAACTGCGAGGGCAGCGCCGCAACGGCGAGCGCTTCGTGGTCAACAATCCCGAGACCGACTATTCCGATCTGATCGGCGCGCTGGTCAAGGCCAACATCAAGTTCAGCAAAGCACCGGCCGAACGTCAGTCGTTGCTGACGCAGCTCCTCATTTCGTCCTTCCCGATCCTGCTGCTGATAGCGGTCTGGGTTTACTTCATGCGCCAGATGCAGGGCGGTGCGGGCGGTCGTGGGGCCATGTCATTCGGCAAGAGTCGAGCGCGACTCCTCAATGAGGATCAGGTTCAGGTCACGTTCGCGGATGTGGCCGGTGTCGATGAGGCCAAGGAAGAAGTCGTCGAGATCGTCGAGTTCCTCAAGGACCCGGCGAAGTTCCAGCGCCTCGGCGGCAAGATTCCGCGCGGCGTACTGATGGTCGGTTCGCCCGGCACGGGCAAGACGCTGCTGGCACGCGCCATTGCCGGCGAAGCCAAGGTGCCGTTCTTCACGATTTCCGGTTCCGACTTCGTCGAAATGTTCGTCGGCGTGGGTGCTTCCCGCGTGCGTGACATGTTCGAGCAGGCAAAGAAGCATGCGCCCTGCATCATCTTCATCGACGAGATCGACGCAGTCGGCCGCCATCGCGGCGCTGGCCTGGGCGGCGGTCATGACGAGCGCGAACAGACCCTGAACCAGCTGCTGGTGGAGATGGACGGCTTCGAAGGCACGGAAGGCGTGATCGTCATCGCGGCGACCAACCGCCCTGACGTGCTGGATCCGGCGCTGCTGCGTCCGGGCCGTTTCGACCGCCAGGTCGTCGTGCCGCTGCCGGACGTGCGCGGTCGCGAACAGATCCTCAAGGTCCACATGCGCAAGCTGCCGCTGGCCGAAGATGTTCGTCCGCAGATCATCGCGCGCGGTACGCCTGGATTCTCCGGTGCCGATCTCGCGAACCTGGTGAACGAGGCGGCGCTGTTCGCAGCGCGCGCGAACCGTCGCACCGTGTCCATGGACGAATTCGAGCGCGCCAAGGACAAGATCATGATGGGCGCCGAGCGGCGTTCCATGGTGATGGACGATCAGGAGAAGAAGCTCACGGCCTATCACGAAGCGGGACACGCGATCGTTGGTCTGTCCGTGCCGGAACACGATCCGGTCTACAAGGTGACGATCATCCCGCGCGGCCGCGCACTGGGCGTCACGATGTTCCTGCCTGAGCAGGATCGTTACAGCATCAGCAAGCGCCGCCTGGAGAGCAAGATCGCCACGCTGTTCGGCGGGCGCCTTGCCGAGGAAATCATTTTCGGACCCGAGTCGGTGACGACCGGCGCCTCGAATGACATCGAGCGTGCGACCGATATCGCCCGCAACATGGTCACGCGTTGGGGTCTTTCGGATCGGCTCGGACCGCTGACGTACAGCGAAGAATCCGGCGAGGTGTTCCTCGGCCGCTCAGTGACCCAGCACAAGCAGGTGTCGGATGTCACGGCGCATGCGATCGACGAAGAAGTCCGCAGCCTGATCGATTCGAACTACCAGCGCGCCAAAAACGTCCTGGACACGCACCTGGACAAGCTGCACAAGATGGCCGAAGCGCTGATCAAGTACGAGACCATCGACGAGACGCAGATCAGGGACATCATGCAGGGCCGCGAACCGCAGCCCCCCGCGGGATGGGACGACAATGCGCCCCCGATGGGCGGCAAGAATCCCGATCGCGACGAGACGCCCGAGTCGCCGATCGGTAAACCGGCCAGCCAGCACTGAACGGCCGGACAGGCTACAGAAAGACGCGATGCCGGCCTCTGTGCCGGCATCGTTTTTTCTGGCTGAAGCCGGTCGTATGCGCCAGTAATCATCCTCATGTTTCTCAAGTGCGGTAAACAACAGCTCGATCTGTCGACGCCCGTGGTCATGGGCATCCTCAACGTCACGCCCGATTCCTTTTTCGACGCCGGCCGCTTCTCGAGCTTTGACGATGCGCTGGCTCGCGGGCTGGCGATGGTGGAGGAGGGGGCTGGCATCATCGATATCGGTGGTGAATCGACCCGACCCGGTGCGCGCGCCGTCACGGAAGAGGAAGAGGTCCGGCGTGTTGTCCCGCTCGTGGAGGCGTTGGCCGCAAGAACCGGGGTGCCGATCTCGGTCGATACGAGCAAGGCCGCAGTCATGCGTGCCGCATTGCGCGCTGGTGCGACGTTCATCAACGATGTCCGTGCTCTGCGGGAGGCCGGTGCGCTCGACGCGGCCGCCGCCAGCGATGCGGGGATCTGCCTGATGCACATGCAGGGCGAGCCCCGCACGATGCAGGTTGAGCCGGTCTACGACGATGTAGTGGTTGATGTGCAGCGTTTTTTACTGGAGCGGATCACTGCCTGTGAGTCGGCGGGCATTGCCAGCGACCGGATCGTGGTGGATCCAGGGATAGGCTTCGGCAAGCGGATCGAACACAACATGCAGTTGCTTGCCGCGCTGCCACAGTTGCTCGAACTGCGACGTCCGCTCTTGATTGGCGTCTCCAGGAAGTCGATGTTCGCTACTCTGCTGGGCAGGCCAGTGGGTGAAAGGCTGGCGGGTGGTCTCGCGGTAGCGGTGACATCCGTCCTGGCAGGTGCGCATATCGTGCGAACGCACGATGTGGCAGCGACGATCGATGCCGTGAAAATTGTCACGGCACTCAGAACGTCGGGTTATCGAATTGCAGAAACAGACGAGGGAGAACGATTGTGAGCCGCAAGTACTTCGGCACGGATGGGGTCCGTGGTCACGTGGGTCATCATCCAATGACCGTCGATTTCGCCCTGCACCTTGCCAGTGCTGCGGCCCGAGTGCTGGCGCCCAATGGGGGAACGGTGCTCGTCGGCAAGGACACGCGATTGTCGGGCTACATGTTCGAAGCGGCCCTGGAAGCCGGCTTCGTCGCGGCGGGTGTCAACGTCATCCTGATGGGTCCATTGCCCACTCCGGGCGTCGCTTACCTGACGAAGCGGTTCGAGTGCGATTTCGGCGTCGTGATCAGCGCGTCGCACAATCTTTTCGAAGACAACGGCATCAAGTTCTTCGATGGCACGGGCGGCAAGCTGTCGGATGACATCGAAGCGGAAATCGAGAGGCATCTCGCAGAGCCGCCGGTCACGCGCGAATCGAGCCAGCTCGGCCGAGCGACGCGCATGGACAAGTCCCGCGTCCGTTACCAGGAGTTCTGCGCCTCGACGGTGCCCGGTCTGGATCTCGGCGATTTCAAGATCGTCATCGATTGCGCGAATGGCGCGGGTTACAAAGTTGGCCCACGCATCCTGACCGACCTCGGCGCCGAGATCGTGCCCGTGGGATGCTCCCCCAACGGCCGCAACATCAATCTGAATTGCGGGTCGACTTCGCCGGAGCTGCTGCAGCTGACCGTGCCGGGCGTGCGCGCGCAAGTCGGTATTGCACTCGATGGCGATGGCGATCGGCTCGTCATGGTCGATCATCTGGGGCGCATCGTCGACGGCGATCAGTTGCTGTACATCATTGCCCGGGCGCGCCACGAGCAGAATCAGCTCAACGGCCCTGTGGTGGGTACGGTCATGAGCAATCTGGGCCTCGAACACGCGCTGGCCAAGGTCGGTATCCCGTTCAAGCGCGCCAGGGTGGGCGACCGCTACGTAATGGAAATGCTCAAGGCCACCGGCGGCACGCTGGGTGGGGAAACCTCGGGGCACTTGCTGTGTCTCGACCGCACCACGACTGGCGATGCCATCATCAGCGCGCTGCAGGTGCTGGCGATCATGAAGCAGACCGGTTGCAGCCTGGCCGAACTGGCAGCGCCGATGCCCAAGTACCCGCAGGTCCTGGAGAACGTGCGGATGGTGCGCAAGTTCGACGTCACCGCATCGCCCCTGGTCCAGGAAGCCGTTTCCCACGCCGAGCGGCGTCTCGGAGACACCGGAAGGATCGTGCTGCGGCCATCCGGTACCGAGCCGGTCATTCGCGTGATGGTCGAAGGCAGCGATGAGAAACTGGTCCGCGAACTTGCGGGCAGCATCGCGGCATCGGTGGTCGCTGCCGCGCAGGTGGCTTGAGTAAAGTGCTGACGCCGGTTTGATTTCCCGGCGAACGACCGTTAAGCTGCCGCGCCTTTTTTGGGCAAGCCCGCTCAGCGTATTCCTCGCTGGACGATTTTCTACCTCGGACTCAAAGGACTAACGATGCGTCGGCCCTTCGTCGCCGGGAACTGGAAAATGCACGGGTCGCGCGCCGAAAACGCCGATCTGATCGAGGCGTTGCTGCTCGGTCTGCCGGCGCAGCCGGTGTGTGACATCGCTGTGTGCCCGCCCGCGGTTTATCTGTGGGAGACAGGGCGGCTGCTCAAAGAATCGAGTGTCGTGCTCGGAGCGCAGTCGGTCTGTGCCGAATCGATCGGAGCATTCACGGGCGAAGTGTCGGCCGCGATGCTCAAGGACGTCGGTTGCAAGTACGTGATCGTCGGTCATTCGGAACGCCGTCATCACTACAAGGAAGACGACTCGCTGGTGGCGCGGAAATTTCTCGCGGCCCAGGCGCAGAGCCTGATTCCGATTCTGTGCGTCGGCGAGCTGCTGGAGGAGCGCGAGCGCGGACAGACGATGGCGGTCATCTCGCGACAGCTCGCGACGGTGCTCGACCTCGCTGGCGTCGATGCGATGCGCAACGCGGTGCTTGCCTACGAACCGGTGTGGGCTATCGGCACCGGCAAGAATGCAACGGCTGCGCAGGCACAGGAAGTTCATGCGCATATCCGGGCCACCGTGGCCGCACGGGAAAGTGCCAGTGGTGGTAAGATCGCCGCCGCTTTACGGATCCTGTACGGCGGCAGCGTCAAGGCAGGCAATGCGGCCGAGATTTTTTCGATGCCCGATGTCGATGGTGGATTGATCGGCGGCGCATCGTTGAAGGCGGATGAGTTTCTGAAAATCTGCGCCGCGGCGCAGGCTCATTGAGAGCAACCTGATCGGACACCGAGAATTGAGCGCGGAAGCGACATGAACTGGTTACATACAGCATCTATCGTAGTACACGTCCTGATCGCATCGGCGATCGTCGGACTGGTGCTGCTCCAGCGCGGCAAGGGTGCCGACGCCGGTGCTGGATTCGGCGCGGGCGCATCGGGCACAGTGTTCGGTTCGAGAGGATCGGCATCGTTCCTGTCACGTACGACAGCTACGCTGGCCGCATTGTTTTTTGCGACGAGCCTGGCACTGGCTTACATGGGCGGTCGCAAACCCGACGACGCGAAGAGCGTGGTCGATCGCGCGCAGACGACGCAGTCGAGCGAAGCACCGGCATTGCCGGACTTGCCGTCCGATGCGACACAGCAGGTTGAACCTCCGGCAACGAAACCGGCGCAGGAACAGAACAGGCAATAATCAAGACCGTCGGCAGGCGGTAGCACCGAATTGATTTGACCTCGGTGCGGATGTGGTGGAACTGGTAGACACGCTACTTTGAGGTGGTAGTGGAGCAATCCGTGGAGGTTCGAGTCCTCTCATCCGCACCAATTTCCTTCTCTTTTGCTGCTTTTCTCTTGGGATCCAAAGAGACAAAGCAGATTTTCCTGCAGCAATTCCATTCGCGCATTCCGTCGCCGGTATCAGCACGGCAGTCATGCGTGCATGTTTATCACTGTGTAATGACTCGTGTATGCAATGCGGGGTTACTGCGCCGCAACGTCCCTGATACAATTCGCGCCCGGTGCCGGGCCCGGCACCGAGAGTCCGTGTGATGCTGCAAAACTACGTACCCATTCTGATCTTTCTGGGCGTCGCCGCCGCGCTTGGCTCGGTGCTTATCGCACTGGGCTTTCTGTTCGGACCGCGACGTCCCGACAGCGAGAAGCTCTCCGCCTATGAATGCGGATTCGAGCCGTTCTCCGACGCGCGCATGAAGTTCGACGTGCGTTACTACCTGGTTGCGATTCTCTTCATCGTCTTCGATCTGGAAATCGCATTCCTGTTTCCATGGGCGGTGTCGCTCGATGCCGTTGGTACGGTCGGGCTGGTCGCGATGGGATTCTTCCTGCTGATCCTGGTCGTGGGTTTCGTGTACGAGTGGAAGAAGGGCGCGCTCGAATGGGACTGATTGCTCCAACCGCTGAGACGCCGGATGCGGTGTCGCCGCAACGCGGCTTCGCCACCACCTCGGTCGACAAGCTCGTCAACTGGGCACGCACCGGTTCGATGTGGCCGATGACGTTCGGTCTCGCGTGCTGTGCGGTCGAGATGATGCACGCCGGTGCGGCGCGCTACGATCTGGATCGTTTCGGCGTCGTGTTCCGCCCCAGCCCGCGTCAGTCGGATGTGATGATCGTGGCCGGTACGCTCGTCAACAAGATGGCGCCCGCCTTGCGCAAGGTCTACGACCAGATGCCCGAACCGCGTTGGGTCATCTCGATGGGTTCGTGCGCCAACGGCGGCGGCTACTATCACTATTCATATGCAGTCGTACGCGGCTGTGATCGCATCGTTCCCGTCGATGTCTATGTGCCTGGATGTCCGCCAACGGCGGAAGCACTGCTGTACGGTATTCTGCAGCTCCAGAACAAGATTCGTCGCACCAGCACCATCGCCCGCTAATCATCATGCCTTCACGCAGCGAGACACTGGCCTCGATACTGACTGCGCGACTCGGCGAGCGCCTGCGCCCGCTGCCTGCGATCGCAGGGGATGTCGCCGTTGAAGTAGCCGCCGATCAGCTACTGAACGTCTGCCGCGAACTGCGCGACGATCCGGAGCTGCGCTTCGAGCAGCTCATCGACCTGAGCGGCGTCGACTATCTGGAGTTCGGCAAGGAAGAGTGGAGCACCTACGGCTCGACCTCCACCGGCTTCAGCCGCGGCGTCAATCGTGAGCGTTCCGTGGTCGATGAGCCGCGCAGCGGCCGCTTCGCCGTCAGCTACCAGCTGCTCTCGGTGACACACAACTGGCGCCTGCGCCTGCGAGCGTTCGCGATCGATGGCGAGCCGCCCCTGATCGATTCCGTCGTCGATATCTGGGCGTGCGCCAACTGGTACGAGCGCGAGGCGTTCGATCTTTACGGCCTGATGTTCCAGGGTCACCCGGACTTGCGCCGCATCCTCACGGATTACGGTTTCATCGGTCACCCGTTCCGCAAGGATTTCCCGCTGATCGGCAATGTCGAAGTGAAGTACGACACGGCGAAGGGCCGCGTTGTCTATCAGCCCGTAAGTATCGAACCGCGCACACTGGTTCCGCGCGTGATTCGCGAAGACAACCGCTACGATCAGGCGCTGCACGATGTGCCGGTCGGTGCGCAGGTGGAGTCCGGTTCCCGTGGCTGAGATTCGCAATTTCACTTTGAACTTTGGTCCGCAGCATCCTGCGGCGCACGGTGTGCTGCGCCTGGTGCTCGAGATGGACGGCGAGGTCATCCAGAAAGCTGACCCGCATGTGGGTCTGCTGCATCGGGGTACCGAAAAGCTCGCAGAGTCCAAGCCGTTCAACCAGTCGATCGGTTACATGGATCGTCTCGACTACGTGTCGATGATGTGCAACGAGCACGCCTATGTGATGGCGATCGAGAAGCTGCTGGGTCTCGAGCCGCCGCTGCGCGCGCAGTACATCCGCGTGATGTTCGACGAGATCACGCGCATCCTGAATCACCTCATGTGGCTCGGCGCGCACGGGCTCGACATCGGCGCGATGACGGTGTTCCTGTATGCGTTCCGTGAGCGCGAAGACCTGATGGATTGCTACGAGGCAGTCTCGGGCACGCGCATGCACGCGACGTACTATCGTCCCGGCGGCGTCTATCGCGATCTGCCGGATTCGATGCCGAAGTATCAGGCGTCGAAGTGGCGTAACCAGAAGGACGTCGACCGTCTGAACCAGAATCGCTCGGGCAGCATGCTGGACTTCATCCAGGATTTTACTGAGCGCTTTCCGGCGTGCGTCGATGAGTATGAAACGCTGCTGACGGACAATCGCATCTGGAAACAGCGCACCGTCAACATCGGTGTAGTGACGCCTGAGCGCGCACTGCAGCTCGGTTTCACCGGGCCGATGATTCGCGGCTCCGGTATCGCCTGGGATCTGCGCAAGAAGCAGCCCTACGAAGTTTATGACCGCATGGACTTCGACATTCCTGTCGGAGTGAATGGCGATTGCTATGATCGCTACCTGGTGCGTATCGAAGAAATGCGCCAGTCGAACCGCATCGTTCGCCAGTGTGTCGACTGGCTGCGACAGAATCCCGGTCCGGTCATGACGTCCGATCACAAGATCGCGCCGCCGAAACGCGAAGAGATGAAGGACGACATGGAATCGCTGATTCACCACTTCAAGCTCTTCACTGAGGGCTATTGCGTCCCGGCAGGCGAGACGTATGCAGCCGTCGAGGCGCCGAAAGGTGAATTCGGCATCTACCTGGTCTCGGACGGAGCCAACAAGCCTTATCGATTGAAGTGCCGCGCGCCCGGATTCCCGCACCTCGCCTCGCTGGAGGAAATGGTGAAGGGACATCTGCTGGCGGACGTGGTGGCTGTCATCGGTACGCAGGACATCGTATTCGGGGAAATCGACCGTTGAGCGACTCGACCCACAATCCACCAGCTGGCGGCGGTCTTTCCGAACACGCCAGGCACGAAATCGATCACTGGCTGAGCAAGTTTCCGCCGGATCGCAAACGTTCCGCTGTCATCGCGGCCTTGCGCACCGTGCAGCACGAGAACAACGGTTACCTGACGAAGGAATCGATGGATGCCGTGGCCGAGTATCTCGGCCTGCCGCCGATCCAGGTGTACGAGGTCGCGACCTTCTACTCGATGTTCGAGACCAAGCCTGTCGGCCGCCACAATATTTCCGTCTGCACCAACATCTCCTGCATGTTGTGTGGCGGCGATGAAATCCTGGCGCATGTCGAAAAGCGCCTCGGCATCAAGGTCGGCGAGAGCACGGTCGATGGGCGCTTCTATCTCAAGAAAGAAGAAGAGTGCCTGGCTGCGTGCAACAACGCGCCGATGATGATGGTGGATCACGTTTACTACGAGAATCTGACGACCGAAAAAGTCGACGAGATTCTGGATCGGCACAAGTAAGCAACATGACGTCGAAGTACGCATCCAATCAGGTGTGCTTTGAGCCGCTGAGTCTGCCGCGGTCGTGGGAACTCCCGACCTATCGCAGCATCGGCGGCTATGAAGTATGGGAACGCATTCTTCGCGAGAAGACACCGCGCGAGCAGATCATCGAGGAAGTGAAAGCGTCAGGGCTGCGTGGCCGCGGCGGCGCCGGCTTCCCGACCGGTCTGAAGTGGAGCTTCATGCCGCGTACCGCACCCGGCCAGAAGTACGCTGTCTGCAATTCGGACGAGAGCGAACCTGGCACCTGCCACGATCGCGACATCCTGCGTTACAACCCGCATTCGCTGATCGAAGGCATGGCCATCGGTGGCTACGCGATGGGTGCGACGGTTGGCTACAACTACATTCGCGGCGAGTTCCTGGAAGAACCCGTGCCTCGTTTCGAGGAGGCATTGAAAGAAGCCTATGCCGCGGGCCTGCTGGGCAAGAACCTGCTGGGCTCTGGCATCGATTTCGATCTGCACACGTTTGTGGGTGCAGGCGCCTACATCTGCGGTGAAGAGACGGCTCTGCTCGAATCGCTGGAAGGCAAGCAGGGCAGGCCGCGCTTCAAGCCGCCGTTCCCGGCGAACTTCGGCCTGTACGGCAAGCCGACGACGATCAACAACACGCAGAGCTACGCATCGGTCCCGACCATTCTGCGCAAGGGCGCCAAGTGGTTCGTCGACCTGGGCGTGGCGAATTCCGCCGGCACGATGATCTTTTCCGTCTCGGGACACGTGAACAAACCGCAGAACATCGAGCTGCCGCTCGGCGTCCCATTCAAGGATCTGCTCGAGATCTGTGGCGGCGTACGCGATGGCCGCAAGCTCAAAGCGGTGATTCCCGGCGGTGTATCGGTGCCAGTCGTGCCCGGCGACGTCATGATGGAAGCGACCCTCGACTACGACTCGGTCAAGAAGGCGGGGTCGGCGCTCGGTACCGGTTCGCTGATCGTGATGGATGAAACGACCTGCATGGTCAAGACGCTCGAGCGCATCACGCGTTTCTACTACGCAGAGTCCTGCGGCCAGTGCACGCCGTGCCGCGAGGGCACCGGCTGGATGAACCGCGTCGTCAAGCGGATCCTGGCAGGGCAGGGCAAGAAGGCCGATCTCGACATGCTGGTCGACGTCGCCAACAAGATCGAAGGTCATACGATCTGCGCATTCGGCGACGCATCCGCGTGGCCCGTGCAGAGCTTCATGAAGCACTACCGGCACGAATTCGAGTACATGATCGAGCACGGCCATAGCATCGTCGAGCGCGACAAGCGCCGCGCCGCCTGACGAATACAGATGAGCATGAGTACTCCCGCACCAATCGACGAAGTCAACATCGAGGTCAATGGCGTGCCGATGAAGGCGCGCAAAGGCCAGATGCTGATTCAGGTCACCGACGCGAACGAAGTCTACGTTCCGCGGTTCTGCTATCACGAAAAACTGCCGATCGCGGCCAACTGCCGCATGTGTCTGGTGGAAGTCGAGAAGGCACCGAAGCCGATGCCTGCATGTGCGACGCCAGTCGCCGAAGGCATGAAGGTGTTCACCAAATCGCCGAAAGCCATCGCTGCACAGAAGGCCGTGATGGAATTCCTGCTGATCAATCATCCGCTCGATTGCCCGATCTGCGATCAGGGCGGCGAGTGCGAACTGCAGGATCTGGCGATGGGATTCGGTCGCGATATCTCGCGCTACAACGAGCGCAAGCGTGTCGTGAAGGACAAGAACCTCGGTCCGCTGGTGTCGACGGACATGACGCGTTGCATTCACTGCACGCGCTGCGTGCGTTTCACGCAGGACATCCAGGGCTTCCAGGAACTCGGCACCATCGGCCGCGGCGAGAGCACGGAGATCGGTACGTTCATCGAGAAGAGCGTCGATCACGAACTGTCGGCCAATATCATCGATCTGTGCCCGGTCGGCGCATTGAACAACAAGCCGTATCGCTATCGCGCGCGTGCCTGGGAAATGACCGAGCACCCGCTGATCTCGCCGCACGACAGCGTCGGCGCGAACATGTACGCGCACGTGCTGCGTGGCAAGGTCATGCGCATCGTGCCGCGTGCGAACGAAGAGGTGAATGAAACCTGGATCGCGGATCGCGATCGTTTCAGTTTCCAGGGCGTGTACAGCGACGATCGTCTGCAGAAGCCGCTGATCCGCGAGAACGGCCTGTGGCAGGAGACGGATTGGGAAACGGCATTGGCCATCACGGCCGATCGCCTGGGCCGGATTGCGAAGCAGCATGGCGGCGCGCAACTCGGCGCGCTGGCGTCGCCGAACTCGACGCTCGAGGAACTGTATCTGCTTGCCAAGGTGGCACGCGGTCTCGGCACGTCCAACCTCGATCACCGTCTGCGTCGCACGGATTTCCGCGACGAAGCCAGCGATCCGCTGTTCCCGGCGCTCGGCTGTTCGATCAGTGAACTGGAGCAGGCCAATGCCGTGCTCATCGTCGGAGCGAATCTGCGCAAGGATGTGCCGCTGATTGCACATCGCATCCGCAAGGCCGCCATCAGCAAGGGCGCGAAGATTTCGTTCGTGAACCCGCAGCGCTATGAATATCTGTTTCCGGTCGCGAACCATTTCGCGTCGAATGGCCTGCACATGTTCGAGCATCTGGTGGCGATTGCCGCTGCTGCTGGCAGCAACGCAGGCAAGAGCGTTCCGGAATCGATTGCAGCGCTGGCTGCAACGGCGCAGCCGACTGATGCCCACAAGGCTGTCGCCCAGCAGCTAGCCGACGGTCCGCGCCGGCTGATTCTGTTGGGTGCAATCGCCCAGCGTGATCCTGTCTTCGCAGACCTCAAGCTGGTCGCAGCCGCAATTGCAGAACTTACAGGCGCCACGCTCGGGTTCCTGCCCGACGGCGGCAATGCCGTTGGCGCGCACCTCGCGGGCGTTCTGCCGGGTCGGTCCGTCGGCGGCCGTGCTGTCCAATCGGCTGGCCTGAACATTGCGGAGATGTTCGCTGCGCGACTCAAGAGCTACGTCGTTCTGGGCGCCATCGAACCGCAGTTCGACATTGCTTCGCCGGCTGCAGTGGAGGCACTGAAGGCCGCGGAGTTCGTCGTCGCGCTGTCGCCGTATGCGACCGCGAAGGAATACGCACACGTGGTGCTGCCGATCGGGACGTTCCTCGAGACGTCCGGCACGTACGTGAATCTCGAAGGCCGCTGGCAGAGCGCGCCGGGCGCTGCGAAGCCGGTGGGCGAGTCGCGACCGGGATGGAAGGTATTGCGTGTGCTGGGCAATCTGTTGAACCTGCCTGGCTTCGATTACATCAGCAGCGACCAGGTGGCCGACGAAGTTCGCACTCAGGTTGCCGAGGCCGGTGCAGCGTCACCGACGGCTGCGTCGCGTACTTTGCAGGGCAGGCCCGCGTTGGCTGCGCCATCGGCCAGTAGCGATGTGCCGCTGTATCAGGTCGATGCCATCGTGCGGCGTGCGCCCGCACTCCAGGACACCCGCGAAGCGCAGCGCGCACAGGGTGAAGCATGATTCCTGAAATCGCTGCCGATCTGCTGTCGTTCCTGCCGCAATGGATCCAGGCCGTCGTCTGGTATGGCGTGGTCGCGGTCATCCTGTTCATCAGCGTCATCCTGATCATGGCGTTCCTGACGCTCGCCGAACGCCGCGTCATCGGTTCCATCCAGGCGCGTATCGGTCCGAATCGCGTCGGTCCGTTCGGCATTCTGCAGCCGTTCGCCGACGTGCTGAAGCTGATGCTGAAGGAAATCGTCATCCCGGAGAAGTCGAACAAGTTCCTGTTCCTCGTCGCACCGTTGCTGGCGCTGGTGCCGGCGTTGTGCGCGTGGGCTGTCGTGCCGCTGTGGCCGGGCTTCACCGTTTCGAACATCGATGCGGCTTTGCTCTATATCCTGGCGCTCACATCGGCTGGCGTTTACGGCGTGATTCTTGCGGGTTGGGCGTCCAACTCGAAGTATGCGTTCCTGGGTGCCATGCGCGCGGCTGCGCAGATGGTTGCCTACGAAATCGCCATGGGATTCGCTCTGGTCGGCGTCGTGATGGCCGCGGGCTCGTTGAATCTCACCGACATCATCGAAGCTCAGCGTGGCTTCGGCGGATTCTTCTTCTGGTGGATGATTCCTCTTTTCGTCGTCTACTTCATTTCGGGATTGGCAGAGACGAACCGTGCGCCGTTCGACGTCGTCGAAGGCGAATCCGAGATCGTTGCGGGCTTCCACGTCGAGTATTCGGGCATGGCGTTCGCCGTGTTCTTCGTCGCCGAATACGTGAACATGATCCTGATCTCGGCGCTGACCTCCATCTTCTTCTTCGGCGGCTGGTTGTCGCCGTTCGAAGGCTGGAACCTGCCGGGATGGCTGGCCTGGATCAACACACCGCATCCGCTCATCGGCTTCCTGTGGCTGTTCAGCAAGATTGCGTTCTTTCTGTTCTGCTTCCTGTGGTTCCGCGCGACGTTCCCACGTTACCGCTATGACCAGATCATGCGTCTCGGCTGGAAGGTATTCATTCCCGTCACGCTGGTGTGGATCGCGGTCCTGATGGTATTGGCGTACCTCAAGATCGGACCGTGGGCCGGGTAGGAGTCACAGCAATGAAATCACCCGCCAGTTTTCTCAAGACGTTCTTCCTGACCGAGCTGTTCATCGGCCTCGGTGTGACGATGCGGCAGCTCGTCTTCCGGCCGCACGTCACGGTGCAGTACCCGGAAGAAAAGACGCCGCAGTCGCCGCGCTTCCGCGGCCTGCATGCGCAGCGCCGCTATCCGAACGGACAGGAACGCTGCATTGCCTGCAAGCTTTGCGAGGCGGTCTGTCCGGCGCTCGCGATCACGATCGAATCGGATGTTGCTGCGGACGGCACACGCCGTACCACGCGCTACGATATCGATCTGTTCAAGTGCATTTATTGCGGCTTCTGTGAAGAGGCCTGCCCGGTCGATGCCATCGTCGAAACACGCATCCATGAGTACCACATGGAGAATCGCGGCGAGAACATCATGACCAAGGACAAACTGCTCGCGATCGGCGAGCGCTACGAAGCCATGATTGCCGCAGACAAAGCGGCCGATGCGCGCTATCGCTGAACGTTTCGCAACATGACAATCACCGAGATTCTCTTCTACGCATTCTCCGCCGTGCTGACCGTCGCGGCGCTGGGTGTGATCACCGCACGCAACCCCGTGCATGCGGCGCTGTTCCTGGTGCTCGCCTTCGTCAACAGCGCAGTCATCTGGATGCTGCTGGAAGCGGAGTTCCTGGCGATCGTGCTGGTGCTCGTCTATGTCGGCGCTGTGATGGTGCTGTTCCTGTTCGTCGTGATGATGCTCGACGTCGATCTGCAGCAGGTGAAGGAAGGCTTCACCCGGTATGCGCCGCTCGGCATCATCATCGCCGTGCTGGTGGTCGTCGAGATCGGCAGCGTCGTCTGGGTGAAGCACCTCGGCACCGGTCCGCACAATGCGGCAGCGACGGCCGTGGAGGGCTACAGCAATACGCGGGCTCTGGGTGAGTTGCTCTATACGAAGTATCTGTATCCGTTCGAGCTCGCGGCGATGGTGCTGTTGCTCGCGATCGTCGCGGCCATCGTCCTGACGATGCGCCAGCGTGCCGGACTCAAGCACCAGGACATTGCTGCGCAGGTGGCCGTCCGCGCCAGGGACCGCATCCGCATCGTCAAGATGGATGCCGTGAAGGATTCAGACTCATCATCGTCGGAGAAGCAGTCGTGATTCCGCTCGAGAGCGTACTGATGCTGGCCGGCCTGCTGTTCGCACTCAGCGTGGCTGGTATCTTCATCAACCGGAAGAACGTCATCCTGCTGCTGATGTGCATCGAGCTGATGTTGCTTTCCGTGAATTTCAATTTCGTGGCATTCGCGCGGCACCTGGGCGATCTGAATGGTCAGGTGTTCGTGTTCTTCATCATGACGGTGGCCGCCGCAGAGGCTGCCATTGGTCTGGCTATCCTCGTTGTGCTGTTCCGTGAACGCCGGAACATCAACATCGAACAGCTCGACACGATGAAAGGTTAGAACTCACCGGTTCTCCTGCCCAACACCACACTGACGCAAACCGCTGCCGCATGATTTCTGAATCCACATTACTGACGATCGTCCTGGCGCCCCTGTTCGCGGCGATCGCGGCTGGCCTTGCGGGACGCGTCATTGGTCGCGTCGGCGCGCATTGCGTCACCATCGCCGGTGTTGCGCTTTCATGCGCGCTGTCCGTCCACGTGCTGAAGCTGCTGCTGGACGGCGCGCCCGCGTACAACGACAGCGTCTACACCTGGCTCGTTAGTGACAGCATGCGTATGGAAGTCGGCTTCCTGGTCGACAAGCTGTCAGCGTTGATGATGGTGGTGGTGTCGTTCGTGTCGCTGTGCGTGCACGTGTACACCATCGGCTACATGCACGACGATCCCGGCTACCAGCGCTTCTTCTCGTACATCTCGTTGTTCACGTTCTCGATGCTGATGCTGGTGATGTCGAACAACTTCCTGCAGCTGTTCTTCGGCTGGGAGGCGGTGGGCCTCGTGTCGTACCTGCTGATCGGCTTCTGGTATACGCGACCATCGGCCATTTTCGCCAATATGAAGGCGTTCCTGGTCAACCGTGTCGGCGATTTTGGCTTCGTACTCGGCATCGCCGGCGTCGCGTACTACACCGGCTCGCTGGACTACGCGACTGCCTTCGACATGAGCGACGCCATTACCGCGAACACGATGGAGATCATTCCGGGCCTGGAATGGCAGGCGATCACGGTGGTCTGCATCTGTCTGTTCATCGGTGCGATGGGCAAGTCGGCCCAGGTACCGCTGCATGTCTGGCTGCCCGATTCGATGGAAGGTCCGACGCCGATCTCGGCGCTGATCCATGCCGCGACGATGGTCACTGCCGGCATCTTCATGGTGGCGCGTATGTCGCCGCTGTTCGAGCTGTCCGAGACCGCGCTGTCCACCGTGCTGATCATTGGCGCGACGACTGCATTCTTCATGGGCCTGCTGGGTCTCGTGAACAACGACATCAAGCGGGTCGTCGCTTATTCGACGCTGTCACAGCTGGGCTACATGACGGTAGCGCTGGGCGTGTCGGCGTATGCAGGCGCGATCTTCCACTTGATGACGCATGCGTTCTTCAAGGCGCTGCTGTTCCTGGCAGCGGGCTCCGTGATCATCGCGATGCATCACGAGCAGGACATGCGCAAGATGGGCGGACTGAAGAAATACCTGCCCATCACCTACTGGACGAGCCTGATCGGCTCACTGGCATTGATCGGCTTTCCGGGGACGTCGGGCTTCTTCTCGAAGGATGCGCTGATCGAAGCCGTGCACGCATCGCAGATTCCGGGCGCGACCTATGCCTACTGGTGTGTCTTCATCGGCGTGTTCATCACTGCGTTCTACAGCTTCCGTCTCATATTCATGACCTTCCATGGACCGGAGCGCTTTGGTCATCACGATCAGCACGCGGATCATGGGCATGAATCACATGGACACGATGCGCACGGTCATGACGGCCATGGTCACGGCGATCACAAACCTCACGAAAGCCCGTGGGTCGTGACGGTGCCGTTGATCCTTCTCGCCATTCCGTCGCTTATCATCGGCTGGTTCACTATTGGTCCGGTGCTGTTCGGCGGCTATTTCGGCGATGCGATTTTCGTGTCCGAACAGCGCGACGTTCTGGCGCAGCTTGGCGAAGAGTTCCATGGCCCGTGGGCGTTCATGTTGCATGGACTGATGCAACCGCCGGTGTATCTGGCATTTGCCGGCGTGGCAGCGGCCTGGTTCCTCTACATCAAGCGTCCGGACCTGCCGGGCAGAATCGCCGACAAGTTCTCGGCGCTCTATACGCTGCTCGCCAACAAGTTCTATTTCGACGAGATCTACCAGGCGGTATTCGCGACAGGCAGCCGTAATCTTGGCGCGGCCCTATGGCGTGTCGGTGACATTGCCATCATCGATGGCGCCTTCGTAAACGGTTCGGCACGGATGGTCGGCTGGGTGTCGGGTATTCTCCGCCGCCTGCAGACCGGCTACCTGTACCACTACGCATTCGCGATGATCATCGGCCTGTCGGCACTGCTCGCCTGGTATGTGCTGCGCTGACCTGCAAGTAACAAGAATCTGACATGCAACTGACCTGGCCCATTCTTAGCGTATTGATCTGGCTGCCCATCGCTGCCGGCGTGGCGCTGCTGCTTCTCGGTGATCGCGGTATTGCGCTCGGCCGCTGGGTGGCGCTTGGCGCCACCGTCGCGACCTTCGCGATCTCGACGCTGCTGTACACGCACTTCGACCTGACGACCGCGGAGATGCAGTTCGTCGAGAAACTCGCCTGGATCCCCGCGCTCAGTTCCTGGTACGCGCTCGGCGTCGACGGCATCGCGATGCCGCTGATCATTCTCACGACGTTCATCACCCCGCTGGTGATCATCGCGGCCTGGAGCGTGATCGAGAAGCGGCCGGCACAGTACTTCTCGGCCTTCCTGATTCTGGAAGGGCTGATGGTCGGTGTGTTCGCGGCGACCGATGCCTTGCTGTTCTACGTGCTGTGGGAAGCAATGCTGATTCCGATGTTCATCATCATCGGCGTCTGGGGTGGCGCACGGCGCGTGTATGCGACGCTGAAGTTCTTCCTGTACACGTTCCTCGGTTCGGTGCTGATGCTCGTGTCGCTGATCTACATGTACATGCAGACCTGCGACGCAGGGCAGTGCAGCTACTCGATCGCGGACTTCCAGGAACTGCCGTTGGCCCTGAATGCGCAGCTGCTGATTTTCATGTCGTTCATGCTGGCGTTCGCCGTGAAGGTGCCGATGTGGCCGGTGCATACCTGGCTGCCGGACGCGCACGTCGAGGCACCGACCGGCGGATCGGTCATCCTGGCAGCGATCATGCTGAAGATGGGTGGTTACGGCTTCCTGCGCTTCGCGCTGCCGATCACGCCCGACGCCAGCGCGCAGCTCGACTGGCTGGTCATTTCACTGTCGCTGATTGCCGTGGTGTACATCGGCTTCGTGGCGCTGGTGCAGCAGGACATGAAGAAGCTGATCGCGTATTCGTCCATCGCACACATGGGCTTCGTCACGCTCGGGTCATTCCTCGCGTTCGATCTGCTGCAGGTCAACGGCGACGTGCGTGGCGCGGCAATGGGCATCGACGGTGCGATGGTGCAGATGATTTCGCACGGTCTGATCTCCGGTGCGATGTTCTTCTGCGTCGGCGTCCTCTACGACCGGGTTCACAGCCGTGAAATCAGCGCGTACGGCGGTGTGGCCAACACGATGCCGGTGTTCGCAGCGTTTGCAGTGCTGTTCTCGATGGCCAATGCCGGCTTGCCGGGAACGTCGGGATTCGTAGGCGAATTCCTGGTCATCCTCGCCAGCTTCCGCGCCGACTTCTGGTATGCGTTCCTGGCGGGCATGACGCTCATCCTGGGTGCGGCGTACACGTTGTGGCTGGTGAAGCGCGTGATTTTCGGCGCCGTGGCCAACGAAAATGTGGCAGCGTTGAAGGATCTGAATGGACGTGAATTCATTGTCCTCGGAATCCTGGCGGCGGCCGTGCTGCTGCTCGGGCTCTGGCCGGCGCCGCTGCTGGATGTGATGCGTCCGACGGTCGAGCACCTGGTCCAGCAGATCACCGAATCGAAACTTTAAAGCGCGATCAGCCAGTCATGCCGGAATCCTTGCTTGCCAGCCTCAATCTGTCGGTCGCGTCGGCCGAGATCTTCATGGTCAGTGCCATTTGCGTGGTGCTGCTGGTGGATGTCTTTCTCAGCGACCGCTCCCGCTGGATCACCTATGCGCTGACGTTGCTGTCGCTCGTCGGCGTTGCAATAGTGACGGTGAAGACCGGCGTCTCCGCCCGGGTGTCTGCGCTCGAGGGTGCTTATGTCGCCGACCCGATGGGAGACGTACTCAAGTTGTTCGCCTACGGCACCGTTGCCGTCGCGTTCATGTACTCGCACGACTACCTGCGACGTCGCGGCCTCTTCAAGGGTGAGTACTTCATTCTCGGTCTGAGCGCGTTGCTCGGCATGATGGTCATGATCTCGGCGGGCAGCCTCGTGACCGTCTATCTCGGCGTCGAACTGCTGTCGCTCTCGCTGTACGCGATGGTGGCCTTCGATCGCGATTCGGGCGTGGCCGCGGAATCGGCCATGAAGTACTTCGTCCTGGGTGCCATTGCGTCCGGAACGTTGCTCTACGGCTTCTCCATCCTTTACGGACTGACTGGCACGCTGCAGCTCGACGAACTGGCTCTGGCCGTGCGCGAAGTAGGCCCCGACAAGCTGGGACTGATCTTCGGGCTCGTCTTCATCATTGCGGGCATCGCCTTCAAGTTCGGCGCCGTGCCGTTCCATATGTGGATACCGGACGTCTACCACGGTGCGCCTACGCCGGTGACGATGTTCATCGGGTCGGCGCCGAAGATCGCCTCCTTCGTGCTGGCCATCCGGGTGCTGGCCGAAGGCCTCGATTCGATGGTGGCGAGCTGGCAGGGCATGCTCATCGTGCTTTCCGTGCTGTCGATGATCATCGGCAACGTGGTGGCGATCGCGCAGACCAACCTGAAGCGCATGCTGGCCTATTCGACCATCTCGCACGTCGGCTTCATCCTGCTGGGAATTCTTGCGGGGACGGGCATCGGGTACCGGGCGGCGATGTTCTACACGCTCACGTACGTGATCATGGCGATCGGCTCGTTCGGCATGATTCTGCTGCTGTCGCGTGAAGGCTTCGAGGCCGATCGGATCGAAGACTTCCGTGGCCTCAATCGCAAGAGCCCATGGTTTGCGGCAGTCATGATGATGCTGATGTTCAGTACGGCCGGCGTGCCGCCGTTCGTCGGCTTCTGGGCCAAGATTGCGGTACTTGGCGCCGTCGTCGACGCTGGTCTGGTCTGGCTGGCCGCAGTCGCGGTCCTGCTGTCGGTGGTGGCGGCGTTCTACTACCTGCGCGTGGTGAAGGTCATGTACTTCGACGAGCCGAGCGATTCGGTGGCCGTCGAGGGCGGAGGGGTGGTCCGTGCACTGCTGACGGTCAACGGACTTGCAGTGCTGATACTTGGAATTTTTCCAGGTGCCCTCATTGATCTGTGTGCGCGGGTCCTTCCCTGACGTATTCGGATCGTTTTCCGGGCGCGGTTAGTACCTGAATTGCGAAAGAATCCGAACCTCTTCGGATTTCGTCTTGTAATACTCAATTCAGGCCCTTACAATCCGCGCCCTCTGTTGCGGGGTGGAGCAGTCTGGCAGCTCGTCGGGCTCATAACCCGAAGGTCGCAGGTTCAAATCCTGCCCCCGCTACCAATCCTCCGAGTGGATCACCGGTCGATTGCTACAGAGGCCCTCTGCAGGGCTTAAGGACGCCGGGACGGGCCCGATGAGGGCACGCCGGCACTGAAGGGATGATCACGAGAATGGGCCTTGGGCCCATTTTTCGTTTCTGGGGCTGAATAAACGGGCCATTGAGACCGGAGGTGACCGAATGCTGCGAGATCAGCTTGTCGAGCTGTTGCAGCCCGTCGTTGTCGACCTCGGATACGAGTTGTGGGAACTCGAGTACGCGGCCCGTTCGGGCGGCGGTCTGTTGCGTCTGTATATCGATTCGCCGCAGGGGATCACGGTAGAGGACTGCGAGCGCGTCAGCCGCGCCGTGAGTGAGGCGATGGATGCCAACGATCCCATTTCCGCGCATTACACGCTGGAGGTCTCGTCGCCAGGTCTGGACCGCGTGCTGCGGACGGCCGACCATTTCGCCCGTTTCAGCGGCGAGAGGGTGAAAGTCGAAATGTCAGCGCTGGTGAACGGCCGCAAGCGATTTGCGGGGCTGTTGACCGGTGTGAGCGGGGGCGAGATCGTACTGGAAGTGGATGGCGGCATCGTCAAGCTGCCGATCGATGGAATACACAAGGCGCGGGTAGCGCCAGAAACCTGACCGGACCAATGCCGGAGTTCGCACGATGAACAAAGAAATCCTGATGGTGGTGGACGCAGTCTCCAACGAGAAAGGCGTCGACAAGGAGATCATCTTCGAGGCGCTTGAAGCTGCGCTTGCGTCCGCAACGCGTCGCCGTCATGGCGAAGGCATTGACGTGCGCGTGTCCATCAATCGTAAATCCGGTGATTACGACACATGGCGTCGCTGGAAAGTATTCGCGGACGATTCCACCGAGCTTGAAGTTCCGGACAGCGAGCTGCGTCTCGAGGACGCACTCGATATCTCCAAGGACGCCGAAGTCGGCGGCTACGTCGAAGTGCCGATGGAGTCGGTCGCATTCGGCCGCATCGCGGCGCAGACGGCGAAGCAGGTCATCGTGCAGAAAGTGCGTGAGGCCGAGCGCGCGCAGGTCGTCGAGGAATACCAGAGCCGTGCCGGCACGCTAGTGTCCGGCCTCGTCAAGCGCGTCGATCGCAATGGCGTGTTCGTGGATCTGGGCGCCAATGCCGAAGGCTTCATTCCGCGCGACCAGATGATTCCGCGCGAACCCATCCGCGCCCAGGATCGCGTCAAGGCGTTCCTCAAGGAAGTCCGTTCCGAGCCGCGCGGCCCGCAGCTGTTCCTGTCGCGCACCGCTCCGGAGTTCCTCATCGAGCTCTTCAAGCTCGAGGTGCCGGAAGTGGGCCAGGGCATGATCAATATTCTCGGTGCTGCCCGCGATGCGGGTGTGCGCGCCAAGATCGCGGTCAAGAGCAATGACAGCCGCATCGATCCGGTCGGCGCCTGCGTCGGCATGCGCGGTTCGCGTGTGCAGGCAGTCTCCAACGAGATCGCCGGCGAGCGCGTCGACATCATCCCGTTCGACGAGAACCCCGCGCAGTTCGTCATCAACGCGATGGCGCCTGCAGAGGTCGTGTCGATCGTGGTCGACGAAGATTCGCATTCGATGGACATCGCGGTGACGGAAGAAAAGCTGTCGCAGGCCATCGGCCGCGGCGGTCAGAACATCCGTCTCGCCAGCGAACTGACGGGTTGGGAACTGAACGTCATGACGGAGCAGGCCGCCGTCGAGAAGAGCGAGGGCGAGTCGCGCAAGCTGGTGGAAATGTTCCAGAAGCAGCTCGCGGTCGACGAGGAAGTCGCGCAGATTCTCGTCAGCGAAGGATTCTCGACGGTCGAAGAGATCGCCTACGTGCCGGCGTCCGAACTGGTCGGCATCGAAGAATTCGACGAGGAGATCATCAAGGAACTGCGCAATCGTGCGCGCGATGTGCTGCTCACGCAGGCGATTGCCAGCGAAGAGGAGATCGACAGCGCGGAGCCGTCACAGGACCTGCTGGAGGTCGACGGCATGGACAAGGAGCTGGCATTGGTGCTGGCAAGCAAGGGCATCGTGACCCGAGAAGATCTCGCCGAGCAGGCGATCGACGATCTGACCGAGATCGATGGTATTGATTCCGATCGCGCGGGTGCCCTGATCATGGCGGCGCGCAAGCATTGGTTCGACTCCACAGGGCAGCAGGCCTGAGGCAGCAGCCGGATATGTCGACTGTCCTGACGTCAGCAAAGCACACGCAACCGCACGCGGTCAGTAATGACCGCGCAGCGACGATGGTGTGCGGACGCGGGCATGTGACCTGGAGTTTGGAGCGGGAGGGTGGTTCATGGCGGATGTAACGGTTACCCAGTTTGCCGAGGTACTGAAGGTACCGGTCGAGCGGCTGCTTGCGCAGTTGGGCGAGGCGGGCATTCCCGTGTCCGGCGCCGAGTCGACCATCAGCGACGAGGCGAAGATGGAACTGCTGACGTTCCTGCGCCGCTCGCATGGCCGCACTTTGCCTGGCGCCTCGCCGCCCAAGATCACGCTGCAGCGCAAGTCGCAGGGCGAGATCAAGGTTGCGTCCGCCCAGGGTCGCGCCCGCACGGTTAACGTGGAAGTCCGCACCAAGAAGACCTATCTGAATCGCAATGCCCTGCAGCAGCAGGTGCGCACGCAGAACGAAGAAGTCGATCGCCAGAAGCAGCAGCCCGAGCCGGAACCGATTCCGGTGGTCGAGGAAGTGCCGCTGACTCCGGAGGAAATGGAAGCCCGTGAAGCGCAGCGTCGCGAAGAGCAGCAGCGCGAGGCGGAGCAGCGCGAAGCGGCTATGCGCCAGATGGTTGAGAACGAAGCGCGTAACATGGCTGAGGCGGAAGCACGCGAGGCCGCCGAGACCGAGGCGCGACGCCAGATCGATGCGCGTCTTGCCGAAGAGCGCAAGCTGGCTCAGGCGGCGCGCCCGGAGGCCCCCAAGGCCGTGCGCACCGACGCCCCGCGTACGGACCGCGATGCGAAGAGCTTCCAGCGTACGGAGCTGCACGTTTCGAGCGATGCCAGCGCGCGCTTCAAGAAGAAGAAGCAGTACCAGCAGCAGTCGCGATCGCGACGACCCGTGCACGTCAATGTCGGCGGTCAGCACGGATTCGAGCGGCCTGCTGCGCCAGTCAAGCGCGATGTCCAGGTTGGCGAGACCGTCACGGTCGCCGAACTGGCACAGCGCATGGCCGTCAAGGCCAACGAAGTCATCAAGGTCATGATGAACATGGGTGTGATGGCCACCATCAACCAGCCCATCGATCAGGACACGGCAATCCTGGTGATCGAGGAACTCGGTCACACCGCGGTCGTGCTGAAGGAAAACGCGCTCGAAGACGAACTGCTGGTTACCGATTCGTCCCACGAGTTGATGTCGCGTCCACCAGTCGTGACCGTCATGGGCCACGTCGATCACGGCAAGACCTCGCTGCTGGACTACATCCGGCGTACCAAAGTCGCCTCCGGCGAAGCTGGCGGTATCACGCAGCACGTTGGCGCGTACCACGTCGAGACGCCGAAGGGTGTCATCACATTCCTCGATACGCCGGGACACGCAGCCTTTACGGCCATGCGTGCACGCGGCGCACAGGTTACGGACATCGTCATTCTGGTGGTTGCAGCCGATGACGGCGTGATGCCGCAGACCATTGAAGCCATCGAACATGCGCGCGCCGCCGAAGTGCCGGTGGTCGTAGCGGTCAACAAGATCGACAAGCACGACAAGGATCTCGATCGCATCAAGAACGATCTGGCGAAATACAACATCATTCCCGAAGAGTGGGGCGGCGATACGCAGTTCGCGTACGTGTCCGCCAAGACCGGCGAAGGCATCGACAAGCTGCTCGAATCCATACTGCTGCAGGCAGACGTGCTCGAACTCAAGGCGACGCGCGATGGCCTCGCTGCCGGCGTCGTCATCGAGTCCACCATGGAGAAGGGTCGCGGTGCCGTGGCTACGGTGCTGGTGAAGCGTGGCGTGCTGAGGCCGGGCGATCCGATCATTGCGGGCCAGGAATTCGGCCGCGTCCGTGCCATGTTCGATGAGACAGGCAAGTCCGTTGACGAAGCCGGTCCGTCGCTTCCCGTCGTGGTGCTCGGCCTGTCGGGCGCACCGAACGCCGGCGACGACCTGCTGGTCGTGGAAAGCGAACGCAAGGCTCGCGAAGTCGCGCTGTATCGTCAGGGCAAGTACCGCGACACCAAGCTCGCGAAGCAGGGTCCGGCGAAGTTCGAGGACATGATGTCCCAGATGGGCGATGGCAAGACCGCCACCATCCAGGTCGTACTGAAGGCGGACGTGCAGGGCAGCGCGGAAGCATTACGCGATGCGTTGTCGAAGCTGAGCACCGACGAAGTTGCCGTGAAGGTCATTTCGAGCGGCATCGGCGGCATTACCGAGTCGGACGTCACGATGGCTCAGGCGGCGAACGCGCGCATCATCGGTTTCAATGTTCGCGCCGACAGTTCGGCCCGCAACATGATCAAGGAATCCGGTATCGACGTGCGCTACTACAGCGTCATCTACGAGGCGATCGACGACATACGTGCAGCGCTCTCGGGCATGCTAGCGCCGGAGGTCAAGGAGCAGATCGTCGGTCTCGCGGAAGTGCGCGACGTATTCCGTTCCAGCAAGTTCGGCACTGTGGCGGGCAGCATCGTGGTCGACGGCTATTTGCGTCGCAACAATCCGATCCGCGTGCTGCGGGATAACGTGGTGATCTTCGAGGGTGAGCTCGAATCGCTGCGCCGCTTCAAGGACGACGTCAATGAAGTGCGTGCGGGCACCGAGTGCGGTATCGCAGTTCAGAACTACAACGACGTTCGGGTCGGCGATCAGATCGAATGCTTCTCCCGTTTCGAGGTGGCGCGCTCGGTTTGAGCGCGTCGTCAGGCCGATCAGCATGACCACCCGCTCCAGAAGCAACCGGGCTTTTCCCAGGCACCGCCGCGTCGGACAGCAGATTCAGCGCGCGCTGAGCGATCTCATTCGTCGCGAGATTCGCGATCCGCGGCTGGGCATGGTGACGCTCACGGAAGTGCGTGTGACCAGCGACCTCAGCTACGCGACGATCTACTACTCGGTGCTGAATGCGAAACCCGAGGAAGCGCATGAAGTGCTGCAGTCGGTTGCCGAGATTTTGCGCGGGCCGCTGGGCCGTGCATTGCAGCTGCGGCACGCGCCGGAGTTGCGTTTCGTTCCGGATGAACTGATCGAAGGCGGCGCCCGGCTGTCGGCGCTGATCAACAAGGCCGTGAGCCAGGATGTCTCGCGCCACATCGACGAACCCCCGGAAGATTCCCCGGAAGATTCTCGAGACGATTCCCCGGACGATCCTCAAGACGATTCCGTCGACCAATCCGACAACGACGACCCGAAGCGCTGACGCCATGTCGAAGCCGCGACGCTTCTATCGCGATGTCGACGGCATTCTGCTGCTCGACAAACCTCTCGGACTGTCATCGAACGCTGCTTTGCAGCAGGCCCGGGCAATCTTCGCGGCCAATAAAGCGGGACATGCCGGAAGCCTCGACCCGCTGGCCTCGGGATTGCTCCCCATCTGCTTCGGGCAGGCCACCAAGGTGTGCGGACGCCTGCTCGATGCGGGCAAGACCTACCTGGTCGACGTCCAGCTGGGGGCGCGTACGGAGTCGCTGGATCTCGAGACGGAGATCATCGAGCGCGCACCGGTTCCGCCGCTGACGGAGGAAGGGGTCGATACGGTACTGGCCGGATTCATGGGTGAGCAGGAACAGATTCCCCCGATGCACTCGGCACTCAAGCACCAAGGGCAACGCCTGTACGAACTCGCGCGTCGCGGAGAGTCAGTGGAGAGGCCTCCGCGCCGGATCCATATCTACCGGATACAGCGTCGGCATTTTTCCGGCGACCGTCTGGAGTTCGAGGTCAGCTGCTCGAAGGGCACCTACATTCGCTCGCTTGCCGCCGATATCGCCGCCCGACTCGGGACGCTGGGCTATCTCGCCGGTCTCAGGCGCCTGTTCGTCGAGCCCTTCGAGCGGTTCCCGATGCAGGACCTGCAGAGCCTTGAATCGGTATGCAAAGAGGGTGGGGCGGCGGCGCTTGACCAGCTCCTGTTGCCCTGCGACGTCGCCTTCGACGATCTCGATCGCGTATCGCTGGGAGACGCGGCGATGAACGTTCTGCTGCTCGGGCAGCTCGCCCAGGGCGAGTCCCAGGCCCGCAATGGTGCGTCCCTGCGGGCGTACGACGACACCGGGCGATTCCTCGGCCTGGTTGAGGGACAGCCTGATGGCCGGGTCAGGCCTGTACGCCTTTTTGTATCCACGGGCGCCTCCGGCAGTATGGTCGCGCGCTAGGCCACGGCCAGATCGGCCTGGATGGTTGCCCGCGTAGGCCCCGGATTTCAGGCTGGTTTTGCTTGTGATCGCCGCTAGGGCGCGAGTAGAATGCGCGGCTCTCAAAACGGCCCCAAATTTAAGTAATTTCAGGATTGAGCAAGATGTCACTGTCGACCGAGCAGAAAGACGGAATCGTCCAGCAGTACCGCCGCAACGCGAACGACACGGGTTCGCCGGAAGTGCAGATCGCACTGCTGTCGGCTCGCATCAACGAACTCGGCGAACACTTCGGCTCGCACAAGCGCGACCATGCGTCGCGTCGTGGCCTGCTGAAGATGGTGAATCAGCGCCGCAAGCTCCTCGACTATCTCAAGAACAACGCTCCTGATCGCTACCAGACGATCGTCGCCAGCCTCGGCCTGCGTCGCTGATCGTTGACTGCGGATGACGCCATGAAGCGTACGTCCGATCCATTGCATCAAACGTCCATTCATTCCGCCATCTGGTAGGAAGTATCGTGAGCGCCATCAAGAAAACTTTTGCCTACGGTCAGCATCAAGTCACCATCGAAACAGGCGAGATGGCTCGCCAGGCCGACGGTGCTGTCCTCGTTTCCATGGGCGATTCCGTCGTGCTCGTCACGGCAGTCGCACGCAAGAAAGCCGATCCCAACAAGGATTTCTTTCCCCTTACCGTCAACTACATCGAGAAGACCTATGCCGCGGGTCGCATTCCCGGCGGCTTCTTCAAGCGCGAAGGCCGTCCTACCGAAAAGGAAACGCTGACCTCGCGCCTGATCGATCGCCCCATTCGCCCGCTGTTCCCTGAGGGCTTCATCAACGAAGTGCAGGTGGTTGCGACCGTGGTGTCGGTCAACCCTGACATCGATACTGACATTCCGGCGTTGCTGGGCGCCTCGGCTGCGCTCGCGCTGTCGGGTTTGCCTTTCCAGGGCCCGATCGGTGCCGCGCGCGTCGGCTATATCGATGGCCAGTACGTGTTGAATCCGACCAGCACCCAGCTGAAGACCTCGAAGCTGGACCTTGTGGTCGCCGGCACGTCCGAGGCAGTGTTGATGGTCGAATCCGAAGCGCACCAGCTCTCTGAAGAAGTCATGCTCGGCGCCGTTGTTTTCGGTCACGAGCAGCAGCAGGTCGCGATCAATGTCATCAACGAACTGAAGGCCGAAGCAGGCAAGCAGGCGTGGAACTGGCAGGCAGCTGCCGCCAACTCGGCGCTCGAGGCTGCTGTGGCTGCACAGGCTGAAAAGAGCCTGTCCGATGCCTACCAGGTGATTGAGAAGCAGGCCCGTCAGGCTCGCGTTACCGAAGCCAAGCTGGCTGCAGTGACCGCGCTTTCGGGTGGCGAGGCTCCGGCGTACACCGCCGATGCCGTCAGCAAGGAACTCGGCAATCTCGAGTATCGCATCGTGCGCAATCGCATCATTGCCGGTGAGCCGCGCATCGACGGCCGCGACATGAAGACGGTTCGTCCGATCGCAGTACGCACTGGCGTTCTGCCTCGCACACACGGCTCGTCGCTGTTCACCCGCGGCGAGACGCAGGCTTTGGTCGTGACGACACTCGGCACCGGCCGTGATGCGCAGATCATCGATGCGCTCGCGGGCGAGCGTAAAGAGCCGTTCATGCTCCACTACAATTTCCCTCCGTTCAGCGTCGGTGAGACCGGCATGATGGGATCGCCGAAGCGCCGCGAAATCGGCCACGGCAACCTCGCGCGCCGCGGCATCTGGGCAGTGATGCCTGACATGACGACGTTCCCGTACGTCATCCGCGTGGTGTCCGAAGTTCTCGAATCGAACGGCTCAAGCTCGATGGCCAGCGTCTGCGGCACCAGCCTGGCGCTGATGGATGCGGGCGTACCGATCAAGGCCGCTGTCGCCGGTGTGGCGATGGGCCTGGTGAAGGAAGGCGACAAGTTCCAGGTGCTCACCGACATCCTCGGTGACGAAGATCACCTCGGCGACATGGATTTCAAGGTTGCCGGCAGCCGCGCGGGCGTCACTGCCCTGCAGATGGACATCAAGATCAACGGCATCACCAAGGAAATCATGCAGGTTGCACTCGAGCAGGCGAAGGCCGGCCGACTGCACATCCTCGACGAGATGGACAAGGTGATCTCTGCGCCGCGCGCCAAGATGTCGGAATGGGCGCCGTCGATCATCACCATCAAGATCGATCCCGAGAAGATCCGCGAAGTCATCGGCAAGGGTGGTGCGGTCATCCGTGCCATCACCGAAGAAACCGGTACGTCGATCGACATCGAGAACGACGGCACGGTCAAGATTGCGTCCGTTGACGGTACATCGGGTCGCGAAGCCCAGCGTCGCATCGAGCTGATCACGGCGGAAGTCGAAGTCGGCCGGATCTACGAAGGTCGCGTGGCACGCCTGATGGATTTCGGCGCGTTCGTCACGATCCTTCCCGGCAAGGATGGCCTCGTGCACATCTCGCAGATCTCCAATGAGCGCGTCGAGCGCGTCAGCGACAAGCTCAAGGAAGGCGATGTCGTACGCGTGAAGGTGCTGGAAGTCGATCGCCAGGGCCGCGTGCGCCTGAGCATGCGCGACGTCGACGCCGCCTAAGCCGCGTTTTCAGTCGCAGAAACAAAAGGCGCCGTCAGCAATGACGGCGCCTTTTTTATTTCAGAGCGAAGTTTCACACGGAGTTCACGGAGATCACGGAGAAAGGCGAAGGGGAGAAGGCATCTCAACAATGACCTTCTTCGACTCCGTGGTCTCCGTGACCTCCGTGTGAACTTCCGACTCCGGATTCTTTGCGATCAGACCCGCTTCTCGTGCGGCTCTTCCGGCTGATCGTCGTCGCGCTCCTTCGGGCGAGCGCCGGGTGAAACCGCGCCGCCGCTCATTGCCCGGAAGATGTCTTCCTGGATGGCCCGCCAGCGTTCGAGATTCTTCTGGGTCAGGGCGGAGATGGAATCGAACGCGTCGCTACCCGTGGTGCTGCGAAAACTGTCGCGAAACTGTTGCTGCTGGCTTGCCAGCAGCTTGAGGCTTTGCTCGAGATAGCTGCCCACGAAGGTCTGCATCGCGCCCCCATAGGAGCGAATGACCTGCGACAGGAAGTCCTGACTCATCAGGGGCTCGCCGGTGTGTTCCTGCTCGGCGATGACCTGCAGCAGAATCGAGCGGGTGATGTCGTCCTGGGATTTCTTGTCGATGACGACGAAGTCGACCTTGTCCATCACGAGCCGCCGGATGTCGGCGAGCGTGATATAGCGGCTCTCCACCGTGTCGTAGAGACGGCGGTTCGGATATTTCTTGATGACTCTCGGCTCGGACATGGGTGCTCCCAAAGTCAATGCAGGAGCCAGGAACCGGTCTATATCAAGGGCCTGGGCATACTAACCGGATCCGCGGCACCTGCCCAATAAGCGGGTTCACATCGACGGCGCCGGTGCGGATAAGCCAGAGTGCAAAGGATCCAGTCGCCAGTGTTCGGTCGCCCAGTTCCATAGCGTGGCCGGTTCCGCCCGACGCAGATCCTGCGGTGGGCTCTGTCGTAGAAACAGCAGTGCACGCCACAGTTCCTCCCCCGGTCGGGTCAGATCCACAGCCGCTGCGCCTGCCGACTTCGACAGTTTGATCCCGTTGAGGTCGGTTGCTACCGGCACATGTGCGTACTCGGGTGTCGGCAGTCCGAGGCATTGTTGCAGCAGTATCTGACGTGGCGTGCTGTGAAGCAGGTCGGCGCCACGGACGACATGAGTGATGCCTTGAGCGTGGTCGTCGACCACGACGGCAAGTTGGTAGGCAAACAGACCATCCCGCCTGCGGATGACGAAATCGCCGACTTCCGCGGCTACGTCGACCCGTATGCGACCCTGAATGCGGTCGTCGAAGGCGATTTCAGTCGGCGGTACGCGCAAGCGGATAGCGAGAGGACGGTCCGGAAAGCGTGGCTCGACGCGACACCATCCGGGGTAGCGCAACTCCTCGCCGTCGGCGGGACTCGTCGATTGAGCCTGCTGAATGTCGGCGCGGCTGCAGGAGCAGGGATAGGCCAGGTCGGTGGCGAGGAGGCGATCGAGCGCCGCCTGGTACAGCTCGGTGCGTTCACTCTGCCGCACGATGGACTCAGTCCAGTCGAATCCCAGGGATTCGAGCGACTGAACGATGGCGTCGGCACTCCCCGCAACCTCGCGTGGTCGATCCAGATCCTCCATGCGGATGAGCCACTCGCCGCCGGCCCGCCGGGCATCAAGGTAGCTGGCGACTGCGGCTACCAGCGATCCGAAGTGAAGCAGGCCGGTCGGGGAGGGGGCGAAACGACCGCGGTAGGAAGGCACTAGGGTCGAGGCTCCGGGTGCCGGGTGGCCAGTCAGGGACCGGGCCGTGCAGCCCGGTCCCTGGTGCTTTAGCGGTAGCGGTCGTCCCGGTCGCCGTACTGTTTTTCGCGGCGCTCGCGACGCTCCTGTGCTTCGATCGACAAGGTGGCGACGGGGCGGGCCTCGAGACGCTTCACGCCGATCTCTTCGCCGGTTTCGTTGCAGTAACCGTAGCTGCCGTCGTCGATGCGCTTCAGAGCCTCGTCGATCTTGCGGATCAGCTTGCGTTCGCGGTCGCGCGTACGCAGCTCCAGGCTGAATTCCGATTCCTGGGTGGCGCGGTCGTTCGGATCCGGGAAGTTGGCGGCTTCATCCTTCATGTGCAGCACGGTCCGATCGACTTCCTGCATCAGGTCCCGTTTCCAGGTTTCCAGAATGTTGCGGAAGTGAGCGAGCTGCTCCTTGTTCATGTACTGCTCGCCGCGGCGAGCAATGTACGGCTTCACATTGCGCGGGCCGGCCAGCAGGCTGCGGGCACGGGGATCCTGGGCGTCACCTTCGTCGTCGCCTGCGGCGAGATCGGTTTGGTCCAGCGAACGATTTGAAACGGGTCGTAGGGGCATCGGGTCTTTAGGTCTCGGCTCGGTGGTAGGCTTCGCGGCGGGCTTGATCGCCTCGACCGTAGGCGGCGGCGCGGCCTTCACAGGCTTGGCGGCAGGTTGGACTTTCGCGGCAGCGGCCTTGGCGGCCGGCTTTACCGCCGGCACAGGGTTGGCCGGAGCTGTTTTGCTGCGAGCAGCGACAGCGGGCTTTTTCGCCGGGGCGGATTTCTTTACCGGGGCAGCTTTCCTGACGACAGGCTTCTTTGCCTTCGTCGTCTTGGTGGCTGGTTTCTTCGCGGCCATTCAGAGCCTCCCCTTGCCGTGCCGCAATTACGCGGAGCGGTCAGTTGCGAAAGTCGATTCTCAACAAGGGCCGCGATTATACAGACGCGGCCCTCGGCGTACAGGGGCACGAAAACACTGAATTTTCCAGCTCCCGACCGCCTCCCTGGTGGCGCCGGGCCGGATCGCGTGCCGATCCGGTAAACCGCTGCACACTGTCGATCGAGAGCGACAGGCTTGCTGGTTCACCGGACGATTTTTTTTGGGGCTGCGGGGGGCGGAGTGATTCCGTACACTACGGCGCCAAATCGTTCTCGACCGAATTCATTCCAACCGATCAGGGTTCCGTCATCGATGCGCGTAATTCGTCGCCAGTCTGTCCGGACGCAGGACGACGGCGCCGTGCTTGCCGGCGCGCTCGCCTGCCGATGTCAGTCCCTGACGCCCATGCCGACTCAGGAGCGCGATGCGCCTTAGCAAGATCAAACTGGCCGGGTTCAAATCCTTCGTCGACCCGACCTCCGTCAGTCTGCCGGGCAACCTGATCGGAGTCGTCGGTCCGAATGGTTGCGGCAAGTCCAACATCATCGATGCCGTCCGCTGGGTCATGGGTGAGATCTCCGCCAAGCACCTGCGCGGCGGTTCGATGGCGGACGTGGTGTTCAACGGATCGAGCTCGCGCAAGCCGGTCGGCACGGCCTCGGTCGAACTCGTCTTCGACAATTCCGATGGCACGCTCGGCGGGCAGTACGCGGGCTACAACGAAGTGTCCCTGAAGCGAGTCGTCTCGCGCGACGGCACCTCGGCGTATTTCCTGAACGGCATTCGTTGCCGGCGCAAGGACATCACCCAGCTGTTCCTCGGTACCGGCCTCGGTGCCCGCAGCTACGCCATCATCGAGCAGGGCATGATTTCGCGCGTCATCGAAGCGCGCCCGGAAGAGCTGCGTGGTTTCATCGAAGAAGCCGCCGGCATCTCCAAGTACAAGGAGCGTCGCCGCGAGACCGAGAATCGCATTTCGCACACCAGGGAGAACCTGGAGCGACTCAACGACGTCCGCGAGGAAGTGGACAAGCAGTTGCGACACCTGCAGCGCCAGGCCGCCACGGCCCGCCGCTATCAGACCCTGAAGCAGGACGAGCGCAAAGTGAGCGCCGAACTCCTGGCACTGCGCTTGCGCGTCATCGATCACGACTCGCAATCCAAGGACGGCGTTCTGCGCGAGCGCGACACGGAAATGCAGGCCGCCATCGCCGAACTGCGTTCCATCGAATCGTCGATCGAAACCACCCGCGAGGAGTTCACGGAGAAGTCCGAATCGCTCAATGCGGTGCAGGGGCGCTATTACCAGATCGGCGCCGAGATCTCCCGCGCCGAACAGTCGATCCAGCACGGTCGCGAACTGCGCCAGCGCCAGAAGACCGAGCTCGAGCAGGCAGAACGGGGTGCCGCCGAGGCTGCTTCGCACCTGACGCGCGATCAGTCCCAGATCGACGAATTGCGCAGCGAGCTGGAGCACCTGGAGCCCGGCCTGACGGCAGCGCGTGAGCGCGAACGTGCCTCCGCCGAAGCGCTCTCGCTGGTCGAAGAGTCGATGCAGGACTGGCAGGAACGCTGGGAAGATTTCAATCGCGAATCGCGCAGCGCCAGCGAAAAAACGCAGGTGGAGAAGGCCCGCATCGAGCAGCTCGAGCATCAGCTCGAGCGGCTGAGCGCACAGCGCGAGCGGCTCGGCAAGGAGCTTGAAACGCTCGGCACCGCCGATATCGAAATCCGCATCGAAGCGCTGCTCGAGCAGGAAGCGCAGGCACTCAATGCCGGCGAGTCTGCCGCAACCCAGTTGCAGTCCGTCAGCGAGGAACTGCAGCAGGCACGTGATCGCCAGCGCCAGCTGGCCTCGACGACGGAAAGCGGCCGCAAGGAATTGCAGGAAGCCCAGGGCCGGCTCATGTCGTTGCAGGCATTGCAGCAGGCGGCGCTCGGGCTCGCGCAGGGCAAAGTCACCGAATGGCTCTCGGCGAATTCGCTGACGACGCGGCCGCGCCTCGCGCAGCAGCTCTCTGTCGAACAGGGTTGGGAACGCGCCGTCGAGACCGTGCTGGGCTCGTACCTGGAGTCCGTGTCGGTGGATGCGATCGATTCGATCGCCACCCAGCTCGATTCCCTGCAGGTGGGCTCGGTGAGCTTCTTCGCCGACAGCGGCGTGAGTTCAGTCATTGCCGATGGCAGCCGGTTGCTGGCGAAGGTGCAGGGCCCTTCGGCCATTGCAGCGCTGCTCACTGGCATCGTCGCCGTCGATACGCTTGCCGAAGCACTGTCGTTGCGCCAGACGCTGCAGGTTGGCGAATCCGTCATCACACGCGACGGTATCTGGATCGGTCGCGACTGGCTGCGGGTCAGCCGCGACAAGGATGTGCACGCCGGTGTCATCGGTCGCGAGAAGGAAATGCGCGAACTGCGTGAGACGGTCAGCGCCGCGGAAGAGAAGCAGGAAAGCCTGCAGGCAGAAGCGGATGCGATTCGCGAACGGCTCGTGGCGCTTGAAGAGCGTCGTGACAACCTGCAAGGCGAGGCGAACCGTCTGTATCGCTCGCATAGCGAGCTGAGTTCGCAGGCAGCGTCGTTGCGCAGCAAGGCGGAACAGACGGCCGAGCGGGCTCGCAAGATCGATGCCGAGATCATCGAGCTGCAGAGCGACTATGAACGCGCCGATGCGGCGGTGGCGACTGCCCGCGCTCGCCTGGAGGAAGGCATCGACCAGATGGCGCAGTTCGAATCCGCGCGCGTCGAGCTGGAACAGGAGCGTGACTCGCTGCGCCAGAACCTGAACCTGAAGCGTTCGCAGGCGCAGACCGATCGCGATGGTGCCCAGGAAGTCGCGATCAAGCTCGAATCGAAGCGCTCGACATTGGCCTCTGTCTCAGGTGGGCTCGAGCGCCTGCAGCATCAGCTCGAGCAGATGCAGCAACGCCGGGACGAACTGACGCAGCAGATGGCCGTGGGCGAAGAGCCTCTCGAACTGCTGGCCGCCAGGCTCGAAGAGTTTCTGCAGCAGCGCATCGGCGTCGAACAGGAACTCACTGCAGCGCGCAATACGCTGGAAGGCGCCGAGGGTCGCATGCGCACGCTCGATCAGCGTCGTATGGATATCGAAAGCAGCGTCGAGGAGGCGCGTGATCGTCTCGAAGGTATCCGCATGGCCGCGCAGGAACTGAAGGTCCGGCGCGAGACGCTGATGGAACAGTTCCAGGCGACGCATTTCGAACTGGAAACGGTGTACCAGGAAATGCCTCCCGAAGCCGAAGTGGTTGCCTGGGAGCGCACGCTGGTCGACCTGACGCAGAAGATCGAGCGGCTGGGCCAGGTGAACCTCGCGGCCATCGACGAGTTCAAGGAACAGTCGGAGCGCAAGGAATACCTCGACCGTCAGTTCAAGGACCTCACGGATGCGCTCGAAACACTCGATACCGCCATCCGCAAGATCGATCGCGAAACCCGTTCGCGCTTCCAGGACACGTTCGATCGCGTCAATGCCGGTCTGAAGGAACGCTTCCCGCGGCTGTTCGGCGGCGGTCACGCGTATCTGGAGCTGGCGGGCGAAGACATCCTGAGCGCCGGCGTGTCGATCATGGCGCGGCCTCCGGGCAAGCGGAACGTCACGATCAATCAGCTGTCCGGCGGCGAGAAAGCGCTGACGGCCGTGGCGCTGGTGTTCTCGATCTTCGAACTCAACCCGGCGCCGTTCTGTCTGCTGGACGAAGTGGACGCGCCGCTCGACGACAACAACGTCGGGCGCTTCTGCGAGACCGTCAAGGAAATGTCGAGCCGCGTGCAGTTCATCTTCATCACCCACAACAAATCGACGATGGAACTTGCCTCGCAGCTGATCGGCGTCACCATGCACGAGCCCGGCGTATCGCGTCTGGTCGCGGTAGACGTCGACGAGGCGGTGCGCATGGCGGCGATGTAATGAGCGTGTGTTCGGGAGTGTCTTTCTGAGTGAGCCGGCCATGAACGATCTGCGCTGGATCCTGATTGTCTGCGGAGCATTGCTGCTCATCGGCATTTATTTCTGGGGACGGCGCGGCAGTCGTCGCGCCGATACCGACGACGGCGTGCTGCATCCGCGTTCTGATCCGCAGCTGGAACCGTCCTTCGACGCGCCGTCCTATCGCGTCCACGACGAGGATTCCTTGCCTGAGGAAGAGCTGGATGCGTACGAGCCTCCGGTGGAACAACCGTTCGTCATTCGTGCGCCCTCGCGCCACGAACCGGCGGCATGGCAGCCGCGGAACGAGAGCGCGGCTCGCGTAGAGCCATCCGGCCGAGGCGTTCGTGGCGCACGAGTGGAGCCCACGTTCGGTGATGACGATTCGACGTCGTTGCCGGAATCGACCGCGTACGCGGAGGAAGTCGATCCCGCGAAGACCGTTGAGCTGTCGGCGAAGGAGCCGCTGGACGCGCCGACATTGGGCATGAGCAGCACACCGGCGCCGCGTCGTATCGAGCGACGCAAGATCATCGCGCTGCGGCTCGCGGCTCCCGGGCAACGCTTTCCCGGCGAAGCGCTGCGTGACGCCATGGAAGCCGAGTCGCTGCAGTTCGGTCGCTACGATGTATTCCACCGGCTGCACGACGATGGCGTCAGCATCTTCAGTGTGGCGAGCATGATGGAGCCCGGTACATTCGAACTCGATCGCATGGCCGGCCAGCAATACTCCGGCGTCACGATGTTTGCGCAACTGCCGGGCCCGATTCCCGGCGTGCATGCGCTGAGCGATCTGGTGGAGTGCGGCAAGCGTATGCAGAGCAAGCTCGGCGGTACGCTGCAGGACGACCGCGGAGTGCCGCTGACAGTGCATCGCATCGAACGACTCCGCCAGGAAGTCATCGATTTCGAGCGCGCCCAGGCGCGCGATCAGCGCTCGCTCTCCTGAGACCGATGGCAGCCCCGCGTAACCCAGCCGCGCGCGCTCGTGAGCTGCGCGAGCTGCTCGACCGCTATAACTATCGCTATCACGCGCTCGACGATCCGGAAGTCTCCGATGCCGAGTACGACCGGCTGCTGCGCGAGTTGCAGCAGATCGAGACCGTACATCCCGATCTCATCACTGCGGATTCCCCGACGCAGCGCGTGGGTTCGGCGCCGGTCGGGGAGTTGCGCGAAGTCGTGCACACGACACCGATGCTCTCGCTCGAGAATGCGTTCACCGAGGAGGACCTGATCGGCTTCGATCGTCGCGTGCGCGAGCGGCTCGACGATGTGGAATCGGTGGAGTACGCAGCGGAGCCCAAGCTGGACGGCCTGGCAGTGAGTTTTCGCTATGAGTCCGGTCAGCTGGTGCAGGCCGCAACGCGCGGCGACGGCACTCGCGGCGAAGACGTCACGCACAACGTTCGGACGATCAAGGCCGTGCCGGTCCGCCTGCAAGGCAAGGTGCCGGAACTGCTGGAAGTCCGCGGCGAAGTGTTCATGCGGATCGCCGGCTTCAAGGCGATGAACGAGAAGGCGCTCGCGGCGGGCGAGAAAGTATTCGTCAATCCGCGCAATGCAGCCGCTGGCAGTCTCAGGCAACTCGACCCGCGGCTCACGGCGAGCCGGCCGATGGATGTTTTTTTCTATGGCGTGGGTGAAACGCGCGGCTGGAAATTGCCGGCGACCCATAGCGGCTCGCTCGAGCAATTGCGCGAGTGGGGATTCAAGATCTCGCCCTTGTTGAAAGTGGTGCAGGGCGCCGCGGGGTGTCTCGAGTATTACCGGGACATGGGTGCGCGCCGCGCCACGCTGCCATACGAGATCGATGGCGTCGTCTACAAGGTCAATCGTCTGCAGCAACAGCGCGATCTCGGTTTTGTCGCCCGCGCGCCGCGCTGGGCCATCGCTCACAAGTTTCCGGCACACGAAGAGAACACGGTCATCCGCGGTGTCGAATTCCAGGTGGGCCGTACCGGCGCGTTGACGCCTGTCGCGCGACTGGAACCGGTGTTCGTGGGTGGCGTGACGGTCAGCAATGCGACCCTGCACAACATGGACGAAGTGCAGCGCAAGGATATTCGCATCGGCGATACGGTCGTCATCCGTCGAGCCGGCGATGTGATTCCAGAGATCGTCAAAGTGGTACTGGAGAAGCGGCCTGCGTCCGCAGTCGTCGTACAGCTCCCGACGAAATGCCCGATCTGCAACTCGGATGTCGAGCGCGTGGAAGGAGAGGCGGTCGCGCGCTGTACGGGCGGTCTGGTCTGTCCGGCGCAACGCAAGGAAGCGCTGCGACATTTCGCGTCACGCCGGGCGCTCGATATCGAAGGCCTGGGCAGCAAACTCATCGACCAGCTGGTCGACGGCGGGCAGGTGGAAACGCCAGCAGATCTGTATGGGCTGACGCTCGAACGTCTTTCTGAACTCGAGCGCATGGGCGAGAAGTCGGCGGCGAATCTGGTTGCGGCGCTGGAGCACAGCAAGACCACCACGTTCAGCCGCTTTCTCTATGCGCTGGGGATTCGCGATGTGGGCGAAGCTACTGCAGCCGCGCTGGCCGCGCATTTCGGCGATATCGATGCACTGCAGGACGCGAGCGAGGAACAGATCCAGGAGGTGCCCGACGTCGGCCCGGTCGTGGCGGCGCACGTTCGCCACTTTCTGCAGCAGCCGCAGAACCGGCGGGTCATCGCGGAATTGCGCGAGAGGGGCGTGCAGTGGCCCGCGCAGGAACGTCGATCAGGTCCAGCGGAAGGTCCGTTGAACGGCAAGACATTCGTGCTCACCGGCACACTGGACAGCATGAGTCGCGATCAGGCGGGTGACCGCATCACCGTTCTGGGCGGCAAGGTCTCGGGCAGCGTTTCGAAGAAGACCAGCTATGTGATCGCCGGGGCAGAGGCGGGCTCCAAACTGAAGAAGGCGCAGGAGCTGGGAGTGGCGGTGCTCGATGAGAAGGGATTTCTGGCGCTACTGACGAGCAGCAGCTAGCCAGGTTCTGGCTAGCTGCTGGCGGTTGCCTCGTCTCAGATTTTCTTCTCGATCTTTGCGCTCTTGCGCAGCTCGTCCAGGTACGCCTGCAGGCGCTTACGCTGCAGGATCGTCCTGACCTGTTCCTTCACTTCCTCGAAGGCAGGCGGCGCCGGTGCACGCGATTCTTCCAGCTTGATGATGTGCCAGCCGAACTGGCTTTGCACCGGCTGGTCGGTCATCTGGCCGGGCTGCAGGGCGATGACGGCTTCGGCAAACGGCTTCACCATCGTTTCGGGTGTGAACCAGCCGAGATCGCCGCCGTTTTCCTTCGACGTGTCCTTCGATTTTTCCTTGGCGAGTTTGACGAAGTCGCCGCCGCCCTTGAGCTGCGCCGTGAGGGCATCGGCCGATGCCTTGTCGTCCACGAGGATGTGACGAGCGTGATATTCGCGCGGCATCGCAGCGACCTGGGCGTCGTACTCCGGCTTGAGCTCGGCATCGGTGATCGGATGCTCGTCGAGGTATTTCTTGAGACCCGCATCGACGATGACATTCAATTTCGCCAGTGCGACCTGGTCCTCGACCTTCGGGTCCTTGGTGACGCCGGCCTTCTCGGCGGCGGTCGCCGCCAGTTCCATGCCGATGAATTGATCCAGCAGTTCCGGACGCTGCTCCGCCGGGATCGTTCGACCGGCCTGGCGTTCGATGTTGGCGACGTACAGCTCGAACTGCGACTTGCTGAGGGCTTTGCCATTCACCGTGGCGATGGACTCGACGGGCGGCGCAGCAGCCCTGCCGCATGCAGCCAGCAGCAGCAGCGGAGCGACGAAGGCGAAAGGGGAAAGACGACGGTTCATGACGATCCTTTGAGTTGGCTTCAGTCGGTGGTGCGGTCTTCGGCGGGCGTGACCGCGGCGATTCCCAATGCGTGAATGTCGGTGTGCATCAGGTCACCGAGCGATCGGTAGACGAGTTGATGGCGCTGCACGGTGCGCAATCCTTCGAAATCAGTCGAGACGACCCGGACGCGGAAATGTCCCCGGCCGTCACGGGCGCCGGCGTGACCGGCGTGCAGATGGCTGTCGTCGATGAGTTCGACCGCATCCGTATGCAGTGCGCTGCGCAGTTGGGCGCAAATTCGTTCGGCGCGGTTCACTTTGGTTTCTTGCGGCTCAGCCGGTCTTCGGTTCGTTCGGCGGCAACTTGTTGGCCAGCCAGATTCCCTGCAGCACCGTGAATACCAGTGTCAGGCCGATGACGCCGAAGACCTTGAACTTGGCCCAGGTATCGGTGCTGAAGTTGAACATGACATAGATGTTGAGCGCGCCGAGGGCCAGGAAGAACAGCGCCCAGATCAGATTGAGCTTGAGCCACATCGGCCGCTCCAGCGTGACGTTGGCATCGAGCATGCGCTGAATGATCGGACGCTCGCCGATGAACTGGCTGACGAGGAAACCCGCAGCGAAAAGCCAGTACACCACCGTGACCTTCCATTTGATGAAGGCTTCGTCATGAATCCACAGCGTCAGGCCGCCGAATACCAGCACCAGACCGGCCGAAATGAGCGACATCGTGCTGATTTTGCGATGGCGGAACCATTGCACCGCCGTCTGCAGGAGCACGGCAACGATGATGACGCCCGTTGCGACGAAGATGTCTGCAAACTTGTAAGCGACAAAGAAAGCGAGCAGGGGGAAAAAATCGAACAGCAGCTGCATGTCGTAGGAACAGGCCCGACGAAGGGGCGGGTATGATACCCGGATGGTTGCCGGTTGACAGTTGGTCGTCGACAGCCTGAATCGGCCGGCGGGATTTCCCGGTGTGCTGTCAACTGTCGCCGACCGGAATCGGTTCAACGCTCGATGACCAGCCTCTATTACGAAATACACCCCAGGGATCCGCAGCCACGCCTCATTCGACAGGCGGCAGGGATCATGCGCGAAGGCGGGATCGTCGTTTACCCGACAGACTCCTGCTATGCACTCGGCTGTCATATCGGCGACAAGACCGCGATGGAGCGTATTTCGCGTATCCGTCAAACCGACAAACATCATCATTTCACGCTGGTGTGTCGCGATCTGTCGGAGATCGCCAAGTACGCGCGTGTGAGCAATCAGCAGTATCGCACGCTCAAGGCGTTCACTCCCGGGCCCTATACCTTCATTCTGGATGCGACCCGGGAAACCCCTAAGCGCCTGCAGAACCCCAAGCGCAGCACCATCGGTATCCGTGTTCCCGATCATCCGGTGCCGTTGCTGCTGCTGGCCGAGTTGGGCGAGCCCATCATGAGTTCCACCCTGCTGATGCCGGGTGAGGACCTGCCCCTGACCGACGGCCGCGAGATCCAGGAACGGCTGTATCACAGCGTCGATGCCGTCATCGATGGCGGCAACTGCGGCCTCGAGCCGACCAGCGTGATCGATCTCGCCGGGCCGGTGCCGGTCGTGATCCGTCGCGGCAAGGGCGATGTCAGCGCCTTCGAGTAGCACGTTCGAACGAATGGGCCTGTCAAGCTGCGTATAATGCGGCGGCCGTCAAAACTGCCTTTTGTTCTCGTTCAAGAAGGCGGCGTAAGACTCTGAAATTCAACCTGAATGTCACTCATCCTTGGAGCGCAAGCGCGCCCGGATATCCGCAGGGATCTGTTTTGAGCGCGACCAACATCAGCAACCGACGCGTCCTTTCGGGCATGCGCCCCACGGGCGCTTTGCACCTCGGCAACTACCACGGTGCCCTCAAGAACTGGACGCAGCTGCAGTACCAGTACGAGTGCTATTTCTTCGTCGCCGATATCCATGCGTTGACGACGGGTTACGACGACACCTCGCAGATCGAGTCGAACACCTGGGAGATGGTGATCGACTGGCTGGCCGCCGGATTGAACCCCTCGAGCGCGACCATGTTCATCCAGTCGCGGGTGCCGGAGCACTCCGAGCTGCATCTGCTGCTGTCGATGATCACGCCGCTCGGCTGGCTGGAGCGCGTTCCCACCTACAAGGATCAGCAGGAACAGCTGCGCGACCGCGACCTTGCCACGTATGGATTTCTCGGCTACCCGCTGCTGCAGAGCGCCGACATCCTGCTGTACAAGGCTGCCTACGTGCCGGTGGGCGAAGACCAGATCGCCCACGTCGAGATCACTCGCGAAATCGCACGCCGCTTCAATCATGTCTATGGTCGCGAGCGTGATTTCGAAGCGAAGGTGGAGAAGGCGATCAAGAGTCTCGGCAGTCGCAATGGGACTCAGTACAAGGAGTTGCGCCGGCTCTATCAGGAACAAGGTGATCAGAAGTCGCTGGAAAAGGCTCAGGCGATGCTCGCCGGCAATGCGCGGCTGACGGTGGCCGATCGCGAACGCCTGCAGGGATACCTGGAAGGCATGGGTCGCAGCATCCTGGTCGAGCCCGACACATTGCTGACGGCTACGCCGAAAGTACCCGGCCTCGACGGCCGCAAGATGTCCAAGTCCTACGGCAACACGATCGGGTTGCGCGAGGACCCGGATGCGGTGTCGAAAAAGCTCAAGGCGATGCAGACCGACCCGGCGCGGGTGCGTCGCACCGATCCGGGGGAGCCGGAAAAATGCCCGGTCTGGGATCTGCACAAGATCTACTCCGACGCGGAAACTCAGAGCTGGGTGCAGGAGGGCTGTCGCAGCGCCGGCATCGGCTGTCTGGATTGCAAGAAGCGCGTGGCCGATGTGCTGATCGCCGAGATCACCGCCATCCGTGGACGTGCGCAGGAATTCGAGGAGAATCGCGACCTGGTCAAGGCCATCATCGCCGAGGGTTGCGAAAAGGCGCGCGACGTGGCCCGCCAGACGCTGGAAGAGGTCCATCAGGCGATGGGCATGGTGTACCGATGAGAGATGGACGACGGTTCACGGGCTACGGCTGGAGGTTCGAGCTTTGCTCGAACGAAGCGTCGCGTGCTTTTCGCTCTTCTCATTGCTGTGCTGGCCGTGCTGCCCCGTCACCCATGACCCGTGGCCAGCGTGCGGAGCGCGCACATGAAGCCTGAACTCAAACTGGTCGAAGACACCGGCTCGCAGCTCGACGTCGATACGTTCGAATTCGAACTGCCGCAGCAGCAGGAAATGCCGTTCGCCATGGTCGATGGCGAGCCGATGACGCAGCTGCCGCGGGATCTGTATATCCCGCCGGACGCCCTGCAGGTCTTCCTTGAAGCCTTCGAAGGTCCGCTGGATCTGCTGCTGTACCTGATCCGCCGCCAGAATCTGGACGTGCTGGATATTCCCATCGCCGAGATCACGCGCCAGTACATGGCCTACATCGACGTGATGTCGGAAATGCAGCTGGAGCTCGCGGGCGAATATCTGCTGATGGCCGCCATGCTGGCCGAGATCAAGTCGCGCATGCTGCTGCCTCGGCCTCCGGCGGCCGAGGGCGCCGACGAAGAAGATCCGCGCGCCGAACTCGTACGCCGCCTGCAGGAATACGAACGCTTCAAGAAAGCGGCCGAAGACATGGACCGGCTGCCGCGCATGGAACGCGACACGATGCCGGCGTCTGCGGAACTCATCGAGCGCAAGGTCGTGAAGATCGTGCCGCAGGTGACGTTGCAGGAAATGCTCCTGGCGCTCAAGGATGTGATGAGCCGCGCCGACATGTTCGCGCACCATCACGTGCAGCGCGAACGCCTCTCGGTCCGCCAGCGCATGTCGGACATTCTGGGCAGCCTGAGCGAGTCGGCGTTCATCGAATTCACGCGCCTGTTCCGGCCGGAAGAAGGTCGCATGGGCGTCTCCGTGACCTTCAGCGCCATCCTCGAACTGATGAAGGAAGGGCTGATCGAAATCGTGCAGGCAGAGCCCTACGCACCGTTGCACATTCGCCCGGCATCGGGCGGTCGCCACTACGCGGTAGTGAGCGATGACGGTGTGGCGGAATCGGCTGTCGATGCTGAGAACGAAGCAGCGCTCGCCCAGCCGGCGTACCCCGACGAGAACGACGTCGATGACGACGACGAAGTCGAGGAACTGCTGACCGCCGAGGAAACGACCGAGGCTGTCGAGTCCGAAGCAGTTGGGGCTGAAGTCGCCGAACTCGAGGTTGCTGAGCTCGAGACCGCCGGAACTGAGGTCGTCGAGTCCGAAGTTGCCGAGCTGGTAGGCCTCGAGTCTGAAACTGTCGAGCTTGAGTCTGCCGAGACTGAAGGTGCCGAACTCGAGGTTGCTGAGCTCGAAGCTGTGGAACTCGAGGTCGTCGAGTCTGAAGTGACAGAGTTCGTAGCCATTGAGGCTGCAGCAGCGGTCGAGCTGGAGACCACCGGATCCGAAGTCGCCGAGCTTGAGTCTGCCGAAACTGAAGTTGCCGAACTCGAGGCTGCTGAGATCGAGGCTGTCGAACTTGAGGTCATGGAGTCTGAAGTTGCAGAGCGTGTAGCCATTGAGGCTGAAGCAGCCGTCGAGTTGGAGACCACCGAACCCGAAGTCGCCGAGCTTGTGACAGTCGAGTCTGAGGCTGCTGCTATCGAGGTTGTCGAACCCGAGGCTTTCGATTCCGAAGCTGCGGAGCTGAAGGCTCTTGAGCTTGAGCTTGCCGAGCTGGAAGCCGCCGAGCTGGAAGCCGCCAAAACTGAAGTTGCCCAACCGGAGGTTGTGGACGCGCACGCACAGGTCGTCATCGATTCGACGTCGGACCCGGTCGACGAGTCGCCCGAGAGTGACAGCGTGACGCCTGCTGCAGGCGACATCGACAATGCGACGGATGTCGCGGACGGGACTGGCTCCGAACCGGCTCCACGCAATTCACACGAAGAGTGAATCGGCGCCGCCGGCAGGCGCGCTGACAGAGTGAGAAATCAATGAACGAACAGGATCTCAAACACGCCATCGAAGCCACGTTGCTGGCGGCAGGTCGTCCGGTGACCACGCAGCAGTTGCTGGATCTTTTCGAGGAACGTGAGCGTCCGACGCCGGAACAGTTGCAGGCAGCGATGGTTCTGCTGGTCGCGGACTACGAGACGCGCGGCATCGAACTGATTGAAGTTGCCAGCGGCTGGCGCATTCAGGTCCGCCCGCGCTATGCCGAGATCGTGTCCCGCCTGTGGCAGGAACGTCCGTCGCGCTACTCGCGCGCATTGCTCGAGACGCTGGCGCTGGTCGCCTATCGGCAGCCGATCACCCGCAGCGAAATCGAAGAGATCCGTGGTGTGTCGATCAGTTCGACGATCATGCGCACCATGCAGGAGCGCAACTGGATTCGCACCGTCGGTCATCGCGAAGTGCCCGGCCGTCCCGAACTGCTCGGTACGACTCGTGACTTCCTCGACTACTTCGGCCTGAAGAGTCTCGATCAGTTGCCCACGCTTGCGGATCTGCAGGACGTCGAGAACATCGGCGTGCAGCTCGAGTTGCCGGGTGGCCAGGGTGCACAGTCCGCCGTGGCAGAAGGTGAAGCAGCTGGAGAAGGCGAAGGTGAACCAGTTGCTGAAGGTGAAGCAGCTGCAGAAGACGAATCAATCGCAGAAGGTGAGGCAGCTGTGGAAGGTGAACCAGTCGCGGAAGGCGAAGCTGTCGCAGGCAGCGAGGTAGCCGCCGAAAGCGAAGCGATCGTCGAAGAAGAGGTGGCCGCAGACGGCGAGACAATCGCCGAAGATGAGGCAGTCGAGGTGGCCGACGACACAACCGAAGTCGATGCAGGAATCGACGTCGAATCCGAAGGCGAGCTGTCCGCTGACGGCGATGAAGGCGACGAAGTCACGGAGGACGAAAGCGAAGGCGACGAGGTCGACCGTTCGACGCTGGTCGCGTCCGCGGAATCCGATCCGGACGCAGAGGATCGCGCAGTGCGCGAGCCGGTATCCGAGTGAAGCTATCCCCCTCGATGCGTGAAGAATCCGAGCGTCTGCACAAGCTCCTGGCGCACCATGGTCTTGGCTCGCGTCGCGAAGTCGAGAAGTGGATGCTCGCCGGACGTGTACTACTGAATGGGCGACCGGCCCAGCCCGGTGACCGCTTCAAGGAGGGTGATCGGGTCAGCGTGGATGGCCAGGATGTGACTGCGCGTCTGCGCGCCGCTGGCAAGGCTGCGGTTCTGCTGTATCACAAACCGCAGGGTCAGCCGGTCCAGGCGCAGGCAGATGCGGCAGCTGAGACTGCGATCGAACAGACCGTCATGGAACGGCTTCCGGTGGTTCGCGGCTCACGTTGGCTGGTGATCAATACCATGCAGCCCGGCGATAGCGGCTTGCTCGTGCTCACCAGCGACGGTCGACTCGCCGATGCGTTGCGTCGGCGGTCGGAACGGATCCCATCGACCTACGTGGCCCGTGTTCTGGTGCCGACACCCGAATTCGATCCTGCAAGCCTGCCCCGCACGGTGCAGTTCAACGATCAGACCGTCGCCTTCGAAAGCATCGAGTCGGCCGGTGGCGAGGGGACGAATCGCTGGTTCCGCGTTGAAGCGTCACATTCGCATCTTCGGGCGGCGGTGCGCGCGCTCTTCGAAATTCAGGGTCTCAAGGTCAGTCGTGTGATCCAGTTGAAGTATGCCGGTATGGAGCTGCCCCGCGGTCTGCCGCGAGGCAAGCACCAGCCGCTTCCCGAGCATCTGGTGGATCGGCTCTATGAATTGGCCGGGCTGACCAAGCCGGTGCCCGAGATGCGTCGCACCCGTGCTCCCCGGGTTGCAGCCGATCGTCAGCGCAAGCCCGCCAAGCGCTCGGTGCGTTCGGCGGAGCCCGCGGAAAAGTACGAACGAGGGGAGACGCGCAGCGCAGGCGCGTCCCGTCCGCGTAAATCTACTGGCAAGAAACGGTCTGGCCGCTGACGCCCTTGCTGTCGGGGCCGAACAGGTAGAGATAAGGCGCCACGATCGCTGCCGGATCGGCCAGCAGCGACCGGTCCTCGGCCGGATAGGCCTGCAGCCGCATGTTCGTGCGCACCTTGCCCGGGTTGATGCTGTTGACGCGAATGCCGGGTTGCTCCAGTTCGTCTGCGAGCAGGTGCATCAGTCCATCGCTGGCCCATTTCGACACGAGATAGGCTCCCCAGAACGCCCGCGGATTCGGCACCACGCCGCTCGATGTAAAGACGATCGAGGCATCCGGCGAGCGACGTAACAGGGGCAGGCACCGCTGCGTGAGAACGAAGGGCACGTTGGCGTTGACGTGCATCGTACGCATCCATTTCGCCACATCGTAGTGCTCGACGGGCGCTCGCTCGCCGAGCATGCCGGCGTTGTGCAGCAGCACGTCGAGTCGGCCGAACTCCTTTTCCAGCGCCGTAATGAGCGCGTCGTACTCCGCGGATCCGGCCTTCTCCAGGTCGAGCGGCAGGATCGACGGACGCGGCTGGTTGGCCGCGACGATCTGGTCGTAGACGGCCTCGAGTCGTTTCACATTGCGACCGTGCAGGATGACGCTGGCACCGTGTGCGGCAGCGGCCAGTGCGACCGCGCGGCCGATGCCGTCGCTGGCGCCGGTAATGAGAATGACGCGATCGCGCAGCAGATCAGGCGAGGGGGTGTAGGTGCGGGGGTCGAGCATGTTGGGGAATGTGCCGTTCAGAAAGGAAATTTCAGCCAGCGCTTCTGGCTGCGCGCCATGCGGTCCACGGTTTCTCGATGGGGCCGAGTTCGATCCGCTGGGTGGCAACGTCGTAGTTGCTGCCGGCGATCCGATCCAGCAGACGTCGATGCAATGTCGCCAGGATGATGACGGGACGCAAGTATGCCTTGGCCGTCGGCGTCAGGTCAGCCGCAGGAACCGCAAGATCTGGCAGGGTCAGCGAGCGGAAGTTCGTCAGGGTGGCGCGGACATTCTGACTGATCGTCCTGGCGCGCAGATCGTCGATGCTCACACCCGTTCGCTGCAGGTCTTCGAGTGGCAGGTAAAGCCTGCCTTCATAGGCGTCCTGGCGAACATCACGCAGCATCTCCGCCTGCCGGATGCCGATGCCCATGCGGTTCGCCGCCACGATCATCGGATCGGCAACCGGGCCGGCAGACATCACGATCGCGATGAGCTCCTGCACGGTGCCGCCGCTGCGTGCGCTGTAGGCGCGCAGTTCCCTGGCGTTCAGATAGGTCATGCGCGCCAAGTCCATGTCCGCGGCGACGATGAGCTCATGGAGTCGCGCGAATTGCTTGCGATCCACGTCAGCGAGCGCGCCGAGAATCCGTGTCGCCGGATGCTGTGCATTGTTGTTCACCAGCCGGTCGATCTCCTGGCGCCACCATTGCAGGCGCGTATGCGCGACATCGTGATTCGCGCTCTGCGCCGATTCGCGGATCTCGGCATCGATGACGTAGAGCGCCGTCACGGCATCGCGTTTCTCCGGCGGTGTGTAGAGCAACGCGAAGTAGCGCATCGAGCCCGTCGGCGCGGCGCGATTGATTTGTGAGTCGTCGAGAAGGGAGGAGGGCACAGGATTGACCGCAAAAAACGCTTTGTCCGAAAAGAAAAAGAAAAGAGTAACCGCAAAGAACGCATAGAGCGCAAAGACGGATGATCGATTGTTTCGAGAGAGGCTATGCCACCTCCTTGAAGGTGTACTTTCCCCTATCCAGCTTTGCGTTCTATGCGTTCTTTGCGGTTACTTTGGATCCGGGGAATTATCCGGGATGCCATTGAGTTCGAGCTGGCTCTCGGGCTCGCGCAGCTGTGGGTCGCGCGCGAGTTTGTCGATGGGCTCGACCGACTCGAGTTCCTTCTCGGGACGGACGCCCAGTTCGGTGAATTTGCGTGCGCCCGGCAGCACCTGCCGTTCGAGTGAGCCGACCGCGCTGTTGAAAGCATCCACGCCCAGGCCCAGGTTGCGGCCGAGGCGGCTCAGGTGGCCGGTGAAGACGGTGAGTCGTTTGTACAGATCTTCGGCCAGCGTACGGATGGTTTCCGCGTTCTGGGCGAGTGCGGTCTGACGCCAGCCATAGGCAACGGTCTTCAGCAGGGCGACGAAACTGGACGGCGTCGCAATGATGACGTTCTGCCGGATGGCGTCTTCGAGCAGGTTCGGCTGCTCGGCGAGCGCGGCGGACAGGAACTGATCGCCCGGCACGAACAGGATGACGAAATCGGGACTGTTCTCGAACTGGCTCCAGTAATTCTTGGAGCCCAGCTGGCGCACACGTTCGCCGACCGCCTGCGCATGACGGCGCAATGCGATGCCGCGCTGCTCGTCGGTGACTGCATCGACCGCTTCGAGATAGGCATCGAGCGGCGTCTTGACGTCGACGACCAGGTCGCGGCCATCAGGCATGTGCACGATCATGTCGGGGCGCAGCGCGCCGTCGACGGTACGGACATGCACCTGCTCGCTGAAGTCGCAGTGCTCGACCATTCCGGACAGCTCGGCCAGGCGCCGCAGCGTCATTTCGCCCCACTGGCCGCGCACTTCCGGCCGACGCAATGCATTCACCAGCGTGCGCGTTTCTCGCTGCAGGGCCTGCTGGCCGAGCGTGACGGCTTCCAGCGAGGTGCGCAGGCTGCCGAAGCTCTCGGCGCGTTCCTTTTCGATCCGCTGCATCTGCTGCTCGGTCTTGCCGAGTGCCTCGCGGATGGGCGTCAGCATGGCCTCGATGGCCTTTTCGCGCTGTGCGAGTGCGCTGACGGCGGTTTGCTGGTGCTGGCCCAGATGCTCGCGCGCCAGTTTCAGGAACACTTCGCTGTTCGAGCGCAGTGACTGACCCGCCACCGAATCGAATGACGATTGCAGGCGCTCCATCGCGCGATCGAGCGACGTCTGGCGCTCGCGCTCGATCTGTTCTTCCGACTTGAGCTGCGCGCGCAGTACTGCCAGCTCGAGGTGCACGGCTTCGGCTCGCTTGCGCAAACGCAGCGAAACGACAAGGGAGCCCAGCAGCACGCCGACGATCAGGCAGAGCGCGGGAATCAGGAACGGATAGCTGGTCAACAGTTCTTCCTGCTCTCAGGCGGGCCTCAGGTGCATCATGTAGTTCACATCGACGTTGCTGCTGCGTGCAGCCTTTTCGCGGAGCGGATCGTAGTCGAGGCCCGCGATGTCGCACATGACGAGATCGGCGCCGCGCGACCAGCGGGCGAGTTCGGACGGACGGATGAAGCATGAGTAGGTATGAGTGCCGCGCTCCAGCAATCCCATGACGTACTCGGCGCCGACGATGGCGAGCAACCAGGATTTCAGGTTGCGGTTGAGCGTCGAGACGACGACGTCACCGCCGGGCTTCACCAGTGTGTGCAGGGCACGCAGTACGCTGGCCGGTTCGGGGACGTGTTCCAGCATCTCCAGGCAGGTCACGACGTCGTAAACACCCGGTGAATGCGCGGCGTGATCTTCGGCCGATTCCCGCAGATAGCCAACGGGCACGCCGGCTTCGAGCGCGTGCAGTTCTGCCACTTCGATCGTCGCCGTGCCGAGATCGATGCCGGTGACGTTGGCGCCGCGGCGAGCCATGGCTTCACTCAGCAAGCCGCCGCCGCAGCCGACATCGAGAACGCGTTTGTCTGCCAGTCCGCCGACGCGCTCGTCGATGTAATCGAGGCGCACCGGGTTGAGTACATGCAATGGTCTGAATTCGCCGTGCGGATCCCACCAGCGTTGTGCCGTGGCATCGAAGCGGGCGATTTCCGCAGGATCGTGATTGCTCGCTGGAATCATGGCGTCACTCTAATCATCAGTACGGGTCGCTGCGATGCGTTGCTGCCAGCCGCGGGCGCGCTGCATCAGGTCGACGGGATCCATTTGCGTCAAACGGCCGTCAGCCAGCAAGCGCCGGCCGGCGACCCACACATCGGTGACCTGGTCGCGGGAAATCGAATGAACGATGTTGACGACGGGATCGTAGACCGGCTGTGAGTGCGGCCGGGCGAGATCGATGCTGCACAGGTCTGCCCATTTGCCCGGAACCAGCGAGCCGATCGAATCGCTCAGGCCCAGCGCCTGCGCGCCGCCCAGGGTTGCTGCGCGGAGCCAGTCGTGCGCGGTCATGGGCAGCGAACCGTCCATCTGCCACGTGATCACGCCGGTTTCGAGCAGCGCGCCAGTGCGCATTTCATCGAGCAGACTCAGGTCATTGTTGCTTGCCGCACCGTCGGTGCCGAGCGCGATATTGACCCCGCGGGCGCGCAGGGCCCGTATCGGGCAGACGCCGTTGCCCAGCTTGAGATTCGATTGCGGACAATGCACGACGGTGAGACCGGAACGTGACGCCAGGTCCAGATCGTCCTGGTTCAGATGCACCATGTGCACCGCCGACAGCAGCGGCGAGAGCAGGCCGAGGCGGTCGAGGCGAGCCAGCGTCCGTTCGCCATTGCGCACGACCTGCGTGTGGCTCTCATTCACATGCATCGTCATCGGCAGGTCGATTTCGTCGGCTGCGCGTCGCACGCGTGTCAGCGTCGCATCGCTGACCGCATGTGCTGCGTAGGGCGCAAGGGACGTCGTGATGAGGGGGTCGTCGCGATAGTCGTCGTGCAGCTGCAGGCCTTTACTCAGGTATTCGTCGACGGAATCGGCCCAGACCGTCGGCTGATCGATGACCGGCAGTCCGATACAGGCGCGTATGCGTGCGGACGACGCGGTCTGTGCCACCACCTCCGGAAACAGGTGCATGTCGGCAAAACAGGTCGTGCCGCTGGTCAGCATGTCGGCGATCGCCAGTTCCGTTCCGTCACGCACGTATTCGGCATCGACCCAGCGCTTTTCGAGCGGCCAGACCTGCGCCTTCAGCCAGTGATCGAGCGCAGGGCTTTCGGCTGCGCCGCGCAGCAGCGTCATGGCAGCGTGGGTATGAGCGTTGATCAATCCGGGCAGCAGCACGTGCGACGGTCGTTCGATCAATTGGTCGGCGCTGAAGCGTGTGCGGGCCACTGCTTCAGGCTCGATGGCCACGATCCGCCCCTGGCGGATCGCGATGGCGTGATGATCGAGCACGCGGCTCCGGGTCCCGACTGGAACGAGCTCGACTGGAACGATCCAGCGCGCCGTGATCAGCGTGTCGACGTGTTCCATGCGGGTTCCGGAAGTCTCAAAACGGGTGATGCGGGAGGCAGCCGAAAGTATAGCTTGCGAGACCCCCCGACAGTTCGGTGAAGCGCGCTGCTGTGTTACTATTTGTCACTTCATTACCCTAAGGTTTGTCCTTCGGATTGCCCTCGATATCGACAGGGCCACCGATCGCTGCGCGGGGTAGAAACTGACCGTGTCGTGGTTCGCAGACTCATCCATTGGCGGAGGAGCTGCAGCGCCGCGCCGCGGTTTCAAACGAGTCGAATCTCACAGCATGGCTGAAATCGCGCGCGAAATTCTGCACGTCAACCTCGAAGACGAGATGCGCAAGTCGTATCTCGACTATGCGATGAGCGTCATTGTCGGGCGTGCGCTGCCGGACGTCCGCGACGGTCTGAAGCCGGTCCACCGGCGCATCCTGTTTGCCATGCACGAGAGCAATAACGTGCATTCGCGCCCGTACGTAAAGTGCGCGCGCGTGGTCGGAGACGTGCTCGGCAAGTACCACCCGCACGGCGATACCTCGGCCTATGACGCGCTGGTGCGCATGGCCCAGGGCTTCTCCATGCGCTACATGCTCGTGGATGGCCAGGGCAACTTCGGCTCCATCGATGGCGACGCGCCGGCGGCCTATCGTTATACCGAGTGCCGCATGACGTCGCTGGCGTCCGAACTGCTGGCTGACATCGATCGCGAGACGGTGGATTTCGTCGACAACTACGACGGCAAGGAGCAGGAGCCCACCGTCATGCCGACGCGGGTTCCCAACCTGCTGATCAACGGCTCGTCGGGAATTGCCGTCGGCATGGCGACGAACATTCCGCCGCACAATCTCAATGAAGTCGTCAGCGCCTGCATTGCGCTGATCGACGATCCGGATCTGCCGATTGCTGCGCTGATGCAGCATATTCCGGGCCCCGATTTTCCGACCGGCGGCATCATCAATGGCTCGCGGGAAATCGTGAATGCCTATCTCACGGGCCGTGGCCGCATCTATGTGCGCGGCCGCACCAACATCGAGGAAGATGAAAAAGGCCGGCAGGCCATCATCGTCACCGAGTTGCCGTACCAGGTGAACAAGGCGCGCCTGATCGAGCGCATTGCCGAGCTGGTCCGTGAAAAGGTCATTGACGGCATCGCCGGCGACGGTCTGCGCGACGAGTCCGACAAGGACGGCATGCGCATCGTCATCGAGCTCAAGCGCGGCGAAGTGGCGGACGTGCTGCTCAATAATCTCTACAAGCACACGCCGCTGGAGAGTGTCTTCGGCATCAATATGGTCGCCTTGCAGGAAGGCCAGCCGAAACTGCTCAGTCTCAAGGAAATGCTGGATGCATTCCTGCGCCATCGCCGCGAAGTGGTCACTCGGCGCACGATTTACGACCTGCGCAAGGCCCGGGACCGGGCGCACATCCTGGAAGGGCAGGCGGTCGCGCTCGCCAGCATCGATGAGGTGATCGCAGTCATCAAGGCGTCGCCGACGCCGGCGGAGGCGAAGGTCGCCTTGATGGAGCGCCGCTGGTCATCCGGCTCCGTGCCGCAGATGCTCGAGCGGGCAGGACAGGTCGTTACGCGGCCGCAAGGGCTGGCGGCGGAATTCGGCCTGGTCGAGGACGGCTACCGTCTGTCGGACGTGCAGGCCCAGGCGATCCTGGAACTGCGGCTGCACCGGCTCACCGGACTCGAGCAGGACAAGATCTGGACCGAGTTCCAGGAACTGCTGGAGCAGATCCGCGACCTCGAAGACATCCTCGCGCGTCCGGAGCGATTGCTCATCGTGATCCGCGCCGAGCTCGAGGATATTCTCGCCAAGTACGGCGACAAGCGCCGCACCGAGATCAATCAGGACTACTCCGATCTCACCATGGAGGACCTGATCGAGCAGCAGGACGTGGTCGTTACGTTGTCGCACGGCGGTTATGCCAAAGCACAGCCCGTAACCGCTTATCAGGCGCAGCGGCGCGGTGGCCGCGGCAAGGCGGCAACGGCGGTCAAGGACGAAGATTTCATCGACAAGCTCTTCGTCGCCAACACGCACGACACGCTGCTGTGCTTCTCCAGCACCGGCAAGCTGTACTGGCTGAAGGTGTATCAGCTGCCGCAGGCAAGCCGCGGATCGCGCGGCAAGCCGATCGTGAATCTGCTGCCGCTGCAGGAAGGCGAGCGCATCAATGCAGTGCTGCCGATACACGAGTTCGAAGAGAACAAGTTCGTCTTCATGGTGACCGCCAACGGCACCGTGAAGAAGACTTCCCTCGACGCGTTCTCGCGTCCGCGACAGGCCGGCATCATCGCGATCGAACTCGATCAGAACGACCGGCTGGTGGGCGTCGACATCACGGACGGCAGCAAGCACATCATCCTGTGTTCGAGCAGCGGCAAGGCTATCCGCTTCGATGAAAACGATGTTCGCCCGATGGGGCGCAATGCTGCGGGCGTACGCGGCATCCGCTTGCCCGATGGCGAGAACGAGGAAGTGATCTCGCTGATCATCGTCGACGAGGCAGGCACTGTGCTGGTGGCATCCGAAAACGGCTACGGCAAGCGCACGCCCATCGTCGACTTCCCGGTGCATGGCCGCGGCGGACAGGGCGTCATCGCGCTGCAGGTTACCGAGCGCAATGGCCGGGTGGTCGGCGCGCTGCTGGTTCGCCCGGACGATGAAATCATGCTCATCAGCTCCGGCGGCACGCTGGTACGTACGCCATCCAGCGAAGTCTCGGAGCAGGGTCGCAATACCCAGGGTGTGCGCCTGATCCGTCTCGACGAAGGCGATCGTCTCGTCGGCCTGGAACGCATCATTGCCGAAGGCGGCGAGGGCGAAGAAGGCGGCGACTCCGGCGACTCCGTCGAATAGTCAGTTCCTGCTCATTCCGATTACTCAGATGAACCGTTAATCATGCGCGTCTACAACTTCAGTCCCGGTCCCGCCGTTCTGCCCCAGGAAGTGCTCGAGCAAGCCCGCGAGGAAATGCTCGACTGGCGTGGTACGGGCATGTCCGTGATGGAAATGAGCCATCGCGGCAAGGCCTTCGTCTCGATCGCCGAAACGGCCGAAGCCGATGTGCGCGAGCTGTTGAACGTGCCGGCGAACTACAAGGTGCTGTTCCTGCAGGGCGGCGCGACGGCGCAGTTCGCCGGAATTCCTCTGAATCTCGCTACGCCTGACAGCACCGTCGATTACGTCAATACGGGTGCCTGGTCCAAGAAGGCAATTGGCGAAGCGAAGCACTACGCCAAGGTCAACGTCGCAGCCGACGCGGGCGAGCCGTATGCGTCCATTCCCGCCGAATCGGGCTGGAAGCGCACGCCCAACGCCGCCTATCTGCACTACACGCCGAACGAGACCATCGGCGGCGTCGAGTTCCACTTCGTTCCCGATGCCGGCAATGTGCCGCTGGTGGCCGACATGTCGTCGACGATCCTGTCGCGACCGATCGATGTCAGCAAGTTCGGCCTCATTTACGCCGGTGCGCAGAAGAACATCGGGCCTGCTGGCCTGACGCTCGTCATCGTGCGCGACGATCTGATCGGCAGAGCGCGATCTGGTACGCCCGCGTTCATGGATTTCGCGGCGATGGCGAAGGAAGGTTCGATGCTGAACACGCCGCCGACATTCGCGTGGTATCTGGCGGGGCTCGTGTTCCAGTGGCTGAAGCGCAATGGCGGACTCGCGGCCATGGGTGAGCGCAATCGCGCGAAAGCCGAGCTGCTCTACAACGCGATCGATTCCTCCGGCTTCTACAGGAACCCGGTGGCGAAGGACGCGCGCTCCTGGATGAACGTGCCGTTCATACTGGCCAATGCCGAGCTGGACAAGACGTTCCTATCCGAAGCAAAGAGCGCCGGACTCGTCACCCTCGAAGGCCATCGCTCGGTCGGCGGCATGCGCGCCAGCATCTACAACGCGATGCCGATCGAAGGCGTGCGCGCACTGGTCGACTTCATGGGCGAGTTCGCCAGGAAGCACGGATGAGCTTCCGGGTTCTCACGCTCAACAACATCTCCGTCCGTGGGCTGGAGCGGCTGCCCCGCGATCGTTACGAGGTGGCCTCCGAGATCGGTCACCCCGATGCAGTGTTGCTGCGTTCCGCCGACATGCACGAGATGACGATTCCAGCGAGCGTGATAGCCGTTGCCCGCGCGGGTGCGGGAACGAACAACGTTCCGGTCAGCAAGCTTTCCAGGCGCGGCATTCCGGTGTTCAACGCGCCCGGAGCGAATGCCAATGCGGTGAAGGAGCTGGTGATTGCCGGCATGTTCCTCGCGGCCCGCAACATCTGCCAGGCCTGGGAATACGTTCGCAGCCTGAAAAGCAGCGATGACGAACTCGACGCGATCGTCGAGAAGGGCAAGAAGAAGTTCGTTGGCTACGAATTGCCGGGCCGTACACTGGGTGTCATCGGACTCGGCGCGATCGGCGTCGAGGTTGCCAATGCCGCGCATGGGCTGGGCATGCGAGTGCTGGGCTTCGACCCGCAGATCACCGTGCAGCGTGCATGGCAGCTGTCTTCCGGAGTCGAACAGGCGCTGTCGCTGGACGATCTTTTTTCACGCTGCGACATGATCACGGTGCACGTGCCGCTGATCGAGGCGACCCGCCAGCTGGTCAATGCAAACCGGCTGCGCCTGCTCAAGGAGCAGGGCGTGATTCTCAACTTCGCGCGCGCTGGCATCGTCGATGAGGCCGCGGTGCTCGAATCGCTCAACGCCGGCAAGCTCGGCGCGTACATCTGCGACTTCCCGTCGAATCTGCTGAAGGATCATGCGAAGGTCGTCGCGCTGCCGCATCTGGGCGCATCGACCGGCGAAGCGGAAGAGAACTGTGCAGTGATGGTGGCGGATACGCTGCGCGACTTCCTCGAGAACGGCAATGTGCGCAACAGCGTCAATTTCCCGGAGGCAGTGCTGCCGCGTACGCCGGGTGCGACGCGCGTGGCCGTCTCCAACGAGAACGTTCCCAACATGGTCGGCCAGATCTCGACAGCGCTCGCCAGCGCGAATCTGAACATCGCGGATCTGCTGAACAAGTCGCGGGGTGATCTGGCGTACACGCTGATCGATATCGACGGCGCAGTTCCCGACGACGTCGTCGCAAAGTTGCGGGGCATCGAAGGCGTGCTCAACGTCAGAAAAGTGTAGGTCATGAAAGCGGGATCGAAGAAAAAGGCGACGAAATCGAAGCCGAAGCCGAAGGCCAGGCCGGCGCCGGACAAGGCAGTGCATTCCGCCGATATCCAGTCTTTCCGCACTCGTATCGACAGCATCGATGAGCAGATTCATCAGCTGCTGAACGAACGCGCGAGCGTCGCGCAGCAGGTCGGCGCCAGCAAGACGGCGCAGGGCATGCATACCGCCGACTTCTATCGCCCCGAGCGCGAAGCGCAGGTGCTGCGCAAGGTGATCGAGCGCAATCAGGGTCCGCTGCGCAACGAAGAGATCGTCCGTCTGTTCCGGGAAATCATGTCCGCCTGCCTCGCGCAGGAGGAGCCGCTCAAAGTGGCGTTCCTTGGTCCCGAGGGCACATTCTCGCAGCAGGCCGTGCTGAAGCACTTCGGTCATTCGGTGCGCGCGTTGCCGATGGGTGAGATTCGCGAAGTATTCGAGGAAGTGCAGGCCGGTCATGCCGATTTCGGCGTGGTGCCCATCGAGAATTCCACCGAGGGCACGGTCAATCACACGCTCGACATGTTCCTGGTCTCGCCGCTCAAGATCTGTGGCGAGGTCGAACTGCGCATTCACCAGCACCTGATGGGCAGGATGCAGGGGCTGCCGCAGATTTCGCGCGTGGTTTCGCATCAGCAATCGCTGGCGCAATGCCGTCAATGGCTGGATGAGCATCTGCCCGGTATCGAGCGCATCACGGCCAGCAGCAACGCCGAGGCGGCCCGTCGGGCGCGGGACGAGGAGGGCACTGCCGCCATCGCCGGCCAGACCGCAGCCGAAGTCTATGGTCTGAACCTCATCGCGCACGACATCGAGGATCGCCCGGACAACACCACGCGCTTTCTGGTGATCGGCCGCAAACTCTTCAACGCGAGCGGTTCCGACAAGACCACCTTGCTGTTCTCCGCAGGCGATACGCAATCGCCCGGTACGCTGCACCGGCTGCTCGCACCGCTGGCCCGCAACAACATCAGCATGACCCGTATCGAGTCGCGACCATCGCGCAAACACAAATGGGACTACGTGTTCTTCATCGACGTGCTGGGTCACTCCAGCGAATCGCCGCTGAAGGAGGCGCTCGAGGCGCTGAAGAAAGAGGCCTCGCTGTTTCGGGTGCTGGGGTCGTATCCGAGTGCGGTACTGTGATGAGGCCAACTGGCCTACGGGCTAACTGGCTACCTGGCCAGAACAAGAGGTGCACTGTGGTCTGGCCAGAGACCAGTGAGCCAGTGAGCCAGTAAGCCAGTGAGCCAGTGAGCCAGTAAGCCAGTAAGCCAGTGAGCCAGTAAGCCAGTAAGCCAGTAAGCCAGTAAGCCCGTTAGCCCGTTAGCCTTCCCCATGCCCGATTCCTCCCAACTCGCCGCCCCCTCGGTCCGCACGCTGGCTCCCTACGTGCCGGGCAAGCCCATCGAGGAACTCGAGCGCGAATACGGCATCAGCGACATCATCAAGCTGGCGTCGAACGAGAATCCGCTCGGCCCGGGAGCACGGGCGCGTGCGGCGATTGCCGCTGCGTCGAGCGAGATCGGCCTGTATCCGGATGGCGGCGGCTTCGTGCTCAAGCAGGCTTTGGCGCGCAAGTATGGCTGGGCCATCGAAGGGATCACGCTCGGCAACGGTTCCAACGACGTGCTGGTGATGATTGCGGAAGCATTCCTCACGCCGGAGACGGAAGCGGTCTATTCGCAATATGCCTTTGCGGTCTATCCAATAGCGGTTCAGGCGACGGGCGCGACCGCGCGCGTTGCGGCGGCCTTTCCCGAACAGCATCCGATGGCTCTGGGGCATGACCTCGATGCCATGGCGCAGCTCGTCAATGAACGAACCCGCGTGGTCTTCGTTGCGAACCCGAACAATCCGACCGGCACCTGGGTGGAGAGCGCGCCGCTCAAGCGCTTCATTGCAGGATTGCCGGCGACGACGCTCGTCGTGATGGACGAAGCGTATATCGAATACGTCGATGACCCGACGTTCCCGGACAGCAGCCAGTGGTTGAACGAGTTTCCGAATCTCATCGTCACTCGCACATTTTCCAAAGCCTACGGGCTCGCCGGCCTGCGGGTGGGTTATGCGCTGGCCAGTCCCGCCATCGCCGGCATGCTCAATCGCGTGCGCCAGGCGTTCAACGTCAACTCGATCGCACTAGCCGCTGCGAGCGCTGCACTCGACGACAGCGATCATCTGCAGAAATCCGTTGCGCTCAACCTCAGCGGTCTCAAGCAGCTGGAGGAAGGCGTGGATCAGCTTGGCCTGCGTCGCTACCCATCCCGCGGAAATTTCCTGCTCATCGACTGCGCGCGCCCGGCCGCTTCTGTGTATGAGTCAATGCTGCGGCAGGGAGTGATCGTGCGTCCGGTCGGCAACTACCAGCTGCCGTCCCACCTGCGCATTACCGTCGGAACGCCCGAGCAGAATCGGCGTATGCTCGACGCGCTGCGCCAAGCTCTTTAGTCCTGTCACTACCGTTCAGATGTCCCACTACATAGTTCAGCCCGTGCAGGGCGCTGCCGGTGCCGTCCGCGTGCCCGGCGACAAATCGATTTCTCATCGTACGTTGATGCTGGGCGGAATCGCCGAAGGCACGACGGAAGTACGCGGCTTTCTCGAAAGCGAGGACTGCCTCGCCACCATGAAGGCAATGCACGCGCTCGGCGTGACGATCGAACGGCCGGGTCCGTACGAAGTCCGGGTGCATGGCGTGGGGCTGCATGGTCTGAAGGCTGCCGCACATCCTCTGGACATGGGTAATTCCGGTACGGCCATGCGCCTGATGACGGGATTGCTGAGCGGCCAGAATTTCGACAGCGAATTGATCGGCGACTCCTCGCTCATGCAACGGCCGATGGAGCGTGCCGCGGCGCCTCTGCGGTTGATGGGCGCGCGTATCGCGACGCTCAACGGCAAGCCGCCGGTGAAGATCGGCGGCGGCGCACCGCTGTCCGGTATTCACTACGATCTGCCGGTCGCGAGCGCCCAGGTCAAATCGGCGATTCTGCTGGCGGGCTTGTACGCGAAAGGACCGACGACCGTCGTCGAGCCCGCGGTAACGCGCGATCACACCGAGCGCATGCTGATCGCCTTCGGCTGTTCCGTTGATGCACAGGAAGGGCGGGTCCGGCTGGAACCGCCGCAGCGTCTCAAGGCCTGCTCGCTCGAAGTTCCTGGCGACTTTTCTTCCAGCGCGTTTTTCCTGGTAGCAGGATCGATCGGTAAGGGACCGGGGCTCACCATCAAAGGGGTGGGTATCAATCCGACGCGCACTGGCCTGCTGGATATCCTGGCGCTGATGGGCGCGGACCTGCGTCTGGTCAATCACCGTTCCGCGGGCGCCGAGCCAGTGGCGGATATCGAAATCCGTCCCGCGACACTCAAGGGCATCCACGTTCCCGAGCACCTGGTGCCGCTGGCCATCGATGAGTTTCCAGCCCTGTTCGTGGCCGCCGCCTGTGCCGAGGGCGAAACCCTCGTGACTGGCGCGGAGGAACTGCGGGTCAAGGAGAGCGACCGGATTGCGGTCATGGCCGAAGGCCTGCGGGCTCTGGGCGTGCAATGCGAGGTGCTGCCCGACGGCATGCGTATCCATGGCCGTCCGACCGGACACGCGTTCAGCGGCGGCAGAATCGAAAGCCACGGCGACCATCGCATCGCCATGTCGTTCAGCGTCGCGAGCCTGCGCGCCGCCGGGTCGATCGAGATCGGCGATGTCGCCAATGTCGCGACCTCGTTCCCCGGTTTCCTGCAGACCGCCCGGTCCGTGGGTCTGGATCTGGTCCAGCACTCCTGAGACGCCGCAAATCGATGTCTGACGCCGTACCTGTTCTGACGATCGACGGCCCCAGCGGGTCTGGCAAGGGCACGGTGGCGCGCCTGGTGGCCGAACGCCTGGGCTGGCATCTGCTGGACAGCGGTGCGCTGTACCGGCTGGTCGCTTATGCCGCCCGGGAGCGATCGATTGCCTGGGATGACGAACCCGCCAATGCCGCGATTGCGGCGCATCTGGACGTGCGGTTCAGCGCCGACTCCCTGGGGAACGAGCAAATCTGGCTCGAAGGGCGCGAGGTAAGCGTCCATATCCGCTCCGAAGCGATCGGCGCGGGGGCGTCCCAAGTGGCGGCGATTCCGCCCGTCAGGGCGGCTCTGCTTGCCCGGCAGCGTGCCTTCGCCGAGCCGCCGGGACTGGTGGCAGATGGCCGGGACATGGGAACGGTCATTTTTCCCGGCGCAGCCCTGAAGATCTACCTCACGGCGAGTGCGGAGGAACGGGCCCAACGCCGCTATAAGCAGTTGAAAGACAAGGGTCTCGGTGCTAACCTCGCCGCCCTTTCGCAGGAGATCGCCGAGCGCGATCGGCGCGACGCAAGCCGCCCGATAGCTCCGTTGCGACCCGCCGACGACGCCCAGGTCATAGATTCCACTTCTATGAGCATCGATGCGGTGGTCGCGCGCGTGCTCGAACTGGCGGCGCAACGGTTCCCGGCGAAACAAAGGCTCTAGGCTGTGAGCTGTGGGTTCGGAAATAAGAGCGCGATGCGCTTTTCCGAACCTAGAGTCTACAGCCTAGAGCCTACGGCCTTTTTTCAGCGCCGCGCCGGACGCGCGGTTCAATGCAACAACCCCTCGCTGTTGATGGATCACGGCAAGGATTACGGGTCACCTGACCCTGGACATACTCATGACCGAAAGTTTTGCGCAACTGTTCGAAGAAAGCCTCGCCTCGCAGAAGATCAAGCCCGGCGCCATTCTCAATGCTACGGTGATGGAAGTCGGTTCCGACTACGTCATCGTGAACGCAGGCCTCAAGAGCGAGGCTGTCATCTCCGTTGACCAGTTCAAGAACGAGCGCGGCGAAATCGAAGTCGTCGCCGGCGACATCGTTGAAGTTGCACTGGACAGCGTCGAGGACGGTTCGGGCGAAACCCGTCTGTCGCGTGAGAAGGCCAAGCGCGCGCGCACCTGGACGCGGCTCGAACAGGCATTCGAAAAACAGGAAATCATCAAGGGCATCATCAATGGCCGCGTCAAGGGCGGCTTCACGGTCGAGATCGATTTCGTCCGCGCGTTCCTTCCCGGTTCGCTCGTCGACGTTCGTCCTGTCCGTGATCCTTCGTACCTCGAAGGCAAGGTGCTCGAATTCAAGGTCATCAAGCTCGATCAGAAGCGCAACAACGTTGTCGTTTCGCGTCGTGCCGTGGTCGAACAGGAATACAGCGCAGAACGTTCGGAACTGCTCGAGAAGCTGCAGGAAGGCGCAGTGGTGCGCGGCTCGGTCAAGAACCTCACCGACTACGGTGCGTTCGTCGACCTGGGCGGCATCGACGGCCTGCTGCACATCACGGACATGGCGTGGAAGCGCGTCAAGCATCCGTCGGAAGTCGTCAACGTGGGCGACGAGATCGATGTCCGCATCCTGAAGTTCGATCGCGAACGTCAGCGCGTCAGCCTCGGCATCAAGCAGCTCGGCAACGATCCGTGGCAGCAGATCGGCCGTCGCTACCCGACCGGCACCCGCCTGTTCGGCAAGGTCACGAACATCGCTGACTACGGCTGCTTCGTCGAAATCGAAGAAGGCGTGGAAGGTCTGGTGCACGTGTCCGAGATGGACTGGACGAACAAGAACGTCAGCCCGTCGAAGGTCGTGCATATCGGCCAGGAAGTGGAAGTCATGGTGCTCGACATCGACGAAGAGCGCCGTCGTATTTCTCTCGGCATCAAGCAGTGCCAGTCGAATCCCTGGAAGGACTTCTCGGATAACTTCAACCGCGGCGATCGCGTCAGCGGTCAGATCAAGTCGATCACCGACTTCGGCATCTTCGTCGGCCTCGCAGGCGGCATCGATGGCCTGGTGCACCTCACCGACATCTCCTGGGATATCCCTGGCGAAGAAGCGGTGCGCAATTACCAGAAGGGTCAGCAGGTCGAAGCCATGGTGCTGTCGATCGATCCGGAACGTGAACGTATTTCGCTCGGCATCAAGCAGCTGGCGAAGGATCCGTTCTCGACCTGGATCGCCGAGCATCCGAAGGGCACGATGGTCACCGGCAAGGTACGTGAAGTCGACGCCAAGGGCGCGATCATCGACCTGGGCGGCGGCGTGGAAGGCCACCTGCGTGCGTCCGAGCTGTCACGGGACCGCGTGGAAGATGCACGCACCGTGCTGAAGGTCGACCAGGAAGTGGAAGCCCGCTTCACCAACGTCGATCGCAAGACCCGCACCATTGCGCTGTCGATCAAGGCGAAGGAGATCCACGAAGAGAACGAAGCCGTGCAGGGCTATCGCGCCGGCGAATCTTCGACTGGAACGAGCCTGGGCGATCTGCTCAAGGAGCAGATCGGCGGCCAGGATTCGAACTGACCGATTAGCGGGGCGGGCGCATGACTGTGCACCCGCCCCGCATCTTCCGGTCAAGACGATGCTGCATCGGATGATGTTGGAAGAACAACAACGGGCCCGAGCATGACCAAATCGGAACTCATCGAGCTCATCTCAGCCAAGCAAAAGCACCTGCCTGCGAAAGACGTCGAGCTGGCTGTCAAGCAGGTGCTGGAAATCATGAGCGATGCGCTGGCACAAGGGCAGCGGATCGAGATCCGTGGTTTTGGCAGTTTTTCGCTGCATTTCCGCCCGCCGCGTCAGGGGCGCAATCCCAAGACCGGTGAAACCGTCGCGCTCTCGGGCAAGAACGTCCCTCATTTCAAGCCCGGCAAGGATCTGCGTGAACGCGTCAACGACGGAGCCGACAACGCGATCCGTGATTGATTCTGCAGTTGACCCATGCGGCGCTTCCTCGCAATCGGATCGATAGTTCTCGCCGCCGTGCTGGCGCTTCTCGTCAGCGCCATGAATCCAAGTCGTGTCGAAATCGAGCTGGCCTTCGGCCGTCTGGTCTCCCCACTGGGCCTGGCCCTCGTCGTTGCATTTACCGTCGGCATGGTTTTCGGCCTGGCTAGCCGTGTCTACTGGGTTGCCGAACTGCTGAACGAACGAGGCCGGTTGCGACGCGCACTGCGCCTGGCCGAGGCGAATGCACGCTCCAGCGCCCTGGCTGGCAAGAAAGCCAGTTGAAGGAGGCAGTGCCGCAGATCCCCGCAGAGCGGAAGCCGCTCCCGCCTTCCGCGCATTTCTGCGCAGTACTCCGAATTATTCGCACTCACGCCAGGATGGCGATCGATCAGGATGAGTCGCGATCACGCAGGTGATCGGATGATTTTCCTCAGGTGATTTTCAACGGCAGGGAGAAGCCAATGTCGAACTCGAAACTTTCTGTTGCGACCCGTCGGTCGATCCAGGTTCTGATCGCGAGCCTGGCGCCCATGCTCGCCTGGGCCGGTCCGGTGGACATCAACAAGGCTGACGCAGCGACCATTGCCAAGGAGTTGCAGGGAATCGGCCTCAGCAAGGCACAGGCCATCGTCGCGTATCGCGACAAGAATGGTTCATTCAAGAGCGCCGACGAACTGCGCAAGGTCAAGGGCATTGGCGCCAAGACCCTGGAGCGCAACCGTCCCAACATCCGGGTCGAAGCGGGGGCGCCGGAAAAGAAAGTCGGCTGAAGAAGGCGGCCGAGCCCATCCCGCTGGAACCTTCCACGGCAGGGGGCGTTGCAACTCCTTCAACAAGAAATGACGCCTGTCGACGTGACAGGCGTCATCTTGCCTGGACGGGGCCTGCGCTATGATGCCGCCGTCCACCCAAGGAGACGCGGCAGTGATTCAGTCGACAGAGATTCGGACGGCAGTTTTTCCCGTTGCAGGACGCGGCACGAGATTCCTTCCGGCCACCAAGGCCAGCCCGAAGGAGATGTTGCCGATCGTCGACAAACCACTGATCCAGTACGCCGCAGAGGAAGCGCTTGCTGCAGGTGCTCGCAAGCTCGTCTTTATCACCGGCAGTTCCAAGCGTGCCATTGAAGATCATTTCGATACCGATCATGAGCTGGAAGAAGCGCTCGAGGCGCAGGGCAAGGCGGAACTGCTCAAGGCGCTGAAAGACATCGTCCCGAGCTGGGCCAGCTGCATCTACATCCGCCAGCCGTCGCCACTGGGTCTCGGTCACGCCGTGTGGTGTGCCAAGCCTGTCGTCGGTAACGAACCGTTCTTCGTTCATCTCGCCGACGATCTGATCGACGCGCCGACCCCTTGTCTGCGGCAGATGGCCAATGTGTACGCGGAGCGTGGCGGCAGCGTGCTCGGTGTCGAGACCGTGCCCCGCGCCGACACCGATAAATACGGCATCGTGTCCACGGAAGAGGCGGATGGCCGCGTCTCCAAGGTCAAGCAGATCGTCGAAAAGCCCCGCCCGCAGAATGCGCCGTCAACCCTCGCTGTCGTCGGACGATATTTGTTGTCGCCGACCATTTTCGAAAAGATCGAGCGCACTGGACGCGGTGCCGGCGGTGAGATTCAACTCACCGATGCGATTGCGGATCTGCTGGGGGAAGAAAGCGTGTATGCCTATGAATTCGAGGGCAAGCGCTATGACTGCGGCAGCAAGATCGGTTACCTCCAGGCCACCGTCGAATTTGGCCTGAAGCACGACAGTCTCGGCACGAAATTCAGCGAGTACCTGGTAGATCTGGTGAAGCGGTTGCCGGGCGCAAAATAAGTGCGCGCTCGCGACAGCGAGCACGCGCCTCCCGCTCGCACGCGGAGTGCCGCGGCGATCGGCTGATCTGACGTCGAGCTGCAGAAAACGTCAGTGCACAAAGAGCCGAAGCTCGCCATCACGCTGCTTGCGTTTTGCTGAGTCGCCGTGAGCTGAGCAGCAGGACAAGTCCCAGCAATTCCCAGCGGGTGCCGCCACCACCTCCACCGGAGTTGCCTGGCGGCGAAACTGGTGTCGCGAAAGCGAGTACCTCGCTGTCCCGGCCGCCCTGATCGTCGTTGACCGTCAATCGCAACGTGAACTCACCCGAGCCTGCAATCTGCAGGGTTGTGGTTGCCTGAGAAGGCGCGACGATGATGGGCGCAGTGCCGCTGATATTTTCTGCTGTCCATTGATACGAAGAGAGCGTGCGGTCGTCAGCGGCTACGCTCTCGCTACCGTCGAGAGTCAGTGTCGATCCGATGGCCACCCTGCCGCTCGTCTGCAGAACAGCGAATGGACGTTGTGCCGCGGCGACCGCCGCACTGGTGTTCAACATTCCTGCGCCGCATGTCTGTGTCGTGCAGTTGCATTCGGCGGCCTGCAGGTCGCTGGTTCCGACGGGTACATGACAGGCAGGAATGGTCGAGTCCGTGCTGACCGGGAAGGGCGTTGCGGACCGTCTGATCAGCGTCACGATTTGCGCCGGTGACAGACGGCTGTTCACGGAACGCATCAAGGCAACAGCGGCGGCTGCCTGCGGAGCCGAGAAGCTCGTGCCGACGTTGTAGCGGATCTGATCGGTGTAGGTCGATGCGGCGGGAACGGTCGTCCCCGTGTTGCTGGCAACGACGATAGGGAAGAGGCAGGGTTGTCCGGGTCCGATGTTGATGCAATTGCCCCCGGGGGCGCCGATTGAAAGCTCCGGACCGAGATTGCTGAAGCCCACCTTCGTACCGACGTGGCGGATACCCGCGACACCGAGAACTCCAGCGCAATTTGCGGGCGCGCTGACCGGACCGCCGTCATTCCCGGCAGAGGCGACGACCAGAACGCCGCGCGCCGTGATTTCATTCACAGCGGTCTGGTATGCAGCCGTGCAGACACCATCGCCGCCGAGACTGAGGTTGATCACAGTCGCCGGCGCAGGATTCGCGGGTACGCCGGTGACGCTCAGCCCTGCGGCCCAGCGCATTCCTGCAATGATGTCCGAGTCGAACCCGCCGCACTTGCCCAGCACTCGAACCGGCAGAACGCGTGTGTTGAAAGCCGCGCCTGCAACTCCCTCTGCGTTGTTGCTGAGCGCGCCGATGAGTCCCGCTACACGAGTGCCGTGCCAGGAACTCGACGTGATATCGCAGTCTCCGAGATCGGGCTGGGTGCGATCAGTGGCGTCCACCCAGTCGCCGGGATCGGAGGGATCCGCATCGCGGGCATCACCGTCATTGGCCACCGAGACTCGTGAAACGAAATCGTAGCCAGGAAGCAACGTGCCGGCAGTCGCGGCGAGTCCAAGGTCGGGATGGTCGAATCTCACGCCCGTGTCGAGCACAGCCACGACGAGGCCTGCGTTGCCGGTCGTGATGTCCCACGCCGCTTCCGTACGCGTGGCAGCGGGCTGTTCGCTCAACAGGTACCACTGACTGGAAAGCAACGGATCATTGGTCAGCGCGTGAGCCTGCCGACGGAAATCCGGGGATGCATAAGTCACATCCGGATCAGCGCGGAGTCGTTCCAGAACAGCGGACAGTTCGCTTCCGGACAGCGTTGCCGGAAGGCTGAGCACATCCGTCGCAGTGTCGAGCGATTGCTTGCCGCGAATGCTCAGACCGCTCGCACGGGATGCTTTCTCCACTCGGGATTCGCCAGGTGCGGCCTCGCGACTCCATTTGACGATGATCCGGTCCGTGGCGTTTGCGCGCGCTTTGGGGAAGACCCCGTTGTATTCGGTTGCCCCTGGTGCAGTGCTCAGGCCTGCAAGCAGGATCATCGCTGTGACTGGGAGCGGTCGCATGGGGAAGACCTGCCGGGTTCGATGATGGCCAGTCTGTGGTGCGTGCGCGCCACCAGGTTCTCGAACCCGAGTGTAGTCAGGACACCGGTCCAGAAACGTCGAGCGGTCCACGCCCGCATTCGGTCGGTGTCTATACTCCGCCAACTAAAGTGTCGTCAGGGCGGCAACGATGAATGATTCCTCATTGGTCCAGGCGCGGCGGGAGGGTGCGGTTGCCATTCTCGTCCTGAATCGCCCGGACTCGCTGAATGCGCTGAACGCACCGTTGGTGGCGGCGCTGCGTCGGGCACTCGATGAGGTGGCGAACGACGCGTCCGTCGGTGCCGTGGTGCTCACCGGAGCGGGAAGAGGATTCTGTTCCGGCGGCGATCTGCGCGAAGGCATAGCCGCGCGGCCGACCGAAACCCAGGGTCGCGAGTTCGAGCAGTGGACGGATAACCTGCGCAGCGCGATGGAATGTTCGCGGATTCTCCACCAGATGCCCAAACCCACCATCGCCATGATGCGCGGCCCGGCGGCAGGAGCGGGACTCGCACTGGCGACGGCGTGCGATCTGCGCATCGTTGCCGAGGACGCGACATTCACGACTGCATTCGTCAAAGTCGGATTTCCGGGCGACTTCGGCATTACCTGGTTTCTGACGCGACTCGTGGGGACGGCGAAGGCGCGCGAGCTGATGTATCTGAGCGAGAAGATCGATGCACCGGAAGCGTTGCGGCTCGGTCTCGTCAACCGGATCCTGCCGGCGGATCAGCTCGAAGCTGTGACGATGCAGATCGCAACCCGCATCGGCAGTGGCCCGAGAATCGCGAATCGCTACATCAAGCGCAATCTGGATGCCGCAGAAACGTGCAGCCTGGCCGACGCGCTCGACATGGAAGCTCTCCATCTCACGCTGACTCGTGCGACGGATGACCACAAAGAGGCCGTGCGTGCATTCCACGAGAAGCGGCCACCAGTGTTCAAGGGCACGTGAGGATTCGAATCAGAGACAAAGAATTTCCACGGGGTACACGGCGCGCGCCGGACTTGAACGGTCGAGCATCACCAGGGTGCCGGGGAGCAAGCTGTTACTGTCCCTTTCGTGACGTAGGCCTCTGTTGCAACGCACAGTCGTCGCTACGATTCCCGTTGACTATTTGACAAAAAAAGGAAGGGGCCGGCTGGCTACCCCGCAGATGCCGAGCTTCAAGATCGCCATTATCGGAGCAGGTCCTGCCGGGATCAGCGCTGCCGCACGCGCCGCCGAGCGCGATCGAGCTGCAGGTCTGCAGCATCCGAGCTATGTCCTGCTGGAAGGATTCAGCGCGCACGCCAAGACCATCCAGCGCTACCAGAAGGGCAAGCACGTGATGGCCGAGCCCGGCTTTCTGGATCTGCGCAGCGACGTGGATTTCCAGGCGGGTCCGCGTGAACGCGTACTTTCGATGTGGGGCGACGGTCTGGAAGATCTGAGTGTGAACGTCCGCTTCACGTCGGAGGTTCGTCAGATCCGCGGCAACCGCGGTGCATTCACGCTGCAGCTTGGCAATGGTGAGGACGTAGTTGCCGAACACGTGGTCCTTGCGATCGGACTGGAGGGCAATCCGCGCAAGCTCGGTGTGGCCGGAGAAGATCTCGAACGGGTCCAGTATCAGCTGGATGACCCGCGGGAATTTCGCGATGAGACCATCCTGATCGTGGGAGCCGGCGATTCGGCGATCGAAAACGCGCTGGCACTCGCCGAACAGAACGACGTCTGGATCCTGAACCGCGGCAAGGAATTCAGCCGGGCCAAGGATGCCAACCTGAATGCCATCGTGGCTGCCATCACCGATCCGCGCTCGCGTCTCAACTGTCACTACGAGACGAGCATCCGCGGCGTCACGTTGAATTCGACACCTGGTTCGCCGGCATTGTCGGTCGTGCTGCAGACGGCGATGGGTGAGCAGAGCGTCCAGTGCGACCGGATCATCGCGCGACTTGGCGCAATTCCTCCGCGAAAATTCGTGGAATCCATTGGCATCAAGTTTCCGAATGAGCGCAGCGATGCCATTCCGGAGCTGACGCGCCACTACGAAAGCAACGTGCCGGGCGTGTACGTGATCGGCTCGCTCGCCGGCTATCCGCTCATCAAGCAAGCCATGAATCAGGGCCACGACGTGGTCGAGTTCATTCACGGCAACGACATCAAACCGGCCGATCACCCGCTGCTCGAATACCAGTTTCACGGCCTGCCGTTCGAGCGCAGTGCCGACGAAATGCTCGAACGGTTCCAGACGCTGATCCCGATGTTCCGGGAACTCAATGCGCTGGCGTTCCGCGAGATCATCATCGAAAGCGACATCATCGCTGCCTACCAACCCGGGGCGGAGTACGACGACGCACAGCGGAAGATGGTGTTGCTGGAGAAGTGCCTGCAGCAGCGCAAGCCGTCGCCACGTATCACGCGCATCGTTCGCGAAGGTGAAGTGATCTACGAACCGGGCGAGTTCGGCACCTCGTTCTTCACGATCGTCGATGGCGAGGTGACGCTCGAATCCGCAGCACCGCAGAACATCCGCACCCAGCTGGGTCGTGGCGAGTTCTTCGGCGAGATGAGTCTGCTCTCCGGTCGACCGCGTATCGATCGGGCGATTGCGGGTCCGGGATGCATTCTGGTCGAAACCCCGCGTCGCACGATGCTCAAACTCATGAACTCCAACGAGGAGGTTCGCGGCGGCATCGACTGGATCTTCATCGTGCGCGAGCTGCAACGGCATTTCGCGCCATTCGCGCCGCTGAAAGAGCTGCGCACTGTCGCCTCCCGCGTGAAGTTGCACCAGTTCAAGGCTGGCGATGTGATCTTCCGGGAAGGCGAAACCGGCGAAAGCCTCTACGTACTGCGCTCCGGCGGCGTCACGCTGTCGAGGAAGCAGGGCGGCGCCAATCTCGTGGTGTCGCAACTGCGGGCTGGTCAGCTCATCGGCGAGATGTCGCTGATGGGTGATCCGGTGCGTCGTGAAACCGCAGCTGCCACGGTGGCGGCCGAGGTGATCGAGATCAAGCGCAGAGAGTTCGTCGAGCTGACTCGTCGTACCGATGCGCGTCTGGAGCCGCTGCAGCAGGATGTCAGCCGGCGTGCCGTCGACAACGCGCGCATGCAGGTGCGTCCGGAAACCGGTTCGATGATGAACTTCCTCATGAATGAGGGCCTCGGTGAGGCGACCAACGTGCTGGTGATCGATGAGTCGCTGTGCGTGGGCTGCGACAACTGTGAGAAGGCGTGTGCCGAAACCCATGGAGGCGTCTCGAGCCTCGATCGTGAAGCGGGTGCGACTTACGCCAACGTGCACATCCCTGTGGCCTGCCGTCACTGTGAGCAGCCGCATTGCATGAAGGACTGCCCGCCGAATGCCATTCGTCGTTCGGAGAACGGCGAGGTCTACATCAACGATTCCTGTATCGGCTGCGGCAACTGCCAGGCGAACTGTCCGTACGACGTGATCCGGATGGTGTACGAAGCGCCGAAGAAGCCAGGCCTCTGGTCGTGGCTGTTGTTTGCAACCGGCGGCGGACCGGGAGAACAGGTGGGGTATGCCCCTGAGCCGGCCGCGAAGGCGAAGGGCAAGAAGGCCGTGAAGTGCGATGCCTGTGCAGGCGTCGATGGCGGCCCAGCCTGTGTGCGCACGTGTCCGACAGGCGCAGCAATCCGCATCGGGCCTGACCAATTCGTGGATCTGGTCGAGGAGCGCAAGCGGTGATCCATCGCGGGCTGCTGCGTTATCAGGGCGCACGCTACCTGTGGTGGGCGCTGGGGGTGATCGCTGCCTCGGTCGCGGTATACCTGAGCCAGGACAGCGCGACCCAGCCGCCGAACGGCGGCACGTGGCAGGGCTACGTGCTCGGTACGCTGGGCGCGCTGCTCGTCGCCTGGCTTGGGCTGCTGGCCATTCGCAAACGCAGTTATCGCTCTACGGCCGGCACGGTGCAGGGCTGGACGTCCGCGCACGTCTATCTGGGGTCCGCGTTGCTCATCGTGGCGACCCTGCATTGCGGTGTTCAGTTCGGATGGAACATCCACACCTTCGCGTATGCGCTGATGTGCATCGTGATCTTCAGCGGCTTCTTCGGGCTCTACAGTTATGTTCGTCACCCGCAGCTGATCGCCAGCAACCGCGAGGGCGGGGCGCGTTCCGAGTTGTTTGCGGAACTGTTCGAGCTCGACCAGCAGACCCGTGTGCTGGCGCAGCGATGCGCTGCGGGCGTTGCGATTGCTGTCGGCAGCAGCATCGAGCGCACGACGATCGGCGGCGGCGTGTCTTCCCAGCTGTTCGGCAACGACCGATCGTTCTTCATCCGCGGCGACGGTGCAACGTCGGCGGTGGCACGCAATACCGACCAGCAGCCGGTCATCGACTTCGTCGCCGCGCGATTGCCGCGAGCGGAGAAGGGTGCGGAGGCTGCCAATCTGCAGCAGCTCATCGTGTTCCTGTGCCGGCGTCAGACGGTGCTGCGGCGGATTCGTCGCGACATCCGCCTGCGCGCCTGGCTGAAAATCTGGCTGTACTTCCACATCCCCATGACGGCAGCACTGGTGATTGCGCTGGTCCTGCATATCGTCGTCACGTTCATGTACTGGTAGCGAGATGGAAGTACTTTTACGCGAGCTGCGGGAAGGTCCCGACGGCATCCCCGAGTATCACGACACGCAGATCAGTGCCGCGGTGGTCACGATCGGCAGTGCGGCCGACCAGCGGCTTCAGCTGCTCGGCAAGTCGATTGCGGCTCACCACGCGTCGATTCGCCAGTCGGGCTCACAACTGGAACTGACCTGTCGGGCCGGCAAGGTACGCGTCAACGGCGAGTTGCAGGGATCAGCGAAGCTCGTCATCGGCGATGTGATCGAGATCGGCAGTCATCAGCTACAGCTGGTGCAGCCGCCGGTCGGATTCGACGCCGCGCTCGAACTGCGTCCGGACAAGAACATCGACGCGAGTGCATTCGAAGGCGCATTCCGCACCGACCTGCTGCAGACCTGGATGGGCAAGCGGCCGACTGCCTGGATGGCGATTGGGTTGATACTCATCGTCGGTCTGGCATTGCCGCTGGCCGCTGTGATGATGCATCGGGCGGATCGCGCCGTTCCGGCGATGATGCCAGGCGATGCGCTGTGGTCCAGCGGTCCCCTGAGCGCTGCCCATCGTCAGGCCATCGGCGATCGATGCAATGTCTGTCATCAGACCCTGTTTCAGCGCGTGACGAACGAATCGTGCGGCAGCTGTCATCAGAGCATTCACGATCATGTCAGACCGGAACACCTGGCATTGACGCAGCTCGACAGAACTCAACGTTGCGCTACGTGTCATCGCGAGCACAATGAACCCGAGACCTACCTGGTCAATAGCGGCGATGGCGAATGCCTTGCCTGTCACCAGAACTCGAACCACACGTTCGGTTCGCTCGACGTAGCGCCTGTCGAAGGGTTCGGCGGCGCAGGGCATCCCGAGTTCAAGGCACGCTTGCTCAAGCCTCATGCACCGGATGCGAATGCATCGACGATGCTGCAATGGCTGGCGGAGAGGGCCTCGATCGACGCAGCAGTCGAGCAGTCCAATCTGAAGTTCTCGCACGCCCAGCATCTCGATACCGACCGCGTGCGTCGCGGCGGCGACGGAGAACAACTCGACTGCGCCGACTGTCATCGGCTGCAATCGAACGGCGAACACTTCGAGCCGATCACGATGGAGGCCAATTGCTCCTCCTGTCACGAGCTGACGTTCGATCCGTCGGCGCCGGACCGGCAACTGCCTCACGGCAAACCACGCGACGTCGTACTCACGTTGCAGGATTACTTCACGCGGAAAATCATCGACCCCGACGCGGCTCGGGCGACGTGGGATCAGCGACGCTTGCCGGCCAGCGCTGATTCCCTACAGCCGTGCAATGCATCGGCCTTCGCCTGTGCGATGCGCAGCGCGCTTGCCGAAACGGAGAATCAATTCACCCGTCACGGCTGTATCGGATGTCACACGGTGGTGGATACGCAGAGCAAGGTGCTTGCGGATCGCTTTCAGGTGGTCCCGATCCGCCTGGCACGCGACTACTTCCCGGCGGCACGCTTCGATCACCGCAGTCATGAAAGCCAGGGCAAGCTGACCGGCGGCGCGGCCTGTCTGTCCTGTCACAAGGCGGCGGATTCGCGCGAGAGTTCGGACTTGCTGCTGCCGCCCGTGGCGACGTGCGAGTCATGTCATAGCGATCGGCCTTTAGCAGAGCGCGTCACCACGAGTTGCGTCACCTGCCATGCGTTTCATCCGCAGGGGTCGAAGCCGAACCAGGACGCCAACTGATGCAGCGTTGGCGATCGCACTGGGCTATTCGCAGCGCTGCAGTGATGCTGTCGTGGCTGCTGGCTGGCTGTTCCGGTGGCGACTCCGTGGCGCCAACCCAGGGTACCGACACGAGTGGCGGAAGTTGCAGTGGCAGCTGTGCATCGGCAGCGGCGAGCCTGAACATCGCTGACGTACAGCGCGTGCTGGCGCAGGCCATTGCGGAAGCGCAGGCACGCGATGCCAATGCCACGATCGCCGTGGTGGATCGCGTCGGCAATGTACTGGCGATTTATCGCATGGGCACGCCGGCCAGTCGGACGGTGACCATCACGTCGCTGTCGAGTCCTGAAGTGACCGGTGGTCTGGAAGGCATTCGCCTGCCGGTGGCAGCGGCCCCGGTGAATCTCGATCCGCAGGCAGCAATCGCAAAAGCCCTGACCGGCGCTTATCTCTCATCGGAAGGCAATGCGTTTTCGACACGCACTGCCAGCCAGATCGTGCAGGAGCATTTCAATCCAGGCGAGACATTTCAGCCTGCGGGTCCGCTCTTTGGCGTGCAGTTCAGTCAGCTTGCGTGTTCGGACTTCATGCAGTCGTTCGATGGCGTCGGCCCCGGTCCGGGCCCGCACCGCTCGCCGCTGGGCCTTGCCGCAGACCCCGGCGGCTTTCCGTTGTATCGCGCTGGCACCGTGATCGGCGGCGTAGGAGTGATGGCCGACGGTGTGTACGGTCTCGACCGCAACATCGCCGATCGCGATGAAGATCTCGATGAGGCCATTGCGTATGCAGCGAGCTTCGGTTTCGCCGCGCCCGTCGATCGGCGCGGCGATCGGATCACGGTGGACGGCAAGACACTGCGCTTCAGCGATGTCGACTTCGATCGACTGAGCAGCACACCGGCATCGGCTGCGTCGTTCGGCGCCATTGCCCCATCCGTTGGCACCCTGATCAGTGTGAACGGTTACTTCGACGGGGTGTTGCGGGCAGGCACTGCCTTTGGCCAGCCGGCATCCGGCATCCGTGCCGATGGCGACATCAATTTTCCGGGGCAGGATGCATTTGTATTTGTCGACGCGGTCAATGCCCCGCGCTATGCACCACGTGCGGGGACGGAAGGCGCGACGGCACTGACGCAAGTCGAGGTCACTCAGATCCTGCGCTCGGCGCTGGACGTCGCGAATCGATCCCGCGCGCAGATTCGCAGACCGCTCGGCTCGCAGGCGCGCGTGACCATCTCGGTCGTCGACTCTGCGGGAACCGTTCTGGGTGTCGTCCGGACTCGCGATGCACCTGTATTTGGCGCCGATGTTTCGTTGCAGAAAGCGCGTACGGCAGCCTTCCTGTCGTCGAGCACGGCTGCCGCCTTTCTGCAGGCGCTGCCCGATGCAAAGTACCTGGCGATCAGTGACAGCGCCGTTGCAATCGCGCAATCGGTTCCGATCGGCGACTACGTGACTGCGGCTCGCGCATTCGTCGCCAATGCCAATTTTCTCGGTGATGGTCAGATCGCCTTCACTGATCGGGCCGGCGGCAATCTGGCGCGGCCGTTCTATCCGGACGGCATCGACAACGAGGGCGCAGGTCCCTTCAGCAAGCCTGTCGGCGAGTGGAGTCCCTTCTCGACGGGCTTGCAGCTCGACACATCGATCAACGCGATTCTGCAGCACGTACTGTTCGTTGCGGGTGCGCTGCCTGTCGACGTTGCTCCCGGCTGTGCCGGTGTCGACCTGGCGAACGATCTTAGTTCGGCAGTGCAAACCGTGACGGACGTGCGAATCGCCAATGGCCTGCAGATTTTCCCCGGTAGCGTGCCTGTCTATCGCAACGGCGTGCTGGTGGGCGGCGTCGGCGTTTCAGGCGACGGCATCGATCAGGACGACATGATTGCTTTCCTGGGTTTGCACAACGCATCGCAGGCGCTTGCTGGCGCCATTGGCAACGCACCCATGGATCGTCGCGCTGACAACCTGACGCCACAGGGCGTACGACTGCGCTACGTGCAATGTCCGCAGGCGCCCTTCCTCAACAGCAGCGACGACAATGTCTGCGAGGGGAAATGACGTGAGGAGGGCAACGTGCAACGCTCTGCTGTCTGCTGCCATCATCATGGTGTTGCCCGTGCTCGCGATCGCAGCGGAGAGCTGCTACCAGGATGACACGGGCCGCATCGTGACGCGGCGACGGCCGGGCTACATCGAAGTGCCTTGCCCATCCATAGCAACGCCTGGTACGCAGGCAACCGAACCCTCAGCGACTGTCGACACTGGCCGTGCGCCGCGGCGGCAGGTGATGCCGCGCGACTTGCCTGCGTCCGTTTCACCGATTCCCCATCCCGGGCTGGTGGATTACGTGGACGCCGTGCCGGTGCCGGATCGCTGGCGCATCGTCGACACACTGGGGTACGGCGAACGTTGGTGGGATCCCTACAACCGCAATGTGTTGAAGGGGGACCGGCCGGTCCATGACGACTGGTTCTTCAATCTCGGCGTCATCTCCGACACCGTGTTCGAGCTGCGCGACGTGCCGACGCCCGTTGGCGGGATCTCGACACAACACCCAGGCAGCGTCGATGTGTTCGCCGGTGCGGATCAATGGGCCGCGATTCAGAACGTCGCGGCGGAGTTCGTCTATTACAAAGGCGATACGACGTTCAAGCCGCCGGACTACGAGTTCCGCTTCACCCCGGTATTGAACTACAACCGCACCGAGATCGACGGATTGCAGGCTGTCAATGTCGATCCACGCGAAGGCGTGACGCGCACCGACTATCACATCGGTGTGCAGGCGGCTTTCATCGACAAACATCTGCGCAATGTCTCGGACAACTACGACTTCGACAGTCTGCGTGTCGGCATTCAACCGTTCTCCACGGACTTCCGTGGCTTTCTGTTTCAGGACAACCAGCTTGGCGCACGCCTGTTCGGGACGCGCGACAACAATCGCTGGCAATACAACCTGGGCTGGTTCCGGCGGCTGGAGAAAGACACCAACAGTGGCCTGAACGATCTGTCGCAGTCGTTGCGCGACGACGATGTGATCGTCGCCAACCTGTACCGGCAGGATTTTCCGGTGCCAGGATTCACTTCGCAGGCCACGGTGATCTACAACCGCAACCGCGAAGACGGCGAGTTCTACTACAACCAGAATGATTTCATCGAGCGACCCGCGTCACTGGGACGCGAAGTGCCGCGACAGTACGACGTGGTCTACCTGGGCTACAGCGGCGACGGTCATATCGGCCGGCTGAACCTGTCGGCTTCGTTCTATTACGCGATGGGCGAGGAAAGTCCGGGCGTATTCGTCGCGGCCGACACCGACATCCAGGCCTTCTTTGCAGCCGGCGAGCTGTCGATGGATTTCGACTGGATCCGGCCGCGCCTGTCGTTGTTGTTCGCGAGCGGTGACGACGATCCATTCGATGACAAGGCGACCGGCTTCGACGCCATCATGGAGAATCCGCAGTTCGCTGGTGCCGATACCAGCTACTGGATCCGCCAGGCAGTGCCGCTGATCGGCGGCGGTCGCGTGGCTTTGTCGGGACGCAATGGCGTGTTGAACAGCCTGCGTTCCTCGAAGGATGAAGGGCAGTCGAACTTCACCAATCCCGGCACGATCCTCGCGGGACTGGGTGTCGACATGGACGTGCTGCCGACGCTGCGCGTCTCTGCCAACGCCAATACGATCTATTTCGTCGAGACCGACGTGATCGAAGTCGCCCGCAGTCAGGCCGGCATCGATCGCCATGTCGGTTACGACCTGTCGGCGTCCGTGATCTGGCGGCCGCTCATGTCGCAGAACATCGTGGTACGCGCGTCGTACGCCATGCTCCTCGCGGGGAAGGGGTTCGAGGCCCTCTATCCGGACGAAGATCCCAGGTACTTTCTGTTGAACGCTGTGTTCGCCTACTGAAGAAAGACAGTCTAGAGATGGAAAAGATTACAGCAGCAGACAGCGGTGCCGGATGGTGGCGGAGGGCAGCGTCGCATCGACCGTTGCAGCTGATTGCTCTGTGCATGCTGCTGTGGCTGTGCGGAATCACATTTCTCACGCCGACGGTTGCTGCCAACACTGCAGAAGCGGTCGAACGCCGCTACGTCACGGCGCCACCTGCACCTGGGAGTCAGTCGGATGAGGCGGTGCAGGCAAAGACGGTGGGTTGCCTGTCATGCCATACGCAAACCGATTCCAGCACGATGCACTCCAACCCGGCGGTGAAGCTCGGTTGCACCGACTGTCATGGTGGCAACAGCGCTGTCAGCGTCCAGGCGGGTTTATCGCGCGACTCTGCTGGCTACCAGCAGTCGATGGAGTCCGCGCATGTGCTACCGCGGTTCCCGGCGGAGTGGAACTATCCCTCCAGCGCCACTCCGCAACGGAGCTACACATTGCTGAACCGCGAAAGCCCGGAGTTCGTGCGTTTCATCAATCCGTCCGACTACCGCGTGGCGCGCGAGTCGTGTGGCGCTTGCCATATGGATGTCATCGAAGCATCCGTCCGCAGCATGCATTCCACCGGTGCCATGCTCTGGGGCGGCGCTGCGTACAACAACGGCATCCTCGATTTCAAACAGTACATTCTGGGTGAGTCCTACGATCGCAATGGCGTCGGCACGATGCTCAAGGGACCGGCGATTCCTGCGGGACTGGCGAATGAGGCGGCGATTGCCGGCATCCTGCCGCAGCTGTATCCGCTGCCGATGTGGGAGACGGTCAGCCCCGGCGACATCTTCCGTGTGTTCGAACGCGGCGGACGGAATATCAGCAACCTGTTTCCCGAGACGGGATTGCCGAATGCGGCTGGCCAGCTGCAGCGGATCGAAGAACCGGGCCGCCCGGATACCCGGCAATCGAATCGCGGCCCTGGTACCGGTGCACGCATCTCGGTGCCTTTGATCAACATCACCAAGACACGACTCAACGATCCACTGACCTGGTTCGCGGGAACCAACGATCAACCGGGCGACTATCGGCATTCCGGCTGCGCCTCGTGTCATGTCGTCTACGCCAATGATCGCGATCCGCGTCACTCCGGTGGCTATGCGAAGTTCGGTCATGACGGCAGGACCCAGACGGTGGATCCCACCATCAGCAAGACCGAATCGGGACATCCGATCTCGCATTCGCTGACGCGGTCGGTGCCGACCAGCCAGTGCATGATCTGTCACATGCATCAGCCGAACATGTTCATGAACAGTTTCCTCGGCTACACGATGTGGGACTACGAATCGGACGCGCCACGGATGTGGCCGGAGCAACAGCAGTTTCCGACCGCGGAACAGGCTCGCGCAGTGCTCGATCGCAATCCGGAAGGCGCTGCCCCCCGCGGCAAGTGGGCCGATGTGGACTTCCTGCGCCAGGTGTCGGAAATGAATCCGCAGATGAAGGATACGCAGTTCGCTGACTATCACGGGCATGGCTGGAACTTCCGCGCCGTGCACAAGCGCGATCGCAAGGGCAATCTGCTCGATGCGGTTGGCAACAAGATCGACGACGACGATCCGCAGAAATTCAAGAAAGCGGTGCACATGTCGTCAGCGCACGTCGATGCGGGAATGCATTGCGTCGACTGCCATTTCTCGCAGGACGGTCACGGCAATGGTTATCTCTACGGCGAGGTGGCAGCCGCGGTCGAGATCGACTGCAAGGATTGTCACGGCACTGCGCTCAAACTGCCGAACCTGTTCACTTCGGGGCCGGCCGCGCTCGGTGGCGGTAACGATCTGACGGCGATGCGCACACCCGATGGGCGACGGCGTTTCGAATGGATCGGTGCCGATCTGTATCAGCGCTCGATGATGGATCCCGCGCTGGAGTGGAAGGTCAGCCTGGTCAAGAACGTGGTCGATCCGGCGAGTGCGGACTACAACGAGAAGGCGGCACGCGCGAAGCTCATGAGCCGCGATACCTCGACATTGCAGTGGGGCAAGAGCGTCGCGTCGAAGGATCTCGCGCACGGCGATGACACGATGGAGTGCTACGCCTGCCACACCTCGTGGACGACAAGCTGTGCCGGTTGTCATCTGCCGATCGAAGCGAATGCAAAAACGGAACGCCACCACTACGAAGGTGGCGAGACGCGCAACTACGCGACCTACAATCCGCAGGTGGCGCGGGAAGACATGTTCCTGCTCGGCAAGCGCGAGCTGGCGGCGGGCGGGAAGATCGCACCGGTGCGTTCGACCTCGGCGCTGGTGCTGTCATCGACCAATGCGAATCGCGAGAAAATCTACATACAGCAACCGCCGGTTGCAGCCAGCGGCTACAGCTCGCAGGCCTTCAACCCTCACTACCCGCACACGGAAAGGAAGACTGAAACCAAGACGTGCACGGACTGCCATCTGTCGAAGGACAACGACAACAACGCCATCATGGCGCAGTTGCTGATGTTCGGAACGAACTTCGTCAACTTCGTCGGCTACAACGCCTACGTGGGCGGGCAGGGCGAGATCAGCGCCGTCACTGTGACTGAGTGGGACGAGCCGCAGGCGGTCATTGGCAGCTACCTGCACCGCTATGCCTATCCGGACTGGTACAAGCAGCATCAGGAGCGGAATCGCCAGTTGCAGCACGGATTCAGTCACACATCAGGAACGGCCGGCTGCCTGCAGTTGCGCGGCGAGTATCTCTTCGTGGCCGAAGGCAGCAAGGGCATGCACGTGTACGACGTCGCGGGCAACGCGAACAAGGGCGTGTCGCAGAAACTGATCCGCGCGCCGTTCAGTCCGCTGGGCCATGACACGCGCATTGCATCGGCGAATGCGACCTGCATGGCGTTGCCGACCAATCAGCCGATCCATCCGCCACGCAACACCGGCGAGAAGATGCGGGTCGACAATCTCGAGCAGCCGTTCCATCCGCTGTACAACTATGTCTACATCACCGATGCGCGCGAAGGACTGATCGTTGCCGATGTGAACACGCTCGGCGATGGCGAACCGCGCAACAACTTCCTGAAACGCGCGGCGACCTGGAATCAGAACGGTATTCTGAATGACGCCCGCCACATCACGATCGGCGGTTACTACCTCTACATCGCGACGCCGCGTGGCATCGCAATCGTCAGCGTCGATGATCCGCTGCGACCGGCATTGGTTGCGCAGGTACCGCTCGTGGATGCGCGCGCCTCGGCACTGCAGTTCCGCTATCTCTTTGTCACAGATGCGCAGGGTCTGCAGACGATTGACGTAACCAATCCGCAGCAGCCGCAGCTCGTGCCGGACAACATCGTGCGACTGCGCGATGCGCAGCGCATTCATCTCGCACGAACGTATGCCTACGTTGCCGCGGGTGCGGACGGACTCTCCATCATCGATATCGAGCGTCCGGAGTCGATCCGTGAATATCAGCGGCTCGGTGCGAATGAAGGTTTGACCGATGCGCGTGACGTGATCGTCGCCAGTACGAATGCCTCGCTGTTCGCCTACGTTGCCGATGGCAAGGGCGGGCTCAAGGTGCTGCAACTGACCTCGCCTGAATCGCAGCCGAAGTTCTATGGCTTCAGTCCGGAGCCGAAGCCCCAACTGATCGCCAGCTACGCCACAGGCAAGCCGGCGTTGAGCCTGTCCCGCGGGCTCGAACGCGATCGCGGCGTCGACGAGACGGGCAATCAGATAGCGGTCTTCGGTCGCCGCGGAGCGCGTCCTTTCAATCTCGGTGAGATGCGCCAGCTTTTCCTCGATGACTCGGGCAAGCCGTGGTACGTCACGGATGTGCCACGCCAGACCGAACCAGGCAGCCGCGGAAGCACGCCATGAACGGTCGATCACGGATCATTCACTCTCTGCTGTGCGCGCTGGCGGCTGGCCTTGCGATGTCGCTCGCGACTGCGGCAGAGCCGCGTGTGCTGGATGCCAGACACATGGGTGTTGCGACCTGTGCAGCCAGCATGTGTCACGGCAAGGCCGCGCCACAGTCGGGCAGGAATGTGGCGCTGAATGAGTACCGGACATGGCTGCAGCACGACCGGCATGCACAGGCCTACCGTACGCTGGAGTTGCCGGAGTCGCAGCGGATCGCGGCGAACCTCGGCCTTGCGAATGCGGCGACGGCCAAGATCTGCCTCGATTGCCATGCGGACAATGTGCCGGCGTCGCAGCGCGGTCCCAAGTTTCAGCTCAGCGATGGCGTCGGCTGCGAGGCGTGTCATGGTGGCGCAGAGAAGTGGCTGGAAAGTCACGCTGCCGCATCGGCTACCCACAAAGGCAATGTTGCACGCGGCCTGTTGCCGACCGAGCATCCCCAAGTGCGTGCTCAGGTCTGCCTGTCCTGTCATCTGGGTACCAAGGATCGTCTTGCCACGCACGCCATCATGGGCGCAGGTCATCCGCGCCTGAGCTTCGAACTGGAAGCCTTTACGGCCAATCAACCGTCTCACTACACCGTCGACGAGGACTACGTCGAGCGCAAAGGCAGTATCGAGGGGGTGAACCTCTGGGTCACCGGTCAGGTTGAAAGCGCGCGTCGCACGCTCGAACTCCTGCAGACCGATCTGTTCCATCCGGGCGGCCTGTTTCCGGAGCTGGCGTTCTATGACTGTCACAGCTGCCATCATCCGATGGACGAGATTCGCTGGAACGCGCAACGCGCGGAGTTGGAAATCCAGCCCGGCACGGTTCGATTACAGGCGCAGCACTATGTGGTGTTGCAGGCCCTGACAGAGGCGCTCGAACCGGCGGCACTTCCTGAGCTGACCGGCCTGGTGAATGCATTGATCCGTAGCAGCGAGAAAGACCAGGTACGCGCGGCAGCCAGATCGCTGCAGGAATGGATAGCGCGCCGGGATGTGTTGAGTCGCCGGCAGTATTCGCGCAATGAAGTGCTCGCAGTGCGCCGCATGTTGATCAACTACGCCACGTCGGATCGGGCGGGCGACTACGCGAGTGCCGAGCAGGTGGTGCTCGGTGTCGAAAGCCTCAGCTATTCGCTGGGCGACCGCGACAGCAAGAATGCGGCGCTCGATGCACTTTACAATGCAGTGAAGAACGACACCGAATTCAGTCCGCAGCAGTTCGCGACCGCTGCCAGGAATGTTCAGCGTCAGTTCTGAACCACAAAAGAAGAGAACAACATGAGAGCCGAGCAGGGCGAACGACGGGAAGGCGAGTCGTGATGCGTCACGCGGGTCGCACGCATCCAGGCCGACGGGGTGGCCAGAATGAAGATGCCATCGGCTGGGATGAGTCGCGGCGGCTGTGGTTCGTCGCCGATGGGATGGGCGGCCATGAGCGCGGCGCCGTCGCCAGCGCGATCGTGAAGCAGACATTGCTGGATGCTGCGATGACGCCATTGGCGCAGGCGGTCAGCAAGGCGCACCAGAACATCAACACTGTGTCAGCGCCGAGCGGCGGCAACATGGGTGCGACGGTCGTTGCGTTACGCATCGCGGCTGGGACCGGCGAGATCGTCTGGGTGGGCGATAGCCGCGCTTATCTGTGGCGCGACGACCAGCTCAGCGCGGTGACACGGGACCACTCGTTTCTGGAGTCGCTGCGCGATCAGCAGCAACTGACTGAGGCGCAACTGCGGGGTCATCCCAACCGGAACCTCGTCACCCAGACGCTCGGATTGGGCACTCCCGTGCCGTCGGTCAAGCGTTTACCACTGCGTCGCGGTGACTGGCTTCTGCTCTGCAGCGACGGTCTCAATGACGAGTTGGAAGACGCCGAGATTGCTGCCACATTGCGCAATCATTCATCGCCCGAGAATGCGACGGACGCGCTGATTGCGGCGGCGCTGGCGAAGGGCGGGCGCGACAACGTCAGCACCATCGTGGTGGAGTACGCCGGTCGGCAGGGCGCAAGCTCCCTGCTCCGGTTCGGGCAGCACCTGAAACAATGGCTGCCCGCACTTGTCGGCGTAATGGCCGCAATGATCGTCGCGGGTATCTGGTTATGGCTGTATGGGACCTAGGTTCGCGCCGCACGTAAATCGTCGGCAATTGCTCGCCGGGAGCGGAAATAGATCTTGATCACACCTGTTCGGACACTTTTGAACGAGAATCTTGCGCTGCAGCGCTAAGCAATCGATATGTCTGACACTCAACCATTTTTCATCAAGATCGCGGACGGCCGTGAGATCCCGCTCAAGCCCGAGATGTCCATCGGCAGGCAGGCGGAATGCGACCTGCAGCTGATCGACGGCCATCCATCGCGGCGCCACGCCAGGGTGACGGTCGCCGAGGACGGCGTGTGGCTGGAGGATCTCGGCTCGGCCAATGGCTCGTTCGTAAACGGTGCGCGGGTGAATGGTCGCGTGCGGCTCGCTTCCGGCGATCGCCTGCGGTTCGACGTCGAGGAGTTCGATCTGCGCATTCCGGTTGCCGCGGTCGTCGACGATGGCAAAACCATCTTCCGCGCCGATGAAGCACCTGCGCTGGTTGCGCAGAGCAATCTCGCCGAGCGCCGGCCCGGCGCATGGGCGGATCCGGACTCACTCGCCGATGCCGCCAACAAGACGAAGTTCATCGATCCGGCGCAGCTCAAGCAGATGATCGATACCGCGCCGAAGACGGCGGGTTCTTCCGCAGCATTCGATGGCCCACACCTGCAGGTCGTGTCGGGCAGCCGTGCCGGCCTCACGATCAGGATGACGGTCGGTGAGTCGGGTGTTCGCGAATGGAATATCGGCAGTCAGTCCGATCGCGAAGTGCAATTTCATGACAGCGGCGTCTCGGCCCTGCATGCGCGAATCGTCAATGAAGGGGTGCGCTGGAAAGTCCTGGACCAGATGTCAGCCAACGGGACCTTCGTCAATGGCAAGCGCAGCAACGTCAGCTATCTGACCTCCGGCGACCGGTTGCGATTCGGACCCGTGGAATGCATCTTTCATACGGCGGATGCGGCGGCTCCTGCGGGAAGCGCATCGGTGAGTGACGATGGCGCGCGGAGCAAACGGATCATCGGTGTCGCTGCGTTCGTGGTCACGCTGGTCGTCATAATAATCCTGGTCAGGTTCGTTCTTTAGGGGAGGCCAAGCATGTCCCGTCCGACTGTCGTCGAGTTGAATTTCCCGGAATTCAAGCGCGCACTGGAGAACGCCGTGGCGCAGGGCACCCGTATCCTGCCGCGCGAGAAAGATCGCTGGGAGGCGTACGTTGCCGCCAACCAGATTCGCGAACTCAACTTTCAGGCGTACGCGCGCGGCAAGTTCGACAATCTCGAACCTGTGATCATCGACGCGGGTCCGCCCTGGGGCGGGTACTACCTCTGGTCGACCGCGGAAGAAGTCGTGATGCGCTGGCAGCGACCGTCAACAGATCCGACGCCGTAGAAGTGTGACTCCGGCACGGGGTCCCGGTCTCTGGTCCATTGGCTACCCGCGCGGGCTTTGTGTTAGAAATCAGCTCCGTCGGGTGGGAATCCGCAGGCATCGCCAGTGATCAGAAAGATAACCTTAAAAAGTCCATTGGCCGCCGACCAGCTGCTGGTCCGTGCTGCGAGTGTTACCGAACAGCTCGGTCAACCCTTCGACATCGATCTGGACCTGCTGAGTCCGGACGAAAGCCTCGACTTCGACGATCTGCTCGGCCGCGAGATCACGCTGTCTGTGCTGCTCGATTCCGGAGAGCCACGACACTTCCATGCCTATATCGCGGAGTTTGCGCAGGTGGGTCGCCTTGGCGATTACGCGACGTACCGCGCGCGCGCCGTGCCGTGGCTGTGGTTCCTGACCCGCACCGCCGACTGCAGGATTTTTCAGAACCTGAGTGTTCCGGAGATCGTGAAGCAGGTCTTCAAGGAACACGGCTACACGAACGTCAAGGACACGCTCACCAAGAGTTACCGCAAGCGCGACTACTGCGTGCAATACCGCGAGACGGATTTCAACTTCGTGCAGCGCCTCATGGAAGAGGAGGGCATCTACTACTACTTCAAGCACACGGACAGCACCCATACGCTGGTGCTGACGGATTCGTACAGCGGGCACGAGAGCTTCCCGTCCTACGAAACGATCGAGTACTTCCCGCCGTCCGAGAATGCCCAGCGCGAGAAGGACCACATCCACGACTGGCAGCGGCAGCGCAACGTCCAGCCCGGCAAGTACGTGGTGATGGACTATGACTTCATCAAGCCGCGCGCGCAGCTGAAGACACAGTACGTGCAGAAGCGGGACTTTCCGAAGTCCGACGCGGAGATGTTCGATTATCCGGGCGGCTTCAACATTTCCGCCGATGGCGATCACTACGCACGCTCGCGACTCGAATCGCTGCAGGCGCAGTACGAGCGCCAGACCGGCACCGGCAACGCCCGTGGGTTGGCCACCGGTTCGCTTTTCAAATTGACGGGCTATCCGCGCAAGGATCAGAACAAGGAATACCTGATCGTCGGTGCGGTTCATCGCCTGCACGCAGGCGACTACGAGTCCGGTACCAGCGGCACGCCGGACGACTACACCTGTTCCTTCGATGCCATCGATGCGAAGGAGCCGTTTCGCACCCCGATCACGACCCGTAAACCGGTCGTGGGCGGTCCGCAGACGGCCACGGTCACGGGCCCGAGCGGCGAAGAGATTCACACCGACAAGTACGGGCGCGTGAAAGTGCAGTTCCACTGGGATCGCGAAGGCAAGCGCGACGAGCAGAGTTCCTGCTGGGTCCGCGTCTCGCAGATCTGGGCCGGCAAGAACTGGGGCTGGATGAGCATCCCGCGCATGGGCCAGGAAGTCGTCGTCGACTTCCTCGAAGGTGATCCGGACCAGCCGCTCATCACCGGCCGCGTCTACAACGCCGACAACATGCCGCCGTTCGACCTGCCTGGCAACAAGACGCAGTCGGGCCTGCGCACGCGCAGCACGCTGAACGGCACTGCCGACAACTGCAACGAGATCCGCTTCGAGGACAAGAAAGGCTCGGAGCAGCTGTTCATCCACGCGGAAAAGAATCAGGACATCGAGGTCGAGAGCGACGAGACGCACTGGGTCGGGCACGATCGCAGCAAGACCGTCGACCATGACGAGACCACGCACGTCAAACACGACCGGACGGAGACGGTCGACAACAACGAGTCGATCACGATCGGCAAGGATCGCACCGAGAACGTCGGTTCGAATGAATCGATCACCATTGGCAGCAACCGCACGGAAAGCGTCGGCTCCGATGAATCGATCTCGATCGGCAAGAACCGCACCAAATCGGTCGGCTCCAGCGAGTCGGTCAGTATCGGCAAGGATCAATCCTTCAGTGTCGGCGCCAACCGCACGGCGAGTGTCGGCAAGGACGATTCGGTGTCGGTCAGTGCGAACCGCACGAGCCAGATCGGCAAGAACGACGACCTGACAGTCGGCGGCGACCGCGCGGCATCCATCGGCAAGAACGATGCACTGTCGGTAGCCAAGAATCTGACGATCAACGCGGGCGACCAGATCACGATCAAGACCGGCTCCGCGAGCATCACGATGAAAAAGGACGGCACCATCGTCATCAAGGGCAAGGACATCACGCTCGAGGGCAGCGGCAAGATCAACGTGAAGGCATCCAGCGACGTCGTCCTCAAGGGCAGCAAGGTGACGCAGAACTGAGGCAGTCATGGAGATCGGTGAAAGCATTGCATCGCCGTTGTTCGATCCGCTGACGGCGACCTGCCCGTTCAAGGTCGAAGGTCCGGATACGTCTGACGAAGAGACAGAACAACCTGCCGACGACGATCTCGAGGCTGCCGACGCAATCCAGGAGAACAACGGTGGCGTTCTCGGCGAAAACCTGGCGAAGGGCTCGCCAGCCGGCTGGGGAAAGGGCGGCACGATCAACAAGCTGTTTCAGCCCTCGGACATGGAGAAAGCTCCGCGTGTGGACTCCACGACGGACCCGGTTCACAGGGTCAACGTTGGCAGCAGGGACTACGGTTACGTCGTCGCTGCGCATCATCTGATTCCCGGGGAAGCCGCGCTTGCGCCCAGCAAGCTGTACAAGGGATACATGAAGAAGGGAGGCAAGGTGACGACGCCAGCCGGGCGGTCGTACACGCTGAAGACCAACATCGGTTACAACGTCAACGGCAATCACAACGGCGTCTGGCTGCCCGGCAATTACGCCATCCGCAGGAACAAGCCGCAGTTGAATTCGACCGGAAGGACCTGGAAGGAATTGATCGTCAGTGATCGAACCTGGTGCTACGCCTACATGACCGCTTGTGTCGAACAGGCTGGCGGTCAGTTTCACGATTCGCACACCCACTACAGCGACGCCGTCCTCGATATCCTGGACAAGGTGTATATGAAACTGGCGGCTCATCAGGATTCCTGCAAGGAATGCGAGGGAAAGACTGAGATCGACCCGCCGTACGTGCTGAAGGCACGCCTCTACCTGCTGTCGAAATATCTGCGAATGCAGGTGCGGCTGAAACCGGGCGTGTGGAAAAACCCATGGATCACTTCTGATCGGTTCAAGAACGATCTGATGGTGCATGGGCGCGTGGCGCCACAGCAGGTCGAGTTGGGGGTGATTCCCCTGGGACCGGGCGGTGGATCGTGAGCCGGGGAGTCCAATACTTCGTGCTTGGCTGCGAAGGAATCTTCCCACCCAGCACGTTGCGCGTTCGCCCTGACTTGCCCCGCGGACCGTGGATGACTGGGCAGCGGATCACCTATGAAGTCAGCACTCCGCTGGAATACGGACTCCATCCCTCCTATCCAGGTGAACTGCTGCCGTTCTACAAATCGGCGGCGCCATTGATGCATGAAAGGCTGCTCGATGTGATCACGCGGGCGGGCGCCGACAATCTGCAATTGTTCGATGCAGTGCTCGACGATCCACAACGCTCGATCCGGCATACCGACTACAAGGCGGTCAATGTGATCGGCCTGGTGGCGATTGCCGATCTGGCGAAATCGCAGACGATGGGTACGTCCGATTCGGAACGGATCGATGTGGATTTTCACCGGCTGGTGATGCGGGAACAGATTCCCGGCGAGCACCTCATCTTTCGCATGGCGGAGTCGGTGAATGCCATCGTGGTCCATGAACGGATCAAGCAGCGTATCGACGCGGCCGCCGTTCCGGGGATGACGTTCTATGCATCCGGCGAGTGGAGCGGTTGAGGTCCGGTCAACGTTCGATCAGTTCGATATCGACCGGGTTCGATCGATAGTCCCGCAACTCGACGTGGACCGTGTACATCGCGCTGCGCGCAGGCAGCGCCACGAAGTCGATCAGGTTGGGATTGAAGTAACCGCCCGAGGCCAGGCCCTGCAACGACTGCGGCTCGTAGGGTTCGTCTTCGACCGGCGGCGGTTCGTCCGGGCTCGAATCGAGTTCGACGATCGGACCTGAGTAGGATTTGCCGCTGCTGCGATCCACCGCGACCAGCTTCATGGGCTCGCTGACACCCTGTACGCTGGCTTGCGCCATGAAGAAACCGCAGATCGGTACGGCCGCGAAGGCGCCATGGTCGCCCACGGTCTCGCCGGCCTTGAAGTACACGCGGTTCGGCGCCCGGATCACGATGCCACGCCAATCCGGTGCTGCAGGTTCCGGCGGCGAACAGGCAATCCGTTCGTTGGCGTTCAGAGGTACATCGGCGAACACGGCAGGTTCGATCTGCATTGCTGTCTCCGGTTGACCTCGCGTGGGCGAGGCGGATTTTTCGTTGGCGGGATTTTCCAGGGCACCACAGGCCGACATTCCCCAGATCGCCAGCGCGCAGAGATAACTCCGGCGCAGCGCGGATGTACGCACACCCATTCCTAGAATGCGGTCCATCCGGCGCTCAGGTCCTGCTTCAGCACCGCCGGGGCGCAGTTGGAACAGAAGGCGGAGATGCCGTTGGTCGCGCCGAACATGACGCACGAGCCGCTCGCGGACCCGTAGTCTGCCTGTACCGGCAGGCTGTGGTGGCAGTGGCTGCCGACATGGCCCTTGCCGCTGTATTGCGTGCTCACACGATCCGGTCCCTTGCCAGTGCCGTCCGCCACCATGTTCAGTTGATGGCCGATCTCGTGGATCATGGTCTGATTCTGGTCGCCGGTGGATTTATTCTTCCACCACGCGCGCGTGCAGACGCACACGATATTGCCGCTCAGGGAAATACCGCCGCGCATGCGGTTGACCCAGTTGACCTTGAGCGTGATCGTGCCCTTGGCTTCGGGCAGACCGCTGACCTTGATCTTCACCTTGCTCCACATGTCGGGGCTCGACGGGCTGCGGGGCAGGGGTGTGCAATCGGCTTTTGCGATCGTCACATCGTCCGTGCCGGCTGTTGCACCGTCGGCCAGGAAGCTGGCTGAGATGAACCAGTCTTCTCCGGGCACCAGGTCGTGCCACAGATATTTCGTGGCCGGGGGTGTCTTCGAGGCATCGACGATGGGGATCTGGACGTCGGCCTTGCCCGGTCCCGTCTCCACGTCCGCCAGCGTGAGCTTGCGGTCTGCATCCTTCACCGCGAGGTGATCGGTGTAGGCGACCGCAATCACGTACGGCGCTTTACCCGGCCCTTCGGAGCCGTTGTACGCTGCACGCGCCTTGGTCTTGAAGTCGTTGTTGTCGGCGGTGGCGTTCGAGATGTTCGGCATGTGATCCATCTCGACCGCCGGCAGCCCGACGAACTCGATCCTGTGCTTGGTGAACTCGCCCACGAGTCCCGCGAGGTTGCGTGCGACGGCGCTCAGGCCCTTCATTTTCAGTTCGACGTAGTAGGCCAGTCGCTGTGTGCTGATCGCGCCGCCGCGCGCTTCGTTGCCGTCTGCGTCGGTGCCTACAGGATGGTAGCTGTCGTTGCCCGCGATCGCGACGAAGAAATCCTCTTCGACGATCTTCGAGCCGTCGCTCTCGGTGGTGTAGGACTTTTCGGTGTCCTGATATTTGAAATTCTCGTTACGGCCCTTTTCGCCGCCCGTGTACTGGGCATTGCTGCTGCCGGGTTCGAGTTTGAGCTTGAAGCTGTGCGCGCCGGGTTTGTTGAAGGTCACCTTGATGCGCAGCTTGCGGCCCAGGCGCTCTTCATCGTGCACGCGTGTGTTGTCCACCCATTTGGCGTCCCTGGGCAGGTTGACGAACTGTTTGCCGCCGCCAACCGTCTTGCCTTCGCCATGGACGATGATGGCGGACACGATACGGGGCTTCTCCTCCGTGTCCGATGTGGGCACGGGGATCGCGATGCTTTCACCGATCTCCATGGTGTCGTCAGCCCATTGCGTTCTTGTCGTTGTGGAACAGCGGGTCGGCGAGGCGGCAGACGTTCTTGCCTTCGAACTTCACATCGAAGGAATACATCATGAATTCGCAGGTACCCTTGATCTTGCTGCTCATGACACCCGTCGCCGAACCGGCTTCATCGCCGCTCGACATCATGTACTTGGCATCCTTGGTCATTGGCATCTGACCGTCGGTCTTGACGGACGTCGGACCCGACGAAGTGTTCGACGATTGTCCGATGTTGGGATAGGGAATCGGCACCGGTCCAGCGGGTGTCGGCGTCTTGCAGACATCCGGGAATACCGGGCTCTGACCGCTGCTGCCCTTGTGGGACACACCGCGTAGATTGGCGAAGACGGTTCCCGGCATACGAATGATTCCTGTCAGTGACCTGTCGACGAAAGTAGAGCACAGCCGCGGGACTCATGATCGGACGCGGCCCACACGAATGCGGAGCCGGATCGGCTGCCGTCGCCCAGCGCCGTCGCGGCCAATGCCGTGAGGATCGCACCGGTCGCAGCGCCAGCGTCCCCGTACTTGTCGGCCGGGTGCTCCACGGCCATCGCCGGAGCGAAAAAATCCCGATGCCGCAACTGCGCCACGCCCCAGAGCTTGGCGTCGAAGCTCTCGCCGTTGAATCCGGCGAAAGTCACGCCCACGGGCGGCGGCGAACCCTGCAACTGGCCACGCAGGAGGTGCATCGCCTCTGCCAGTCCTTCACCGCGAGCAGGTGCTGAGCCATAGCGATGTCCCGGATCGTCGACGTGCGCGACACCATTGACGGCGACACCGGTTCCTTCAGCACTGAGCGCGAGAAACGCGGCGCCTTCGCCGGGAATGAAACCATCCATGACGCGCGGGCCCAGGACGCGGCCTTCGTCGCCGAGGACGCCGAGCAGGTGCAGATCCAGGAACGAATCGATGCCACCGACGATCACCGGTGAGGAAGGATCACTGCGCAAGGCGTCGCGCGCTGCTTCCAGTGCCAGCAGTGCGGCGGCCCGGCCTTTGGCAATCACGACGCTGTTTGTCGCATCGATCGGCACGCCCGTGAGCATCTGCAGATAGTTGGGAAAGTGTCGCAGCCACGGCGCTTCGGCAGCCGCAAGCTGCGGTAAGCCGACGAACAGCCGCAGCGGCGCTGTCGTATCGATTGCGAGGTCCTGCAGCACAGGGGTCGCGATCCTGAGCATTCGTCTGGCACGCGCCGGAAGTGGCAGCCGGTCGATATCGGGCGTGAGCATGCCCAACGCGTCTTCGGGGACGAGCCCCATCTGGATCGGATCGAAGTTTCGATCCAGCAATTGCGAGTCGCCGATTCGTGCGATGCCCGCTCGCGCAGACGCCCAGACCTGCGGGCTGCCACGGCCAATGGCGCACAGGATATTGCTCGCTGTGATGATGGCAGTCGTCATTGACGTGATCGCCCAGCGAGGCCAAGTGTCACCTTCTCGACCTTCAGCACCTGCCGATCGCAGGGCAGGGCAGCGCGCCAGGTCATGCAGAGTCGATTGGCATCGGGTTCGAT
>NZ_DATDJO010000033.1:0-22937 GCF_036520495.1 Povalibacter sp. | reverse complement strand
GTAGTGTGCCGAGCCGCACGCTTCCATGACGACGTGCGCACACTCGCGGTTCTCGAAATACTTGTCGAACTGCGCGCGCCCGAGCCGTCTGCGCTCCACAATTTTCCCTGCGTCGTCTGCGGCCGCGAGTTCGAAGACAGTATTGGCGAGAACAACTGCAATCGTGACGATAGACATGGGGGTCTCCCCTTTCGGTGGACGATGAGAGCTACACACGTCGACGAGCATGCTCGTCGACAGCCTCACAGGAAACCCATCTCATCGTTTCATACGATTCGCACCCAAAACTCAGCAACTGCGTGGCACACGCTGCTGTCACCATCGCACCTGCTGCCACCTGCCCCGAGCTATCCCACAACCGCCACTGCCACATCCCGCGCCTCCCACCGCCCGCCAGCCCTGCTACGCTTGTCACGTATCCGCACAGACAACAAAGGACTGCCACTGCCATGGAACCGATACATCCATTCTGGGTAGGCATCGTTCTGTTCACCGGGGCAATCGTTCTCGCGTGGGCGTTACGCCAACTCAGTGCCGCTGGTGCATGGACACAGCGCCCCTACGTTCATATCTACTTCCTTCTCATCGGCGCCTGTGGACTCACGCTCGGCTATGCCTCTCTGTACGACCCTACCGACCGATAGCATCCCGTTCCCGATCACTCGCTGGATGAGTCTTCTCCTCTGGGGACTCGGAGGTGTAGAAACCGGTATCGGCGTCGGCTTACTGTTGTTCAACTGGCGCAGGCGGAACCAATGATGACCCAAACGTCGCCCAGGAGCATCCAGGGGGTTTCGGACATTCACCCGATCCCTGCACCTGCGCCGCGACGAAGGCCCGGCATCTAGCGTGTCTTGATGTTTCACGTTGCCACAGTGGCCGCCGGCTGTGGATCTAAGCGGCGTGGCAGGCGAGAATCGGAACTACGAGGCCCGAGAGAGAGCGGGTCCCATTGCGCCTTGCAGCGCTTGCGAACGGAGGGAGCCGAGATGTTGACGATACTGATTGGTGCAGTGTTGTGTCTCGGTCCCGGCATCGCCGTGGCTCGCCTCTTGTGGCTCAGGACTTCCTTGCCTGACCCTTCGTTCGAATATTTTGTCGTCGCCGCCATGGTGACTTTCTCTGGCTCGTCGCGATGCAGCTTCTCACGGCGTTCGTCATGACGTCGGTGGGCCTGAGTCGCGCCTGCCCAGACATCAACGACTGCTTTCTGGAGACGATGGCTGATGCATTTCGTTGGTGGTATCTGGGGCTATGCGTGGCCTTCAGCGCGCTGGCCTATGGCGGCGTGAAGTACTGTGACCGCATGGCGCCAACGCAGGCCTTGCGAACACCAGAGGAACTTTGAGACACCGTTGGGCACCCCACTGGGGAGAGCACCGGCGCGCCCTCCCCAGCAAGCATCACCTCTCGACTACGCAACGATCGCCGTGGCCGCGTCCCACAATGCGCCGTTGAGCCTCACATCCTCCTTGATCGATTGGATGCGCCGGGTCCTGACCAAGCGTCCCGAGCTTGAGCGCCGACTCAACCCACCGCGCAGCACGTTCTCCTGCACCCGATTGAACGTACGCCACAGGTCGTTGCCGGCATCCTCCGGCCGACGCGGCATCAACACCGCCGATGGCGCAAGACCCGCGCCCTCCAGTCCCCCAAATCTGAGTACCAACGCCCGCTCGGCAAACGACACCTGCTCCTCCTCCCGCAGCACCCGCCGCTGCATTCGCTCGACGGCCCGGCCTAACTCATCGAAGCGTGATGACAACTGGATCGCCCCCGCAATCGCCTCGTCCACCACATCGCGACGATGCGGCACGCGGATCGCCGGACACATCTCCGTGGAAACGATCAACCCATTGGTGCAGACGAACCGGAAGAGCCCGACCCGAAGCTCGTACGCGCTGCTGCCATCGTGACTGTTCAAGAACAGCACCTCCGGCACCGATCCGTCGATCTCCACGGTTTCGGTCTGACGGCGCAACCGGACCAGATGCCGCACGTGCAGAACATCCCCGCGCCGTGAACGCGCCTGGCGCGCATCTACCGCGACGAACCCGGCCTGCATCAACCCTGACAGCACCCGCTCGGTCTGAATGAACGTGTACCGCCCACTCATCCGTGCATGGGGCGATGAAGCGAACACGGCTGGCGCACGCTCACGCACATCCTCCATCGACAGTGCACGAGTAAACGTATTCGCAGACGCCGTAACCGACATTGCAGCTGCAGTATTCATGGCGCGATCCTCGATCTGAGTGGGCGGGATTGCCCGAGATCTCCCCCTCACACCGCAGCGCAGCTGTCAGGGATCGAAGACCGCCGCCGGCGGCGAGTGCGTCCTCGCGCTCGTCCTTGACAGCGAGAACAGTGTGGTACCGTGAAACTTCCAGGCAGACCCGCCCTCTTTCTCCGCTCGTTGGTTGAGATCCCCAACCTCAAAATCGCAGTCTAACTGCCGAAGCAGAGACGCCGCCGCCCCACGGGATTTCTCCATGGCTATCAGCGTCACGCCCAACACCACAGCAGCCGCGATGAACTTCACGAGCACCGCACTTATGCGGCTCCCGGCCGAGGCGATCGGGTCCACTTCAATCAACGCGCCATCGAGGCGCTTCAAGTCTCGATTTGTGAATGTAACCGCATGAACGATCGGTCCGCACTCGGCGTCGGGCAGAGACGATATCCGCCGGGTGCATCGATTCAGTCTGGTAGGCGTCAGGTCACGGCGGCAGTCGCCCAGCGGTATGAAAACGGTCACGCGCGTAAGTTCTGCTCGCAGCGAATTGGTTGGCTCCACTTGGCGCAACGACCAGACTGTCGCCTGACCCGACGGTTCTGCCCCCCCATGGATCGATGCGCGCGGGAACAGCCCACGCGCACCGCACCGTCTACGTCACTCACAGCAGCCCTCGTTCTGCCAGGGAGGTTGCGATCGCACCACCCACGATCAGGTGATCCAGCACGCGGATGTCCACCAGCGCCAGCGCCTGCTTGAGTCGACGCGTGATCAACTCATCCGCCTGGCTCGGCTCGGCGATGCCGCTCGGATGGTTGTGTGCAAGGATCACAGCCGCCGCGTTGTGTATCAGCGCCTGCTTCACAACCTCGCGCGGATGCACGCTCGAGCCATCGATCGTTCCCCGAAACAGGTCCTCGCAGGCAATGACTCGGCTGCGATTGTCGAGATAGATGCAGGCAAACACCTCGTGCTCGAGATTCGCGAAGCGCATCATCAGGTACTCGCGCGTGACGCGCGGATTCGTGAGCGCGGTGGCACGCACCAACCGCTCGGCCAGAATCCGCAGCGCCGCTGCGATCACGGCTTCATCGTCCACCGGGCTCTGCGAGCCATCGACCATCGCAAACAGACCTGAGCTGAAACGGACGGGCCGCTCGCGAACTGCACCCGCATACGAACGCACGTTGAAACTGAGCGAGGAATGCTGTCTGGAACGCATGGGACTCTCCTTGTCAGGCGGGATTGCCTGGCGGAGATCCCCACTCACATCGCAGCGCAGCTGTCAGGGCCGCGCGAAGCGCGCTTGCGAGCACGGCCATGCCGCGCGCAGGCCTTGACAGCGAGAACGATGTGACAACCTGAAAATCACCAGGCAAGCCCTCTTCTTTCCCCCTCTGAGCAAAAATCGATCAATCTGACGCACGCGGCGCAATTCCTGCGCACTGCCAACGTCAAGCCACGCTTATGCAGAAGTTATCCACCGCGTTTGTGGATATCCGCTGCAACGCCGCTCGCGCAGATCTTCGCAGATTCAGAATCTCATTCACGGGCCACCGTCAAGCCATGGAGATTCATCCCGAACTCATCGCCCGGGATGAACCCGTCGCACACTACATCCAGCCACCCCGGCGCACCTTAGCGACCTGTTGGCGTCGGGCCTGTAACGCCTCCAGCCGCCGCTCGGGCGATGCCTGCTTGTACTGCCCGCCACGCGAGATGACGTATTGAACCAACGATGGCGGCAGGCCGATCTCGGCAGAGAACTCCGCAAGTGTCTTGCGCGATGCATGCCACTGCATGATCGCCTCCACCTGCGCATCCGTGAGCTTGCGCGGCCGTCCCAATGTGCTGTGCATGGCACTCTCCAGGATCGATCGGGCGGGATTGCCCACGCGTCCCGCGCACGGCGCAGCGCAGCCGTCCAGATTCGCGCAGCGACTCGCCGAGCACGCGCCGCGCGCGCGCAGGATCTGGACGGCGAGAACGGCGTGCTACCGTACCCCGAGCAATCGTGCCTTCTTCCTTCCCGCCGACCACCTGCTACGCAAGGACCGCCGCAGGCGGCGAGCTGCTTAAGCACTCGCCCATGACTGCGAGAGCGATGAGCAACGCCCCCGTATCACCGGCCATTCCTCCGCCTGCCTTCAAAGGAATGCCCCATGCACCACCGTGATCCGCACATCACGGCAGCGATCTTGCGGCATCTCGGAATTTCCGCACTCCACAAACGAGTGTCATCCCCTACTCTTGGTGAGGCGCTGCCAGGGCGGGGGCGCTGGTCAGTTGAACCGAACCAGTGTGCGGAGGGAGCCGGAGAATCACGCCATGGAACCGTACGAGCTCGCGGAGTCATTCCTGGACCACTGCGAACGATCCACTCGCATCGCCGATTTGGCCTTTCGCTTCCAGAACGCACTCGAAGACTTGGGCTTTCGCTACTACGCGTGCTCCTCCCACGTCGATCCCCTGCGCCCTGACGACGGGATCATGGTCCTGAACTACCCGCCAACGTGGGTCGAGTGGTACAGCGAGCAGCAGCTGCATCTGATCGATCCCGTTTTCCGTTGTGCCGATCGCACGCGTCGGCCGTTTTATTGGGACGATCCGCTGTTCCGCAAAGCGATGTCCGCGAGGCAACACAAGATGCAGGTGTCGGCACAGCAGTTTGGGGTCGCCCACGGATTCACGATTCCCATTCATGGGCCGCGAGGTACTGCTTCTTGCTCGGTGGTGCCCGACTCACCGAAGATGGATCGACGGCGCTATCTCGCCGTCGAGATCATGTGCGTACATCTGTTCAATCGCATCGAGCACTTGCGCACCCCGGTGGCATCACTTGATCTCGCGCTTCTGCTCAGCCCAAGAGAGCGGCAGAGCATGGACCTCGTCGCCATTGGCAAGAGCGATGAGGAGCTCGCACGGCTCCTCGGCATCCGCACATTCACCGCCCACGAGCACATCGAAAATGCGAAGAAGCGCCTGGGCTTCTGCTCGCGCACGGCAGCAGTCGTGTACGCCCTGGGCATCCGTGAGATCCGTCTCGAAGATGCAATGCGCATCCTGACGCCGACTGCACGACAGAATCGGCGCTGAAACATCCACCTCCACGCTTGCGATAGGCAGCCCGTGAATTGGAACGGCGCTCGGCCCGCCGGTAGTCCTACCGCCGTAGGCAGGACGCGCAGGCGAGTCCAGAAGTGCGCCACCACCCTCACACAGAACCCCCTCTGATCAGAGGGGTTCACAAACCGCGGCCCTGCTCGCACCCTCCTCCTGACATCGTCAGGAGGAGGCCGCATGCGCCAGATCGTCACCGCCGAAACCCCCTCTCGGTACCACCGAAAGGCCGCGTAGGAGCGCACTGCCGTGGCGCGCCGACCCCGGATTCAGATTCCCGGCGGCACGTACTACGTGCTGCAGTCGTCGAGTCCCCTCAATTGCTTTTTCCGCGAGGACGAGGACTACGACCAGCTGGAATCGCTCCTGAGCCACGCCCTACGCCGCTCGGGCACGGAAGCCTTCGCGTTCTGCTGGTTACCCCATCAGCTGCACCTCGCAGTGCGCAGCGCTGACATTCCCATCGGCCGCTTCATGCAAGGTTTCACGTCGCGGTACTCCCAGTTCGTACACCGGCGCAGGCGCGACGCAGGCCACTTGTTTCTGCGCCGCTTCGAATCGCTGCTCATTGAGGCCGATGCCTGGTTACCTGAACTCGTACGCTTCCTTCATCAGGTGCCGGTGCGAGCCGGACTCACCGAGCCCCAACGCTGCGTTCGTAGCAGCGTCGGGGCGTATCTCGGTACGCACCCAATCGCCTGGCTCACAACGACCACGCCGCTGCGCATCCTGCAAAAGCGAGGCCTCGATGCAGACGCCGCGCGTCGTTACCTGCTCGCGCCTCCGACCGACGAGGAGGCAGGACTCCTCTCGACCAATGGCCACCGATCCAGCCGGGTGCTGGGTAGCCCAAAGTTCCTGAGATCACTGGCGCGCTCGCCGGTGCAACCACGCCAACGACTCACGTTGATGCAACTGGTGGATACGATCGCGCTCACCCAAGACGTGCCACGCACCGACATCCTCTCCATCTCGCGCCGACGCTCGACCAGCCTGGCGCGTTCGCTGATCGCATGGCACGCAACACACCGTCGAATCGCAACGCTCGCCGAAGTCTCGCGACTGCTCGGACGCGATCTATCGACACTCTCCAAAGCGATCATCCGGCATCGTCGTATCCATCCACAGCTCTTCCGTAGCGACGCATTGAGCCACCTGCATCCGCTGACCTAGCGCGCGATCCAGCTCAATTGCCCATACGCCAACACTGACACGCGCAGGATCATTGCCTTGGGCTGCGACTCGATCACGGTCCTGCCAGCGCTGGTCAACACATCTAACACGCTGATTTCAGAGCGCCCTCTGCTCACCGTGCATCGACCCTTACCCATGCACAACATTCATCAGTGCAACATGACGCACTAGTCTCTCTTGATCCCACCCGCGCCGCAGTTGCACGGTCGACCTCGCCACCGCGGATGGCATCCCATCATCACTGACTGAGGAGATGTGTCATGAACGACGAACTGACTCTGATCGATCTGGGCGACGCCACTGTCGAAACGCGCGAAGTCGGACCGGGGCCGTTCGCGGACGCGCAGGTCGGCATCGGTCGCAGGAAACTCGGCTGAGCAACAGTCGATGAGCCCGAGGGACGCGTCGTCGGGCGCGTCCCTCCTCGACGATTTGATCTGCGAGGAAGTCGCCATGCTCAGCGTCAGCACAGGCACACTTAGTAGCGACGGCGCTGCCGAGTTCCGCTACGCACTGCCCGCGCATGTTTATCTGTGCGCATTCGCTGTCGGCTCTGTGGTGCTCGACCTAAAGCGAAACCGGTACTTCGGCCTCGACGTCGATGCGAGCGACCAACTGAGTGCGCTGATCGATTGCGCGAATTCACCCGTATCGAATCCGGATGACCTCGCAGCACGCTGGATCGCCCGGGGCCTGCTGGAGCGCACGCAACGCACATCGCAACCGTTCGCTCCCGGCCTGCACGTCGCGCTATCGTCGCTGGAGGATCTTCAGCCAGTGCACCCACACCTTCGCCCGCGCGACATCGCCCACTTCACCTGGGAATGCGCGTATGCACGCCATTCGCTGCGCAACAGTTCGTTGTGGCAGATCGCTTGCGATCTGCACGCCCGCCGTGCACACAAGAAGATTGCAACGGATGCACCTCTCTCGGCCCTGGCATCTGCCGTCGAACGCTTTCGCCGACTGCGACCACTCGCCTTCGCCGCACACGATCAGTGCCTGTTCCACGCGCTGGCACTGACACGATTTCTAACTGCCTTCGGGCTACCTGCGACATGGGTCATCGGCGTCCGACTCTACCCGTGGGGCGCCCATAGCTGGGTGCAGCACGGATCACTGGTCTTCGATGCCACCCCGGAGTCTGTGCATGACTTCCGGCCCATCATCGCGGTGTGAGCCTGATCGTGTTCCGCTACTTCGCCTGCGTCTGGAATCCGTCAAGCACAAGGCAATGCCACAGCGTGCTGCAGACTCGCGAACGGTTGCAGCAGCTCTCTTCCCAGTGGCACTGCGTGTTCGATATCGCGGGATGCTGTGTGTTCTGTGCCGACTCACAGCCACGCAGTCTTCGCAGCCACGTGCTGCCGGACAATGCTGGCGTGATTCTGGGATCGCTGTTCGAACGTGCCACGGACCTGGGCGACGACACCGCCTGCCGCCGGGCATCGCTGGATTCCACCACCACGCAGGCGACGGTGCAGTCGCGCGGACAGCACCTGATCGAGCATTACTGGGGAAACTATGTCGCCCTGTTGTGCGACCGCGGTCGCGTCACGGCCCTGGTGTCGCCGATGAGCTCGTTGGCGTGCCTGGCAAGCACGGTTGGCGGCGCGACCTGGCTCTATGCCTGCCTCGCCGATGCCCTCCAGGTCGGCCTGCCCCCACCCACCCCGACACATACCTATGTACGTCGCGCCGTGCTTGGCCAGCTGCCCGAGGCCAACGATTCCCTCCACGGAATGATCCGCTTGAATCGAGGCGAGGCCCTTGACCTTCATCCTGGAGCACAACCTCCGGGACTGCACCGACGATGTGCGTGGGATCCGCATCGCTTCACCGAGACCTCCGCGCTCATCGACTCGCCCGTTGTGGCGGCGCATGCCATACGCAACGTGGTGCGCTCGTGTACCCAGACACTCGCACGCGACTACGACCATATACAGCTGCGCCTGTCCGGCGGCCTCGACTCATCAATCATCGCCGGCTGCCTACGCGACGCACCGGCCCGAGTCGCCTGCCATACCTACTTGCACATCGGCACCAGTGCAGACCCGCGCTCCTGGGCGCACCTCGCGGCGGATCACGCCGGCTATCCGCTCAGCGAGCATCTGGTCAATACGACATCACTATCCCTGCCCTCCCTCGATCGACTGCGCAGATCGGCGGACATCGTGTCTAGGACCAACTATCTGTTCCTGCCGCAGCTCGAGCGAACCCTATGCAACACGCAGGGACCGTCGGCCGTCTTCACGGGTGACGGCGGCGATGCCGGATTCTGCAGCGACTGTGTTGCACTGGCCCTTGTGCAGCGCCTTCACCATCGCGGGTTGACGCTGCGCGCATGGCGTCTTTCGCGACACGTCGCACTCGCTACCCACCGTTCGCAGTGGCACGTACTGACGCAGGCGATCAAGGCGTGGCGCGGACGAGTGCCATGGACCGATCCCACCGCATGGAATTCGCAGGACATGGAACTGATCGCTCTGGATCTTGCGCACGCCGCTCGCAGCTCGCTCAAGCATCCCTGGCTACCGGACAACGACGACGAAGCGCCGTTGACATTCTTTCGCCTGGGCGCATTGGTGCTGCCGATCGAGGAACGAGACCTCTCAGTGCGCACCGACGACTTCGGACCCGAGATTGTTCAGCCGCTGTGCTCCCAGCCAGTCGTCGAACTAATGCTGCGCATCCCTGTGTATCTGCATTTCGAGGACGGTCGGGATCGCGGACTGGCCCGACGCGCCTTCGCCCAGGACGCGTCGCGTCCGAACCTGGAACGTGTATGGAAAGACCGTGCGCCCGGCTTCTTTAGTGAACTCATCCTGCGCCACGTTGAATGGCTGCGTGAAGTGCTCCTCGACGGCGTGCTGGTCGGTGCCCACTACCTCGACCGCCGGAAGCTCGAGGCGGCCCTCGCCGCCACACCCTCGCATACGAGTGTCAATCCGGGCGAACTGCTGCGATACCTCGACATCGAGCTGTGGGCGCGTCAGTGGAAAAGAGCCTAGGAGCCCCTCAAAGAATCATCCATCGCCGGGACGCTCCGACTCCCGCAATCCCCGCAGTTCCCGCCACCGTCGATACTGCGCCTGTGTCGATGGGTCGCTCGATTCCACGCCCGCCAACCAGAACCGAAACCAGTCGATGACGCGCGACTGGATGGCAATGAGCTGCTCGGGATTCTGGGTGTTGTGAACGCCAAGCGAGGCGTTCGGGATCACCCACATTTCCACCGGTTTGCCCAAGTAACGCAGGCGCGAGAACAACTCCCAGTGCAGCAGCACACCGACGAGCCCACTGGATTGTTCGATCTGCAGCAGCGGCGCGCGCACGCGCTCGGCATTGAACCCCGGTGACGTCACCCGCCACTGATCGAGTCCCGCACCGAATGGGGATCCGCCATTCACTCCCTCTGCGCCCGTGTCATATCCGAGCAACGTCTGTCCCACGTAGTCGGGTTGAAAGTGATCCGCAGCGATCGCCGCCGCATAGGGGAAGTCGGAGTGCGTCAACGCATACTCGACATAGAAGCCATTGCGACTGAACCCGATCAGCCCCACCTTCGCCGCATCGACGCGCCCCTCTGCAATCAGCTGCTGCGCCGCCCGTTCAAAGGCTCGCGCACGCGTCGCCCCCTCCTGCGGCGTATCGCTACCCTCGCCCGCGACATTCAGCTGCAACACCAGCACATCGTGCTGCGCCAACAAGCGCCCCGGATACGGCGGAATTAACGACGGCCCCAACCCGTAGCCCTGCAGAAATCCGTACAGCGTGAACTCCTCGCGGATGGCACTTCCATACACGCTCTGGATCACCAGCGGGTAGCGTCGCGCTCGATCGTAGTTCGGTGGCAGGAACAGCATTCCCTGCCATCGCAGTCCCTCCTCCACCTCGCCCTCGATCAGCTCCGCGTGCCCAAGATCAAACTGTGTCAGGAGCGACGGATTCGGATCGATCACGGTGACGCTCCCTCCCGCTACGTCATCCACCGCGATGAGAACGGGCGGCGTGTCGATCCCCTGCCGGATTTCGAGTCGCACGCCCGTCGCAGCGGACGTCGCACCCTCGACACGCCGCCACTGACCTGCACGCCGCCGAAACTCGATCCGCCGAGGCTCGCCCGGTGGCCCGACGCCCAGGCCCACGCGATCACGGCTGAGCCACTGCACACCGGTGACTTGCTGGTCCTGCAGGTCGATGGGAAGGAGCCGGTATCGACCGGTCGCGCGCTCGACGATAGCGGCGGCCGTGCCGCGCTTGCCGCGTTCATCGGTATCCTTACCTGGCAGCAATGTGGGTGCGACCAACACGAACTCGCCGTCGCTCGACCAGGCACACTGCGGCAGCTCCGAGTCCGCCGGCACGGACCACAGCGCATGGGACGAACCAGCGCGCGTATCCACCACCCATAGCTGATGCACCAGGCGGCCCAGCATGCTGTAGGCATTGGTGCGGGCAAGCTTAAGCCGCCGATGGATGTCCTCGTCCTGGTAGCTATTCCAGTCCGGAGACAACGCGGGTGCGACCGCATTCACCAGGGCCCATTGCCCCCTCGGCGACACCCAGACGCGCTCCAGCTGGTTCGGGCTGAATGAGCGCTGCGCCACCTGTACCGGCTGCGGCGCTGCCGCTGCATCACGCTGCACGAACCACTCGGTTCGCCACAGTCGATCGATGAACGAGCCGTCATTCACCCGGCCATCGATGATCGAGCTCGCGTCCGTGTGCGCTTCGATGACGAAGCCTTCCCGCAGTTGCTGCGTGAGCCGGCTCGGCGCCTCCGCCGCCATGGCGCTGTACATGAGCGTGCCATCAGCGCCGATGTCGAAGTTCAGCACGCCGGTGGCATGCGCGGAGAGCGTCTGCACCTGCGCCGTACGCACGTTGACGCGCATCACCTGCCGACGGCCAGCCGCATCGCTCCACAAGAAGGCCACCGACTCGTCGTCCAGCCAGCGCAGCGGACTTGTCCAGCTGATGCCGTCCTGATTGGCACCCGCCCGTCCGCCGCCAGCACCGAGCCCGCTACTGAACAAGCGCGCCACGGTGCGGACATGCGTCGCGGCCTCCAGCGACGCCCGCTCACCGACCACCATTTCCATCCACACACCGTCGCGCGCGACATCACCCCGCACCAGTCGCGCGATCCAGCGGCGCCCGTCCGGCGACAACGACACGGCGCCGTGTGGATTCTCGGGCGAGGCAGTGTCTGCATTCACCATGAACCGCACGGTCTCGACGGCGTGCGCCGGCGTGAGCAGGACGCGTGCAGCGTGCGGCCCTCCGCCCGCCGCGCACGCCACACTCATCCCAAGCGCCGTCACCGCCACCCAGGTCCATCCCAACTGACCCCAGCGCACGGCTCAGAACCGCTTCGACAGATCGAGGTAAATGAAGCGCTGCCGCAGGTCGCCCTGCGACAGATCGAAGCCGGCGTAATCGCCGATCTCCGCGAAATGCACCGGCTCGTCCAGGACATTCGTGGCCCCGAGCGTGAGTCGCACGCCCTGCCACCATCGCGGCTGTGCCTGCGCGATCTCATCGCTGTCCCAGAACACCTGCACATCCATCAGCGTCTGCGACGGAATGCGTCTTCCTGTTGGTACGGCCGCGACACCCACGGCATCGTCATACGCCGGTATATAGCGTCCCATGACACCGATGCCCCACGCGCCGCGCGTCCAGTTGACGGCGGCATTGCCCTGCCAGCGCGTGATCGTGCCAAACACATTGGCGACACCGACGTGATCCACGGGCGGGCTGTCCGGCAACTCGTCGCTTTCATAGCGATCGACCCAAGTTCCCGCGAGGCGCACCTGCCAGCGACCATGATCGGTGTCGACACCGTAGTCGACCGATGCATCCACGCCGCGCGTGTCCACCGTGCCGAAGTTCACGCGCGAGATATCGACACTGACCAACCGCCCGGGCAGTCCGGCGGCCACATCCGCCGGCGTCGGCGCCTCACGTACCACCCGATCGGCGAACAGCGACTCGTACGCCATGACGACCTGGTACGGCAGGAACGACACACGCTGATCGAGCTCGATCTGCCACCACGACGCCGCCATCCGCAAGCCCGACACCGCCGACGGCGTCCACACGAACCCCGCGGTCAGCGACTCGCCCTCGACCGGCAGCAGGTCGGGATTGCCACCGCTGATCGCCACCGCATCGGCGATCTCGTCATTGCGCCGCGGATCACTTACCGGCAATGGAAACGGCACGCGCGGCGCATACAGTTCGAACAGAGACGGTGGCCGGAAGCTTGTCCCGTAAGACGCGCGCACGGTCAGATCCGCGACCGGCATCCACACCATGCCCACCTGCGGATTGGTGGTGCTTCCGAAGTCACTGTAGTCGTCGTAGCGAGCCGCCACCGTCAATGACAGCCGCTTGACGCCCAACCATCCCATCGCCTCGCTGACGAGCGGCACGTTCAGCTCCGCAAACGCCGCCGCCGCGCGCCGGTCCTCATCGACGAACAGGAAACTGTCGAAGAACATTGCGTCGCGACGCCATTCGGCACCGACCACCGCTTCCACCGACCCCGCCGGCAACGAGCCGAGAGAACCGCGCACGAAGGCATTGGCCACGGCCCCGTCCGAGGCGTAGTCCGTCATGACGGGCCGGGCAATCAGCGAGCGCAACAGCGCATCACTGCCTCCCGGACCATCCTGAAACACGTTCAATGCCTGGGTTGGATCCGAGGACGCGAGCGCCTCCTCCACGGCAGCCGCATCGAGCCCGCCCGTCGTCCAGCTGGACGCATCCTCCCGGCTACCGAGCACAGAGACTTCCCAGTCCCACGTTCCCAGCAATCCGCGTGCTCCCACCACCCCGCGCAACAGCTCGTTTTCCACCCGAGAATGCCGCGCACCGGCGCCCTCGACGAGAAAATCGACGAGGACCGTTTCGCCAAACGGATTGAAGGCATTCGAGACCGGCACCAGCTCCCCCGCCAGCACCGGCGCGCTGGCCGCACTGTCGAGATCACGCTGCACGAACATCGCTTCGCCGAATACAGTCAACTGCGGCCCGAACTCGTACTCGCCGAACACGGCCGCACTCACACGCTCCTGCTCGGGCACGATGGCGTCGTACCGTGAACTACTCTCCCGATTCTGCTGGCCGTCCGTGGCCACAAAGTCCGCTGGCGTCAAACCTACGCCGGTACTTCCCTGCGGCACAGCGGCCATCGGTGAGCTCAATCCCGGCAGCGGATCACCCGTCAACGAATAGACATTGCCTGGATTGCTGTACGTCGAACGTTGATCGACGCTGCCAAAGCGCCGGTAGTCCTGATTGCGCCACAGGTCGCGCTCTTCCCCGAGCAGCACGTCCGTGTGCAGATAGTCGAGGATCATCGAGACATGCAATCGCTCTCCCGCATGGCCCGCACTGATCGAGGCGCGCTGCTCCTCGGCGCCGCCGCGTGCCGCCCCATAGTGAAGGGCCACCACCGGCTCAGCGATATCGCGTTTCAGGATGATGTTGACGACACCGCCGACGGCATCGGCGCCGTACACCGCGGAGGCCGCGTCCGAAAGCACTTCCACACGCTCAACCGCCGCAAGCGGAATGGAGTTGAGATCAAAGGCATTCGACACCACGCTCGACGCCGCGGGCACCGTACGCCGGCCATTGATGAGCACCAGCGTCGTATCAGCGCCCAGCCCGCGCAGTTCGGCGTACTGCGCGCCATCGGTCCGAAACAGTTGTGGACGGTTGTAAGGCTGTTGCGGCAGATACTTGAGCACTTCCGCCACGCTCGAGACACCGAGTGCATCGATATCCACCCGACTGAACATCGTCACCGGCGATGGGCCCTCGACCTCGCTCAGCCGCAGCCGTGACCCGGTCACGATGATCTCTTCCAGTTCGATCCGCGCCTCGTCGCTGCCCGCGAATGCAGCACTGACGCATGCAGCACCCGCCATCGCCACCATCACCGATCGCATCGACTGTCCCGCTGATCTCATTCTGCTCTCCCCTGTTGTAGTGCCTGGTCATGGCCAGGTGCCGCGCGTGCTGTGCGCGACTGGGAGACTTAGTCGGACGAATCGATCCGGTGGGGACGAAATATTTCTGTCCTTTGTTGTCCCATTTTCGCTGCGAATCACGACTACAATAGATCGCCGCGGAAACGCGGACATCAGGAGGAAGATCGATGGAATGGTCTTGCGTCCGCACCTCATCAGCGCAGTGCTCATCGGCGATGGCCGCCGAGTGCATGCATCGCCACCTCATCAGCGTTGTGCTGCAGCACTGGGGAATCCCGCGCAAACTGGATCCGCTCGCAGCAGAACTGCATCAACGCCTGCATTGCCTCGACTTGCGCTGCCTCGTCACCGATCCCTGGCGATGCGTCATCACGCTGTCATCGCGGATGACTCGACGTGCCACTCAAGTATTGCCTCGCCAACGCGAGCCGCTGCATATTGCGCACCTGCTCGACCAGCTACGCAGTTACATCACCCGCCTTCCCGGCCCACATCGCACTGCACTGGAGCAAATCATCAGCTCCGGCAAGCGACTTAGCCCCCCAGCCCTGGATCTGCCGCCACTGCAAGTGACCCTTCTCACGCAGGCCCGCGCATTGATGCGTTGTGATCGCGAGACGGAGGACAACGACTGCGACGGCAACAGCGACAGCACGAACACTCTGGCTCCACCACTCATCGAAGCCAAGTCCGCCGCCTTTTGGACACTGCACTACAACGCACTTGGCTACTTCGAACGCGAAGTATTTTCGCACTGGCTGCGCCACTCCCCCGTCCATGTCCGCGAGCTGCTGCTCGCCTGCGCCGATGACGTGTTGCTTGAAATGCTGTGAACTGACCCGGCCTCCTGCTTCGTCCCAGCCGGATGCAAGGCCGCTACATCCGCCGTCGCAAATCCCGCAGGTGCGACCGGGCACGTTTCAGATAGGTCTGAACGGTGGCCTCCGAGAATCCCATCCGATCGGCGACCTCGCGGCACGAATACCCTTCTGCCTCACGCGCCAGCAGGACGGCCTGCTGAGAACGCGGCAGCCGTTCAAGAAGCGCGACCAGAAGATCGGACGCAAACACGGCCGCCGCCGGATCCGGCCCGCCCTGAAGCCTCGCATCCGCATCCCACGAATCTTCCACCGCCGACAGAGCGACTTCGCGCCGCGCCTTGCGTTGCCTCAGGAAATCCGCCAACACATGCCGAGCAATCCCGAACAGATATCGCTCGGCATGCACCATAGCCGGGGGATGCGCCGCCAGGAAGCGCGCGCAGACCTCCTGCGTCAGATCGTCCACATCGTCCCGCGACATAGCGATCCGGCGCCTGAAGAATCGCCGCACGCGCACCGCGTTCTGCACGAGTGTTCCCGTACTGTTCGGACCGACCGGACTTCCTGTGGCCGTCACGCCGCTAACCTCACGGACGCGTGCCGGGAGCCGCGGCGCTGCTGCGACGGCGCAGGAGAGGCCTGATCAACGGAGTAATGAACCGCGCGTCCAGCCGATCGACGGCTTCGCGCAGCAAGGTCAATGCAATGGCAGCTGCGCTGGCGAAATTCGGGTCGTTCCTGGGCCCGGCTTCGCCCGAGTGAAGCAGCGCCACGTGCAGACACGCGACGACGGATTCGATCCGCAGAAGCTGCCCGCGATGCACGTCGAGCAGCGTTTCCAGGCTGTTCGCAGAGGCTCTGCCCAGATCCGGGTGTACTGACGACCGTTGCTTTCCCGTCCGGCGCCGGGCTCCTACTGGCAAACCGGTCTTCCGAACCGCACGGGCATGGGCCGCCCCCTCTCCAACGCCGCGCGCGTTGGACGTAGACTGTCGCTTAGCCATAGTCATCCTCTAGTCAGGCTGGCTGTGGTCAGGCCGCCGGCGGTGTTGACGCACCGTCGGCGGCCGCTTCCGTGGAGTACGTTGAACTCTCGACTTCCCTCTATACTTCCCGCAAGCAATCGATGCCGCGAGTTTACGCTTGATTCGAATATCGAATCAAGCGGCTCGTAGCACGGGATTATCGGGAGTCAGCGCGTGCCGAAACTGAGCGACGAACAACAAGCCCTAAGTGAGGTGCTGAAAGACGCACGAGCGCAAGCCAAGCTTACGCAGCGGGAATTGGCGTCCCGTCTTGAGCGCGGACAATCCATTGTAGGATTGATCGAGCTGGGCGAGCGTCAAGTATCGGTGCTCGAGTTCATTCAGATCGCCCGCGCACTCAAGATCGAACCGACGAAATTGCTGGCCAAGGTCGTACAGGCCACCGGGATGTAGCGACGATGTAGAACGGATTTTTTTGCCTTTCTCAATATGAAGGAGACCGCAATAGAATGCGCCATCGATTCAGATTCCCGCCGACTCTTGGTGCTCACGCGCCGCGCCGGTGAATCCATCCTCATCGGCCCCGACATCGAGGTCCTGGTCGTAGCCGTCGTCCCCCCGACCGTTCGACTCGAGATTGCGATCCGCTCGGCTCATGGCAACGCACCGACCTACTGTTCCTTGGTGTCCTGCGAAGAAAACGGATGCATCAGCCTGAACGATCGAATTGATTTGGCCGTGCGACAAGTGCGGCGCCGCGAAACGCGCATCGCAGTCCTTGCGCCAGCAACAGTACGAATACTGCGCTCTGAGATCTCAGAGGATCGACGCGTCCGCGACTAGAAGCGCGTCCGCAAACGGCCAGGAGCGGACCTCGAGCATCGATCTATTGAAGTCCTGAAAAGATGCTACCGAAACACTCATTCACTTCGCTTCGCCGGAAATGACCACCATCCTCCAAGGCGAGGACAACTTCGCGCAGCACGGTGGGTTCATTTGCGCTGCCGTGCAATTTGTTTATTAGAGTCGCTCGTCGTTGCGGATGGCCACCCAGCGCATTCTTCAGCTTCCCCTCCGCAAGGAGCACATCCTCGACGCATGCCATCGTGCCCTCATTCCGGAGCAGCACTTCCTCGATCGTACCTGACCATATGAACGAATTTGCCTTCGATAACAGCCTTCCAATCTCTCGCCTGCGAGCCGCACGCAATGACGTTCGAAGCTGATCCTGTTCGGCTGAACTGAGTAGCGCCGTTTGTTCAACGAGTCGCCGAAGTGCCGAGTTGTCGTAGAGCGTTCTCGTTGCGGGGCCATGTTCGACCTCAGAGCGCACCGCAGCCAGCAACTTCGACGCGTTGGCACCGCGCTTTGTTTGGCCGTCAAGGTAGCCCTGAACGATGTCAATAGTGGCGAGCGCCTGACTTCGTTCGTCGCCTTGCAAGCCGCGACCATACGGCGTCTCTGCAGAAAACATTGCGTCATTGTCCATGACGCACTTCCATTCCACGCCTAGGCAACTAATTAGATGCGCAAGCGCTACGACGCGGTCTTTTCCGCCGGCTGGAATAACCAATAGGTCCGCTTGGTCTACAGTCCTGCGAAAGCGCATCTCGAACAGAGTCGACAGAACTATTTTGTCCGATTGCCCTTCCACAATCAGGACACGGTTTGTCAGCAATGGTTCTGTCAACCTCAGACCGTATGTGTCTAGATGCGCGCGCGCTTGCTTCTCGCTGTAGTGCTTGAAGACCGTTACCTTCCGTCGTTTTGTTATGCCGGCATGCGACGAGAGTGGACGTATGGGGTGGAGGCCCGTATGTCCAAGAAATACTGGTGAGTGCGTGCTGACGAGCACCTGAGATTGCTTAGCGATCGCCGTCAAGTCATCACATATCGACCGGATGGTAGTCGGATGAAGGTGGTTGTCCGGCTCTTCGAACATATACAACACGGACGCTTCCATCGCTTCTCCGAGTTGCCGGTAGAGATTCATAATCACTGCGCTTTGATGCCCGGTACCTAGCGCGTTCAAAGGAATGTCTGCGCCCGCAATTCTCACCGTTAGACCGATGTTGTCGTACAGGGATTCAATCTCAATCTGGCTCGTATCTAGCGATAGGCGCTCGGCTCCAAGTATGCGAGTGGCAACCTGATGCTGCTGTTGCAGAAGAACCGTTGCTCGGTTCGTTAATACTCTCTTCGCTTGATCGCCAAGGCCTCGAATACTTCCCATGCCTCTGGCCTTCTGGAGTGCGGTCTTGAGCAGGCGCTTGAAAGGCTGAAGCCCATCAGCGCTCAGATCGCGGATAGGTGGCACGTAGACCGTGACAAAATGCTCTTTGAGCGTTCGGAATTCGTCCGGCGTGAGGACATGCTCCCCTAGCATACGTTTTACGTTGCCAGCCCGAGTCAGGCGCAGCGAGTACTTGAGATCAGGCGAGGCCTCGGCCGCGATGCGCTGAAGCGGCGACGGTACATCCGAAAACCAGCAATCAACCCATATAGAAAGGGTCGGCCCGCCTTGGCCCATCTTCTGTGCGCTTAGATTCTCAGATGCATCCTCGATGGATAGCTCGTTCTTGAATGCGAGTTGCAGAGCACGAAATATGTTGGACTTGCCGCAGCTATTTGGCCCGCACAGCACCGTGAGGTTCGAGAGGTCTATCCGAATGTCTTCAAGTGATCGGAAATTTCGAATTCGTATTTCGGTCATTCGCACGTGAACGGTCCCCTGTGCTCGATTGAGCGATCTGGTCACTTAGAATTGTGGAGTGGCACGCAAGCACACGATTATCAATTGCCGAGTTTCTACCTGCTCCGCCCATATTGTCGAATCTCGTAGCGCCGCTCACGATTCAGGTGCCAAGTATTGATGCTCGCTTCGTGTCGGAAGGAGAGGTCGGCAATCGGCCAGAAGCGGACAGCGATGAATGTAAATATGCCAACCTGACACCGATGCTCCCGCATGACACCGATGCTCCGAGCGGTTCCACAACCCGCGAATGCGTCTAAAGGGGCCCGGCAAGATCGGAAGTTTTCAGCCTTAACTCAACCGTCCGTGGAAATGGGGGTAGAGCCCCCACCCGGTCCATCTCGGCCAGAAACTGCACTCGACGCGTGGTCCTACCGTACTTTTTATACCACTCAGTGTTCGTTGGTGCATCGGCCCTCCGGCCTAGATTGATCATGCACGAATCACGGTGGGTAAATCAGACCTTCCCTAGTGCTTTACTCCTCCTAGTCCGCCACAAGCACGCTCTTGCTCGCAAGCATACTCGACACGCATCTTGTCGAAAGATGCATCCCACTCACGCAGGCCGTGCAGTGCGGCAAACGCATTTTCAAACCTTATCGGTGCAACCGTTGTACGGTAGTCTAATGCGCGACAGTCTCGCTCAGAAGCTTGTCGCTGTAACTTACCCTCGAAGGATTCGACCCACTGTACTTCGTCCTTCGCTACCTTGTAACAAGGGCGAGGGATGTGATCGGGCAGGGGCGCGTGGGCGATGACTCTCCACATTCCATGATAGATGCGCCCGTCCAATGTCCAACCGCACAGACCGATATCAGAAAGTAGCTGCGGTTCGAATGACCGCTCTGAACGACGATGAATGCTCCTGCAGACGATGACGTAGATCACGTCCCCAGGCACGACAATCTGACCATATCCAGAATGGTCTCCGGCTACGTCAAACTGGAAGACATCACCCATTCTAATCTTGGTCATTGGAATCTCGACGATCGTACTTCGTGCATGGGATAAGCCCAGCGGGTTTCAGCAGATGCTTCCTGTGCCTTGATTGCCGATTCGAGTTCCTCGGCATTTCGCAATTTCATTTCTCTTGTTTTCAGTTCCCCCATTGGGATTTGACTTGTTAGTTGGGCCGCCGTGCGAGTCGATCTGCCGCTGCTCAGCTTCCCGCAAGGGTTTGCCGGGTTCGGCCCGCTCGATAACTTCAAATTCATAGTCGGCATCAGGATTGGCCCGTGAGTGATCGCGCTGCCGACGCTCGTACAGTTCCTCACTATTGCATCGGCCAATGTAGCACTTTCCACTGGGATTGCCCGCGTCCACGCGGCGATAAATGATCCCAGTCTTTTGAGACTCGGCCGCGCCCTCCGCGCTACGAGCAACATCAACACCTTTGTCGACCCCCCGAACGGCTGCACCGAGCCCCGTAGCAAACGGTACCGCAGCACCGACGATGTCAGCGCCAAGCGCTCCCACATTCGTCCAGCTCGGGTCGGTAACTAACGCGTAGACGTCATAGGCAATGAATCCGAGGTCGACCAGCGTATCCACAATCGAGCCTGAGGGATCGGTATGATTTAGCGGATCGTTGCGAACATACGCATACAGATTGACATCATCCGCATACCCGATCGGATCGGTCTGCAAAAAACGTCCGAATATCGGCGAGTAGAAGCGTGCCTTGTAGTGATACAGCCCCAGCTCGGCTATCCACATCTGACCCGTGTACTGGAACCTCCCCATATTGCCGGCCTTAGGCACACCGTATTCATCATAGGCATTGATCCCCAGCGTCCCTCCGTTCGCGTCCGCCACCGCGACGATCGAGCCCTGATGATTCGCGAAGAGGCCCCGTCTTGTGGCGAGGCCCGCGCCCTCGTACCACAGCAGCGGTTCATCGACACCGGTGCCGTGCACATAGCGACGCAACAGCGTGCCGCTGCCGTTGTACTCGGCCACGAGCCGGTCACCGTCATACAGGAACTGTGTCGTGCCGCCTGTGGCTGAGATCTGGAACAACCGCCCCATTGGGTCATACGTCAGCGTGGCATTCTTGGCACCACTTGCGGAGACCAGTCGATTCTCAGCGTCGTACACGAAGTTCGTCGCGCCGTCCGAGGTCAGGTTGCCGTTGGCATCGTACCCGTGAGCAGCACCGCCCACGCTTGTGTACTGATTCAGCCCATTGACGGAGTAGCTTCGGATCGCATCCGGCGTGCTGTTCGCATACGCCGGATTACTCTCGATGCGTGAGATCACCTGCGAGGCCGGGTTGTAGCCGAACTCCAGCACCTGATCGGCTGCAGTGCCGTTGAGTTCATGGGTCAGCTTCCACAGGCGGGAGATGCCGTCGTACTCGGTGCTCATCACCGCCCCACCCAACCACGCGTCCGCGCGACGGCCCAGCGCGTCGTAGCTGACACTCACGATGGTGGTGCCGCCATCCTCAAGGATCGAACCCATCCGAGAGGCCGCGTCGTAGCCATATGTGAAGTAGTGGGCGTCCGGGAAGGTCAGCCGCGTGCGCCGGCTGCCTGCGTCGTAGTCAGACTGCAGCGTGCGACCGAGGCCGCCCACGGTGCTCGTAGAAGTGAGCCGCCGGCCGAAGCCGTCGAACGTATTGGTGATGCCCGCGCCCGAGGTGGAACCGAAGCGGGCAAACACCTGCAGGTCCTGCACGTCGTAGCCGTATTCAACGACGTAGCCGGCAGCACCCGTGGTCGAACCGGGCACCGTTTTCGTCTTCAGGCGATTCAGGCCGTCGTACTGGTAGGTCAGCGTCTGCCCGTCGCGCTTTCTCAGTGAGAGGCGGTTGCCCGCGGAATCGTACGTGTAGCCCTCGTAGTCGCTCTCGTCGACCGTTCCAGGCGTCGTCTTGGACGGGAACACCCAGAGGTTCTGGCGATCGTGACCGTCGTAGCGCAGCTCGGCGCGGTTGCCGTTGGCGTCGGTCATGCTCGCGCGCTGGCCGTTCGGCGTGTAGGTGTAGGTGGCGTAGTTCTGCTGCAGCGCCGTGCCGTAGGCGCGCTGGACGGTGAGCAGTTGACCGGCTGCGTTGTAGAGGTTGCGCGTGATCCGGTCAGGGCCGAAGGCCCCTTCGGCGCCCAGGTTGCAGGCGCCCGGGAGTGAGCCGAAGGCAGCCGGGTTCATGCGACGCGTCTCGCATTGAAGCCGACCGGCATCATCGAATGATCGCTGGGTCAGGCTGTAGGTGGCGGCAGCGTCGGAGACCGTCTCGGTCGCCGGATTGCGGTGAGTGTCGTAGGTCACGTTCGTTTGCGTGGCCACCACGAGCGAGGGACTGTTCGGGTCCGTGACGGTGCCAGCTTCAGTGACGAGCAGCTTGTCGTCGGCGCTGCGATACGTGAATTTCCGGGCGTTGCGGAATCCATTGTCGCCGAGCGGCCCGATCTCCCAGGTCTTGCGGCCGTGCACGTCGTAGCGGAAGTACCTGGCGTCATTCGTGCCGGCCAGAGGACCGTCTCGCTGAGTACGCGTCCCGCGCCATCGTAGGCATAGTGCGTCTCCAGGGTTTTGCCTCGGGCCGCGTCGATCCGGCGCACCACGCTGGGAAGCAACGTGCTGCCCCAATACTCGTACTCGGTGCGAATCTCCTCGGGTGTTCCACAGGTCGTGCCCACACCGCACACGCGCACGACTTCAGGTCGGCTGATGCCGGTTGAGTTCTCATACGTGATGTACGTTTTGCGTCGGATGCCGTCGCCATCCGCCGGATCGGTCCGCTCGGTCATCTGGCCCGCAGCGTTGTAGACGAAATCCGTCTGATTGTTGCGGGTGTCGCGAAACCATTGGGGTCGATAG
>NZ_DATDJO010000032.1:0-162979 GCF_036520495.1 Povalibacter sp. | reverse complement strand
ATCAATAATGTTTCGAGATTCACTGGCGGACGCTGCGCAGCGCCCGCCACGCGCACGGACACGTCGAGCGGTGACGCCGGTACCTGGAACGAGAGGGGTCCGTCCGGCGTGCAACCGTCGATGTCGATCCGTTCGCCGCCCTCGAGATAGCGGTCGAACGCGAACTCGGGAGCGGCGCACTGCAGGAAGCGGTGATCGAAATCCGCAGGCAGATAGGGTGCGCGCGTGCGCTGCCAGTTCTGATCGTAGGTACCGGCGAACGAACGGCGCGGCAGCCAGGACGCAGAGGTCGGCGCCAGGCAGGTCGGAGTCGCCAGCTGGCCAAGTTTTTTCAAAGGAGCCGCCGGATCCTCCAGGTTGGGAACAGGCTGCTGTTTCATTTCGCCGCTGCTGCGCTCGCCGACGAAGCCGCAGCCGACGGGATTGCGCTCTTCGGCCAGCGTGCGATCGGCGGTGCGATGAAAGCCACCGAAGGCGCGTTCCCAGACCAGCGGCATGGCTTCGAAGGGTTGCGGAGCGCTGGGTGTGCCATCGAATTGCCAGGTCCGATCGCCGCTGACCAGGATCTGCTTGCGGCGATCGCCGACCGACATCGACACATGCATGCGCTGCACGCGTGTTCCGGCCGGCGCATGCGCATGGCCGACCAGCAGCACGTCGGTGCCGGGCTTGCCGATGTGCATTTCAGAGCAGCTGCGCAGGCTGGAAAGCGCCGGCTCGCCGTAGTACTCGTCCGCCATCGTCACCGGGACCTGCTCCGGCGCGAGCGACAGATTCGGTCGCAATGTGAGGGTCGCCTTGATGACGACGTACAGCGTATCGATGCCGTCCTTGTTCGGCAGCACCGCGATGCTGGCTTTGAAGGGCGTCTGATTGTCGAGCTGCAGCATGCTCAGCGTGCTCCCGCAGCCAGCGCGCTGCGGCCGCGTGCCATCATGATCCGCTGGCGCGCAGCGAACGCACGCGTCTCGACATCGTAGGCGCCCCGCGTACGGGCAGCGAGATTCAGCACCAGATCGGGACGTCGCAGCATGGGGCCTGCTTCGATGGCGTTGAGCAGTGTTTCCGCATTCACGGCGCGGCCGCGAACGTAACGCACATCGGGCTGGAACGCTCCCTGATGGGCTTCCCAGTGTCGACGCACGGCGTCCGCGTCGGGCAGCGGCCACAGCGACTCCGGCGTCGGCACCAGGTCCGCTTCGAGATCGTCCTCTTCGAACGATGGGGCGTCCTGAGGCGAGTCCGCCGCGGCCAGATGATCGCGTGCGAGATCGGCGCCGGTGATGTGGCAGTAAGCTTCGCTGGCACTGCGTGCCAGCGTCTCGTGGTTCATTCCCTGCAAACACACTTCGATGGCCTGGCGCGTTCCGACATGACCCAGCGCCCACAGCGCCTGAGCCTGAAACTGCGGCACGCGTAGCGAAGAGTAAATCAGCGAGTGCTGCTCGGCGTCGCCGAGCAGGGCGATCAATCGCAGCACCGGGGCGAGCACGGGGTTGGCGCTGCCGACGGCATCGATCGCCGCTGTCCATGCACTCGGCGCGTTGCGGGTGATGCCCGTTTCGATGGCGGCCAGACGCGCCTGCGGATGCGCGCTGCGCAATCCGGCAGTGAGCCAGTCATCGAGGTATTCATCGGCGATGTAGCGGGCGGCGCGCAGCGCGGCGACTTGCAGGTCGGGTTCGCCTGATTCAAAGGCGGCTGCCATTTCAGGCCCCGGCCTGGCGCTGCGCGCAGTCTTGATGCGACACAGTGTCGCCTTGTGCGCAGTCGACAGATTGATCAGCACACCGGCCGTCGAACCCAGGACCGATGCGGATCCCGTGACTTCCAGCCCGCGCGCCAGCGCTGCGAGCGTTGCGCCTTCCGCCCGGGAGAGTGCATCACTCAGCAGGTCGATGACGTCCGTCGAGTTGCGTGAGGCGAGCAGGGCGCTCGCAACGGTCACGCGGCGCGGATCGTCGCAGGCCAGATGAGGCCGACAGAACTCGATCAGGCCGTCGCCCGTCACCTGGACGCCGGCGAGTGCGCCGTGCAGGCGATCCTCGGTCCAGCTCCATACTTCATCGAGATTGCGGGTGAGGCTGGCGAGTTCCGTTTCCCATCGATGCCATAGGAACGTGGCCTCCTCGAAACTTTCTTCGATGAGGTCGGGCAGAGGGGAACGGGCGGGTGACGCCGGTGACATGAGGATCGAGGACTCGTGTCAGGTCAGTTGATCTGAACCTGGCCGCCCTTGATGCGGTTCGTTCCTTCGGAGTGCGTTTCGACGTAGGTGCCGCGGATGACGATCCGGCCGTTGCGTCGCAGGGTGACAGAGGCCTGACCGCACTGAAGCACGATCTCGTCCTGCCCGACCACTCGCACGCGTTTGCCGTCGACGTCGGCTTCGACAATGGTTGCCTGGCTGGACTCCTGCAATGGCGCCTGGACGAGTCCGATGACGATGGGCAGCAGCGGATCGCCGTTCTCGAACACCAGCACGGCGGGCTGCTGCCGGGATACTGCAGCGTCGACTTCGTTTGCAGTGAGCGTGATTGCCAGCCGTGCCGGTCGAGCGCCATGAGGGGATCCGGCGTAATCGATCAGCACGGTGGTGCGGTCTTGCCCTTCACCGTGGGCGGCAACGATCCGCCCGAGGGTCGTCGGCATCGCAGCGGCGGGGAGCGGAACAGGCGCCGCACCGGGAACGACGCTCCTTTCGCGGCGACGCTCCGGAAACAGTGATGCCACTTTCATCCCTCTTTTACGCATTGTTGTCCCCAGTCGAGTTCTCGTTCGATTCAATACTACGGTTGCGTGAACGGTCAAGGCACCGTTTGGCCGATCGGTGCATCGTCCACACATGCGGACCACATCGCACTCGCAGAGTCCTCGAAGTGTGACCTGGCGCGCGCCACGCAGCCCCGCAGGTCGCAAGTCTGGTCTATCATCCCGCCCTTGTCCCATCGACCGTTGCGACCAAAGCAAGCAGGGCGTTACAGTCCTCCACCTGGTCTGCAGGTGATTGTTTTCCTACGACAAACCAACCGATGCTCCTGACACTCGAAGTCATCAGTCCGAACGGCGATCTGCTGGGCAGCAGCCGTCGCAAGACCGTGGGGCCGGAAGGTGCACAGATCGGGCGCTCGAAAGAGAGCGATTGGGTCATCAACGACCAGTACATCTCGCGCATACATGCCCGGGTTCGCTGCGTGAATGGCGCTTTTTACGTTGAAGGACTGGGACGCAATCCGCTCGCGATCAACGATCCCGAGCAGACCATCCCCAACAACGAGCCGCACCTGCTGCGCAACGGCGATCGTTTCTTCCTCGATCAGTACGAGATCAGGGCGACGCTGTCGGGCGCCGCCGCGGTGACCTCGCCGACGATTCCCGATGATCCCTTTGCGCCGGTCGGCGGCGCACCGTCGCGTGCCGCCGTCCCGCAGAGCTGGGGCAACGACGGCCTGGAACTGCGCATTGCCGACGGCATGCAGGAGGAGGCGTCGAATCTCGATCCGCTGGCGGCGCTGGGCGGACCCGCGAAAACACAGGCGCCGCTGATTCCGGTCAATCTGAATCAGCGCTCAGTGCTCGAAGACAGCTTCACCGCACCGACGCCCGTCGCACAGACACCGTTCGTACAGACGCCTTCCACGCCACCGCCCGCCGTCCGTCCTGGCGGCAGCAAGATTCCCGACAGCTGGGAGATCTCTTCCGGCTTCACGCAGATGGGGCAGCAGCCACCCGCAGCGGCTGCGCCGCCGGTGCGCCGTCCAGTGCCGCCTGCACCACCCGCACAGCGCCCGGTCACTCCGTCGCCGGCGGAATCGCTGCGGACGAAAGCGCTGCGAGACGATTCCATTCCCGATACGTGGGAGAAGTCGCGTACCCGCATGGAGTCGCCACCGGCAGCGAAACCGTCCGCACCGGGCGCATTCGCGTTGGGCGATCTCGTGCAGGACGCCGAGGCCCCGCAGACGGTGCAGTCGGACTCGCAGATAGACACGGTGCCGCAGGCGCCGCGCACGATTCGTCGTCCGGCGGAAACGCCAGCCGTCATGCCCGCTGCGGCTACGGTTGCGCACGCGCCTCGTCCTCCTGTCGAAGCGCCGCGGCCGCACGCGCAATCGCCCGGACAGGGCAGTCTGGAACTCGAAGAGATCCTGCGTGCCGCCGGCGTGTCCGCGGCGCAGATGTCGCCGGAAATGGCGCGTGAGCTGGGCCAGGTCCTGCGCATCGTCGTGCAGGGGCTGATGGAAGTTCTGCAATCGCGCGCCGAGATCAAGTCGCAGCTGCGCATGTCGATGACGCGCATGCAGCCGACCGAAAACAATCCGCTCAAGTTCTCGCCGAATGTGGAAGCGGCGCTGCACACGCTGCTGGTCGAACGCAATCGCGGCTACCTGCCGACGGTCCGCGCCTTCCAGGAGGCACTGACCGACGTCCGCAATCACCAGATCGCAGTACTGCAGGGGATTCGCACGGCCTTCAATTCGATGCTCGAGCAGTTCGATCCGGAAAAGATCGAAGCCGAACTGGACAGGCCCGGCAAGCGCGGCCTGCTCAACATCGGCGGCAAGGGTGGCAAGTTCCGCGAGCAGTACGTCGAGCAATACGAGAACATGACACGCGATCCGGATGAAGCCTTCAAACGCCTGTTCGGCGAGTTCTTCGCCCAGGCCTACGAAGAGCAGATGGATCGTCTGAAGATGACCGGCCGCACGGTCGGCGACGGTCAGTAGGCCGGTTCGACAACACAGCCAAGAACGCGGAGAGCGCCATGAGATTGCGATGGGTGTCCTGGAGTCTGATCGTCATTGCCGCACTGGCCGGTGCGGGCTGCGGCTCCGCACCGGCGAAACCGGCCGTGGCCAAGGCGCAGATCGCAGCATCAGCCGATGTGAATCCGAACCAGGACGGTCGCGCGTCGCCGGTGCATGTGCGCATCTTCCAGCTCAAGGAAGACGGCGCCTTCATGGGTTCGGACTTCTGGGCACTGGTCGACAAGGAGCAGGAAACACTGGCTGCCAGTCTCGTGCAACGCCTGGAGTTCGATCTATCGCCAGGCGAGTCCAGGGAATTCGAACTGAAGGTCGATCCCGACGCCCGGGTGCTCGCGGTGATGGCCGAATACGCGGACTATCGCAACGCGCAATGGCGCGTGGTGGCACAGACCCCGAACAAGTCATTGCTCGATCTCGTGAAGAAGGACCGCGTGTCCTTCGGCATCGAGAAGAGCAAGGTGAGCATCACGGTCGGCGATTGATCCGCACGCTTCGCGACTCCTTTTCACGCCAATCCTCGACGCGCATCCGACATGTCCAACAATAAAGTCGTCTGGTCCGAAGGCCTGTTCCTCAGGCCGCAGCACTTCCAGCAACATGATCGCTATGTGGAGCGACTGGTCGAGGGGCGCACTGCAGCGCTGCGCGGCAACTCCTGGGGACTGACTGAAATCCAGATCGAGCGCGACCTGCTGGCCATCGGCAAGCTCGGGCTGAAAAGGGCGAGCGGCGTGTTTCCGGACGGCACTCCTTTCTCGATGCCGGACGATGAACCGCTGCCATCGCCCATCGAACTGACTCCCCAGATTCGTGACAAGGGCGTCTCGCTCGCGATCCCCGTTCGCAAGGCGGGAGCGCGCGAATCCGATCGGCGCGATGTCGTCGACGGCGTGATGCGCTATCACGCGCGCGATGTCGAAGTGAAGGACGTCGCGGGCGATTCGACTGCCCAGCACTCGCTGGAAGTCGCGGTTCTGCGCTCCAGGTTGTTGCTGTCCGACGAACCGCACGAGGACTACGCGACCATCCCGGTGACACACATCATCGAATGTCGCGCCGACCGCATGGTGGTGCTGGAAGAACGCTTCATTCCGACGGTACTGAATGCCAGGCACGCGTCCATCCTCGCCACGTTCATGACCGAAGCGCAGGGCTTGCTGCATCAGCGTGGCGAAGCGCTGGCAGCGCGCGCGGTGGCGAGCGGTCGCAGCGGCTCGGCGGAAATCGCCGACTTCCTGATGCTGCAGGCGATCAACCGCTATGAACCGCTGGTCACGCACTGCGCGCAGAGCGGACTCACGCATCCCGAAGATTTTTTTCGGCTCTGTCTCGAAATCATCGGCGATCTGTCCACGCTGACCACGGAGTCGCGTCGCCCGCCGAAGCTGCCGCACTACGAACACACGAACCTGCGCGCCTGCTACGAACCCGTGATGGCGGCATTCCGCGCCTGCTTCGCGGTCGTGTTGAAGCAGAACGCCGTGCAGATCCCGCTGGAGAAGAAGCGGTTCAACATCTCGGTGGGCGTGGTTGCCGACCGCAGCCTGTTCGAAGACGCAGCGTTCATTCTCGCTGCGCGCGCCGACGTCGCTGCTGAATCGATCCGCCGCGATTTTCCGGCGCAGGTCACGCTCGCGTCGGTCGAGAAGATCGCCAAGCTCGTGAACGAACACATTCCGGGCATCCCGCTGCAGCCGCTGTCAGTGGCGCCGCGCCAGATTCCGTTCCACGCCGGCTTCACCTACTTCGAACTCGATCGCGGCAGCGCGCTGTTCCGCGAGTTGAAGTCGGGTGGCGGCATCGCGTTGCACATTCCGGACTCGTTCCCGGGGCTCGGGCTGGAGATGTGGGCCATCCGCGGCAGCTAGCTAGCACAAGAATTTCACACGGAGTTCACGGAGACCACGGAGATTCTGGAGAATCAGACGCTCGCTCCGTGTGCTGCGTGAACTCCGTGTGATGTCTCGATCCAACCAGGCGAGCAGAGAGGGCCTGTGGCAAACGATTTCGATGATCCCTTCGCACCGGCCGATGGCACGGTCATGCGTCCGCGTCCGGGTGGTCCGCGCCGTCCGGCGCCGGAAGCACAGAATCAGGCGCGTCCAGCGCCGCCCAGGGGCGGGCAGGAATACGGGCCGGCGCCCACGCCTGGCAATCTGGCGGTCCAGGATTTCATTTCCGGCGGACGCAACCCGATCCTGCAGGCGGCCGGTCCGCTGCTCTCGGTCGCGTCGCGCTTGCAGTCGACCGTCGCCAATGCCGACATCACGGCGTTGCGCACGCAGGCCATGCAGGACGTGCGGCAGTTCGACGAGCGTCTGCGTACGGCGGGCGTCGCGCCGGAAGACGCACTGGTCGCGCGCTACGTCATCTGCACCTTCTTCGACTCGGCCGTGCTCAACACGCCCTGGGGCGCGCAGAGCGACTGGTCGGGTCAGTCGCTGCTGATCATGTTCCACAAGGAGAAGTCGGGCGGCGAGAAGTTCTTCCAGATTCTCGATCGTCTGTGCGCGCAGCCGGCGCGCTACATCGATCTCATCGAACTGCAGTACGTCTGTCTCGCGCTCGGCTATGAGGGCATGTATCGCATCGACGAACGCGGCGCGGTGCGTCTGGCGGATCTGCAGCACAAGCTGTCCGTGCAGATACGCGATGCGCGACAGATCAAGGACGAAGAACTCTCGGTGCACTGGCGCGGCGTCGAGGACAAGCGCAATCCGATCTTCCGTTACATCCCGTGGTGGATCATCGCCTGCATCGGGCTGGCGATTCTGGTCATCGCTTTCGTCATCTATGTCGCGCGACTCAACAGCGCGGCGGCACCGGTGATGGCGGCCCTGGCGCAGCCAAGCGTGCAGGTGGAGTACACGGCGCCGGTCAGCCGGGCGAATCGTCTCAAGCAGCTGCTGGCTCCACAGGAGGCGGCCGGGCAACTCACGGTCGAGGACTTCGGCGACAAGACGGTGGTGACACTGATCTCGAGCAACCTGTTCCGCTCCGGCAGCGCGCAGCTGAATACGCAGTATCACGAAACGATCGCCGCCATTGCGAACGGGCTCAATCAGGTGCCGGGCAAAGTCGTGATCGTCGGCCACACGGACGACCAGCCGGTACGTTCGCTGCAGTTCGCCGACAACTTCGAGCTGTCGCGCGAACGGGCGGTGGCCGTCGCCAACCTGCTCAAGCAGTCGATCAACAACTTCGGTCGCGTGGAATGGGTGGGCGTCGGCTCCACGCAGCCGCGCTACCAGCCAGTCAATACGGCAGAGAATCGCGCGCGCAATCGCCGTGTCGAGATCGTCAGTGTCGATGAAGGTGCCGCGCAATGAAGGCGATTCTCGGATTGTTCACCAGGCGCTGGTTCCTGATGACCCTGGTGATTCTGTTCCTGTCGCTGGTCATCTGGTTCGGCGGTCCGTACCTCGCGTTCGGCAGCAACCATCCGCTGGATTCGGTCACGGAGCGCCTGGTCGGCATCGGCATCCTGGTGCTGATCTGCGTGCTGTGGACCGTCATCGGCAAGTTCAAGGCGCAGCGCTCCGCGAATCAGATCGCCAAGGACATGAGCGCGGGCTCCGACAAGCAGCCGCGCGGCGCGCAGGATGCTGCGCAATTGCGCGCTCGCTTCGATGAGGCGCTCGGAGCGCTGCGCGAATCGAAGGGCAAGTCGGTCAATCTGTACGAACTGCCCTGGTACATCATCATCGGTCCGCCCGGCGCCGGCAAAACCACGGTCATTGCCAATTCGGGACTCAACTTTCCGTTGTCGAAGAAGTTCGGCAAGGAAGCACTGCGCGGCGTCGGCGGTACACGCAATTGCGACTGGTGGTTCACGGACGAAGCCATCCTGCTCGATACCGCAGGTCGCTACACCACGCAGGATTCGGACAGCGAGGCCGATCAGGCAGGCTGGATCGAGTTCCTCACGCAGCTGCGCAAGCATCGCGGCCGCCGGCCGATCAATGGCGTCATCGTCGCCATCAGCGCACCCGATCTGCTGGCGCTCAATGACGGCGAGCGACGGCGGCATGTCGAGGCCGTGCGCCGGCGCGTCGAGGAGTTGAATCGCGAGCTGAAGATCAGCCTGCCGCTGTACTTCTTCCTGACCAAGCTCGACCTGATCGCAGGCTTCACGGAGTTCTTCGACGACCTGAATCAGGAGGGCCGCGCCCAGGTCTGGGGCATGACGTTCCCGATCGAGGATTCGCGTTCCGGCGAGGCGGCATCGAAGATCCTCAGCGAGTTCGATCTGCTGACCGATCGGTTGAACTCGCGCCTCATGCTGCGCCTGGAAAGCGAGCGTGACGTGCGACGCCGCTCGCTCATCTTCACGTTCCCACGCCAGTTCGCGGCGTTGCGCCGCGCGCTCAACGACTTTACGACGGAGGCATTCGGTTCGGGCAACCAGCAGAAGGCACAACTGCGCGGCGTCTACTTCACGAGCGGCACGCAGGAAGGCACGCCCGTGGATCGCATGCTGGGCGCATTGGCGCGGCAGTTCGGGCTCAACGTGCGTGGCGCGGTGGTGCAATCCGGTCAGGGACGCGCGTATTTCATCCAGAGGTTGCTGAAGGAAATCCTGTTCAAGGAAACGGGACTCGCCGGCGTCAACAAGTCGATGGAAGTCCGGCAGGCGCTGGTCAACGGTGCGATCTACATCGGCGTCGTGCTCGCGATCGTGATCGGCATCGTCATCTTCTCGGTCAGCTACCAGCGCAATCGCGCGTACCTGGAAGAGGTCGCGAAGGCGACGGAGGAGCTGAAATCCGTGCCGGCGCCGGCGCCGATGAGTCCGTTCACGGCGAGCCTCGATCGCCTGGATGCGCTCGACCGTGTCGTCTCCGTGGCCGATCAGTATCAGAAGGATGTGCCGCTCAGCATGCGCTGGGGGCTGTACCAGGGCAGGTCGGTAGCCAATGCCGCGCACGATGCATACACCCGCGAGCTCAACTCCGGATTGCTGCCGGGCGTGGCGGATCATTTCCGCAACCGTCTGGCGAGCTTCGCGGGCGAACCCGACAAGCTCTACGAGTATCTCAAGGCCTACCTGATGCTCGGCATGCCGCAGCATCTGGATTCGACGCAACTCGGCTTCATCAGTCGCTACGAATGGCAGCGCGAATTCGCCAACGATCCGCTGACGCTGGAGCGCGTGACCAGGCACTTCAACGCATTGATCGCGGACGAGGATCGTCTGCAGCCGGTCAAGCTCGATGACGGTATCGTCGACCGCGCCCGCAATTCGCTGAAGCAGGCGTCGCTGCCGGTGCTCATGTACAGCCGCCTGAAGCTGAGCTATGCGGATGACACCGAGAATGCCATCGACATCGCACGCGAGATCGGCCTCGGTGGCGACGACGTGTTCGTGCGCAAAAGCGGCCGCGATCTGTCCGAGCCCGTGCCGGGTCTGTTCACCAAAGCAATGTTCAAGCAGATAAGCACGTCGGGTCAGCTGGAACTGGTGAAAGGCTTCGTGACGGACGGCTGGGTGTTCGGCGGCGATATCGCCGATGCTGCACGTTCGCCGCAGCTCATGTCGCAGTTCATGAGTCTCTACGAAGACGACTACATCCGCACCTGGGATGCCCTGGTGGCCGACATGACGCTGCGTCCCACGACGAGTACGCAGGATGCTGCGCAGCTCTGGGGCCTGCTCGGTGCGCCGACATCGCCGCTGAAACGACTGCTCGAAGTCGTCGCGACCAATACGACGCTGATCGAGCCGCAACAGCAGCCGGGCGCTGCCGACAAGGCGAAGTCGGCGCTCAATAGCACACTGGGGACCCTCGGCAAGGTGTTCGGCAATGCGCAGCCCACTGGTGCTGCTGCGCCTCCCGGAACACGCACGACCAAGCATTTCGAATCGCTGCACAACCTCGTTGCCGGTTCGCCGGCGCCGATCGACATGACGTTGCAGAAGTTCGCAGCCCTGCAGGGCATCCTCGCGGAGATCAACTCGCTGGGTGGCCCGCCGCCACTCGAAACCGCAACGCGTCTGTCGATGGCGGTGAGGGATCTGGAGACGCACGCTAAGACGTTGCCGGGTCCGATGGATGGCGTCGTGGCTCGCGCCACCAGCCGGGGCGCGTCGGTCGCGACGAGCAGCATCGGCAGCGATTTTTCGGCGCGCTATCGTCAACAGGTCGTTGCCGAGTGCCAGGAACTCGCGGCAGGCAAGTATCCGCTGGTCTCGACCAGTACGACGGATCTGCCGCTGGCGGACTTCGGGCGCATCTTTGCGCCGAGCGGTACTTTCGATGGGTTCTTCAAGAGCACCATGCTGCCGTTCGTCGATACCAATCGACCCGCCTGGCGCTGGAAGCCGGAAGCGACGTCGCTCGGCGGCGGCGCCATGGTGCCGGCGCAGTTCCAGCGTGCTCAGCGGATCGGGCTCACGTACTTCCCCGCAGGCACGGCCATGCCGGAGGTACGCTTCACGGTGACGCCGGATTCGCTGGATGCCGGGGCGACCCGCATGACGTTCGAAGTCGATGGTCAGACCCTCGAATATCGTCATGGTCCGCAACGCGCGGTCGCGATGGTGTGGCCGGGGCCGTCGCCGGGTCAGGCGTCGATCACGATGGAAGAAAAGGACGGTGGCCGGCAGAACCTCGTCGAGCAGGGGCCGTGGGCGCTTTACCGGATTCTCGGCAAGGCGGAGTTCCAGGCGCAAACGGAAACACGCTTCCTTGCGACCTACACGCTCAACGGCAAGACCATCCGGCTGATCGTGCAGGCGAACTCGTCGCGCAATCCGTTTGCGCGCGATGTGCTGCACGGATTCAACTGCCAGGGCTGACGCATGTCCGGATCGCGCATCGGCTGGTTCGGCAAGCTGCCCAGTCACGGTGACTTCCTGCAGCGGCGCGCGCCGCAGGCGTTCGTCAACGCCTGGGACCCCTGGCTGCAGGAATGCATCGCGCAGAGCCGTGAGCAACTGGGCCACGGCTGGCTCGATGTGTATCTGACGAGCCCGGTGTGGCGGTTCTTTCTGTCGGGTGGCGTGGTCAGCGCCTCGAGTTACGCGGGCATCCTGCTGCCGAGCGTCGATCGCGTCGGTCGCTATTTTCCGCTGACGATCTTCGCTGAGCTGCCCGCCGATCTGCCGCCGATGGCCGTCGCGATCCACGGTCGCGAATGGCTCAAGACCATCGAGGGGCTGGCGCTGCACGCGCTGCAGTCCGAGGACTTCGATGTCGAGCAGTTCGACGAGGCCGTGCAGGCCAGCAGCGAATCGCTGTCGAACGTCGAGCAGTACTACGGCGTCAACCTGGGCGATGGGTTTCCCAATGCATCGACCCACTGGCGCGTCCCGATGATCGCGGTCGATCGTGTCGCGGCGGCGCTGATCGATCCGCTGATGGAGCTGGCGGGGCGGCATCTGCAGCCGCTCACACTGTGGTGGACGGAAGGGTCGGAGGATGTAGGCGCGAGCTGCCTGGTGGTGAAGGCGCTGCCGGAACCGCAGCGTTTCTCGTCGATGCTGGACGGCAACTGGGCGGCGGGTGGCTGGGCGGGCGACGATGGTGATCTGGTCCTGCAGCCCAAAGCACAGTTCAACTACGCGATCGCGTCCGGCGGCGTGACCGACACCGGGCCGGTTCGCAAGATGAATCAGGATCGCTTCCTCGCGCGCGCCGAAGATGGTTTGTGGGCCGTTGCGGATGGCATGGGCGGACACAGTCGCGGCGAGTACGCGAGTCAGCTCGCGGTTGATTCGCTGGCCTCCATCGAACCTGCGGCCACTGTCAGCGCGGCGCTGCAGTCCGCGCGTACTGCGCTCGGTCGAGCCAATGATGATCTCGTCCGTTCCGCGCTCAGCACCTCGGCCTCGGATCGCAGCGGCAGCACCGTGGTCGTGCTGTGTATTCGTCAACAGGAATGGGGCGTACTGTGGGCGGGCGACAGCCGCGTCTACCTGCTGCGCGATGGCGCTTTGCGGGGCCTGACGCGCGATCACGCCGTCGGCGTCAATGTCCACGATTTCGACGAATTGAATCCTGGTCTGAGCGGGGGCGAGCTGACGCGAGCGCTCGGCGGGCACGAGACACTGCTGCTCGATCACCGCACGGGTCACATCCATCCCGGCGATCGCTTCCTGTTGTGCAGCGATGGCCTGCATGGCGTCGTCGACCATCAACGGCTCACTCAGGTCCTGTCGTCGAACAGCGATCCGGACGCTGTCGTGAAGGCGCTGCTCGACGCCGCGATCGCTGCCGGCTCGCGCGACAACATCACGGCAGTCGTCATCGACGTCATCGCCGCGTAGATCATCGCGCGGGGCGACCAAGCCGTGCTTCGTGAGGTTTCTTCAGGGTCCGCCCTTTTGTACGGTTGATCCGCCCGACAGGCGGGTATGAAGTCGGGCAGGCTCGGCGAAGGGGTCTGTTCCAGCAGATCAGCGCAAGAGTGGCGCCGGTGACAGATCGTGGGGAGGGACAAAAAAATGACAGCGTATGCGCGAGTGGCTGCGGCCGTTGCGGCGACCTGCGTCGCAGGTATTCCCGCTGCGGCATGGAGTCAAACGGCCCCCGGCGGCAGCCTGGTCGACATTGCGGAGGCAGCGGACTTCAATGCGCTCGAACGTGCGGCCGCTCGCGCCAACCAGGCAACCTATAACCAACTGGTTGGCGTTTGCGGTAACGGCATCGGCGCGGGATGCAGCGAGGGCGACCTGATCGTCTTCCAGAACACGCGCGAGCTCGTCGAAACGGCGAACGAGTTGCTCGGCAGCGGTTCGACCCGCTTCAGTCTCGGGCTGGATGCGGAGGGACTGGGATTCGCGCTGCGCTGGACCGCGGCGGAAGAAATGGCAGGGCAGGGCTCCGCCACGACACGATTCGCGGCGAGCCAGCTGTCGGCGCTCGCAACCCGGTTGTCCGTGTTGCGCTGGGGCGTATCGGGGCTGCGCACGGTTCAGAACAGCGGTGACGAACGCGATATCCGGCTGGCCGGCGTTGCGCGGGCGCTGGGCGCGGGGGCAGGCGCCGATGTTCCCGACGACTTCAACCGGTGGGGTTCGTTCATCGATGCGAGTTATGGCTACGGCTCGAAGGACCCGACCGATCTGGAAGATGCGTTCGATTTCGACGGTGAGGAAGTCACTGTCGGTATCGACTATCGCTTCACGCCCGCCATCGTCGCGGGCGCGATCTTCGGCTACTCCGCCAAGGAGATCGATTTCGATTCGTCGCTCAGCATCGTCGATGGCGGTATCGAATCCGACGGCGTCAGCGGCCTGGTGTACGGGTTGTGGGAGGGCGCCAACCTCTATGCATCGGTGTCGGCCGGATACCAGGTGCTGACGCACGATACGACCCGGCGCATCACGTACCCGTCGCAAAACCCATCGGTGGGCGCGGTCGATAGCACCGCGCGCAGCAAGGCGGACAGCGGCACCGTGATGGCTACGGCCAACGCGGGCTACTCGTGGCGCATGGGCGCCTTCTCGATCGATCCCACCGTCGATGTCGTCTACTCCGATACGACCATCGACTCGTTCACGGAGACCTCGATCGACAATATCTCGGGCTCCGGCACCGATCCGTTCAATCTGCGCATCGGCAAACAGTCCATCGAGTCGCTGGACGTGGCGCCGTCGATCAAGTTCCAGTACGTCTTTACGCCGTCGTTCGGCGTCATCATTCCGTACGTGGTGGGGCGCTATCACTTCGAACTCTCGGACGACGCTCGCACGATCTCGGCGCGCTATGCCGATGCGCTGGGACAGTTGTTCGGATCCGCCACTGACTTCGCCGTCAGCACCGACGTTCCCGATGACGAGTACTACACCGTCGCCGGCGGGTTCACCGTCGTGCTGCCGCATGGCCTCAACGGCTTCGTGCAATACCTCGAGGTATTCGATTTCGACGCCTACACCGATTCAGTGATCACGGCCGGATTCCGCTTCGAATTCTGACCAGTCAGCCACCGCTGCAAACGGGCGCAGAACCATGAAAATCACCATCCCGGGCGCTTTGATTGGGTTCCTTTGCGCGTGCGGCTTCTCCGCCTGTGGCGGGCTGAGCGATGTCGGGGACCAGGAAAGAGCCGATACCCCGCCCGATGCAGTGGTCACGGTCATCGGGCAGCCATCGACGCTGAGTGGTCAGACGATCACCGTGAAGGCGCGAGCGGGAAGCGAGCTGCTGTTGAGCGGCAAGGACAGCAAGGAGACGATTCTTCCGATCGTCACGTTCGACTGGCAGCCTCGCAACGCAGCGGCCGAGCGCCTGCCCATCATCAAGCGCAACAACAGCACGATCGCGTTCCAGGTTCCTGCGGATGCAGCGGCGATCGAGCTGCGGCTGGTCGTCAAGGACTCGGACGGCCGCAGCGATCAGCAGGATGTCACCATCCAGGTCGACTCCGTTCCGGATCCAGACCAGTTTCTGACCTACTTCGACGCACCTTCGACGTTCACTGTGGTGGCCGCGACGGCCGTCGACTATCCGCCCTGCACGACCTCCACGCAGACGGGTTGTCTGCGGACCGATGCGCCGTTCACGATCGATGTCGAAGCGCGCGCCAACTACTGGGACATCGCGGGTCGACGCAACGAGGGTACGACCGGCGTGGTCGTTTATTCGCGGTCCTTTACCGGGTCGTGGCTGGGCAATCTCGGCAGCAGCCGCGATTGCAATGCCATCGCCAATCCCGCCTTCCCGGTGCCGATGCCTCCCTTCGATGCGGACCAGGTGGCGGCGCTGGTGCAGAAAGCCGATCCGGATCGAATCGTCGATGCCTCACGCATCGACGAGGCGCTCGTCGCGGTATCCATCCGGATTTCCCAGCCCTCTGCCGGCCAGTTGGCTGCAGATGAACCGCAGGTGTGCGTCCGGGAGTTCGGTGCTACACCCGTTGCCTTCGCGGGCGCTGCCAGAGTGCTGAAGGTCACACCGCGCGGACACCAGGCCCCGGCTGAGCCTGCTCCCGCGCTCGATTTCACGACCCGCGAGCTGGCCGCGGCAATGGCTGCGGCAGCAGCCGAGCCCGACGTAGCGCTGACCCACGACACGTTCGATACCGCGACGGCGTACTACGCGACGATCGATCCGGCAGGCGCCAGGGCCACTTTCCTTGGCTGGCTCAAGGCGAACGGGTTTTTGCCAGCGTCAGCGACGGCGATCGATTGGGCGGCCGTCGCCAGCGGCTCCGATGCGCATGCGATCTACGTCAACAACTTCGATCTCGGTTTCGGACGCGACATGTACGCACGCAAGCGCTGCGGCAATGCGTCGAATCCGCAGCCCGGCGACTGCGATGTCGCCTCGGTGGTCGTGAACTACGGCAGCCTCGAAGCGGCGGCGAAGAAGCTCGGGCCGCAGCTTGCGGTAGCGATGGAGTACAGCCGCAACGGCGATGCCGGCGCCCGCTTCGTGAAGTTCTACACATTTGCGCCGGATGCACGCTGCAATCCAGCCAACCCGCCGAGTGGCGGATGCACGCAGTTCAAACGGGTTCTGAGCGCGAATCTGGACGGACGCGGCGAGAAGTTCATGCCTGGCGGATGCACGGTCTGTCACGGCGGCACACCGCTCGGGCCCGATCCCCAGGATCGTTCGCTCTATGCTGCCGGTGGCGATGTCAACGCGACCTTCCTGCCGTGGGACAGCAAATCCCTGCTGTTCTCGGACGATCCCGAGGCCGGTTTCATCGATGATCCGGCCAACGCCACGCATCACCGGCTGTGGCAGGAGACGCGCGAAGCCAGTCAGTCAGCGCAGATCCAGGCGCTCAACAGGCTGGCCTACCTGACGTATGTCGACCCGGAGGGGCAGGCCAACCGCTTCGAACTCTCGCGCCAACTGGTGGACGGTTGGTACTCGGGGCCGGGCGGCGCACATACACCGGACTTCGTGCCCCCGCAATGGAGCGTCGACGCGCGACATGTCTCGCTGTATCGCGACGTCTTTGCGCAGAACTGCCGTATGTGCCACGTCGCCCAGGTGCCAAATCCGGCGGCTGCGGGCGTGTCTGGTCTCGATCCATTCGACAAGTGCGGGCCGGAGAGCGCGGCGTTGCCGTATACGGGCCGCAACCACCAGATCGCCTTCGGCTGCTACGAGCAATTCGTGAACGCCGGTAACCTCGCGACCCGCGTAGCTGCGGGTCAGATGCCGGATGCGCGGCTCACGATGGACAGATTCTGGGTCGGCGCCGGGAAACCTGCGGCGGAGATACTGGCGGAGCATCTCAACGCGCCCATCGGCAATCTGCGACCGGCCATCCGTCCTTCGATCGTCGATGCCGAAGTGCTGCTCGCCGGTGCGACGATCGGCACTCAGCAAGCCTTCGATGCGACGGGTCAGCTGCGTGTCGCGCGTCGGCACTCGCTGGTGCGGCTGCGTGGAGCGATTTCAGGCGGGCAGGGCGACTTCAGCTGGAATGTGCAGACCCCATCGGGCGAGGCGGCGAAACTGTCATCGCCAACGGGTCTGCTGCCATCGTTGAGCCTCGACACGGCGGGCCGCTATGAGGCGACATTGAGCGTCGGTGGCTCGACAGCGACTCGCAGCATTCTCGTACCCGATTGGTCGCCGCTGGGCACGGCGCAATCCGCAACCATCGCACCGGGTACACCGAGCATGGATCTGGATGTCATCAGCGACGCTACCGTCATTCCAGATGGTGACACATCGGTACCGTTGCCCATGCGCGCCACCACGGTCGGCGAAAACGGCGACGGACCGCATGTGCTCACCATCTGCGCCAGTGACGCCGCGGCGGAGTCCTGCACGTCGACGTCACTGCAGACTTCACTCGGCGGGCAGGTGGCGGTCGTGGCGGACGTGTCGTTGGGCCGCAACGTCGTGCGCTACGTGCCGGGTTCACCGGGTACTGACACCTTCAGATACCGGCTCGCCGATGTCGATGGCGACGGCAACACAGCCACCTACGTGGCGTCGATGCGTGTCGTTCCCGAGCTGACGGCGACCAGTCAGTGCAACGACTCCACGCCGGCCCTCGGACAGTCCGGTGTCATTGCGCTGAATGTCAGCGGCGGCCTGGCGCCTTTGCAGACGACATTCGCTGACCCGACGGGTCTTGCGCAGAGTGGCGGCAGTTCATTGAGCTGGATCTTCACCGCTCCGGCCGAGCGGACCACGGGCAGCCCGAAGATCGTGACCGGTCGACTCTGCAAGCCCTATACGGTCAGTGATGCCACTTCGCCCGTTGCGCAGAATGCGCAGGCGGTGCTCACGCTACTGATCAGGCCGCGCGAATTCTGGATCGACGATGCGCAGTCGGATGGCATCAGCGACCTGCTGGCGGTCAATCCCCGCTGCATCGGCTGCCACCACGTTGATCAGGGTCCTCCGGTCGTACCGGCGGCCGGCAATCTGGATCTGGTAGGGACTCCTGAGGAGATCTGGCAGCGATTGAGTTCGCGGGTCGACACATCGAATCCGTTGTCGAGCAGCCTGCTGCAGTGTCCGGGCGGCGCGGGGGGGTGCAACAGTCACCTGGACTTCTTTGCCGATACGCCGTCCGATGACGATGATGTCTTCAGCCGGGTTCTGCGCTGGATCAAGGAAGGTGCGCAGAACAACAATGCCGCGAGCATGACTTGCGCCGTCGCGACACAATGCCCTCAACCGTAACGATTACTCGCGGTTGCGTTACGCATGGCACCGCAATGGTGAGATAGGCATGCAGCGTCGCTTGTCATATGCTCGCGGCATCACGATGTGGCCGACCTTGCCGCATTCATGTGACACACGTAACAGCACGAGCAGGCTGCGTCCGTTACAAAGCCTGTCTGTCAGCACGACAGCGCACGAGCGCCCACAAGAGCATCAAGACGCATGGCAGTCCTCGATATCGAAACCCTGCTGAAGCCCATTTCCGACGACGCACCTTGCGGTCGCGACATGGAGTACGACGCACCGTTCCTGTCACTGCAGGAGTTGGCGCGCGGCAAGCCTGAGCAGGTAATCGGCGACAAAGTTCGCCCGGCGCAGGATCCGCCGTGGCCGAAGGTGCGCGAGGCTGCGGAAGAGCTCTTCGGTTCGACCAAGGATCTGCGCGTTGCCGGCACCCTCTATCTGTCGTTGCTCAAGACGTCCGGGATCGCCGGGTGCGAAAGTGGTCTCGGAATTCTGCGAGCGCTGCTCGAACGCTATTGGGACAACGTGTTCCCGATGCTCGATGCCGATGACAACAACGATCCGACCTTCCGCGTGAACACGCTGGTCGCGGCTCTCGTGAGCGATGACGCTCTGGCGACATTGCGCCTGGCGCCGCTCGTGGAGTCCCGCCAGTTCGGCAGACACTCGCTGCGAGCCCATCGCTTCGCAACGGGTACGCTCAATGTCGAGGTGCCTGAAGGCACCGACCTGGCGCAGGAACTGGCCAAGATCGAAGGTGCGTTCGGCGATGTGGCGATCGAGGCACTTACAGCGACCGCTGCGGTGATCAGCGCCGCCAGCGATCACCTCAACGCCATTCAGCATGTCCTGCTGGACAAGGCGGACGGCATTCCTGACGACCTGAAGTCGTTGTCGAACGATCTGCGCGAGATGAAGGGACTGTTCGAAGCCCAGCTTGCCCGGCGCGGCGTTGGCGATGCAACGGCCGACGATGCCGGAGCAGAAGAAATCGGCGGCAGCGACGCAGGCAGCACCCAGGGCAGTCAACCGATCAGCGGCACGATCCGCAATAGGTCCGATGTCATGACGACCATCGACAAGATCTGCGATTACTATGCCAAGGCCGAGCCCTCCAGCCCGGTCCCACTTTTGCTGCAGCGGGCGAAGCGGCTGGTGGACAAGGACTTCATGGAAATCCTCCGCGACCTCACAACGAGTGGCGCGTCAGAGGCGGAAGTCGTTGTTGGTCTTGAGAAAAGGGATTAGTGCGGCGTAGAGTACCCGCCGACTCGGTCGGCGGTCTGGGCGTTCGCGTCATGCAATGGTCATGATGCAACTTCCCGCAACAAATTTATTGCACCATTGGGATTATCCGGGAGATTCGCGTGGCTAAAGAAAGCGGTCAGAAATTCATTGCGCGCAACCGCGCGCCGCGAGTGCAGATCGAGTACGACCTCGAAACCAACGGAGCGATGCAGAAGAAGCAGATCCCGTTCGTCATGGGCGTGCTGGCGGATCTGTCGGGCAAGTCCGCCGAGGAACTCCCCGAGATCGAACAGCGCAAGGCGCTCGAGATCGACATGGACAACTTCGACAGCCGTCTGAAGGCAATGAAGCCGCGTGTCACTTTCGCCGTGCCAAACAAGCTCACGGGCGAGGGCCAGCTGGCCGTCGACGTGACGTTCGAAAGCATGGACGATTTCTCGCCGGCCGCCATCGCGAAGAAAGTCGAACCGCTGGCAAAGCTTCTGGAAGCACGCACGCAGCTGTCCAACCTCGTCACGTACATGGACGGCAAGGCTGGCGCCGAGAAGCTGATCACCAAGGCGCTGCAGGATCCCGCGCTGCTGCAGTCGCTGGCTTCGGCACCGAAGCCCGCTGAATAACGGCCACGATCCCGATCCATTTTTCAGGAGTTTTTACGATGGCCGAAGCCAAAAGCGCCGGACAACAGCAAACCGGCACCGTCGAACTGGGTGACTTCCAGTCGCTGCTGACCAAAGAGTTCCGCCCCAAGAGCGATCGTGCGAAAGAGCAGGTCGAGTCTGCCGTCAAGACGCTCGCCGAGCACGTCCTGCAGGACAAGGACCTGATTGCCGACGATGCAGTCAATTCGATCAACGCGATCATCGCGGAGATCGACAAGAAGCTGTCCGATCAGATCAATGCAATCATGCATCACGCCGACTTCCAGCAGATGGAAGGCACCTGGCGCGGCCTGAAGCACCTGGTGTTCAACACCGAGTCGAGCGAGACGCTCAAGATCAAGATCTTCAACGTCGGCAAGAAGGAACTGGGCAAGACGCTCAAGCGCTACCCGGGCACGTCCTGGGATCAGAGCCCGATCTTCAAGAAGATCTACGAAGAAGAGTACGGCACCATCGGCGGCGATCCGTTCGGCTGCCTCGTCGGCGACTACTACTTCGATCATTCGCCGCAGGACGTCGAGTTGCTGCGCGGTATGGGCCAGATCGCAGGCGCTGCGCATGCACCGTTCATCACTGCTGCCGCTCCGTCGTTGATGGGCTTCGATTCGTGGCAGGAACTGTCGAATCCACGCGACCTGACCAAGATCTTCTCGACAGGCGACTACGCGGCCTGGCGTTCGCTGCGGGATTCCGACGATTCGCGCTACATCGGCCTGACGATGCCTCGCTTCCTGTCGCGTCTGCCTTATGGCGAAAAGACTGATCCGGTCGAAGAGTTTGCCTTCGAGGAAGACACGGCGTCGGCTGACTCTTCGAAGTACACCTGGTCGAACGCCGCTTATGCGATGGCGACCAACATCAACAAGTCGTTCTCGAATTACGGCTGGTGCACGCGTATCCGCGGCGTCGAGTCGGGCGGCACGGTTGCCGGTCTGCCGACGCACACGTTCCCGTCGGATGACGGTGGCGTGGACATGAAGTGTCCGACGGAAATTTCCATCACCGACCGCCGCGAGTCGGAGCTGGCCAAGAACGGCATGATGCCGCTGCTGCACCGGAAGAACTCCGATGAGGCCGTGTTCATCGGCGCGCAGTCCCTGCAGAAGCCGGCGGAATTCGAATCGGCGGAAGCAACGGCGAACGCCGCGCTGGCCGCACGTCTGCCATACATGTTTGCCTGCTCGCGCTTTGCTCACTATCTGAAGTGCATCGTGCGCGACAAGATCGGCTCGTTCAAAGAGCGCGCCGACATGGAAAAATGGCTGTCCGACTGGATTCTCAACTACGTGGATGGCGATCCGCAGAACTCTTCCGAAGAGATCAAGTCGCGCAAGCCACTGGCTGGCGCCGAAGTCGAAGTGAAGGAAATCGAGGGCAAGCCGGGTTACTACTCGGCGGTATTCCGCCTGCGTCCGCACTATCAGCTGGAAGGTCTCACGGTGTCGCTGCGTCTGGTGTCCCGTCTCTCCGGTGGAAAGTAAATCGACACCGGAAAAGAGGGATTCACTTCACAACGACGATAGGGTTGCTCGACTAACCTGCATCCGCGCTTTGAAGGAAGCGGGTCAGGTTGGTCAACGATTCAACGCTTTTAGCCGACAAATGGAGCATAACAATGGCAATTGATTCATTTCTGAAACTGGGCGCGCTCAAGGGCGAGTCCCAGGTCAAGGGTTACGAGGATCAGATTCAGGTTCTCGCCTGGAGCTGGGGCATGTCGCAGAGCGGCACTACGCACACCGGCTCTGGCGGCGGCGCAGGCAAGGTCAACATTCAGGACCTGAGCTTCACTCACTACCTCGATTCTTCGTCTCCTTCCCTGATGCTGGCCTGCTGCAAGGGCTCGCACTACCCGGATGCGACGTTGACGATGCGCAAGGCCGGTGGCGATCCGCTGCCGTACCTCGTCATCAAGCTGAAGGACATCATCGTCACGTCCGTGTCGGGCGGTGGCAGCGGCGGTGAAGATCAGCAGACGGAGAACGTGACGCTCAACTTCGCGTCGTTCGAAGTCAGCTACCAGCCGCAGGACAACAAGGGCGCCAAGAAGGGCGGCGCTATCGAAATCAAGTACGACATCGCCAAGAACGCCTGATCGTTCCTGTCGATTTTTCCTCTGCCCCAGGCGCCCTTCAGTGTTCGCATTGAGGGGCGCCGTACTGAATGGATCCCGATATGTCGCCTGAAGAAAGCGTCCGCGCCGGTAACCTTTCGCAGGCCTTGCAGGACCTGCAGCAGCGGGTCCGCGGCAATCCGGGCGATGCCAAAGCCAGGATTTTTCTCTACCAGTTGCTGGCCGTTCTCGGTCAATGGGAACGTGCTGCGACCCAGCTCAAAGTCGCCTCCGATCTCGATTCCAGCGCGCTGATCCTGGCGCAGATCGGGCGTCAGGCACTGCAGGCCGAACAGCTGCGGGCCCGCGTATTTGCAGGTGGCACGACCCCGTTGCTGATGGGCGAACCCGCGGACTGGGTGGCTGCGTTGCTCGAAGCCCTGCGTCTGTCCGCCGAAGGTCACTACGCGAAGGCTGCGGAACTGCGTGCGCAGGCGCTCGAGGGAGCACCGGCAGTCTCCGGTACGATCAACGGCGAAAAATTCGAGTGGATCGCAGATGCGGATTCACGCATCGGACCGTGCCTCGAACTGATCGTTGACGGCAAGTACTTCTGGGTGCCGTTCGATCGAATCAAGTCATTGAAGATGGAAGCACCGGCCGATCTGCAGGACACCGTCTGGCTGCAGACGGTCGTGACCTGGAGCAACGAAGGCCAGGTGCCCGCCCTCATCCCCACACGCTATGCGTCGACCGAGAGCAGCGAGGATGATCTGCTCAAGTTGTCGCGCCGCACGGATTGGGTTTCACATCCGGCCGACACATATTTCGGTGTCGGCCAGCGGATGCTGACCACCGACGGCGGCGACTATCCATTGCTGGAAGTCAGGGAGATCCTGTTCGACGTGCCGGCGGTCTGAGTCCGCACGGTGCCGAACCGGGTTGCAAACTGACGACCGATGGCTGAACTCACTTCACAGGAACGACTGCAGCCATCGCTGTTGGATCGTCTGACTGACGATGCTCCCGAGGCCAAGGAAGAAGGCCGCGACAAGCGCGTGCTCGGCCTGTCACAGTTGCGGCAGAGCGTGCTGCGCGACGTCGCGTGGTTGCTCAATACCGTCCATCTCCAGGCGAGCCAGAATCTGGAAGAGTGGGCCGAGGTCGCGAGTTCGACCGTCAACTACGGCATTCCCGATCTCGCCGGCACGTCAGTGGTGGGCCGGAACACGCAGGCGCTCGAACGAGCCGTGCGGCAGGCCGTGCTCAATTTCGAACCACGCATCCTTCCCGACACGGTGAAGGTGAGCGTGCGTATCGACCCGGAGCAGATGACCCGACATGCCATGTCGTTCATCATCGAAGGGCATCTGTGGGCACAGCCGGTGCCGCTGAGTCTGTATCTCAAGACCGAACTGGATCTGGAAACCGGCTCGGTCACCGTTGCGGAGTCCTCTCGCTAGTCATGGATCCGAAGATTCTCCGCTACTACAACCGCGAGCTGCTCCATGTCCGGGAGATGGGGGCCGAGTTCGCGCGCGAACACCCCAAGATTGCAGGTCGCCTCGGGCTGGAAGGCTTCGAGTGCGCGGACCCGTATGTCGAACGCCTGCTCGAAGGCTTTGCGTACATGGCTGCGCGAGTGCAGTTGAAGGTCGACGCGGAATTTCCGACCTTCACGCAGCACCTGCTGCAGATGATCTATCCGCACTACCTTGCACCGACGCCCTCGATGGCGATTGCTCAGTTTCAACCCGATCTGAAGGAAGCCGGTCTCGCGCTCGGCTACAAGGTTCCAGCGGGCACTGCCATGCGCTCCGTGATCGGCAAGGACGATCGCACTCCCTGCGACTACCGCACGGCGCATGAGATGCAGTTGTGGCCGCTGGAGATCAAGGAAGCGAAGTATTTCGGGTCGCCCGCTGGATTGGCGGCAATCGGCGTAACTCCCGGCGACGGGGTGCGTGCCGGCCTCAGGATCACGTTCCGTGCGACGGCGGGTGTGCCGCTCGCCGAAATGAAGCTGGAGGACCTGGTTGTCCATCTGAGTGGCGCCGATGCGCTGCCGGGTGCGCTGTACGAGGCGATCTTCGCCAACACGACCGGCTTCCAGGTACGGACGCCGGGCGCGAAGGGCGGTCAGGTGCACGTGCGTGGCCGCAGTGCAGTGGGGCGCTGCGGATTCGAGGATTCCGAAGCGCTCATTCCTTACTCGCGCCGCTCCTTTCAGGGATATCGGCTGCTGCATGAGTACTTTGCATTTCCCGAACGCTTCCTGTTCTTCCGGTTGCTGGAGCTCGGCCCGGCCATCCGGGCGCTGAACGGCAGCGAATTCGAGGTGGTGCTGTTGCTGAATCGCGCGGTGCCCTGGCTCGAAGGCTCGGTCTCCGGCGACAACTTCCGGCTGTTCTGCACGCCGATCATCAACCTGTCTGAGAAGCGCGCCGATCGCATCCATCTCGATGTGACCCAGCACGAATACCATGTGATTGCCGACCGCACGCGACCTCAGGACTTCGAGATCTATGAAATCCTGCGCACTGAAGGCTACGGCTCGGGGACCGAACCCGAAGTCTTCTTCGAGCCGTTCTATGCGAGCTCCGAGGCGACCTGGCACGGCAGGCAGAAGGCATTCTTCACGACGCGTCGCGAACCCCGTACGTTGTCGAGCAAGCAGCGTTCGCAGGGCCCGCGGTCGAGTTACATCGGCAGCGAGGTGTTCGTTTCCCTGGTCGATGCCGATCAGGCGCCCTATGCGAGCGAACTGCGTCAGCTCGGATTGCAGGTTCTCTGTACCAATCGCGATCTGCCGCTGCACATGCCGATCGGCAAGGGGCAGACGGATTTCACTGTCGACATCGGGGCGCCACTGACGGCGATTCGCTGTGTCGCAGGGCCGACGAAGCCGCGTGAGTCGATGGTGCAGGGCGAATACGCATGGCGCATGCTCAGCCACTTGTCGTTGAACTATCTGTCGCTGCTGGAATCATCGGCGAAGGAAGGAGCGACGGCGTTGCGCGAAGTGCTGCTGCTGTACAGCGATCCACATGATGCGGCCATCCAGCGGCAGATCGATGGCGTCCGTGACATTGTGGCGCGTCCGACGACGGGTCGATTGCCCGCGACCGGGCAGGTGTCCTACGTACGCGGGCTCGACATCCAGCTGACGTTCGAAGACGCGGCGTTTCAGGGACAGGGACCCTTCGTGCTGGGCGCGGTGCTCGAGGAGTTTTTCCGGCGCCACGTCGCCTTGAACAGCTTCACGCGCCTGACCTTGAAAACTCTCAACCGTGGCGAGGTAATGCGATGGCCAGCGAGACAGGGCCAGCGACAGATCCTCTGACGCAGCTCGCTGCGCTACTGGAACGGCCGCGCGAATTCGATTACTTCGAAGCGATGCGCCGTGTCGAATGCGCGTGGCGGGATCTGCCGCGCCTGGGTACGGCATCGCGTCCGGCGGACGAGCCAGTGCGGCTCGGTCAGTTAGCCTCGCTGAATTTTCCGGCGTCGATGCTCGCCAGTGTCGAGCCCATCGATGGCAAGCGTCTGAAGATTCTCGGCTACTTCTTCGGCCTGTACGGTCCGCACGGTCCGTTGCCGCTGCACCTGACCGAGTACATTCACGATCGCATCACCAATGCCCGCGACAACACGCTGGCCGAATTTTCGGACCTGTTTCATCACCGCATGCTCGAACTGTTCTATCGGGCCTGGGCAAACGTGCGCCCGACCGTGCACTTCGATCGTCCGGAACAGGATCAATTCGCGGGCTATGTCGCGGCGTTGGCGGGCTTCGGCAGCCCGGCATTGCGCGGCGCCGATGCCTGGCCCGATCGCGCCAAGTTGTATTTCGCCGGGCGACTCGCGGCAGGCGCGCGGACACGCGAGGGTCTCGAATCGATGATCGGGGAGTATCTGAATCTCCCGGTTCGCGTCGAAGAGTGCGTCGGCGAGTGGCTCACCGTCGTGCAATCTGAGCGCATGCGTCTCGGTGATCCCGATACCGGCCGGTTGGGGCAAAGCGTCCTGGGTGCACAGGTGTGGAGTGCGCAGCACAAGGTCCGGCTGGTCATCGGGCCGGTGGAGATCAGCAGCCTGCTGCAGTATCTGCCCGGCAGTCCCAGCCTGGAACGGTTGCGGGCAGCAGTGATGAACTACCTTGGATTCGAGTACGCGTGGGACATCCAGTTCATCGTGCGTCGAACGCGTGTACCCGGTGCGAAGCTCGGGCAGTTTGGTCATCTGGGGTGGACGAGCTGGATGGCACCAGAAAAATCGGCCGGCTATGTCGACGACGTCATCATCGACGTCTCGGAGCAGCCGATCGCGGCATGAGTCAATGATCGTGAGGCGGCCGTGCGTGCCGCATTCGCTCGACAAGAATTCGAATCGATTAGGAGAAGAGCATGACGAATTTCACCGCGGCTTCGCTGTTCGGCAAGCTGAACAAGCTGGCATATCGCTCGATTGAAAGCGCGACGAACTACTGCAAACTGCGCGGCAATCCAGAGGTCGAGCTGGTTCACTGGATTCATCAGATCCTGCAGCTGCAGGATTCGGATCTTCTGCGAATCCTCAAACAGTATGCATGTGACCCGGCACGCGTTGCGGACGGCATGACGAAGGCACTGGATGAGTTGCCACGCGGTGCGCGCACAGTCGACTTCGCGCAGGATCTCGGCGATGCAACTCGTGAAGGATGGATGCATGCGACGCTCAGTTTCGGTGAACCCCAGGTTCGCACCGGATACCTGATCATCGGGATACTGAACGAACGTCATCTTAAGAATGTGTTCCTGCGGATCTCGAAAGAATTCGAGAAGATCGAAATCGATTCTCTGGTACGCAATTTTGCAAAGATCGTCGAGGGCTCGCCGGAGGATGGGCAGGTCTCGAGCGACAACTTCAAGCTCGGATCAGCGGGTGCACCCGGCGAAATGAGTGGTGCCATCGCACCGGCGCAGCTGGGCAAGCAGGAGGCGCTCAAGCAGTTCACGATCGATCTCACCGAACAGGCCCGTAGCGGCAAGCTCGACCCGATCGTCGGTCGCGACAATGAAATCCGCCAGGTCGTCGACATTCTGATGCGTCGCCGGCAGAACAATCCGATCCTCACCGGCGAAGCAGGTGTTGGCAAAACCGCCGTGGTGGAAGGTTTTGCGCAGCGCATCGTGCAGGGCGACGTGCCGCCCAGTCTCAAGGACGTCACGCTACGTACCCTCGATGTTGGCCTGTTGCAGGCTGGCGCGAGCATGAAGGGTGAGTTCGAGAATCGCCTGCGGCAGGTCATCGAAGAAGTGCAGTCCTCGCCGAAGCCGATCATCCTGTTCATCGACGAAGCGCACACGCTGGTCGGCGCAGGTGGCGCCGCCGGTACCGGCGATGCAGCCAACCTGCTGAAGCCCGCGCTCGCTCGCGGCAATCTGCGCACCATCGGCGCGACCACCTGGGCCGAGTACAAGAAGCACATCGAAAAGGATCCGGCGCTGACCCGGCGTTTCCAGGTCGTGCAGGTCGATGAACCGAGCGAGGAGAAGGCCATTCTCATGATGCGCGGCGTCGCCTCGACCATGGAAAAGCACCATCGTGTGCAGGTGATGGACGAAGCGCTCGAAGCGGCCGTGAAGCTGTCGCATCGCTACATTCCGGCGCGCCAGTTGCCCGACAAGTCGGTGAGCCTGCTCGACACGGCGTGTGCCCGCGTGGCGGTCAGCCAGCATGCCGTGCCCGCCGAAGTCGATGACAGCCGCAAACGCATCAGCGCGCTGGAAACCGAACTCGGCATCATCGGCCGCGAGAAGAATGTCGGCGTGAACATCGGCACGCGCGAGAAGGATGCCAGTGAGAAACTAGCTGCCGAGAAGACGAATCTCGAAACACTCGAAGCCGCGTGGAAGAAAGAGAAAGACCTGGTCGACCAGATTCTCGAGATCCGCTCCAGGTTGCGGGGCGACGTCTCGAAAGTCGAAGGCACGGGCAGCAAACTCGAAGCAGCGGCAGAAGCAGCCGCCGCAGCTGCGTTGCCGGAGGCAGAGCGCACCGCTGCGATGTCGAAGCTCCATGAACTGCAGCAGCAGCTGGCCGAGATCCAGGGCGAGCGTCCGTTGATTCTGCCGAGCGTCGACTATCAGGCCGTGGCATCCGTCGTTGCCGACTGGACCGGCATTCCGGTCGGACGCATGGCCCGCAACGAGATCGACACGGTCATGCGCCTGGGTGAAATCATCAGCCAGCGCGTCATTGGTCAGCGTCACGCGCACGACATGATCGCCAAACGCATCCAGACCTCACGCGCAGGACTCGACAATCCGAACAAGCCGATCGGTGTGTTCATGCTGGCCGGCACCTCCGGCGTCGGCAAGACCGAGACGGCGCTGGCGCTGGCGGAGGCGCTCTACGGCGGTGAGCAGAACGTCGTCACCATCAACATGAGCGAGTTCCAGGAGGCGCATTCGGTGTCGACGCTGAAGGGCGCGCCTCCGGGCTATGTGGGCTATGGCGAAGGCGGCGTGCTGACTGAAGCCGTACGGCGCAAGCCTTATAGCGTCGTGTTGCTGGACGAAGTCGAGAAGGCGCATCCCGACGTGCACGAGATTTTCTTCCAGGTGTTCGACAAGGGCGTCATGGAGGACGGCGAAGGCCGTGTCATCGACTTCAAGAACACGCTGATCCTGCTGACGACCAACGTCGGTTCGGAACTCATCATGAACATGTGCAAGGACCCGGAGCTGATTCCGGAACCCGATGCGATCGCGAAGGCATTGCGTCCGGACCTGCTCAAGGTGTTCCCGGCGGCGCTGCTCGGCCGCATCGTCACGATTCCGTTCTTTCCGCTGTCCGACACGATGCTGCACGAGATCATTCGTCTGCAGCTCGGCCGCATCAAGAAGCGCATCACGCAGAATCACAAGATTCCGTTCACGTACTCGGACGAGGTGCTGAAACTGGTGGCGAGCCGTTGCACGGAACTGGAAAGCGGCGGCCGCATGATCGATGCGATCCTGACCAACACCATGCTGCCGCAGATCAGCCAGGAGATCCTGACGCGCCTGATGGAAGGCAAGTCGCCGAGCAAGGTCGCCATCGATGTGGCGGACGGCGATTTCACCTATCAGTTCGAATGACCGCGGCGCGCTCCCGGTGCAATGACCGGGAGCGCGGCTTCGGCGAATGACAATCGTCAGTAGCTTGTGGATCGGCAGCAGCCTCTCGCCGCTGGCGCGCGCCTGCATCCGCTCGTTCCTCATAAGGGGCCACGCGTTCCGTCTGTATTGCTATCGTCCGCCGGACAACGTGCCGGCGGGCTGCGAACCTGCGGATGCAGCGAGCATCCTGCCCGAAAGCCAGGTCATTCATTACTCGCGCGGTCCAGGCAAGGGCAGCGTCGCGCTGTTCTCGAATATGTTCCGCTACAGGCTGTTGCACGAGGTCGGCGGTTGGTGGGTGGACACGGACATGTTCTGCCTGACATCGACGCTCCCCGACACCGGCATTGTCCTGGCGCAGGAAGATCGGCAGGGATTGAACTGCGCGATCATGAGATTCCCGCCGGCACATGCGGCGCTGCGCGAAGGCTATGAGGAATGCGTTCGCCGGGGCGACGACGTCGAGTGGGGAGACACAGGCCCACGACTGCTCACGCAGTTGGCGCAGAAGCACATGCTGGCGGACTGCGTATTTCCATCAGGTGTTTTCTATCCGATCCACTATCGCCAGTTCTGGGTCATCTTCGATCCGCGCCGCGCGACAGCCGCAGGCGAGGCAATTGGCAACGCGGCCGGCGTGCACCTGTGGAACAACATGATCAGCCGCGCCAACCTCGATCTCGGCGTTCTTCCGCCGCGCGGCAGTCTGTTGGCCTCGATGTACGAGCAGACCATTGGCTACGACGGCTTCGATAGCGAATACGTGCTGGCCGACGGTTGCGCTGCGGACAGACTCGATCTGCGCATCGTCTCGCGCCACTGATCGATGGCCACCATCAGCGGGTTGTGGATCGGAGCGCGCCTGTCGCCGCTCGAGCGCTCATGCATTGCCTCGTTCCTCGGGCGCGGGCATCAGTTCGATCTTTACGTGTATGAACCGGTGGCCGACGTGCCTGATGGCTGTCGACTCGCGGATGCCGCGACGACCCTGCCGGCGCGACGTGTGTTCGCTCATTCCCAGGGAGAAGGGCGGGGCAGCGTCGCTGCCTTCTCCGATCTGTTTCGCTACGAGCTGTTGATGCGGCGTGGCGGATGGTGGGCCGACCTCGATGTCTTCTGTCTTGGCGATCGGCTGCCGGACGAGGACACAGTGATCGGGCGACAGGGTCAGACTGTCGTGAACGGGGCGGTGCTGCGGTTTCCGCCTGCTCACCCCCTGATCGCGGCTGCTCGGGAGGCGTGCGAGACGGCTGCAGCAGATTGTGCCTGGGGTGAGATCGGCCCGGACCTGTTGACACGCCTGGTGCGCGAACACGACTTGCAGTCGCGAGTGCAGCCGCCTGCCGTGTTCTATCCCGTCGACTGGCAACACTACTGGGCGGTGCTCGATCCGCGCCGGTCGGCAGATGTGCTGCGGCGGATGCAGGGGGCTGTGTGTATCCATCTGTGGAACGAGATGCTGAGGCGCATCCGGTTCGACAAGTTCGTTCTGCCGCCGCCAGGCAGCGTACTACGAATGCTCTACGAGGCGACTCTCGCCGTCGGCGCCTTCGATCGTGAATATGTACTGGCGGAGCAGTCGCCCCCCGAGGCGCTGCACCTCGAAGTTCGCGCGCGGCAATGAAGTCCGGGCCAGCGCCCGGACTTCCACTGCCATCGTCTCAGTACAGGTACACGGCACCCGAGTCAGTGACGCAGTTGGTGTCGCCTGCGCCGCAATCATCGACCTGAGTGCCGTTGAAGCCGGTGGCGCCGCTATCCTCGTAGGGGCTGCCGACAGCCACCGCGCTGCCATCGCCACTGACGGCGACCGAAGCGCCGAACAGGTCGTTCATCCTGGGCCCGGAGGCTTTGAGGTACGTCCGTTGCGACCACGTGGTCCCCGAACGCGTGAATACGTAGGCCGCACCCGCACTGGGTAGGGAATCATCGACCGTCGGGTCGACGCCCGCCCCGCTGCCGTCTTCGCCCGTGGCACCCACCACGAGTGTTTCGCCGTCGCCGCTCAATGCCAGTGACTGGCTGAAGCCCCCGTAGAGACCGGGGTTGGTTGCGATCAGCCGTGCAGTCTGCGTCGCGCCGGACGCAGACAGGTCGAACAGATACGCCGCACCGGCGGAATAGTACGTCGGGTCGCCCGCGCTGGCGGGTAGCAGGTCTTCGTCCTGCGCGCCAATCGCTACACGCGAACCGTCATGGGCGATCGACATCGAGCTGCCAAAACGGCTGTACTGGACGGGAACGCTTGGAACGAGCGTACGAGCGTACGTCCAGTTGCCGCCAGCCCGGGTGTAAACGAACGCCGATCCTGCGCCTTGCAGCGCGCTAACCTCTTGCTGAGGGGCTCCGACCACCAACGTCGTGCCCTGGTCGCTCAGGGCGATGGAGGATCCGAAGTAGGAGAAGGCTGCGGGTGTTGGCGCTGTGATCGGACCGGTCCGGGTCCAGGTGCCGCCCGACAGAGCGAACGTGTAGATGACACCGGCATAGTTGACCGGACCGGCAGTGATGGACCGGTACGGCACCCCTGCGGCAACGACACTGCCATCGGGACTGATGGCGACCGAAGCGCCGAAATTCTCGTACGTCGATGGCGTTTCCGCAGATTTCAGATACGCGGCCTGCGTCCAGGTGCCACCTGCAGCGCGTGTGAATATGTAGGCAGCGCCGGCGCCAGCGACCGAGTTGTCCGTGGGTGTGCCGTTGCCGCTGGCTTCGTAAGGAGCGCCGACGACCAGCGTGTTGCCGTCGCTGCTGAGCGCCAACGCAGAACCGAAGTAATCGTAGTCGTCCGCATTGCTGGCTTGCAACGTCACCGGCCCGGCCCAGTCGTTGCCAGACCGCGTATAGACGTGGACAAAGCCGGAAGAGGGCGTTGCTGGATCCGTAGTTTCATCGACGCTGACGGCCAGCGTACTTCCGTCAGCGCTCAGTGCGAGCGCGGAGCCGAAGGAGCTGTAGCTGATGGTCTCTGGCGCCTTCAGATATCCGATCAGCGGTACGCTCAATCCGGCTGCTGTCACGGACGGCGACTGCGTGCAGCCGGCAGAGTTACAGGCGGCGATGGCGTAGCGCACGTTGAGCCAGTCTTCCTGGTGCACGATCACGTTGACTTCGGTCGAGCGGGCGGATGCGGGGAGATCCGTGCCTACCTGGGCGAAGGTGCCGCTACCCGTGGCGTCCTTCATCACGCGATAGCTGGTTGCGCCGGTCGCTGCGGTCCAGTCGATCTTCAGCTGCTTGTATGCCGAGCTCAGGGCGGTTTTGGGTGCGGCCGGGGCCGCGATGTCATCGTCTGTGATCGTGATCAACGCCTGGTAGGGCGATCCCAATGTCGCGCTGCCTGTCGGCGCTGACAGCGTGATGGTGAAGGTTTCACCAAGCTCCGCGGCAGTGTCGTTGACGATCGGAATGTTCACCGTCTTGGCCGCGGCATCTCCGGCGGCGAACGTGACGGTGGTACTTACCGCGGTGTAGTCCTGCGGCTGTGTGGCCGAACCGTTGCTCGTGGTGACCGTGACGCTGACTGCACCGGCAGTGCCTTCAGTGCGAGTCACGGAGACGGTCGCATTGCCGGCGTTTTCCGCCACGGTGATGGAAGGCGCGCTGAACTGCAGCCGTCCGGCATTGCCTGTCGGGGTGCCACCGCCGTTGCCGCCGCCGGTTCCCGTGCTCGTGTCGACGCCCGTGCTGTCGGTGGTCTCGCCATCGCTGCCGCAGCCGGCAACGACCGCGCACAGAATCAGCACGCCGAGTGTTTTGATTGTTGTGTAGTTCATGTCGTGTCTCGCTGGGCCAGCTTCAACGGAACGTGTGTTGAATGCGCAGGCCGAAGGTGAAGTCCTGGTAGTCGACCGAGTCGAAGGCTTCCAGTCTCTGATATTCGAAATAGCCCGAGATGTCGTACGGGAACTGCGCCGAGAAGCCGGCTGCCAGGCGGAAGTACGAATCGTCGGGTTCTTCGGTGACGACGATGATCGGCGGCGACGGGTCGGCGGAGGACGCGAACGGATCGCTTGCGAAGCGCACGCTGAAGACCTCGGTCGCGTCTTCGAATTCGCGCACGTAGGTACCGCGGAAGTGAGGAACCACCACGCCCCAGCCTGTTTTCCATGCGTACGAGATACGCAGGCCGGCGTTGCCGGTGGCGGATTCGTAGTTCTGTTCGTTGTAGGCGAGGTTCAATCCGCCGGCACCCGCCTCGGTGAAGGGATCGATCGCCGTGTCGACTGCGAAATAACCGAGCGTCGGCGAAATCGTGAAGCCGCCTGCGACGAAGTCGTAGCCGACGGAAATGCCGCCGCTGAACGATTCGCCGCTGGTGGCGCCGCGGGCGGTACGATCGATCTCGCTGCCGCTTTCCGTGTAGATGATGTGGCGTTGCGAGTCGTAGTCGGCGTCGGCGTAGTTGAAGACACCGTCGAAGTAGAAGTTGCCGAGATAGGCCGAGCCGTAGATCGAGCCCGACAGCGATTTGGTCGCGAGGTTGCCCTGGCCGATCGGTTTGAAGTCCAGGTCGGATTTGCCGTAGCCGATCGAGAGGCCTGCAACGGTCGACATGCCGAAGCGATAGTCGACGCCGCCGGTGAATCCCCACTGATCGGATTCGAAGCCGTCGTCGGCGGTCGTGGCGTCTTTCTCGCCGACGCCATAGTTGCCGCGCAGCCAGAAGCCCAGCCGGTTGTCGAGCAGGCCGCCGGGTTCATCCGCGCTGGCGCCGCCGCCGAAGGCGCGCCGCAGACTGTCCGCGACCTGCTCGGCAGAGATGAATCTGTCGCCGATGCGGATGTTCAATCCGGCGACGGACGTGCCGCGTTCGCCGGCACGCAACGCCAGCAAGCGATCCATCACGCCTTGATGCTGGGTCCGCGAGAAGACCAGGGCCTGTGTGCGCATTGCGTTGATGTCCTGCGCGCCCAGTTCTTCCAGCGCCGTCTGCTGCTCGGCAGTGCTTTCGTCATTGATGATGCCGAAGCAGCGATTGAGCAGATCCTGCTGATCGGCCGTGAGTTGCGTGCCGCCTTCACCCTGATTGAGGCTGAGTTCCTCGAGACGCGGGCACAGACTGTCGAGGCTCTTCGCCACTTCGCGCTGATTGGGCTTGAGATCGAGATCGACGAGGGCCGGCTCGTCCGGTGGCGGTGCTGCGCCGACGGTGATGACCGCGGTGTCGGTCGCGGTGTTGCCGACGTTGTCGGTCACGATGAGCGTGATCTGATTGGCGCCGTCAGGCAGCGCTACGCTCAGCGTCGGCCCGGTGCCGAGCGGTGTGTTGCCGTCGCGGAACCACTGGTGCGTGATCGTGCCGTCGGGATCGCTCGATGCCGTACCGTCGAGCGTGACGACCTCGCCCGGCTGATTGTCGGAGTCCCCGATCGTGCGGTCGGGACCCGCGTTTGCAGTGGGCCCTTGAGTGGGCTGGATCGTGATCGTGACGAGATCGGTCGCGGTCAGCGTGCTCGAAGACGACGACGAACTGCCGTCGTCTTCGGTGATGATCAGGCGGATCTGATTGACGCCGTCGGGCAATCGCACCGACGGATTCGCGCCCGACGCGATCTGCACACCCTGCGCATTGGTCCAGACATACGAGGAAATCTGGGTCTGGCCGGGAACGGAGGACTGCGAAGCCGTGCCGTCCAGCGTCACCGGCTCGCCTGGCAAGCCATCGGAGTCGACCACGGTCTGGTCCGGGCCGGCTTCCGCGGTCTGCGCCTGCACGTTCGTAGAAATGAAGTACATCGGAGCCAGTGCGGCCGACGCCATGAGTGCGCGACGGACAGCACGACTGATCTCCGCACCTTTCGTGTGCTTCTCCACTGTGACTGCTCTCCCGTTTTGTTAGTTGAATTCTTGCGGTTGCGACGTGCGTATGGCTTACGACGGCGCGTTGTTTCGTTGATAGACCGAGCGCCCCACGTGCTTCAGCCTGATGCGCGTGTCGACATACACGGCCAGGCCGGCTCGCGCGGCAAGCTCGCAAAAATAGTAGTCCTCGGACAGAAATTCGCCGTCCAGAAGTCCAGTTGGAAAAAAATGCCCGATTCGATTTTCGTTCAGCGCGTAGTCGCCGATTTCCCCATGAGCCTGCATTTTCTCGAGCGCGGTGCGATCGATGCGCAGAAAGCCGGTGCCCACGCGCCGCACGCGTCGATAGTCGGCATAGCCGGGGATGGGCTGAAGGTCTTCAGGCTGCGGGACACAGACCCATTTCAGTGAAGCACTTTTGCGCGGATAGAGGCCACCTGTTATGGAAAATGGCGAGGCCAGCAGGCGGCTCATGTCATCCCGGGTGAAACCGACATCCCCGTCGATGAAGATCATCGTGGTGCAATCCGATGCCAGGAACTGGGCGGTCAGCAGGTCACGTGCGCGGGAAATGTTGGCCTGGCCTTCCAGGCACGTCCAACCGGCATAGAGGCCGTGGGCCTCCAGCAAGCCGGAAATGAACTCCCTCTCTGCGGTCCCCGTGTGTAGCGGCGTGGCCAGCAATGCCTTCATTGTTCGTATTGCAGGCCAGTCTGGCCCCCGACGGAAAAACGGAGCCTACACCATCTCGCTGCTGCATACATGCGTTCGGACGGGCCAGCAGCTCGTCGGATCCACAGCCGTGTGATGTACCTAAGCGCTGAACGATCGTACTCGCCGCGCGGTCACAGCTGATGACATGTCGACGCTTCCGTCCGCTTCCATCAACGACAATACGGAGGAACTGCCATGGCGATGGGTACAAGTGCGATCGGTGACGGCGAGCCGATCACCGAGATGAATACGACCCCATTGATCGATGTCCTGCTGGTGCTGCTCATCATGTTCATCATCACGCTGCCGCTCATGACGCACTCGACCTCGCTGCAGGTCGCCCGACAGGGCGGCGCACAGATTCCGCAGGTGGTCTATGTGGATATCGACTTCGATGGCGTCATGCTCTGGAATGGCGCATTGGTGCGCGACTTCGCGCAGCTCGAGAGCTTTCTGCGCCAGGAGGCGGGGAAGGTGAATCAGGCGGATCTGGAAGTACGACCCGATGGCAGCGCCGCGTATGACACGGTCGCCCGCGTGCTGGCGCTCGCACAGCGAAGCGGCATGAAACGCATCGGGTTGGCCAGCGCGACGGATTGACAGCGCTTGACCGGTTCGCGCACAGCAGCCAGAGTTCCGTGACTTCAGTCCCCTGCCGAGGTCGCCGGATGTACCAGGCCGATCCGCAACGTTACCGGAAGACTCCTTACGCCCGCTGCGGCCGCAGCGGGCTGCAACTGCCGAGGATCTCACTGGGCCTGTGGCAGAACTTCGGCGGCCCGGTCGTGCTCGACCATGCCAGGGAAATGGTCCTGCGGGCCTTCGACAACGGCATCACCCATTTCGACCTGGCCAACAATTACGGCCCGCCGCCGGGATCGGCCGAAGAAAATTTCGGACGCATCCTGAAGACCGATCTCGCCGGCCATCGCGACGAACTGATCATCTCGACCAAGGCCGGTTACCGGATGTGGGACGGACCCTATGGCGAATGGGGTTCGCGCAAATACCTGCTGGCGAGCCTCGACCAGAGCCTGCGCCGCCTGGGGCTGGAATACGTCGACATTTTCTACTCGCACCGTGTCGACCCCGATACGCCACTGGAGGAAACCATGGGCGCGCTGGATAGTGCGGTGCGCAGTGGCAAGGCGCTTTACGTGGGCATTTCGTCCTACGGGCCCCGGAAGACGCGCGAGGCTGCAGCATTGCTGCGCGACATGAAGACGCCGTTCGTCATCCACCAGCCCTCCTACTCATTACTGAATCGCTGGGTGGAGAAGGGGCTGCTCGATGTACTCGATCAGGAGGGGCTTGGCTGCATCGCATTCTCGCCACTGGCGCAGGGCCTGCTCAGTGAGCGTTATCTGACGGGCGTGCCGACTGCCTCGCGCGCCGCGCTGAACGACACATTCAGCGCGCAGCTGCTGAATGAGCGGAATCTTTCCAGTGTGCAGGCTTTGAGCGCGATCGCGCGGCGCCGCGGCCAGAGCCTGGCGCAGATGGCAGTTGCGTGGGTGTTGCGGCGTCCGACCATCACCAGCGCCCTGCTTGGCGCCAGCCGCTGGTCGCAGATCGCCGAATGCCTCGGAGCGCTTGAAAATACGTACTTCGATGCCGGAGAGCTGGTGGACATCGACCGGTACGCGCTCGACGGCAGCCTCAATCTGTGGGGCGCGTCCAGCCGGGAATGAGCCTTGGATCAGCCCGGAACCGCCCCCAGATAGCCCACACGACCTGTAACGAGCCGAAGTCGGGTAGCATACGCCCCGGCGCCGCACCCGCGCCTCCCGGTTAGTCCTTGAAATTCCCTCCGCGACGGTGGCGTCGCGGTATCGCTGTTTGGCCTAGGAAAATGCTCTCTACTTCCAATGTATCGATCCAGTTTGGCGCCAAGCCCCTGTTCGAAGGCGTCACGGTCAAGTTCGGCGACGGCAATCGCTATGGGCTGATCGGCGCCAACGGCAGCGGCAAATCGACGTTCATGAAAATCCTGAGCGGCGAAGTCGAGCAGTCGAGCGGCGAGGTCATGCTGCAGTCGGGACTGCGCATGGGCAAGCTCAACCAGAACCAGTTCGCCTACGAGGACGAACGCGTCATCGACGTCGTGCTGCAGGGCCACCAGGAGATGTGGCACGCGATGAAGGAACGCGACCTCATCTACGCCGACGCCCATGCGACCGACGATGACTACATGAAGGCCGCGGAGCTGGAAGCGAAGTTTGCCGAGTACGGCGGCTACGATGCCGAAGCGCGCGCTGCCTCGATCCTGGTCTCCGCCGGTATCGACGAGCAGTACCACACCGGACCGATGCGCGAGGTCGCCCCGGGCTGGAAGCTGCGTGTGTTGCTGGCGCAGGCGCTGTTCTCGAAGCCCGACGTGCTGTTGCTCGACGAACCGACCAACAACCTCGACATCAATTCGATCCGCTGGCTCGAAGGCGTGCTCAACGAGTACGACACGACCATGATCATCATCAGCCACGATCGGCACTTCCTGAACCAGGTGTGCACGCACATGGCCGATCTCGATTTCGGCCAGATCAAGATCTGGCCGGGCAACTACGACGACTTCATGCTGGCATCGACGCAGGCGCGTGCCCGCGTCGAAGCGTCGAATGCCAAGGCCAAGGACCGCATCTCCGATCTGCAGGAATTCGTGCGACGCTTCTCGGCCAACGCATCGAAGGCGCGTCAGGCCACCTCACGCGCGCGTCAGATCGAGAAGATCAAGATCGAAGAGATCAAGCCGTCATCGCGACAGAATCCGTACATCCGTTTCGATCAGGGAAAGAAGCTGTATCGCAACGCCGTGAATGTCGAGCACGTCGGATTCACCTATCCGGATTCCGACAGGCCGATCGTCACCGGCTTCAACCTGACGGTCGAAGCCGGCGAGCGCATCGCCATCGTCGGTGCGAACGGTATCGGCAAGACGACACTGATGCGTTTGCTGGCGGGCGAACTGCAGCCGTCGCAGGGAACCATCGGCTGGGTCGAGAACGCGCAGATTGGCTACATGCCGCAGGATCCGCAGGCGGAGTTCGCGAAGAAAACCGATCTGTTCTCATGGATGAGCGAATGGCGCACCAAGAGCGACGACGATCAGATCGTCCGCGCCACGCTGGGCCGGCTGCTGTTTTCGGGCGATGAGACCCGCAAGTCCGTGCAGGTGCTGTCGGGCGGCGAGAAGGGTCGCATGATCTACGGCAAGCTGATGATGACGAAGCCGAACGTCATGCTGCTGGACGAGCCGACCAACCACATGGACATGGAAACGATCGAGTCACTGCAGATCGGCCTGGAGAAATATCCGGGCACGATGATCTTCGTGTCGCACGATCGCGAGTTCGTCGGCGGCCTGGCCACACGCATCATCGAGCTGCGTGAAGGCGGCACGGTCGTCGACTTCAAGGGCACCTACGATGAATACCTGCAATCGCAGGGCGTCAGCGCCTGACCCCGGATCTTCAACGAAGGTCTGATTGATTCCAGATCAGTCATTCCCGCTCAGGCGGGAATCGACATCGTGGCGTTCACCCTGCGACCGTGGCCCTGGATGGGCGGGGAGATCATGAGCGCTGGCCGAATCGAAGGATATTCGGTCCTGGGATTCCGATCCGCAGAAAGAGAAGGTCGATCAGCGAAGCCGGTGAGCCGCGAGTACGTGGTAGTGAGGCAGTGCAGCGTCAGCAATCCGGCGCAGATCGTCCGGTAGATCGGGCTGCGAGACAGCTGGAGGCGGACCGAATCCGGTGGATTCTTCAACAGCGTTGTACCAGGCAGGCGCCCATACACCATCGGTAGGTCGTCGGCCGGGCGCCCAGCTCAGCATGTCGTCGGTATAGGGAATATCCAGCGCATTGCAGAGCCGGGTCAGGTAGTGCGCCGGGTTGGCCAGCACGTCGGAGCCTTCGATGACGGGAGGGGCCGCACCCAACCGGTCGGCTTCACGCTCGAACAACTCGCGCTGTTGGATCACGCCGATATCGGCCAGCGTGACGTCATCGCGCTTGCGCACATAGGACGCGAGCACGGCGCGCGGATCGCGGATCAGGAAGGCGTTGCGCATCCGAGCGATCCAATCGCGACCGAACTCATCGAGCATGTGATGGGTCATGTGCTTCTGGTACCAGACCGGTTTGTCCTCAGGCGACGGTCCGAGGAGTGCCGCGACCACAGCGCGCCAGTCCTGTGACTGCGAGGCGAGCACTTCGTGACGCATGGGGTGATCGAGGCCGGTGGCCGCAAGATAGGCCGCGTACAAAGGCTCGTCACTGACGGCCGTGTCTATGCGGGACCCGAACGAACGCATCATCGCGGTCGAGATATTGCGCGGTCCCGACCACATGGCGATGCGAACGGGCTCAGTCATGGGCTTGCGAGTCCTTGAGCGACTCGTACAGTGCACGCAGTCGCTGCGTCACGGGGCCGGGAAGCGTTGCAGGCAATTGATGGCCATCGATCTCGCGCACCGGTGTCAGGCCGCCGAACGTGCCGGTGACGAAGGCTTCCTGCGCCGAGTACGTCTCCTCGAGACTGAAGTTCTCGAGGCGGATCGGAATGTCGTGATCGCGGCACAGCTGGATCACATTGGCTCGCGTCACCCCGTTGAAACAGTACTCGCCGGTCGACGTGCAAACGACGCCGTCGCGCACGAAGAAGAAATTCGTGGCATTGCAACTCGATACATGGCCGTGCGGGTCGAGCATCAATGCTTCATCGGCGCCGGCCGCAATGGCCTCCAGGAGTGCGCCGATCAGATTCAGGCGGCTATGGGAATTGAGCCGCATATCGAACATGTAGGCGGGCGTGCAGCGGATCGTGGAGGTAAAGAGACTGAGTCCGCGCGTCAGGATCGCGGGACTCAGCAGCTTGTACTCGGCGACGATGACGATGGTGGGTCCGCCGATGGCATTGCGCGGATCCTGGTTGGGCGCGGATTTCTCGCCGCGCGTCACCATCAGGCGGATGTGCACGCCGTCGCGCATGTTGTTGGCATCGAGGGTTCGCCAGATCTCGTCGATCAATGCGAGCCGGTCGAAGCCAATATCGAGTCCGATCTTGCCTGCGCCCCAATAGAGACGCTCGAGGTGCTGATCCAGGAACAGCAGCGCCCCCTTGTGCAGGCGCAGTCCTTCCCAGACGCCATCGCCGACGACGAAGCCACCGTCGAAGATGGATACCTTTGCCTGGTCGCGCGGTACCAGTGCACCGTTGAGATATATCCGTGCGGCGGCGTTGCGTGGATCGACCGCGAAATCCTGACTTCCAGCCATCGATGCAAAGTCCTGCCAGGGTGGGGAGCGAATGCAAAAGCAGCGATGTGCCAAGCATAATGGGTCACGACGAGGAGAAGCGCATGTCTTTTGTCTGGACGCTCATTGCCGCCCTGGTATCGATCTGGGCCGTCATCGCCTACAACCGGTTGGTGCGACTACGCAACCAGGTACGTACGGCCTGGGCCGATATCGACGTGCAGCTCACGCGTCGCCACGATCTGGTGCCGCAGCTCGTGGAAGCGGTGAAAGGCTACGCGTCGCACGAGCGATCGGTCCTGGAGGCCGTGGCGAGTCTGCGATCACAGGCCGTCAATCTGCGCAGTCCCTCGCAGCTTGCCGAAGTGGAATCGGCGCTCGAACAGGCACTGAGCCGCGTATTCGCCTTGAAGGAGGCCTACCCCGACCTCAAGGCCAGTGACAACTTCGCGCAGTTGCAGCGCGATCTGGTCGACGTGGAGGAACACCTGCAGTACGCACGACGCTTCTACAACGGCGCCGTACGCGACTTCAACGACACGGTGCAACGCATTCCCGATGTGGCCGTTGCACGCATGGGTTCATTCTGGCCCGCCGAGTTCTACCAGGCGCGCGACGAGGAACGTGGTGCGGTGCGAGTGGAGGTGGCCTCGTGAGGCGCCTGCTTGGTCTGGTATTCCTGCTCGCCAGTACGCTTTGCGTTCGCGCGGAGGAACAGATCCTCCGCTACGACATCGACATCGACATCCGCACGGACGGTGCGCTCGATGTCACCGAACACATCACGGTCAATGTCGAAGGCAACCAGATCCGCCGGGGCATCTTCCGCGATTTTCCGACGCGCTACCGTGACCGTCATGGCAACCGGGTGGTCGTGGATCTGCAGGTGCTCGATGTGGAGCGCGACGGCACTCGTGAACCGTGGTTTACCGAGAACATCGGCAATGGCGTGCGCATCAATACCGGCGACGACAGTTTCCTGTCCGCGCCCGCACAGCACACGTTTACCTTGCGCTATCGCACCACCCGTCAGTTGGGTTTCTTCGAGAACCACGACGAGCTGTACTGGAATGCCATCGGCACCGGCTGGATATTCCCGATTCTGAGCGGCACGGTCGAAGCGCGCCTGCCGGCGCCGGTGCCGATCGAACAGATGAGCGCCGAGGGATACACGGGCGTTCAAGGCGGACAAGGTCAGGCGTACACCGCAGAGTTACCGGATGCGGGTCGGGTGCAATGGCGCCTGACGCAGCCGCTTGGACCCAATGAGGGCTTCACCGTGGTGATGACGTTCCCCAAAGGCGTCATTGCCGCGCCGTCGACTGCGCAGCGCGTGGGCTGGTTTCTGCGTGACAACGGCGGGGTGCTCGTCGCGGCCATCGGCTGGCTGCTGGTGCTGATCTTCTGCGTCTACGAATGGCGTCGCGTGGGACGCGATCCGCGCAAGGGCATCGTGATCGCGCGGTACGAACCGCCCGAAGGTCACGGACCGTCGGCTCTGCGGTATCTGCAGCGGATGCGTTACGACACACGCTGCTTCTCGGCGTCGGTGCTGCACCTCGCAGTGGGCGGATTCCTGCGCATCGACCGGGAGCCAAAACTGATCCGCAAGGACACGTGGCGGCTGGAGCAAGTGGGCACAGCTGCGAAGCCTGAGCCCCCGAGCGATGCCAGCCTGCTCGAGTCACTTTTTTCGCAAGGTGCGCCGTCAGTACTGGAACTGACCAACAAGAATGCGAGCCTGTTATCCAGGGCGAAACTCCTGCATGGCGCTGCACTGCGGAGCGTGATGCAGCCACGCTATTTCCGCCTGAACGGCTGGAGCGTGGTCAAGGCGCTGGTGATCGCCATCGTTACATTCTTGATCGCGCTGATGGTAGCGGGCGGTGCGGGAATCATCGCCATCATCGGGATCGGTGTGCTCTGCGTCATCACGCTGGTCGTATTCAGCTTCCTCGTGCGCGCCCCGACGGTCGAGGGCCGCAGACTCATGGATGAAGTAGAGGGACTCAAGCTGTATCTGAGCGTCGCTGAACGGGACGAACTGGCGCGTGTCAGCGGTCCCGGCGAAGCGCCGCAACTGGACGCGAAGCGCTACGAGATGCTGCTGCCGTATGCGGTGGCCCTGGACGTCGAAGAGGCGTGGACCAGAAAATTCACGCTCGCTGTCGGCGCCGCCGCCGCCGCTGCAGCCGCCAATAACATCGGCTGGTATCGCGGTGGCGGCGTGAACGACCTGGGAAGCTTCGCGAACGCCATCGGCAGCAGTCTCAGTTCGCAGATTGCGTCTTCCTCCACGCCGCCCGGCAGTTCGTCCGGGTCGGGCGGCGGCGGTTCATCCGGAGGAGGTGGTGGCGGCGGCGGCGGCGGCGGCCGATAGGCGACATCAGTTGACCGTTACAGGTCTGGCGTCAGAATGCAGTGTGAATAGTCGATCCAATCGCTGAGGTTTCCATGACCACTCCAGTCGCAGACGTCGGCCTGATCGGACTCGCCGTAATGGGCGAGAACCTGGCGCTCAACATGGAGAGTCGCGGCTTTCATGTCGCTGTGTTCAATCGCACGACATCGCGGGTCGACGACTTCATTGCCGGCCGCGCGCAAGGCAAGAACTTCACCGGGACGCACAGTCCGGCGGAACTCGTTGCCGCACTGAAGGCGCCGCGCAAGATCCTCATGCTGGTCAAAGCCGGCAAACCGGTCGATGAACTGATCGAGCAACTCCTGCCATTGCTGTCGCCTGGCGACATTCTCATCGACGGCGGCAACAGTCTGTTCACCGACACCATCCGCCGCACCGCCCGGGTCGAGCAGGCGGGCATGTTGTATGTCGGCACCGGCGTCTCGGGAGGCGAGGAGGGTGCATTGAACGGACCGTCGCTGATGCCCGGGGGCAGCCCGGCGGCCTGGCCCCACATCAAGCCGATTTTTCAAGCCATCTGCGCGCGCACACCCGAAGGCGATCCGTGCTGCGACTGGATGGGCGAGAACGGCGCCGGTCACTTCGTGAAGATGGTTCACAACGGCATCGAGTACGGCGACATGCAGCTCATCGGTGAAACCTACGACGTCATGAAGCGCGTGCTCGGCATGAGCAATGCGGAAATGCAGGAAGTGTTCGCCGACTGGAATCGGCGCGAACTGGATAGTTACCTCGTCGAGATCACGCGCGACATCCTCGCGTACAAGGACGACTCGGGCGTCGCCACGCTCGACGTGATTCTGGATGCGGCGGGTCAGAAGGGAACCGGCAAATGGACGGCGGTCGAGGCACTCGACCAGGGTATCCCGCTGACGTTGATCGTCGAAGCCGTATTCGCGCGTGCGCTCTCGGCGGCACACGATGAGCGGGTTTCCGCGGAGAAAAAGATTCGCGCCGACGTCACGCCGTTCAGCGGCGAGAAGGCGCGTCTCATCGACGACCTGCGTCAGGCGTTGTACGCAGCAAAAATCATCAGCTATGCGCAGGGCTATCAGTTGCTGCGCAACGCCGCGAAGACCTATCAATGGAATCTGAACTACGGCGGCATCGCGCTGGTCTGGCGCGGCGGCTGCATCATCCGCTCGGCCTTCCTGGGCGACATCAAGAAGGCCTTCGACCGCGATCACGATCTGGTGAACCTGCTGCTCGATGCCTTTTTCAACGAAGCCGTCACCAGTCGGCAGGCCGCCTGGCGTCGCGTCGTAGTCGCCGCCGTACAAAGCGGCATCCCGGTTCCTTGCATGAGTTCGGCGCTGGCTTACTTCGACGGTTATCGTTCAGGCCGCCTGCCCGCCAACCTGCTGCAAGCACAGCGCGACTACTTCGGCGCGCACACCTATGAACGGATCGATCGGCCTCGCGGCCAGTTCTTCCATACCGATTGGACGGGGCACGGCGGTGCGACGACATCGCGGTCGTATAGCGCGTAGGCAGGCAAAAAGCACTTCCACGGGGTACGCGGGGAAGCACGGGTCAGGGAGAAATGCAGCGTGCGCAGCCTTTGATCCATTTCCCCGAGTTGCCCGTGCTCTCCCGTGGAGACTCTTTCGTTCCTGCTTCACCCACACGTTTCTGCGATCCGACATAAACCAGACGCAGACGCCCTTCCGTACCATTCCCGCCGCGAACGGGCTGCTCGACGATGATGCAAATTCCGCCTGCGGACGTGCGTCATGCCTGTCGCCGACAGCCCGCTCTTCACGCCCGTCACCATCGGCAAACTCACGCTGTCGGGACGGCTGATCAAAACGGCAACCGCTGAAACCCGCGCGACTCATGACGGCTTCGTGACGCCGGAGTTGCTGCAGTTCTACATCCCGATAGCGAAGGGCGGCACGCCGCTGATCATCACGGGAAATATCTATGTCGGCCTCGACGGCAAGTCGGCGCCGCGACAGGTGGGTGCTGACGACGACGACAAGATTCCCGGGCTCCGGCAGCTCGCCGACGCCGTGCATGCGCACGGTTCGAAAATCTTCGCGCAGCTCAACCACTGCGGACGTCAGGTCGTGCCGCAATTCGCCGGAGTGTCGGAAGCGGTCTCTGCCTCGGCGGTGAAGGAACTGGTGACGGGGACGCTGCCGCGCGAACTATCGCTGCGCGAGATTCAGGCGATCATCGCCAACTTCGGAGCGGCCGCTGCGCGCTGCAAGCAGGCAGGCTTCGATGGCGTGCAGATCCATGCGGCCAACGGTTATCTGATGAGTCAGTTTCTGACACCGCATACCAATCGGCGCACCGATCGTTACGGCGGCTCGTTCGATCATCGGATCAACATGCTGCGCGATGTGTTCCGTGAGATCCGATCGCGGGTGGGCGCGGATTTTCCGGTCATCATCAAGATGAACGGATCGGACAAGCTGCCGTTGCGCCACGGGCTCAATACCGACGAACTGGTGCGTGTTGCGATGGTCCTGCAGAAGGACGGTGCCGATGCGATCGAGGTTTCCGTCGGACACTATGAATCGGGCATGCCCATGGTTCATGGCACGTTCGCCCGCTGCCTGCGCAACATGGTAGGCGGCGCGATGCGGTATCTGCCGTGGGTGCGGCGCTGGGGATTCCGTCTGTTCTGGCCGCTGTTCGCGTTGCTGTTCGATGTGTTGTGGCCGCGTCGCGAGGGATTCAACCTGCGCTACGCGCAGGCCTTCGCGCGCGAGCTGTCGATACCCGTCATTTGCGTGGGCGGCTTTCTGACGCGGGCCGCCATGGAAGCGGCGCTCGCGCGGGGCAGTTGCGACCTCGTCTCCGCCGGTCGGGCGTTCATCGCCGATCCGTTGCTGTACCGGCATATCCAGCATGACGAACCGGGTCCGCGCTGCGTCGACTGCAATGCGTGCATCGGGCATCTCGGCGTCCAGCCAGTCGACTGTTATCACCCGGCCGTGCGTGCTCAGAAGGATGCAATGCTGGCGCGTCTGACCTGACCGGCGAGCTGCTTCCCAAGGCCTGACGTAGGCCGCCTTCAGCGATCGCCGTACAGAGTTGGCGGGGCGACTTAGGTATGCTCGGGCGCCGCCTGAGCGTGCGCATCGAGTCGCAATTCTTGGAAACCACTATCAACGGCCGGGCTGCCCGGTTCACCCGATCACTCCTTGCCCTGTTCGTGCTGTCCGCCCTGGGGTTCGCCGCGCAGTCCGCGACGGCTGACGAGACCGGTCGCGACAATGTTCGCCTGAACTGGGGCAAAGCATCCGAGACGGATCTGACGACCGCGATCTGGGGCGACTATGACGCTTCCCCCGAATCTGAATACATCATCGCCGGCAGCTGGGGCCGTCGCATCAGTCCGACCATGTTCGGTCTGCCGATCGAACTGACTGGCAACGTCGGTCTGCAATGGGTCAATTCCCGCGGCCTCCAGGACGATGGCTACGGCATCAATGCATACATCAAGGCTCACTACTCCTTGCGCCTGCCGTGGACCCAGAAGGACGTTCGATTCGGCCTCGGCGAAGGAGTGAGCTACCTGAGCGAGATTCCGCTCGCCGAACAGCGCGACTTCGCCAAGAAGGGTCCCGACATCACGTCCGAAAAGCTGATGAACTACGTCGAGTGGACCGTCGACGTGCCGATGCGCCAGTTCGCGACGATGGACCGGTTGATCAGCAAGGACATCGACGATGTCTACGTCGGGTTCTTCGTCTTCCACCGCTCGAGCGTGTTCGGTCTGTTCGCCGAAACCAAGGGCGGGATCAATTTCATGGGCTTCGGAATCGAAGCAAGATACTGAAGAGAAGGCACCAGGCTCTAGGTGCTAGTCAGAGTCCCGTTCCGACCAGGGCCTAGTTACTAGCGCCTGGTTCCTGGTTCCGACCGGCGCCCTTCGGCTTGTCTGGTGAGCCGTCTTCCCTGACGCTGCGATAGCGGATCACGCCGAACACCATCTCGTCCCAGATCTGCTCGCCCCAGGTAACGGTGCGGTTCGGGTCCGAGTTGGCCACCGTCAAGGACCCCACGGCGTCCGCGACGGCGTCCACCGCGAGCTGCCGTTGCGAAATCCGACGCGAATATTTACGAGTACGCCTGCCACGAAGGAAACTACTCGCTGCCGGGCATTCTTGCCGCCGGACGCGAGAAGGAGAAAGCCGAGGCTGCGGCAGGCAGTCCGGTCAGTAAGCGATGAAGTCACGCTGGCCTGTATCGGGTGCTGCAATGATTGCGGCGCTCCTGTGCGTCGTTTGCACGGACGCTCATGCAAGCACGGTCACGACACGCGAATTCGATTCGGCGGCCCTGCAGCGCCGATGGTCCTACGTGGCGTATCTGCCCACGGGTTACGACCAGTCGCAACGACGCTACCCCGTCCTCTACCTGCTGCACGGCAACGCGCAGAAGGCTTATGACTGGGTCTCCTCCGGCCACATACAGCAGACTGCCGATCGACTGATCGCCAGCGGCGCCATGCCGCCAGCCATCATCGTGATCCCGGAAGCGGGCACGACCTGGTATGTCGATCGCAAGGAACGCATGGAAACCGCCGTCATGCAGGATCTGCTGCCGCAGATTCAGCGGCAGTTCCGTGCTCTCGACCGACGCGAGGGCAGGGTGATTGCCGGCCTGTCGATGGGAGGTTTCGGCGCAGCACGTTTCGCTCTCAAGTATCCCGAGATGTTCGCGGCAGCTGGTCTGCTGTCGCCGGCTATCTACGCGAATGAGCCGCCGGAAGATTCATCTGCACGTCTCGTCGGCGTGTTCGGCGCCCAACAGTTCGATCCGCAGATCTGGCGCGAACTCAACTACACCGCGCTGTGGCCCGCTTATCTGAGCCGGAAAACGCCTGTACCGATGTACATCAACTCCGGCGACGACGACCGCTTCTACATCGAAGGCGCGGCCGTGGAGTTCTACACGCTGCTGCGACGGAGCGGGCAACCGGCCGAATTGCGTATCGTCGAGGGCGGGCACGAATGGGAGGTGTGGGAGAGCACGATCGGCGATGCGATGACCTACCTGTTCCGGTTCGTCACCCCCGCAGGATCGTAGCCGGCGGCCATCGCAGGTACTATCCGACCCGCATTCAACGGGAGGACAGGGTTTGAGTCTGACGCTCTACGGCATCAAGAACTGCGACACCATGAAAAAGGCCCGTGTGTGGCTGGATCAGCATGGCGTCGTCTATTCGTTTCACGACTACAAGGCCTCCGGGATCGACCACGCGTCGCTGATGCGCTGGTGCAAGGCGCGCGGCTGGGAAACCGTTCTCAATCGCGCCGGCACTACCTTTCGCAAGCTGCCCGAGTCGGCCCGTGCCGATCTGGACCAGGCGAAGGCCATCGAACTCATGCTGGCCCAACCCTCCATGATCAAGCGACCGGTCCTCGAAGGCGACGGCCACTTGCTCATCGGCTTCCGACCGGACGAATATCAAGGCGCGAGACTGACCCGATAAATCACTCGAGCTAAGGGGGATGCTCATGGTGCCGAACATCATGACGCCGGTGCTGGCGTTGATCGTGTGGACGTTCGTGATCTGGTTCTGGCTGTACGCCACGAGACTTCCCGCGATGCGTGCCGCACGCATCGATGCCCGCAAGGTCAAGCGCAAGAGCGACCTCGATCCATTGCCCGTGCCGGTCCAGCAGATCGCGGACAACTACAATCATCTGCACGAACAGCCCACGCTGTTCTATGCGCTGGCCATCTACTGCTACACGGTCGGCGTCGCCGACGGCCTCAACGTCACGCTGGCCTGGGTCTACGTGGGACTGCGCATCGCGCACTCACTGATCCAGTGCACATCGAACTACGTCCCCGTCCGATTCCTGGTGTTCGCGCTGGCATCGCTGGTGCTGATGATCATCGCGGCACGCAATGTCATTGCACTGCTGGTGACGTGAAGCGCCAATCAACGACTTGCTGGCCCTTTCGCAGCACGTCTTGACCGCGTGCGCCTGTCGGCCGGCGACTGGTAAGGACAGGGCGAGAGTCTTGGCGGGACCTCCCGTTGTCTCACCCCAGCGTTGAAGAGGTCGCCGCAACATCGGGCCCGTGCCGATGTTGTGTGCTGATTCGCTGTCGCGCACCGCGTCGGCCTCACACCATTCTGACCTGAGAGTGCCCACCTGCGTTGTTCTTCCCGGCACGAACCGGGTCCGCCAAGCCTCTCGCCCTATTCTCACCAGTCGCAAGAAGCGCGCTGCCGGAGGGTTCCGGGCGAATGTTCTTGCGTCGTTCCCTCCGCATCGGATGGTTGGCATCGAAAGGGCCACCGCGGCAGCGCGCTCTTTGCGACTGGAAGGATAAGGGGAGGGGCTTGGCGGACCCGGTTGCGGATGGGAAAGGCAACGCAGGTGGGCACTCCCAAGTCAGGATGGCACGGAGCGCAAGCGGTGCGCGACAGCGAATCGGTCGTTCCGCCGGCACGAACCAAATGCTGCGGCGACCTCTTCGACGCCGCGATGAACCCACGGAAGGTCGCGCCAAGACACTCCCCTTGTCCTCACCGGTCGCACGGCCGAGAGGCGCGCGCGGTCCAAAACGTCCCGCGCCAGAGTTCAATGGCGATCCATCCCTGTCAGCAGTGCGTGACCAATCCGGGATGACTAGCGTCCCCGCGTGATCGGCATCTCCACAGCTTCCTGCGACTGCTGCAGATGCTGCGCCAGTTCCAGTTTCGCGATGGCATTGCGATGCACTTCATCGGGACCGTCAGCCAGGCGCAACGTGCGTTGACCGGCCCAGAGCTTCGCGAGCGGGAATTCATCGCTCACGCCACCGCCACCATGGGCCTGGATTGCCCAGTCGAGCACTTTCAGCGTCATGTTCGGCACGATCACCTTGATCATCGCGATCTCCTTGCGCGCGATCTTGTTGCCGACCGTGTCCATCATGTAGGCGGCCTTCAGCACCAGAAGACGCGCCTGATCGATCAGGCAGCGGGATTCGGCAATCCGCTCGTGCCACACCGATTGCGACGAGATCGGCTTGCCGAATGCGATGCGCGCGTTGAGGCGCTTGCACATCAGTTCCAGCGCCCGTTCGGCGACACCGATGGAGCGCATGCAGTGATGGATGCGCCCCGGGCCCAGGCGTCCCTGCGCGATTTCGAAGCCGCGGCCTTCGCCCAGCAGGAGACTGTCCGCGGGTACCCGCACGTTCTCGAGATCGACTTCGGCATGACCATGCGGAGCATCGTCATAGCCGAACACGGGAAGGTGGCGCATGACGGTGACGCCTGGCGCGTCCGAGGGCACCAGGATCATCGACTGCTGCTCATGCTTGCCGGCGTCGGGATTGGTCTTGCCCATCAGGATGTAGACCTTGCAGCGCGGATCGTTGGCGCCGCTCGACCACCATTTGCGGCCGTTGATCACGTACCCGTTGCCCTCGCGCCGGATGCTGCATTCGATATTGGTGGCGTCCGATGAGGCGACTGCAGGCTCTGTCATCAGAAAAGCGGAGCGGATCTGCCCGGCGAGCAACGGCTCCAGCCATTGGTCTTTCTGCGCCTCGCTGCCGTAGCGCTCGATGGTCTCCATGTTGCCGGTGTCGGGCGCGGAGCAGTTGAACACTTCGGCCGACCAGGGGATGCGGCCCATGATTTCGCACAAGGGCGCGTATTCGAGATTCGACAGGCCCTGCGGTGCGCGAGGCGAGCGCGGCAGAAACAGGTTCCAGAGACCGGCGGCACGCGCCTTGGGCTTCAGGTCTTCGATGATCTGCACCGGCACCCAGGGATTGCCGTTGCGGCGATGAGCGGCGATCTGCTGCTCATAGGTCGACTCGTTGGGAACGATGTGCTCATCGAGGAAACGCAGCAGCCGGGACTGCAGTTCGCGAACGTGGGGACTGAAATCGAATTCCATGGGGCACCTGCTTGTCGGGACAGGGCGGGCCACCCTGCAGTACGATTCTCACCGCTACCTTGCAGCCCTCCTGCGCCTCACGCCAATGCTATGTCTGCATGCCGGCCGATGCGCGTAGCGAATAGCTGCGGAGATGGACCATGCACCTGTCCCGGATCGATCTCAATCTGTTCACCGTATTCGATGCCATCTATCGGGAGGGTGGCATTACGTCTGCGAGCAAGCGGCTGCACCTCTCGCAGCCCGCCGTCAGTCATGCGCTGGCCCGGCTGCGCGAGCTCCTGGACGACCCATTGTTCGAGCGCCATGGCAATGCCATGACACCGACGCCGAAGGCGCGGGCGCTGGCTGCGACGATCAGCCGCTCGCTCGGTGCGCTCGAGAACGTCATGCAGCACGCGGGACAGTTCGATCCTGCGACGAGCGACCGGACCTTCACGATGGCGGTACGCGAGGCGCAGGAGTATTCGTTCCTGCCGGCTGTCCTGCGACGCGTGCGGGAAACCGCGCCGAACGTCGACGTTGCCTCCGTCCGCATCGACCGGCGCGACCTCGAAGAGGATCTGCAAAGCGGCGAACTGGATGTCGGGATCGATGTGGCGTTGCCACTCTCCCTCGACGTGCGGCGCGAACGGGTCAGTGCCGAACCGCTGGTGGTGCTGGTGCGGCAGGATCATCCGGCGATCGATGGCTCGCTGGATCTCGAGACTTACCTCGCCCAGGATCATGTCCTCGTGACCGGTCGGCGACGTGGCGCCAGCGGTTACGAAGATGTCACGCTCAGTCGCGCCGGTTTCACCCGCCGCATCCGCAGCCGCTGCCAGCAACACGTTGCGGCCTGCGAGATCGTGAGTCAGTCGGACCTCTTGACCACGATGACCCGCAACCAGGCGGACCTCGCCAATCGCCACATCGGCAACCAGGTGCTGCCGTTTCCGCTGGACTCGCCGCCGCTCGAAACATTCGTGTACTGGCACGGCAATGTGCAAGACGACGCAGCAAATGCCTGGTTCAGAGAACTCGTCCGCGAATCCCTGCTGGCCTCACGTGCGGTCGGCGAACTGTAGATAGAAGAATGCCCACACAGAAATTTTTTCCGACCCAGATCCATACCGCAAGCCTGCAGGGCGCGGGCTGGCGAAAGTTCAACAATCGGCTGTTGCAGGAATGCCTGCAGCTGAGCGTGGACGACACCGCCGGGCAGCGCTGGTCGCAGCAGAATTATCCCGGTGGCTATACGTCGTACAGTTCGGTGCCGCGCATGCACACGCTGTCGCCGACGTTCGAGTCGCTGCAGAAGCAGTTGAACCGCCATGTGCGTTCGTTCGTCCGCAAGCTCGAACTCGATACCGACGATCGTCCCCTGGTGATGACTGATTGCTGGGTGAACATCATGCCGCGGCACGTCGTGCACGGGCTGCATCTGCATCCGCTGTCCACGATCAGTGGTACCTACTACGTGCAGACGCCGAAGGGCTCTCCGGGCATCAAGTTCGAGGACCCGCGGCTGGATCGGTTCATGGCCGCGCCGCCGCGCCGGCCAGATGCTCGCAGAGAGAACAAACCCTGGGTGATCCTGCCGGCACAGGCCGGTAGCCTGGTGTTGTTCGAGAGCTGGCTGCGGCATGAAGTGGCGCCGAATCCCATCGAGTCCGAGCGCATCAGCATCAGTTTCAACTACGGATGGTTCTGAAGATCGTGACATGACGGCTACCGCATGACGGTCTGCCGACATGGAGGCCTGTCGGCAGGGGAGAACTGCAGGATTTTTCTTCCCTGCTGATGAAGTCGGCCCTTCGTGACGTAGTCCATCCTGCCGAAGGTCCCCCCTGACTGAAAGGAAATCCCGCGGGACCGACGCAGTCGGCCGAAAACATGGCGGTCTTCGGCAGGGAAGGGCGGAGCGATCCCTATTGATTCAGTAGCGGCCCCAGGTCGCGCGCTCCATGCAGAATGCGTTCGATACGCACGCCCTGATCATCTACGGTAAAGAAGATTACGTATGTGCCATGCGCGCAGGATCGCAATCCTTCTCGGAAGTTCACGCCTCTCTGGGTACCCGAGAGGCGAGAGCGAAATTTTTGGCACTTTCTCGAGTAACTTATCTTCAAACCGATCGGAGGGGTCGAAGGGCTCGGTAAACGAAGGCCTTCCCGCCCACGCAGTCGGCCTGCGTTTCGGTCCGCACATGCGATCAGCCGTGTGATCGAATCGACGGGCGCAGTCGCAAATGTGTGACCATATGAACTCGATTTTCTATTTCGTGAGGAACGCTCCATGACACGTTGGTGGTTCGGTGTCGTTGCCTGCCTGATGACGCATTGCCTGCTGGCGGCCGACGACACAGGGTGGCTCGAGGAGAGCAATCGCAATGCGCGGATCCTGCTCGAGATCGGCGCGCGCTATTTTCCGGAAGGTGCAACCTCGAACGGCGTCGAGGGCTACGACAAGGACGTGGTCGACCTCAAACCGGGAATCGCGGAGCGTCAGATCGCGGACCTGACGGCCGCCGTTGCACAACTGCAATCGCTCAAAGCCGGGGCGAGCGATGCCCGGGTCCTGCAGGATCTCGACATCCTCATCACGGCGGCGCAATCGCAGATCACGACCCTGGAGCTGAACCGGAAATACCGGCTGACGTTCTTCGATCTGCCGCAGACCATCTTCAGTGGTTTCCAGGATCTGCTCGACTCGCGCGTCGCCAGGGAACGGCAGAAAGATGCTCTCGTGCGACTGCGACGCTATGCAGGAAGGGAGAAGGGATACCGGCCGCTCACGCAACTGGCGCGCGAGCGCTACGAGGAAGAGGCAGCCGCGAACCCGGCACTGATCGGTCCCTGGATCGTGGAGGCGCAGCAGTACCTGGACAACCAGGGCCGCTATCTCGATGGCATCGAGGCACTGCTCAAGGAAAGCGGCCTGAAGGGTTGGCAGAAGGATCTTCGTACGCTGCGTCGGCAGGTCGATGAATACGGCGCCTGGGTGCGTACGACGGTGCTGCCGCATGCGCGCAAGTCCAGCCAGCTGCCTGCCGAACTCTATGCCGACAATCTGAAGCAGTTCGGCGTCGAGATGGATCCGCGCGAGCTGATGGATCGCGCGATGGCCAACTACGGCCAGACGCGCAGCGAGATCGAAACAGTGGCCCGGATCATCGCGGCCCAGCGTGGCTGGGAGACCTCGGACTATCGCCAGGTGATCCGCGCGCTGAAGAAGGAACAGATTCCCAATGACAAACTGCTCGATCTCTACTACGGCCGGCTGGAGCAGATCGAAGCCATCGTCCGGCGCGAAAAGATCGTCACGCTGCCGACGCGCAAGGCCGTCATTCGTCTCGGGACGGAAGCCGAGTCTGCAGCCAGTCCGGCGCCGCACATCGATCCGCCGCGACTCGTGGGCAACACGGGCGAGCCCGCCGAGTTCGTGCTCCCGACCAGCAATCCGAACGCGAAAGCCGGCGCGCCGATGGATGACTTCAACTACGACGCCATCGCGTGGACGCTGACGGCGCACGAAGCCCGGCCCGGCCACGAGTTGCAGTTTGCGGCCATGCTCGAGCGCGGCGTGTCCACAGCGCGCGTCGTCTACGCATTCAACAGCGCCAACGTCGAAGGCTGGGCACTCTATGCCGAAGCGCTGATGAAGCAGTACCTGCCGCCGGAGGGGCAGCTCGGTGCGTTGCAGATGCGCATGATGCGCGAGGCACGGGCGTTCCTCGATCCGATGCTGAATCTCGGCATGATGGAGCCGGCGGCGGCACAGAGCTTTCTCATGAACGAAGTCCTGTTATCCGAACCGATGGCGAAACAGGAGGTCGATCGCTACACGTTCAATGCCCCAGGCCAGGCAACTTCGTACTACTACGGCTACTCGAAGCTGGATGCCCTGCGCACGAAGGTGGAGATCGTGCTGCGCGACAGGTTCAGCGAGCAGCCATACCACGACTTCCTGATCGGACAGGGATTGCTGCCGTTCGATCTGCTGGAAAAGGCCGTGATGGAGGAGTTCGTACCGGCGCAGATGAAGTGATTGGAGCGGTGCGGGGGGACGTGCGGCTGCCTCACTTCCCCGTGTCGCCCTTGCGAACGAAGTTCGTCAGGTTCGATACGTGGCCGAGGAGCGCGGAGATACCAGCCAGCGATGTCAGCACGATCTGCATGGTGCCGCCGGCAAAGGCCATGAGTCCGATGGCAATCATGAGGCCGCCGGACAGCAGCGGAATGCGGATGCGATGCCACGTGCTGCCGGCTTGTGCACTGTCCCAGTCGAGCTGGTCCTGATGAAACTCCTCATGGTCCGGCGCGCTTCGTGCAAATTCGGCGAGGCCGGGATCGGTGATGACGGGCCAGGGACGCAGGCGCACGAAGCCCCGGTGCAGCAGCCGCTCCACCACGACGACATTTTCCGGATTCGCGAAATACCCGCGCGCCAGTTGATGCAGCAGATGCCGTTCCTCGCCGGTCAGCGAACGCCAGACCTCGCGGTAGATAGGGCCGCTTTCGATGCGCCGGATATCGATCGCATCCTTGCCGGTGAACGCCGGCCCGAATTCGGCACGCGCCTGATCGATGCGCTGTTCGGTGGCCAGTAAAGCGCCGAACGGCAGGGGCCTGTCGGGTGGGTCGACGAAGCGGGCGGCGAAGGGGATGCGAATGCCGAAGAGCCGTCGCGTGGCAACCGCGACGAGCCACGCGAGCGTCAGGATCAGACCCATGCCCAGCAGCATTGCGGTATTGAGCGACGAGCGTCGATCGCGGTGCTGTACGTCGGCGCTTTCGCTCAGGCAAGGTCGACCGTCCGTCACGTCGGAGCAATTACCCCGTCTGGCCAACAGCAGTTCTTCAGGGAGTCGTCCGCGAGCTTCCATGACTGCGAGTCGCCGTCGCAGCGTGATATTGCTGCCGGTCGGCGCACCAGGGGCGTCAGAAACGACGTTCCGTGGGGTAGCGCTCGACGTGCGGCGCTGCGGGTTGCCGAACGTCACATTGCGCCAGATCAGGCGACGAAACGAGCCAGCTTCGCCGGGACCGCCGACATCGATCCAGGGCAGCCAGTCGAAAGTGAGCACCTCCCAGCAGTACGGATGTTCGGCGGGCCGGGTCGGCGCATCGCATCGTTCGGTCTCCTCGTCGTAGCGAACGGTGCGAAAGCCCGGGACGGGCAGGGCAGCGGCAAGCGTGTGCGCCGTCGGATACTTGCGATGCCGGTCCCGGTCGATCGGTACCCATCGCAGCAGATCCCGCTGCATCAGCAGTTCACGACGTTCGATGTCTTTCGCCGCGAGCGATAGCTGGGCGCGGACATAGTCGCCCGTAGCCATGTCCTGGTAACCGATCGCCAGCACCAGGGTGGGGAGCACTACGATCACGCACAGGATGGCGACCGCAGCCCAGGCATAGAACAGGCGATACATGCCGATGCCTGGATTGCGCACGAGGCGCCACTGAGAGCGGCAGATCACCCAGCCGCCTCCTGCTGCCGCCAGCGCGATGACGGCGAGCGCCATCGGCCACGCATTGAAGCGCACGGCACAGATCAGCGCGGCCAGGGCGATCAGCCAGAAAGCCGTCAACGCCAGTGCGACCCTTGGATAGTGCGTCCGCCAGTCCCACTGCGGCCAGATCGCAGCGAGCAGGTAGCGATCCACCCGTCTGTTCCAGAGAAACGCGATGACGACGATGGCGAGGACCAGGACTGTAACGATGCTGATGCAGTGAGTCAGCGTGGCGATCGCGGCATCGAAGGAGACGTCCCGCAAGGATTCGGTCGGGTAGAGCACGACGATTCCCCACGGCACGCTTTGAATCGGCCGGTAGTAGAAGCGGTGCGGCTCACCAAGGTACTTGCCGTCGAAGTGGTCGATCAGGTCGATCGTGCGGCGCCCCCCGCCGCGCGACTGCAGTGCCTGCTGCAGCCTGACATTGCGCTCGGTCTCGACCAGCAGGTTCTCCGTCAGGCTGCGTTCGTCGTTGCTGTGAAACAGAACTTCGCCGCTGCTCGTGTCGACGACGGCGAACCGCAGCAGCGGCGGTTTCACGGTGGCGCTCAGCGCATACAACCGCGTATCGCCCGTGATGATACCTTTCCAGTGATCGGTCCATTCCCGCGACACGGCGACCTGCAGTACGCGCGCTGCGTCGGCGCGATTGAATAGACGCTGTGCAACGAATTCCGGCGTGTCGGGCGAAGCCCAGCGCGGTTTCCATGCCTGGCCGGCACGCAGCGCCTGGAAGTACTTGCGGTCGGCCAGATTGATGGCCGTCTTCACCGGCACGTCGCCGAACGCCGAAAAGCGGGGTGGGGCGCTGTCACCTTCCGCCCGGAGGATGAGCGCCGTACGCAGGGGTGACCAGTTGCGCAGCTGCGTTCGGGCCGGATCGGTCGGACCGTCGAGAAACATCTTGCAGGTGGGATTGAGCGGTACGCAGTCGCTGCGATTGATCTTCGCCTGCACCGGCAAGCCGTCGGGACTGCGACGCAGGTAAGCGGATTGCGCCCGTCGGGGGTCGCGAGCGAGCTGAGAGTAGGAATTCAACAGCCACGCGGCCTCATCGAGTTCGCTGCGCACCGTCTGTTCGATCTGCAGCGCATAGGTTTCAGAGCCACGATCTGCCCATGCCTGCAGACGAATCTGAGTCCAGATCCACACGGCCGAGGACGTCAGGACGATGGGCAGCAGCACCAGCGCGACCACGACGCCGAATGCCTGGAATCCGGCAATGGCGCTTTCGGGCGGGGACAGACGCAGGCTCAGGAATGGCCACAGGAGCACGCCGAGCAGCACGACGATCGTCGCGGCGAAAGCACCGCCAGAGCCCAGCGTGTCGCTCGCCTGCTGCGCCAGGTTCTCCCGTTTCAGGCCCAGCAGATACAGCGTGGGGGCGGCTCTGGCGCCACCCGGATCGGTCGAGTTGTCGTCCACGTAGACGCCATTGGGCGGGACCAATGGCAGGACGGAAACTTCGTAGCTGCGTTCGCCGAGTGTCCGTGTGAAAGCGACCGCGTGCTCCGGAACTGAACCCTTGGCTGCCGCAGGTGCGGTCGGCTCGGTTCCGAAGTGGAATTTTCCCTGGCCTGCAACAGCGCTGGCGTGTTCGAGCAGGGTGCTGGCACTGGCGACCACGATGGGATCGGCGGTGTCTTCCTGCAGCGGCACCTGCAGTGGATACGCATCGCGATTGCCGATGGTTGCGAGCACGGTCCCATCCGGCAGCGCCAGCATCACTTCATCGAAGTATCGTTGCCCCGTGAAGGCAGGCAGGTGCTTCTGCAGATTGCCGCGCAGTTGCATCGCACAGCCGCTGCCGTCGTTGCCGACCGCGACGACACCGGGACCGACCGTGAACGGGCGTCGTGGATCGTCGATATAGATCGTCAACCGGCTCGCGGCGCTCGTGATGGTGGCAGGCGCGTGCTCCTTCGTTTGCGGGTTGGGGAGGGACTCCAGCTTCAGATCGCGCAGATCGAGTTTGCCCAGATACAGATGAACCTTCCGTGGGTCTGGCTCGCAGTCTGCGTCGAAGACGGACTCGGGGATCAGCGTCAACAGACTCGACATGCCGCCTTGCATGTTGTCGAACTGTTGAGCGATTTCGCCGAGCACGCGAAACGCGCGTCCCTCCTGGAAAGTGCTGCTGCGCAGGTACTGCAGTCCAAAGTAGCCGAGGAGCGTCACGGTGGAGACGACCATTACGGTCAGCACCATGGGAATCCATGAGGTGCGAAGCTTCGGCATGAACCGACGCTCCGTCGCCGAATCCTGCTTGGAACTCACGCGGCTCTTCCTTCTGCGACGCCGGCATCATTCGCCGCGCATTCCTGCGTCGCAACTGAACGAATGACGGATAGACCATTGATCGGTCAGCAATGCACGATATGCCGGGTCGGTCGATCGTCGCCACCGTCACCGAGTGAAGCTTCGGGGAGTGCAGCGCATGCAGTCAGCAACGGGGAGCAACGACAGTCACGCGCGAGGCACGGCGCTCGCAGGCATGGTGAGTCTCGTCGGACGCAACACGCGCAAGCGGGAGCGATTGCTGCAGTGGCTGCAGCAGACCGTCGCTTACGGTGCGCACCTCCACGACATTCATGTTCAAGCCGAAGCGGCCAGAGCCCTCTTCGGCGCCAGCGCCAGGGAACTCACGCTGGACCTGGTCAGTGGCGAGCTCACGCGAGCGCAGGCTCGCAGGGAACTCGCCGATGAAGTGGTGGCATGCGCGGCCCGGGTGTTGATCGAAATGCAGGAAGGCGAACAGGGTGTCGAAGAGATTCACAGAGAGTTGAGTGCGGAACTGGCCGGGTTGGGACCTCTGGGAGACGTACCGGCCAAGGCTGCGCAGAGTGAACAGAGTCGTCTCAGGCCACCCACGGGTTTTACCGCACCCGAATGGTCGCTGCTGCAGGAAGCACCCCTGTTCGCCGTATTGCACGTATCGGCGGCGGCAACCAATGGTCCCCGTGAGCTGCTCAGGGAATTCCGGGAGGCGGACCGGACGATCCTGTGCCGTTCACTCGAGCACACGAGGGATCCGATCGTGGGCTCTGCATTTCACGCCGGCATGTGTCGTCACCGACTGCGGCAACTCGCCGACAACTATCCTTCGCGGCGCGCATTGTTGAATGGAATGCAGAACTGCGTGGCGATCGCGGAGAAAATCGGCACCGCCGCGCGCGCCGAGTATGCCCACGTCATCAATGAAGCGGCGGCAGCAGCCGTCCAGGCTGCCTGCGAACGTGTGTTGTTCAGCCGGCGGGCGGCGCTGGAAACGGAACGACGAGCGCTCAACGAAATCGATCGGTTGACTCATTGACGCCGCGTCGAGGCGCGACGGCTGATGCAGCGTCAGCGGCTGCGCTTCCAGAGCACTTCCTGGCCATTCTCGTGACGGGCCAGTACACGCGCCACGACGAACAGCAGATCGGACAGCCGGTTGAGGTACTGCGGCACTTCATGGGCCACGGACTCCGAGTCCATCAATCGCCACACTTCACGCTCGGCGCGGCGAGTGATCGTCCGTGCCAGGTGGCACGCCGCCGCCGCGGGACCGCCACCGGGCAGGATGAATTCCTTGAGCATCGGGAGATTTTCGTTGAGCCGGTCGAGCGCCTGTTCGAGCGCGTCGATCTTCGGCTGCTCGATCGCGCGATAGCCGGGGACGGCGAGTTCGCCGCCGAGATCGAACAGATCGTGCTGGATCTCCGTCAGCAGTGTCACCACGTCATCGGGCAATCCCTGCACGGCGAGCGTCATGCCGATGGCGCTGTTCGCTTCGTCGACGGCGCCATACGCTTCGATGCGTCCGTGAGTCTTGGGCACGCGCGTGCCATCGCCAAGACCGGTGGTGCCCTGATCGCCGGTGCGGGTGTAGATCTTGCTGAGTCGGTGGCCCATGAGTGTCGATCCGAGTGTCGAAAGTGAAAAGGTAACGGAGCCGAGGGAAGGGATAGGGACTAGGGACTAGCTTGAGGAGACGAGAGCCCTTTCCCCAATTCTGACCTGGAGCCTGGAGCCTAGCGCCTGCCTTTTATGCCCGCGCTATCTCGGCTGCAGCCCCAGGTCAAACAGGTCCAGATAGCGCGCTGCGATCTGCGCGGCCGAGAGCGGTTCATCGTCCCGATACCAGTGCGCGATCCAGTTGATTGCGCCAGCGATCGCGAATGCCGTCATCTTTTCGTCGCATTTGCGCAGCGAGCCGTCGCGCGCACCTTCGCGGATCAGGCGACGCAGTCCCTGGTCGATCTCCGATTTGAGTTCCTTCACTTTCCGGCTCATCGCCGGACTCAGGTCCTGATTCTCCGCCTGGACCATGCACCAGCCGAAATCGGAAGTAATCGCCTCGGCGTAACGCGAGATGACGATGCTCAGGCGTTCGCGTGCCGATTTCGTCGAGTCGCCCACCTCGTCGAATCCCGCCATGATCAGCGCAAGACCTGCGCGGAAGCACTCGAACAGGAGCTGTTCCTTGTTTTCGACGTAGTGATACACCGTCGGCTTCGTGACATTCAGGATGCCGGCGATGTCGTCGAGCGACGTGTTGTGATAGCCGCGGGCCCGGAAAGCGCGGGCTGCAGTCTGGATGACGGCCTCGCGTTTGCGTTCGCGATCGCGCACGCGCGATGCGGCAGGGGACCACAGTGCGGTCGTTGCGGCATCCGCAGCGGATTTCTTGGCTGTCGGTCGACTGGCCACTCGCACTCCTGACGGGTCGTGGATTGCCGAATCATACGCGCCGTATTGACGCGTTGCGTCATGGTTCACCGGCGTTGACCCGTTGCGGCAACCCTAAATATACTCACGAGTATATTATATACGGCAAAGTACCTTTGCCACCTTGTCGTTGCCTCAGGGGGCCGCCGAATGAGTAGTGTTGTCGATTTCTCGCGCACCGTTTCCTCCGGCACGGAGTCCGTTGCCGACGCCGGCAAACCGTTGCGCTTCGTGACCGCGGCCTCATTGTTCGACGGACACGATGCGGCCATCAACATGATCCGCCGGCTGCTGCAGGCACACGGCGCCGAAGTGATTCACCTCGGTCACAACCGCAGCGTCGCCGAGATCGTGCGTGCGGCCATCCAGGAGGACGCCGACGCCATCGCGGTCTCCTCGTACCAGGGCGGCCACAACGAATACTTCGCCTACATGGTCGACATGCTGCGCGAGAAAGGTGTCGATCACATTCGCGTGATCGTCGGCGGCGGCGGCACGATTGCTCCGCACGAGGTCGAGGCGCTCGAGCGTCATGGGGTCGAGCGGATCTATACGCCCGAGGACGGACGCCGGATGGGACTCGACGGCATGATCGATGATGTGTTCAAGCGCGTGCGCGCCGCGAAGAAGCCGGCATTTGCATTTGCGCCGCTCAATCCGCGCGAGCATGAGCAGATCGCGCGGACGATCTCCGCGCTGGAAGACGCGGATCCGGCGGAGCAGGACGATCCGATCCGGCGCGCCATCGCGAAGTTGAAATCTCATGCGCCGGTGATCGGTCTCACCGGCACTGGCGGCGCCGGCAAATCCAGTCTGACCGACGAGCTGTTGCAGCGCTTCGCGCGCCATTACCCGGAGCGCAACATTGCGGTCATCGCCATGGATCCGACCCGCCGTCGCTCCGGCGGCGCATTGCTCGGCGATCGCATTCGCATGAACTCGCTGTCCGCGGGCAATATTTTCATGCGGTCGCTCGCGACCCGGCGGCAGCATCTCGCCACCAGCGCCATTCTCAAGGACGCCATCGGCCTGCTGCGGCTCGCGGGTTTCGACCTGATCGTCGTCGAGACGGCCGGTATCGGTCAGTCGGATACCGAGATCGCCGATCTCGTCGATGTCTCCGGCTATGTCATGACCAGCGAGTACGGTGCAGCGAGCCAGCTGGAAAAGATCGACATGCTGGATTTCGCCGATGTCATCGTGCTGAACAAGTTCGAGAAGCGCGGCGCCGAGGATGCGCTGCGCGACGTGCGCAAGCAGTGGCGTCGCAACCATCGCGACGGCGCGCATCTGCCCGATGCCGACGTGCCGGTGTTCCCGACGATTGCCAGCCGCTTCAACGATCCGGGCGTGAATCGTCTCTTCGGCGAACTCTGCCGGTTGGTCGATGCGAAGGTGCCGACTGCCGGACGCAGCTGGACCGTCGACGACGTGGGCCCGACGCAGTTCGTGTCGCGCGATCCGTTGATTCCGGCGTCGCGCTCGCGCTATCTCGCGGAGATCGCCGGCAATGGTCGCCGCAGCAAGGCATCCATCGAGACGGCAGCAGAAGCAGCGCGCCGCGCAGGCGGACTTTATGAGTCGCTCCGTTCGCTGCACGACGTGAAGTTGCCCGGACCGCTCGATCGCTTTCCGGAAGACGCACTGACCGAATCGGGCGCTGATCGCAGCTTGTTGCAGCTGCGGGCCGCGTACAACGAGGCGCTCGATGCGATCGGCCAGGAGGGCATCGCCGAGTTGAAGCGCTGGCCACAGCGTGTGCGCGGCGTCAGCGATGCGCAGTATTCGTACAAGGTGCGCGACAAGAACGTCGTGGGCGAGAACTACACGACCTCGCTCAGCGGCAACCCGATGCCGAAGATTGCCGCGCCAACGTTCCGCGACTGGGGCGAAACGCTGAAGTTCATCCTCAGCGAAAACCTGCCCGGCAGCTATCCGTACACGGCCGGTGTTTATCCCTACCGCCGCGAGGAAGAGGATCCGATCCGCATGTTTGCGGGCGAGGGCGGACCCGAGCGCACCAATCGTCGCTTCCACTACCTGGCGGGCGGGCATGGCGCGACACGCCTGTCGACGGCCTTCGACTCCACCACGTTGTATGGCGAAGATCCCGATACGCGTCCCGATATCTACGGGCGCACGGGCAACTCAGGCGTGTCGATCGCCACGCTCGATGACATGAAGAAGCTCTATTCGGGTTTCGATCTGTGTTCGCCGACGACGTCAGTGTCCATGACCATCAATGGCCCGGCGCCGATGTTGCTGGCCATGTTCATGAACACGGCGATCGATCAGCGCGTCGAACGTTTCCTGCGTGCCGAAGGCCGCTGGACCGCAGCGGAGCAGCGGGTCGCGCAGTTGCGCAGTGCCGTCTCCGCCGCAGCACCGTTCTACAACGGCGATCTGCCGGAAGGACACGATGGCTCCGGGATTGCGCTGCTGGGCATTACGAGCGATCAACTGGTTGCGCCGGGTGTGCTGAGCGCCGAGGAATACGCGAAGCTGCGCGCCGAGGCGCTCTCGCTGGTGCGCGGCACGGTGCAGGCGGACATCCTCAAGGAAGACCAGGCGCAGAACACCTGCATTTTCTCGACCGAGTTTGCGCTGCGCATGATGGGCGACGTGCAGCAGTATTTCATCGATCACAAGGTTCGCAACTTCTATTCCGTGTCGATCTCCGGCTATCACATCGCCGAAGCGGGCGCGAACCCCATCAGCCAGCTCGCCTTCACGCTGTCGAATGGGTTCACCATCGCCGAGTACTACCTGGCGCGCGGCATGAAGGTCGATGACTTCGCGCCGAACTTGTCGTTCTTCTTTTCCAATGGCATGGATCCGGAATACGCGGTGATCGGTCGTGTGGCGCGCCGCATCTGGGCGCGTGCGATGCGTGATCTTTACGGCGCCGGGCCGCGCAGCCAGATGTTGAAGTACCACATCCAGACCTCCGGCCGGTCGCTGCACGCGCAGGAGATCCAGTTCAACGACATCCGTACGACCCTGCAGGCGATGTACGCGCTGTTCGACAACTGCAACTCGCTGCACACCAATGCCTATGACGAGGCATTGACGACCCCGACCGAGGAAAGCGTGCGTCGTGCGGTGGCGATCCAGCTCATCATCAATCGCGAACTGGGGCTCAACAAGAACCAGAATCCCTGGCAGGGCTCGTTCTTCATGGAATACCTGACCGACCTGGTCGAAGAAGCGGTTTATAAGGAGTTCGAATCGCTCTCCGAGCGCGGCGGCGTCCTCGGCGCCATGGAGACCATGTACCAGCGCAGCCGCATCCAGGAAGAGAGCATGTACTACGAAAAGCTCAAGCACGACGGCACGCTGCCGCTGATCGGCGTGAATACGTTCCTGAGCGAGCAGCCGGACGGCGAAAAGTCGAAATCGGTCGCCCTGATCCGTTCGACGGACGCCGAGAAGGATTTCCAGGTAGCCGCCGTGCGTAATTTCCAGCAGCGCAATGCGGGTGAAAGCACGGCAGTCCTGGCGCGCCTGCAGTCAGTCGCCACATCGGGCGGCAATGTCTTCGAGGAACTCATGAATGCCGTGAGGGTGTGTTCGCTCGGGCAGATCTCCCGTGCCCTTTACGATGTCGGCGGACAGTATCGCCGCAGCATGTAACCGGGCTTCCGTTATCATTGGTTCTGGTTTCATTTCTCATCTGTTTGCACCATGTACAAAGCCCCGCTCAAAGAATTGCGTTTCGTCCTGCACCAGCTCGTCGGCGATGCACGCCTCGCAGAACTGCCCGGCCTGGAAGACTATTCGACCGATCTCGCCGACTCCGTGCTCGAGGAAGCCGGCACATTTGCCGAAGAAGTCCTGGCTCCCATCAATCGCACCGGTGATCTGGTCGGCGCGAAGTGGACGCCGGATGGCGTAGTCATGCCTCCGGAGTTCAAGGCCGCTTACACGCAGTTTGCCGACGGCGGCTGGACGCAGCTGCGCGCACCGCAGGAGCATGGCGGGCAGGGCGCACCGACGATCCTCGGCACCGCGGTCGAGGAGCTGTGGGCGTCCGCCAACCTCGCATTCAAGCTTTGCCCGATGCTGTCGCAGGGCGCGGTCGAAGCCATCGAGCAATGCGGCACGCCGGCGCAGAAGCACCAGTACCTGCCGAAGATCATCAGTGGCGAATGGACCGGCACGATGGTGCTGACGGAACCGCAGGCCGGCTCGGATCTGGCAGCGATCCGCACGCGCGCCGTGCCGGACGGCGATGCCTATCGCCTGTACGGGCAGAAGATCTTCATCACCTACGGCGATCACGACTTCACGCCGAATACGATCCACCTGGTGCTGGGCCGCATCGAGGGCGCACCGGCCGGAACGAAGGGAATTTCCCTGTTCATCGTGCCGAAAGTGATGGTCAACGACGATGGCAGCCTCGGCGAGCGCAATGACGTGCGTTGCGTATCGATCGAACACAAGATCGGCATCCACTCGAGTCCGACCTGCGTCCTGTCGTTCGGCGATCGCAGCGGAGCTGTCGGCTACCTGGTCGGCGAAGCCAACCGCGGCCTCGAATACATGTTCATCATGATGAACGCTGCGCGACTGTCGGTCGGCCTGGAAGGCTATGCGATCGCGGAGCGCGCCTATCAGCATGCGCTCGAGTACTCGCGCAACCGTGTCCAGGGTCGTCCCGGCGGCAAGCGTGGTCCCAGCGAAGGCAAGCCGCTGCCGATCGCGTATCACCCCGATGTAAAACGCATGCTGCTGACGATGAAGGCGCATGCGGATGCGGCGCGGGCGATCGCGCTCTATACCGCGGCCCAGCTCGATATCGGCCGTCGTCACACTGATGCAGCCGTGCGCGGCGCAGCGCAGGCGCGCGGCGATCTGCTGATCCCGGTCGTGAAGGGATGGTCGACCGAGACCGGCGTTGCGATGGCGTCGCTCGGCGTCCAGGTCTTCGGCGGCATGGGCTTCGTCGAGGAAACCGGTGCGGCGCAGTTCTATCGGGATGTGCGCATCACGACGATCTATGAAGGCACCACCGGCATTCAGGCCGCCGATCTCGTGGGCCGCAAGGTCGCGCGGGATGCTGCCGATGCGATGAGCAAACTCATCGCCGACATGGTCGAAGATCTCGAGCCGCTGACGGCGAGCCAGCCATCCGCTGCTGCGGCGCTTGCGGCGGTTGGAGCACTCCGCGACGCCACGACGAATCTGTTGCAGTCATGGAAGCAGGACCCGGAACGTGCGCTCGCAGTCTCGGTGCCTTACCTCACGCTCAGCGGCCTCGCCATCGGCGGCTGGTTGCTGGCCAGGTCGTACGATCTCGCGGCAGCCAGCATGAACGACGACCGGGAGTTCTATCAGGGCAAGCAGCAGATCGTGCGCGCCTACATGGAACAGGTCCTGCCGCAGGCGCATGCATTGGCGGTGATCGTCAAGTCGGGCGCCGGCAGCATCGTTGACGCGGATCCCGCGTTGTTCTGACCACCCGGGAGCGGGAGGCAGGTACGCAAAGGAGCACAAGGACGAGCACATAGGAACACAAAGCGGAATTTCGTCTTCGAGCCCATTCCTTTGTGCTCTTTTGTGTTCTTCCTTGTGCCCCTTTGTGTACCTGCTTTCCTCTCCGAGTATCGACAGTTCACGCATGACCTCCGACTACCCCAGCCGCATCGTCTGTCTGACCGAAGAAACGACCGAAACGCTCTACCTGCTCGGTGAGGACTGGCGGATCGTCGGCATCTCCGGGTTCACAGTACGGCCAGCACGCGCGCGCAAGGAAAAGCCGAAGGTGTCGGCGTTCACCAGCGCGAAGATCGATCGCATCTGCGAGCTGCAGCCGGACCTGGTGCTGGGGTTCTCGGATCTGCAGGCCGATATCGCCGCGGATCTGGTGCGTCGCGGCGTGAACGTGCACGTGTTCAATCATCGCAACGTGGCCGGCATCCTGAGCATGGTCCGTATGCTCGGCGGGATGGTCGGCTGTCAGGCACGTGCCGAGGCCTTGGCGGCGGATCTGGCGGCTGGACTCGAGCGTCTGCGAGTGAGTGCTGCGCGCTGGCCGGTACGTCCGCGCGTGTACTTCGAGGAATGGGACGAGCCGCTGATCGCCGGCAGCACCTGGGTCTCCGAACTCGTGGAGATTGCCGGAGGACAGGAGTGTTTCCCGCAGTACGCCCGGCATTCGCTCGGCAAGGACCGCATCATCGCGGATCCGGCCGAGGTCCTGGCGGCGGCTCCGGACCTGATCTTCGGATCGTGGTGCGGCAAGAAATTCCGGCCGGAAATCGTTCGGGGACGGGTGGGTTGGTATGCGATTCCAGCCGTAGCGTCCGGTGAGCTGCACGAAGTGAAATCGCCGCTCATCCTGCAGCCCGGACCCGCGGCCCTGACCGATGGCGTGCAGGTCATTCACCGGGTCATCGAGCGCTGGCATGAGCGCCGAGAGCATGCGGCCGCCAGTCAGTGAGTCGTGTCTCTCAGATCGACAACGGCTCCGTGGCATAATCCCGCGCCGCCAGGTTCCGCCCGGAGTTGACCCGTCTCGTGTTCATTCATGCTTCCGCCGATTACGTTCCCACCCGCGTCGTCGACAACGAATATTTCAGTAGCCTGACCGGCCGTCCGACGGACTGGTTCGAGAAGCTCACCGGAATTCGCCAACGCCGCCGCGCCGCACAGGGCGAGAATGCCAACACGATGGCCATTGCTGCCGTGGAAAATCTGGTGCGCACGTCGCCGCAGATTCTCGACGGAGTCGACCTCATCATCGGTGCCTCGTACACGCCCTGGGACACGATCGGCACGATCGCCCATGTCGTGCAGAAACATTTCTCCATTCGCGATGCCCGTGCGTTGTATGTGTCCACCGCGTGCTCGTCATTCATCGACGCGCTGGAAATGACCTGGGCCTACTTCCAGGCGGGACGCGCCTCGCGTGCGCTGGTCATCGCGGTCGAGCACAACAGTCTCTATTCGCGCGACAGCGATGAAAAGTCCGGTCACCTGTGGGGCGACGGCGCCGCCGCGCTGCTGGTGTCGAAGGAACCCGGCGGTCAGGGCGTGCAGATCATCGATGTCCGAGCCGTCGGTCGGGGCGATCTGGGTCGCGGTCCGGAAGGCATCCAGATGGTGCCGCACCAGGACGGCCTGGTGATGCTGCACGGTAAAGACATCTTCATGCACGCATGCCGCGAGATGGTGGCTGCGGCGCACAGCATTCTCGATCGGCACGGCGTATCGCTCGACGATGTGCGACTCATGATTCCGCACCAGGCGAATCAACGCATCATCAATTGCGTGATCGAACATCTGAAGATGCCGGCAGAGCGCGCTGCGCTCACCATTCAGGAACTCGGCAACACCGGCTGCGCGAGCGTGGCCATCACCTATCACCGGCACTGGCAGCGACTGAACGCCGGCGACATCGGTCTCATCGTGGCGTTCGGCGGCGGCTACTCGGCCGGCGCTGCGCTGCTGCGCCGGCTTCCGGGCTGAAGAAGCGAAGTGAAGTAACCGCAAAGAACGCATAGAGCGCAAAGACGGAAAGCTCCCGACAAGGCGCAAAGGCCGGGTCGGTGTCCGATCTTCACTTTCGTTTTTTGCGGCTACTCATGCGTTCTATGCGTTCTATGCGGTTACTCCACTCCTAAATCCTCGACAGAGGCAACGCAGTCGTCTCCTTGATCGCCGACAGCGCGATCGACGAGTTCACCACCTGCACGCCCGGAAACCGCGACAGGTGATCGCGGAAGAACGCTTCATACGCCTTGAGATCGCGCGCAATGATGCGCAGCAGGAAGTCGGTTTCGCCGAGCATGGTGTAACACTCCAGGATCTCGGGGTGCTTGCGGACCGCCTGCTCGAACTTCACGACCGCATCGCCCCCCTGACTCGAGAGCCGCACGTGCGCGAAGACCGTCACGTGCAATCCGACGGCTTCGCGATCCAGCAGCGTCACGCGCTGCTTGATGACACCGTCCTTTTCCAGGCGTGAGATGCGGCGCCAGGCCGTCGTTGCCGTCAGACCGACCTTCTCGGCGATCTCTGCTGCCGACAGATTGCCCTGCTGCTGCATTACGTCGAGAATTTTCAGGTCGGTCCGGTCGAGCGGGCGTTTCGTCATATCTGCATTGCTCATTGCACGAAAGTCAGGTTATTGAAACGAGTCTTTCAGAAAGACCCGAGGCCATGCAAGTTTTGGCAATGAGCGTCACAGGGGTTTGGCGTACGCTGTGGCGCTGATCAGGGTCGTTTCTTGAATGCAATAACGAGGAGAACACTCCGCCATGCCATCTGCATCGCGCCTTTATGTTCCCCATCCGCCGGCCAGGCCCGGCGAGTCGGCGAATTTCCGCTATCTGAAGCTGTCGCCCGCGGGCTCGGTGGCGCGGCCTGAAACCAAGGCTCCCACCAACACCATCGCTGACCTCGCTACCGCGCTCGTGCGTGTGCTCGACGACGACCATCGTGCCGTCGGTCCCTGGGATCCGCATCTGGAAGCGTCGGAGCTGCAGGTCGGGTTGCGCCACATGCTGACGACCCGTGTGTACGACGATCGCATGCAGCGTGCACAACGACAGGGAAAGATCTCCTTCTACATCCGCTCGATGGGCGAGGAAGCCGTGTCGGTCGCGCCGGCCATGGCGCTGCGTCCTGGCGACATGCTGTTTCCTTCCTATCGCCAGCAGGGATTGCACGTCGCGCGTGGTCGCACGCTGGTCGATCTCATGTGCCAGTGTCTGTCGAACTCGCACGACATGTGCAAAGGCCGCCAGATGCCGATCATGTATCACTGGACCGGCGGCAATATTTTCTCGGTGTCCGGCAACCTGACGACGCAGGTGCCGCAGGCGGTGGGTTGGGCGATGGCCGCAGCCATCAAGGGTGAGGATCACATCGCAGCGACCTGGACCGGCGAGGGCGCCACAGCCGAGGCGGACTTTCATCACGCGCTGACGTTCGCCGCGGTGTATCGCGCGCCGGTGCTGATCAATGTCGTCAACAATCAGTGGGCGATATCGACCTTCCAGGGATTTGCCGGTGGTGAGCAGCAGACATTCGCAGCTCGTGGTCCCGGCTATGGCATTCCAGGTCTGCGCGTCGACGGCAACGACTTCCTCGCCGTTTATGCAGTGACGCAATGGGCGGCGGAGCGCGCGCGCACCGGCGCCGGCGCCACATTGATCGAGCACGTGACGTATCGCGCCGGCCCGCATTCGACCAGCGACGATCCGTCGCGCTACCGGCCGAAGGATGAGGGCAAGGAGTTTCCGCTCGGCGATCCGATCGAACGCCTCAAGCAGCACCTCATTGCGACCGGCAACTGGTCCGACGAACAGCACCAGCGACTGGAACAGGAAATCAGCGAACTCGTCGCCGATAACTGGAAGGAGTCCGTGTCGTACGGGACGATGACCGACGGACCATCGCTCGATCCCGATTCGCTGTTCGACGATGTGTTCAAGGAAGTCCCCGAGAATCTGCGTCGCCAGCGCGAAGAGCTGCGCAAGCTGCGGCAGGAGCGTTGAACATGGCGCAAATGAATATGGTCCAGGCGCTCAATTCGGCGATGGACGTCATGCTCGATAAGGATCGGACCGTCGTCGTCATGGGGCAGGACGTCGGCTACTTCGGCGGGGTGTTCCGCTGTACCGACGGCTTGCAGCGCAAGTACGGCGAGCATCGCGTGCTCGACATGCCCATTGCCGAAGGCGGCATCATTGCGACGGCCATCGGTATGGGAGTCAATGGATTGCGGCCCGTGGCCGAGATCCAGTTCGCCGATTACATCTATCCGGGCTTCGACCAGATCACGAGCGAGCTGGCACGGCTGCGCTACCGCACGGCCGGCGACATGTTCGCACCGGTGACTGTGCGTGTTCCCGCCGGTGGCGGCATTCGCGGCGGCCAGACGCACTCGCAGAGCCCCGAAGCCCTGTTCGCGCATATCTGCGGCGTGAAGGTGCTGATGCCGTCCAATCCTTATGACGCCAAGGGTCTGCTGATTGCGGCCATCGAAGACGACGATCCGGTGATCTTCTTCGAACCGAAGCGGCTCTATAACGGCCCGTTCGATGGCGACCCCAACAAACCCGCCACGCCGTGGAGTGTCCATCCGAAAGGCGAGGTGCCCGAAGGGCATTACACCGTGCCCATCGGCCGCGCCGAGATCGTGCGGCCGGGCAATGACGTCACCGTGATCACGTACGGCACGCTCGTGCACGTGGCAGAGGCCGCAGCGAAGGCGAGCGGCACGGATTGCGAAATCATCGACCTGCGTTCCATCGTACCGCTCGATGTCGATACGATCGCGACGTCGGTGAAGAAGACCGGCCGCTGTGTCATCGTGCACGAGGCAACGCGCTTCGCCGGCTTCGGTGCCGAGCTTGCGGCAACCATCCAGGAAGAATGCTTCTGGAATCTGGAGGCGCCGATCGAACGTGTCACCGGCTGGGACACGCCGTATCCGCATGCATTCGAGTGGGAATATTTTCCGGGGCAGGAGCGCATCATCGCTGCCTTGAAGAAAGTTAAGGCGGTCAAATGAGTCGCTATGTTTTCAAGATGCCGGACCTGGGCGAGGGCACAGTGGCGGCCGAGATCGTCGCCTGCCACATCAAGCCCGGCGACGTGGTGACTGAAGAACAGATCATTCTCGACGTCATGACGGAGAAGGCGACCGTCGAAGTGCCGTCGCCCGTCAGCGGTCGTGTCGTGTCGATCGCCGGCAAGCCGGGAGACAGCATACCCGTCGGCGCTGAGGTGATCGTGTTCGAAACAGACACGGCCACGGCAAGCGAGCCGCAGCCAGCCGCGGCGGTCGCACCGGTCACACCGGTCACAGTAGTTACGCCGCAGAAGGAAGCGAAACCCGCGGCTGTATCGGCGCCTGCAGCAACCTCCCCGGCGGCCACCGGTGGCAGGATCATGGCGTCGCCTGCGACCCGCCGTCGTGCGCGCGAAGCAGGTATCGAACTGTCGCAGGTGCCGGGCAGCGGCCCCGGCGGACGCATATCGCGCGAGGACTTCAGCAACTTCGTCGAGCAGCGCTCTGTCGCGAAAGCACCGGTAGCCCGGGCGGTGACAGGCCCGGAAGTCGAAGAGATGCCGGTCATCGGCCTGCGCCGCCTGATTGCACAACGCATGCTGCATACGGTGCAGACGATCCCGCACTTCTCGTATGTCGAAGAAGTCGACGTGACCGAGCTCGAGTCCCTGCGTCAGTATGCGAACTCGAAGCTGCCCAAGGGCGCGGCGTCGTACACCTATCTGCCGTTCATTGCGCTGGCGCTGGTGCGCATCCTGCCGCGATTCCCTCAGTGCAACGTTCGCTATGACACGGAGCGCAACGTGCTGATGCGCTATCGCCCGCTGCACCTGGGCATCGCCACGCAGACGCCCGACGGACTGAAGGTGCCGGTCGTGCGCAACGTCGAGGCACGTTCCCTGAGCGACGTGTCGGCGGAGATTCGCCGCGTCACCGAAGCGGCGCGCACCAACAAGGCGACGCGCGATGAGTTGTCAGGATCGACGATGACGCTGACCAGTCTCGGCAAGCTGGGCGGCATCGCGTCCACCCCGATCATCAACGCACCGGAAGTCTCCATCATCGGCATCAACAACGCGGTGGAACGACCGGTCGTCGTTCGCGGCGCGATTACCGTGCGGCGCATGATGAACATCTCCAGTTCGTTCGATCACCGGTTCGTCGACGGTCACGACGCGGCGTCGCTGATCCAGGCCCTGAAGGAATGCCTGGAGCATCCGACGATCATTTTCGCGTCGCTCGACTCTGTCTGAGGAGCCGAGATTCCACGGGGAACGCGGGGAAACACGGGGTCGAAGAAATGTATTTCTTTATCCGTAGGCTCAGGAGCGCTGCTGACTCACCGTCTCGTGGACGAAGCGCAGCTTGTCCACGGCGGGGCCTGGCAGAACGAATGGATACGCGTCGGTCAGGCCCAGTCCGCGATTCAGGTTGTTGAGCAGATAGGTCAGCGACATCCAGTCGCGCATCAGCCGGGCGAAATCGCTGTGCGTCAGTAACGGCGGCGATTTCATCGCTGGTTCTTCGGGATGCGCCGGTTTCAGGCTCAATCCGCACGCCGCCGCGGTATCGAGCGTATCCGTCAGGTGCATGTAATGGGCCCAGGTTTCGGCCCAGTCTTCCCACGGATGCGTGCTGGCATAGGCGCTGACGAAACGCTGCTGCCAGTCGGCGGGCGGTCCCTCTTCATAGTGCCGCTTGAGCGCCGCAGCGTAGTCCTGCTGTTCGTCGCCGAACAGCTCGCGGAAGCCGGCGAGCCGTCCGCTCGCGGCGATCAGTCTGTCCCAGTAGTAGTGCCCGATCTCGTGGCGGAAATGTCCGAGCACGGTGCGATAGGGTTCGTGCAACTGTTGCCGGCGTGTTTCGCGCTCCACATCGTCGGCTTCCAGTGCATTGATCGTAATGACGCCATTGGCATGGCCGGTGAGCACCGGTTTGGCGTCGGGTGTCGGATCCGGCACTTTGAACTCGAAAGCGAGACCCCGTGCGGGATCTTCCGCGCGCGGCGTCAGTGGCAGCGACAGTTCGAGCAGGCTGTACACGAGCCGGCGTTTGGCGGCCTCGAGCTTGAACCAGTTGCTCTGGTGCTCGGCGTTTGCCGCATCGGGACTGACCGTGGTCAGTCGGCAGGAAGCACACAAGGCGTGCGCGTCGTCCATCGGGACCGCCCAATTGCACATCTGCCGTTCGACGAAGTTGCTGCACAGACGATACCGATGCCGCGTGTCCTGCGGCTCGTGCCACGCGCCGTCCGCGTCCTGGGTCAACGCGGTCACGATGCGTCGATCCGGCAGGAAGGCCAGCGTGTGTCCGCAGTTGAGGCAGGTGGAATTCTCGAAAAACACCAGCGCATTGCAGTTGCCGCAATGGAATACTTTCATGAACTCGATCCGTGTAGCGGCCGGCCGCTGTTCAATGCGCGACGGCACTCGCAAGTTTCGGTCATTGACTGCATGTGATGATTCCTTGGGCGGTCAAGGAGCATTGACCGCGGATCGGCGACTTCAGTCGCATTCTGTTCCGCTTCGGACGCCGACGCGGCGGGAACTTTAGCGGCGCGCATGCGGTTAGCCACTAACTGACAGACCGCAGCTGCAGGAAACGCCATGGCATCACGATCATCTGGCCGGCCAACAGCGGCGCGAGGCGCGGCGCGCAGGCACCGGAGCATTCAACGACAGGTCGCGCGTTCCGATCGAAAGTCCGAACCGCCGAAGCCGCACGCCATGCAGGCGGGTGCACGCACGTACCCGGAACCGCCGCTGCCCGCGCAACATCACGCCAAGCCGGGGCAGGAGTCAGCGATCGACCCGCGCCCCATGTATGACGCGCCGTTCTATCGGGGGTCGGGCAAGCTGCACGATCGCGTCGCGCTCATTACCGGGGGTGATTCAGGCATCGGGCGCGCTGTTGCGGTGCTGTTCGCGCGGGAAGGCGCCGATGTGGCCATTGCGTACCTCGATGAGCATGCGGATGCTGCAGTCACGAAGCAAGCCGTGCAGAGTGAAGGACGGCGCTGCATTGCGATCAGCGGCGATGTGTCCAGTCGCCGCTTCTGCGAGTCCCTCGTCAAGCGCACGGTGCGCGAACTGGGTCGACTCGACATACTGGTGAACAACGCTGCGTTCCAGCTCCACGCAGACGACATCGTGGATCTCACCGACAAGCACTTCGACACGACACTGAAGACCAACCTGTACGGCTACTTCTATCTCTGTCGCGCTGCCATTCCGCATCTGCGCCGCGGCAGTGCCATCATCAATACCGGTTCGGTCACCGGTATCGACGGCAGCAAGCATCTGCTCGACTACTCGATGACGAAGGGCGGCATTCATGCCTTCACGCGATCGCTGGCGGGTCACCTGATCGGTCGCGGGATCAGGGTCAACGCCGTGGCGCCCGGTCCCGTATGGACGCCGCTGAATCCTGCGGACAAGCAGGCCGGGGATGTCAGTCAGTTCGGCGCGGCGACGCCCATGGGTCGCCCGGCGCAGCCGGAGGAGATCGCGCCGGCGTACGTATTTCTCGCCTCGCCCCAATGTTCGAGTTACATCACGGGTGAAATACTCCCGATCATCGGCGGCTACTGAGTCCGCGGCGCATCAAAATGGAGGAGGAACTTTGGCGCCGGTGCATCACTTGTAATCGATGCTCATCGACGAAGGAGGAAGCTCATGCCTGCACGCAATCGCTCAACGAACAAATCCACGTCTGCAACCGGTCGTCGCCTCAACGGCGGCGTCAGCGAGAACAAAACTGACACAGGCGACGAGTCCATCGAGCCGGTACCGGAGTTGCGACTCCTCGGTGAGATGCGATCGGTCACCTCCCGCGAGGAGCGGATCGCGATGTCCGCTTACTGGCGTGCCGCTTCGCGACAATTTGCCCCCGGACATGAATTGGACGATTGGCTGGCAGCGGAATCCGAAGTCGATGCCAAAGACCGCGGTAGCGCAGCGTCGGAGAAATAGGCCGTCGTACCATCCCAGGAGCGGAACATTCACGTGTCTCACTGGTTATGCAATGTGGCTCAGGGGAATTTCTCAAGGCCAGACGATTCCGATCGATAAAAAATGCGGCACGTCTGGGCATCCGACGATGGAGTATCAATTCATGACAGGCCCAGGTCGACCCAGACGCATGGAATCCGATATCAGTGCCACGAGTGCACCGCGCCATTGGCCCGACCGGTTCAGTGCCGACCTCATCGATGCTGAACTCGACCTGGCCAATGTTCTGATGGATGTTGCGGAGCACCAGGAACGGACGACGACGAACAGCGGCTATCGCCGTGCCCGACAGATACACGAAGGTCTCGTGAACGCGCTCGGCGAAACGATAGGCTCGTGGCCGGGAAATGCAGAAGGGCGGATCGCGCTGCTGCATCAGCGGCTGGAACGTTTCATCGCCGAGATCGTGACGACCCCCTGAGATTGTAGATTCGAATGGCGAGAGCGGCGCTGGGGGACTACTCCGGCGAGCGTTCGCTTACCCTTGCAGTTCAGACGGTGCGGTCTGCGCGGAGAAACGGGACGGAGCGACCACTCCATCCCGTCATCGCCTCGCTCAGCGCCAGTTGGCGCTGAGCGAGAGCTTGAACGTGCGTGTCGGCTGCAGATAGGTGGTCGGATTCAGGAAGTTCGGATTCGGCGCACCGAAATTCCCTGAGAACTCGTCACGGCCGTCGGGATTCTCCCAATTGAACGCGTTCAGCAGGTCGAAGCGGATGCGCAGATTGAAATCTTCCATGACCGTGAACGTCTTCTGTGCCGCCAGATCGAACTGCTTGTAGCCGAGTGTCGTATCCGGCTTCTTCGCATCCCAGAAGCAGTGATCCGGGTCGGTGGCCTCGACGCAGTTGACGGTCGAGTAGAACATCGGCGTGGCCAGGTTCAACTTCGCGGACAGGCCAATTCCCCGGGGCGCATCCAGGATGCCGGTCATGACGAGACGGTGCTCGGGTACGCCCGTCGATGTATTCCAGCCGAAGTCATTGATGCTCGGATAGTCGAAGATGTAGGTGTCGTCGTCCTTTGCCGTATTGATGCGATTCTCTTCGGCGTCGGTAAATGTGTAGGCGAGGGTCACGCCCCAGCCCGAGTCCGACGAATACGGTTTCTGGATCGACAGCAGCACCTGCTTCGCCTTGGTCTCGACGCCGTTGGTACCGAGCAGGATGTTGCCAAGGTTCTGTCCCTGATAGGCCGGGTGCTCGCCCCATGGCGCGTTGTTCCAGGTCGTGCCGGGCGGACGGAAGGAGCCGTCCGGATAGCGCTGACCGAGCAGGAAGATAAGGCCATCCTTGTACTCGTTATAGACGAACGTCAGCTGCGTCTGCCAATCGTGGTTCCAGACCACGAAGCGGTCGCGAATCCCCAAGCTGAACTGGTCGGAGTAGGGCGTCTTGATGTCGTTGTTGAGCATGAAGACTTCCGCGCCCTGCAGTGGCCGCGCGGTGGCCAGCGCATCGAGCTGGGCGCGATCGAAGTAGATCGGGTCGAATGGCCCGAGACAGGTCGTGCCGCGCGATTGGCACTGGTTCGCCGGATCGGTCGGTGAGTCGAACCAGTACTCGTAGGTGGGGAAGCTGCCCTTCGTGGTTTCACGGGCCAGGTACTCGAACACGTTGCGATCGTACGAGCGGCCAGCGCCGCCGAAGATCACATGACGTTCGTCTTCGGTGAGGTCGTATGAGAATCCGAGGCGCGGCGCGATCGCGTCCTTGAAGGCGTCGCGATTGTTGCCCGTGCTGATGTAGTCCTCGATGTTGATGCCGCCGAGGCGCAATGCTTCGGCGTACGGAGCGCCGCCGGCTGCGGGGTTCGGGTTGGGTGAATTGAACGCGTCGATTACGACCTGCGGCGTGACGTAGTCGAGGTAGGCCGGTGCCTCTTCGTAGTCGTAGCGAACGCCCAGATTCAACTGCAGCCGGTCAGTGACATCCCAATCGTCCTGGAGATAGATGCCGTACTGCTTGTTGTCCGACGCGGCGCTCGTCTGTCCGAACTGGGAAACGCCGCCGAACTTGACCCGGAAGGGTGTCTGGGTCGGGTCGTTCAGGTCGACGGCAAAAAGCGGATTGAAGGGCGTCTGCGACGCCACGGTCAGATCGACGCTCTTGTATTTGATGCCGGTCTTGATCGTGTGGTACCCGCCTGCGAACTCCAGCGCATTGAATGTGAGGTCGTTCTGGAACCCCCAGCCCTTCTGGCCGCGGTCGTCGAAGATGTTGCCGCCGCCATAGTTGAACGTGAAGTTGTTGTTGTCGAAGCCGCCATTGAAGAGCGAGAAACCGTTCTCGCTCAGGAACGGCCGCGGGCTGAAGCTCGAGTCCTCGTAGGTGATGTGCGCGTCATTGATGAAGGACTCACCGGTGTACTGATAGCGCAGATCCCAGCGGCTGTCCTCGTTGGCATTCACCGTGCCGTAGCTGGGCGACTCGTTGTCGCCGAAGGAGTAGTCCGATTCGTCGCGGTACTTCCACGACAACTCGAACAGATTCGCATCGCCCAGCGTCAGGTCGACCTTGGCGAATATCAGGTCTTCATCGAACTCCTCGTTGAACGTGCCGGCGAAGTCCGTGTAAGGAGGCGGCAGCGGGCCGATCCAGTTGGTTGGAAATACCGTCGCCGGCGATTCGATCTCCTTCTTCTCGTAAGTGGCGAAGAAGTGCATCCGATCACGGATGATCGGACCGCCGATGCCGATGCCATACTGATTCTGCTCCGAAGGTGCCTTGACGCCGTTTGCCTCTTCCCGTGGGTCCTTGGCGCGCCAGTCTTCGTTGGTGGTGTCGTAGAACGCGTCGACCTGGAACTCATTCGTGCCGGACTTGGTCACAGCCACGATGGCGGCGCTGCTGACCTGATCGAACTCCGCCTTGTAGTTCGACGTGATGACCTTGTATTCGCCGATTGCGAGCTGCGGGAATGGATTGCCGCGAGTGCCTCTGTTGCTGGCGGAACTGTCCGAGAGTTTTCCCTGACCCCCGACACCGCCACGCGTCACGTAGTTCTTCTGACCGACGCCGTCGATGTAGACGTTGACGCCATTGGCCGATTGCGCGCCGCTGCGCAGTTCCGTCTGGCCATTGGCGCTCTGGATGAACTGCATGCCCGGTACGGTTTCGGCGAACTGCAGGAAGTTGCGCGAGTTCTGCGGCAGCAACTCGATCTCCTTGAGGGAAATATAGCTCGCAACTTCCGAGGTCTTGGCTTCGACCAGGCGTTCGGCCGAAACGACCACCGAGTCGAGCTCGCGAGCCTGCGTCGCGCCGACATTGAGATCGAGCGTTGCCGTCTGACCTACCTGCAGGACGACGGTCTGGGACGACTTCTTGCCGCCGGCATCGACATCGACGCGATACGCCCCCGGTGGCAGACCGGCGAGCGTGTAGTTGCCGGTATCGTTGGCCTGCACCGCGCGAGTCAACCCGGTGTTGACGTTGGTGGCGATGACGCTCGCGCCGTTCGCGGGCACGGCATCGAGGGTGACATTGCCGCGCAATGTGGCACTGACGGATTGTCCCAGCGCATACGGCGTTGCGATGAGCAGGGCGCCGGCGATGGCGGCTTTCAGCGCGTGACGCGCGCGCTGCCGATGGGTGGTAATCATCCGAAGGTCCCCCTGATTGACGGATTGCATATCAAAATAATTGCGGAGAGGTTGGCATGACGGGCCAGTGCAGCACGAGGCTCGGCGGCTGATGCGCACGCCGTGCGTTGGAGAATTGCAACGCAGTCGCGCTTCGCGAGATTTCCAAACGCTCATGCCGCCGCAGTCGCGTACCTGTCGGCGTCATCGCCGGTGAGTCATTCATTTGACGCAGCATCGTGGGCAAAAACTCTGCGTCCGATAAAGAGTTCCGTTGGCCTGGAACAATTGCCAACGCACAACGTAATGACGATCATTGCGTAGAAGCCACATCGAAGAGCAGTTGAACAGGCAACTGGATGTTGGCTGAATCGCGCAACCGGTATTGAAACTGCGACAGGAAAATTACCGACAGCAGCGGAGGTTCGGTGCCGTCATTTTCTTTGCTCTGCAGCCTGCCGTGGCTGACAGTCCTTGCTGCCGTGTTTTCCGGATTCGTTGCAAACGCTCAAACGCCAGGCGCAAAGTCACTGCCATCACGATCGCAATGGACTGCGAGTGCATCGGCGCTCGACAACCCCGCACTCGCGCCGACATTCGCCATCGATGGCGATCTCAAGACGCGTTGGGGCGGTCCGTTCTCACCCGGACACTGGCTGCAGATCGACGTCGGTCGCAGCGCCAGCATCGGTGGCGTGATCATTCGCTGGGACAGCGGCTTCACCGAGACATACCTGATCCAGGCGTCCGAGGATGCGCAACGCTGGACGACGGTGGCGGACATCGATGACGGTGCGGGTAATGTCGAGTACGTACTGTTTCCTACGGTGACCGCACGCTATCTGCGTCTGGCCAGCAAGCCGAAGACGGCGGATTGGGGCGTGTCGGTACTGGAGTTCGAACCGATCGCGGCGCAAGCCGCGCCGCAGATCGCGGGCCCCGCGGGGAATCAGGCACTGTGGGCCGGCGGCGCGCGCTCCCTGCCTGCAAATGGCACGCTCGACATCCGCCTGCCACAACCGATGGACGTCTCTGGCCTGCAAGTGTTCTGGGATGGACCGCGAGAAAGTGCACGCCTCGAAGGCCGCTTGGGCACTGGTGTCTGGCGCGTGCTCGCGGAAGATCCTGATGCCTCCGGCGACATGTCCTATCTCAGTGCCCCCAAGTCAGAGAACGTCAGCGCGCTGCGCTTGGTCGTGACCACGTCCGGCGCACCCGCGACGATTCGCCGCCTGCGCCTGCTGAGTCCGTCGCAGGTCATGACGCCTTTGAAGCGCTACGAGATCAAGGCATCACGCACCAATCGCGACCTGTATCCGGACACGCTGCATCGGCAGCAAGTGTACTGGACGGTGGTCGGCATTCCTGCCGGTCGACAGAAGTCGGTGTTCGACGAATACGGCAATCTTGAAATGTTCAAGGGAGCGCCGCTCGTGCAACCTCTCTGGCGCGACGATACAGGTCACACCGTCGCCGCCAGCACGGCGCAACGTACGCAGGAGTTGCGTGAGGGTTGGATGCCCATGCCGACGGTCCGCTGGTCGCCGCAGCCGGGTGTCACATTGCAAACGGACGCGTTCGCAGTTGCACAGAACGGCGCGCCGGTCACGCTGACGCGCTATCGCGTGCGCAATACGGGCACCGCACCCGTACAGGGGCAACTGGCGCTGATCGTCCGGCCGCTGCAGGTCAATCCACCGTGGCAGCACGGCGGTATCGCGCCTATCCGCACGGTGCGGATCCAGGGGGAACCGGCGGAGACGTCGATCAGTATCAATGGCCGCACGTTCGTGCACTCGCTGTCGTCCGTCGATCAGCGCGCGGCTGCCGGCTTCGGCAAGTTTGGTGAGGGCGAGATCACGAATGCCGTGGTCTCCGGCAGGTGGCCTGCAGCACTCGACGCCAGAGATGACGACGGGCTCGCCGCGGCGCTCCTGGGCTATCGCGTCCAGTTGGCGCCGGGTGAGCAGCGCGATGTCGTTCTCGCGTTTCCATTGGGCAACGAGCACATCGATTTCACGACGGAGTCATTGCCGGCCGCACCCGCGTTCGATCGTGCCGCGCTGCTTACGAACATCGCCGATGCGGGCAAGGCATTCGATGTCATCTCCTCGCAGGTCGCGCAACAGTGGCAGGACAGTGTGGGTCGCATCCAGCTGTCGCTTCCCGACCAGTCGCTCGTCGACATGATGCGGGCGCAGACCGCATACATGCTGCTGAACCAGACCGGACCGGCGCTGCAGCCTGGACCACGCAACTACAACCGTTCCTTCCTGCGCGATGGTTCGGCGACGGCGTCGGTGCTGGCCCGCATGGGTCTGGTCAAAGCCGCGCGCGACTATCTGCGGTGGTACGCAGATCATGCCGTGCATCCGAACGGCCTGGTGTCGCCAATTCTCAACGAAGACGGTTCCGTGAATCGCGGCTTCGGCTCCGATCTCGAACATGACAGCCAGGGGCAGTTCATCTGGCTGGTCGCCGAGATCGCGCGGGTCGATGGCGGTCCGTCCAGCGTGCGGGAGTTCGAACCGCAGGTGACACTGGTGCTCGAGTACTTGCAGGAGTTGCGTCAGCGCACGCTGGCGCCGGGCTATTTCGCCGAGCGTGAATCGCCACAGCGCTTTCACGGCATTCTCGCGCCGTCGATCAGTCACGAGGGCTACTCGGTACCGACACACAGTTACTGGGACGACTATTGGGGGCTGAAGGGCTGGCACGACGCGATCTGGCTGGCGGAGCGCTGGGGCAATGCGGAACTCGCCGCCTGGAGCCGCGAACAATACGAAGCGCTGCGTGCATCGGTTCGACAGTCCATCGAAGCAACGATTGCCTGGAAGAAGATCGACTACGTACCAGCGTCAGCCGACCTGGGAGATTGGGATCCAACCAGCGTATCCATCGGCATCGATCCGGCGAATCAGATGGACCTCATGCCGCAGGCGGCGTTGCAGCGCACGTTCGATCGTTACCTCGAAGAAGTACGACGACGCGATGAACCCGACGCGTTGTATGCCTACACGCCTTACGAACTGCGCAATGTGTTGACCTACGTGCATCTCGATCGTCCGCAGGTGGCCGACGAACTATTGACCAACTTCATGCGCCATCGCCGGCCGGCGGGATGGCACGTCTTCGCGGAAGTCGTTCATTCGCTGGAACGGCGCGATCGCTACATGGGCGACATGCCGCACACCTGGATCGGAGCGGAGTACGTGCGCATGATTTTCGGCATGCTCATGCATGAAGACGACAAGCGTCTGCGTTTATTGCCCGGAGTGCCGCAGAGCTGGGTAGCGGGCGAGGGCATCCGCATCGGCGAACTGCCGATCACGTATGGATCGCTCACGATGACAGCGCGGCAGAAGAACGACACGCTGCGCGTGACGCTCGGACCTGGCTTGCGGCCAGAGACGCAGCTGGCCGTGGTCTGGCCCACGCGACGCAAACCATCGCGTGTGACTGTCGATGGACGGGTCGCCGAAAGTTACGACGAACAGGGCATCGAACTGAACGCGTCGTTCCGTGAACTGGTGGCGCAGTGGTGAACTTGTGTGACGATTCCGAACCAAGGATAAGAAGCTCCACGGGGAACACGGGGTGACACGGGGCATGAAAAGGCGATAAGAATGCAATTCTTCCACCCCGTGTACCCCGTGGAGATCTTCAATGCTTCCTCGGTGGGCTCTGTCAGAATCCCCGCTCGAGACCGAACTGCGCCGGCTTGCCCTGTGCCGCCGACGGTGCGATCCATACATCGAATGAGCCGGGTTCGGCGATCCATGCGTTGTCCGGTCCGACGAATTCCAGGTCGCGGCGCGAGAGCTGGAACGACACCTCTGTGCTGGCGCCTGGCTGCAGCAGCGTTTTGCGGATGCCCTTCAGTTCGCGGACCGGTCGCGTCACGCTGGCGACCTTGTCGTGGATGTAGAGCTGGGCGACTTCCTCGCCGGCGCGCGGTCCGGCGTTGGTGATGCGTGCGCTCACCGTGATGCTGCCATTCCATGGCAGCTTGGCAGCGCTGACCTTCACGTCGCCGTAGGTGAACTTCGAGTAGCCGAGGCCGTGACCGAACGGGTAGAGCGCTTCGTTCTTCGTCTCGCGGTATTGAGCCTTGTACGACGGTGAATCATCGGGTGTCACCGGCCGGCCGGTCGCGCGATGGTTGTAGAAGTAGGGCTGTTGACCGGATTCATGCGGGAAGCTGATCGGCAGGCGTGCCGACGGGTTGTAGTCGCCGACGAGAACATCGGTGAGCGCATTGCCCGATTCCGAGCCGAGGAACCAGTTGACCAGGATGGCGTCCGCGTCGCGAATCGCGCCCTGCAGCGCGAGCGCACGGCCGGTGCTCAGCAGCACGACGATGGGTTTGCCGGTTGCGGCGACAGCTTCGGCAAGGTTCTGCTGGGGTTCCGGAACGACGATCGACGTGCGCGATTGCGCCTCGCCGCTCATTTTTTCGCCTTCGCCCACGGCGAGCAGGACGATGTCGGCCGATTTCGCGGCAGCCACTGCCGCTTCGATGCCGCCGTCGATCGGTGCTTCGATGTCGGAGCCCTTGATGACGGTCACTGACGCGATTCCCGCATTGGCCAGACCCTGCCTGAGAGTGATGGATTCGCGCTCGTCGCCAAAGAGTGTCCACGGTCCGAAGAGATTCCGGCGGTCGTCGCCGAGCGGACCGATCAGCGCGATGCGTGCGGACTTCTGCAGCGGCAGCACACTGCCGGCGTTCTTGAGCAGCACGACCGATCGTCGTGCCGCGTCGCGCGCCAGGGCACGATGCTCGGCTTTACCGATATCCGTCTTCTCGCGTGCCGCGTCCAGCGACCGGTACGGATTGTCGAACAGGCCAATGGCCTTCTTGACACGCAGCACGCGGCGCACGGCTTCATCGACGACGGCGACCGGCAGTTCGCCACTGGCCACGAGTTTGGGAAGCTGCGTGTTGTAGATGCCGCTCTGCATGCTCATGTCGACGCCCGCACTCAGCGCCAGGCGTGCAGCATCGCGCTCGCCCGCAGCAACGCCGTGCTTGATCAGCTCGAGATCGGCGGTGTAGTCGGAGACGACGAAGCCGGGAAATTTCCATTCCTCGCGCAGCAGCTGCGTCATGAGCCAGCGATTGGCCGTCGCCGGCACGCCATTGATGTCGTTGAACGAGCTCATGGTCGTCAATGCACCTGCGTCGAAGGCGGCCTTGAAGGGCGGCAGATGAATCTCGCGCAGTGTCTGCTGCGATATATCGACGGTGTTGTATTCCATGCCGCCGGCCACGGCACCGTATGCAGCAAAGTGCTTCGGCGTTGCGAGCATGGAGTCGGCTGCCAGCAGCGAAGGTCCCTGGAAGCCGCGCACGCGGGCCGCCGCGAACAGACTGCCCAGGTAAGTATCTTCGCCAGCTCCTTCAGCGACACGTCCCCAGCGCTGATCGCGCGCGACGTCGACCATGGGTGCAAAGGTCCAATGCAGCCCGGCTGCAGAAGCTTCGATGGCGGTCACACGCGCGGTGCGTTCTGCCAGTGCCGGCTCGAAACTCGCGGTCTCACCGAGAGGAATCGGAAAAACCGTGCGGAAGCCGTGAATCACGTCGGCAGCGAGCAGCAAGGGAATCTTGAGGCGCGATTCCTCGACCGCGACGCGCTGTGTCTCCCGGCCGGCAGCGACCCCGTAGCCGTTGAAGAGCGAGCCCACGCGACCGGCGCGAACATCGGCGCGCAAGGCGCTGGACTTTTTGCTCGCAAACTCCGGGTTCGCGTTGGCGGCGAAATTGCGCGTGGCGTCGGCGAGTATCGTCAGCTGGCCGGCCTTTTCCTCGATCGTCATTTGCGCGATGAGCGCCTCGATCTGCGGATCGCGGTCCTGCGCCTGCAGCGAAGGCGCGGCCAGGGCAACGGTGAGGCTGACATACGCCGCGATTCGCGGCAGCATCGATCGTTCGGACATGAATCATCCCCCTGAGTCTGGCGCGATTGTACTGATGCAAGCATCGCCACGGGGCGGAGTTCCCCGACGAGTCGCGGTACGTACTGCGCATGGCCCACAGAGCGGCGAGGACAAGGCAAAACTTCTCTCACGTCAGGCCCGGCTGGATCGACAGCCACCATCGAGGTTCCGATGATTCAACGCATGACCTTGTCTGCCCTGGTGTTCATGTGCGCCGGCTGCACCTCAGGAGGCGGGGCGACTCCCCCGCAGGCCAGCCTGTCCGGCACCGCCATCTACCGCGAGCGAATCGCCCTGCCGCCGGATGCCGTGTTCGAGGTCACGCTCGAGGATGTCTCGCGAGCTGATGCACCGTCCGAGGTGATCGGCAGCTCGCGCATCGAATCGCCCGGCAACCCACCGATCAGATTTTCGATCGCCTACGATCCGCGCCGCCTCGTTGCGCAGCATCGCTATGTCGTGCGGGCCTGGATCGCGCACGCCGATGCGCTGATGTTCACGACCGATACTGCCTATCCCGTACTGGTGCCGGGCACGCCGGATAGTCCGGAGTTGTTGTTGAAACGGCAGGCAGCGAGTGCAACGCCTGCTGGCGTCGAAGACATGGAATGGCAGCTCGTGCGTCTCGGCACCACACCGGCTGTCATCGACAGCCCGCAGAGCGCGCCGCGACTGACTTTGCAGGCGAGCGATAAGCGAGTGACAGGTTCCGGCGGCTGCAACCGCTTCACCGGGAGTTACACCCTGGAAGGGCAGCGGCTCAAATTCGGACCGATTGCCGTGACCATGATGGCCTGTGTGAAGGGCATGGAGCAGGAGCGCGCATTCCATCAAGCACTGAACCAGGTAACTGCTTGGCGCATGAACGGCGAGATGCTGGAACTGCTGAATGCAGGCAACGTGCCGGTGCTGACGCTGGAGCAGAAGCGCTAGCAGTGTCGCACTGCTGAACCTTCGCAAGCTCATGACGTTGTGTCCGTCGGTCGCTGGTCGAGTGACAAGTGCTGTCCGGGATAATCACGGCTGTGTTCGGTCTGCAGCAGGCTTTGACCGCGCGCCTATCGGCCAGCGACTGGAAGGACGGCGGAAGTGTCTCGGCGAGACCTTCCGTTGGCTCATCTCAGCGTTGAAGCGCTCGCCGCAGCATATGTGCAGTCGCAGCTTCCCCTGTCGATTCGCTGTCGCGCACCGCGTGGCGCATGCCATCCTGATTCAAGAGTACCCATCTGCGTTGCCCTTCCCAACGTCGGCCGGGTCCGCCGAACCCCTTCCGCCATCCGTCCAGTCGCCAGAAGCGCGCTGCCAAGGTGGCTGCTTCGGAGCCTGTTCATCAAGACTGCGGACGTGCTTGCGCGGTTCGATGCTTTCGGCGCCGTACGTGTTTTCGTCTCCTTGCTGCACGCTACCGATGGTCGCGCACCAGCGTGATTCTGCGCACGGCCGTCACCTCCGCCGTGGCGTTTTTCTGGCCATCGGAAAATTCCCCAATACGACGGTCGAAATTAGTGATTTTTCCCCGATCTGCAGTCAGGCCTTTTTGTAACGCCTGGCGACGTCGCGAGTGACATCGCGGTCTCATTCGCGAGTTTCCGGGTTAAATGCAGGTAACGGACCGCTTCGACAGCTCACATTTCCTTGCCGCAGGGGCTACCTGTTACCTGAAGGCATTTAAAGAGAACAAAAGAGTATTTCCGCAATGCAGGAGGCGCTGGCTGACTACCGCGCTTTCGAGCGTCCACACAGGGTTAATTTTCTGATGATCAAGTCGTCTTCGCTGGCCGCAGCGGTTTCCGCGGTCCTGGCTACGGCATCGTTTGCTTCTCTCGCACAGGCCCAGTCCACCGCAGCGAATGCGGCTGCATCCGGGGACAGTGCGCCGCTCGCGACGGTAGTGGTCACGGGGTCCAACATCCGACGCACCGAGGCCGAGGGCCCGAGCCCCGTGCAGGTCATCGGCCGTGAGGAACTCGAAAAATCGAGCAAGATGACCGTGGCCGATGTGCTGCGTTCGATTTCAGCCAATACCGGCAACGCCACCAATGAAACCAGCAACAGCGGTTGGGCCGCGGGTTCTGCAGGCATTGGTCTGCGTGGCCTGTCGCAGAAGAACACGCTGGTGCTCCTCAACGGCCGTCGTCTCGCCAACTATGGTTTCCCTTCCGGCGGCTTGTCGGACACGTTCGTCAATCTGAACGCCTTGCCGATGGTCGCGGTGGAGCGCATCGAAGTGCTGAAAGACGGCGCCTCGGCGGTGTATGGCTCGGATGCCGTGGCTGGCGTGGTGAACATCATCACGCGGCCGAATTTCGAAGGTCTGGAACTGGGCGGCAGTGCAGGTGTGTCCGATGAAGGCGGCCTGGAGACCCAGCGTGGCCGCGTCGTGGCCGGTTTCGGCGATTTGCACAGCGATGGCTGGAATGTCCTGGCGAGCTTCGAGGCTTACAAGCGCGATCGGCTGGACCAGGACGAGCGCGCTCTGACCCGCTCGGGAATCTATTCCGATCAACCCGGCGGCACCTGGAATGGCTGGTCGCCCAAGGGTGCGCGCTTCCTGATCAATGGCGCTTCGGTGCCGATGCTCGATGACAATGGCAACTGCCCCGCAGGCATGGTGCTGACCGCCAGCGCGCCGATCGACGGTCGTGCCGGTGACACCTGCGCGATCAACCTCGTGCCGTTCACTACGTTGATTCCGTCCACCGAGCGCTACCAGGGCTACCTCAACGGCACTGTGCGTCTGGGCGAAAACCTGGAAGGGTTCGGCGAAGTGATCTACAGCCGCATCCGCGGTTCTGCGATCTTCGGTTCCAGTCCTTACTTCACCCTGGAGAGCGGACGGTTCGCATTGAACGCGGATACCGGTCTGGCCGAGGGCGTGCCGGCGATCCTGCCGGCGGGCAATCCCTACAATCCCTATGGCCGGGATGTGTCCCTCGAATACACCTTCTTCGACCTCGGACAGACGGTGAAGACCAATCGCTCGGAAGCCTATCGCGTGCTAGGCGGCCTGCGTGGCCAGCTCTCCGACTGGGACTGGGAAGTCTCGGCCTTCTCGGCGCGCAGCAAGGAGACAGAGATCGTCGAAGGTGGTTTTGCGAATCGCTGGACACTGTTCGATGCGCTCGCGGACGGCACCTACGATCTGCATAACCCGTCGGCCACGCCGCAGTCGGTGATCGATTCGATTGCACTGCGTACGTTGCGTCCGGCCGATTCGCGCCTGCATGGCGCGGATGCAAAAATTTCCGGAGAGCTGTTCGATCTGCCGGCGGGCAGCGTGGGCTTTGCTGCGGGCGTGGAGTGGCGCAAAGAATCGCTGGTGTCGCGCAATCCGTGGCAGATCGATGCCGGTCTGCAGATCCGTCCCGCCATTGCCGCCGTGGATGGCGAGCGTGACGTGTGGGCGACGTATGCCGAAGTGAACGTGCCGCTGGTTGAGGGCCTGGAACTGCAGCTCGCCGGTCGCGGCGACCATTACAGCGACTTCGGTGATGCGTTCTCGCCGAAGGCCAGCCTGCGCTGGCAGCCGCTGGATTCGCTGCTGTTCCGCGCCGCCGTGTCGCGCGGCTTCCGTGCGCCGTCGCTGTCGGAAAACTCGGCCAGCACCAACATCAGCTACGGCAGCGTGCTGGATCCGTACGATCCGGATCTGCCGAACTCGCGTCAGTCGCCGACGAACTTCACGGTGGGCAATCCCAGCCTGGAGCCGGAGCGTATCCGCAGCTACAACGCGGGCATCGTGTTCTCGCCCTCGCGTGAGACCAGCGTGAGCGTGGACTGGTATCAGATCAAGCTCGACAATCTGATCGGTACCAACAACACGACCGCGATCGTGAACCGCAACGATCCGGCGGATGTCATCCGCGACTCGCGCGGCAAACTGCTGGCGATCTACAACCGCTTCCAGAACCTCACGGAACTGGAAACGTCGGGCCTCGACTTCGAACTGCGTCAGGTGTGGCGTACCGATGTGGCGGGTGACTTCACGCTGAGCGGCGTGCTGACACACGTGCTGGAATACAGTCGCCCGCAGACCGTGGGCGGTCCAATGGTCGACTACGCGGGCAATAATCGCGGTCCATCGTTGCCGAAGAACAAGGCCACCACCTCGCTCAACTGGCAGTACGGCGACTTCAATACCGGCGTGACCTGGTTCCACACTGCCGGCTACGACCAGCTGGCGAATACGACCGCTGCGGCCGTGCAGTCGCGCGTGGATGGCTACGAGCAGTTCGATTTCAACGTTGCATGGTCTGGCTTTGAAGGACTGACCCTGTACACGAAGATCGAAAACGTGTTCGACGAAATGCCGCCGTACGATGCGTCCTTCCCGGGCGTCCGGGCGCCGTACGACTTCTCGCAGTACGACTCGCGCGGTCGTTACTACCAGGTCGGCGCCGAGTATCGCTTCTGAGTCAGCCGCATCGGGTGCGAACCTGATGTGATCGATACTGCCGCCGCGGCATCCGGGAGGGTGCCGCGGCGTTGTCATTCCGGGGGCAGCGAATTGAACCGGGGTGATCGATGACACTGCGGCTCACGCAACTCACCGCTGAACTTTCGAGCAGCCCGCGCGTTCCGGTCGCAACCACACCGATCAGGATCCAAGCTCGCAATGGACTGGGTGAACTTGCTGCAATGGCCCGCGATGCTCGTGACGTTGGTCGCCGCGTGGGCCGTAGGATCGACGCGCAGCGGACGCCGCCAATGGGGCTTCTGGCTGTTCATCGCCAGCAACCTCCTGTGGATCGTCTGGGGGTACAGCGAAGGCGCCTGGGCATTGATCGTGTTGCAGGTGGGGTTGTTCGCGTTGAACCTGCGCGGGGCAAAGAAGAACGCGGAGGGGTCGTGACGAAGGCAGGAAGACATCGCCGTCGATCTGCCGGTGTCAACCTCCGCGGGCGCAACTGCGTCACTGGTCGCAATAATCCATTGTCAGGCTGCGAACGATCTTCAGGGCGTGAATGATGCCGCGCCTGTTGGCCCTGGAGGTTCGATGCACGCTGAAGTTCTTCGCTGGTTCCTGTCGCCGCTGCGTCTGTGGCGCACGATTTTCCTGATATTCGGCGTCGGCTTTGCCGTAGCCAGCATCACCCGCGATCCCCTGGCCGTTCTCTGTGCGGCCAGCGCCTGTGCGTACGTGTTCAGTGGATCCGAGCAGCGTGAATGGATCGTGAGGCCGGCTCATGTGCGGGCAGGCGATACGCTGGCGCGCATTTCTCTCGTATTCATTGCCACATTCACTCTTTGATGCAGCGCCGGAGGTCGACCGGGTGCGGGTAGAATAGGGGCTACCACTTCCCGGCTGAGGATCGATTGATGTCGTTGTTCTCGCGCTTGCGCAAGGCACTGTCTTCCTCGGCCCCGGCGCAGCAGCCAGAGACAGTAGTCACGAGTGTGCCTGTGCCCGCTGCCCCGGACAGTGCCTTGCTGGCCGAGCAGGAGGAGAAAGTCCTGCGGGCCGCGATTGCGGCGGGAGATTTCCGTGCAGTGGCCCCCTCGGTGATCGATGGCTCCTCGACCCGTACCAGACAGCTGGCGGCGGAGGCGATCGACGATCCCGAGCAGATCCGCGAGCTCATCCGGAAAGTCCGCGGCGGCAATGACAAGAACGTCTACAGAATTCTGACGCGCAAGCGCGACGCTGCACTGGCGATCGAACGCCAGCTCGAGCAGCAGCAGGCGGAGATCAGCACCCTGACGGCCGACATCGAACGGCACAGTCGCCGGCCCTTCGATCCACTGTTCACGCCCACCCTCGAGCAGCTCGAGAACCGCTGGAATGCGGTCGCAGCGCATGCGGCGCCCGACGTCGCACAGGCAGCGCAGGTGGCAATAGACCGCGCACGCGAGGTCATTGCACAGCATCTGCGGCACGTGGCCGCACAAGCCGCGCGCGAACTGGCTGCCGCCAATGAGGCCGCCGCCGCGCGAAGCCGACGCGAGGAGGAAGAGCGGGCCGCCGCCGCCGCCGCCGCAGAACGGACGAGTCTCCAGGAAGAGGCGCGCAGGGCCGAGGCAGAGAACCGTGAAACGGAAGCACGTGCGCTGAGCCAGATCGGCGGATTGCTGCGCAAGGCGCTGGGTGCTCTGGCTGCAGGCAACAGCAAAGTGGCCGCAGGCATGCGTCGCACTGTCGAAGAGAAACTCACTACGGCTCCGCCGCTGCCGGCTCATCTTGCCAATCAGCTGAAGCAACTCGACGCGAAGCTGGAGGAACTGAAGGACTGGAAGAGCTTCTCGGTCGTTCCCAAACGCGCCGAGCTCATCGAGCAGATGGAGTCGCTCATCGGCGCGACGCTGCACCCGCCCGTGCTCGCCGGTCAGATCAAGGATCTGCAGGAGCAATGGCGCACGTTGAGCAAGGGTGCCGGTGAAGACGTCGAGACGGAGTGGCAGCGTTTTCACGAGGCTGCGCAAAAGGCGTTTCAGCCCTGTCGCGAGTATTTCGAATCGCAGGACCAGGTCAGGAAGGAGAATCTCGAGCAGCGCGGCCTTTTGTTCGAGCGCCTCCGTGCCTTCGAGGCGAACCACAACTGGGAGGAGCCCGAGTGGCGCACCGTGATTACCGCGGTGCGTGAGGCGAAACAGCTGTGGCGCCAGCATTCACCGGTAGATGCTGCGGAAAGCGCGCCGCTGCAGGGGAAGTTCGATGAGCTGACAGCGACGCTCCAGAGTCGTATCGATGCGGAGTACGCGCGCAATGTAAAGGCAAGGAAGGCGCTCATCGATCGTGCGGGCGGGCTATTGGCGTCAGCGGATGGCAGGAATGCCGCCGAGGAAGTGAAGGAACTGCAGGAGCAATGGCAATCGACGGGTATCGTGCCGCGTCACGAGGATCGCAAACTGTGGGAAGAGTTTCGTCAGCATTGCGATGCAGTGTTTCAGAAGCGGCAGCAGGAATTCGCCAGCCGCGCCGCAGCCCTGGACACGAACAGGACCCAGGCCGCCGATATTTGCGAAGAGTTGGAGCGAATTGCCGGTCTGACTGATCAGGAGTTGCTCGAGAACGTAAAGAAGCTTCCCGAGCTGCGGCTGGCTTTCGATTCCATCGAGGAATTGCCGAGGGCGAATGCGCGTCAGCTGCAGGACCGGTTCGAACGCGCCTTCGAGCGCTGCAAGCGGGCAGTCTCCGGGCAGCAAGCGCGTGATATCGAACATGCGTGGATGGGGCTGCTCGATGCAGCGAACCCTGTCCGGGCATACCGACTCGCGCGGGCCCGGCAGTCCGCAGCGTCGGAACTCGATGCATTGCGCCAGTCGGCCGACGATCACATCGCCAGCATTGCCCAATCGCCGAAGGGCGGCATCGATGCTCTGAAACGCGCGCTGGCGGATTCAGGAGGCGACGATCTGGCCGCGAATGAGCGGGCGCTGAGAACGCTATGCATCCGTGCCGAACTACTCACGGACGCACCGACGCCAGCTGAGGACCAGCCATTGCGCCGCGAATACCAGCTGCAACGATTGATGCAAAGCATGGGGCAGGGTGATACGCGCGGTGGAGAGCAGCTCGATGCCCTGGCATTCGAATGGCTGGGCGCAGGCCCCGTCGACGAAGCAACGTACGTGCGATTGCTCGATCGTTTCAAGGAATGCCGCAAGCGAGCTCTCAAGTTCAGCAGCCGGTAGGTCAGAACGGCGGGAGCGGTCAGCGCTGCAACTGGCGTTACACTGAGGGCGCATCGCGAGTCCACAGGAGAGTCTCTTGGCAGGTCCGCTCACCGGGGTGCGAATCATCGAAATGGCAGGCATCGGTCCCGGACCGTTTGCCGCCATGATGCTCGCCGATCACGGGGCCGAGGTGGTGCGGGTGTATCGCCCGGCCGCCACGCCGGGTGTCATCGATCCGATGCGCGACGTGCTGGCACGATCGCGTCAATGGATCTGTGTGGATCTGAAGGATGCCGCGGGCATCGAGGTCGTTCGCGATCTGGCGAAGACGGCCGACGGATTGATCGAAGGTTATCGACCGGGCGTGATGGAACGCCTCGGACTCGGACCCGACGTGCTGCTCGCCGACAATCCACGCCTGGTGTATGGACGAATGACCGGCTGGGGACAGACCGGCCCCTACGCGCAGGCCGCAGGCCACGACATCAACTACATCGCACTCGCTGGTGCATTGCATGCGTTCGGTCGTGCGGGCGACAAGCCCACGCCACCCATCAATGTCGTCGGCGATTTCGGTGGCGGCGGCATGATGCTGGCGTTCGGCATGGTGTCTGCCATCCTGCATGCCCGCGGGACCGGGCAGGGCCAGGTGATCGACTGTGCCATGACCGATGGTTCGGCGGTGCTCATGAGCATGGTGTGGGCGCTGCAGGCGCAGGGCCTGTGGCAAGACGAGCGCGGCGTCAATCTTCTCGATACCGGTGCACACTTCTACGACACGTATGCCACGGCCGATGGCAAATACATCTCGATCGGCGCCATCGAGCCGCAGTTCTACGCCGAACTGCGCCGGCGGCTGGGGCTGGAGTCTGACAAGGATTTCGATCCACAGATGGATGCCCGACAGTGGTCCCACCTGAAACAGAAACTCACTGCGCTATTCGCGACACGCACGCAAGCGCAATGGTGCGAACTACTGGAGGGAACCGATGCCTGCTTCGCACCAGTGCTGTCACTGCGCGACGCGCCAAAGCATCCGCACAATCGGCAGCGCAGGACGTTCATCGAGATCGATGGAATCGAACAGCCCGCACCTGCGCCGCGCTACTCGGTGACGACCAGCGATCCGCCGAGCATGCAATCGAAAGAGAGTGCCGCAGATGCGCTGCTGGGGAAGTTGGGATACGACGAGGCGCGCATTGCGCGGCTTCGGGAGCGGAAAGTGATCGGCTGATCGCTGCGGCTGCATGCATCCTTCGGTAATGCGGCGGGGCGTGTTATCGCTTGACGCGGCAACGGCTTTCGGCAAAGAATCCAATGGTTGATATGACGAACTAATGGCTCCGGGGGGCAGCGCATCCTGTGAGCTGCGGGTGGGAGCCATGAGACGCGACGATCGGGACGTATGGCTCTATGCGGTGGGCGATGTGGGCCCGAGCCGACCCGATCCCGACACCTTGTTCGATCGTGTGCGCGACCGCTTCCGCGAAGCGGACGTTGCTTTCATGCAGCTCGAACTGCCCATATCGAGCCGGGGCTTTCGTTTGCCGCAGGTGCGGCACACCGATCGAACCATCCCGGCCTCGGCGGGGGCCTTCCGTCGCGCCGGCTTCGACGTGGTCTCGTTTGCCGGCAATCACTGCATGGATTGGGGGCCGGACGCATTGCACGACACCATCGACGCGCTGCGCAACAGTGGACTGCAGGTCGTCGGGGTCGGTAATGACATCCTCGAGGCGCGCCGTCCTGTGTTCGTCGAAGCGAAAGGTCAGCGCATCGCGTTCCTGGCCTACAGCTCCATCCTGCCCATGGGGTACTGGGCAACGGAAACGAGGGCCGGATGCGCGCCGATGCGCGCGTGGACGCATTACGAGCAGGTGGAGCATGACCAGCCAGGCACGCCGTGTCGTATCCACACCTTCGCGAACCGCGAAGATCTCCAGGCATTGGTTGCCGACATCGACGCGGTGCGCGCCCAGGCGGACTATGTAGCGGTATCGATCCATTGGGGAATCCACTTCGTGCCGGGCGTGATCGCCGACTATCAGCGCGAGGTCGGACGTGCCGCCATCGACGCTGGCGCCGACGTCATCCTCGGGCACCATGCGCATATCCTGAAAGGCGTCGATATCTATCGCGGAAAACCCATCATCTACAGCCTGTGCAACTTCGCGATGGACCTTCCCATGGACGAGAAGCACGCGCAGAGCAAGGGTTTTCGCGAGATCCAGAAGCTGCATCCCGACTGGCAGCCGAATTTCGAGATTACTTACAATTTTCCGCCCGATTCACGCTACACGGTGGTTGCCAAGTGCGTATTGAGTGCTGGTAATCCTGCGCGTGTAAGTCTGTTACCAGCGTTCATCGGTCCGATGTCGCAGCCGCAGATCCTGGCTGCCGATGACCCGCGCTTCGCTGAAGTGCAGAACTACCTTGAGAAAGTCACCGCGAGCCAGGATCTCAATGCGAGCTATGCGCGCATTGGCAACGAGTTGACGCTCGAAGCGCGGGATGCGTGAGGGCGGCCATATCAATCCGACTTATGCCGGCAGACAGATTGGGTGTTACCTGCAGGACAGTGCACGTTCCTAGAATTCAGCGCCCGCGTTGTTTCGGCAGCCTGGGTCAATGAACGATCAATGGGGGACTTTGGAATGAATACTCGAACCAGCTCGATGACGCGGCGGCGCGTGGCAGCAGTCGCATCGGCCGTGGCTGCTGCGCTCGCGCAGGGCGCTCATGCACAGAATACCGAGACCCGGATGGTGCTCGAGGAAGTGATCGTTTCCGCGGAGCGCCGCCAGCTCAACCTGCAGGACGTGCCGATCTCCGCCACCGTGCTGACAGGCGGTGCGCTGGAAGCGCAGGGCATCGACAACATCATCGAGATTCAGCAGGTGGCGCCGGGCGTCGCCATCAATACCTACAACCGATCGACGTTCATCAATATCCGCGGCGTCGGCATTGCGCAGTCCGCGCCGACATCGAATCCCGGTGTGGCGTATTACATCGATGGCGTGTTCATTCCGCATGAGCAGTTCATCGCGCAATCGTTCTTCGATATCGAATCTCTGGAAGTGCTGCGCGGCCCGCAGGGCACGCTCACGGGTCAGAACTCGACCGGCGGCGCTGTGTACGTCCGCACACCGGCTCCCCAGTTCGACAAAGTGTCCGGTTATCTCGATCAGACGATCGCCGACTACGACTGGTACCGCACTGTCGGTGCGATCAACGTACCGATCTCCGACACGCTGGCGATGCGTATCTCCGGTGTTTACGACGAGCGTGGCAGCTTCACCGAGAACATTGGCCCAAGCCCGAGCGAACCGGGTCGCGGTCAGGACACGGCGGTGCGTGCAGCATTGCGCTGGCAGCCATCGGAAGGCGCGACCGTCGACCTGCGCTACGAGTACTTCGATCGCCAGACCGACTACAACGCGGTGAAGAATCGCGACGATGCGGTCACCAGCGATCCCTTCACGATCGAAGAGGATGCGCGCTCCTTCCTCGATCAGGATGGCTATCGCGCGTCGATCGAAGGCCGTTTCGATCTGACATCGACATTGCAGCTGCGCGCGCTGACGTCGTACTTCGATGCGAAGAACGAGGACCAGGCGGATGGCGACAGGACGGCGACCGATCCGCCGGTCGCACCGAATCTGCCGACCAACGGCGCGAATACCGCGCGGTTCCCGGGCCGTGTAGGCCTGACGCGCCAGGGTCTTGAAACGTGGGTCAGTGAGATCAACCTGCTCTCCACCGGCGATTCGCCGCTGCAGTGGGTGGTCGGCGCGTTCTACATGAACGAGGAGAGCCCTGTCGAAGTGCTGCGCGACAACCGCAACACCACCGACTTCGTGCAGTCGAATTCCACGATCGATGCGAAGGCCGAGAACACGTCGGCGTCAGTGTTCGGGCAGGTCGATTACCGGCTGTCGGACAGATGGGCAGTGGACGTGGGCGTTCGCTACTCGGACGACAAGCAGGAATACACGCGCTACCTGCTGCCGGGCGCGCCACCGCCAGGATGTTTCCCTTGCACGAACGTTGCAGAGTCCACTGAAGCCACGGGCCGCGTCGGCATGAAGTTCTTCATGACGGACGCGACGATGATGTACGCCACGGCGTCGAAGGGCTACAAGGCGGGTGGCGTCAATCTGGATCCGCGTCTCGATTCGTACGGTCCGGAAACCAACACGGTAGGCGAACTGGGCATCAAGACGACAGTGGCGGACGGCCGCCTGCGCATCAACGGCAATGTGTTCTATTCGGATTACAAGGACATTCAGTTGTCGGCTCTCACGCCGGTGGGCACGCCTCCGGCGCTGCTGCCGAATACACTGAACGCCGCACCAGCAGAGATTTACGGTGCAGAACTCGAGATCACGGCACAGTTCGGCGGGTTGGGCCTGAATGCCGGCATCAGTGCGCTGCACGGTGAATTCACCGAGGATGCGATCCTCACCAATCCCATCACCAATACCAATATGCTCGTTCCCGACGGATCGACCATTCCGTTCGCGCCGGATGTCACCGCCAGTGCAGGTATTCAGTACGAGTTCGCCCTGGGCAGTACGACCCTGACACCACGAGTGCAGGTGTCCTACATCGACGAGCAGCTTTCGACGCCGTTCGTGTACGAGGCAACGACGGTGCCATCGCGAACCGTCACTGACGTGCGTGTGACCTGGATGCCACTGGAGAACCTGCGGCTGGAAGCATTCGCAACGAACGTGTTCGACAAGGAATACATCGCCGTGCAGATGCAGGATGCGTCGAGCGCCAAGGGCGGAATGATCTACGGTGCGCCGCTGCAATACGGGCTGCGGGCGAAGTACGAGTTCTGAGAGGACAGGCGCGGTAAGGGCAAAAGGTCCGGCTAAAGCCGGACCCACAGAAATCCCGAGCCCACAGGAATCAGTTCCGCTGTGGGTTCGACTTTAGTCGAACCATCATTGCCGTCGAGGGTGAACGCTACAACGTTGAGACTGGCCTCAAACCGGCGCCGTGTGCAGGCGCCGCAGCAGGTTCACGAGCTGCTTGCGCTCGGAGTCTGAATAGAGCGCCGCAAATTTCTGCTCATGATCGAGCATCTCGCGCTTGAGCGTCTTGTACGTTTTTTCGCCGGCCGGGGTCAAGGTGAGGCCCTGGCGCCGGCGGTCTTCCAGGGAACGGGTGCGCACGATCCATCCGGCATCTTCCAGCCGGTCGATCAGGCTCACCATGCTGGCCTTGTCGATGGATAGTTCGGCGGCAAGCTCGACCTGCGCGATGCCGGGATTGGCCCGGACCAGCGCGATGGCGCTGAACATGCCGGGTCGGATTTCACCGTCGGCGACCGTTCGCGCGAAATCGCGCCACAGCACGATCTGGGCGCGGCGGATGTTGTAACCGATCAGGGTCGGCAGGATGTCGGCGTCGATGGTGTCGATCCGCACGGCAGCTTTGCGTATCTGGCCTTTTTTGGGCGCGCTTTTGCGTTTCATGACGCAAATTTGTCTGTTTGCCCGGCAGTAGTCAATCGGACGGTGGTGAGGCGCGGTCCCCTGCATTCACCCAGAAGCTAAATAGTTTGTACATCGAACTAAAATGTCTAGAATGCCGGGCAGGCGCGAAACGCGGGGGGGGGCGTGCGCCACAAGACGCTATAACAAGCCGATCCGACGAGGCAAACAATGCCGACATCCGACGATACGCCCGACCACATCACCCGGCGCGCGCCGTTCCGCGCGCTCGAACGGCTGGCGTTTATCGTCGGCTCCGTCGGCCTGCTCACGGCCATGTGTGCCGATGCGCTGGCGGTGCTGGGACGACATGTAGGCCTGCCATTGCTGGGCTCGATCGAGGTCGTCCAGGCCAGCGTCGTGCTGCTGGCATCGGCAGCCATGCTGGGTACGACGCTGCGCGACAAGCATGCACGCGCTCACTTGCTGACGGATCGACTCAGCGAACGCGGCCAGCGGCTGCTGTTGGGATGTTCCGATGCGATCAGCGCGGTGCTGTTTCTATGGTTCGCAGCCGGATCGATCTGGATTGCGTTCGAGCTGCGGCACGGGCATGAACACTCGGAGCTGCTGCACATTCCCTGGGGCGGGTTGCGGCTCGTCTGGATCGCCAGCGCATTGCTGATCGCCATCGTGTTCGCGGCGCGCGTGCTCCAGCGCAACGGTGCGCGGTCATGAGCGTGGAACTGATCGGCCTGCTGGGTATCGTCCTGCTGCTGCTGTTGCTGGCCTTCGGCTTGCCCATCGGTGTATCGCTGGCGTTGGTCGGCGTCGGCGGCATGGCGCTGCTGATCAGTCCCGAGGCCGCGCTCATCAAGGCCGGCGTCGTGACCTTCGAGACGATCAGTCGTTACGAGCTCGGTGTGTTGCCGCTGTTCCTGCTCATGGCGCATTTCTGTTTTCAGGCAGGGGCCAGCCAGGATTTCTTCGAAGTCGCCGCGCGCTTCGTCGGTCATCGTCGGGGCGGACTCGCGCTCGCATCCATCGCCGGTTGCGCAGGCTTTGGAGCAGTGAGCGGCTCGAGTCTGGCGACCGTCGCGACGATCAGTTCGGTGGCGTTGCCAGAGATGCGTAAACACGGTTATGCGCCGGGCTTTGCAACCGGCGCGCTGGCGGCAGGTGGCACGCTGGGTGTGCTGATTCCGCCGAGCGGTGCGCTGATCGTGTTCGGGATCATTGCGGAGCAATCCATCGGCAAGCTCTTTGCCGCCGCCGTGATTCCCGGCCTCACGCAGGCGCTGTTCTATATGGGCACGATCTTCGTAGTCTGTCGCATCAATCCGGCCTTGGGTCCCGCGATCGCGCGAACTCCCTGGCGTGAACGCTGGCCTGCGGTACGGCGGGTCGCAGACATCGTGGTGCTGATCGTCTTCGTAGTGGGCGGCCTGATGATCGGGTGGTTCACCCCGACGGAGGCAGCGGCCGTGGGCTGCGTCGGTTCGCTGGGATTGTGCGCATGGCGCAAGCGCGTAAGCCGCGCGATGCTGGCCGAGTCGTTGCGCACCACGTTGCTGACGACCGGCATGATCTACGTGGTGATCATCGGCGCGCTGCTCTTCAGCGTTTTCATCAGCATCACCGGGCTGGCGCAGCAGATGTCAGCGACGATTCAGGTGATGGAGGCGGGGCCGCTGACCGCCATCATCGTCATGGCAATTGCGTTGCTGCTGTTGGGGTCGGTGCTCGACGGTCTGGCGCTGATGTTGCTGATGACGCCGATCTTTCTGCCGATCGTCGACGACCTGGGCTTGAGTCCCATCTGGTTCGGCATCTTCCTGGTGAGGACCATGGAGATCGGCTTCGTGCATCCGCCGCTCGGTCTCAACGTGTACGTGCTGCATGAGATGGCGCGCGACATTCCGCTCGGCACCATGTTTCGCGGCATCGTGCCGTTCCTGATCACGGATTTCCTGCACCTGGCCCTGTTGATCGCAGTGCCGGCGCTGGCGTTGTGGCTGCCGGGAGTGCTCGGATCATGACCATGCTGTTGCGAACGTTCTGTGTCGTGCTGGTGCTGGCGGCAATGGGTTGCTCGGCGGAGAAGCCCACGGCGCAGTACGTGCTGACGTACGCCAGCCCGTATCCACCCGCACATCCCTTCAGCCGCGCCGATCAGCGCTGGATGGCGTTCGTCGAAGAGCGTTCGGCGGGTCGGCTGCATATCAAACCGTACTGGAGCGGTGCCGTGCTGTCGTCGGATCAGAGCGCGATCGAGATCCGCCATGGCGTGGCGGACATCGGACTGATCACTCCCATCTACATGAGAGGCGGCATGCATGCCTCGCGCGCCCAGGCCGGGTTCTATGGCGGAGTCCAGAGCATGCAGGACCAGATCGATGTCCTGAAGTGCCTGACCCGCGACTTTCCGGTTTTCAATGCAGAGATGAGTGGCTTGCACGTGCTGGCGCTGCAAGCGGGCAATTTCCCTGGAATCCTCACGCGTGAGAAACCTGTGCGCACGCTGGCGGATCTGCGGGGACTGCGCCTGCGCAGCCAGAGCGAATCCATCGATGTGCTGCGCCGGCTCGGCGCCGATCCGGTCGACATGCCCATGGGCGAGGTGTACTCCGCCATGGCGAAGGGCGTCATCGACGGTGTGGTCGCGCCTCCGGATGCGCTGCGCGGTATGCATCTCGGTGAAGTGGGTTCTTACTTTACGGAACTGAAGTTCAGTCGCGGTTCCTATCCGGCGCGTGCCATGTCGCAGCGCGCCTGGGAACGGCTGCCGCCGGATCTGCAACAGATATTGCGGGAGGGTCAGTCGGTCTGGGAATCTGCGCTCATCGATGAAATCAACGGCGGCACGCGACTGGGTTATGACTTCGCCCGACAGCAGGGCGTCGAGTTCATTGAAGTCAGCGCGGCCGATCAGAACCGCTTCGATGCAGCAGCGGCTGAGAGTGCCGCGGCCCGTGCGCGGCAGCTGAACGACTACGGTATCGATGGTGAGGCGATCATAGAGCGTGCGCGCGCGCTGATCCGGGAACGTGCCGAAGGTCGTGAGCTGGACTGTGCAGGTGCGCCGCCGGTGGAGTCAGCGTCGTGAACGCGCCGCTGCACGGAGTGAAGATCGCAGATTTCAGCTGGGTCGGCGCAGGTCCGCGCGCAACCAAGGATCTCGCCGACTACGGTGCGACGGTCATCAAGATCGAGTCACGGCAGCGGCTGGACCTGGGTCGCCTCAGTCCGCCGTTCAAGAATGGCGTCCGTCATCCGGACGGATCCGCGTTCTTCGCCATTGCCAATACCAGCAAGCGCAGCGTCACGATCAATCTGTCCGATCCCCGCGGCATCGAAGTAGCCAAACGTCTGGTGCAATGGGCCGACGTGGTCGTGGAGAATTTCGGTCAGGGCTACATGGAGCGGATCGGCCTGTCGTGGCCTGTGCTCAATGCGTTGCGGCCCGACATCATCCTGGTCAGCGTGAGCGTTGCGGGTCGTACGGGTCCGAATGCGGGTCTGCGTGGCTACGGCAACTCAGCGGCAGCATTGTCCGGCCTCGCGGCGCTCTCGGGCTGGCCCGACCGGCCGCCGCACATGCCGCCCTTTGCCTACGGCGACGTGGTCGCACCCATCTTCGCAACCATCGGAGTTCTGGCAGCGCTGGAACATCGACGACTCACGGGGCGCGGCCAGCATGTCGACGTATCGCAGGTGGAACCGCTGGTCCACGCCCTGGCCGATCGCTTCGTCGAGCATCAGCTGCGCGGCCCGCAGCCCAAGCCAGGCAATCGCGTCGCGAACCGCGCCCCCCACGGCGTGTACCCCTGCAAGGGAGACGATCAATGGTGCGCCATCGCAGTCCGCGACGATGAAGAATGGCAGCGCCTGTGTGAAGCCATTGCGCCTGCATTGTTGCGGGAGGAGCGCTTCGCCACGATGAGTGCGCGCAAGCAGCATGAGAATGAGCTCGATGAGCTGTTGTCTGGTTGCACTGCGCATCACGAGAAGCACGCGCTGGCGAATCGGCTCTCGCTGCTCGGTGTTGCCGCGGAAGCGGTGCAGGACGGTCGGGAAGTGTTCGAGGACCCGGAACTCGCGGTGGCGGGACATTACGTCCACACGGCGCATGCTGTTCTCGGCGATTGCCTGATGCCGGGTCCACCGCTGAAGTTTTCGCGCAGCGATGTGCATGTGGGGCCGGCGCCGCTGCTCGGTGAACACAATCGCGAAGTGTTCGTCGACATGCTGGGAATGAGTGACGCCGAGGTGGCCGAACTGGTCGCAGCGGGAGCGCTGCAGTGAGCTCGATGATGTTGTCACACCTGCGCGTCATCGACCTGACGCAGGACCTGGGGCGCTACACAGGCAAGCTGCTCGCGGATCTCGGTGCCGACGTGCTGCGAATCGAGTCGGGAGCATCGACGGACGTTGCATCGCTGGCGTGGGATTCGGGCAAACGCCTCATTGCACTGGATCCGGCAAACTCCAGTGATCGGCAGGCGCTGCGTGATCTGATCCGGAGCGCGGATGTGCTGGTCCGCAACTGCGTCGCCGAACCTTTCACACACGAAGAACTGGCGACTGCGCATCCACGCTTGATCGACATAGTCATCGGTGCGTTCGCAGCGTCGAGCGAGCGGCCGGCGACCGATCTGACGCTGATGGCGCGTTCCGGTCTGATGGCCATCGTGGGCGATCCGGATCGTGCACCGATGACGTTGCCCGGCGAGCAGGCGTTCGCACTTGCGGGCGCACAGGGCGCGGTCGCTGCTTTGACGGCAGTTCATGCCCGTCATGTCGATGGCAAGGGCCAACTCGTCACGGTGTCGGCGCTGCAGTCGGCCGTGCTCGCCAACTACCGCGAACCGCTGATGTGGCAGTTTGCCGGTCGCGTCGGTCGCCGCACTGGCAATCTGCTGGTCCGCGGCAAATCCGGGGTGCGGCAGATCTGGTCGTGCCGCGACGGCCATGTCACCTGGTCGCTGGTGGACAACCCCGGAATGATGCGTGCGATGGTCAAGGTGATGCGCGAGCGCGGCATGGCCGCGGATCTCACTGCAATCGACTGGGAGTCGACGCTGATTGCGGACACGCCGCGCGAGACGCTGGCCGCCTGGGAAAGCCATGTGGAGGCATTTTTTCTCGCGCATACACGCGCAGAACTCACGCAATGGTCGGTGGCGCATGGCCTGGGCCTGTCGCAGATCGATGGCGTCGAGGACGTGCTCGCGAGCGAGCAGCTCAGATCGCGCGACATGTGGCGAGAGATCGCTCGGCCCGGTGCCGCATCAGTGGCAGTACCTGGACCGCTCTTTGTCACCTCGGAGTTCGACGCCTCGAATCAGGGAGACGTCCCATGAGCGCGTTGGCGGATGTCCGGGTACTCGACTTCTCCAAGTTTCTTCCAGGACCGTACTGCAGCTGGATGCTTGCCGATCTCGGCGCTACGGTCGTGCGCATCGAGAATCCGCGCGAAGCCGCCAAACAGGCGAAGGTCTTCGGCTGGGATCGGCTGAGCGTCGAACAACGCGCGCGGCTGCGCGCCAACGACGTGTTCGCACGCAACAAGCACAGTCTGCTTATCGATCCCGGCGCGGCCGCGTCGCGTGAAGTCATCCTCGAATTCGTGCGACGCGCCGATATCCTGCTGGAGGACTACCGGCCTGGCGTGCTTGCCAGCATGGGCTTCGGCTATGCGGACATGGCGGCCATCAACCCCCGGCTGATCTATTGCTCGGTCACGCTGTGCGGGCAGACCGGGCCTTACCGCGACAAGCCCGGTCACGATCCGATCGCCCTCGCACTCTCCGGCGCTCTGTCGCGTATGGGCGATCGCACGGAGCGGCCGAGCTTCGCGGGCGTACCGACCGCCGATCTGTTGACCGGCTCGAATGCGGTCATCGGTATTCTCGCGGCGCTGTATGCGCGCGAGCGCAGCGGGCGAGGGCAGCAGATCGACATCGCCATGTCCGACTCGGCCATGACGTTGATCGCCTCGACCATGGCACGGAATCCCGATCTATCGCGCGTGCGTCCGCGCGGCGAGGGACGCATCGATTGTGGCTTGTGGCGGACGGCCGACGGCCGCTATCTCTGCACGACGGACATGGAGCCGCGTTACTGGGAGCGGTTCTGTCGCGCCATGGGGCGGGAGGAATTCATTCCTCTGCAGCTCGACGCGTCGCGACACGAGGAAATGACCGCCACCTTCGCTGCGATCTTTGCGACGCGCACGCAGGCGGAATGGCTGACGCTTCTCGGCGAGGCCGATACACAGTTCGCGCCGGTCTACGAAATCGCCGAGGCGCTGGCGGACGCGCACAACCTTGCACGCCACATGATTCGCGATGTGCCGTTGCCCGGTGGCAGCACGGTGAGGCAGCTCGGCTCGCCGATCAAACTGTCGTCGACTCCGGTCGTGGAACCACGAGCCGCAGCGCTGCCGGACAGCGACGTGATCACCGCATTGCAGTCCTTCGGCTGCGATCCGCGGACCCTCGATACCCTGAAAGGAACAGCAGGTGATGAATGAGTAATGCAGGCGCGCCGCGTCCGCTCGAAGGACTGCGGGTGATCGATCTGACGCGGGCACTGGCGGGGCCATACGCCACGTTGTTGCTCGCCGGGCTCGGTGCGGAAGTCATCAAGGTCGAAGACCCGGGCGGCGGTGACCTCGCGCGCGAGAACAGTCCCTATGTGGGACGCGATGGCCTGAGCGTGGGACGCCGGCATGCCGATGATCTTTCCGTGTCACATCTGACACGCGCACGCGGCAAGCGCGGCATCACGCTCAATCTGAAGCATCCGGAGGCGCGCAACGTGTTCGCCGACCTGGTACGCAAGAGCGACATCGTCGTCGAAAATTTCACCAGCGGCACTGCGGAGCGACTCGGCGTCGGCTACGACTTCGCGCGCGCCGCGAACCCATCGATCATCTACTGTTCCCTGAGCGGCTTCGGCGCCACGATCAAGGGTCAGGAGGGCAGTCGCGCCATGGACGTGCTGATCCAGGCGTTGAGCGGTGCGATGTACGCGAGCGGCGCTGACGATGAGCCGCCATTGCGCATCGGCCTGCCCATCGCCGACGTGCTGACGCCGATCTTCGGCGTGGTGGGCATTCTGGCCGCCGTGCATCAGCGTGCGAAGACCGGCGAAGGACAGCATGTGGACGTGTCGATGCTCGGAGCGCTGACATCGCTGGTCGCGGTGGAAAACTGGGCGGCGATGCAGGCGGTGGGAATGCTGACGCGCACCGGCGCGACATTGCAAAGGCTGTGTCCCTTCGGCTTGTTTCAATGCACAGACGGCTACATTGCGCTCGTCGCCGTGCAGGACACGCTGTCCCATGCCCTGTATCGGGCCATGCAGCAACCGGCGTTGAGCACCGATCCGCGCTTTGCGACTCGCAATGCGCGAGTGGCGAATGCCACGCTGCTGGAGCAGATCATCGGTGAGTGGACCAGCAACCGGACCACGGCCGACGTCATTGCCGCACTGGAGTCGGAGAACGTTCCCGTGGCGCTGGTGCGGCATCCGGAGGAGGCACTCGCGGACCCTCGTGTCGTCGAGCGTGGTGAAACGATGGTGGCGCGCCATCCCGGCTATCCGGAAAGTGCCGAATTGCAGACGACGGGTGTGCCGATCATGTTTTCAGCGGCGCGCACCGGATTCGATCCTGTGCTGCCCGCGACGATCGGCGAGCACAATGCCGAAATATTTCCGTCGCTGCTCGGCTACTCCAATGCCGAGATCGAACGGCTGGCGAGTGCGGGCGTCATCTGAGCGATGGACGATCCCAGCGCCATTCTCGGTGGGTTCCGCGATGCGTTCGACGACGCCGCATCGGTCGCCGATCGATTGCGTCGGCAGGGACGCTCCGTTGCACGCGTCATCGGTTCCGACATCCCTCGTGAACTGCTGCTGGCAGCCGGGATTGCGCCAGTGCGACTGGCGCAGCTGCGCGATCTGCCGACGCCGCTCGCCGATCGCGCCATCGGATCCGCTTCGTGGTCGACACGCACTCTCAGTCTGCTCGAGCAGTTGCTGACGCTGCGTCCCGACGAACGCGTGGTGATCTCGCATGCGGAGGCCGAGCTGCCGCAGTTGTTCGCCGTGCTGCGCGAGCTGGTTGCCGCAGGGGAGCTGCAACTGGGCGCGGTGCATCTTATCGACCTGAAGCACCTGCCGCGGGAGTCGACGCGCAACTACAACGCGTCCCGTCTGCGCCAATTGCAGCAGGCGCTGGGGGTAGTGAGCTTCGCCAGTTCCGAAGCCACGCTTGCCCGTGTCATCGCTGCGGGCAACGAGCAACGCCGACTGCTGCGACAGGTCATGAAACTGCGGCTCGGGGCTCAGGTGCGGCTTTCGGGAGTGGACGCGCTCAAGATCATCGGCAGCGCGGCCATTCTTCCTGTGGATGAGCACGTCGCGCTGCTGCGTTCACTGTCGGAAGCCGCGGCAGTGCTGCCGATCCTGAGGGGCACGCGTGCGTTCCTTACCGGGAGCGTGCACGAGCATGCGGGCTGGTACGCGCTGCTCGAATCCTGCGGAGTGCTCGTCATGGGTGAGGATCATGACTGGGGCGAGCCATCGTGTGCGTACGAGATTGCTCCAGGTCCCGATCCTCTCCGTGCGCTGGCCGAGCCGGCGTTGCGTGCGACCGCTGTCAGCAGATCGATCGAGCAGCATGGAGCGTCGCTGCGAGCCACTCTGGAGCGGTGCCGTCCCGATGTTGTCATCGAGCTGTGCCTCCCCGGTGACGAAGCATCGCCGTGGCATTCGCAGCGGACGTGGCGCCTTTGCGCAGATCTGGGGTTGCCGCTGCTGTCGCTGGGCGGCGTGGCTGCGACCGATCGCGAATGGGTGAGTGAATCGGTGCGCGCCTTCGTCACGTCGAGACGAACGAGTATCGCGTTGCCCTCGCAGCCGATCGCGGCAGCTACCGCAGGGGGCGGACGCGCTGGCACGCGCAGTCGCAAGTCGTTGCGATCCCTGGCTGCGATCGGCGACTACCAGCGGCAATGGTTCGACGAGCTGCGACAGCGCGCCCTGGCGGGCGAGGCGATCGCCGTAGTGAATGCCAACGCGCCACAGGAGATCCTGCGGGCGCTGGATATTCCGTTCGTCGTCAATCAATGGTGGTCGTCCATCGTCGCCGCCAAACAGCAGAGCTCGCGCTATCTCGAACTCCTCGAAGCGCGCGGCTATCCGACCGCCGTCGATGCCTACAGCGCGCAAGGCCTGGCTGCGGCCTTCGACGACGATCCGGAGAAGGCACCCTGGGGCGGATTGCCGCGGCCGCAGTTCCTGCAGGCATTGAACAGTACGGATAGCGCAGCCACGCTATTCGAGGCCTGGTCGGCCGCAACCGGCGCCGATCTGTATATTTTCGAACGCACCGTCGACCCGCGCTGGAATCTGTTCAGCGACTGGTGGCAGAGGCTGCCGGACCACTGGGACGAAGCGCTCGAACCGGAGCGGCTCGACCTGCTGGTCACCGAAATGCGCGAACTGATTGCGAGACTGGAGCAGGGCACCGGGCGCGAGTTCTCGCTGAGTCGATTCGCTGACGTGATGAACCTGGTGAATGAGCAGGAAGATCTCTACCGCCGCACGCGGGATCTCATCGCCCGAACGATTCCTGCACCGGTATCGGTGGTGGATACGATGCCGGCGACCATGACGCCGCAATGGCAACGCGGCACCGTGTGGGCGCGGGATGCGGCTCGTGCATTCCACGACGAAGTGGTCGAACGCGTCGCCGCACGCGAAGCCGCGTGCCCGAACGAACGTATTCGCCTGATGTGGGTGGGACGCGGCATGTGGAGCGACATGGGCTTCTACCAGCGCTGGGAAGCCACACACGGCGCGGTCTTCGTCTGGTCGATGTACCTGGCGCTCGCGGCCGACGGCTATATCCGCCGCTTCGATGGCGGTCGCGATCCACTACGCGCGCTGGCCGCGCGCGTCGTTACGATGGGCGATGAGTTACGCATGCCAACGTGGGCGGCGGCCTGGCATGTCCATGAAGCACAAACGCACAGTGTCGATGGCGCAGTGGCGCTGTCGGATGCGGATCCGTTCGTGTTGCGAGCTCTGGAGCGTGCCGGCATTCCGGTCGTGTCGTTGCCGCTCGACAACTTCAATCAGGAAGGCGTCGACCGCGACGCCATCGTGCGCTCGGTGACCGAGTTCATCGAAGGTCCGGCCGCTTCGTATGCTGCCCGGCGGCGGTGAAGAGAAGAGGGGTACACAAAGGAGCACAAGGAAGAACGCAAAAGAGCACAAAAAAATTCATGTCTCGGAGATAGCTCCGGGGCAACAAATCTCGTTTGTGCTCCTTTGGGTACCTTCTCGGTCTACGGAGTCATCCGCAGCGGCACACAGATCGGGCCGAGTTCCGGCATGCCGCTCATGCGCACCTCGCCGCTGACCTCGAAGTGGCTCGTCTGGCGCAGCAGTTCTTCCAGAGCGATCGCGAGTTGCTGGCGGGCGAGCGGGATGCCGGCACACATGTGCGGTCCGCGGCCGAACGCGAGATGCTGCTTGATGTTCGGCCGGTTCAACTGGAATTCGCCCGGCTTGGGGAAAATCGATTCGTCGCGATTGGCCGAGGCGTAGATGAGTGCAATGGCCTCACCCGGCTGAATGCGACGTCCGTGCAGGTCGACCTCGTGCCGTGCGGAGCGCGCGAAGCCGCGATAGGGCGTGTACAGACGCAGAAACTCTTCGATGGCGTCCGGGATCTGCTGCGGGTTCTCACGCAGTTGTTGCTGCAGCGCCTGGTCGCGCGACAGATGCACGGCAATGCTGCCCATGACGATGGGCGGTGCGACCAGACCGACCACCAGCACCTGTCGCACGCACCCGGCCAGCAACACATCGGGAAACGGCTCGCCGTTGTCGTCGCGTTCGGCCAGCAGTGAACTGGTCGGATCCATCAGGGGATCACGCGGCTCGCGGCGCCGTTCCTGAATCACCTCCGCAGCCATCCTTGCAAGGCCTTCTGCAGCCGCGGCGACGCTCGACTTGTCGAAGGCTTCCCAGGCTTTCACGTAAGCCTTCGACGTCGCCCACAGGACATCGATCTGCGCCGGCGAGAGTCCCATCCATTCGCCGAACACCTGGGCGGGTAAGGGACTGGCGAAATGCTCGATGAAGTCTGCCTCGCCGCGCGCGACCAGATCGCGCATCAGGGAGGCGGCGAAACGGCGCGTTGCCGGTTCGATCATGGCCACGCGTCGACCGCCCAGGGCGCGGTCGATGGCGCGTCGATAGGGCGTGTGATCGGGCGGATTGAGGTGCAGTGGCGGACGGCGTCCCGTCGTCGAGGAGCCGGGGACGACGTTGCGTACGGACGTGATGTAGGTCCCCGGGTCCATCAGGATGCCCATGATGTCGTCGTAGCGCGTGATGGCCCAGAAGCCGTCGAATGCCGTGCTGTGTGCCACGGGGCAGCGTGCACGCAGCTCATCGAACTTCGCGTACTCGCTCTCGAACGTCTCCGGCAGCGTCGGATCGTACTCGTTGAGGTCGTTATGAACGGGCGGCTGCGGCATGGATGCTCCGGTCACGCCGTCAACCCGGCGCGCTGCCGGCAGAATCATAGGCCGCGCTGCCCGGCGCGGGTAACAGCGGTTCCATCTGCCAGCGATAAGAGCGCGTGATGCCCGCGCGCTCAGTGCAGCAGCGTCATAAGATCGTCCACGCGTTCCAGCTGCTCCAGGTTGAGCAGGGTATCCACGAAGCGCCGGGCCGACGCCGCATCCAGCGGGCGGGCTGCATGGCCGGCGCATTCGATGAACTTCTCGATCAGATCCTCGTCGGACAGCGGATTCCCCGGCCCGCCTCGCGGCCTGTCGACTTCGATGCGGGTCGTCGTGCTGTCGTGCAGATGCAGCTCCAGTACGGCGCCAATGGCCGTCGGGTGTGGCGCATCGCTACGGACCTCGATGCGTGCTGCGAGGCGCAGGACCTCCGCATCGGTCAGTGCACCCGGCAGGAAGCTCTGCAAACCGACCCGTCCATGCACCAGAGCGGTGGCTACCGTGAATGGCAGGCTGAACTTTGCATCGATGGCGGTCGAGGGTCGCCGCTTGCTGTCGATCGGTTCGGCCAGCATGCTCAGCATGCGGCCGCCATGAATGACGACGCGGTCGATCTGCTGCGGCCTGATCCTGTGCAATCGGACGCCATGGAGAGCGGCTTCGATCGCCGCGTGCGTGCCACGACAGGATGGCCACGGCTTGAAGCTGATGTTCTCGATCTCGAAGCGTCGCCCGAGTTCGGCGGTGAGAGCCTGAGGGTCGTACTGGTTGCGTGCGTAGCAGGCGAAGAAGCCGGCGCGGCCTTCCAGCGGTGCGTCGAATCCGGTGACGCCGCGATGGGCGAGCAGGGCGGATGTGACGCCCGCGCGTGCTGCGAAGGCATCGCGAACCGCCCGCACGAGCGAGTGTGGGCTGTGAATGATCTCGCCGCTGCAGGTCGACTGACATTGCAGCAGCGACAGGGCATCGACGGTCTGCCGCGTATCGAGGTGTAGCAGCCTGGCTGCCGCTGCCGTCGCGCCGAACGCTGCAAGAATCGGCGGCGGATACCAACCGAACTCCGCGAGTGAAACGCGCAGCGACAGCGCCATGCGCACGCCTACGTCGCAGCCGATGGCCACCGCCGTGATCAGATCCCGACCGCTGACGGGGGCGAAGGCCTCTGCAATCGCCAGCGCGGCGGGGACGACCGGCGCATTGGGATGGATCAATGCGCCGTCGTGCGAGTCCTCGTAGTCGAGTGCGTGTGCGAGTGCGCCGTTGGCAAAGGCGGCGGCTTCGGGTGGCGCCTGGCGTTGCTCGCCGAGGATCGCGCATTGCGCTCGTCCACCCTGTTCTAGCGCCAGATCGATGAACGCCCGGCAGCCTTCGCCCAGACCGCTCGCGCCCAGCGACACGCCGATCGCGTCGAGCAGGCAGCGCTTCGTCATATCGACTGCGGCGGGCGACAGGTCTTCGTAGCGGGTGCGTGCGATGAAGTCGCCGACGGATTGCGAAAGAGCGCTCATCGGGACGAGGCACGCACTCCTTCGGTCAATCCTGCAGCGCCGGCCGCGTCTTGACGTTCGATCCGCGCCCGCAGCCACAGCAGCACGACTCCGCCGAGGCACAACACGGCAGCAATCGAATAGACGGGCAGGTCGAACGAACCCGTCCGTGCTCGTATCCAGCCCACCGCCACAGGGACGATGAGGCCCGCAAGATTGCCGCACATGTTGATGATGCCGAGGCCGGCTGCGAGCGCGAACGGACTCAGGAACGTGGGCGGAATGGTCCAGAAGGTTCCCTGCGCAGCGCCAAGAAAGAAGCCGGCGATAATCAGCGCGACCAATGCCATGGCATCGCCCGATAGCGTCGTGAGCGCAAACAGTACGCCCGCGAACAGGGTGGCGAGCGCAACGTGCAGGTAGCGCTCCTGCGTCTTGTCGGAATGCCAGGCGTTGACGAGCATGCCGACGCCGATCGAGAACCACGGCAGCGCACTCAAGATGCCGACGTCGAGGTCGCTGCTGCTGGCTGACAGGTGGCGGATCGCCTGCGGCAACCAGTACAGCAGACCCTGCGCACCCGCCATCAACGCGAACCAGCAGAGGGTTGCCGCCCACAGCCGGACGTTGCCGAGCAGGGACCAGACGGAGGAGCGCTCCTGAGGTGCTGTCTGCTCAGAGGCGAGCTGTGTCTCGATCCAGCGCTTTTCGCCTTCATTCAACCAATGCGCATCCCGCGGCCGGTCGGCGAACAACCACAGGACGGCAGTGCCAACTACCAGAGTGGGCAGACCTTCGATCAGGAACATCCAGCGCCAGCCCGGCATGTCGAGCGGGTTGTCGATGCTCATCAACCAGCCCGACAGCGGTCCGCCGACCACGACGGAAATGGGCACGGCCAGCATCACGTTCGAGATCGCGCCGGCCCGGTGACTTCTTGGAATCCACTGTGCGAGGTAGAGCATGAGCCCCGGCGCGTAACCACCCTCCGCGATACCCAGAATGACGCGCAGCGTGTAGAAGGCCTCACGCGACTGCACGAAGGCCATCCCCGTGGCGGCCAGTCCCCAGACCAGCGCAATCAGGAACAGCCAGCGGCGCATGCCAATCCGCTGCAGCAACCACAGGCTCGGCAGCTGAATGATGATGTAGCCGACGAAAAACAGGCTCACGCCGAAGCCGTAGGTCTCCGCAGTGAGGCCCAGGGCCTCGTTCATCTGCAGCGCGGCGAAGCTCACGTTGGCGCGATCGATGGTGCTGAGGAACAGCAGCAGCAAGAGCGGCGTCACGAGCCGCCAGCGGATTTTGCGAATGACCTTATCTGCTTCGATTGCCAAGCGTCCCCCGCAGGCGTCGTGGTTGTTTCAACGGATAGTAGACACGCGGGACGCGTTGCAGGAAACAACTTCTGTGGCTCCCAGCATAAGCCCGGCTTATGATCGAGCGCTTCTTCATACGAACGGGGTGTGGGATGGATAGTCGCCGACTGCGATACTTCGTCCAGATCGTCGACAGCGGCAGCATTACGCGTGCTGCTGCAGCCACTGGCGTAGCGCAGCCGGCGCTCAGTCAGCAGCTCGCCGTTCTGGAGAACGAACTGAAGGTGAAATTGCTCGAGCGCTCCGTCTCCGGTGTGACGCCCACGCGGGCTGGCAGCATCCTGTATGCACGGGCGCAGACGATCCTGCGCCAGTTCGAGGAGTTGCGGGATGCCGTGCATCGCGAGGTGCAGCCACTATCCGGCGCCGTATCGCTGGGAATCTCCCCGACGATGGTGCCGCGCTTCGCCCTGCCGCTGATCGAGAAAGTCTGCACTCAGCATCCGGAGATGCATCTGCAGATTCGCGAGGAGGGCAGCGCCGTCCTCAACGACCTGCTGGTCAAGGGACGCATCGAACTCTCCATTTCTCCGACACGGCCCGACGGCGAGGCCATCGTCGGTGAAGAAATACTGTGCGAGCAGCTCATCCTCATGTATCCGAGCAGTTGGGATATTCCGGAGAACGCCTCGCTCGCTGAACTCGCGGCGTTACCGTGGGTGGTGCCGCGTCAACCCAATTCGATCCGCACCATCGTCGATGCCGTGTTCGCTGCGGAGAGCCTGACACCGCGCGTGGCGGTGGAACTGGACTCGCTGCAGAACGTCATGGAAACGGTGCGACGCGGCCTGGGTGTCGGTGTCATGGTCACGGGTGTCATTAAGGACGACCTGGCAGCGGGTACGCTCAAAGCGCGCTCGTTGGGCGATCGGGCCACGCTGCGTCCCATGTTCCTGTCGCATCGTCGCAGTCCGGCGCTGACGCCACCGGCGCAGTTCGTGTACGACATCCTGAGCGAGATTGGCGCGGAGCTCAGGATAGTTGAGAGTTGATAGGTAAAGCAGAGCGCCGGTGGGTCCGGCGTCAGCCGGACCTCATTGATAGTCCGCCGGCGCTATCCACTATCAACTATCAACTTCTTGAACGGTTCGTACAACGAACTATTGTTGTTTGCAAACAGCTGCGGCTCCACTATGCTTCCCGGCGCTCTCAGGGGCCGGGGGATACCAGATGCGTTTGACGCGCCTGCCGATAGAGATTACGACGCTGTTCTATCTGGCGATGTACGTCCCGTACATCCTGATCACCCGCTATCTGACGACCACGCCAAACGAAGCACTGGGTCGGCCTTTCACGGGGCTGGAGATTCTGCCGGCGACCCTGATCATCGGCCTCGTCATGCTCGTTGCGTTCGTCTGGCTGTCGGGCTGGTGGCGTTCAGCGAATCGGGTGCGGGTCGGTCCCTGGCGGATTCCGGCGCCCACGCGCTGGACATTTCTGGCCGGTATCGGCACCAGCCTGCTGCTCTTCACCGTGCCGTTGTCGCTCACGTTCGAGGGTGTGAGCATTCCGTTCATTCAGCTGCTGATGCGCGGCGATGTGCTGATCATCGCGCCGCTGGTCGATCTGGTGGCAGGGCGCCGGGTGCGCTGGTATTCATGGGTGGCGTTGGTGCTGGTCAGCATCGCACTGGCGTTGACGCTCTGGGAGCGCGGCGGTCTGCACATGCCGCCGCTCGCCATCGCTGCGGTGGTGTTGTACACGATCGGCTATTTCATCCGCCTGTCGGTAATGACGCGCGTTGCCAAGAACGGCAACGAGGATTCGCTGCGCGGCTACTTCGTCGAGGAAAAGATCGTCGGCATGCCGCTCGCCATCGTCGGTCTGGCGATCGTGACGTTGTCACCGCTCGCGAATCAGGGCTCGGAACTCAATTGGGGATTCATTCAGGTCTGGAACAGCGACGCGATCTGGCCGCTGATCTGGCTGTCCGTGATGTTCACGGGCATTGCGGTGTTTGCGGCGCTGATCCTGCTGGACCCCAGAGAGAACACGTTCTGCGTACCGTTCGAGCGCGCGGCCAGCATCCTGGCAGGTACAGCCGCTGCCTATCTGCTGGCCCTGTTCTTCGGACAGGCGTTTCCGACGCGGATGGAACTCATTGGCATGATCCTGCTGATTGCGGCGATCGTCCTGTTGTCGCTGGCGCCGCGCTGGGAGGCGCGGGCGGCATCGGGTGCGAAGCTCGGGGCAGCGAGGGCGTAGATCGTTCCGTCCTTGCTCCTGTGCGGGACTGGAAAGCCAGGTACACAAAAGCCAGGAACACAAAGGAGCACAAAGCGAGTCCGTAATTCAGTGCCGTTTTTGTGCTCTTTTGTGTTCCCGTATGCGCTCCTTTGTGTACCTCCGCCTAAAGCTCGATCGCAATGACGGCACGTCGCCGCGACAACTCCGGCAGAGGGCCGCTCGAATAGTTTGCCGGCGCCTCCTGCCATTTGAGCTCCATCTGACTGCGTGGAATGCCGAGCCGGTTCAACGCTTCCGCAATCGTGCGGGCTCGCGCTTCAGCGACGGCGAGCGTCTCCGCAATGCGTTGCCCCGAAACTTCGATCGGGCGAGTTACCGCGTAGCCGGTGATGGTGATGCGTCGCGGCTTGCTGGCCTTTGCGTAGAGCGAGGCCTGTTCGATGATGAGCTCGGAGTACTGGTACAGCAGGAAGTCGCTGTTGAGCTCGAACTGAATGATGTACTCGCGTGGTTCGTACGGCGGCGCAGGTAGCACTCGCGGCACATTCGTCGGCTGCATCACGACGGCGGGCAGTCCGAAGCGGCGACCCGGGTGTCCCTCGGCGGGAATCACGAAGCCCTTGCACGTTTGCGGCAGCACCGACACGTCGACGGGATCCAGCACGATGGCGCCGCAGAGTTCACGACTCTTGTCAGTCACCACGCCTTCGACCAGGATCTGCTGTCCCAGGATCGGCTTGATACGCGCGTCAGTGACTTCGTACTGAAGGCCGTCCTGCAGATCCGTCACCAGCCAGCATCCGGATTTCCGACCGGCATCGGTGTCGCGATAGACCGGACAGCCGATGAAGCGCTTGATCGTCGCGGCGGGCGCGGTTGCCGCCTCGTCACTGCTGGCACTCGACACGCAGGCGAGTGCCGCAAGAACACCCATGGCAACGGGACGCATGGCATTCATCACAGCACACTCATCAGATTGACCAGATCCTGCTTTTCCTGCTCGCTGTAGCCGATGCTGTAGCGTCGATCGTAGAAGTCGACGATCTCGCGGATCGACTTCGCCGAGCCATTGGAGAAGTACGGGGCGCGGGCGGCGAGTGCGCGCATCTGCTGGATCGTGATCTTGCCGATGTCGGTGCAGCGTCCGGTCGTGAGCGCATAACCGGGATCCTGCGTGTAGACGACGCGGCCCAGGTGCGGATGGGGCCGGGAGCCTTCCTTGCAGGTGAGTTTGAACAGCGGCAGTTCCGGCGCCGGATTGGCGAACGGTTCATTGGTCGTGCCGAGATCGACCTGACCCGGCGCGACATCGAGGCCAGTGCGCTGCATGTTGTGGCAGAAGGCGCAGGTATTGCGCACGGGATTGCCGAAGCCCATGGATGTAATGCCTGCCGCATCCCAGATCAGGAACGTCTTCGTGGCGAAGCTGTTTGCACCGCGTGCCACCGATTCGCGAAACGCTCGCTGCTCGGCATTCTCGCCCGCCTTGGGTGCGGGCAGCGTACGCCACGGCTGAAACTCCTTCCAGATCGGCTGCGGGCCACCCTGCAATTCGCCCGCAGCGAACTGCGAGAGTCTGTCTGGCCCACCGTCGGCGCCAGCTTCGGTCAGTTCGCCACCCCAGCGATCGTGACTCTGCGCGCTGTACAGCGTGTTCTCGAATTCGACGATGGTGCGGACGTCGGCCTCGTCCGCCGCGGTCGCCTGCAGATGGGTGAGCATCGCTTCGCGCGCCTGGATCTTCAGTGTGCCATTGCGTCCATCGGCCATCAGGTTGCCGCTCATCGGCAATCCGGATTCCGTATCCAGCGGCAATGGCAGTCCGTTCTTTGGCTCGAACGGAAAGCCCACTGCCGTCAGGAATTTCACATTGGCCACCGGCCGCGGTCGCCGATATACGGAAATCGTCGGCTCGCTGCTATTGAGGCCATACAGCGGATGCGTGTTGCAGCCCGTGGGGTCACGCACGACCTCGATGGAGAACTGCGGCTCGATCGTCGACCCGTCCGCGGCGCGTGGCGGCCAGGGGCGGAAAATCCGGAACAGTCCGCGTTGCAGAAGCAACGAATGCGACGCGGCGTCGCCCTGCGGCAGATGCGGACAATTGGAACCGTCCACCGGTGCGAAGAGCGGATCCTTGCCCTGTGTCGCGTCCCACTGCCGGCGAATCGTCTCCACGGACACGCTCATGCCATCGGACGGTTGATGACAGGTCACGCAGGCGCGGCCGTTGGTGCCGAGTGGCGTGAAGAAGGGATGACCGAGGGCGGCGACCGGTCCGCCGATGCTCAAGGTGGTGAGTGCACCGCTCGAATTGTCGTACGTCGTGCGCGCGGGCAGGGGCTGCGCATCACCTGGTCGCCGCCAGGACGAGGTGTCGTAGTCCGCGCTGGCCGTTGCGGGTGTCGGAGCCTTGTCGGCGTGACGACGCTCGGGATCGATGTGGCCGGCGCCGGGCGTCGCCGCGGACGCGATTCCCCAGAGCGCGATCGCCGAGAATGCGAGGCCAGAAAACGCCGCAACGCTGCGGACCATCGTGGAACGAAACATCGTTGGGTAGTAAATCATGTCTGTTTACGAATAGTTTGCATCATCATCTATTGATCAGTCGACAGGCAAGTTTTACCGCTCCGCAGCCATCATTTCTCATTATGCCGGCAGACGCAGACTCTGTTACCGGTATCGCAGTATCTCCCCTAAAGTTCACGTTGCGAGTGCTGAATGCACCGCTGATGCGTGAGAAACAATACGACTCGCGGGACGACAAAGGCCAGCGGGCAATTCAGGGGAATGACATGAAGTCGCAATGCAGTAAGGTCGGCACACGATCCATTCGCACCGATGGGCTGGCGTGGTCGAGAGTGATGATGGGCGCGCTGCTGGCGAGCCAGGTGGTGAACGTGCAGTCGGCGGAGACTGAACCCGACACGAACACTCTGATGGAAGTCGTGGTCACGGGCAGCCGCATTCGCGGCATCGCACCGGTCGGCTCGAACGTCGTTGCGGTCGGTCGCGACGAGATCGACATGGCGGCCGTGGTCAATACGACGCAGCTGATCCAGGAAGTGCCGCAGGTCTTCAATCTCGGCATCTCCGAGACCTCGCGCGGGCAGTCGGGCGGCAACAGCAACATCACGCTGGGGTCCGCGATCAATCTGCGCGGGCTCGGGCCGTTTGCGACTCTCACTCTGGTGGATGGGCATCGCGCAGTGCCGCAAGGCACCAGCGGTTTTGCCGTCGATCCCTCGTCGATCCCGATGCTGGCGCTGGAGCGCGTCGAAATCGTTGCTGATGGTGCCTCTGCCATTTACGGATCAGATGCCATCGCTGGCGTCGCCAACCTGGTTCTGCGGCGCAACTTCGACGGACTCGAAGTGCGTGGCCGGTATGGATTCGCCAACGACGCCGATGAGAATCAGATCGGCCTGATCTACGGCCACACCTGGGAGAGCGGCCAGATCACCATCGCTGCCGAGCACCAGTTTCGCTCGGCACTGAATGGCGAGGATCGGGACTACTTCCGCGCGGACTTGCGGGATGAAGGCGGTCGTGACTACAGCTCACGCCTGTGTCAGCCGGGCAACATCGTTGTCGGGTCAGGTGCCGGCGCGACGAGCTATGCCATTCCTGCAGGCGGTGTCACGCCGGGCAATGCCGCGGCGCTGCTGCCTGGGACGTTCAATCTCTGCGATCCCAACAAATCGCAGGACCTGTTGCCCCAACAGGAGCGCAATGGCTTCTCGCTGACGTTCGATCAGGAAATCACCGGGAGCTGGAGCGTGCATGCCAATGCGTTCGGCACAAAACGGGAATTCGAGAACGACGTGGCCTATCAGACGGCGACGTTGAGCGTTCCGACCACCAATGCGTTTTTCGTCGCGCCGCCGGGCGCCACGCTCGGAGCGTGTCCGGCAAGCGCGGGAGTGCCGGCGGGAACGCTATGCGAGACGGTGCAGTACTCGTTCCGCAATGACTCGCCACTGCGACGGAACACTGGCTTTTCCGAGGCGGCCCAGGTCAGCGCGGGCACCACGGTCAAGTTGCCGGCGGAGTGGCAACTCGATATCGACTACACGTATGGTCACAACGAGGATGAAGCCTTCAATCCCTTGATCGCGCAGCCGCGCCTCGCTGCCGCTGTCCGCAGCAACAATGCGCAGACCGCGCTCAATCCGTTCGGTGGACCGAACGATCCCGCGGTGATCGCCGATATCTTCTCGGGCGTGCAACTGGCTCAGGGCACGACCAACATGCACGTGATGGAGGCGGCAGTCGGTGGCAAGCTGTTCGAATTACCGGGTGGCGCCGTGCGCGTTGCACTCGGCTACGAAGGTCAGCGGTACAACTACGCCACTGGCGTGAACTCTGTCTTCCGGCACTTCGAGCGCGATGTCGACTCCGGCTATCTCGAAGTGCTGTTGCCGATCGTCGGCAGCGGCAACGCGGTCACGGGCATTCGCGCGCTGATGCTGAATGTCGCAGGCCGTTACGACAAGTACAGCGACGTCGGCGATACGACCAACCCGAAGTACGGTCTGGACTGGAAGCCGATCGATTCGCTGACATTCCGCGCGAGCTACGGCGAATCCTTCCGTGCGCCGGGAATTGCGCAGATCTACGGCAACACCAATCGCCTGTTCGTGCAGAACTACGCGGACCCGACCCTGGGCGGCGCGCTGCGCATCGGCGCCACGCTGTCGGGCGGCAACCTGGATCTGAAACCGGAGACATCGGAGACGACGACGTTCGGCATCGAGTTCGAGCCGGATGCGCTGCCGGGGTTCAAGGCCAACCTGACCTACTTCGACATCGACTACGACGGCCAGGTGACGCAGTTCCTGTCGGACCTGACGATCCTCAACCGTGAGGCCGAGTTCGCCGGCACGGGCATCATCGTGCGTAACCCGGATCCAGCCTTCATCGCCAACCTGGCGACGCTGGGAGTGAATGGCGTGCTGCCCCCGGTCGTGACGCTGTTCGTCGATGGCCGTTCGTTCAACCTGGGCTCGTCGACCATGCAGGGGTTCGACGCGCAGTTCAGCTACTTGTGGGACACGAACTCGGCCGGGCAATTCCGCGCCACACTGAACGGCAGCTATCTCACGACGTATGAATACGCGATCACGCCGAGCGCGCCGATGCGCGATTCGCTCGATCTCATCTACAACCCGCTGCGCCTGAAGGTGCGTGGCGGACTGAGCTGGAATCTCGGCGGCCTGTCCGCGAATGCGACCGTCAACTACATCGGCGATTACATCAACAACCTGTCGCCGGTCGTTCGCGACGTCGACAGCTTCACGTCGCTGGAACTCTACCTCGGCTACAGCTTCGCCGATCGCTTCAGCGACACGTGGCTCGAGGATCTGACCGTCGCACTGGATGTGACCAACGCGTTCGATGAGGAGCCACCGTTCGTCGATATCGCCCAGAGTGGCAACGGCGGCGGCGGGTTCGATCCGACGCTGGTCAATCCACTGGGGCGGGTGATCGGCTTCTCGGTCAGCGCGCGTTTCTAGCGCGCTGTCAGTTCTCGCGAGAGAAGAAGCTCAGCGCGAAGACGGCAATGCAGGCGACGGCGGCGACGGGGGCCATGTACTGAACCACGTGCGTCGCCGTCGCGCCGGCGCCGAGCAGCGCCCCGGCTAACAGCGGACCGCAGATGGACCCAACGCGACCGACGGCAATGCTTGCGCCCGACCCGGTACCGCGCATGTTGGTCGGGTAGTAGGAAGCGGCCACCCCATACAGCGCATAGTTCGCGCCCAGCAACAGAAAGCCTGCAGCACCGCTCAACAGGAGCACCGGTGTGAGATGTCGGGCGGAACCTAGTGCCACGATGACGACGATCAGCAATGCGTACGCAGCGACGAGCGGCCAGCGCGCCCCGTAACGATCGACCATCCATCCCACGGCGAGCGCACCGACGACGCTGGCGAAGTTGAAGGCCAGAGATGCCTGAGGCGCAATCGAGCGATCCAGGCCGTTGGCCATGACCAGGGTGGGAAGCCAGTTCAGAAAGAGATACAGGATCACGAGCGTCGGCAGGAAGGTCAGCCAGAGCAGCAGGGTCGGCATGGCGCGCCGGTCTCCGAACAGCGTCTGGCCCACGGCAACGCGCGCTTCTTTCGAGCGGGCCGACGCCACGAGCGTCTCTGACATCCATAGCTTCAGCGCAACGGCCACCACCAGAGGCAGGATGCCGCCGACGATGAAGATCGTGCGCCAGTCGAAATCCGGCGGCAGAACCTGCGTCAGCAGCGCCGACAGGCCGCCGCCGAGCGGCATGCCGCAGAACATCGCCGATGCTGTTATGGACCGGCGTTGCGGCGTACTGATTTCTGCGGCTACCGCCATCATGTTCGGCAGCGCTGCGCCAAAGCCGAGACCGGCAAGAAGCCGGGATGCAAACAGCACGCCGAATGATCCGGAGAACGCAGTCAGGAGCGTGAAGCTGCCGAAGGCGAGAACGGAGCCGATGAAGACGGGTTTGCGTCCAAAACGATCGGCGGCCCGACCGCCCAGACTTGCACCGATGACGAGACCGATATTGCTGATCGCGAAAACCCAGCCGAGCTGGCTGGGTGTGAGGCCGAACTCAGGCGCGAGCTTGGGTGCGGCGACACCCATGGCCTGGATGTCGAAGCCCTCGATCACGGCGACCATGAAGCACAGGCCGATCGTCAGGGCGGCACCGGAGCCGCGAGTCGATTCATTCATTCTTATATCCCCCAAAGCTGCAGTGTGCAGTTCGCGTTCGTTCTAACGGATGCGGATGACGGTCGTGTGCGTCTCTGGCTCGTACATGGCTGCCACCTGATCCCCTCGGCGTTGCAGCAACGCCCGCTGATTGACCGATCCCTTATCAGTGATTTCGCCATGATCGATCGACAGCGGCGACCGCACGAGTATGGCACGACGAATGTTCATCGAACTTGCAGGGAACCGCGACGCATGCGCTTCGAGGCGTTGGCGCAGCAACTCCAGCAGCGTCTCACTGTCCGCAAGTTGTGCATGCGAAGGTTCATCGGTCAGCCCGAGCGCCTCCGCGCATGCAGCCACGTCCGGGATCAGGACGGCCGTCAGGAATTCGCGATCCAGACCGGCGATGCCGACGTCCTGAATCAGAGGCGACAGCGCGCCGATCAATAGTGCCCGCAATGGACCCACGCTGACCCAGGTGCCGCTCGCCAGCTTGAAGTCCTCGGCGATGCGTCCGTCGAAGATGAGACCGCGGGTCGGGTGTGCCGGATCGATCAGGCGGACGGCATCGCCCAGGCGATAGAAACCTTCCTCGTCGAAACAGGCGGTGGTCAGGTCGGGACGGCGCCAGTATCCCGGTGTCACGCTCGGACTGCGTACGCGCAGCTCCAGCTTGCCCTCGAGTGGTGTCAGCTTCACGAGATTGCCTGCTGCTGGCAGGCCGATGATGGAGGTGTGTTCCGCGGCTGGTGTCGTGAAGGTCACCGACGGCCCGGTCTCGGTCGCACCAATGCCGGAGATCATCGGCACCCGGAAGCCGCGTTCCGTGATGGAAAGGCGATCCAGCGTATCGCGGGTATGTTGTGGCAACGAAGCGCCGGCGAAGAAATAGGCCTGCAAGCGGCGGTAGAAAACGTGGCGCAACTGCGCGTCGTCCTGCAGCGCGTGTGCGAGCGCATCGAATCCCTTCGGAACGTTGAAGTACACCGTCGGCGAAATGTCGCGCAGATTCCGTAGCGTGGTGGCGAAGCCGGCGGGTGTCGGTTTGCCATCGTCGATATACAGCGAGCCGCCATTGAAGAGCACCAGGCCGACGTTGTGGCTGCCACCGAACGTGTGATTCCACGGCAGCCAGTCGACGAGCACTGGCGGTTCGTCGATCAGGAAGGGCAGGGCCTGACGCAGCATCGTCGCGTTGCTGCACAGCATCCGTTCGGTGGTGATGACTGCCTTGGGATCGCCTGTCGAGCCGGAGGTGAGCAGGAATTTGACGATGCTGTCGGCGTTCGTGTGGGCATGCGCCTCGACGAGTCGTGCTGACGGCGTGCGCTCGATCTGCGCGAGTGTGCTGGTCGGGCGACTGTGGACGAAGTCTGCATTGGTGACCAGTTCGACCGAGGCATCGGCCACCTCAGTGAGCGCGCGCGCAAACGGCGCAGTGCCGAACGCTGCGATCAATCCAGGGGTCAGCAGGTTCAGCACGTACCGCAGTTTGTTCAGCTCGCCGGCCGACAACGAATACGCCGGTGAGACCGGGCAGTACGGAATGCCTGCCCAGGTTGCGGCGAACGCCAGTGACAGATGCTCGATACTGTTGCCGGAGAGGATGGCTATCGGACGCTCCGGCGACAGATCACGATCCAGCAGTCCTTCCGCGATGCGCTGCACGCGAGCCAGCACTTGCGCGTAAGTCAGCTCCTGCCATTGGCCGTCGCTACCGCGTCTTGCGATAAAGACACGATCGGGTGTGGTCCGCGCCCAGTGTTCGAGCGCATCCATCGTGCGAACCGGATAGTCATCCAGGGACTTGAGCGGACGCAGCAGGATGGATCCGTCGCTGCGCTGCTCGGCATCCGTCGTGAACGGATCGGGTGTCCAGGCGGACGGCGACCCGGTCATTGGCGGGACGCCTCCCAATCAGCCAGGCTGCGACCCTCATTGACCAGTCTCTCGAGCAGCGGTGCCGGCTGCCAATGCATCGGGCCGAACGTGCGCTGATACTTCAGCATGCCATCCCGCAGCGTCTTCAGGCCGATGGTCTGTGCGTAGAACATCGGACCGCCGCGGTAACGTGGAAAGCCATAGCCGGCGAGCCAGACCACGTCGATGTCGGAGGCGCGCAACGCAACGCCTTCCTCGAGGATGCGAATGCCTTCGTTGAGCAGTGGATAGAGACAGCGCTCGAGAATTTCCTGCTTCGAGTGTTCGCGTTGCTCGATGCCGAGCTTCGCAGCGCGTGCTCGCAGGATCGCCAGCGCCTCCGGATCGTCGAGGCGCGCGCGGTTGCCCGGTTCGTATCGATAGTAGCCCTTGCCGTTCTTCTGTCCGAAACGGCCTGCCTCGTGCAGCGCGAAATCGGCCTGGTAGTAGCTTGGATCCGGCGGGTATTGGTCGGCGTTGGCGGTGTGCACGTTCACACCGACATCGATGCCCGCCATGTCGAAGACAGCGAGGATACCCATGGCCATGCCCCATTCTTCGAGTGCCGAGTCGACCTGCCGCGGCGTGGCGCCTTCCAGCACGACGCGCTCGGCCTCACGCGCGTAGCCCTCCATCATGCGGTTGCCGATGAAGCCGTAGCAGACGCGCGCCAGCACCGGGGTCTTGCGCAAAGGCTTGGCGAGATCCATGACCGTGCGAATCGTGGTGGGCGAGGTCTTCTGCGTGCGCACCACTTCCAGCAGCGGCATGATGTTGGCGGGCGAGAAGAAGTGCATGCCTATGACGTCCTGCGGCCGGGACGTTGCATTGGCAATCGCTTCGATATCCAGGGTCGAGGTATTCGTCGCAAGCACGGCGCCCGGCTTCGCCACCTGGTCGAGCTGGGCGAAAATCTTTTTCTTCAGGTCCATGTTCTCGAAGACGGCTTCGATGATGACGTCCGCGGACTGCAGGTCGTTGTAATCAAGCGACCCAACGATCAGCGCGAGGCGCTGGTCTTTTTCCGCAGCTGTGAGCCGGCCGCGCTCCACCAGCGATGTGTAAGTGCGGTCGAGACCGGCAAGGCCGCGATCCAGTGCTTCGCGGGTCGAGTCGATGAGTGTGACCGGAATGCCGGCGTTGGCGAAACAGATGGCGATGCCCGTGCCCATCGTGCCGGCGCCGATGATACCGGCCGACCTGATCGGCTGGGCTTTGACGTCTGCCGGTATTCCGGGGATGCGTCGCGTTTCGCGATCCGCGAAGAAGGCATGAACCGCACCTCTGGATTCATCGGTCAGCTTGCATTCGTTGACCAGGCGCGTCTCCAGTTCGAGTCCTTCCTGCAAGGGCAGGCGGGCGGCGGCGCTGACGGCTTCGACGGCTACCAGGCCGGCGCCGCGGTTCGGATACTGCTTGCGCGCCAGTGCCCGCATGCGCTCGATGACTTCAGGCGTTGCCGTGGCCGGATCGACCGACAGCTCGCCGGTCCGGCGCACACCATGTCCAGCGGCCAGCAGGGAACGAACGTAGCTGAGGGTGCCTTCGAGCAGATCGCCTTCGATCACTGCATCCAGGAACTTGAGTTCGATCGCCTTGGCGGTGTCGACGGGTCGCGCCGACAGGATGAAGTCGAGCGCTTTCTCCACGCCGATCAGACGCGGCATGCGCTGTGTACCGCCGGCGCCGGGAATGATCCCGAGCGTCACTTCCGGCATGCCGAAGCGCGTGCCGGGTGCGGCGACGCGGTAGTGGCAGGCGAGGGCGATCTCCAGACCGCCGCCCATCACTGTGCCATGCATGGCTGCAACGACCGGAATGGTGAGGCCTTCCCAGCCATTGAACAGCTGTCGGTACTCCTCCTCGCGCGGCGGGCCGGAGAACTCGCCAATATCGGCGCCGGAAAAGAACGTCGAGCCTTCGCAGCGCAGGATGACTGCCTGCAGATCGCGAGCGCCACGCACTTCGTCCAGCGCGCGTGCGAGATCGGTCCGCACCGTCGCAGTGATCGTGTTGACAGGTGGATTGTTGACGGTGACGACGGCTACCTCGCCGTGTCGCTGTACGTTCACAACGCTGGGATTGCTCAACTCGCTACTCCTCAACTCGGCAATACTCGGCAATTGAATTCAGATTCCCGACAGCAGGTCGGCGGCGGCCGCCTCGGCCAGTCGGCTCGCCTGCACCGTGGTGATTCCCAGGGCTCGCAGGAGTCCGGCAGCCATGCTGGCCGCAACTGCGCGGCGCGGCGTGACCAGGCGCTCCTCGAGCACGTGGCGCAACACGATCACGATGATGCCCATGACCAGCAGCACACCGTCCTCGAGTTCGACATGGCGGAAGCGCTCGGCACGAATACCTTGCTGTACGACATCGCTCAGGCCGCGGTTGATGGGCGCATCCACCATCGTCGCGCCGGAGTTGAGCTTCCACAGCACGCGGGCACTGTCGGGATACTCGAGTGCGAAGCGAACGAATACACATAGCGCGCGGGCAATGTGTTCAGCAGCATCCTCGATGCCTTCATTCGCCTTCAGCACTGCCTGCTCGACCTGTCGACGCACCGCGGCCGCGATTTCTCGCGCAAATACGTCTTTGTCGGCAAAGTGGTTGTAGAAGCTGCCCTTGGCGACTTCGGCGGCGGCAACGATCTCATCGACGCTCACCGAATCGACATCCCGCGACGCGAACAGCGAGCGACCAGCGCTGAGCAGGGCCTCCCGCGTGCGTTCACGGCGGCGATCAGGAGGTCGGTGGCTGTGCTCTTTGGATCGGGTCACGTTGCGGTTCCAACGGCGGTGAGTGAATTGACTATATCGTACAATAATGACTAAATGGTCATAAATATTGAGTGCACCGGGAACAGCCCATGAATCGCTTTGACAATGTCGAGATTCCCTACGGCGCGTACTGGTCGACGCCATTCGCAAAATGGCAGGGCAGCCTGCAGCACCTGCACAGCGTGAAGCTGGCGGCGCATGTGGCGAAGTCAGAGATGGCGAAGCGCGATCTCACGCCGGATCAGTTCGACTTCGGCGTGCTGGGAATCACGCAGGTGCAGTATCAGTCGTTCCAGGGAGCGATCTGGCCGCTGTACGAGATCGGCATGAAGCATGTGGTCGGTCCGCAGATGTCGCAGGTCTGCTCGACGGGGCCGCGAATCATTCTGGCGGCGGCGGCAGAAGTCCAGCTGGGCATGGCGACCACGGGTCTGGTGCTGGGTGCCGATCGCACGTCGAATGGCGCGCACATCTACTATCCCGCGCCGGCCGGTTTCGGAGGCATGGGGCAATCGGAAGACCAGGTCACGTACAACTTCTCGCATGACGTCAACGGCGGTCACCCGATGCTGCAGACGGCCGAGAACGTGGCGAAGAAGCATGGCGTCACGACACAGCAACAGCACGATGTCGTCTTGCAGCGGTACGAGCAGTACCACGACGCGTTGAAGGACGATCAGGCATTCCAGAAACGCTACATGACACTGCCCTTTGCAGTGCCGAAGCACAATTTCAAAGGCGAATCCGGTGTGATGACCGGTGACGAAGGCGTCTTCGCGACTTCCGCCGAGGGTCTGGCCCGTCTGAAGCCGGCGATGCCCGGCGGTACCGTGACGTTCGGCGGTCAGACGCATCCGGCGGACGGCAACTGCGGGCTCGTGGTCGCAACACCGGACAAGGCGCGCGAGCTGAGCCGCAATCCCGCGATCCGCATTCGTCTGCTGGGCTTCGGTCAGGCCCGCTGCGATCTGGCGCACATGCCCGAAGCACCTGTTCCCGCCACCAAGCGCGCCCTCGAGCATGCCGGTGTGTCGATCAAGGACATCAAGGCGGTGAAGTCCCACAATCCGTTCGCCGTGAACGACATCGTGTTCGCTCGCGAAACGGGATTCCCGCTGGAGAAGATGAACAACTACGGTTGCTCGCTCATCTGGGGCCACCCCCACGCAGCGACGGGTCTGCGTGCGATCATCGAACTGATCGAGGAGCTGACGCTGACCGGCGGCGGCATCGGTCTGTTTCAGGGATGCGCCGCAGGCGATTCGGCAATGGCGGTGGTGATTTCTGTGGAGGACGCGTCACGCTGATGCTCATCGCGGGATGATCGGCAGCGACAATACCGAGGCGTGCTCCGCACCGGTGAAAACGGTTACGCGCGGCGCCGGAACGATACGTGGAGTCGCGCGTTCGTCAGCGAAGTTGATCGTCAGTCGAATCCGCTGACCCGCCTTGAACAGATATGAAATGGGATACAGATCCAATTCCATCCTGACGGGCTCACCCGGAGTCAGCGGGGATACTGAGGCGGCCGTGTATGGATGCCAGGGCAGGCCGAGATTGTCGTACGGCGGCTTCTCGATCTTTCTGAGTGACGCACGCAGCTTGCCTTCAACGTTGTAGTACTTCGCGCTGCCGTCCGGGGACACATCGTCCATTCGCACCACGATATCGGCGTCCGTCATACTGGACGCCAGCCACAGTGTGAGTGTTGGGTGTCCCGTGACTTCTACGTCCGTAGCCAACGGTTCAGTGACGAACTGAAGTCCTTTCTCCCAGAAGTTGTTTGCTGTTACGCCATAGTCGACGACGCGCTCCTGTTTCGCAGCCGCAGCGGGCTTCTGGCTCAGCGCATCTGGCTGCAGATAGAAGTCGGTCCGTCGCTCATTGCGCAGCGGCCAGCTGCCGGATGTCTTCCACTGCCTTTCCGGCGCTTCGTTGTATGTGTAATAGGTCACGGCAGCCTCGCGCATGACGCCGTTGTCGATGCCCTTCAGCCAGTGATCGAAGAAACGCCGCTCTTCGACGACGATGTCGAAGCCGGTCTCCTTCTTGACGGTGGTCCAGTCGCAATGCGTGGCCGGTCCGAAAATCAGCTTGCGTGGATTGGTCACGTTGTTGAACGTGAAGGGTGCGCCGTACTTGGTCGTGCCTTCGTCCCAGTTGGCGGTCACGTACAGGGCGATGCCCGATCGATTGATCGTCTCGAGGTACGTGTGAGGACTGCTTTTCAGCCACCACTGATTGTCGAAGTATTCGGCGCGGCTGTCGCGGAACGGCGTGTAGCCGGCTGTTTCGAGATTGTTGGCGTGTTCAGCGATGGCTGCATCCAGTAGTGCGCGGTTGTCGTCGCCATCCACGGGTACCGCAGACTTGTCGCGCTCGACCCGGGAGCCGCCGCGCATGATCTGTGTCGGAACGCCGGAAGGCGGCGACATGCCACCGGCGGAGGCGAACGGATACACGTCCCATTCGCAGCTCATCGGGAAGATGGCCCTGAGGCTCGGCGGCGCGGTGGTCAGCGCCTGCATCTGACTGCCGCCAGTGGCCGAACAACCCCACATGCCGATCTTGCCGCTGCTCCAGGGCTGCGCGGCCAGCCACTCCGTGATGTCATAGGCATCCATCTTCGCCGCGTCCTGCCATTCGCCGCGATTGAACCCTGCGTTGTGACCGAAGGAGGCATAGAGGCCGCGGAAGTCGACGACGGCGACTATGTAGCCATAGGGAAGCAGTTCGAGCGCCTTGCCGGGGTAGTTTGCGGCCGTCAATCCGTCACGGGTGGTGCGACGTTCGTATGGCGTGTGCATCCAGAGCACGGGCAGCTTGTCCGTCGCCACCACGCCGTTTGCGGTCGGTCGAAAGATATCGACGGCGAGTCGCGTGCCGTCACGAACGGCGACGTATTGTGAGGTCAGGTGATGGCCATCGTAACGAGCGGCGGAATAGCCTTCGTACTGGCCTGGGCTTGAAAGGCGAGGCGGGGAGGCGGAGTAGGCAGCCGAATTCGCCATGCTGGCTGCAAGTGCAAGAATTGCGAGCGCGCAGGACACAGGCCGGTTGGCAATCATGTCATCCCCCGATCTTCTGATAGGGGCATTATGGTTCGCTGGACGAACTATATCCAGCGTCAACCATGACGTCAGTGCTCCTGCAGGGTGGGAGGCGAAGGACCGTCCCTGGTCCTGATCGATGGCGATGATGTTGCCGGCATGAAACTGGACAGCTTGTCGGTATCCAGTCGGAACGTTGGTAGCCGGCGGCCGATAGGCGATCGCGAGCTGCCGGACCCGCAGGGGGCATGTTCCAGCTCGTGCCTCTGCGCCGTTCAGTCCGGGGGGCAGGACAGCGCTGGCGATACGGGCGGATCGCCTCCATCCGACGCAACACTGCCACGCTATCTACTGGCATCCACGGTCCCGACACAGTGGATTCCGTTGCTCCCCGTGCAACTGCAGGAGCCCGATGCCGTGGTGCAACGGCTGCGTCGCGGCGCCGTGTTGCAGCCCGATGGTTCCGAGTGTGGCTCATCCCGCACGCGGCCGGATTCTCAAACAAGGATCCGCGCTTGCTGATGTTCGACGAAGAGGTTCCGCGCGAAAGCGTCCACGTTTCCTGTCACTACCAGCTGGCCCGCTGGATCGACGGATCGACCTGCACCTGGCTGTCGCTACACAAGGAGATTGGCAGGGGCGAGGGCTCGAGCGGCCTGACGTTCGACAGCGTCAGTTGAGCTGTACGGTCACACTCGGGAAGGCAACAACGCCCGAATCGCACGCGCCACTTGCGAACGAAAGGCGGGTGCATGGAGCGCGGCGCCGCCCGCCAGGCCGACGAGGCTGCCTATCACGATGTCCAGTACGCGCGCCTGCATTGTGGCCAGCGGCGATTGCTGCCCCAGTTGCCCGGCTTCGGCGAGGAAGATCGTCAACGGAGTTATGAAGATCACGGCCAGGCCGTAGTGACGCACGACCAACGTTTCGATCACGAAGGAGAGGGTGATCATCACCGCCACGACGCCCCACGTGTTGAGTGGCAACTCGAGCAGCAACCAGGCGAGTCCCAGTCCCGCCACGGTGCCCAGCACGCGCTGTGCGTGGCGGTTCCACACCATGCGCAGGCTGGCGCCCTGGATGATGGCCAGACAACTCACCGGAACCCAATAGGGGCGCTGCAGTTGCAGCAGTTGGGCGAGCAGCAGCGACAGGCCAATGCAGCTGCCGATGATCACCGAGTCGACCACGACATAATCGAAGTCCATGCCAGGCTCGGGCACGGCAGACGCTGGCGGCACGCGACGTACGCGATGGAGGCTGTAGGCGAACGCCACAATGCATGCGAACACGGCGCCGAGTGTAATCAGGCCTATGCGTAGCGGGATGTCGAGCAGGGTGGCGGGCGTGTACGCCGCGATGGAGGCGGCCATCACCAGGAACAGGATGCCGGGCGGCCCGAGCCGGTAGTAGCGCGCAGTCATGCTCGCCACGACGGAGATGAGCGTCAGCGTAGCGATCATCGCGGGTGGAAAGAAGTGCGTCAGCGCTCCCAGCGCGTAGCAGACGATCATGCCGAACGCGACGGCCATCGTCAGCATCATCCGGTGTTGCATCCGTGTGTCGGGCAGGCTGAGGAAGGCAAGGCCGCCAAGGGTGGCGACCAGTCCGAAATCCATGCGTCCGATACTGGCGCCTGCCAGCAGCGGCACGCCTGTGGCTACCGCAGCGGCGAGCGGCATTTCCCAGGGCCGGTTGCTCGAATGGATATGGGTGAGCTGCTGCAGCTCGGTACGCAATGCGCTCGATACCCGTGTCCATCGCCCATTGCCCATGCTCACGCCGCCTCCGTTCCTGTTACCGGTCGGTCGCTGGTTCGACGAGGGCTGAGTGTCACGCGGGAATGGCCGCGGGGCCAGCGGGATGGCAAAACGCCATCCGCAGAGCCCCGGTGGTCGGATTCTGCGCATTTCGCGGCAGATCGATCACCGCCTTGAACTACACTGGTGGAGAGGAGCGAGCGGTGAACAAGAAAAATTCTGCACAGGACCAGTTTCTGGAAGCGCTCCGCAGGGAACGCACACCGGTTTGCATCTACCTCGTGAACGGAGTCCGGCTCCAGGGCGAGATCGGTTCGTTTGACAGCTTCGTTGTGTTGTTGAAGGAACGCGTGGACCATGTGGTGTACAAGCACGCGATAGGCAGCATCGTTCCTGGTGACGCCGCCGCGCACCCGGGTTCGCATTTCAGCAGGGGCCGCCGGTAACCGATCCCGGAAAAGATGTCGATGACGACCCGCGTCGCACGACCCCAAACGAGGCTCAGACATGACAACACGCGAATCGATCTTTCCAGCGGGCCGACAGGAGCTGTACACCACCAACGGTTACTCGGCAGCGATCCGCTCCGGCGACCTGCTCTTCGTGTCAGGTCAGGTCGGCAGCCGCGAGGACGGCACGCCCGAGCCAGACTTCGGCAAGCAGGTCCAGCTTGCCTTCGACAACCTCGCGAGCGTGCTGCAGGCCGCCGGTTGCACGTTCGACGACATCATCGACGTGAGCAGTTTCCACACCGATCCCGAAAATCAGTTCGCCACCATCATGGCGGTCAAGAACCGGGTCTTCAGCAAGCCGCCTTACCCGAACTGGACTGCCGTCGGCGTGACGTGGCTGTCGGGCTTTGCATTCGAGATCAACGTCATCGCGCGTATCCCGGCGTCGACCGACGTACCGGTCTGACTGCTTTCAAATCGTTTGCGCGCGGGACATTGCTTCCCTGCGGCCCACGCGAGTTCGGGGTGCGCATTCGCTGTCCTATACTTCGCGTTGCAGGAATGGAATCCAACGCTTGCCAGAGTCGGATTGACGCCCGGTTCGATCGCGCGGCGCACACTTCATGTCACACGATCTGGGGCGCGTTCGTCGTTTCGTTGACTGTCTGTCGTATCGGTTATGCGTTCGTCTTCGCGATGCGATCGCGAGCGCTGCAGGAGTTACCGATGGAACGTTGGATTGGCTACGCGATGGTGTCGATGGTGTTCGCCGGTGCAACCGCAGTGGTGGCAAAACTGGGCCTGAATGGAATTTCGTCAGAACTCGGTCTGGCGGTGCGTACGAGCGTCGTGTTCCTGATCGTGATCGCGACTGCGGCCGTGCTCGTACCCAGGGCGGAATTGCAATCGCTGACAGCAGCCAATGTCGGTTGGCTGGCCCTGTCGGGCGTGCTGGCCGCGGTCTCCTGGATCTTCTATTACAAGGCAGTGCAACTGGGCGAGGTATCGACGGTCGCGCTCATTGACAAGGGTAGCGTCGTCATTGCGCTGCTACTCGCGGTCGTCGTGCTGGGTGAGCAGTTGAATGTCGCGAAGGTCGCCGGCGGGATATTGATCGTTGCCGGTCTTGTCGTTATCGCGCGCGGTTGATCGAACAGATCATTACGCAAGTATGCGTCGTGACGTATTGAACGAGCTGCGCAAGAGCGGAGTTGCAGTATGACCCTGACCGTCCGGGACCTTCGTGTGTTCGGTTGCACCGTCTTGTTGATCGGCGGTGTGGCTCATGCAGCCGGTGAAAGCAGCAGCGCCTCGGCGGCGCAACGCTGCACTGCGCTGGCCCGGCAGGCCGGTGCCACGCTCGGCGAACCCACGGCACGCATCGTGACGGCGAAACTCAATGCGCCTTCCGCCCCGACCATCGATCCGAAAGCGCCGCCCTGGGCCGCGACCATTCCGGCAATGCCGGAACATTGTGAAGTCGAGGGCCTCCTGCGCGAGCGTGTGGGCAAGGACGGCCAGCACTACGCAGTGAGGTATCGCATGCGGCTGCCGACCGGCTGGAATGGCAGGTTCCTTTTTCAGGGTGGCGGTGGCACGAATGGCCTGGTCGGTACCGCCATCGGCACATTGCAGCCCGGCATGCCGACCGCGCTCGATCAGGGGTACGCCGTGGTGAGCACGGATACAGGTCACGACAACGCGACCAACAGCAATCCGGCGAAGCAGGGCAGCGTGGCGTTCGGTCACGACTACCAAGCGCGCCTGGAGTACTCGGAGAAAGCGCTCGACAGCGTCGCCACGACTGCGAAACGTATCGTCCAGGCCTTCTACGGTCGTGCGGCCGATCGCAGCTACTTCGCAGGATGTTCCAACGGCGGACGCGAAGGCATGGTGTTCGCCCAGCGCTTCCCGACGCAGTTCGATGGCATCGTCGCTGCCGCACCGGCTTTCGCCGTTCCGAAGGCGGCACTCGCCGAGGCGTGGGACACGCAAACGTTCGCAGCACTGGCGGCGCAGGAAGGGTTTACCCGCCAGGACGGCTTGCCGGACATGACGCGGGCGTTCACGGATGCCGATCTCGACATCGTTGCCGATACGGTGGCGAAAGTTTGCGATGCCGACGACGGTGTGGTCGACGGCATGGTGCAGGACGTACTGAGCTGCACGACCGCGCGCATGCGTCCGGCTCTTGAAGCACGCATCTGTGCAGACGGGAAGGACGCGACGTGCCTGGGTCGCGGCCAGGTCGAAGCGCTGGTGCGCTCCTTCTCCGGCCCGCGCAACTCGAAAGGCGAAGCCCTGTATGCCGGCTGGCCGTGGGATCTCGGTGTCGGCGACATGGGCTGGCGCGTGTGGAAACTCGGCATGCCTGGCGCCATGGATGCCATCAACGTCACGCTGGGGTCACCGGCGCTCTCGGGGCTGTTCGTTACGCCGCCCGCGCCGGTCGCTGCAACTGCCGATGCCAGTCTGCGCTATCAGATCGAATTCGACTTCGACCGGGATGCGCAGAAGATCTTCGGCACGAGCGCGGAATTCCCGCGTTCCGGCTGGGACCTCGTGGGTGCACAGTCGACTGACCTCGATGCATTCCGCCAGCACGGCGGCAGGCTCCTCGTGCCTCATGGCGGCTCCGACCCCATCTTCTCGATCAACGACACCGTCGACTGGTGGCGCAAGGTCGATGTGACGAACCGGGGCAAGGCGGCGGACGTCGTGCGTGTGTTCGCGGTGCCTGGCATGACTCATTGCGCTGGCGGACCTGCCACCGATCAGTACGATGCTCTCGCTGCTGTGGTGGCCTGGGTGGAGAATGACCGGGCGCCCGAGCGCATCGAAGCGAAGGCGGGCGCGACTTCGCCATGGCCGGGGCGAACCCGCCCGTTGTGTGCGTATCCGATGGTGGCGCGCTACACGTCCGGCGATGTGAATCGAGCGGAGAGTTTTGTCTGCGCCGCACCGAGCCGCTGATGCGGCACGGCCAGTCATGAATGTGCTGATCAAGGACAACACCATGAAATCCCGATCCTCACTGCTCCTCGCGATGGCGGGCATGTACGTCATCGCCATCGCCGCTGAATCTGCAGCACCGGCACCCGATCCCGCTGTGATGCGTGCTGAACTCGCGGCGTACCAGCAATTACCGGATACGACGGGAAGCGGCCGGTATCCGGCCGTCAAGGAGGCGACGGATTCGCTGCCCGATCACGTCATCTACCGGCCAGCCGACCTGTCGAAACTCGGCAAGGACAGACTGGGCGTTCTCGCGTTCGGCAATGGCGGTTGCAGTGCGGACGGCGCCAGTGCGCGATTTCATCTATCTGAAATCGCATCCCACGGTTACCTGGCCATCGCCAGCGGCAGGATCCTGAGCGGCCCTGGCGCGCCTGCCGCTGCCATGCCCGCTCCGCCGGCACCGCCTCAGCCAGGCGTGCCGCGTACGTTGCCGGCGCCGGCGACCAATGCGGAGCAGCTGCGTGAAGCGATCGATTGGGCGCTTGCCGAGAATGCGCGACCGGATAGCGCGTACTACGGTCGTATCAATCCCGAGTGGATTGCCGTGTCCGGCTGGAGCTGCGGCGGACTGCAGGCATTGCAGATAGCGGCCGACCCGCGCGTCGCCACGACGGTCATTCACAACAGTGGCATCTGGGGCTCGGCGACGCTACCCGACGGCGGACGCCTGCCGAAGTCGATGGACATCGGCAAGGATGTGCTGAAAAAACTGCACTCGCCGGTGATCTACATCCTGGGCGGTCCGACCGACATCGCGTATGCGAATGGCATGGACGATTTCACGAAGATCGAGGGCGTGCCGGCGATGGTGGCGAATCTCGATGTCGGTCACGGAGGTACTTTTACCCAACCGAACGGTGGCCTTGTCGCATCGCTTGCGGTGAAGTGGCTCGACTGGCAGCTCAAGGGGGATGCACGAGCCGCAAAGTACTTTACGGGCAATGGCTGTGGCATCTGCAAAGACCCAGCCTGGCAGGTAGAGAGCAAACGCCTCTGACTGCTTTCAGGGGCCCGTCAGTGGTTGTGTCGCGGCGTCTTGCGAGCGACGCCGCGATACTTCAGCGCCATTTCCATGACACCGCCACGGTCGAGTTGACTCACGGTTGCGCGGTAGAGCTCCTGCCAGGGCGTTGCACTTTCGGGAACGGCGGGAATGCCATCCGCCTTGCGCCGCTCGATTTCCTCCGGCGCGACGAGCATGTCGCAACGTGACTCGTTCAGGTCGATGCGAATCACATCGCCCGTACGCAGCCATGCGAGCCCGCCGCCCGCGGCGCTTTCCGGTGACGCGTTGAGGATCGACGGACTGTCGGATGTGCCTGACTGCCTGCCATCGCCGATGGTTGGAAGGCTTGCGATTCCGCGTTTCAGCAGCGCATCGGGTGGTGTCATGTTCACGACTTCAGCGGAGCCGGGCCAACCCAACGGACCTGCGCCGCGAATGACGAGAATGCTGCGCTCGTCGATGTCGGATGCGGGATCGTTGATGCGCGCCCGATAGTCATCGGAGCCATCGAAGACGATCGCGCGACCTTCGAATACGTTGTCGTGTCCTGCGGAGCACAGATAGCGACGACGGAAGTCTGCGTTGATCACGCTCGCCTTCAGGATCGCGAAATCGAACAGGTTGCCGCTCAGCACGATGAAACCGGCCTTCTCGCGCAGCGGCTGCGCATACGTCGTGATCATTTCGCGATCGCGACTGTGGCGCCCGCTGACGTTCTCGCGCAGGGTGCGGCCAGTGATCGTGCGCGCGTCGCCATGCAGTTTGTTGGCGTCGAGCAGCTCACAAAGCACGGCAGGCACGCCACCGGCGCGATGGAAGCGCTCGCCCAGATAGCGTCCTGCAGGCTGCATGTTCACGAGCAAGGGGATGTCGTGGCCGTACTCCATCCAATCCTGCGGATGCAGTTCGAGACCTGCGTGCCGCGCCATCGCAACGAGATGCGGCTGTGCGTTGGTCGAGCCGCCAATGGCTGCAATCGCCGTGATCGCGTTGAGGAACGATTCACGCGAAAGAATCTGCGAAGGTCGAAGATCTTCATAGGCCATTTCGACGATGCGACGTCCTGTCGCGTATGCCATCTGCCCGCGCTCGCGATATGGAGCGGGAATCGCTGCGCAGCCTGGCAATGACAAACCGAGAACTTCGGCCACTGCATTCATCGTCGATGCCGTGCCCATGCTGTTGCAGTGACCAGGCGATGGCGCAGAGGCTGCGGCAGCTTCGAGAAACTCTGCCTCAGTGATCTGACCCGCACCCAGGCGGCGACGGCTCTTCCAGATGACGGTACCTGAACCGACGAGTTCATCTTCGAACCAGCCGTCGAGCATCGGGCCGCCGGAGAGCACGATGGCCGGAATGTCGACGGTACTGGCAGCCATGATGCCCGCAGGCGTCGTCTTGTCGCAGCCGGTCGTAAGCACGACGGCGTCGAGCGGATAGCCATGCAGAATCTCGACGAGCCCGAGATACGCAAGATTACGATCGAGCGCGGCCGTCGGCCGGCGGCAGTTCTCGAAGATCGGATGCGTGGGAAATTCGATGGGTATACCGCCGGCATCGCGTATGCCGTCCCTGACCCGATCGGCGAGCTGAACGTGGATACGGTTGCACGGCGTCAGATCACTGCCACTTTGCGCGATTCCGATGATGGGCTTGCCGCTCATCAGCTCGGCCGGCGTAGTACCGTAGTTCATGAAGCGCTCGAGATACAGCGCCATCAGGTCGATGTGATCGCGATCGCCAAACCAATCCTGAGAACGAAAGCGACGCTTGCTGCTCATAACCGGATCTCGAAAACTCTGCCGATACTCGGAGCGAATGACACGGATCCGCCGCCGCGCTCAATGCGAATCACATCGGATCAGGCCCCACAGAGATGGGAACTCGAGCGCGTTGCGCGTGATCAGCGCCAGCCAGCATCCACGAAGTATTCGTGGCCCGTGCACATTCGCGCGTCGTCCGAGGCGAGGAACATGACGAGCGAGGCGACATGGTGCGGTTCCACGCGCGCCTTGAGGCACTGCTGTGCGAGCATCTTTGCCTCTTCATCGGGTGTGTGCCACAACGCAATCTGGCGCGGCGTGCGAACGCCACCAGGTACGACGCATGTCACTCTGATCCCGTGCTGGCCAAGGTCCCGGGCGAGGCCGCGTGTCATACCTTCGATGCCCGCCTTGGCGGTTTGATAAATCGTCAAGTCCGGCAATCCCAGGTGCCACGATACTGAACCGAGATTGATGATCGCGCCTGCGCGCGCTGACTTCATATCGCCGACGACAGCCTGCGCGCAGAAAAAGTAGTGGCGCAGATTGACGGCGATCCGATCGTCCCAGTAGGCCGGGCTGGTTTCCTCGAGCGTGTGTCGATCATCGTTTGCCGCATTGTTCACCAGCACATTGATCGGCCCGAGGTGCTGTCGGATGCTGGCGAACGTCTGCTGCACCGAGGCCAGGTTAGTCAGGTCGCATGAAAAGTATCGAGGTGGATGCGCACTCGAGCGCAGTCGCGACTCGAGTTCCCGGGAGTCGCGTTCTGCAATGTCGATGAATGCAACGCGCGCGCCCTGATTGGCGAACGATTCCACGATCGACGCACCGATGCTGGAGCCTCCCCCAGTCACGACGACATTCTTGTTCTGTAAAGATGGATAGATGTTCTGCATGGTTACGCCCAGGTGGAGGCGGTCTCGCGCTGCTGATCGACTTCTACGGCATGTAGATCGGAGCACACGAAGAAGACCGTCATCATCGATGCTTCAATTCTCACGACAGCAGTCCGCGCGCAGCGAGATTGCGCATCAGGTCGTTGATGCCGAAATTCCAGGGCGGCGCCTGATCGCAAGTGGTGACCCTGTTGTCAAGACAGCCGAGCGCCGCTGTCGAGACGCGGACCCGATCGTTAATTTTGTGCGTGAAACCCCGCCCGCGTGCATCACCACGTGTGTCGCGGTCTTCGGTCGGCGCGAACATCGTGCCGAGAAACAATGCGAAACCATCCGGGTAGTGATGCTGACTCATTGTTTGCCGGACGAGTTCGAGAGGATCGCGACTGATGTGCTCCATCGAGCTGCTGCCGGACAGCCGATATCCATCGGCGCCTTCGATCTCCAGACTGACCACGGCGCGCCTCACGTCATCGAGCGTGAAATGCTCATCGAACATGCGAATGAACGGACCCATTGCGCAGGACGCATTGTTGTCCTTCGCCTTGCCGAGCAGCAGCGCGCTACGGCCCTCGATATCACGCAGGTTGACGTCGTTGCCGAGCGTTGCACCGAGCGTGCGTCCTGCCGCATCGCACGCGAGCACGATCTCGGGTTCCGGGTTGTTCCACTGCGACTCGCTGCGCACGCCGATCCACGCGCCCCAACCGACGGACGACAGCACCGGCGCTTTCGTGAATACCTCGGCATCGGGTCCGATCGCCACTTCGAGATACTGCGACCACAAACCATCGCTGATCAGCGCTTCTTTGAGACGCACGGCAGTTGCAGATCCCGGCTTCACCGAGCGAATGTCGGCCCCGACGCGTGCGCCAAGCGCTTCACGAATGCGTTGAGCCTGGGCGAAATCACCTCGCGCTCGCTCCTCGATCACGCGCTCGACCGCGGAAACCGCAAAGGTCACGCCGCAGGCTTTGATGCATTGCAGATCGAAAGGTGAGAGCAGTGATGCTTCTGCGGCCCCCTCGTATGCAGCTGCAGAGGGAAGCTGATCTGCCGGTCCGAGATCCTCGCCCTTGGCTGCAACACCGGACCACTCATTGAGAAGTTGCGATACCGTCGCGGCAACCCGGGACACATCGAACACGCGTCCCTCGCGGATGACGATAGGGGAAGGACCTTGTGGCCGCTGCATGCGGCCCACGAGTGTCGCGCGTTGCCAGTCCGTCGGTAGATGCACTTGCAGTGTCATACGGTCTCAGTCTCAAGGAATCACGGTGGTCGATGGCACCGGCGCGGCGGGCAGCTCGCCGCTTCGATCGCGGGGAGTCCACAGGCTCTGGATGTCCTCCAGGCGATGACCTTTCGTCTCCGGTACATAGCGCCACACGAATGCAGCGGCGAGAATGCTCATCACGCCGTAGATCCAGTACGCGAAGCCATGATTGAACAGCGCATTCAGCGCCGAATTACCGTCGAGAATCTTGAATGACCAGGATACGAACAGATTCGCAATCCATTGCATCGCCACCGCAATCGCCATGGCCTTGCCCTTGATGGCATTCGGGAAAATCTCGGAAAGCAGCACCCACACCACAGGACCCCAGGAAAGTGCGAAGCCCGCGATGTATGCGACGACTGCGACGACTGCGAACGTTCCAACGTTGCCCGTGTGGAACAGGAAGCCCAGCGTGATCATCGACAGCGCCATGACGATGCCGCCGAAGATCAGCAATGGCTTGCGACCGACACGATCGACAGTGACCAGGGCGATCAACGTGAAGATGATGTTGGCGATGCCGACGATGATGGTCTGCAGGAGAGCGCTGTCGGTCGACGCCCCCATGTTCGAAAACATCAACGGCGCGTAGTAGAGAACGGCGTTGATGCCGATGAACTGCTGGAAGATCGACAGCATGAGTCCAACGACGATCACGAGCGGACCGAAGGACAGAAGACGACCGCTCGATGCGACGAGCGACTCGTTGATTTCGCGCAGGACGATTTTTGCTTCGTCGCGATCAGTGGCGAGCCGATCGAGCACTCGTGCCGCTTCCTCCTGTCGGCCCTTCATCACCAGCCAGCGCGGGGTTTCTGGTGCGAACAAGAGCAGTCCCAGGAACAGCACCGCGGGTATTGCCTCGGACAGCAGCATGTAGCGCCATCCCGTGTTGAGCACCCAGCTGTCGTCGCCCTGCGCTGCGATCGCCCAGTTCACGAAGTACACGACCGTCATGCCGACGACAATCGCGATCTGTTGATAAGTGACCAGGCGGCCGCGGCGTGACGGCGGTGAAATCTCAGCGATGTACAGCGGCGAGAGCATCGAGGCGATGCCCACGCCGACACCGCCGATGATGCGATAGATGTTGAACGGCGTAAGCGCATCGGGGCCCATGCCGCCGATCGGGCCGAGCCCGAACTCGGGATAAGCAGACCCGACCGATCCGATCAGGAATAACACTGCTGCGAAGACGAGTCCGCCACGTCGTCCCCAGGAGTTCGAGAGCGGGCCAGCCGCTGCTGCGCCGATGACGCAGCCGAGCAATGCAGAAGAAATCGTCCAGCCCGACAAGCTTCCCGCAGCGGTTTCTGACAGGCCAAGCGGGTCGATGAAGTTGTGGTCGATAGCGCCGACGGCGCCCGAAATTACTGCCGTGTCGTAGCCAAACAACAGGCCGCCCAACGCAGCGATCAGTGTCAACCCACGAACCAGAGCGTTCTCGGTTCCGCCGGATGCAGAGCTTCCTTGGAACGAGCGCGAAATCCCCTCTGACATATCGTTCGTCTCCGCGACAGTCGGTCGGAACTTCAATTGGTTCTGTACCGCTGTTCAGAGAGCCTAATGATAGCGCTATCAAAACACAAGCAGGCAGATCGAATGCGATAACAGGTGCTTACTATTGAGCTGCCGGGGGGGCGACCGAGTCGCGTTTGATCAACGTGTGCGGAATGACGTGATCGAGAACGACGCGTGAACTGCCTTCCTTTCTGCCTCGGACACCGCGCTGCAGTAGCTCGATCGATGTGGCGGCCATGGCGGCGATCGGTTGGCGAATCGTTGTCAATTCGGGCCAGACGGTCGTGGCAGAAGCAGTGTCGTCGAAACCCACAACTGAAATATCGCGCGGTACATCGAGGCCTTTTCGATGTGCTACCGAAACAACAGCTGCAGCCATGTCGTCATTGCTGGCGAACACTGCGGTCGGCGCCTTCTTGCGATCGAGCAGCTTCTCCGCGGCTTCGAGCCCCGAGCGATAGGTGAAGAAGCCCTGATGAACGAGCAATGGGTCCACGGTCAAACCGGCATTCGTCATCGCTGCCACGAAGCCTTCATACCGCAGGACACTGGCCGTTTGATTCGGATGTCCCTTGATGAAGCCGATACGTGTGTGTCCGAAGCTGATCAGGTGTTCTGTCATATCGTGCGCTGCGCGAAAGTCGTCGATGCGGACGCTCGAAATCTCGGCGCGAAAGCGCCCCGCAGCGATTGCAATGACCGGCACATCCGCTGCAATGAGCTCCGCGCACACGGCTTTCGACTCGCATAGCGGCGGTGGAAGGATGACGCCTCCCACGGTTTGGGCGAGCCTGCGCGCCGCGCCGCGTTCTGCCGATTGCTTGACGTGATCCCAGCTTTCGATCACGAGCTGCGCCGCCGTGCGCTCTGCGCCGTCCAGCGCTCCGACGAGCAATTCGCTCAGATATGAGGAGCTCGGATTGGTGTAGATAAGGGCGATGCGGGTGCCTTGTGCAGCTGCCAGCGATCGTGCAGCGACATTCGGCGTGTAGTTCAGTTCGCGAACAGCCCGAAGCACCAGCTCACGCTTCTCATCGCGGACATTGCTGTTGCTGTTGATGACCCTCGATACGGTCATCGGCGATACGCCTGCTCGCTTGGCTACCTCATGAATGGTGGCTGCATCTCCACGACGTCGCACCGACTTGGAGTTCTTTGCAGCTTTTGTCGACGGTGTGATCACGAGGTGCGTATCAGAAGCGGTGAAGTCCGCGCGGGGATTATTGCAGCAGCTGGCCCATGGTTGGAAGCTGATAAGCGCCCATGGTACCGTTATCAGAATGCAGGCGATAGAGTGGGGGGACGGTCGGTGCTCACGATCCGCTGTCGTTGCGGCTTCAGGTTTGCGCAGCTCCTGCTTGCGTTGAGCCTGTTGGCGTCGATCCCGACAGCGCTTGCAGAAGACGGTTACGAGCTGTGGCAGCGATATCGCCCGCTCGGCGGCGGTGCCATCGAGCAGTATCGCCGGTCTGTGCAACGAATCATCGTCAAGGGCGACTCGCCAACGTTGCGGGCCGTAGCGCAGGAATTGAATGCGGCGATCGCCAGGCTCCTGCCGGGCGACAGCAGCCGCGAAGCCAGCGACAGCGCCGCCGCGCTCATCGCCGGAACTGCGCAGTCAGACTCCTCGATCGCGGCTCTTCGACTCGATCTCGGATCGCTGCCGGCAGGCGGCTTCGTCATTCGCACGCTTCGTCTGGAAGGGCGCAACGCAATCGTCATTGCCGGACGCGATGAGGTCGGTGTGCTCTACGGAGCGTTTCATTTCCTGCGCCTGCTACAGACGCTGCAGCCCATCGATGCCCTGGACATTCGCGAGGCGCCGCGAATCAAGCTGCGGATGCTCGATCATTGGGACAACCTCGATCGCTCCGTCGAGCGTGGCTACGCAGGTCAATCGTTGTGGGACTGGCACAAACTGCCGGACTATATCGATCCCCGATACGTCGACTATGCGCGTGCCAACGCATCGATTGGCATCAACGGCACGGTGCTGACGAACGTCAACGCGAATGCAACGAGCCTGACACCGCAGTATCTGGAAAAAAGTGCGGCGCTCGCCCGCGTGTTTCGTCCGTATGGCATTCGTGTGTTCCTTTCAGCGCGATTCAGTGCGCCCATCGAAATCGGCGGCTTGAAGACCGCAGATCCCCTCGATCCAGGTGTTCGCGCGTGGTGGCAGGCGAAAGTTGCCGAGATCTATCGCTATATCCCCGACTTCGGCGGCTTTCTCGTCAAGGCGAACTCGGAAGGGCAGCCCGGGCCACAGGACTACGGTCGCTCGCACGCCGACGGCGCGAACATGCTGGGTGAGGCGCTTGCGCCGCACGGAGGCGTTGTGATCTGGCGTGCGTTCGTCTATTCGAACGAGCAACCCGATGATCGCGCCAAGCAGGCATACACGGAGTTCGTACCGCTCGATGGCAAATTCCGGGACAACGTGCTGGTGCAGGTGAAGAACGGAGCGATCGACTTCCAGCCACGCGAGCCGCTGCATCCGCTCTTCGGTGCAATGCCGAGAACGCCGCTGATGATGGAATTCCAGATCACCAAGGAATACCTGGGGTTCGCTACGCATCTCGTTTATCTGGGGCCTTTGTACGAAGAGGTGTTGAGGGCGGACACCTATCGGCCGCGCCAGGGAACGACTGTGGCGAGCGTGATCGACGGCTCTGCGCACTCGTATCGGCTCACGGGAATTGGCGGCGTCGCAAACACGGGCAGCGATCGCAACTGGAGCGGATCGCATTTCGATCAGGCGAATTGGTACGTGTTCGGACGGCTTGCGTGGAATCCCTCGCTGTCATCCAGATCGATTGCCGAAGAATGGGTGCGACTGACCTTCGGGAATGAACCCCAAATCGTGCAGCCGGTCGTCGCAATGATGATGTCGTCCCACCAGGCCGCGGTCGACTACATGACACCGCTTGGCCTGCATCACCTGATGGATCGTGGCCACCATTACGGCCCGGGTCCGTGGATCGAAGGTGGGCCGCGTGCAGATTGGACGTCCGTCTATTTTCATCGAGCAGATGCACGCGGCATCGGCTTCGATCGCACGAGCGCTGGCAGCAATGCCGTAAGTCAATACGCGCCGCCACTTGCACATATCTTTGGCGACGTGCGACGCGTGCCGGAGGATTTCCTGCTGTGGTTTCATCACGTGCCGTGGGACTACCGTACGCAATCCGGTCGCATTCTCTGGGATGAACTCGTTCACCGCTATTCGCGCGGCGCCGAGCATGTCACAGAGATGCGAAAGACGTGGCAAACGTTGCAGCCGTACGTGGATGCCGAGCGTTACGCCCAGATCGATGCCTTCCTGGCGATTCAGGCAAAGGAGGCAAGGTGGTGGCGTGATGCCTGCATCGCCTACTTCCGAACGTTCTCCAACCGTCCATTGCCCGCGGGTTATGCCGAACCTGGGCACTCGCTCGCGTACTACGAGTCGTTGAAGTTTCCGTTCGCACCGGGGCACGAATGATGGGACCGCTAACTCCACGTTTCATGTCTGCGCTCGTGTGCGGCGTTTTATCTCTCAATTCTGCGCTTGCAGCGAGCCTGCTGAGCCCGTTGTTCACCGATCACGCCGTGCTCCAGCGGGATCAACCGATCGCGGTATGGGGTCACGCCAAAGCGGGCGAACGTGTCGTCGTTTCGATCGCTGGCTCGCGAGCCGAGAGCGCTGCGGATAGGGAGGGTCGGTGGAGTGTCAGCTTGCCTGCAATGAGTGCCGGCGGGCCCTACACGCTCAATGCTACAGCCGACTCCGGCGACACACGACGCATCAACGACGTTCTCATCGGTGACGTGTGGTTGTGCTCGGGCCAGTCCAACATGGCGTTGCCGGTCAATCGTGCGCTCGACGCACGCTCTGAAATTGCAAACGCAAAGAATGGTTCGATACGTCTGCTGAGCGTTCCCCTGGCGAGCAGCGCACGACCGCAGACAGAGTTCGCGTCGCCTGTCGGGTGGCAACCCGTCACGTCGAGCACGATTCCCGAGTTCTCTGCGGCGTGCTGGTACTTCGCGCGAGAGCTGCAAAAGACGGTCGATGTGCCGATGGGTCTGATTGCCGCGGCCTGGGGTGGCTCCAAGATCGAGCCGTGGATCAGCACGGCGTCATTGCGTGCGCACGGCGGCTACGACGAGGTGCTCGATATCCTGGCTGCGTCAGTGAACGATCCCTGGCGCGCGTCGGCACGTTGGGGCTCGGTATGGGAAAACTGGTGGCGCAAACAGTCGAGGACGGCAAGCGAGCCATGGTCTGCGAGAGCGGGCGGCGATTGGCGTAAAGCTCCCGCTGAGCTCGGTCCGTGGGAGGAGTGGGGCGATGAGCGACTCGCTTCTTACAACGGCATGGTGTGGTATCGCACCACCGTGTCTCTCACACCCGCCCAGGCGGCGCAGTCCAGTGTGCTGTCGCTTGGCCAGGTCGATGAGGTCGACCAGACCTGGGTGAACGAACGCCCGATCGGTGCAAAGGCCAGTCCAACGTTGTCCCGGGAGAAACGAGCAGTGCCCATGATCGGCACGCAATCCGATCGTACCTATCGATTGCCGCCCGGCACACTCGTCCCGGGCGAGAACCTCATCGTCGTCAATGTGCTCGACACGTACGCGACCGGGGGTCTGCGCGGACCCGCAAGCTCACGCTGGTTGAAGCTCGCAGACGGCACGACCATCCCTTTGGATCGGGACTGGCTATATCAGGTGCCGCCTGCAATCGATGGCGCCCCACCACGTGCACCTTGGGAAAATGTGGCAGGTCTGAGCGTCATCTTCAACGGCATGATCGCGCCGTTGACGCAGTTCAGTATTCGCGGTGTTGCCTGGTATCAGGGCGAAGCGAATACCGAGGCAGCGGCGGCATACGGTCCACTACTGGAGCGATTCATGGCGGACTGGCGTACTCAGTTCCGCGCACCGTTGCCATTCCTGATCGTGCAACTCGCAAATTACGGCGCGCCGCCGACGCAGCCGACGCAGAGTGGCTGGGCAGACCTGCGTGAGCAACAACGACGCGTCGTCGCTCGAGACACGAACGCCGGCCTGGTCATTGCGGTGGACATCGGTGAGCGCACCGATATCCACCCGGCAAACAAACAGGAAGTCGGTCGGCGGCTCGCGCGCGCAGCTCGCCACGTCGCATTCGGCGAAAGTGTGCCGCCTTCAGGGCCACGGGTCCTCGATGCTCGCAGGCAAGGCGGTCGTATCGTCGTCTCCTTCGCTGATGTCACCGGGAAACTGGTTGCGTACAGCGCGCTTCGTCCCGTTGGTTTCGAACTCTGCGGCACTGAGAAAGCGTCCTGTCGATTCGTTGATGCGGTCCTTGCGGGCGAACGAGTTGCGCTCGATTCGTCGACGGTTCCGGACGCAACTCGGGTGCGCTACTGCTGGGCAGACAGTCCGGTATGCACGTTGTTCGACGAAGCTCCGCTGCCTGCGGGACCTTTCGAGATCGAGGTGCAACCATGAGCGACGGAACGCCGCAAATGCAGGTCGAGGGCTCGGCGCGCGATCGACAGATCGTATCCGCCAGGGTGATCGTGACCTGCCCGGGGCGCAACTTTGTCACGCTGAGGATCGAGACACGCTCGGGAATCGTCGGGTTGGGTGATGCGACGTTGAATGGTCGGGAACTCGCTGTCGCCTCCTATCTGCAGGATCACGTCGTACCGAATCTGATCGGCCGTGACGCGGGGCGCATCGAAGACCTCTGGCAGTTCCTGTATCGCGGTGCCTACTGGCGGCGCGGTCCCGTCACGATGTCGGCGATCGCAGCGGTGGACGTGGCGCTGTGGGACATCGTCGCGAAGCTGGCGAAGCTGCCGCTGTATCAGATGCTCGGCGGTCGTTCCCGCGAAGGCGCGCTCGTGTACGGACATGCGAACGGCCGGGACATCGCCGAGACGAGCGATGAAGTGCGCCGCTACATCGAGAAAGGATTCCTCGCCGTGCGCGCGCAGTGCGCGGTTCCGGGATTGCCGAAAACGTACGGCATCGCGGTGGGAGCGAAGGCGTACGAGCCCGCCGAGAGCGAGCTGCCGTTGGAAACGGCGTGGTCAACCTCGAAGTATCTGCAGATCGTGCCGAAGCTGTTCGAGCAACTGCGTGTCGACCACGGCAACGACATCGAGTTGCTGCATGACGGCCATCATCGCATGACACCCATCGAGGCTGCGCGACTCGCGCGCGATCTCGAGCCGTATCGACTCTTCTGGCTCGAGGATGCAACACCCGCGGAGAATCAACGAAGCTTCGAGATCATTCGCAGGCATTCAGTGACACCTCTGGCCGTGGGCGAGGTTTTCAATTCGATCTGGGACTGCAAGCACCTGATCAGCGAACAGCTGATCGACTACATCCGTACAACGATCGTTCACGCCGGCGGTATCACGCACGTGCGCCGGCTCGCTGATTTCGCAGGTTTGCATCAGGTGCGTACGGGCTTTCATGGCGCCACGGATCTATCGCCGGTGACCATGGGTGCGGCGCTGCACTTCGACTCCTGGGTGCCGAACTTCGGCATTCAGGAGTGGATGTTCCATTCGCAGGAAACCGAGGACGTGTTTCCACATGACTATTTCTTCCGTGACGGCCGTTTGTTTTGCGGCGAAAGCCCCGGCCACGGTGTCTCGATCGACGAGAAGCTCGCGGCTCGCTATCCATATTCCCCCAGGCAGTTACCCGTTGCGAGACTCCCGGACGGGTCGATGTGGGATTGGTGATGACATCTCGCGCGCACGCCTGGCTGACGCAAGTGATCGTCGCGATGACAGCGGCCACCGCTGCTGTGGTCCATGCAGACGCACGCGGCGAGACGATCTCATTCGACTGGTTCGAGTACACCGGGCGCGATGCGGTATTCGAACAGCCTTTGCCTTCGGGCCACTACCGCAACCCCATTCTCGCGGGCTTCTATCCCGATCCCAGCATCACGCGGGCGGCAGACAGGTTCTATCTCGTCAATTCGACCTTCGCATTCTTTCCCGGCATTCCAGTGTTCGAGAGCAGGGACCTGGTGCACTGGACGCAAATCGGCAACGCCATCGATCGCCCATCGCAGTTGAACTTCGCAGGGCTCGGCGTGTCACGCGGTGTATTCGCCCCGACAATCGAGCATCACGACGGCGTGTTCTACATCTTCAACACGCATGTGGACGCGGGTGGCAACTACGTGATCACGGCACGCGATCCTGCTGGCCCATGGTCCGATCCGACATGGCTGCCTGATCTCGAGGGTGGCATCGATCCGTCGATGTTCGTGGACGAGGACGGCCGTGCGTACGTGCTCAACAATGGACCTCCGGAAGGACCGCCGAAGTACGCAGGTCACCGCGCGATCTGGATCCAGGAGTTCGATCGTGCGGCGCTCAAGACGAAAGGGCCTCGCAAAGTTCTCGTCGACGGCGGGATCGACTTGAGTCGAAAGCCGATCTGGATCGAAGGTCCGCATCTCCTCATGCGCGAAGGCTGGTACTACCTGAGCTGCGCAGAGGGTGGCACGGGCCCGCAACATTCTCAGGTGATCCTGCGCTCGCGCTCGCCATGGGGGCCGTTCACACCCGGCGAGATCAATCCGATCCTCACGCAACGTGACCTGCCCGTGGAACGCGCGAATCCAGTCACAAACGCCGGGCATGCGGACCTTGTGCAAGCGCCCGACGGCTCATGGTGGGCAACGTTTCTCGCATCACGAACTTATGGCGATGGGCACTACAACACTGGACGAGAAACCTTTCTGCTGCCTGTGACATGGCGTGATGGTTGGCCGCTCGTACTCGAGCGCGGCAAGTCGATTCCCGCGGTCGTAAAGGGTCCGGACTTCATGGACAGCGGCGCACAGTCGCCTCTGTCCGGCAACTTTACCTGGCGCGATGATTTCGGGAAGCCGGATCTTGATCTCGCCTGGCTGCGGCTGCGAACCGCTGAGCGACCCTGGTTCGACCTGAAGCGAACCCCCGGTGTGCTCGTGATCGAATCGCGGGATGCGCTCGATCGGAAGGCCACTCCGGCGTTTCTTGCTCGCCGACAGCAGCACCTCAGTTTCGATGCGAGCTTGTCAATGCGAACACCCACGAGTTCGAACGTTGCAGCAGGACTGCTGCTGTTTCAGGACGAAATGCATTGGCTGCTGATCGGCGTACGCCGCAAGGGCGGCGCCTTGCAGGTCTTCGTGGAGAAGCAGCGTGGCGAACACACTGAGGTCGTCGCGAGCGAATCCATTGCATCGCTCGAATCTCTCGAACTGAAAGTCACGGGCGAGCATCGCAACTACTCGTTCCTGTTTCGACCGAATGATCGGGATGCATGGCGACTACTGAAAGCGAATGAAGACGGCTCGACATTGAGCAGTGACGTGGCAGGGGGCTTCGTAGGGGCCGTCATGGGTCCGTACGTGCGCAACGAATAGCAACAAGGAAACACGATGTTCAACTACCGAAGGCACACGCAAGTCTGGCTGATCGGCATCACGCTGCTGAGCGGTTCGCTTGCGTACGCGGCAGAACCGGCATTCAGGAACCTCGACCTGCCATTCGAGGAACGCGCCAGGGATCTCGTCTCCCGCATGACACTCGAGGAGAAGGTCGCGCATCTCGGGAATGCGAATCCGGGCATACCTCGTCTGGGTGTGCCTGCTTACGACTGGTGGAATGAGTCGTTGCACGGTGTGGCGCGCGCAGGCGCAGCCACTGTGTTTCCACAGGCGATCGGACTGGCAGCCACCTTCGATCCTGCCTTGATGCATGAAGTCGCAACGGTCATCAGCGATGAAGGTCGGGCGAAGCATCACGAGTTCGCGCGCCGTGGAATGCATGGTCGTTATCAGGGACTGAACTTCTGGTCGCCGAACATCAACATCTTCCGCGATCCTCGTTGGGGAAGAGGGCAGGAGACGTACGGAGAGGATCCGTGGCTCATGGCGCGCATGGGCGTCGCATTCGTCACCGGTCTGCAGGGCGATGACCCGAAATATCGGAAAGTCGATGCCACCGCAAAGCACTTCGCCGTTCACAGCGGGCCCGAGGCGGATCGACATCACTTCGATGTGCATCCGAGCGAGCGCGATCTCTACGAGACCTACCTGCCCGCGTTTCAGGCGCTCGTGCAGGAGGGCAAGGTTGCATCGGTGATGGGTGCGTACAACCGCGTGTTCGGCGAATCTGCCTCAGCCAGCACGTTGTTGCTGCAGAAGATCTTGCGGCAGGACTGGGGTTTCCACGGCTATGTCGTTTCGGACTGTGATTCGATCGAAGACATTTACAAGTACCACAAGATCGTCGCGACGCCCGAGGAGGCGGCGGCGCTGGGTGTGAAGACGGGCTGCGATCTCGACTGCGGGGAAACGTACAACGCATTGATCCCTGCCGTACGCAAAGGGCTGGTCAAGGAAGCCGACATCGACCTGGCGGTCCGCCGTCTGATGGAAGCCCGATTCCGTTTAGGCATGTTCGATCCTGTCGAACGCGTGCGATGGGCACAAATCCCATACTCGGTGAATCAGGCCCCGGCGCACGATGCGCTTGCACGACGTGCTGCGCAGTCATCGCTCGTGCTGTTGAAGAACGACGGCATGCTCCCGCTGTCGCGTGACATCAAGAAGATCGCAGTGATTGGACCAACGGCAGACGAAGTCATGTCGCTGCTCGGCAACTACTACGGCACGCCCGCAGCGCCGGTCACGATACTGCAAGGCATTCGCGAAGCGGCGGGTTCACGCACCCAGATCGTCTATTCGCGAGGCGCCGATCTCGTCGAAGGTCGCGAGGAGCCGCGCGCAGCGCCGATCATCGAGGCGGAGTTCCTTCGTCCTGAAGCAGGCTCGACCGAACGGGGGCTGAAAGCCGAATACTTTCGCGGCAAGGAGTTGAGCGGAACGCCCGTGTTGAGGCGAATCGACAGTCGCGTGGCATTTCGTTGGGATCGCGGTGCGCCGACCGATGACCTGGCTGCACGAGGCGAACTGCCCGAAGCGCAAGCTCTGTCAGGCGATGACTTCAGCGCGCGTTGGACCGGACAGTTGCTGCCACCGGTCACCGGCCGCTACGAAATCGTCGTCGGAGCGAATGACGGTTTTCGCCTGTTCATCGATGGCCGTGAACTCGTGGACGGCTGGAAATCGAATGAACGCGTACGCAGCGTCAGTACCCCGATCGAACTGCAGGCAGGCAGGGCGTATGACCTGCGGCTCGAGTTCTTCGAAGAAATCCGTGACGCGGAGATTCGCCTCGGCTGGCGTCGTCCGGGCGCCACGCCGCCTGCTGAAGAAGCGCTCGAAGCAGCGCGTGCATCCGATGTGATCGTCTTCGTCGGCGGGTTGACAGGTGATGTCGAAGGTGAAGAGATGAAGGTCCAACTTCCGGGATTTGCCGGCGGCGACCGTACCGATCTGCGTCTGCCGGGCAGTCAGCGAAAATTGCTTGAAAGCCTCCATGCGACCGGCAAGCCGATCGTGCTCGTGCTGACGGGTGGTTCGGCGCTCGCGGTCGATTGGGCGCAGCAAAATACGTCGGCGATTTTGCTGGCGTGGTATCCGGGACAGCGCGGTGGCAATGCAGTAGCCGATGTCCTGTTCGGCGATGTGAGTCCTTCGGGCCGCTTGCCGGTGACGTTCTACAAGGAAACAGAGAAGCTGCCCGCATTCGATGATTACTCGATGGAGGGACGCACGTATCGCTACTTCAAGGGCGAGCCGCTGTATCCGTTCGGCCACGGCCTGTCCTACTCCACGTTCGAGTACTCGAACCTGACGCTCGACCGCCCGTCACTCGATGCGAAGGGAACCTTGCAGGTAACGGTCACCGTGAAGAATACCGGCAAGCGCACGGCGGATGAGATTGTGCAGCTCTACGTACGTCCCCTGGGATCAACCATTCCGCGGGCACAACAGGACTTGCGCGGAATACAGCGGGTGACACTCGCGCCTGGCGAGTCGCGGCAAGTGAGCCTCCCGGTGCGACCTGAGGAGGATCTGCGGCGTTACGATCCGGAGGCGAAGAAATACGTCGTCGATGCGGGCACGTATGAAGTGCAGATCGGAAGTTCGAGCCGTGACATCAGGCAGGCGCAGAAATTCACGATCGCTCAGGCGAGGTAAGCATCATGACGACCACTTCTCGACGCTGCTTTGTCGTAGGCGCGGGCGGCGCTTTGTCTCTGATGATGGTTGCAGGCTCCCGCGCGGCAGGACCGCAGAAGCCGCTTGGTGTGGCGCTCTGTGGTCTTGGCAGCCTGAGTACGAACCAGATAGCGCCGGCGCTGCAGAAGACCCGGTTGTGCAAGCTGACGGGGATCGTTACCGGTACGCCAGAGAAAGCCAGACGTTGGCAGGCGCAGTACGGCATTCCGGCGAAGAACGTCTACGACTATCACACGTTCGATCGCATGATCGACAATCCGGACATCGATGTCGTCTACGTCGTGACGCCCAACGCCTTGCACGCCGAACACACGATCAAGGCTGCGCGTGCGGGCAAGCATGTATTTTGCGAAAAGCCGATGGAGATTTCTGTCGAGCGTTGCCAGCAGATGATCGATGAGTGCAAAAAGGCAGGTCGCAAGCTCGGCGTTGGCTATCGATGTCAATTCGAGCCGCATCACCTGGAGATGATGCGACTTGCTCGCGAGCGTGAATTCGGCGATGTGAAAGTCATCGAAGCCTCATTCGGTTTCACCGCTGGCGATCCGAAACAATGGCGCTTGCGACGCGAGTTGTCCGGCGGCGGTGCCTTGATGGATGTCGGTGTCTACGCGCTACAGGCATCCCGCTATATCAGCGGCGAGGAGCCGATCGAAATTTCTGCCATCGAGACGAAGACCGATCCGGTGATGTTTCGTGAGGTGGACGAATCGATCGTGTGGCAGATGCGTTTCCCGAGCGGTCGCCTCGCCACCTGCAGCACGACGTACAATGCCAATGGAATGGGCCGAATCCGCGCGCACGCACAGCGTGGTTGGTTTGCCCTCGATCCTGCGTTCAACTACACCGGCATTCGCGGCGAGCGCAGCGACGGTAAGGCAATTGCATTTCCTGCAACAGATCACTTCGCCGTCGAGCTGGATGCGTTCGCGCGCAGCATCATCGATGATCAGCCGTTTCTGGCGCCGGGTGAGGAAGGTCTGCGCGACGTCAGCATCATGATGAGCATCTATGAAGCGGCGCGCACAGGCAGAGTGGTCAAACGCGGCTGAGAAAAACAGTACTGCCGTGCCGCGTCATTTTGGCTCAGCCGCTGGAAGGGCTGGTTCTCCTGGCGCGACGTGCGCGATCCCTTCATGGGCGTGCCGTCGCACGCACATCACCAGCGCACCGCTCAGGAATGCGGCGCCCGCGAGGATACGCAGTCCTGCCTCGTACGTGCCGGTCACGTCCTTGAGCCAGCCCATGACGTACGGCCCCGCAAACCCACCGAGGTTACCGATCGAATTGATCAATGCGATGGCACCTGCGGCGGCCGTGCCGCGGAGAAAGGCGGTCGAGAGCCCCCAGAACGGTGCGATAGAGCTCCAGCGACCCGACACGGCGATCGCCATGGCGATCACTGCGACGAGCGGCGGCACCGGCAGGCTGGCCAGAATGAGTCCTGCACCGGCCCACCACACTGCCCACGCGTAGTGCCAACGTCGCTCGCCATGTCTGTCCGACGAGCGGCCGTATAGCACCATCACCACCAACGCAAACAAGGGCGGCAACGCTGCGAGCCAGCCGATAGTAAGCGGTGCAGCATCGGGAAAGGCCTGCTGCAGCAGCGTAGGCATGAAGAAGTCGAGGCCGTAGGCGGAGACCACCATCAGGAAGTACACCAGGGACAACAGCAGAACGCGCGGGTCGGTGAGCGCCCGCAGCAAGGGTACCTGGGGCGCAACGCCTTGTTGCGCGAGGTCGTCGTCGAAGCGTTCCCGCAACCACGCACGCTCCGCATCGTTCAACCAACGTGCCTGACCGGGCCCATTGGGCAGGTAGAGGAACACGATGACGCCGAGAATAATCGAGGGGAAGGCTTCGATCAGAAACAACCACTGATAGCCCTGCATTCCGAGCATTCCATCCATCTGCAACAGCAGTCCCGAGAGCGGTCCGCCGACGATGCCCGAGAGCACTGCTGCGCTCATGAACACGGCAATCGTGCGGGACCGGTACGCTGCGGGAAACCACTGCGTGATATAGAAGATCACGCCGGGGAAAAATCCTGCTTCCGCGGCGCCCAGCAGAAACCGCAGAACGTAGAACGACGTTGCGGACTGCACGAACATCATGCAGGCAGATACGATGCCCCAGACGATCATGATGCGGGCGATCCAGATGCGTGCGCCGACGCGCTCCAGGATCAGGTTCGAAGGGACTTCGAACAGGAAGTAGCCGATGAAGAACAGGCCAGCGCCCAAACCGTACACGGCGTTGCTCATGCCAAGCTCGGCGACGAGTTCCTCGCGCGCAAAGCCGACATTCACGCGGTCGAGGAATGCAGCCATGAAGCACAGACACAACAATGGAAGCAGCTTCCAGGTGATCTTGTGCATCAACGCTTCTTCGAACTGGGAAGGTTGAGGGACGGATGAGGTCACGGCTGGAAGGCTCCTGAGTAGGCAAGCGACTTTCGCATGCCGGTTATCGCGATCCGCTGAGTCGGCAATCGGTGTGACCGATGCCGATCAGGCGATGCGCGCCGGTTCGAGTCGAGGCACGAGCAGATGAACGATGAACAGCGCCAGCAGGTACGCCGCGCCGGCCATGATGAACACCGGTACGTAACTGCCGGTGGTTTCGAGCAAAAGGCCAGTGAAGGTCGCGATGCACATGCCGCCGACTGCACCACCGAACCCGCCGATCCCCACGACCGATGCAACGGTGCGTCGGGGAAACATATCCGATGGCAACGTAAAGACATTTGCGGACCAGCCCTGATGACCCGCTGCTGCCAGGCCCACCAGGCCAACGGCGAGCCATAGGCTGGTTACGTTGGCGGCGAAGACGACGGGTACGACCGCGAGACCGCAGATCAGCATTGCGGTCTTGCGCGCCCGATTCACGCTCCAGCCCCGTTTGATGAATCGGCCGGCAATCCAGCCGCCGGCGATGCTGCCCGCATCGGCCATGACGTAGATTGCAACCAGCGGTGCTCCCAGTCCCAGCAACGAAAGACCATGTTCACTGTGAAAGAACTTGGGCAACCAGAACAGAAAAAACCACCAGATCGGATCAGTCAGAAGCTTCGCCATCAGGAAAGCCCATGTCTGTCGATGACGGAGCAAGTGGCTCCAACGCACGCGCACAGCAGACTCGGCGGGGTCGCTGCGAATCAATGCGAGTTCACGTGGCGATACGCCGGGATGGTCATCAGCAGACCGATAGACGCTCAGCCACACGACGATCCAGGTAACGCTCAGGACGCCGGTAATGAGAAAGGCCGCCTGCCAGCCGAACGTCACGGCCACGATGGGCACGGTCAGTGGTGCAACGATGGCACCGATATTCGAACCGGAATTGAAAATGCCCGTCGCCAATGCACGCTCACGCCTCGGGAACCATTCGGCGACGGTCTTGAGTGCGGCAGGAAAATTGCCCGCTTCGCCGAGACCCAGCGCGAAGCGTGCGATGGCGAAGCCTGCAACACTGCCGGCCAGCGCATGGCTCATCGCGGCCAGACTCCAGACGGCGACTGCCAATGCGTATCCGATTCGCGTGCCGAGCCGATCGATGATCGCGCCCGCGCTGACCAGACCGATCGCATAGGCAGCTTGAAACGCAGTGACGATGTATCCGTATTGCGATTCGCTCCACGCGAAGGTCCGCTGCAGTTCGGGCGCCAGTACTCCCAAGACCTGACGGTCGATGTAGTTGATCGTCGTGGCCGCGAGCAGCAGCGCGCATATTCGCCAACGATAGCGGGTGCCCTGTTCGGTGCCATTCGCGGCCACACCGTCGGAGGGGATCTGATCCTGGACGATCATTTCGTGGGTCTGCCATCAACTCGAACTCGAACTCGAACTCGGCGCGGCGGCGATCTCGAGCGTCGTCGACTTCAGATTTTCCGAGTCAGACCCGCTCATGATCTGGAATTCACCCGGCTCCACGACGTATTTCATCTCCTCGTTCCAGAACGCGAACGCTTTCTTGTCCAGGGTGAACTCGACGCTCGTTGCCGCGCCCGGTTCGAGCGTGACGCGACGAAATGCCTTGAGCTCCTTCACCGGACGGGTCACCGAGCTTGCGACATCACGCACATAGATCTGAACGACTTCATCGCCACGCACCTTGCCCGTATTGCGAACGTCGACGGATACCTTTACCGAGTCGTCCTGGCCAATGCGACTCGCAGACAAGCGGGGCGCGCTGACGTCAAAGGTCGTGTACGAAAGGCCGAAGCCGAAAGGGAAGAGCGGTGCCGCCGATTCGGCCACGTAACCACGGCGAGCACTGGGTTTGTAGTTGTAGAAGGCTGGCAAATGCCCGACTGAACGCGCAATCGTGATCGGCAGCTTGCCGCCCGGATTGGTGTCCCCGAACAGGACATCGGCCATCGCAGTGCCGCCTTCCTGGCCGAGGTACCAGCCTTCGACGATGGCATTGGCCTTCGCGGCGACTTCCGGAATCGACAACGGCTGGCCGTTGATCAATACGACGACCACCGGCTTGCCGAGTGCGAACATGGCTGCAGCGAGTTCGCCCTGTTCGCCGAACAGCCCGAGGTCAGGCCGATCGCCGAGGTGATTCCTGGCCCACGCTTCCCGAAAGATCACACTGCTGCCGCCGATCACCAGAACGATCGCATCGGCACTCTGCGCGACGCTCACGGCTTCCTTGATACGCACACGATTCTGTGCGGGATCGGCGAACACGACCTCGTCTTCATGCCAATCGCCTTTCTCCGTCAGGCGAACGCCTTCGGAGGTGACGATCTCGATGTTCTGGCCAACCTTGGACCGAATTCCGTCCAGAACGCTGATCGCCCGGGTCGGCACGTTCGAGTAGCCGCCCATGTCGGCATGTGCCGCGTTCGGCCCGATCACCGCGAGCTTGCGCAGCGACTGACGTCGCAATGGCAACGTGCCATCGTTCTTGAGCAGCACGACGGACTTTTGCGCGGCCTCGAGGGCGAGCGCCCGGGCTTCCGCATTGTCTGTGATCTGCTCGGCGTACTTCGCATCAGCGAACGGTTGCTCGAACAAACCGGCGTTGAACTTGAGGCGCAACATGCGGCGAACGGGCTCGTCGATCTCCTCTTGCGAGATCAGGCCTTTCGCCAATGCTCCCGCCAGGAGCGGGTAGGACTCGCCATTCGGCAGATCCGCATCGACCCCCGCCTTGAGGGCGCGCACGGCCGCGGTCGTCGGGTCCGTCGTCGTCTGATGCACGTCGATCAGTTCCTTGATCGCGAAGTAGTCGCTCGTGACCAGCCCTGTGAATCCCATCTCGCCGCGAAGCACATCGTGCAGCAGCCAGCGGTTGGCGTGCGAGGGAAGGCCATCGATTTCGTTGTATGAGGGCATGACGGCTTGCGCATTGCCGCGCTCGATCGCGGCCTGGAATGGTGGGAAGAACACTTCGCGCAGGATCCGCTCGGAGATGTTGGCGGGTCCGATGTTCGTGCCGCTCTCCGGCTGCCCGTGGCCAGTCATGTGCTTCAGGGTCGCGAACACGCGGTCCTTCGCCAACGGCATCGTCGTGCCCTGGAAGCCGCGGACGGCGGCGACCCCCAATTCGCCGACCAAGTAAGGATCCTCGCCATACGTCTCCTCCGTGCGCCCCCAGCGCGGATCGCGCACGACGTCAACGACCGGGGCCAGCACCAGGTGCACGCCGCGGGCGCGAATCTCCCGCGCCGCAACAGTAAACACGCGTTCGAGCAGGGTGGGGTCCCATGAGCTCGCAAGTGCGATCGCCTGCGGAAAGTGCGTGGCACCGCGCGCGGCGTACCCATGCAATCCTTCTTCATGGAACAGCACCGGAATGCCCAGTCGCGTATTCCGGGTTGCGTCGCGCTGAATGGCATTCACCAGCTCCACGGTTTCGCGCTCGTCACGAAATGCGGTCTTGTAAGGGCTGCCCACTTCCTGTCGATCCTGCGGCCGTGCGAAATGTCCGATGCCTGCCGGGTACAGGCGGCGCGCCGCACCGGGATCGAATTGACCGTTGCGATCGAGCAACTGATTTTTCTGCCCCCAAACGGTGGTGATCTGAGCGAGCTTCTCTTCGAGCGTCATTCGACCAAGGAGGTCTTCGATGCGCTCCTCGACCGGGATAGAAGCATTCTTGTAGACCGGCTTGCTGCTCTGCGCGTGAGCTGAGCCGGCCATCAGAAGTACGGCACCCATCGTGCAGGCGATCGTGCTTCGCAGTCCGCTGTTCACAAAAGGATTCATTCTCATCCCCCCTTGACGCAATGACTTGTCATATTTGTGCATGCCGCCGAGCTGGGTAAAGGCTGCATGGTATCGCTATCATTAGCTTGATCCGGGAAAGCGGTCAAATGGTTACAGTGACGCAGCTATCGAAGGGTTCTGACGGGGAGTGCCGATCGAGAACGGAGAAGGCGGTTTTTTGCTGCGCATGCGACAGGACCCGCGGTTTCTTTGGCGGCGCAACAGAGGGCGTTTTCGCGCAACCGATGTAAGATCAACGATAGCGATTGCGTTTCTGGATTTGGGAGCGCTATCATGAATCCCGTCGATGGGCTCGGCTTGACCGAGCGATAGCAAAAAACAACAGCCGAGAGCTATGGGGGAGAGAACGATGCGCAAGCCTCGACTCTTTGTTTCATTCGAGCTGCGCCCGGCGTACAGCCCGAATGTGTCGATCGCCTCGACACGTCGCCGTCCTCCAGCAATCTTCGCGCGCCTGCCAATCGCGGCACAGGCGTGCAGCACCTATTCGGCGAGCAAAGAGGCTCGTGCTCATGCGTTCGCTTTTCAGAATGCGGCGGGCTCATTGCGAGCCTTCTCGCCAAGATCTCACGTCCGTTGAGCATAAATTATCGCGTTCATTCGTATATTCCAGACCAGCTCTTTACTAGAACGTCAGGGGAACAGAGATGATCAGACACAACAAGTTATCGGTGGCAATCGCAGCTATTCTGGCGGCTGGACCCGTCGCACATGTCTACGCACAGGAGAAAACCTCACCTAGTTCCGGCGCCCTCGAAGAGGTGATCGTGACCGGTTTGCGGGGCAGCCTTGAAGCGTCGATGGACATCAAGCGCGACGCCATCGGCGTCGTTGATGCGATCAGCGCCGAGGACATCGGCAAGTTCCCGGATACCAACCTTGCAGAGTCGCTGCAGCGAATCACGGGCGTGTCCATTGACCGCCGTAACGGCGAGGGCGCAGTCGTCACGGCGCGCGGATTCGGTCCAGAGTTCAACCTCGTGACGTTGAACGGTCGACAGATGCCAACGGCCGACGCCTATGCGAACGGTGCGGTCCTTGCTGGCGGCGTCGGTGCGGGCAATCGTTCGTTCAACTTCGCTAACTTGTCCGCGGATGGCATCAGCGGTCTCGAGGTCTACAAGACCGGCAAAGCCGATATGGCGACGGGCGGCATCGGTGCGACCGTCAACGTGAAGACGTTCAGGCCGTTCGATAATGACGGCATGCTGCTCAATCTCGGTGCAAAAGGTATCTACGACACGAACGTCGATGCGGGCGATGAGATCACCCCGGAGCTGTCCGGTATTTTCAGCTATGCGAATGACGACCAAACGTGGGGTGTCAGTCTCAATGCGAGCTATCAGAAGCGTGACAGCAGCGCCGCGGGTTCGTCGGTGAACGATTGGCATATCCAGCCCTGGCGCACGAACCTCGCTGACAACAGGAGCTCGGCGCCGTTGTTCGTCAATAACAACGGCACCGTCTACGGTTCGACTGCGGGGGCTGACGATTTCGTGCAAGCGACGATCGTCAATGCGCCGAAAGAGGGGCAGCTGTACGGCATTCCGAACGACATCCGCTATCACTATTCCGATCGCGAGAGCGAACGCAGCAATGGGCAGCTGACCGTCCAGTTTGCGCCTTCGGATTCGATGACGTTGACCGCCGACTATACTTATGCGCTCCAGGAGCTCAAGGAGGATCGCGGCGATCAGACGACCTGGCTGCAGCGCAACGGCTTCTACTATATGGAATTCGATACGGATGAAGCGGTCGCAACGCCGGTGCTTCTCAAAGAACACACGGGCTCCGCAAAGGACTTCGGTTACGAGCAGCAGCACCGCGAGCAGAAGAACGATCTGAGCTCCTTCGGCTTCAATATGAATTGGGCGGTGAGCGATCGCATCAGCGTGGACATCGATTTCCACGATTCCAAAGCACGCAGCCTGCCGAACGATCCGATCACTGGCGGCGGTGAAACCACGTTCAGTGTCGCGGGCAAGACCCGGGGCAACTGCCTCGCGTTCTATCCGGGTGCTGCTGATTTCGACGCAACGCCTATCTGCCAGAACTCGGAGAATGCATGGGACCAGGTGTTCGCCTTCAACAATGGCCTGCCGATTGCGGGACGCACGTTGTTTGCAGATACCAATGCCATGTTGGCGGGCACCGGCGGCAACGATAACGTCGCATTCAACGATCAGTCGATGGGGACGCAGGTGTTGCGCGTCAACTACCAGGGACAGGAGACCACGATCCAGCAGTTCCGTGCCGGTAGCACGCTGGACTTCGACGAGGGTCGTTTCCAGTTCGGCCTGGAAACTCGCGATATGGAGATGCATTCGCGATCCTCGGGAGGCTACATGGCTCTCGGTGACTGGGGCGTGGGCGATGCAGGCACCGTTCCGGACATGGTGGCCCTGATGAGGCAGTACAGTCTCACGGGCGGATTTGACGACTACTCGACCGCGGGCGCTCCGTCCGGCGGCTGGAAAGGCAACGCGAATGAGCTTGCTCAGTGGGCGTTCGCAAACGGCTATGGGGACTGGAGCGAAGAAGCCGCCCCAGATGGTCAGCTGCGGTACAACCCGGGCTTTGGAACGAATGACATCGTTGAGGAGAAGACCACTGCGTTCTACGCCCAGTTGGCTTTCCATGCCGACGTAGGCACGCGTGCAGCAAACCTTCTGGTGGGCGCACGCTACGAGGCGACTGATGTCACGGCGACCTCGCGCATGTTGCCGACAAAGTACCTCACCTGGATGGACGACAACGACTTCCAGCAGACACAGTCGGGTTCTGTTGCGGACACCGTGACGCGTACCGAAACTGCAAACTACACCAACGTGCTGCCGAATCTGGATTTCGACATCGAAGTGTTCGATTCGCTGAAAGCTCGCGTGTCGTACAGCAAGACCATTGCGCGCGCGAACTACGGCCAACTGACCGCGGCGGTCGACGCGAATACACCGGGCGGTTCTTCCCTGAACGGGTTCCAGGCGACGGGTACCGCCAACAACCCTGGATTGCTGCCGCTGGAGTCGACGAATCTCGACTTCTCTCTGGAGTGGTACTTCTCTGATAACGGCTACGTGTCCGTGGGTTGGTTCGACAAGGACATCGTGAACTTCATCGGCCAGGGCGTGTTCAATGAGCCGCTCGTCGGTCTGGGCGGGGGGAACATCAAGGACCAGACCGGAGGTCCGCGCGCGCAGGCTGCACTTGCTGCGCTCGGCGGAGCGGCAGACGACTCGGCGCTGTTTACGATGATGGCCATGATGGAGCATCCCGATGGCTTCACCGACGGTGACGGTGTGTTCTGGGCGGGCGGTTCAGGCAGTTACAACGGCACGAACGAACAGCACGTGGCCTGGGCAACTGAGTTCGATCTGGTCACACGCGCCGACGATCCGGACTACATCTTTGCGGTCCAGAAGCCGATCAACAACAAGGAAGCGAACATCCACGGTTGGGAGTTCGGCGGCCAGTACTTCTTCGGGGGGTCCGGCTTCGGTGTTCTGGCGAACTACACGATCGTCAAGGGCGATGTGGGTTTCGACAATGCTGGCGATCCGAACGTGAACCAATTCGCGCTGCTCGGTCTTTCCGACTCCGCGAACGCGGTGCTCATGTACGAGAAGTACGGCATTTCGGCTCGTATCGCGTACAACTGGCGCGATGAGTTCCTGACGCAAGCCAACCAGGGCCAGTGGCGAAATCCGTTCTACGTCGACGAGTACTACCAGATCGATGCGAGCGTGGGATATACCCTCAACGAGCATCTCTCATTTGTGCTGGAAGGCGTCAACCTCACTGGCGAGGATGTGCGCTTGCACGGCCGCTCGTCGAAGCAGTTGGTGAGACTCGAGGATCAGAGTGCGCGCTATGCCATCGGCGCTCGTTACAAGTTCTGATCTTCCCGTCTAAGTGCAGGGTTTCGGCCCCTGATAAAGGGAGGGGGACGGAAGAGGCCGCTGCGAAGC
>NZ_DATDJO010000031.1:0-9953 GCF_036520495.1 Povalibacter sp. | reverse complement strand
GGGCAGGCAGTAGTTGTGCGGCCGGATGCCGCCCTGGAAGATCGCATTGCGATTCAGCAGCAGATGTTGCGGCGTCACGGTGGCCGCAATGCCGGGGCGTGCGCTCGTCACGAACTGCACCGCCTCACGCGTGGTCACGTGCTCGAACACGATCTTCAGCTGCGGGAATTTTTCGGCCACGCGCGCCAGCGTGCGATCGATGAATACGCACTCGCGGTCGAAGACATCGATGTCGTGATCCGTCACCTCGCCGTGCACCTGGAGCGCCAGGCCGCATTCCTCCATCGCGGCCAGCGCCGGGAATATCCGGTCGATGGCGGTCACGCCGGCGTCCGAGTGAGTCGTGGCGCCGGCGGGGTACAGCTTGGCGCCGATCACGAAGCCGCTTTTGCGGGCCGCGAAAATCTCCGCAGCAGGCGTCGCATCCGTCAGATAGAGCGACATCAGGGGCTCGAACGAGAGCCCCGCAGGCACGGCCTGCAGAATGCGCTGACGATAGGCCTTGGCCAGTTCGACTGTCGTCACCGGCGGCTTGAGGTTCGGCATGATGACCGCGCGCGCGAACTGCCGTGCGGTGAAGGGCACGACATTGGCCATTGCTGCGCCATCGCGCACATGCAGATGCCAGTCGTCGGGGCGCAAGAGAGTGAGCTGGGGCATGAGATGCAAAGGGGCTACTGGCAAACAGACCACTGGTCGGCTGGCCAGAGTCTCGGAGAGGAAAAAAGGTGCGGAAACTACGTTCGGACTCTGACCAGCTTACCAGCAGCCCGTTTGCCAGTCGCCCTCTTCGTGCCAGTCGCCTTCCTGCGCTTTTGTGCCCGCAGCAGATCGTGATCCAGCAGCAGGCTCGTCGTGAAACGCACGCCGAAGCCGGTGAAATCCGTCGGAATGTGCGCGAGGCCGCCACTGCGATTGCTGGCTGACAGATCGATATGGATCCACGGGATGTCCTGAGGCACGAAACGATTCAGGAAGCGCGCGGCCAGGATGTGATCGCCCTTGCCATCGACGGTGCATTGCAGAATGTCGGCGATGGGTGAGTCGAGATCGGCGTCGTAGTCCTCTGCCATCGGAAAGGGCCAGACGCGTTCGCCGCTGTGTCGTCCGGCGAGTTCGATGGCGGTATTCCATTCAGGATGATTGGTGAATGCGCCGCTGTAACGTTCGGTCAGTGCCGTGACGCACGCGCCGGTCAGCGTCGCGTAGTCGATCAGCAGTTCCGGTTTGTCACGGGCCGCAAGCGCCAGTGTATCGGCCAGCGCCATGCGGCCTTCGGCATCGCTGTGTACCACCTGGATGGTCACCCCATTGAGGGCCGTCACGACCTCTTGCGGACGGTAGGCACGCGCACCGATCTCGTTCTCGGTGATGGCCAGCCAGCAATCGATGTCGTACAACGCTTCCAGCGTGCTCAGAGCAAGCAGTGTGCCGACGGCGACCGCGCTGCCCTGCATGTCCTCGTGCATCTGATACATGCTCTTGTGCGGTTTCAGGTTGATTCCGCCGGTGTCGAAGCAGATGCCCTTGCCCACGAGTGCAAGTCGTGCCACCGCGCCGCTGCGATGCCTGGCGCGATAACGAAGGCGTACGATGCCTGCATCGCGATGACCATTGGCGCGGGCAACGGCGAGGAAAGCACCCGCGCCGAGTCTCTTGAGCGTCGCCTCGTTGAAAAACTGAAATCCCCACCCGTGCCGTCGGGCCAATGTCGCCAGCGCGCGGCGATAGCTGCCGCTCGAAAGCACATTGGGCGGCAGCGTGGTGAGCCAGCGGGCGAGGTGATTGCCACGATTGACTGCCAGAGCGCGTTCGGCGTCGATCTTCGCGCCGTCATCGATCAGCGTGATGCTTTCCAGTGACGTGTGGCGCGGTGGTTTCGATTTGAGGACCGGCATGGGCGCTGAGCCGGCCAGTGCTGCAGCAACCATGGCCTCCAGTGCCTGACTGGCGATGGCCGGGTCGATGCCGTGAGTCGCAAAGACGACGTGCGCGGGACCCAAAACTGCCAATTCCTTCCATGCCCGGGCCGCAGTGCTCAGTTTGTCGAAAGTGGATGCCTGGCCCTTGATGAAGGCGACCACCAGCAATGTGGCGGCTGGCCCGACGCGCAGGCTCAGAACGTTGACAGGTCCGCGCTGGGTCGCTTTGCGGTGTACTTTCTCGATTAATGCGCCGAAAGGCAGCTGAGCGAGCGGGGCATCCCGTTCGCACAGGATCACCGCGCCATCCTGCGATTGCAGAAAACGCTCACTGAGCTTGATGTGACGCTGTTCTATGCGCGTGTTGCGCTCTGCGGGAAGCAATTCCACGGCCTACTTTCCTTGACGTAAAAAATGCAAACCCAGATGATACGCGGGCTCTTCTGCTGGTTGGAATTTGAGGAAAATCCCTGAAGAGCCCCTGCAATGGAACGCGGGCGACACTGCGCAGCGTCGCGCCGTCGCTTATCCACGCGGCGATTCGCATGCCTCGCGACACCTTGCAGGTCGCGAGACTCCGCCGCTTTCGACGCCAATGTAGCCAACGAGTAGCAGCAAACGCATGACCGACCTTTCGAAGCAGGAAGACCTGGATCCTCAGGAAACCCGGGAATGGCTCGAATCCATCGACTCGGTTCTCAAGGCTCAGGGTGCTGAACGCGCTCACTTCCTGCTGGATCAATTGATCGATCACGCGCGGCGCTCGGGCGCGTATCTGCCGTACAAGCCCAATACGGCCTATCTCAACACGATTTCCGGCAGCCTGGAAAAAGACTACCCCGGCGACCGCACCATCGAGCGGCGTCTCGAGGCGTACATCCGCTGGAATGCAATGGCAATGGTTGTGCGTGCGAACCGTCAGAGTTCCGAGTACGGCGGCCATATCGCCAGCTATGCCTCGGCGGCGACACTCTACGAAGTCGGCTTCAATCACTTCTGGCGCGCACAGTCGGACAAGCATCCCGGCGACATGATCTATTTCCAGGGTCATGCGTCACCCGGCATCTACTCGCGTGCGTGGCTCGAAGGCCGTCTCACCGACGAGCACCTGAACCACTTCCGACAGGAAGTAAAAAGCGAGAAGGGCCTGAGCTCGTATCCGCATCCGTGGCTCATGCCGGATTTCTGGCAGTACCCTACGGTGTCGATGGGCCTTGGACCGATGATGGCGATCTACCAGGCGCGCTTCCAGCGCTACCTCGAGCATCGAGGCGTCGTGCCGCAGTCCGATCGCAAGGTCTGGGCGTTCCTGGGCGACGGCGAGATGGACGAACCCGAATCGATGGGCGCGATCACCATGCCGGTGCGCGAGAAGCTCGACAATCTCGTGTTCGTCATCAACTGCAATCTGCAGCGCCTCGACGGCCCGGTGCGCGGCAACGGCAAGATCATTCAGGAACTCGAAGCGGCCTTCCTCGGCGCCGGCTGGAACGTGGTGAAAGTGGTCTGGGGATCGCGTTGGGATCCGCTGCTGGCCCGCGATACCAAGGGACTGCTGCGGCGCGTGATGGAAGAGTGCGTTGACGGCGAGTACCAGAACTTCAAAGCCAAAGGCGGCGCGTATACGCGCGAGAACTTCTTTGGCAAGTATCCCGAGCTGAAGGAGATGGTCGCGACGATGTCGGACGACGAGATCTGGCGTCTGAATCGCGGCGGCCACGACTACAAGAAGGTCTGGAATGCCTACAACGTTGCGTCCAATCACAAGGGGCAGCCGACGGTCATTCTCGCCAAGACCGTGAAAGGCTTCCTGATGGGACGGTGGGGCGAAAGCCAGAACCCGACGCATCAGCAGAAGAAGCTCGACGATGAAGCGCTGCGTGAATTCAGCAAGCGCATCTTCATCGACGTCTCGGAAGAAGAGCTCGCCGCCGCGGCGTTCAAGCGTCCTTCCGACGACAGTCCCGAAATGAAATACCTGCGCGAACGCCGCAACTTGCTGGGCGGTTCGCTGCCGGCGCGGCGCATGACGGCTCCTGCGCTCACGGTGCCGCCGCTTGAAGCCTTCGATACGCTGCTGCAAACCTCCGGCGATCGCGAAATCTCGACGACCATGGCGCTGGTGCGCATTCTGCAAACGCTGGTCAAGGACAAGAGCATCGGCCAGCACATCGTGCCGATCATTCCCGACGAGGCGCGCACTTTCGGCATGGAAGGCATGTTCCGCCAGATCGGCATCTACTCGTCGATGGGCCAGCTGTACACGCCGCAGGATTCCGACCAGCTGATGTTCTACAAGGAGGACAAGAAAGGTCAGATCCTGGAGGAAGGCATCAACGAAGGCGGCGCACTGTCGTCCTTCATAGCCGCGGGCACGGCGTACTCGAATCATGGCGTGAACATGGTGCCGTTCTACATCTTCTATTCGATGTTCGGCTTCCAGCGCGTCGGCGATTACATCTGGGCCGCCGGCGACAGCCAGGCTCGAGGCTTCCTCATCGGTGGTACGGCAGGCCGCACCACGCTCGCCGGCGAAGGTCTGCAGCACCAGGACGGTCACAGTCATCTGCTGTCCTCGACCGTGCCGAACTGTGTTTCATACGATCCGACGTTCGCCTACGAACTCGCCGTGATCGTGCAGGACGGCATGCGACGCATGTTCGCAGACCAGGAAAACATCTTCTATTACATCACCTGCATGAACGAGAACTACCTGCACCCGGCGATGCCGAAGGGCGCGGAGCAGGGCATTCTCAAGGGGATGTACCTGCTGCAGTCCGGTAGCCGCGGCAAAGTGCGTGTGAACCTGCTCGGCGCAGGCACCATTCTCAACGAGGTGATCAAGGCGGCGAGCATTCTCGAAAAGGACTATGGCGTGCCTTCCGATGTGTTCAGCGTTCCCAGCTTCTCGGAGCTGCGGCGCGAGGCGCTCGACATTGAGCGCAGCAATCTCCTCCATCCGGATCAGCCTGCACAGCAACCCTACGTGCGTCAGTGCTTCGGCGATCGCACGGGGCCGTTCATCGCCGCTTCGGATTACATGAAGATCCTGCCGGACCAGATTCGTCAGTGGGTTCCCGGCCGCTACGTCGTGCTCGGCACCGACGGTTACGGTCGCAGCGATTCGCGCGCGCAGCTGCGTCATCACTTCGAGGTCGATGCCGCGCACATCGTGCTCGCGTCGCTCAAGGCGCTCGCGGATGAAGGCAAGCTCGACATGGCCACCGTGAAGTCGTGCATGAAGAAGTACGGCATCGACGCCGACAAGCCGAATCCGGTGACGCAGTGAGCAGCGACACTGTCGCTGCCCGGCCCACTGGTCAGCTGGCCGACTGGCTAACTGGCCTGACTCTGCGTTGCAGCGATTCCCGTTCTTTTCCTGCCAGCCGGCCAGTCGGCCAGTTCGCCCGTTAGCCTGTCAGTCCTATGTCTCAAAAAATTACCGTTCCCGATCTCGGCGATTTTCATGACGTTGAAGTCATCGATGTCCTGGTGAAGCCAGGCGACACGATCGACATCGACACGCCGTTGCTCACGATCGAGACCGAGAAGGCCACGATGGACGTACCGTCCACCGGCGCGGGGACCGTGAAGTCGGTGACCGTGAAGAAGGGCGACAAGGTGTCGAAGGGCAGCGTCATCCTGGACGTCGAAGCGGCGGCGGCCAGTGCGAAGCCGGCGGCGGCTGCGCCGGCCGAGAAGCCCGCAACGCCTGCCGAAAAGGAAAAGAAAGAGGAGCCGCAGGCGGCTCAAGCGCCTGCCGCCAAACCCGCTGCAGCTCCCGCTCCGGCGCCACAGCAGCCTGCTGCGGCCACTGCACTGGCATCGGCGCCCATCGATGAAGGTGCGTTCTCGCGTGCCTATGCGAGCCCCTCAGTGCGTCGTTTCGCACGGGAACTCGGCGTCGATCTCGGCCGGGTCAAAGGATCCGGGCTCAAGGGCCGCATCACGCCCGAGGACGTCAAGGGTTTCGTGAAGCAGGCGCTCGGTTCAGGCGCGATAGCTGCGGGCGGCGGTGCCGGCCTGCCCAGAATTCCAGAAGTCGATTTCTCGAAGTTCGGTGCCATCGACGTCAAACCGCTGGGCCGCATTCAGAAGATCTCCGGTCCGCGCCTGCAGGCCAGCTGGCTCAACATCCCGCATGTCTGGCAGATGGACGAAGCCGATATCACTGATCTCGAAGCCGAACGAAATCGCCTCAAGGAACAGGCGTCGAAGCAGGGCATCAAGCTCACGCCGCTCGCGTTCATTCTGCGTGCCTGCGTCAAAGCGCTGCAGGAATTCCCGACCGTCAACAGTTCGCTGGACGGCTCAGGTCAGAACCTCGTGTTCAAGAAGTACATCCACCTCGGTTTCGCCGCCGACACACCGAACGGTCTGATGGTGCCGGTCATTCGCGATGCCGACAAGAAAGACATCTACGAGATCGCGCGCGATCTGGCGACGCTGTCCGCCAAGGCGCGCGACGGCAAGTTGAGCGCCATCGACATGCAGGGCGCGAGCTTCACCGTGTCGAGCCTCGGCGGTATCGGCGGCACGTCGTTCACCCCGATCATCAATGCGCCGGAAGTTGCGATCCTCGGTGTGGCGCGTTCATCGATGAAGCCGGTGTTCAAGGACAATCAGTTCGTGCCGCGGCTTATCCTGCCATTCACGTTCGCCTACGATCACCGCGTGATCGATGGCGCCGCCGGTGCACGCTTCACGACCTTCCTCGCACAGGTGCTCGCCGAAGCGAAGGGGTTGCTGGAAGCGGTACCGTGAGGAAGGGCCTACTGGCTTACCGGCAAACTGGCCTGCTGGCCAGAAAAGCGGCCCAGAAAAGCGGCAGTGGGAAGATCGGTAGCCAGAAAGCAGTAGCAAGAGTTCGCAATTCATTGATCCGTTTTCATCTGGCCAGTTGGCCAGCCGACCAGTCAGCCAGTTAGCCAAACCATGCCTCAAGACGTAATCGTTCCCGATCTCGGCGACTTCAAGGAAGTGGAAGTCATCGAAGTGCTGGTCAAGCCCGGCGACCAGATCGATGTCGAAACGCCGCTGATCACGCTGGAAACCGAGAAGGCAACGATGGATGTGCCGTCGTCGTCCGCCGGTGTGGTCAAGTCGGTGGCAGTGAAGAAGGGCGATCGTGTCTCCAGGGGCAGCGTCGTCGTGACGATCGAGGCCGCCGCAGCAGTTCCCGGCAAGGGCGAGAGCGAACCCGCAGCACCTGCACCTGCATCCACACCTGAGCCAACGGCGAAGGCAGAAGCTGCGATCCCGGCCGCGAAGGCGGCTGCCACCGACAAGTCGAATTACGACTTCGATGTCGTCGTGCTCGGTGCGGGGCCCGGCGGTTACACGGCAGCGTTCCGCGCGGCCGATCTCGGCATGAAGGTCGCGATGATCGAACGTTGGCCGACACTCGGCGGTGTGTGTCTCAACGTCGGTTGCATTCCCTCCAAGGCATTGCTGCACGCGGCGAAAGTGATCGACGAAGCCGAGGAGATGCAGGTTGGCGGCATCACGTTCGGCAAACCGCAGATCGACCTGGCGAAGCTGCGCGAATGGAAAAGCAAGATCGTCGGCCGCCTGACTGGCGGACTCGCAATGATGTCGAAGCAGCGCAAGGTCGAAATCATCCGCGGCACCGGCAGCTTTGTCTCGTCGCACGAAATCTCCGTTTCTGAAGAGGTTGCGTCGTCCAGCGCGCAGCAGCCCGCAAAGGAAGCTCGGCGAGTGTCGTTCGCCCACTGCATCATCGCCGCAGGATCGGAATCGATCCGCCTGCCGGGCATGCCGGAAGATCCGCGCATCATCGATTCGACGGGCGCGCTCGAAATCGATGTGCCGCAGCGGCTGCTCGTCGTCGGCGGCGGCATCATCGGCCTGGAGATGGCCACCGTGTACGCGGCGCTGGGAGCGAAAGTCAGCGTCGTCGAACTGACGGACGGTCTGATCCCCGGCTGCGATCGTGATCTGGTACGCCCGCTCGAGAAGCGCATCGCCAAACGCTACGAACAGATCCTGGTGAAGACCAAGGTCACGAAGATCGAAGCGCAGAAGGACGGTATCAAGGTGACTTTCGAGGGCGAGAAGGCGCCCGGGCCGCAGCTGTATGACAAAGTGCTGGTGGCCGTGGGACGCAGCCCGAATGGCAGGCGCATCAGCGCCGAGGCCGCAGGCGTTACGGTCAATGATCGTGGCTTCATTCCCGTCGACAAGCAGATGCGCACGAACGTGTCGCACATTTTCGCCATCGGCGATATCGTCGGTCAGCCGATGCTGGCCCACAAGGCATCGCATGAGGCCAAGGTGGCCGCCGAGGTGGCGTTCGGCGAGAAGCGCGCCTTCGACGCACGCGTGATTCCGTCCGTCGCCTATACCGATCCGGAGATCGCATGGGCCGGGCTCACCGAAACGGACGCGAAGGCGAGTGGCGTCGAGTACGGAAAAGCCAGCTTCCCCTGGGCGGCGAATGCACGTTCACTCACGCTTGGCCGCGATGAGGGCCTGACGAAACTGCTCTTCGACAAGCAGACGCACCGGCTGCTCGGCGGCGGTATCGTCGGACCCAATGCGGGCGACCTGATCGCCGAAGTGGCCCTGGCCATCGAAATGGGCAGCGACGCCGCGGACATCGGACTCACCATTCATCCGCATCCCACGCTTTCCGAAACCATCGGCATGTCGGCGGAGGCGTTCGAGGGAACCCTGACGGATCTGTATCTGCCAAAAAAGAAGGGCTAACTGGACTGGCTCACTGGTCGCTGGCCAGAGTTTATGAAGCGAGTCAGTCCTTCTTGTCTGGCCAGCAGACCCAGCGACCAGTTGACCGTTCGGTCTTCGCCTTCTGGCTCTTCCGGACCAGAGCCAGCTGCAACGATCGCGGCGTAGAATCTCTTCCCGTCCCAATACCAATCATAAACGGGAGAAATTCGTGAATTTGAACCAGCTCATCGAGCGGGCCAAGGCAATCCTGCTCACACCCAAGACCGAATGGCCGGTGATTGCCGGTGAGCCGGCAACCGTCGCCGACCTGTACAAAAACTACATCCTGGTACTGGCGGCCATCCCGGCGATCTTCGGCTTCCTCAAGATGAGCCTCATCGGCGTCAGCATTCCCTTCGCCGGTACCTTCCGTGTCGGAGTAATGGCAGGCTTGTCGAGCATGCTGGTCGGCTATGTGCTGACGCTGGTCATGGTGTTCGTGATGGCACTCATCGTCGATGCGCTGGCACCCTCGTTCGGCGGCCAGAAGAACCAGACGCAGGCCCTCAAGTCGGTCGCGTACGCTTACACGGCGAGCTGGGTGGCAGGTATCGCACAGATCGTCCCCTTCCTCGGCACGCTGATCATGATTGCCGGCGCCATCTATAGCATCTATCTGCTGTATCTCGGACTGCCGCACACGATGAAGAGTCCGCCCGAAAAGGCGGCTGGCTACACGGCCGTCGTGATCATCATCGCGATCGTGCTGAGCTTCATCGTCGGCCTGGTCGCTGCTGGCGTGACGGGTGTTGGCTCGATGATGAGCGGCGGTTCCTACGGTGTTTCTGACAGCGACGGGACGATCGACAAGGACAGCCCGCTCGGCAAGCTCGAGCAATGGGGCAGGAGCGTCGAGCAGGCCGGCAAACAGATGGAAGCCGCGGAGAAGTCGGGAGACCAGCAGGCCCAGGCCGATGCCATGAAGGTGCTCATGGGCGCCGCGCTCGGCGGCGGCCAGGTCGAATCTCTGGCACCGGATCGTCTCAAGGAGTTTCTGCCCGGGTCGCTTGCCGGCATGCCGCGCGGCGAGCTGGCCAGCGAACGCAATGGCGCCATGGGATTTCAGATTTCCGAAGCCCGTGCCGCATACGCGGATGAGTCGGGACGCACGCTGCGCCTCGAAATCACGGACACCGGTTCGGCGAAGGGCCTGCTGGGCCTCGCCAGCTGGGCCGGCGTCGAAGGCGAGAAGCAGACGTCGGGTGGTTACGAAAAGACCTATCGCGACGACGGCCGTCTGATCCACGAAGAATGGCGCGGCTCGGATGGCGAATATGCAGT
>NZ_DATDJO010000030.1:0-132567 GCF_036520495.1 Povalibacter sp. | reverse complement strand
GGCCTGCCGCAGAGAGCTGCAATCGGACCAGGCCACCGCTAGTCCGTCCTCTGGTTACAGCGTGGTCCGCATCGGCGGCACCCGAGGCCGCCGATGCCGGGCGGGCTGCCGGCAGTAACCATCGTCTTGCATCTAACATGGCGCATTGCATGCACCATGCAACCACTTTGCATGAGGAAGATCGCACCGAAGGCCGGCTCCTAGTTACAGTGCTCGCGTGTTCGATACAGTCTCAGGACGCCACGCATGTTGCACATTACGCCTCCCGCCGTCTCAGATACGCAGCTCGTTCGCGCGTTGAATCCGTGCGCCGGCGCGGATCTGGTACCTCTGGTTCTGATCATCGACGATGACGCAACGGCACGGCTGGCTCTGGCGGCCATGCTGGGCGCCGACCAACACCGGATCGCATTCGCCACCAGCGCTGCGGAGGTCTGTAACCGCCTCCGCGACATCGATCCGGACGTGATCATCTGCGACCTGATGATGGACGATATGCGCGGCGATGAGTTCTTCCGCTGGCTGAAGTCGGACGAGAAGTGGCGGCGCGTGCCGGTCATTGCGGTGACGAGGCTGGATAACTCCATCGTGCGCGCCGACCTGCTCGATGCTGGCGCGGACATCGTGCTTTCCAAGAGCATCTCTCCTCGCGAACTGCGCGCATATGTGGCTGCCGTGTTGCGCACGCGCCGGGCGTACGCGAGCGTCGTGCGTTGATCGATTTCGAATCGAGAACGGCAACTCCGAGGTTGATCATTCCGGATTGATTCCGCGGCAAGCTCCTGGTCCCGTACGGGGGTGCAATGCCGATCCCTGGATGGGCGTGTCGCGGGATGTGTTGTCCTGCAATTGCCGGGGCCACGGTTGACGAAGCGCCAGTCGCGCACAACGCCTGCCCTGCCTGCCGCGTGGACTTGCGGGAAATCGATTGCCGGATGAGGCAGTCTCCCCGACATGCCAACCACCACCAATATGGTGGTTCCGGGCCACAAACCCGCCGGTCTGCTGCCGGCAATCTGTTCACTGTGACGGTCAGTAGCGTTCGCAGCAGCGCGAGACTTTTCCATCGATTCCTGCGGAACCGACGCCGTTGCGACGCCGATTCGATGGCGTGCTTCGACCGGTGTGCCTCTGCGCGTGGTCCGCGCTTACGCGCGGCGTGATCTCGAGGTGGTTGCAGAACGGATGTTCCCGGATGCGCGCGGAGTTGAGGCGACAACGTCGCGCCCGTGGCTGTAGCCGGGACTCCCAACACGGTCGATGCAGTTACCGTCATTCTGAATCTTGTAGCCCAGCGTCCGCCGAGCTGCCTGCCTACCATTGCGTTCCAGAAGGGACCGTACGGTTCCTCAAACCACGGATCCACAGACTCGCTGGACAACCTCCAAGGCAGAAATATGCAACTTTCGATTCGTAATGCCGCTGGCCGCGCCGAACTCGCCGAAAAACAAAGTGTCGAGGGACGCACCGTCCTGCGACTGAAACATGGTGAGCGACTGGAGATTCTCGATCCGATGACCGGCAAGGCACCGGCTGGGGTCAAGGCACACCGAGGCGGCGCCAATGGCAACGACCTCGTCATCGAATCCTTCGGCGAGACTGTCCAGATCGAAGGTTTCTTCGAGCAGACGGCGCAGGGCGAGGAAGCCATCGCAGTCGAGTTCCCTGGCGGCGGCACGCCGGAAATCACTCCGGCCACGGCTGAACTCTCCGAGGCGGGCGCGGTGCTGGACACCGGCTTCGCGGCGCAGAGCGGATCATTCATTTCGATGGCTCAGGCCGGTGCGGCTGGTGCTGGCGCGGGCGCTGGAGCTGGAGCAGCAGGCGCGGGTGCAGCCGGCGGTGGCGCTGCAGCTGCAGGCGCTTCCAATCTTTGGTGGATCGCAGGCGGCGTTGCAGGCGCAGGCGCGGCTGGCGCGGCTATCGAGAACAACAACAGCAAGAGCGACGCACGCCCGGAGACCTTCGAGCTGTCGCGAGGCGCCGCGTCCGTCAATGAAGGCGAGACGGTCACATTCACACTGAATACGACCAACGTCGCGCCGGGCACTCAGTACTCTTATACGCTCTCGGGCGTGTCGGCCAGCGACGTGGCGGGCGGCGTGCTCTCGGGCATGGTGACCATCGACGCGAACGGTCGCGCCGTCATCCAGGTGACGTTGCTGGCGGATCGCACCACCGAGGGTGCGGAAACCCTCACCGTCGCCGTGGCGGGCCAGACCTCCTCGGCCGTGGTCAATGACACTTCCACCACGCCGGTGCCGACTTTTGCCGTGAGTTCCAGCCTCGCCGCTGTCGATGAAGGCAATGGCGTCAGCTTCTCGCTCGACACCACAAACGTTGCCGCTGGCACGCAGTACGCCTACACCATCACCGGCATTTCTCCGGATGACATCGTGGGTGGCGTAGCCGCGCTGACCGGCACTGTCACGATCGACGCCAACGGCCGCGCCGTGGTGGACATCCAGCTCGTGGCGGACCACACCACTGAAGGTCTCGAGACGCTCACGTTCTCGGTTGCCGGCCAGACCGTAGCCGTCAACGTACGCGACACGTCGCTCACGCCGACGTTCGTGCTGACCGTGAATCAGGACGATGTGAAAGGCAGCGGCTTCGACGACGTGATCGTCGGCACCAGCTCGACGTACAACGACGGCGACATCATCGACGGCGGCGCCGGTTACGACAAGCTCAGCCTGACGCTCTCGGGCGGCACCGTTGCTGACAGCGAGACTGTCAAGAACGTCGAACAGGTCGATGTGCGCGTCACCGCCGGCAACGGCGGCGCCGTCGAACTGAGCATGACCGATTACGACAGCAGCGTTCAGCAGATCAACATCAACTCGGCGCGCGCCGATCTCGACATCACCGACCAGAAGTCGCTGGCGGATGTGTCGATCCATGACGTCAATGGGCGGTACATTTCGCTCGACTACGTCAACAGCGTCGTCGCGGGCGATGCAGACAAGCTCAATGTGACGCTCGAAGATGTGTCCGGCGCGCTGCATATCGATGCGGGTATCGAAGCGCTCGACCTGCAGGTCAATGCTGGCGCCGGTGCCGACAGCGAACTGCTGCTGACGGCCGAGGGTGCAACTGCAATCACGCTCACCGGCGGCACTGCCGGCCAGCAGCAGTCGATCCAATTGATCGCGAACGAAGGTCGCGCCGCTGGCGCCACTTTCGACGCCACCGCGTTCGCGGGTGACGTTGCAGTGACCGACGTTGCTGGCGGCTTCCGTAGCTTCGCCTACGCGGTGGAGTTCACTCGCGCATTGGCGATCGGCGAAAGCGCCTCGGTGACGATCGCGGGCCACGAGTACACGGTCACTGCCGAAGACGAAGAGATGGATCTCGACACGGTCGTGACGCAATTGATGTACCAGGTTGCCGCAGACTACGGTGTCTACGGCTCCATCGGGTACGGCGAGAACGGCATTGCCCTGATCATCACCGGCCTGTCGGGCCCGACCCCGATCACGGCGCAGGTTGCCGGCGAGTCGATGACGGTGCTCGACACGTTCGACTACACCCTTAACGACGGTCCGACATCGACGGATCTCACGTCGCTGTACAGCAGCGAGGTTTCCACTCTGCGCCTGGGCAGCGGCGACGACACGGTCGGCGTTGTCGGCACAGGGTACGGCAGCGGTATCACCGCCGACGACAACTACGATCTCGGCGATGGCAGCAATTCGCTGATCGTGAACGATGGCGGCGTGCATGGCACGGTGCGCTTCGGTGACGGCGACGGCAACATGCAGGTCGATCTGGACATCGGCGCCGGCGCGCGCGTCAGCTTCGGCAATGGCGACAGCTCCGTGGGGGTCCATGACGACATCTCCGGCGATGCTTCGATCAGCTTCGCCGGCGGCAACAATTCCGTTGGCGCCGAATACGTGCGCGACGTTGCCACGATCGACTTCAATGGCGATGGCGACAACTCGCTCTATGCCGGCGAAGACATCACCGACCGTGCCGCAATCCGTTTCAACGGCGACGGTAACAACTCACTGGACGCCTACGGTATCAATGGCAACGCCAGTGTCGTTTTCGGCAATGGCCACAACGCCGTTGAAGTAAGCAGCATCAGCGCTGACGCCAGCATCACGTTCGGCGACGGTGACAACGAGCTCGAGGCCTGCGACATCGGCGGCCAGGCCAACGTGCAGTTTGGCAACGGCGGCAACTCTCTCTACGTGGATGGCGGTATCTACGGCGGCGAGGACAGCGACGGCGTGACCATCACGTTCGGCGACGGCACTAACACCGTCTACGTCGGCGACGGCATTTACAACACTACGGTCCAGTTCGGCACCGGCGACACCGAGATGTGGGTCGACGACAATATGGAGGAATCCAGCGTTTCGTTCGGCGATGGCCACAACGATTTGGACGTGGATGGCAGCGTCGATTCGTCGATCTTGACGTTCGGCGATGGCCCCAACCACGTGTACGTGTACGGCGACGTCAACTCCTCGAGCTTCACGTTCGGCGCCGGCGACAACCTCATGGAAGTGTGGGACAACCTCTATTCGTCGAGCTTCACGTTTGGCGATGGCAACAACGAAATGTATGCCGGCTACCTGTCGTCTTCGACAGTCACGTTGGGCTCCGGCGCGGACAGCGTGTGGGTTTCCGACGAAATCCTCGAAGGCTCAGTCATCGACCTCGGCGCCGGCAACGACCGGTTCCAGTTGGGCTGGGGCGGCTGGGACGGCTGGAGCGATGCGTACGTGGGCGGCAGCAGCGATGCGTCGGTCGTCGAGATGGGCGAGGGCGATGACTTGGCCGTCATCCGAACCAGCAGCGAATACACCACGGATGTCGTGGTGGGCTCGGGCGGCTTCCTGCGCGGCGGCGATGGCAATGACACGCTGACGGTGAAGGCGGTGGATGATATCTACGCCCTGGTGGCGCGCGATCGATCGCAGCAGGTCGAAGTGACGTTCGATGGCGACTATCAGGTCGGCCAGGTCGTCTCGGTGACCATCGATGCGATGCTTTACGAGTACACGGTGCTCGAGAGCGACATCGTGCAGGGTGACTCCGTGGCGACTCGCGGCAACGTCGCTGGCGGCCTGCTGGCCGCGATTCAAGACGCTGGCAACGCAGCGCTGGCCGCGGATTGGGGTTGCGACGAAAACGTCATCGTGCTGACCGGCATGGTCGGCAACGCCGATGTGTCGGTGTTCGCTGAAGGCGCCACCGCTGTTGTCACGCAGATCGCCGACGCCGGCATCTCCGGCTTCGAGACCCTGAACCTGGTCTCGGTCAATCCGACTGCGGAGTTGGAAGGCGGCGAGGACCAAGACGAATGGGACTACTTCTACGGCGACAACGAGCGTGACTCGGGCGACATCGCGGTCGACTTCTCGCTGGTCTCCGGCGTGCAGCAGATCAACCTGCGCAGCGAAGTGGAGTTGTTCTCTTCCACCGAAGAGGACGAGCGCTTCGTCAACGGCGCCTACACCACCAACGAGTACGGCGACAATGTGGTCTACACGCTGACCAACCTGCCGCTCGGCCTCGGTGAGCACATCAGCGTCGAGGGCAACGAAGTGAGCGCCACCGGCAATCGCCAGGTGGAGCGCATCACCATCGGCAATGGCACGGGCGATCATGCGATCGGTGATGTGATCACCGTGTGCATCGGCCGCGAGGAGTACAGCATCACGGTCACCGCTGAGGACCTGACCGGTGCGAGCGCGGAAGAGGACGCCTTGAACATCGCGGCGCGCCTCGCCGAAGTGCTGGCGGCTGGCGAAACGGGCTTCACCGTGGCGCTTGACGGCAACGTCATCACGATGATCGGCAGCAGCGATCGCGATGTCCCTGTCCACATGAACAGCGACGGTGATAACGACAGCGTCGATGGGCTGCAGTGCGCGACGGCGACGGACGATCAGCAGATCGACGTGTCGGTCACCGCGGTGTTGGCTGCCGATGCCGATACCGACAACGACACGCTGGCGCTGACCATCAACGGTCGCGGCTCGTTCGACCTCGGTATCGATGGGGCCTGGAACGGCATCTCGCTGTACTCCATGGGTCCGGAAGTGGCGTACGAGAACCTGTCGATCAACGTGAAGGACAGCTTCAGTCACTACATCGACACCGACGAGAACGACGACAACGCGGAATTCGTCCGCGGTGCCATCACTCTCACCGGTGGCGTGGCCGGTGCGAGCATCATCGTCGACGACGTGATGGCTCGCTCCTTCACTTCGACCTCGGAGTCCGATGTCACGGTCGTGTTCGACTCTGCGGCCGATGAGAACGCTGACTATGACTTCACGGTCAGCACTCAGGACGGCAACGACGTTGCTGACCTGCGCGGCCTCACTTTCTCGGCGCACAGCAGCGTCGATCTCGGCGCCGGCGTGGACCGTCTGGTTCTCGGCAACGGCCGGCTTCAGGCCAACACGGTGATGAGCGGCTCGGCGCTGCTCGACGAAGGTCGCATGTTCCGCAACGTCAGCAACGTCGAAGAACTCGAGTTCCATGGCGAAGACGCCATGACGTTCGACGACGACGCATTCGCGGCGGGCTTCGAGAAGCTGATTGTTGGCGAGTACAGCGGTCTGCAGCTCACGGTTGGCGACGAGTTCGAGCGTGACCTCGCGGTGGAGATCGAAGACAGCGCCTATGTCGGGATGACGGTGCACAACGCTTACGACATAAACGTTACCGCGGACGACGACGTCTACGTTTTGATCGGGCACACCGTCGATGCGTCGGGTGACTTCACGCTGACGGCCGATGACGACCTCGCGGCAACGCTGACGAGCCAAGGCAGCGGTGCGTTGACTGTCACGGCGGATGACGACGCGTCGATCACCGTCAACCAGGACGGCGACGGCGATATCACGGTGTCGACGGATCGCCGCGCGAGCATCTATGTCACGCAGTACGGCTCGGGCAACGTGGATGTGACCACGGGCTCGTGCAGCTCTACGACCCTCATGTTCGGTGAGGATTTCGAGAGTGCTGCGGCGGTGAACGTCACGCAAACGGGCAGCGACCACAACGGGATCTACCTCTCGGGTCTGGCCCTGGAGCAGGAGGTCACTGTCGACATCACTCTCCATGGTCGCGGCGAAGCTAGCGTCGTGGCCAATCTCGACTCCGCTAACAGCTACAACACCGACCTGGAAGTCGGCTACGGCCAAGGCGGTATCGACAAGCTGGTGTTGCGTTCCAACGAAGATCGCGGCGACAGCTCCAACGCGTCGGTGGTGATCTCGAACGACTGGGCGACCAACGACGATGACGGCGGCACTGTCGATTTCATCGTCGATGCCTCGGCGGTCTCTGCGTCGCAATACGTGCTGCTCAACGGTTCGCAGGAAACGGATGCGACCCTGGAACTGATCGGTTCGCAGAACTCGAGCAACGTTCTGCTGGGCGGCGCGCAAGAGGATTATCTGAAGGGTGGCAGCCAGTCAGACGTTCTGCAGGGCGACAGCGTGCTCTGGGGCGAGGACAGCGACTGGGTGGTGAACGCCGCTGCGGATACTCTGGAAGGCGGTGAGGGTCGCGATCTGTACGTGTTCGCGCAGTCGCAGTTCGAGACCATGGACACCATCGTGGGCCTCGATCTGGGTGGGGCGACGATGGGTGAAGATAGCGTCAGCGACGTCATCGGGTTCGGTGTGTTCCTGGAAGCGGGTGGCTTCGACACCATCGGCCCCGTTCCGAACGTGTTCATCGAGTCGTTGGACAACATGCTGTGGGTAGACACGGTCGTGAACAACGGTTCGGCAGCCAACATCTTCGGGTTGGACCTGGAGGCTGCGGTCAATTCCCTGTTCCAGGCCAACGGCACGTTCGAGCAGAGCGGGTCGGCTGCCACCAACGCGGCGGGTCTGTTCAACTACGGTGACGACACCTACCTCATCGCGGTGGGCGACGACGCTTCGTTGGGCAACGGCTACGGCTTCGGCAGCGACGACTACATCGTCAAGGTGACCGGCTACACGGGCACGCTCGACATGTCGGACTTCGTGCAGTCGTACATGCTCGGCTGACCGAGTCACCTCGGTGGGCGGCGCCTCGCAAGAGGCGCCGCTTCGGTCGCGACATCCTGCAACAGCGTCAATGGAGTTGAATCTCGATGTCGGCGGTCGAACAACAAGTGTCGATGGCCGCAGCTCGTGAGCTGCGTATCAGTGGGGCCCGGCTGGTGCCGGGCCATGTCTATGGGCTGCGCGCGCCTGGCGCTGTGGCCCGAATCGATTTGGAAGACCCGGCGTATTGGCGTGCCGTTGCGCGTCGTGCGCGGGGAGTGATCGCATCTCATTTATCTATTGATGTTTCGTTCGAGCAGGACGATGCGAGCGGCGATGACGCCGCCGTGCTGTCCTGTCTGGCGAGCTTGGTTCAAGCATTGCAGACGGCATCCGGTCTGCCTGCGCTGGGACCAATGCGTATCCTGGCGGCAGTCTCGAAGGATGCAGCGTCGTCTCGAGAATCCGGGCAGTGGCTGCTGGCTGTGCCGTCGCTGGCGCCCGCGGCGGCGCTCGATGCCTTGCTGTGGAGCGTTCGTTATCTGAACGCGTCGGCTGCGAAGCCCGATGAGGCCGCGCTCTCCAACGAGCACAGCGCGGAGCTGCAAAGTCTGCTGGCCCGCATGGGGCGGCAGGCACCGAAGGGAGCCAACAACCGCTTCTTCATCGGCGCGGCCTATCAATTGGACATTCCCTTCATGTCGCTGCCTGGCGGCGTGTTTCAGTATGGTTGGGGTCGGCGAGCGCAATGGCTGGACAGCTCGTTCACCGAAGCCACCTCCACCATGTCCACCCGACTGGCTCGCGGCAAGACGCTGACCAATGCGCTGTTGCGGCAGGCCGGTTTGCCGGTACCTGCGCAGCTTCCGGTGAGGACGCTGCAGCAGGCGCTCGATGCGAGTGCGACGTTGGGTTATCCGGTCGCGCTGAAGCCCGCCGATCGGGATGGCGGCGTCGGCGTGTCGGCCGGGTTGAAGTCGGAAAGCGAACTGTCCAGCGCATTCGATCGCGCGCGCGCTTTTTCTTCCGAGCTGCTGATCGAGAAGCACATCGAGGGGCGAGATTATCGTGTGTACGTGTTTCGCGGCCGAGCGATCAGCGCGATCGAACGCGTGCCGGCCGCGGTGACCGGCGACGGAGTCGCCTCGGTGCGCGAGTTGGTCGCTCAGGTCAATCTCGATCCGCGGCGTGGCACGCAGTCGTGGGCGCCGATGTCGATCATCGAGATCGACGAGGAAGCAGTGGAATTGCTGGCGAACGAAGGGCTGACGCTCGATTCGGTAGCCGCGGCCGGCCACTTCATGCGCTTGCGACGTGCCGCGAACATTTCAGTTGGCGGCACTCCCGTGCGTGTCTTCGAGCAAATGCATCCTGATAACGCCCGTTTGTGCGAGCGGGCGGCGCGGATTCTAAGGCTGGATCTGGCCGGCGTCGATTTGCTGATGCCCGACATTTCGCGCTCGTGGCGACAGGTCGGCGGCGGCATCTGCGAGGTCAACGCGCAACCGCAGCTCAGCGGCGACGCCGTGCCCGGAACCCATGCTCGAGTGCTGGGCGAACTGGTGTCCAACCGCGGTCGTATTCCCACCGCGATCGTGCTGACCACGAACCCGGATGCAGCCCTGGCGCGGGAGACGGCCGATCTGCTCTCCCAGCGCAACCTGTGTGCGGGCACCAGCAGTGAGTCAGGGTTGTGGATCGGCACACAGCAGGTTCGCGCTGGCCGTGGCAACGCCGTCGACGACACGCGCGCACTGTTGATCGACCCGTCGGTGGACGCAGTCGTCATCGGCACCGATGGCAAGGCGTTCCGTGGTAACGGCCTGCCGCTCGACCGCTTCGATGTACTGGTGGTCGCGGACTGGGTGACGGCAGGGGATGACGACAAGAGCGCCGCCGTGCAACTGCGCTCACTGTTGCTGCTGCTGCTGCCTCATTGCGCAGGCGAGGTGCTGGTGGCTCGCGATCATCCGGCCGCCGCGGTGGTTGCAGCTGTCTTCGGCAGCAATCGGGTTCGAGCGACCGAGTCGGTCGAGGACTTGCCGTCGCGGTTGGCTGCGTCGTTACTGGCTCGCTGAAGCCAGCGCACCTCGCGCGGCGAATCGCACTATCGCCAATCGCGCTCGGCCGCGAATTACATCCATAACGAATCAGACTCGACCAGGTCGGGTGCCAAGCCGCTGTAATCTGCTTCGCGCGGTCTGGATGCGATCGTGCGCTTGCAATACGCAGCAGTTTCGGAGATCGAATGTCTTTCGCCCGGTTCTTCGTCGATGTCTTGACAGCACTCGTAGCGTCGCTGGTATGCGCCGTGCCGTGCTTTGGCGCGGCGGCGCCAGACAATACTGAACTCGTCAGTCTGGTCGAGCGCGCACTGACAACGCATCCCAGCGCGGGCGCAGCGCATGCCGAAGTCGAAGCGGCTCGCTCGGAGTTGAGCGCATCGCGGTGGGCGCTCTTTCCATCGGTGTCGGTCGAGAGCTTCGCGGATCGGCGCAGCGACTCGGATGTCTCCACGGCCGTTTCGGTCGAGCAACCGCTGTGGAGCGGTGGACGCATCAGCGCCACCATCCGGCAGTCCGACAGCCGTCTGGAGGCTGCGCTCGCGAGACGCGATGAAGTGTGCCTGGATCTGGCGCAACGCACCGTCCAGACCTACGTCGATCTGCAACGGCTGCGCCGTCGCGCGCGCACCCTCGAGGGCAGCCTCGCCGAACATCGCAAGCTGGTCGACTCGATGCGCCGGCGCGTGGAGCAGGAGATCAGTCCCGCTTCCGAACTGCACCTGGCGCAGTCACGCACGCGACAGACCGAGATAGATGCCTTGCAAACCCAGGCTGAAGCCGACATTGCGTTGCTGCGGCTGAGGCAGCTGGCGGGCGATGACGGCTTGCAGATCCAGGCGTCGCTGAACTATCGCGAGGGCCAGCACCATGCCAGTCCCGCGGAACTGCTGCGAGCTGCGCTTGATTTCGATCCGCGCACGCGTCGCGTCGCCGCCGAAGCAGCCATCGCCGGCGCCGAAGTGTCGCTGCGCAAGAGCGAACTGATGCCGCAGCTGGGCGTGCGTTACCGACACTATCTGGGCGGCGGCAACAGTTCCGACGACCAGCTCGGATTGGTATTTCGGGTGCAGGCCGATGGCGGACTGTCACGTGTGTCCGCGATCAACGCCGCGAAACAACGCGAACAGGCCGCAACCCTCGCCATCGACACCGCCACTCGCGAGCAACAGGAGATCGTGCTGGCCGCGCTGACGGACAACGCTGCGGCAGGACGGCGGGCGCTGGCGGGGCGCGAAGCCGCGCTGGCGGCAAAGTCGGTGACCGATTCGTTCCTGCGCCAGTTCGCCGCTGGCAAGCGCACCTGGCCGGAAGTGCTGAATTCCGTGCGCGAGACCGCGACCGCTGAGATCAACCAGATCGACGCCGAAGCCGGCGCGGTCACTTCCTACATTCGTCTGCTGCTGCTGTCCGGTCAATGGCAGCCAGCTGAAGCCCGGTCTGCGGAGAACAATCCATGAATCAAATGACAGCCCTCGTGGCGGCGCTCGCCCGCAGGCAGCGCATCGAGCTGCCGCCGGACTGGGCGGAGCCGCTCGCATCGCTCACTGTCGATGCCGCCAGTCGCGAAGCGCTGCTGCAGATATGCCAGGCGCTGGGCTGGCCAGCACCCGTCAGGCTGAGCGATCTCCCCAGGGCGCAGCACTTCCCGCTGCTGGTCCACCATCCGATGCGGGGCTGGGCCATCGCCGACCAATGGCAGACACAGACCAGCTTGCGGGTAACGACGGCAGACGGCGCACAGACCTGGTCCACAGACGGGGCGTCGCTGGAATTCTACCGGGTGAGCATCCCAGGTGAGCGTGGCAAGCAGGTTCGCTCGCAGTCGTTCGCAATCTTCCTGCGGGCCTTGCTCTCGCGCCGGCGCATGCTGGTCGAAGCGTTCGTGGCCACGGCCATGATCAGTCTGGTGGGCCTGGGCGTGTCGCTGTTCTCCATGCAGGTCTATGACCGCGTCATTCCTCAGGGCGGTCTCGCGACGCTGTGGGTGTTGCTCTTCGGCGTGCTGTTCGCGATTGGTATCGAGTTCCTGCTGCGCTGGCTGCGAGCGGTGTCGCTGGAGCGAGAAGCCTCGGCGATCGACGCGGAGGTTTCGGAATATTTCTTTTCGCGCATGCAGGCGATGCGGCTGGATGCACGGCCGGCTTCGGTCGGTACGCTGGCCGCGCAGATGCGTGGGCTGGAGCAAGTGCGTTCGGTCATGTCGGCGGCATCGATCTATTTCATCGCCGACCTGCCGTTCGCATTGCTGATGGTGTGGGTCGTCTACCTGATCGGCGGCAACCTGGCGCTGGTGCCGCTGATCGGATTGCCGATCGTGCTGCTGCTCGCCTGGCTGGTCGCGAGAGTGGTGCGGGCCGAGACCAAGCGGGCACAGGTCAGCAACTATCGCAAGAACGGCCTGCTGGTCGAGGCGATCGCCGCCAGCGAAATCGTCAAGGCGACGCGCGGTCACTGGGATTTGCTGGCGCGCTGGAACACGCTGGTCGATGACGTCGCCCTCAACGATGAGCGTGTGCGTCGTTGGACGGCGCTCGCCCAGTCCGGCGCCAATTTCGTCCAGCAGGTCACCTACGTAGGCATGATCGCCCTCGGCAGCCTCGCGGCCATCGATGGTGAAATCACCATGGGCGCGCTGATCGCCTGCTCGATCATCGCCGGTCGTATCAACGGACCGCTGCTGTCGCAGCTGCCCGGGCTGATCATGCAATGGAGCTACGCTCGCAGCGCGCTCGAAGGTCTGGATCAATTGCTCGCGTTGCCGGTCGATCGTGAGCCCGATGCGGATTACCTGCGTCCGGCCTCGTTGCGCGGCCCCTTGTTGCTGGAGTCGGTGCGCTTCGCGTATCCCGGCGCACGCGGCGGCCTGGATGTGCCAAAACTGCAGATCCGGCCCGGCGAGCGCGTCGCCATCATCGGTCCGGTCGGCTCGGGCAAGAGCACGTTGTTGAAGCTGCTGGCGGGCCTGTATCGGCCGCAGTCAGGAAACATTCTGCTGGCAGGCCTGGATATGCATCAGGTCGCCGAGGACACGTTGCGGGAGCATGTGGCCTATCTGCCGCAGGACTATCGCCTGGTGCAGGGAACGCTGCGCGAGAACTTGCTGCTCGGTCGTCCGGACCCGGGCGACGACGTGTTGATGGACATCGCGACGCAGACTGGTCTCGCGCAGCTCATCGCTTCGCATCCCCAAGGCATGGACATGCCGATCGCCGAAGGCGGCAGCGGCATGTCGGGCGGACAGCGGCAGCTGGTCGGACTGACGCGCATGCTGTTGGCGAAGCCGGGTCTGTGGCTGCTCGATGAGCCGACCGCAGCGCTGGATCAGGACAGCGAGAAACGTGTGCTCACCGCCATCGAAAACTCCGCGGGCGCCGACGGCGCCGTGCTGCTCGTCACTCATAAAATGTCTCTGTTACAGCTCGTCCACCGCGTCATGGTCGTGGCCGGCGGGCGGATCGTGCTCGACGGACCCACGGCACAGGTGCTGGAGCAGTTGCGCCGGGCCGCCGTGACCGCCGTAACTCCTGTCGCCGCCGTTGCCACTGAGGCTCAAAGTGCATGAACACGACCTCGACCAACACAACGCTGCGCGCCAATAAAGCTCCCGGCCTCGTGATCGGCGTTTCCTTGCTGGCGCTGATCGGCTTCTTCGCCTGGGCACACTGGGCGCAGATCGACCAGATCAGTCGCGCTACCGGCCAGGTCATTCCCAGCGGCCGCGTGCAGGTCGTGCAGAGCGCCGACGGCGGCGTCATCACCGATCTTCTGGCCCGGGAAGGCGACCGCGTGACTCGCGGGCAGTTGCTGGTGCGGCTGGACAGCATCAAGGCCAAGGCGGGCCTGGATGAAAGCCGTGGCAAGGCGGCGGCGCTGCGCACGGCGCTCGCGCGCATCGAAGCCGAACTGTTCGACCGGCCCCTGGTGTTCGACCCGTCGCTGCGACCGTATCGGGAGTTCATCGCCAACCAGACATCGCTGTATGAAAAGCGGCGCGGCGCGCTGGCCGCGGAGCTGCAGACGCTGCAGCAGATGCATTCGCTGGTGAGTCAGGAACTGAGTATGAATCAGCCACTGCTGGCGACCGGGGACGTCAGCCGTTCGGAGGTCTTGCGTCTGCAGCGGCAGGAGGCCGAAGTCAGCGGTCAGATCGTCAACCGACGCAACCGCTACCTGCAGGAGCTGCAGACCGAGCTGGCGAAGGCTCAGGAGGAGTTGATGACCGCGGAACAGGTTCGCATGCAGCGCGAGGATCAGTTGAGTCGGACCGAGCTCTATGCCCCAGCGGATGGAATCGTCAAGAACGTGCGCTTCACCACGGTCGGCGCGGTATTGCGTCCGGGCGATGAGATGTTGCAGATCGTACCCACCAACGACGAGCTGATCGTCGAGGCCAAGGTGCGGCCCGCCGATATCGGCTTCATTCGCTCCGGCCAGTCGGCCAGCGTCAAGTTCGATGCCTACGATTACAAGATATACGGTTCGGGCGTCGGCGCCGTCTCGTATATAAGCGCCGACACGCTCACCGAGCAATCGCCTCGCGGGGAAGTGTCCTATTACCGCGTGCACGTCAGCGTGACTGCCGATGAGATGCAGCAGCGCCGGCCGCACGAACGCATCGAGGTTCAGCCCGGCATGACCGCGACGGTGGAGATCAAGACCGGTGAGAATACGGTGCTGAGATACCTGACGAAGCCGATCACCAAGACGATGTCGGAGGCGTTGACCGAGCGCTGAGGGCGCCGCCGTCGTCGTTCGCGTTCGAATGGCTACCGGGGCCTCGCTGCTTTCAGCGGGTCCATCCAGTGTCGGAGTCGCGAGGTCCAATGATCGGGCCGTGAGTCGGGATCCTGCGTGAGACGCCTGTCGTTGCTCCGCGCGCGCGTGTCGAATGCCGCGATGCAGGCTTGCGGCACCGGGCCGATGCCGAGGAACGTCGCATAGCGCTCGGCGCCGCGCAGTGCGTAAGCCGAAGAGTAGAACGCACCGAAGTCGGCCGCCTCCAGGCCCAGGATCTGCTTGTCCGACAGCGGGCACTCCTTGCTTGCCTGCTCGATGCTCAGTTGCCGTTGTGTTCTTGCCTTGCGCAGGGCGTGAGCGAACTCGCTCATCTGCAATTGCGCATCACTCATGCCTGCCGTCTGCAGTCGAGTCGCGGTGGGTGTTGCCAGCTTCAACGTTGAAATCCTCGAGGATCGATACTGCGATTCAAGACCCGGTCACGCTAATCGAGTAAACGCGTGCGCGGCGAACAGATGCATGCGCGGTGCAAGTAATCGTGAGACGCGAATTTCGGCCTTCTGCACGGTACGCGGCCCCTGGAATCGCGCGCACGCAGCGGCGCGCACGAGGGTTGCATTCATCATGAACCCGAAACGACTCGGGAAAGCAGTGGAAACTCGTTAGATTTCCGCCATACACACACTGCAGGCGGAGTCTCCGACGCAGCACAACACCGATCCCAGGCAACCAGCCGATGGCCACGTCAGAATCAGAAACAGTAAACACCGCGCCGCCGGCGAACGATTGCCCGCCCGGCGAGAAGCCAGGGCCGCGATTGTTGATCGTCGACGGCAACCTGCGAACTTTACGCATCTTTCGCCGCGTGCTGTCGCGGATCGACCAGCACTGCATGACGCTGCAACATGTCGAGGACGTCGTCACGGCGCTGCGCGATCATCCGAATGTAGAAGTCATCATCATCGATTCGCAGCTCGCCGGGACCGACGGCATGGAACTCATCCGGCAGGTCCGCGAGCAGCGCGGAATTCAGTTCCTTCTGGTGAGCGGGCGCGGCTCGATGGAGTCGGCGATCAGCGCGTCGCGGCTCTATGCGGCCGATTGCCTGTTCAAACCGGTCATGCCCCGCGATCTGCTGGCGTCCGTGAACAAGGCCATGTTCAGGATAAAGTTGCAGACCATGCAGGCCACCGGCTCGTGGCCAGTCGATTCGCAGATTGCGCCAGGCGCCAACGCGCTGCCCGTTGGTCGGTCGACCCATCCGCTATCCGCGTGCGAGCCGTTGCCCCACGAGACCACGGAGGCGAGCGACCCTCTGATTCACTACGGCGAGGAGTACAACTCGCTGCGCTTCCTGCAGCGGCAGCATGGGATCAGAGTGCGCCTGTTCGGCGAGGCTCTCTTGCCCGACCCGGCGTGGTGCATTCTCGCGGAACTGATGCGCGCACGATTGACAGGACAACGCGTAGCGGTCACCGCGTTGTGTCAGGCATCCAGAGTGCCGTTCACCACTGCGTTACGACGCATCGAGGATCTGGTCGAGGCCGGGCTGGCAGTACGCTTGCTCGATCCCAGCGACCGACGCCGCTCTTATATAGAGCTGACCGATACGGGGCATCGAAAGATGCGACGTTACCTGCTCAGTATCGCCGTCGGTCTCGGACACGGCCGATAGCGATCGGGTTATCGCGCCTGCCTCGTTCATGGGTAGGCGCATGCTGAGCTTTCTGGATTGCCGCAATGTCGGCGGTGACCGGGTTCGATTGGATGCGAACTGCATCCATCTGTGCCGCCTGCACCCGCGGCTGTAAGCACAATAGATGCGGCAACAGCGAAGAGCCGAGATCCGATCATGACTCCTTTGAACCTGCAAGCGTGTCATATCTGCCTGGACCAGCCCGTGGTCGCGCCGGAATGCGACACGAATCGGTGGAAGACAGCGGTGTGTGACATCGATAGCTCTGAAGAGCAGATGCTCGCGGCGCGCGGCATCTGCATTGCCCTGGGGCTGTCTGCCGCCATGTGGCTGATCGTTTTCGCTACCGTGGCTTACTTCTGAGCTGGCATGAATAACCATTCAAATGAAACGTGCACTGTCATCGAGCGGCGCGGATTGCGTGAGCAGGCCGATGCCTGGGTCGGAATGACGGACGATGTCTTGCGGCGCTTCGTCGACGTGTTGGTCGTCGAACGTCGCCACTCGGCACTCACCGGCGCGGCGCATCGATCGGAACTGCGTAAGCTGAATGTGTGGATGCAGTGCACCGAGCGCTGCACGCTCGTGACAGCCGACGAGCAGCAACTGATTCGCTATCTCTCGGACTGGATCCGCGTGCGCGCTGCCTCGCCCAAGCTGTCCCGTGTTCTGCTCAGCATGCGACGCTTCTATGGTTTCCTCTGCGACAGTCGCGTGCGTGACGACAATCCGATGCTGAGTCCGGCCATGGTTCGCTGGTGCGAAGCGCAGCGGCCGAAGGAGACGACCATTCGACGCCAGCGCGAAAGCCGTCAGGTGGTCGCCGAGCGGGATCGCGCCATGCTGGCGCTCATGGTCACTTCCGGAATGGAAGCAAGGCAGCTGATCGCGCTGCGCGTGGGCGACCTGCATCTGGATCAGGGGTACCTGTCGGTGCGCGACCAACGATGCACACGCCGTATGTCTCTCAGTCCGCCGCTGATCGACCTCCTCATGAGATTTCTCACCGAGCATCGCAACGCGCTGCTCAGAGGACACAGCTGTGCGCACGTGTTTCCCTCGATCGGCGGACGGGCGCTGACGCGGAGCGAATTCTGGCGGGCACTGCGTGGTCGATCGAGAAATTCCCGTGCGTTGGCGGACAGGGAGCGCTCCGCCGCCAGGTCTGTTCGCTGGAATCCAGCGAGCGATTCATCGCAGCTGACGTGTCGCGAGGGCGCCTGACGCCGCACCAGGAGCAAGGCGGAAATGCTTGCATTACGAATCTTTCTGGCAGGCACGTGCCGAACGAACCGGGCAGTATCTCGCGACTGAAATTTCTCAGCACCGGAAATGGAGCCGCAATGAGTTCCGTCAACGTCGAGTCCAAATCCGTGAGCGCGACGAGCGCCACCAGAGCACCCATCGATTCACAGGCAACATGTCGAACGGATGACATCGTGATCGGACTGGGAGTGCGCACCTCGGGCAACTTTCAGACCGCGGGATCGATCTTCGTGGATGGCGTCCTCGGCGACGCCAATGTCGAGTGTTCCTCGCTGTCGATCAGTCGTGGCGGCGAATTTCATGGTGTCGCGAGGGCGGCGCGTGTCGAGATCTCCGGAACGCTGGATGGTGAAGCTGTCGGCACCGAGGAAATCGTGCTGCGTGCTTCGGCGGTCGTCAGCGGAAAAGTCTCCGCCCCATACATCGTCGTGCACCGTGGCGCCTGCATCACCGGAGAAGTCAACTCGCTGCAGCGTAACGCCGAACCAGGCCGGGCCGTGGTGATACACCCGCCTTTGAGCAAGTATCGCGCGAAGCGCGGCATGCACCTGTTCATGTTCTCGGTGGCGATCGGCCTGGCGTTGTCCGGCGGCGCTGCATTGGCCTGGCTGCGTAGCGAGCAGAACGTCGAGGTGACCTCGAGCAGCGCCGTACAGAGTATGTCCGCCGAGACAGATCGGACCTGATGAGCGAGCGGGAGAAGGTCCTGATGATCGAGCGCAGCATGAACGAATCACAGACGGGGAACCTCGACGCCTTGCTGGAAGAATTCGTTCGCGAGCGTCGCTATGTTCCCGAGGGTGCGCGAGTCATCGAGCGCATCAATGAATTGCCGTTGTGTCTGCAGGCTCGCGCACCAGACGCGGACGCGGAAACCCGGTGGCGCGCCTGGCACGACGGGCATCGGATCTGGTTCATCGTCGCGCAACTGGATCAGGTTCCGGGCGCGCGCGCGGAGCAGATTGCGCTGCAGATGTCGTTCTACGATCACGACGCCGTGCTTGTCGCCACCGGTGTGTGGCTGCGCGCGAACACGGGACACTGGACACTCCACAGCGTTCTGAATGGTGAACCCTCGGCCCAGCACCTGCAATTCGCCACGGCGAGTTGAACGGGTCGCTCGCTGTGCATTCATCGCTCCGGCGACAGCTCTACGGCGCGCTCGGGCGCGATGAGTTCAAGGTGCACTACCAGCCGAAGTTCCATCTGATCACCGGCGAGTTGCAGGGCGTCGAAGCACTGCTGCGCTGGTGCACCGACAGCGGCGCGTGGATCTCACCGTCGGTGTTCATTCCGGTGTTGGAACGCACTGGCATGATCAACGAGGTCGGCGCCTGGCTGTTCGAGCGCTCCGCAGCAGACTTCGCCTACTGGCATAGCCATGGCCTGAGTGCCGGACGCATCGCCATCAATATTTCTCCATTGCAGCTGCGCGAGCCGGGGTTCCTGACGTGGGTGCTGTCGATCGGCGAGGCATGGCAGGCAGCCGGAGCAGGACTGGATCTGGAGTTGACGGAATCGGCATTGCTGCCCGATGGCTACGATGTGGCCGGGGCATTCGACGCGCTGGCCGCGGCCAACGTGCGCGTCGCGCTGGATGATTTCGGTACCGGTTACTCGTCGCTGAGCCTGCTGACACGCCTGCCGATTCGCTACCTGAAGATCGATCGCAGCTTCATCGCGCAGCTCGGCGTCAGCCGCAAAGCCTACGCCATCGTCGCAGCCATCGTTCGGCTGGGAAGAGAGATCGGCGTGGAGATCATCGCCGAGGGTATCGAGTCCGCGGGACACCTGGAACACCTTCGCGAACTCGGCTGCGACATCGGTCAGGGCTACTACTTCAGCCCCGCACTCAGCCGTGAAGATCTGTTGAGACGATTGCGGCTGCCCGCTGAGGTGCCGGAACAGTCGCGCGGCATCGTGCTTCGAGGTTGCGCGTAGTCATGAACTGGTCCGACGTCGCGGCCCTGCGCATGCTGATCGTGTGCGATGCCAATCGTTTCCACAGCCCGCTCGCAGAGTCTCTGATGCGACGGGAGTGGTCCGGCTGCACGATCAGTGTCGGATCCGCCGGCATCTCCGCCAACGACGGCGCGCCAGCGAACGACGAAGCCCTGGCGGTGGCCAGGCAGCACGGGCTGAAGGGAATCGATGATCATCGAACTCGTTTGTTGACCAGGCAACTGATGCGCGATGCAGATCTGATTCTAACCATGGATGAACAGCAGCAACATGCAGTCAGGCGCATCATGCCGACATACACTGGCCGGGTGTTGCTGCTCGGTGGCTGGCGCGGTGTAAGCATCGGCGATCCCATGGTCACATCGCTGCGGTCGCGTGAGTGGACCTTCGGTCTGCTGCGCGTGTGCGTGGCCGACTGGAAGCAACGCATGACAGTGCGGCCGCATTCCGCGGCTACTGCTGGAAACGTCCGTCGATCGAATCGCGTTCACTGACGTGCTCACGGACTTTCTCGTCGCAGGCTCGCCCGGCAGCCGCGATCGAGTCCTGGTCGCAAACATTCATCTCGGATGAATTGAATCCAGATGGATTCAATTCGGTTGCAGATCCGCCGCGTCGCCGTGAACTCGCTGCTAAGGTTCTCCGCACTTGAGCCTTACGACACCAGAGCAGATGAAGTACACAGCGGGGAAACTGACCACTATCGCGCATGACCGCCGTGCATTCGGCGAGCGTGCGAACCAGTCGTTGGGCAATGCACCCGGACGGACGTCCGCAATTGTTCTACAGCGCAAAGCACTGGTATTCGCGGCGCTGTCGCTCGCGTTGAGCGCGTGCCAGACACCGGGCTTCAACGCGAAGGATCTGGAGCAGGCGACCGCGCAGGCAAGCGAAACACAGGTGATCGAGGGCATTCGCATCGAGCCGATCACCGTCGCAGCGCTGCAGCCGCAGGTTGCGAAGACCGCACCGATCGGGATGCCGGCGATGGACTCCGATGCTGCGGCGTATGAATACCGAATTGGTGTCGGCGACAGTCTCGGGATTACTCTTTGGGATCATCCCGAGCTGAGCGACGCTCCTGTTGCCGCCACCGGCGAGCGATCCGCTGCGCCGGCCGGCGGTGGTCGCACCGTTACGGCGATGGGTACCATCTTCTTCCCGCTGGTCGGCGAAGTGCAGGTCCAGGGGCGCACCGTCGGCGCGATCCGCGAGCTACTGGCGGCGCGGCTTGCGGCCTATATAAAGAATCCGCAGGTCGACGTGCGAGTGGCGGCGTATCGCAGTCAACGCGTGATCGTCACCGGCGCCGTACATTCGCCCGGCGTGGTGACGTTGAATGACGTGCCCTTGTCCATCTTCGACGCCCTTGCACAAGCGGGAGGTGCGGCGCCGAATGCCGATCTGAGCGACGTGCAGCTGGTGCGCGCGGCCCGCAGCTACACGCTCGATGTGCCCGCCCTGCTCGAGTTCGCCGTGTCGTCACCCTCTCTGACGATGCGTGCCGGAGACCTGCTGAACGTTCCAGACTCCGCCGCGAAGCGAGTGCATGTATTGGGCGAGATTCGCCAGGCTGGCAGTTACCCGATGCGCAGCGGTCGCCTGACTCTTGCGGACGCGCTCGGCGCGGCGGGAGGCCTCGATGCAGCCACTGCCAATCCAGGACGCATCTATGTGTTTCGTCGCGAGCGCGACCACGCGGTAGCTCATTGGCTGGACGCGATCAGCCCGGCCACGATGGTCATCGCCGCCGAGTACCAGCTGCAACCTCAGGACGTGGTGTACGTCGCGGCTGTGCCGTTCACCCGTTACAACCGCGCACTGGCTCAGTTGCTGCCGACGCTGCAAGCCTTGTGGCAGACAGCGATCACCAGTCGCGAGTTTCGCTGAGCCGCCCCGTTTCACAGATCAGGATGGAACACTCGTGACGCAGTCGGACATGCCACTGCGCATACTCATCGTGTGCGCAGCCAATCGTTTTCGCAGTCCTCTGGCCGAACACCTGTTGCGGCGGGATTGGGCTGAGCATCAGGTCGAAGTCGCCTCCGCTGGTGTCCAGGCCGTGAGTGGTCAGTTGGTGCATCCAATGGCGCTCGAACTGGCTGTCGACAACGGCCTCTTCGAATTGCAGACGCATCTTTCGCGGCGGCTGACTCCGTCGATGATCCGGGCCGTCGATCTGGTGCTCACCATGGACGAATTGCAGCAACGAGAGGTCCTCAAGACGATGGCTGCGTTCACCGGCCGGGTTCTCGTGCTCGGTGGCTGGCGCGGCGTGGCCATCGAAGATCCAGTGGAGAACGCGGAAGTTTCCGGCAAGGACACGTTCGAGTTGCTGCGGGCGTGTCTCGGAGACTGGAAGGAACGTTTGCAGGTCTCAGGGCTGTTGCCGTTGCGCAGCATAGCGGCTGCCGATGCAGTGCAGGAGATGCGCCATGCGCGATGAAGTCACCGCCCGGCGGGAGAGTGCCGGAGATACGGGATCCGCCGCGATCGTCTGGCTCGTCGAGAATGTGCGTGACAACCGTGGCCTGTTCGCGGCCGTTGCTGGAATCATCTTCTGTGCCGCGTTCACATATGCGCTGCTGGCGACGCCCATCTACACCGCGGATGCGCTGATCCGTGTGGAACCCGCGAAGTCCTCGATGATCGGTCCGCTCGCAGACCTGGGCGGGGCATTGCAGGTGCGCGATCCATCGGTGCTCGGTGAAATCGAGATTCTCAAGTCGCGGGCGACCATCGGCAGTGCCCTGGAGCACGTGTCAGGGCATCTGTCGATCCGCGTGATCGATCCGCTGCCGTCGATGGCCGGCGTGTTGCCTATCGGTGCGCAGCGCTGGCTGTCGCAGTTGTTCGGCTCGACGGCATTCACCTGGGGCAGTGAAGCGCTGGAGTTCGCGGTGCTCGACGTGCCCGCCGCGCTGCTCGGTGTGGAGCTCGAGTTGATCGCGGGAACCGATGGCGCATGGCAGTTGGCGGTCTCTGACGGAGAAACGCTGGTCGGCGGCACGCTGGGCGAACTGGTCGCAAACGGCGATCTGCGAGTGCATGTATCGAAGTTGACCGCACGTCCCGGAGCGCGCTTCCAGGTCGTGCGCCACTCGCTACAGACACGCATACGGGATGTGGCAGCCGAGTTGCAGGTGGCAGAGACCTCGCCGCAATCGAATGCCATCCGGGTGAAGCTCGACGATCCGGATCCGCTGTTCGCCTCACGCCTGGTGAATGCCATCGCTGATGCGTACGTGGGCATGAACGTGCGACGGCGCTCGGAGGAGGCGGCGCGCAGCCTCAACTTTCTGGATGAGCAGCTGCCGCAGCTGCGGGCGCAGCTGGATCGGGCAGAGGCGGAGTTCAACGAGTTCCGCATGAAGGCCGGGACGATCGACATCGGCGGACAGGTCAGCGAGTTGCTGCAGCGGATCACCGAGCTGGAACGCCAGCGCATGGATCTGGAACTGAAGCGCGGTGAGCTGGTGGCCCGATTCGAGCCGCTGCATCCGATTGTCGCGTCGGTCGACGCGCAACTGCTGCGCGTGCAGAGTGAACTCGATCAGCTGGCGGCGCGGAGGGATGCGCTGCCTCAGACACAGCAGAACTACCTGCGGCTGGCTCGCGACGTCGAGGTCAATACCCAGTTGTATGTATCGCTGCTAAACAACGCACAGCAGTTGCGCATCGCCAAGGCCGGCACGGTCGAGAATGCCGTGATCATCGACCGGGCAGAGCCGGCACACCGGCCTACTCGTCCCAATCGGCCGTTGATCGTGGTCTTCGGCGCGCTGCTTGCGGTCGCGGCGGGTGTCGCCGTGTGCCAGATCTTCGCGCTGTCCGTGGCGCGGGTGCGTGATACCGACACGCTCGAAATGGCGACGGGCATGGAGATCCTGGCGATCGTGCCGCACGCACGCGAGCAGCGCGCGCTGGATCGAATCGAGGGCCAGACGCCACGGCTCATCGTGCAGGAGGAGCCGCAGTCTCCGACCAGCGATGCCCTGCGCAGCCTGCGAATGGCGCTGCAGGTGCGACTGCCGGCTGATCCGAACGGACGCGTGCTGCTTCTCAGCTCGGCGGAACCGAGTCAGGGAAAGACGTTCATTGCGTGCAACCTCGCTCAGGCGCTGGCCACATCCGGTGCTCGCGTAGTGCTGCTGGATGCAGATCTGTATCGAGGCGCCACGCATCGCTATCTCGGGTTACCCGTGCACAAGATCGGTCTCGGCGGATTGTTGCGAGGGGAGTGCAGCCACGCCGACGCGACGATCGCGATTGCGCCCGGGTTCTCATTGATACCCGCGGGACGAAGAGGGGCCAATCCGGGGGATCTGCTTGCCTCGGCGGCGCTGCAAGCACTGGTCGCCGAGCTGCGTACGCAGTACGAGTGGGTCCTCATCGATGGCCCGCCCGCGTCCATCATCGGCGACGCCGCTGCGCTCGGTCGGCTGGCCGATCAGGTGATATTCGTCGCGAGGCACGGCAAGGTCTCCTATGCGCAGGTGCGCCAATCGGTGGCGGCGATGCGCCGCCTGGGCGCCAAGTTTGTCGGCGCGGTGTTCAACGACCATCGCCGGCCGGCCTTCAGTTATGGCTATGGCTACGGTTATGGATACGGCTATGGCTACGCGCAGGCTCAAGGCGAAAAGGAGGACGCTCAAAGCGCGGAAAGCGCCGTGCACCTCGGGAGACGTGTGTGATCGCCGCGTCACCCCGCGTTTCCATTACGTCCGGCATGCGGCTTCCGGAGCTCGATGCTCTGCGAGGGCTGCTGGTCGTCTATGTCATGCTGGTTCACTACACCCATCGCTACGATGAGCTGTTCGGTCACACGATGCCGGTGCCGCTGGTCGAAGGGGGCTTCCTGCGCGTACAGGGGTTGTTCGCGATCAGCGGTTTCATCATCTCGATGACGCTGGGGCGTACGCGGAGCGCGGCGGACTTCGTCTACGCCCGCGCTTCGCGTTTGTATCCGGCCTACTGGATTGCGGTTGCGCTCACGTTCCTCGTCGTCGCCTTCGCGCAGCTGCCGGAGCGCACAGTGAGCGTGGGCGAGGCGGCGATCAATCTTTCGATGCTGCAGGAGTTCGTCGGCGCGCCGCATGTGGACGGTGCCTACTGGACCCTGACCATCGAGCTGTTGTTCTACTTCTGGATCGCGCTGCTGTACTTCTCCCGCGCGCGGCAGTTCCTGGTGCCTGTCCTCGGCGCGTGGTTCGTGCTGGCGTTGCTGCTGAAGTTCGCCGGGGACGTCCTGCAATGGGCGCCCGCGCCGTATGTGGCGAAGGCATTCATCTGTCCGTGGATACCATTCTTTGGTCTGGGCATGCTCGCACACCGCGCGATGCAGCTGGGCTGCTGGGATCGGACGGGCGCGGCGATGATGGCGGCCGCAGTCGTTACGGCGGGAATTTGCTGGGGGCCGGCTTCCGCGCTCATGGCGTTCGCTATCGCAGTCGCTTTCATGCTGCTGCTCGCAGGCGGCCTGGCTTCGCTGCGGCAGAAGCCGCTCATCTTCCTGGGTACCATCTCGTATCCGCTGTACCTGCTGCATCAGAACATCGGCTACGTGGGGATCCGCTGGCTGGAGGGACAGGGCTGGCATCCGTTGCTGGCAATTGCCGGCACGATGGCGGTCGCGATCACTCTCGCCAGTGTCATTGCCTTTCACATCGAACGTCCCGCCCTGCGCTGGCTGCGCAACGTCAAGCCGAATTTCGGCGCCGCACAGCCCACACCGTCGGCTCGATGATGATCCGGTGGCAGCAGTCATTGACGGTATGGATCGAGTCGCTCGAAGAATTCGCGTGCCTGTCGTGCGGCAGTCGTGTCCAGTGAGGCGCGGGAACGAGATGCACGCCACGACGATTCAACAGGCCGCTCGCTCGCAATTCCTGGCGTCGATACTCGGGTCGGGTGCGATGCGAGTGCTGGCCGCGGCCGCGAGCTTTGCGTTGAACCTGCTGCTGGCACGGCTGCTCGGTGCGCAGGGCTATGGCGCGTACGCCTTCGCCATCAGCTGTGTTCTGCTGGCGGCGACGTGTGGCAAGTGGGGCTGGGACAAGGCCGCGGTGCGCTTCGTTGCGCAGTACCTGGCGCAGGGCGAGCGGCAGCGTCTGGCGGACTTCATGAGTGCGAGTCGGCGAGCGGTGCTGGTTCTGGCGACGCTGTTCGGACTGATCTGTGCAGCCTGGATCGCCTTCGGTTCCTTGCCCGTATCCGCGGGGACGGTGGCGGCGGCGGCCTTGATCGTCCCGCTATCGAGCCTGGGGTTGCTGTTGCAGGGGCAGCTGCGCGGTGCGCGCCAGATCATTGCGTCGGAATTACCCGAGGGATTGCTCAAGCCACTGGCCACCGCCGGCCTGACGGTGATCGTGGTGTATTCGTTTACCGCGCTCGATCCGGTGTTCGTGGCGATGATCAGTTCTCTGTGTGCGGCGTTGCTGGCGAATGCAATGGCGTTGTGGCTGCTCGCACGTTCCCTGCCGATCGGAATGCCGGCGTCCGCATCGGTCCATGCCAGCGCCTGGAGTCGGGATATCCGCGAGTACGGCGTGCTCGGTATCGCGCAGGTGGGCCTGTCTCGCGGTCCGATCGTACTTGCAGGTTCTGTGCTCGATCCTGCGGGTATCGGACTCGTAGCGGTCGCCTCACGTCTGGGTGATGTGGTCGCGTTTGCCGTTTCATCGGTCGGCATAGCCGCTGCTCCCCGCATCGCCGCTCTTTATCACGAAGGCAACCTGCAGGAATGCCGACGACTGTTGAGCATTGCCACGCGCTACTCGATCGTGGCCGGAGCGGCGATATGCGCAGTCATGTCGCTGGGCGGGCGCTACGTGCTGCAGCTGTTCGGAGCGGACTTTGCTGCCGCATTTCCGGTGTTGCTGGCGATGTGCGCTGCTCAGTTCGTCGCCGCCTGCTGCGGACCGGTCGGCTACCTCGCGACCATGAGCGGTCATCAGCGGCAGGCCGCAGTCATCCAGTTTGTCAGTGCGGGTGTCGGCGCGCTGGCGACGCTCGTGCTCGGCAAGCTGTACGGATTCGTCGGCGTGGGTATGGCCATCGCGCTCTCCGTCGCCGGTGCGAATCTGCTGATGAGACGGCTGTCGGCACGGATTCTGATGGCAGCGCCGTCATCGCAGGTACGCCAATGACGATGGCTGCGCTGCGGAATCTGGCGCTGAGCGCCTGGTTGCTTTATCCGCTCATGCTGTTCCTGCTGCCCAACGAGCTGGCGGTCGGGCCGTTCGCGCCGGAAACGCTGTTTGCTTTGCTCGGTGGCGCAATCGCGGCCTCTGTGATGCTGTTCGCGCTGCCCGTGGCGACACTCGGCCGGACACTGCAAGGCATGCCGATGGCCGTGGTCGTATTCGCTGTTTCGGTCATCGTTCTCATGCTGTTCAAGGGTGGGTTCGTGGCCGTGCTGCGTGCATGCTCATGGGTCATCGTGCTGGTGTTCTCGTTTGTCGTCTTCCGTGACGAACGCATGTTTGAACGGCTGCTCAAGATCTGGTTCTGGGTGGCGGTTGGAGCTTCCCTGGCGCTGCTGCTGAAGTATGGAGCGCCGCTGCCCGGCAAGATCGCCTTTCTCTCCTGGCAGCATCGCACCGTGTTCGGGTATTTCGATGCGGTCGCGCTCGCCGCCGGTATCGTGTTGTTGCGCAGCGGGCGCATCGGTTCGCGAGCGTACTATCTCGCCGGACTGATAGTGGTGGTGCTAGGTCTGCTCGCGACGCTGGCCAGAGGCCCATGGCTGCTGGCACTGATCGCCGTCATGGTCCTGGATGGTCCGACACGTCGCGCCGCTGTCATCGCCGCTTGTCTCTTTGCCGCCGCTGCCGTCGTCGTCATGCCGGAGTCGCTGCTGGAGGATCTTTCCAGCCGCTGGCGCAGCCTGTACGACTGGGAAGTGGGATCGTCCAGTCTGTATCGGTTCAATCTGTATCGCGCGGCGCTCGCCTCGATGCCCGAGACATGGATCGCGGGTGCGCCGACGATGGACATCGGGCCGTTCCTCGCGCAGTACGCGCCGGTCCGTTATCCGGCTTTCTACAAGCCGGGCTTCAACGCCGATTCCGATGTGATCTATCTGCTGCTGCTCGGCGGCGTGCCGCTCATCGCGGTGATGTGCTGGGTCATCGCGAGCCTGGCAGGAAACATCTCGGCCGTCGCCGCCGTGTCGCCAGCAACGCACCTGGTAGCCATGAAACGCGTGTTGCTGGTGAGCGCGGTGATGCAGATGCTGCTCGATAGCATCATCTGGACGGCGTTCGCGTGGTTCCTTATCGGCACTGCCATTGCAGTGCGCGACACGAGCCGAGGGGAAACATGAGTACACGCGTCGCCAAGCCAGCCGCGCGACACTCCTATGTTTCGATCGGCGGCATGCAGCAGAGCCACGGCGGCGTCGAGGTGTTCATGCAACGCCTCGCCGAGATGTGGCCGCACACCGGCCTGGGCGCAATGATCGTGCTGCCTGCGAACAGTGCGGTGTGCAAGACGTCGCAGGGCCTGTACGCCGGCCTGCGACGCTGGTGGCACACGCATCTGGATAACGTGCGTTTCATTCGGCAGGCGACGCGGCGCGCCGAAGGCCAGGTCACGAGTGTCTGGTATCACTACGGCAATGCTCTGGACCTGCTGTCGATCGCGCTGCTCTCGCGGCTGTCGGGTATTCGTCTCATCGTCACTCCGCATTGCAGCCTCACGTGGCGCCATCTGACCCATCGCTGCAGCAGATGGGTGGCACACAGGATCCTGAAGCGCGTGCATCTGCTGCTGGCATTGAGCCGGGAGCAGGTGGAGTTCTTCTCCATCCGAGGCGCGCCGCCAATTGCGCGGATGCGTACCTTGCTGCCGTCGTCCACGGCGCAGCGCACGCCATTTCGTGAGCGTCCCAGGGGATCGCTGATCTTTGCCGGGCGCGTCTCGCCGGAGAAAGGAATCCGCGAGATGGTCGATCTGCTGAGGATTCTGCTCGCTGAGCGCGAGGGATTCGCGCTGGAGATCTTTGGAGAAGCCGAGCCGGAGATGCACGATTTCCTGCGCGAGGTTGCGCAACGCGATCCGGCGCTGGCTGCTGCGATCCGTATTCACGGCCGGGTGTCGGCGCAAGAAGTCATGACGCAACTGGGTCGCCATCGTTACCTGATTTATTTATCTCGCGTGGATGCCTTCCCGCTCGCGGTGCTCGAAGCCGTGATCGCAGGAGCCCTGCCTGTCGTGTACGAGCTGCCGGGAACGGCGGAGATTATCGCGCGGTGGGGAGGAATCATGGGCACACCGGCGGATCTGCCGACGTTGGCGCGCGCCATTCTCGACACCGAGTCCGAAACGAGCCCGCCCCGGCTGAAGTCCGGGCAGGCGGCGCAGTACTACAGCACCGCCGACGTGGCGCGTCAGTTAAGAAGCATCCTGGAGGTCTGAAAATGTCCCCTGTGGTATCCATGCCGGCCGGGCTCGACCTGGTGCGCGCCAGTATCCAGTTGCGGTCGGGTCTACGCGTACATACGGCAAGCGTCGCCGACGTGGTGCGATTGTCGTACCTGCGGATGCAGACCGGCATCGCCACGCACATCGTTACCGTCAATCCCGAGATCGATCAGACATTGCTGCGTAACCCCGACTACGCGAGGGCGGTGAAGAACAGCGATGTGCGGGTTTGCGACGGTGTGGGAGTGCAGATTGCCGCCCGGATGAGGGGAGCGCTGGTGCCGCCGCGGACAACGGGCGTGGCACTGGCGAGCGCGCTGGTCGAGGCCAGTACCGTGAACGACTGGAAGGTGATCGTCATCGGTGCGCGGGAGGGCGTACGGCAGCGGTTCGAGGAACGCTTGACTGCCGAGGGCGTTGCCGTCGTCCCCGGCTCGTCGGAGATGATCGACGATATCGTGGCGTCCGCGGCGGCTCTGGCGCCGCGTATTCCAGAGCGCTGCATCGTGCTGGTGGCTCTCGGTGTGCCCAAGCAGGAGTTGCTGATTCGCGAGCTGTATCAGCGGGTGCCGCATGCGGCGATCTACGTCGGCGTGGGAGGCGCGATCGACTACCTGGTCGGCGAGGCGGTGTATCCGCCGGCGTTTCTGCGCAAGCTCGGCCTGGAATGGTTGTTCCGGCTGATCATGGAGCCGCACCGGCGGCTGGCGCGTCAGTTCACTTCATTGCCGCTGTTCGCGTTTCGCGAGTTGGCGTTTGCCGTGGCCACGCGGCTGAAGCTTGCGGAGCCAGTCGTATGAGCCTGTCCAGCGTGGTGCTGTTTCACAACATGGTCGCTCCGTACCGCCACGCGCTGTTCCGTGAGATCGCACGCCACCTTCCTTTGCGCGTGCTCTATGCGACGCGCGTTACGGCGGATCGGAAATGGGCCGCCGACATCCCGTCAGATTACGAGAGCGAAGTGCTCCGCAGCGCGACCGTGTATGCGTTTTCACGGCCCCTCACGGTCTGCGCAAATTTGCCGGAGCGTCTGCAGCGGCTGCAGCCGCAGGCGATCATCTCGGTGCTGACACGTTCGAACGCAATCGACGTCCTCCGGGTCTCCCGATGGGCGAACAGACATCGCGTCCCGCTGATTCTCTGGGTCGGGGATATCGACAACGAATCATGGGGGCACGATGAAGTGCCTGGCCTGTTGTCACGCGCATTCGCGTGGCTGTATGGACGGATTCTTCGCCGAGCCTCCGGCTTCATTTGTTATTCCGATCGCTCGGTGGACTGGTTGCGTGCGCGCGGCGTCCAGGGCCCCACTATCACGGGAACGCAGGTATTCGACCCGCCACCGCTGGGCCCGCGGGTGTGTGAAGAGGAGCAGGGCGGTCGCTTCCGGCTGTTGTTCGTGGGCAAGCATGAGGCGCGTAAAGGGCTCGAAAATCTGATGCAGGCGCTGCACCGTCTGCCCAATGCGCTACAGCAGCAGTTGAGCCTGACGACCGCTGGTGACGGGCCACTCGCGCGCCACCTTGCAGACAACTGCCCGCCGCCTATTCAATTGCGCATGCTCGGCTTCCTGCCGCGAAATGCGATATCCGAGGAATACCGGCGCGCGGATGCACTGATCGTCCCGAGCCTGCATGACCCCTGGGCCAATGTCATCAACGAGGCGATGGCGCTGGGCACGCCGGTCATCGCTTCACGGCAATGTGGCGGGTGCGAACTCGCACGGACGACCGGGTGGATCGTCGATGCGAGCGACCCCCAGAGCATCGCGGATGGAATCGAGCGCGCGATGGCCGAGGCACGCTCGGCATCGTTGCGACATTCGACCCTTCAGGCGGAGGCGCTGTACCGTCCGGCGGATGCGGCGAAGCGCATTGCCAGGTTCGTGGAGACGCTGTGCATGCCGGTCGATGCCCCCGCGGGAGCGGCGGCATGAAGCTGGGCGTCATCAGACTGGAGTCGCACCGCCGTACGAAGGATGGCGTTGCTGCCGCGAGCTCGTTCCCTCGCTGGCTGAGCGCGGCGAGCGACTGCACCGAGGCGATGATCATGGTGCTGCCGATCGAGGGCAGTAGCGCGGATGAAAGCGCGACAGCTGATGTTCACTACTCGTTGCGACAGCAGGATGCGTTGCTGGCGCTGCCTTCGTGCAGAGGGTTTCTGCGCGCCTACATGAATGCGCCGCTGTTGCTGTTGCGCTTGTACAAGCTGCGTCGTCACACGCCCGTCGTCATCTGTCGCGCGCCGGAACATTTGAATCTCATCCTGCTGCCACTGCTGTGGTTGCTGCGATTCAAGCCAGTCATCTGGTTCGTGTCGGATCGCTCTGCGGTGGAGGCGGCCAACCAGACGCGACGGGGCGGTGGGCCGCTCGTTCGTGCAGGAGCGTGGCTGTCGCGTGCGACCGGAAGCGTGGAGCGGCTGTTCGCCAGACGCTGGCCATGCATCGTCAACGGTTCGGCGCTGGAGCGGCAGCTGCTTGAGGCAGGAGCGGACGCGGCGAGGATTCTGCGTGTCGTCTCGTCGACGTTGCCGCAGTCTGCTCTGCCCACGCAAGCACCCATGGAGCAACGGTCGGGCGGGCCTGTGGAATTGCTCTACGTGGGACGGATCGCGGTCGAGAAGGGACTTTGCGATCTCATCGATGCGCTCGCTGAGCTGCTGAAGTCTCCGGGACCAGGATATCGACTCATCGTGATCGGCTGGGCCGCGCACGGCGAAATGGAAAGATTGCGCGCCTATATCGTGGAGCTGGGCATCGAGCATGCCGTGGATGTCCGTGGCCCCATGCCGCCTGGATCGGCACTATTGCAGGCGTTCCGGTCCTGCGATGTGTTCGTACTGCCGTCGTGGTCCGAAGGCACTCCCAGGGTCCTCGTCGAAGCCATGGCAATGGGACGTGCGGTGGTTGCGACGCGCGTCGGCGGCGTGCCCGATCTGATTGTCGATGGCGAGAACGGGCACCTCGTCGAGCCACATCGTCCTGATCAACTGGTGGCAGCAATCCGTCGCTTGGCGCTCGACCCGCAGCGGCGCCTGGAGATCGGCAGGCATAACTGGGAGCAGGCCAGGCACCTTACGGTGGAATCACTGGCCCGCCGCATGTGTCAGTTCATCTCACGCTGAACGCGATAGCCCGCTGCCAGTGGCCGGCATACATATATATGAGTCACGCCGGGCATCACGCCCGGCGTTCAGGGCTGGTCCGGGCTCGAGGGTGCCGCGTCACGTCACGAACCAGAAAGAATTGCCTCCGCCGATGTCATCCACGAGCGCGCGCAGCTTCGGCTGCTCCCAGATGAAATAGTTCGGCAACAGCACGTCGGGCCGCGGTGTGCTGAGCAGGTACATCGCCAGGATGTACTGTTCGCCGTACCAGTGCCGCTTCAGCTTCGGCGGATAGTCGTAGGGCAGCCGGATATCGTGCACCTGGACCACCACGCCGGCAGGCAACTCGGGCAGGATCTCGAGGAAGAACGTCACCACGTCAGAGTTCGGCAGGCAGTAGTGCGAGCCGTCGAAGAACAGGAAGTCGCCCGGTTGCAACTCGCGGAAGATCTCCTGGTCGACACTCTCCAGTGACGCTCGCACGATTCGCTGCGCGAGCGTGTCGATTTCCGCGCGAGGTTGCGGATCAATGGAAATGATCCGAGTATCACAACCTTCATCGCTTATCGCACGCGCGGCGAAGCGGGTGGAGTTTCCGGAACCGATTTCCAGATAGCGACGTGGCTTGCGCATCCTCAGCAATGCGTAGAGAGCGAGGGCGTCCAGGCCCGAGAAGTAGTCGTTGATACGACTGGGCACCAGCGGCGATGTGGACCGTTCCGGGATGGCGAGAAAATCGAAGCGATACGTCGCGATCTCCATGAGCAGCTTCGTGTATTGCGCCGAGCTCGCCGCGATCAGAGCCTGCAGCCGGGCGTGAGGCGGCTTGCCGAAGCCCCAGCGGGGAGTCGGATCGACGTCGTAGTCCAATGCGATGAGCGGAGTGCGGCGTATCGCGGCCTTGATCAGCGGAAAAATCATTGTGGCGATCTCACGTGGGCTTCAAGTACTGGTGGCGGAGGGATCGGGCGAGTCCACGCCGATGGTCGACGTTGTGTCATCCATGCAGGCAGGGCGCCTGCCCAGGAATGCGCCTTGAGCAACGCGCGAATTACGCCCGCACTCATCATGATCAGTAGCGCGAGGGACGTAAGCGATGGGGCTTCGACGTGTTCGAGGAACAAGCCAGTCGCAGCGAATATCGCAGCCAGGCCCACGAGCGTGACGCAGGTGCCCGGAACCGACAGACCCGCACGCATGAGTTTGTGATGGAAGTGATCGGCGTCAGCCGCCAGAGGCGAGCGTCCAGCCGCGAGGCGACGGCAGAAACTGACTGCCAGCTCCAGCAACGGCACCGCGGTGAACCACAGGATCGTGATCGGTTGTACCTGAGGCTGGTTGCCCTGGCTGAGCTGTATGCCAAACCACGCCACGGTAAAGCCGATCAGCGTGCTGCCCGCATCGCCCATGAAGCAGCGCATCTGGCGGTTGATGCCCACCGGAACATTGAAAGGCAGGAACGCACCGATAGTGGCTGCGATCATGGCCAGGATGGGCGCGGCGCCAGCGAGAGGTCCGCCATGGGCCACCATCAGTAGCGACAGGATAGCGACGAGTCCCAGGCCACCCGACAGTCCGTCGAGGCCATCGATCATGTTGTAGGCATTGATGGCCGCGACGACGGCGAGGACGGTGAACGATGCCGCGAACGGACCCAGATTGAATGTATTCGCGCCGTTCCCGGCGCCGAGCTCCTGAATGACGAGACCTTCGGTGCCGACCATGATCAATGCAGTCGTGAGCTGGGCGCCGAGTCTCACCCAGGCCGAGACGTCGAAACGGTCGTCCGCCGCGCCGACTGCGACCAGCAGAGCCGCGCACATCACAAAGGACACAGGCATCTGGACGGCCTCAGGCAACAGCATCGAGCCCATGAGAGAACCGCCAAAAATGGCCAGTCCGCCGATGACCGGCACCTCGCCCTCATGGCGCTTGCGACCGCCTGGCCGATCGATCAGTCCCACCACGGGCGCGAGCGCGCGCAGCCCGGTCATGAGCAGCAGCGTTGCTGCGAAGGCGAGCACAGGTCCAAGCATCGAAGCCTCTCGTGCCGATCACTGCGAGTGCCCGCGATGGCAAGCCGCAGCCAGGCTGCACAAACATGTGTTAACGGTTGAGCGCGCGACTCTTACGATTGGCGCGACAGCGGATGAGTAGAGAGGCTAGCGGACCACATGCGTCCGTAGATGGCAGAAAGATTCAATCTGACATGCATCATGGATGCACGCTGCATGCATTCGCTCAGGTTGGCTTGTGTAGAGATCGCTCTCCGGTGGCTTCAGAGGTCTCTTTGTCGAGCGTCACTTCATCGAGTCCTTCAATCAGGAGCGCCCCGCCAGGTGATGAGATGAGGTATCCAGCTGCGCTGCATGAGTCATCCGCGCGTCCCTGCACGGGGTGACGCGCCCGTTCGTCAGCGCCAGGCGGGAGATGCCCGCCGGGTAGGGCTGTTGATTACCTGGCTCTCGTGAACTTCCCCATGAGGACTTCGTCCTCCTCGAGTCCCGCTCCCGGTTCGAGCCTGATGAACTTCGCCTTGAGGTTCGTGCAATCGCCGAGCTTGAGCACGGTGTCTTTTTCATCGTAGTGGATCACCAGTGGTACCGAGTCGGGACCCTTGGTTGCACACACGCGATACTCCACGGGGATCTTCGAATCCAGAATGACCTTGCTTTCGCCGTTGCCCATCTCGAATTCGCCGCCGTTCAGCAACAGCAGCTCATCGATCGGGTCGTCGGCAACTGCGGGGAGCGTAGCGAATGCGGACACCGCTGCGAGCAGAAGCAGTGCTGGTTTCATGACCGGATACCTGGTTGCGCGGCGATTCGCCGACCGAGGCAGCCTGTGTGCGCCACATTTCCGCACGACTGGCAGATCACCTGTTTGTGTTACTGGCGAAACTCACGGCGATCTTCGCCGGAATCGCGCGCTGCGGTTCCGGCCGTGAACCTTCGATCATGATCGCCTGCCGGGCTTCACGGGCGCGTTGCAGCACCCCCAGCTGATCGTCCAACTATCAAGGACAACGTCGATGAGAAGAATGAGTGTCGGATACGAGCGTGGTGTCAGGCCTGCGGATACAGCTCAGCCAGATCCGATCGCCGCGCCGGGTGCTTGGTCCCGGATGGTTCGGGCAGTCGTTCGAGTGCTTTCGCGAGCGCTGCTGAGTTCCATGGGGCGCCGGCGAAGCATGCCCTGTCGAGCTCCAGCAGCAGTGTCGTGATCTCCGGATCGTCGAGGCGAACGGCGACATCACGCAAACCCAGGGGGGGCGAGTTGGGCCATCTTGCTTGCGTCCACTCGAGAAGCGCGCGACGTGCGCTGCGTGCATCGTTGAGCTTGCATGCCGCCAGAAATTCTCTGCGCGCCCGCGCTTCGTCTCGTCCTGGCAAAGGAGCAGCCCGCGGTGTGATGGACCTTGCCGACGCACGTTGCTGATAGAGCCACCAAAGCGCGGCCGCGGCCACCAGCAGGGTCGTCAGGGTGACAAGGATCACCCAACGCGAGTGTGCACTTGCCTCTGCAAGTGGTGAGGCATTGGACTGCTGCATCCCGCCGTTGCCAGTTGCTCCGGTTGCACCTTGCGCGGCAGTGCTCGTTGCACCGCCCGAGCTGGTTCCTGCTACGGCGGGCAATGCCTTGATGGTGAGCGCCGGCAGTTCGACCGTGCGCGGTTGATCGACGCTCGTGTCCCACCACTGAATCTCGAGCGCGGGAACATCGAAATTTCCCGCGTGATCTGCGATGAGTGCCACGCTTTGATCCCGCTCGCCGACGGCGGTGCCGCTCTGCGCACTGTTCTCGAGCTTCGGTTCATCGGGATAGGCACGCAGGCCCGGGGGCAGTTGCAGAAGCGATGCAATGTCTGGCAGCTGGGCCGCGGTGAGACCTTCGGCTCGAAGACGCACATCGAGCGTGATCGGCTCGCCGGCGTGCACCTCGAGGGAATCAGGCTGCCGCTCGCTCGTGAGCGTCAGATTCTTCGCGGGGATCCAGTAGCTCGTCGTGGCTCCAGGCGGCCGCGGTCGTACGTCGAGCGAGATGTTGTCGCCGTGAATGCGGATGGGCCGCGCGGTTTGCATCATGTCCGCTAATGGAAAGTTGTCGAACAGGCCGGAGAACGCGTCGTCGGGGAAGGGACTGCTGCGTGAACCCGAAGGCACGCGCGCGTCGAGTACGGGTCCCGGAATCTGCAGCGCGCCGCTATGTTGCGGGAACAGCAGATAGTCCCGTTCGATGACATCGTAGCTGCGGCCGTTGCGTTGCGTCCGGCTGCTGCGGTCTTTGCCAAGCTGCTCGACGAGCACGTCGCTGCTCGCGGGCAAGTCGAGACTGGCGTTGTAGAGCTGAACGCCGGCCAGGAGTCGTACCGTCAACTTCACGGCGCCCTGCACGTACGGCCGCGAATCGTCCACCCTGGTTTCGAGAAATACGTTGGAGGATTGCGCCTGCTGCGTCGTGCCGGCGGGCGGCGCGCCACTGCTGTCGATCGTGATGGCAATGGGCGAGCTTTGCTCGTTTCCCCAGGTGAGCGCCGGAATCGTGAGCTGCCCGGAACGCCTGGGTGACAGCGTGAGCCTGAGCTGCGTCTCGGACGACATGCTGCCATTCACGATCCGCACGTTGCTGCTGCGGCTCGTCGACAGCACGTCGAAGTCGCGCTTGAGCGGTGCAATGTCGGGCTGTGAGTTCGTATTGCCGTCGTGCGCAAGCGTGAGTGAGATGGTCTCGCCCGGTGCAACCCGAGTGCTGTCCACGGACGCCTCGATCGCTGCCTGGGTCGTCGTGCTCATCAGCCCCGCAGCAAGAAGGACACAGGCCAGAGACAGCGATCTCATTGCGGCTCCCGCTGCGCGCGCTGCCGCCGCAGGTGTTCGAGGAGGAACTTCCGGCGTAGCAGACCGCCGGGATCATCGGGAATCTGTCGCAACCACTGATCGAGTGCGAGCGTCTGCTCGGAGGGAGGCTGATCCGCGGCAGCAGCGACAGGCGTGCCGTTCCGATCGGGCGATTGATCTGTTTGTTGAATGCGTTGGCCAGCCGACCCGCCAGCGTCTTGCGGCTTCGGCTGCACGGCTGTGGACGCGACGTCGCGTTGGGCTTGGGCGGCGTCCTGCTTATCCTGCTCTGCTTTCGACGCGGCGGCCTGGCGGCGCGAATCTTCGCCTCGCTGTGCGGAGGCCTGGGCCTGCTGTGACTGCTGGCCCGGAGATTCTTGCGCGCGCTGATCCTGCTGCTGCCCGGATCCGTTCGTCGCATTCTGCTGGGCGTTCTTGCGCGGCTCGCTACCGCTGCCCGACGGACTTGGCTGTCCGGCCTGCGATTGATCCTGTTTGCCGGGCTGTGACTGGTTACCGGCTTGCGATTGGTCTTGTTTGCCGGGCTGTGACTGATTGCCAGCTTGGGATTGATCCTGTTTTCCTGACTGCGATTGATCCTGCTTGCCGGATTGCGACTGGTTCCCGGCTTGGGATTGATCCTGCTTGCCAGACTGTGACTGATTCGCTGCAGAGCTTTGCTTGCCGGGTTGCGATTCGCCGCCCGATTGCGATTGCGAAGACTGTTGCTGCTTGAGTTGCTCTGCCACGAGCTCGCGATTGCGACGAGCATCCCGGCCCAGTGCTGAGTTAGCTGTCGTTTGCTTGATCGCGTCGTCGTAGGCCGCAAGGGCATTTTCGAGGCTACCGGCGCGTGCCAGTGCGTTGCCTCGGTTGTATTGAGACTGCGGGTCGTGAAAGTCTGCGAGGAGCTGCGCAGCTTCCGCATATTGCCCGGCCTCGATCTGTGCGTACGCGCGCCGCCGCGCGTCTTCGAACTTGCGAGCGGCATCCGCCGCTTTCCCGGAGTCGAGCAGGCGCTGTGCCTGCTGATCCGGCGTCAACCACAGGCTGGACCACGAGGCAGCGTTTGCGGTGCCGCCTGCTGCCAGCATGCTCAGAAGGAGGGCGATGCGCTTCATACCCAGCCTCGTCGCGCGATCATCGTCGCCAACAGCGCCAGCGGTAGCAGGAACCAGATACCCTCGTTGCGCCAGGTCTCGAGCTTCAAGTCCTGCATCTTGTCGCTCGCGAGTTCGCCTGACGGTTGCTGTTGCAATAGTGCGATGAGTTGCCGGGCGTCGCTCAAGGATGCGTACTCACCGTGGCCGGCGGCGGCGAGTTTCTGCAGCAGGTCGGTGGGGATTCCGGCCCCGGCTGCGGTGCCGATGCCGATGACATTGACGCTCGTGCCTTGCGCCCGTAGCGCTGCGGCGGATCGAAGTGCTTGTGATGGATCTGCGAACCCATCGGTCAGGACGACCACTTCCGCATCGCGGCTGGCAACGGCACGCAGAAGCGTATTGGCTTCGTCGAGCGCGGGCGCCAGGGCATCGCCGGGTACGGGCAGCAGGCCGGGCGTCAGCGGCTGCAGCAGCGCACGGACGTTTTCGACATCCGACGTGAGCGGCGTGACTGCATGTGCATCGCCAGCGAAGACGATGAGCCCCACGCGTGCGTCGTGCACGGACGACAGGATATCGTCGATCAGGTAGCGCGCACGTGTGGTCCGATTCGGCGTGACATCGCGCGCGTCCATCGAGGGCGACAGGTCGAGCACCACGATCCAGTCATGCGGCGAACGAAACGCCGGGCTCTGGTCGCGGTGCCACGTCGGCCCGGCGAGGGCAACACTCGCCAATGTCCACACGGCGGCGAATACCCACCATGGCGCGTTATCCCGTCGTCCGCTTTCCAGTCGCATCGCGGGCAGAAGATCGGGGTCGATGACGTGCGACCAGTTGCCGTCGCGCGCACGGCGCAGCGCAGCCCAGGCGATCAACGCCCACAGCGGCACGAGCGCAAGGAGCCACGCGGGGTACAGGAAATGGAATGCAGCAAGTGCGCTCATGTCCAGGTGCGAGTTCCCAGCACGAGCGCCGGCACACTCAACAGGAGTGCCAGCCCGAGCGGCCAGCGGAACCATTCGTCGGCCGGACGCCACCATTGCTCACGGCCGGCGGCTGGCTCCAGCTTGTCGATCTCCCGATAGACCTCCCGCAGCGCGTTGGCGTCCGTCGCCGGGAAGTAGCGGCCACCCGTGATCCTGGCGATGGCTTGCAGCGTGTCCTCATCGAGGTCCATGTTGCCGAACGAGCCGAAAAAACCGCCGTCGCCTGTCGCACCGACTCCGATCGTGTAGATGCGCAGACCTTGCTGCGCGGCGAGCTTCGCCGCCTCCAGAGGCGGTACGGCGCCGGCGTTGCTCTGACCGTCGGTGAGCAGGATCAGCACTGAACGGTTCGCGGCGTTCTGTTGATCCTTGTTGGGTTCCGCACGCTGTCGCTTCAGTGCCAGACCGATGGCATCGCCGATCGCTGTCTCCTGTCCGGCGATCCCGATGGCCGCTTCGTCAAGGAAGCGATGCACGGTGGCCAGATCCGGGCTGAGCGGGGCCTGCAGATAGGGCTGCGTGCCGAAGATGATCAGCCCAACCTGATCGCCGCGGCGGCCGTCGATGAAGTTCCCGGCGACGGCCTGCACGACTTGCAGGCGCGTCGCGTTGTTCGCCATATCCTGTGCTTCCATCGATCCGGAAACGTCCACCGCCAGCATCAGGCGGCGACCGGTGGTGGGAACAGGCAGGGGATCGCCGAGCCATTGCGGGCGGACCGCGGCGGCGACGAGCAGTATCCAGATCAGCACGAACAGCGCTCGCAGGCCGAGTCTTACGCTGTCGCGCTCCGCACTTGCGGTGCCCAACGCAGTAACGAACGGCAGGTAGATCGCCGTGCCTCCCGATTGCGCAGCGGCTCGCAGGCGATAGAGCAACCACGGCAGCGGCAGGAGCAGCGCCATCCACGGCCATGCCACATGCATCATCGAGCCGCCCTCCGTTGCGGATGCGCACGGCGAAGAAACTGATCGGCCGCATCGAACCAGCCCAGCCGATCGGCTTCGCTGATGGGGGCGTGAGTATCTCCGAAGGCTGCGGCAAGCAGTGTGCGACCCGAGTCGCCCGCGAACGCATCGCCACCCGAGTCGATCACGAACTGGAGCCAGGCCTCACCGCTCAGGCGCGCCGTTGCATCATGCCCGAACACCGTGAGTGCATATCGGCGCAGCAGATTCTGAATGCCCCGTGCAGCGCTGGCCGGCTCGATGGCGCGCTCGCGCAGACGCTGCAGCTCGCTTCTCACGAAACGTTGGCGACGCGCAGCGGGACGTTGCAGCCAGAGCAGCGTGAGACCGGCGGCGATGACGATGAGTATGGCCAGTGCCCACCAACCCGGCGCGAGTGGCCACCAGCCGGGCGACGCCGGCGCGGACTCAGGAGCGAGTTGGGTCAGCCAGTCGTTGTTCATGCGGCGACATCGGGTTTCGTGAGCCACTCCGCGAGTGCCTGCTCCACGGGCCGCGTCGTCGTAAGTCGCGTTACGGAAAGCATGAGCCGCTGTGCGAGTGCCGTTACCGACTGTTCGCGCTGCTGCCAGGCCGTGAGCCACTGCTGGTGCACATCGCGACCGTTGAGCGCGCGAATCGCTCCCGGATAGCCCCCCCGAAATCTCCCCGCCGGCAGTCCTTCGTATTCGAGCGGATCGACGATCCAGAACAGGCGGCACTCGCTGTGGGCGGTCAGACGCGCTAACAAGGTGTCGTCGCGCTCGTCGGCTGTTGCGAAATCGCTGAGCACGAGCGAGAGGCTTCCCGGATGCACGAGCGGTGTGAGTGTTTCGAGCGCTGCTCGCAACGTGTGCAGTGGCGGGGCAGGCGAGGTTGGTTGCAGTTCTATAAGTGTGTTGAGGATGGGCAGCACGCCCGCTTCGCGCGAGCGCGGCGGAATGCAGCGAGTCACCGTGCCGTTCGTGACCACCGCACCGATGCGATCGCCGCCGCGTGCGCCGATCCACGCGAGCAGGGCGGCTGCGCGCATCGCGAGCGATGACTTGAGTTGCAATCGGCTGCCGAAATACATCGCCGGATTCAGATCGACGAGCAGCCACACAGGACGCTCACGTTCTTCGCGATAGAGCTTCGTGTGCGGTCGGCCGCGTCGGGCGGTGACGCGCCAGTCTATGCTGCGCGGATCGTCGCCGTGCACGTACTGACGCACCTCTTCGAACTCGAGACCGCGACCGCGGTGCGCACTACGATGACTGCCGAGCAGCAGAGCACGTGCGGGTCCGCTCGATCGCAGTGTCAGTCGATGTGCCGCACCGCGCAGGACGAGCAGCTCGTCGAGATCGACCGGCTTCACGGCGCAGGAACCCTGCGCAGCAGCTCCTCGACGCAAGCCTGTGCAGTGAGCCCGCGTGCCTGCGCGCCGTAATCCAGCAGCAGCCGGTGGCGCAGTGCGTCAGGCGCAATCCGTTGCACGTCTTCGGGAGTGACGAAGTCGCGCCCGTCGAGCCAGGCCAGCGCACGTGCGCAGCGTTCCATCGAAATCGCCGCGCGCGGACTGACTCCCCAGCGCAGCCACGCCTTCAGCTCGTTGCTATAGGCTTCCGGCCGGCGCGTCGCTTCCACGAGCGCGGCAATGTACTCCGCCACCGATTCCGCAAGCGTCAGCCCCAGTACTTCGCGTCGTGCGATGAAGATGGACTCTTGCGTCAGGCGATGCTTTGGCGGGACGAACTCGCGTGCCTCGATTGCTTCGCGCCGCGCGAGCGACATGATCTGCAGGGTCGTCGCACGATCCGGATAGTCGACGGCAACGTGCAGCATGAAGCGATCTATCTGTGCTTCAGGCAGCGGAAACGTTCCTTCCTGCTCGATGGGATTCTGCGTGGCCATGACGAGGAACAGCGGCGGCAGGCGATACGTTGCCGCGCCAACGCTGATCTGGCGCTCCGCCATGGCCTCGAGCAACGCCGATTGCACCTTCGCGGGTGCGCGATTGATCTCGTCGGCGAGGATGAGATTGTGGAACAGCGGGCCGCGCTGGAAACGGAAGGTGCCTTCCTCGGGACGATAGATCTCGGAGCCGGTGAGATCCGCCGGCAGCATGTCTGGCGTGAACTGCACGCGATGAAAGTCGCCTTCGAGTGCATGCGCGAGCGCCTTCACGGCACGCGTCTTCGCCAGTCCGGGCGGGCCTTCGACGAGCAGGTGGCCATCGGCCAGCAAGGTCACGAGCAGACGTTCGACCAGCGCCTGCTGGCCAATGATCTGGTTCGAGAGGTAACCACGAAGTTCCACGAAACGGGCGCGAGCATCCGGCGGCGATGCTGTTTCGAGCTTGGGGAACGTGGCATCCATTGTGATGACTCTCTCGTTGACGGAAACGGGTCGCGCCGATCTCGACACGGAAACTGACTTCCAGTTTTCGGACGAACGCGGCCGCCGCCACGCGGCTGGCGCGCGGCTGAGCATTGGAATCCATCGTGATCGGCGCGGCGCACGCGCTCTATCCCACAAACGGGGGAATCTTGTGCAATGCAGCGGGTTGCGTCGGTTCTGGGGTCGGTCCGCCCCGCCAGTCCTTTATTAATGTTTACGCCAACTTAGCGTACCCACGCAGCTCCGCGGACGGCGAGCGCGAGGATTAAGAATTCGCCATCAGTTGCGGCGATGGCGCTGATTCGCGCCGGGCGACTGAGAAGGTTCTGCTTTGGAGGTTCCTTCGAGCCGTGTTTGAAATACTGGTGCTATTGAAACGAGGTTGCGACGAGGAGCGTTGTCGCGTTCAGATCGGGGTGATGCTCGTGGGACAGCCAATCGCCAGCGTCGAGCAGATGAGTCGCGAACGAATGGCGAAGGAACTCGCCAACGGCTCACACGTCGATCGCGTCGTACACCACGACTTTCTGCCACAGGCTCGAGCAGTCTTCGACGAACTTACGATGCACCGGGTGTTTCTGGTAGGCGCTTTGCGCCGCTTCGTCGTCGAACAGCATTACCTCGGACACATCGAAGCTGGCATCCACCACATCTCTTTGTTCGGTATTTGCTGGAACGCCGATGTGAAGTTCGCGGATCGCATCTATCTGCCGCAGCGTTTTCAGTCCGGCGATCAAGCGTTCCCGATCTTCGCGCGAGCCGGGGCGCTTCAACCAGAAGAGTGCATGATGAACGAGGTAACGTTTGTCGGTCTGGTTCGTTGCCACCGCCGTTCCCGCGGCGCCTGCAGTGAGTGCTGCCATGCTCAGGATGACTGTGCGCCGACTGGGATCGTTCATCTGTCGTCCCGCTCCGTTACGAAAGTGTGGGAAAGCGTGTGAGACATCGAAGCATCAGAAGCGCTGGGCCTGTTCGGTTGCCCAGCTCTTGCCGTTTCCGGCCTGCGCGAGCGGAACACATCCACGATAGGGACCGGGAACAGGGTTGTATTGCAGCACCTGACTCGATCCCGGCAGCGAAGTGAAGTAGCCGAGCAGGGTGAGTTCACGAGTCATGAGCATGAACGGTCTCGGCAACCGCTCGGGACCGGGATGGGCACGCTCCGCCGCCATCGCGGTTTCTGTCGCGGATCTGACCGTGGCGACCTGAGTATCGCGATCAAGCTGTGCGAAGCCGCGCTTGTAGTGATGGCGAGTCTGCGACACGAAGTCGCTCAATCCGGCGATGAAGCGGTCCTGATCGGCTTTCGGATAGACGTCCTTCAGCATCCGATCGATCAATGCCGGTATCCCGATATCTTTCGCACCCGGCGTGTCCGTGCGCGGAATGATGATCTCGGCCACGTCGCCGACCAGTGCAGCTTGTTCCTGCGTCAGGAAGACCGGTGTCCAGGCCGGATCCGAGTGTGCAGAGCACCCGCTGAGCATACCCAGCACGGCAGGGGCGGAAATGGTTCCGCCCATCAACCAGGCGACCTGTTGCAGCGCTTCGCGTCGATTCATGGTCGCTTGCCCTTTAGATATTCATTCGTTTGAGTTCTTCGACTGCGTGGTTGGCAGCGCGCGCGGTCAAGGCCATATACGTCAGCGAAGGGTTCTGGCAGGCGCTCGATGTCATGCAGGAACCATCAGTGACGTAGACATTCTTGCAGGCATGTATCTGGTTCCACTCATTGAGAACCGAGGTCTTCGGATCGCGTCCCATGCGAGCCGTTCCCATCTCATGAATACCCAGCCCCATGCTGTAACCGCGATCGAACTGACGAACATTGCTGTAGCCGGCCGCTTCGAGCATGGCGGCCGCTTCGCTGGCCATGTCGCCGCGCATCTTCTGTTCGTTCGCACCGATGGCGGCGTCGAAGGTCAGCGTCGGCAAGCCATGCTTGTCCTTCCTGTTCCGATCCAGGGTTACGCGATTGTGGTGATAGGGCAGGATCTCACCGAAACCTCCCAGCGAGACGGTCCACGGTCCCGGGGTCGTCGCCTTCTGCTTGAGGTCCTCACCCAGTGCCGGATCGCTCATCAGCTGTGTCCAGTTGCGTCGTGAGGCGCCGCCCTGATAGCCGAAACCGCGCAGATAGTCGCGCTTGTCCTTGCCGATGTTGACGAAGCGCGGAATGTAGACGCCGTTCGGCCGCTGGCCGACGTAGTACTGATCCTCGAAGCCATCGACGACGGCGAGAGCGCCGACCTGCAGATGGTGATCCATGATGTTGCAACCAAGCTCGCCGCTATCGTTGCCGAAGCCGTTGGGAAACCGGCTGGAGGTCGAGTTCATCAGGACATGCGCGGAGCCGAAGGTGGACGCACACAGGAAGATAACGCGTGCAGTGAATTCGAGCTGCTCGTTGGTTTCCGCGTCGAGGACACGCACACCACTGGCGCGGCCGGCCTTTTTTTCGTAGATCAATTCGTACACGACGGAGTTCGGCCGCAGTGTCATGTTGCCGGTCTTCTCGGCCGCCGGCAGGGTGCTGGAATTGCTGCTGAAATAGGCGCCGAACGGACAGCCGCGCATGCAGAGATTGCGGCTCTGGCAAATGCCCCGTTGCGGACTGTGGGCCAATGGCGCGGTCAGATGCGCGGCCCGGCCGATCGTCATGACCCGGCCGAACTTCTCCGCGAGTGATTGCTTCAAATGCTTTTCGACGCAATTCATCTCCATCGGGGGAAGAAAAGCACCATCGGGCAGCTGTTCCAATCCTTCGCTCTGGCCGCTCACACCGATGAATCGTTCGACATGGTCGTACCACGGTTCGACGTCGCGATAGCGAATCGGCCAGTCGACCGCTACTCCGTCCTTCGCGTTCGCTTCGAAATCCATCGGACTCCAGCGATAGGACTGTCGTCCCCACAGCAGCGAACGGCCGCCTACGTGATAACCGCGCACCCAGTCGAAGCGCTGCGTTTCACCGTAGGGGTGCTCGGCATCGTCCAGCCACCAGTGCTTGGTGGCCTGGGTGACGGCATAGTTGGTTCGCGCCGCGGTCGCATGGCGCCGCAGGTCTTCCTGGGTCGCGCGGCCGCCGTAGGGCAGCTCCCACGGATCCTTGGTCGCGGTCGGATAGTCGCCATGGCGCACCATGCGTCCTCGATCGAGGACCAGTGTCTTGAGACCTTTCTCGGTCAATTCCTTGGCCGCCCATCCACCGCTGATGCCCGTGCCGATCACGATTGCATCGAAGGCATTGTTCTTGTCTGGCGCCATTGCCCGCACTCGATTCGCCCCTGATGCGGCGACTGTAACGCGAACGACTTACGATATTGAAGAGCCACAATTACGGCGGGTATCGAACTATTGATGACGCAATGGCAGTTCGTGTCGGCAGTGTCGGATGTTGGCTATGCTTCCCGCGCGCCGTGTCGGCGTGTCGTCAGGGGTCTCGTTACATGCGCGTTGCCAGAAGCCTGACGGTCCTGATTGCGCTGCTGTGGTGGTTCGATTCGGGCTACGCCGGTCCGGATGACGAGGAGTGGATCTCGCTGTTCAACGGACGCGACCTCAGCGGATGGACGCCAAAGATCACCAGGCATTCGCTGGGTGACAACTACGCGAATACGTTCCAGGTCGAAGACGGTGTCCTGCGCGTGAACTACGATGGCTATCGGGCCTTCGATCGAAGGTTCGGGCACCTGTTCTACGCGAAACCGTTCAGCTACTACCGGCTCGTCGTCGAATACCGTTTCGTCGGGGAGCAGGCGCCGCAAGGACCGGGAAGCTGGGCGGTGCGCAACAGCGGCGTGATGCTGCATTCACAGGATCCGCGGTCGATGACGCGGAACCAGGACTTCCCCATCTCGATCGAAGCGCAGTTCCTGGGGGGATTGGGCGATGGAGTTGCGCGTCCGACACTCAATGTGTGTACGCCCGGCACAGAAGTCGTCTACGACGGCTCCTTGTTGCCAACGCACTGCTTCGACTCGAAGTCGAAGACCTTCGATGGCGACCAGTGGGTGCGGGCCGAGATCCTCGTGCTCGGCAGCGCCACGATCACGCACAAGGTCAACGGCGAGACCGTCCTGGAGTATTCACTGCCGCAGTATGGCGGCGGCGCGGTGAATGAATTCGAGCCGGCCGCCAAGCCGGATGGCCAATTGATCGAAGGCGGCTACCTGGCGTTGCAGAGCGAGTCGCACCCGATCGAATTCCGCAAAGTCGAGTTGCTCAGTCTTGCGGGTTGCATGGATCACAAGGCGATCAACTACAAGAGCTACTTCGTCAGATCGATGCCCGCGGAGTGCCGCTACAGTACCGACCGATAGTCAGCTGCTGACCGGTATCAGGGCGCGCAGGCCCTGCGGGGACAGCACATGTTCCACACCGAGTACGACGGCGCCGATGATCCCCGCGCGGTTACCCAGCGTGCTGAGTTCGACGGAAAGCCTGCGCGTGGCGAGCGGCAGCGCGCGCCGATAGACGACGGAGCGGACGCCAGCCAGCATCTCATCGCCGAACTGCGTCATGCGCCCGCCCAGCACGATGACTCCAGGATTGAAGAAGTGAACGAGCATGGCGATCACTTCGCCGATCTCACCCGCCGCAGTACGAACCAGGGCGTGCAGCTGGCCGTCGACTGAGTCCGAAGACTGGGCAGGATTGCCGGTGCCTTCACCGCCCGCTTTGCGCAGGATCGCAGCATACGATGCAAATGCCTCGATACAGCCGACGCCACCGCATCGACAGACCTCCTCGTGTCCGGGCACGCGAACGTGCCCGATGTCGCCGGCCGCGCCGTCGGCTCCGCGGTGCAGTTGCCCGTCGTGAGTCACGATTCCGCAGCCGATGCCCGTCGACGCCTTGACATACAACAGCGGACATTGCGAAGCGGGGCGACAGCGCGCTTCGCCGAGCGCCATCAGGTTGACGTCATTGTCCACCAGAACCGGTGCAGAGAACGCGACCTGGAAAGAGGCGGGAACGGCATAGTTGTCCCAGCCCGGCATGATGGGAGGGCGCACGGGTACGCCGCTGGCAAAGTCGACCGGTGCCGGCAGACCCACCACGATGAGCCGCACGTTGTGCGGCTCTATCTGATGTTCGGCGAGCATCTGCAGGAATTCGGCGCGCACTTCCGCGAGCACGGGCTCGGGTCCGCGTGCCACATCCGTCTTGATCGAGCGTTCGGCCAGGAAGTGCTGGCCGAAATCCGCGATCGCCAATCGTCCGCGGGCCGCACCGATATCGGCGACCAGAATGACGCCCGCCTGCGGATTCAAGGTCAGCACGGAGGGCGGACGGCCGCGTGCGCCGGCCTCTGCCTCGTGCTCGGCGATCAGGTTGATTCGCAGCAGCGGCGCCAGATGCTCGGACACTGTCGAGCGTGCGAGCCCCGTCACCCGGGCCAGTTCGGAGCGGGACGTGGCCTGTCCGGACGCGACCAGCCTCGCGAGATAGCTGCTCAGGTTCAAAGCATGATTGGTCTGTGCGGACGGCGCGGTCCGGGGTAAACCGAGATTCAACCAGGGGAGCATGGCCTCTCTCTTTTCGTCGATGTCCGAAGTAAACCTGTCGATATACAGACCGCAGTGTGCGGATTTATTCTGGCAGAAAGAATGCAAATGAGTCTGGCCGCTTGTGCTGGCCGCTTCTGCAATCAGGTAAGGGGGAATCATGTGGACACGGCGTCGTTTCTTGCAGAATTCTTCGCTGGCGGTGGCGGCGATGACTTGTCTACCCGCGGATGCGTCGCCGGCCAGGGGTCCGCTCGGACGCCCCATCGGGCTGCAGATCTATACGGTGAGGGAGGCGGCGGCCAAGGACCTGCCGGGAACACTCAGGGCCATCGCAGACATCGGTTACACCGGAGTTGAGCTGGCAGGTCCCGTGCGACCGGTGGCAGAGATGCAGGCGCTGCGCGCAGACACCGGACTCAGCTTTCCCAGCATGCATTCGAATATGGTCGACCTGAAGACCAAGGCGCAGGAACGCATCGACTACGCAAAGGCGCTCGGGGTCCAGTACCTGGTCTGTTCCTTCCCGGCGACCGCCGATGGGCGATCCCTTCCGAGCGGCTCGCAAGGTGCAGAGATGACACTCGATGACTGGAAGTGGAATGCGGAGCAGTTGAATCGGGTCGGCGAGCTTGCGCGCAAGTCCGGTGTCCATTTCGGTTATCACAATCACAACATCGAATTTCGTTCCTTCGATGGTGTCATCGCGTTCGACGAACTGCTGCGCCTGACGGATCCGGCGCTGGTGTCGCTGGAGCTGGATATCGCCTGGGTGGTCACCGCCGGTCAGGACCCGGTGGCCTATCTCAAGAAGTACGCGTCGCGCATTACGCAGTTGCATGTGAAGGATGTACGCAAGGATCTGAAGGTGACCACCGAGCTGCAGGCGCAGACGACCGAAGTAGGCAGCGGTGCGATCGACTGGCAGGCGCTCTTCGCGGCTGCCGATCCCGTGCACATCCAGCACTACTACGTCGAGCAGGAGAACTTCGACCGCAGTCCGCTCGAGTCCATCAAGATCAGCTACGACTACCTGAGGAAGCTCGGCGCGAACGCCTGAACGCTGCGAGGACGCCCCATGGCTACGATCAAAGGTCCAGGCATCTTCCTGGCGCAGTTCGCAGGCGCCGAGCCGCCGTTCAATGACCTGCGGACCATCGCGCGCTGGGCCGCTGAGCTTGGCTACAAGGGTGTGCAGATTCCGACCTGGGAGTCGCGCCTGTTCGATCTCGAACGCGCGGCGGACAGCGATGCCTACTGCGATGAGATCAAGGGAATTCTCGCGGAAGAGGGCATTGCGATCACCGAATTGTCGACCCATCTGCAAGGGCAGCTGGTCGCGGTGCATCCGGCCTACGATGAAGCCTTCGATGGCTTCGCGCCGCCCTCGATGCGAGGCAATCCGCGTGCGCGCCAGCAATGGGCCGTCGAACAGTTGCGCAAGGCGGCGCATGCTTCGCAGCGTCTGGGTCTCAAGGCGCATGCCACGTTCTCAGGTGCGCTCGCCTGGCCTTATCTCTATCCCTGGCCGCAGCGTCCCGCCGGCCTCGTGGAAACGGCCTTCGACGAACTGGCGAATCGCTGGCGTCCGATCCTGGATGCGTTCGATGCCGCGGGGGTCGACCTCTGCTACGAGATTCATCCGGGCGAGGACCTGTTCGACGGCGTCACGTTCGAGCGCTTCCTGCAGGGCGTCGGCAATCATCCGCGTTGTCACATGCTCTACGACCCGAGCCACTTCGTGCTGCAACAGCTCGACTATCTCGGCTTCATCGATGTCTACCACTCGCGCATCCGCATGTTTCACGTCAAGGACGCGGAGTTCAGGCCCAGTGCCCGACAGGGGGTGTACGGCGGCTACCAGCCGTGGATCGACCGGGCTGGTCGATTCCGTTCGCTCGGTGACGGCCAGGTCGATTTCGGCGGCATCTTTTCGAAGCTCACTCAATATGGGTACGACGGCTGGGCGGTGCTGGAATGGGAGTGCTGCATCAAGCATCCGGAGCAGGGTGCTGCCGAAGGCGCGCCGTTCATCCAGCGACATCTGATCCGCACCACGGACAAGGCCTTCGATGATTTCGCGGGCGCCGGAACGGATGCGGCGGCCAATCGTCGGATGCTGGGACTCGGCTAGTGGCTGCACGCCTCAGGCTCGGCATGATCGGCGGCGGTCGCGGCGCTTTCATAGGCGCCGTGCATCGAATGGCATCGCGTCTGGACGACCGGTACGAGCTCGTGGCTGGCGCGTTTTCCTCCGATGCACAGCGTTCGCGCGATAGCGGGGCCGATCTTCACCTCGCGTCTGATCGTTGTTACGCAACGCTCGAGGAGATGGTCAGCCGGGAGCGGCAACGCGCAGATCGAGTGGATGCCATCGCCATCGTCACACCCAATCATTTGCACTACCGGGCGGCGAAGCTATGCCTCGACGCCGGCTTCCACGTGATCTGCGACAAGCCGCTGACGACAACGCTGGAGGACGCCGAGGACCTCGTGAGCACTGCAGAGAGCGTGCGGCGTGTGTTCGCGGTGACCTACAACTACAGCGGCTATCCGCTGGTGCGACAGGCGCGGCAGATGATCGCCGAGGGACTGCTGGGCGATCTGCGCGTCGCGCAGATCGAGTACGCGCAGGATTGGCTGGCGACGGATCTCGAAACCGCCGGCAACAAGCAGGCGGCGTGGCGTGTCGACCCGCAGCGCAGCGGCGTTGCCGGTGCCATAGGAGACATCGGCACTCACGCCTTTCATCTGGCGGAGTTCATCACCGGCGTGCAGGTTGCGAAGCTCGCGGCCGATCTTTCGACTCAAGTGACCGGACGCCGGCTGGACGACAACGGCCAGATGTTGCTGCGGTTCGCGAACGGCGCGAGCGGTTCGCTGTGGGCCAGCCAGGTGGCACCCGGCAACGAGAACGGGCTGCGCGTGCGTCTCTACGGATCGAAAGCGGGCATCGAATGGTCGCAGGAACACCCGAATCAGTTGCGTTTTGCGCCGCTGGGCGAGCAGCCACGCTTCATTACGCGCGGCGGCGCCGGGCTGGGGCGCTCGGCCACTGCGGCCTCGCGCGTGCCGTCGGGACATCCGGAGGGCTACATCGAGGCGTTCGCGCAAATCTATTCGGACACAGCCGATCTCATCCTGGCCGCGAACCAGGGTAGAGCCGCAGGCGAGGGCGCGTTGCTGGTGCCGACGGTCAGCGATGGCTTGCGCGGTGTGCGGTTCATTCACGCTGCCGTGGAATCCAGCAGGCGTGACGCCGCCTGGACCAACATCTAGCGTCTCAAGACTTTCGCTCCGGGGGGAATGAATGAATACAACAACTGAACCCGCCAACAACAGACTGTTCATCACCTGCTTTGCCGCACTGGTTGCAACGTCCTTCTGCTTCGTGCTGCGTGCATTCGTCATCGACGATTGGGGGCATGAGTTCAATCTCTCGGCAACCCAGAAAGGCGAACTGCTGGGTGTCGGGCTGTGGCCGTTCTCGATCAGCATCGTGCTGCTGAGTCTGTTGATCGATCGCGTCGGATTTCGCGCGGTGCTCTGGGTGGCCGTTGCGTGTCACCTGATCGGCACATCGGTCACGTTGTTCGCGACCGGATACTGGTCGCTCTACATCGGGACGTTCGTCCTCGCACTGGGCAACGGCGCCGTCGAGGCGGCGGTGAATCCAATCATCGCCACGGCGTATCGTCACGACAAGACGAAGTGGCTGAACATGCTGCACGCGGGATGGCCCGGCGGATTGGTGCTGGGCGGATTGCTGGCGCTGGCACAGGGCACCGGTGTCGATTGGCGCTGGAAGATCGGCCTCGTGATTGTCCCCGTCGTCGTGTACTCCATCCTGCTGCTGCGTCAGCGCTTCCCGGTGAGCGAGCGCGTGGCTGCGGGTGTGTCTTACCGCCAGATGCTGGCGGAAGCGGGCTACATCAGCGCGCTGATCGTGGCCGCACTCATCGTCATCGAAGTGGGCCGGGTGTTCGACTGGTCGCTGCTGTTGCAGGCGTTGCTGATCGTCGCTGCGACGGCGTACTACGCGTACTACACGCGTTCTCCCGGCCGCGGGTTGTTCATCGTCATGCTGCTCATCATGATGCCGCTCGCAACGACCGAACTCGGCACTGATAGCTGGATCACCTCGTTGCTCGAACCCGAGGTGGTCAGCATGGGACTGCAATCGGGCTGGGTACTCGTGTACACCTCCGCGCTGATGCTGGTACTGCGTCTGTTTGCCGGACCGCTGGTCCATCGCTTCTCGCCGCTCGGTCTGCTGGCGCTGTGTTCGGCGATCGCGGCGATCGGTCTCTATGGTTTGTCGGAGGCTACCGGCGTAACGGTGCTGCTGGCAGCGACGATCTATGGTGTAGGCAAGAGTTTCTTCTGGCCCACCTCGATCGGATTCGTCGCCGAGCAGTTTCCCAAGGGCGGGGCCGTGACCATGAATGTGCTCGCGGGTGTCGGCATGCTTGGCGTCGGGATCGTGGGCTCAGTGCTGCTTGGCACGATTCAGGACCGCGCCATCGGCAGTTCCCTGGCAGAACACGATGCACAGCACGGCACGCAGTTGCATGCCACGTACTTCACCAACGAAAAGAGCGGCGCGTTCGGGCGTTATCTGGCGCTCGACGAGATGAAGGTGAACGCCGCTGACGAAGAGACACGCACGGTCGTGAATTCTGTAGTGGCAGGAAGCAAAAGGACCGCACTGAAGTCGGTCGCCGTCCTGCCGCTCATCACGCTGGGTGCGTACCTGCTGCTGATCCTGTATTTCCGCCGGCGTGGCGGCTACCGGGCCGTCGCGCTGGGTCACGCGCCGCCGCTCACCTGATCGAGAACCCATCAGCCAGGAGATGCGTTGTGAAACTACGATCGGTTCTGATAGCCCTATACCTCGCGCTCGCAGGATTCTTCATGAACGGTGCCGTCCATGCCGCGGACGACTGGCGTCCGCTCTTCAATGGCAAGGACCTCGATGGCTGGAGCCATGTGGGGCCCGGGCGGTTCGTCGTGGAGAACGGTCTGCTCAGAACCGAGGGCGGCATGGGATTGCTGTGGTACACGCGCGAGAAATTCGGCAATGCATCCATCCGTGTGGTGTATCGCGCACCGGATCCGCAGGAGGCTGGCAATGCAGGAGTGTTCATACGCATTCCGGAGGAGCCGACCGAGCCCTGGATGCCTGTCAACAAGGGCTATGAAGTACAGATCGACGACAGCGATGACGACATGCATCGCACGGGTGTGCTGTATTCGTTCACCAAGGCGCGCGCCAGGCCGGAACTGCGCGAGTGGAACACGATGGAGATTACGCTCGACGGCGATCGCACCGTGGTCACGGTGAACGATGTCGTCGTAACGGATTTTCGCGAAGGCGACCCGGTGCCGGGCAAACTCAAACCTTGCGAGCCGGAGCGCGGGCCGCGACCGACGTCCGGCTATATCGGACTGCAGAACCACGGGGAGTCGGACGTGGTCCTGTTCCGTGAGATCAGCGTGCGACGATGAGCAGGATGGCCTTCGAGCGACTACTTTTCTCCGGAGCCATAGCGCACGACCCGCTGTCGCTGCTCGCCCAGTCCCGCGATGCCGACTTCCAGGATGTCATCCTCCCGCAGCCAGCGCGGCGGCTTCATGCTCATGCCCACTCCAGGCGGTGTGCCGGTGCTGATCACATCGCCAGGTTGCAGGCTCATGAACTGACTCGTGTAATGCACCAGGTGCGCTACATCGAAGATCATGGTGCGAGTGTTGCCGTGCTGCATGCTCTGTCCGTTCACCTTGCACCACAGATCGAGCGACTGCAGATCCCCGGCTGCGTCGAGTGTGACGAGATACGGGCCGAGCGGACAGAACGTGTCGCATCCCTTGCCCTTGTCCCATTGTCCGCCACGCTCGAGCTGGTAGCTGCGCTCTGAAACGTCGTTGATGACGCAAACGCCGGCAACGTGGTCCAGGGCCGTTTCCTTCGAGACGTAGCGCGCGTGCCGACCGATCACCACGCCCAGTTCCACCTCCCAGTCGCCCTTCTGCGAACCAGGCGGCAAGACGACGTCATCGAAGGGGCCGGTGATCGACGACGTGGCCTTGAGGAACAGGATGGGTTCCGACGGGAGCGGCTGCCCGATCTCGTGCGCATGATCCGCGTAGTTGAGACCGACGCAGACGATCTTGCCGACCTGCGCGACGGCGGGGCCTATGCGAACCGTTGAATCGATCAGAGGAAGCGCAGCAGGGGACAGGGTTCGCAGTCGTGCGAGCCCGGTTTCCAGGGTGTGTCCATCCACATCGGCAACCACGCCGGACAGATCCCGGATGCGGCCCGAATTGTCGAGCATTCCTGGCTTTTCACGGCCCGGCGCACCGAATCGCAACAGCTTCATGGTCTACCTACACTGATGTTGAAGTCATTCATGTTGATCATGCAGCGGAAGATTACACGATGCGATTGATCCCGATCCGATTGGCGGGGAATTGGCAGCACGACATCCAGATTCCATCGCCGGTGCAGGCGGACGCATTCCTGGGCTACACGTTATCCAGTAAGCTCGATGCACGAGTGAACCTCAAGAATCTCACCGACCGGGGTGGCTACGTCATGAACAATGCCTTCCAGCCGAATCCGCTGCGCTGTGTGTATGTGATGCCGAACCATCCGCTCTGATCCAACGAGCCGGAAGCGATGTCGATCTTCGATCGCAGGCAATTCCTCGGCTTCTCCGCAGCGGCACATCACGACGCAGTGGCCTGCAGATTCGACGCCGGCCGTGTGCGCGTAGAAGTAGTCAACAACATCACCGCCGGCGGCGGTGTGCAAACCCAAGAACCCGGCCGGCTCAGCGGTCGACTCGAATCCAACCACGGATGAATCAATGAGCTTCATTACGCTGGATGCAGCATCGAAACAGTCTTATGACGTCATCGTCGTGGGGTCCGGCGCCGCGGGAGGTCAGACGGCGTACACGCTGACCATGGAAGGCGCGAAAGTGCTGATGCTGGAAGCGGGACGTCGCTATGACCCGTTGACCGAGACCCCGATGTTCCAGACACCGGACCAGGCACCTCTGCGTGGCGTCAGCACGGTGGACAAGCCATTTGGTTTCTACGATGCGACGGTGGACGGTGGCTGGGAGGTGCCAGGAGAACCGTACGTTCAAGCCAGCACCGATCCTGCCAGTCGCTTCATGTGGTGGCGTTCGCGCATGCTGGGCGGTCGCACGAATCACTGGGGACGCATCTCGTTGCGCAATGGTCCCTATGACTTCAAGGGACGTTCGCGCGACGGACTGGGGCTCGATTGGCCGATCTCGTATGAGGAATTGGCGCCGTACTACGACAAGGTCGAAATGCTGGTCGGCATCTACGGTTCGAAAGAAGGCCTGGAGAACACGCCTGACTCGCCCGATGGATGTCTGCTGCCGGCACCGAAGCCGCTGGTGAGCGACCTCTTGACCGAAAAGTACGCTCGCACGCTGGGTATTCCGGTGGTCGCGTGTCATCGCGCCGTGCTCACCGAGCGACTCGACTGGAAGCGGCTCCCAGCCCTACTGCATCCAGGCAATGCCACTGCGCAGACCATCCTCGCGGCCGACATGCAACGTCGTGCGGCGTGCTTCTTTGCCACGCCCTGCGGCCGTGGCTGCTCGACGCGGGCGAACTATCAATCGACCACCGTACACCTGCCGCCAGCGCTGGACACCGGCAAGCTGGACATCGTGACCGACGCGATGGTCCGCGAGGTGACGCTCGACAAGCGCGGCGACGCGTCGGGGGTTCGTGTCGTGGACCGAGCGACGGGCAAGGAAGTTCACGTGACGGCGCGTGTCGTCGTACTTGCAGCGAGTGCGCTCGAAACCGTGCGCATCCTGCTCAACTCCAAATCCAGCAGTTTTCCCCAGGGACTCGCGAACTCCAGCGGCAAGCTGGGCAAGTACATCATGGACACCGTGGGTGCCAGCGTGGTCGGGCAGATTCCGCGGCTGGAAAGTTTACCGCCGCACAATGAGGATGGAGTGTCCGGTGGACACATGTACTCGCCCTGGTGGCTCTATCAGGAGCAACTCGCCGGCAAGCTCAATTTCGCACGCGGCTATCACATTGAGTTCGGCGGCGGCCGGGACATGCCGTCGGTCTTCAGCACGGCCGACATGGAATGGCTGACGGGTGGCAGCTATGGCGCGAAGTTCAAGGAGGACCAGCGCCGTTACTACGGCTCCATGATGTATTTCTCAGGACGCGGAGAAATGCTGCCGAATGAGGATTCCTACTGCGAGATCGATCCCGTCGTCAAAGACAAATGGGGCATCCCCGTGCTGCGTTTCCACTGGAAGTGGTCGACGCACGAGATCAATCAGGCTGCCCACATGCAGAAGACCTTCGCCCAGCTGATCGAGGCCATGGGCGGACGTGTGAAGGATGTGGTGCATAGTGACGGTCGCAATGCCATCGCTCACGGCGGCGAGATCATTCACGAGGTGGGTGGCGCCATCATGGGCGAGAGTGCGCGCGACTCGGTCACCAACCAGTGGTGCCAGACGTGGGACGTAAAGAATCTCTTTCTCACCGACGGTGCGCCGTTTCCGTCCAACGCGGACAAGAATCCGACGCTCACCATCATGGCCAGCGCCTGGCGCGCGGCCGATCACATTCTCGATCGCATGCGCCGCAAGGAGCTGTAATGGACCGACGTACGACGATCAAGTGGATGCTGGCCGCGTCGGCATCGCTGCCCGCGCTCAAGGGAGCAGTCGTTCATGCGGCGCAGGCAACCGGTACGGCAGTGACATCGACGCCATACGGCACCGATCCCGACCTGCTTAAGATCTACAAGCCAGGCGATCTGTGGCCCCTCACACTGAGTTCTGAGCAGCGCGTCACCGCCGCAGCGCTTGCCGATCTGATCATTCCGGCGGATGCGAATTCGCCAAGTGCTTCCAAGGTTGGTGTGGTCGAGTTCATCGACGAGTGGATCAGCGCACCCTACGAAGAGCACCGTGCCGATCGCAAGATCGTGCTCAACGGGTTTGAATGGTTGGACAAGGAGTCCGCCCGCCGCTTCTCCAGGCCTTTCGGCGCACTATTGATCGGCCAGGGGCGACAGATCTGTGATGACATCTGCTACCTGCCGAAGGCCGCACCGCAATTCACCGAGGCGGCCGGGTTTTTTGCACGCTATCGCGATCTGACCGCGGGCGGCTTCTACACGACTCCTGAGGGCCGCAAGGATCTTCAATATGTCGGTAACGTGCCATTGGCCAGGTTCGATGGTCCGCCGGCGGCAGTACTCAAGAAAGCAGGTCTGCTATGAAACGGTCCGTGTTTCGATCGAGGTGCCAGATCTTCGGAAGACCGGGCACCGCTGCCGTCGCGGCACTATTGCTGATCGGGCCGTTCGCCCTCGCAGCAGAGACAGAGGAATTTCCGACGGGCTACACGGACGGCCCGCAACTGCCGGGCAGCCAATGGCGCGTTCATGACGAAGCACGTCCACGTCCCCCGATCGTGGCGCCCGGCACGGCCGGCAAGCCACCCGCTGACGCGGTGATCCTGTTCGATGGCACGAACCTCAAAGCGTGGACATCGGTGAAAGACGGAGGTCCCGCGACATGGAAAGTCGCAGACGGCTATATGGAAGTGACCGCCGGCGCCGGCGACATCGCCACTCGCGAGGAATTCGGCGACAGTCAGTTGCACGTCGAATTCGCCACGCCTGCGCCGCCCAGTAATCACAGTCAGGGGCGCGGCAACAGCGGCGTCTTTCTGTATGGCATATATGAAGTCCAGATTCTGGACAGCTTCGACAACCTCACCTACGCCGATGGCCAGGCCTCGGCGATCTTCGGCCAGACGCCGCCGCTCGTGAATGTCTCGCGCCCGCCAGGCGAATGGCAGACGTACGACATCATCTATACCGGGCCGCGATTCAAGGACGGCAAGGTCGTGACGCCTGGCTACGTCACGATCCTGCACAACGGCGTCGTTACCCAGAACCATACCGAACTGCTCGGTGCGGTGCGTTTTCGTGCGCTGCCTGCGCTGGTCGTGCACGGTCCGGCGGGACCGATCCAGCTGCAGGACCATACCTATCCGGTTCGCTTCAGGAACATCTGGATCCGACCACTGCAACGATAGCCGATGTCCGAGCAAGGACGGTTTGTCACTTGCCGCTGACCAGGCGAACACGTCGTTCCAACGACCTGACTGGTTGTGAGCTGTTTCATCTGACACGCGGGCTCGCGAGGCAGTCACATCGAGGTAATGGCTTGCGCCGACGCTGATCAGTGGATTGTGAAACGCCGGTATCCCGGCGCGAGCGTTACGATCGGCACGGCCGGCAAGGTTTCCCTGGAGCGTTCTGGCCCATGAAAGCGGAGAAATCATCATGGATATTCGCGGCTCAACTGTGTTTGTCACTGGCGCAAACCGAGGCATTGGTCTGGCGTTTGCGCGTGAAGCTCTGTCGCGCGGAGCGTCCAAGGTGTATGCCGGGATGCGCAACACCAAGGGCTTCTCAGTCGACGGCCTCGTTCCGGTCAGCCTGGATGTGACCGATCAGGGATCGGTGGACGCAGCGGCCGCACGGTGTGGAGATACGACGCTGCTCGTGAACAACGCAGGCATCGCACGCACGATGGATGGGCCACTTGATGAGCGGATGGAGGCGATGTCGCGAGAGCTCTTCGAAACGAACTACTACGGAATGATTCGGGTGACCCGCGCATTCGTGCCGGGTCTGGCGGCGCGCGGCGACGCCGGCATCATCAACGTGCTGTCGAGTGCGACCTGGCGTTCGATCCCGGCACTTGCGGCTTACGCCGCATCGAAGGCCGCGGCGTGGAGCTTTACCAACACCCTGCGCCTGCAACTGCAACTGAGCAGCCAGCGCATTCAGGTTCTCGCATTGCACGTCGGCTTCGTCGACACCGATCTAGCGCGAGACGTCGACAGGCCGAAGTCGAGTCCGCTGGACGTGGTGAGTCAGACGTTCGATGCGCTCGTCGCTGGCGAGGATGAAGTATTTGCGGACTCGGGCACGAAAGAGCTCAAGCGAGGGCTGTCCGCAACGCCGGCATCCTATATTGGTTCACATCGGTGAATGGCGAAACGGTCCCGCTCACCGCAACGGCTGCGGCGAGCCGCAGCCGTCTCTGCGAAGACTCCGTGTGCTCGCGGAGGGGCTACCGATGGGGCGGGATTCAGTAGTCCATCCCCAGGGAGACTCGTCGCCACGTCTCCAGTTCGGCACGCATGTCAGTGAGTTTCTCATCGAGTACCCGAACCGCATAGGCACCGGCCGTCAGGCGCATCGGGGGCGCCCCCTCATCTGCCAGCTGTACCAGTGCCTCTGCGAGCTTTGCCGGATCACCGGGCTGCTGACCATCGCGCTCCTCGAACGAACTGCGGGCTCGCTTGCGTCGATCATCGTAGTCGGCGATGGGATTCATGCTGATGCGCAGGGATTCCTTTGCAAGGAAGCCGGTGCGAAAGGGACCGGGTTCGATGAGCGTCACGAAGATTCCGAAGGGTGCGACTTCGTGCGACAGCGATTCCGAAAAGCCCTCCAGAGCGAACTTGCTGGTGCAGTAGAGCGAGGAGAACTCCATGCCGCGCAGACCGGCGACGGACGACAGGTTGAAGATCCGACCGCGGCGTGCAGACCGCATGACGGGCAGAACAGCGCGCGTGACGTTGAGGACGCCGAAGAGATTCGTGGCGAGCTGCGTCTGCACGTCCTCGTTCGTCGTTTCTTCGAAGAAACCCAGATGGCCATACCCTGCGTTGTTCACCAGCACATCGATGCCATCGAACCGCGCCACAGCGGCGGCGACCGCGGATCGCACCTCATCCGCGTCGCTGACATCGAGGTGCAATGACAGCAGTCGATCGCCATCGGCACCGAGTGCGCTGCGGACTTTCGCAAGATCCCGACCGGTGGCGACGACACGAGCGCCGGCACTCAAGGCTGCTTTCGCGATTTCATAACCAAATCCGCGGCTGGCGCCCGTGATGAACCATGTCTTTTGCATGGCGTCGCTCCTTCAGGTGATTGCTGAATGTATGACTGCTCCACTGGACATATAGTTTGCCGGCGCGCCTGACGCCTCGATGAGGCAGGCGCTGCCGGACGTTACGAACGAAACAGGCAGGGACACACAGACCGACGAGCCGTGAGACTGCGGCGAGCGGACGATCGGCCTTACACCATCGCGGGGCAGGTCATCGGCACTGCGGCGTCGATAACGGGTATACGCACCGTGAACGTGCTGCCGCAGCCAGGGCCTTCACTGCAGGCCTCGACCGTGCCGCCATGCAATTCAACGATGCGTTTGACGAGGCTCAGTCCGATCCCCAGGCCGCCGCGCGAGTGTTCTCTCGACGCATCGGCCTGGACGAAAAGATCGAACACGTTCGGCAGTATCTCAGGCGCGATGCCGATGCCGTCATCGCTGACCCGGATGATGGCCTCGCCTGCACTGGATTCGACGCTCAGCCGGATCTTGCCGTTGCGGACGCTGTACTTGGCGGAGTTGTCCAGCAGGTTGACCAACACCTGTGCCAGCCGAACCGGATCTGCCTCGAGTGACACCGCGCGCGCTGGCAGCTGCACGAGCAGCGTGTGGCGACTGGCGTCGATAGCCGGCCGGCAACTGTCCACGGCGGCCTCGACGATACTGGCCAGTTCGATGATCTCCTTGCGCACCACCATCTTCCCCGTCGCGACGCGCGCTACGCTCATGAGATCGTCGGTGATCCGGACGATTCGCATCAGTTGGGTGTCGATGAGCACTCGTGCCTGTTCGAACGTTGCGCCGGTGAGATTGGGCGCTTCGAGCGCGCGCACCGCACACTGGATTGCGGCAAGCGGGTTGCGTAGCTCATGCGCGAGGGTCGCGAGGACTTCGATCTGAGCCGGATCCCGATGCGTGTAGTGCACACCTGTCATACGTTGTTCCATCCTCAGCGGGTCATTCTGATGCTCTGGCCGCAGGTGCCGCCCGAGTTTGTTTCTGCGCTGATGCGCTCCGACCGATCACGTTCTGCAGCCGGCGACGTTGTTCTCCCGGCTGCCTGCAGTGGACCCCGGCTGCGTTGAGTCCTCGTTTCCAGACGTGGCAGTCACATTTCGACTGAAATCGGCTCGCCGATGGGTGATATGCGCATGGGTGATGGGCGTTCCTTTATTCCGGCACGCGCTGCGGCGGCGCCATGAACTCCGGACCGATGGGATCCGTAATGGTCTCCCGCAGGATGCGATCGATCCGCGCCATCGCCGTCTTGTCGAGCGACCAGCCGTTCACGCCGAGTTCGGGAAACAGCTGCGCGGGGTGACGCGCGCCCCAGAGAGCAACGTCGATCCCCTGATCCAGCATCCAGCGCACCGCCAGTTGAATCACGCGTCGATGAAAGTCGGTGCGGACCAGTTGATCGAGCTGCTGCATCGCTTTGAGGTACTGTCCGATGCGCGGCGGCTGAAACTTTGGATCGAGTCGGCGCAGATCGCCTTCCGGGAACGTCGTGTCCGACTGAATCCGCCCACTCAGCAATCCCCGGCACAGCGCTCCATAACCGAAAGTCACGATGCCATGCTGGCGACAATAGGGAAGGATCTCCATTTCGATACTTCGTTCGAACAGGTTGTAGGGAGCCTGCAGCACATGCAGCGGTGCGATCTGCCGGAACTGCTGCATTTGCGACACCGAGAAATTGCTCACACCGATCGCGCGGATCTTGCCCTGTTGGTACAGCGTGAGCATTGCTTCAGCGGTTTCCCAGATCGGCACGAGGGGATCGGGCCAGTGAACCTGGTAGATGTCGATGTGATCGGTACGCAGTCGTCGCAGCGAGTCCTCCGCTTCCCGCAGGATGCGGTCGCGCGATGCGTTGCGATAGACCTTGCCGTCATGCCAGTCGAGACCGACCTTCGTAGCGATGATTGCATGCTGCCGTGTGCCAGCTGTCGCAACGGCGCGGCCAACGATCTCCTCGGACAGGCCGAATCCGTAAGCGGGTGCCGTGTCGATCAGCGTGATCCCCTGATCGAGTGCGGCGATGATGGTGGCAGTGGCTTCGCGCTCGTCGGTTCCGCCCCACATCCAGCCGCCCATGGCCCAGGTACCGAGTGCCACCCGCGACACCCGCAAGCCGGTGCCCGGGATCGCAATGAGTTCCGTGTCGATCAGTTCATTCTGAACCTGGCGGGACTGGGGCACGGCATCACTCCTGTTCGTTGTCAGGCTCACGGTGGTCTTGCGGCATTGCGGCGACATGGCACTCCTCACCTGTCGCCGTTACGAATGAAATTCGCCACCAATGCGCGTGTCATCCTCATGAGCGGGGATTCAACTGGCGGTCGACAGTGGGTATCGAGCGCTGCGGGAACCGTTGGCGAGCGGACGCAGAAAGCGCTCATCCCCGATCAGCGCAGAGACTCAGGCGGATTCTGATGCTGGCTCCCATGTTCCGGTCGTGATCACACGCCACGATGGCTCCGCCCATCGCCTCGATGAAGCCCTTGCATAGCGCGAGTCCAAGGCCGCTACCAGGGACATCGGCGCATCGCCGGCCTCGAAAGAACGACTCGAATACGCGTGTTCGCTCCTACTGAAACCAGCGGCGTACGCAGATCATGCGAGAGGGAAGCGAGCAGAGCGACTGCAGACGGATGTTCGCGCTTCGACGCATCGAGCATCGCTCCTTGCGAACGGCAGGTGCCACCCGGATGTGATCAGTGAATGGCGCATTGCGCCGGCGCATCTCTGCAGATCGCTTCATTTCGTTGAATTGGCGACGGCGGTCTGCGGCGCATCACCTGGCGCGGGTTCATCTCCGGTGTGAGCCAGCCAGCCGCCACCGAGTGCCCGGTAGAGATCGACGAGGTTCGTCAGGCGTTGCAGCCGTGCTGCGACCAGAACCAGTTCGGCGTCGTAGAGATCTGTTTGCGCGGTGAGCACGTCGAGATAGCTGTCGTTGCCGTTCGTGTACAGAAGCTGGGCCAGTTCGAGCCGACGACGCTGCGCAGCGGTGAAGCGTTCCAGCGCAGTGATCTCATCATCGAGAGTGCCGCGCGCCGCCAGGCCGTCTGCCACTTCCTGGAAGGCGATCTGGATCGCCTTTTCGTATTGGGCGACACCGATCTGCTGGCTGACGCGGGCAGCGTCGAGGTTCGCGCGGTTCGCGCCGCCTGCAAAGAGCGTCTCCATGACGGTCGGACCCCACGTCCAGGCCGCAGAGCCCGGACTGAACAGGTCATGGAGTTTCCGACTGGCGGTGCCCGCGCTGCCGGTCAGCGTGATGCTGGGAAAGAACGCTGCGCGCGCCGCGCCGATGTCTGCATTGGCTGAGCGCAACAACGCCTCCGCCTCCAGCACATCGGGCCGGCGTGTGAGCAGCTCAGAGGGCAACCCTGCAGGAATGTCGGCGAGTATCTGTTGCTCGCCGAGACGGGCCGTCGGGACTGTCGAGTCGGGTGGCGTTTGCCCAAGCAGCAACACCAGGGCGTTCTGCGACTGTGCCCGCGCCCGCAACTGCGCCGCCTGGTTTGCGAGTGCCTGCTGAACGACGGTCTCCGCCTGACGCAGATCCAGTTCCGTGGCCACGCCGGTATCGAACTGCAGTTTCACCAGGTTGAAAGAGGCCTGCGCCGTTTCCAGCGTGCGTTTCGTGACCTCGAGCAGCTCATCGTTGGCGAGCATGGTGAGGTACTGATCCGCAACTTGCGCGATCAGCGTGATCTGCGCTGCCTTGCGTCCCTGTATCGACGCGAGGTACTGCTCGAGTGCGGCGGTCTTGAGGCTGCGGATGCGTCCGAACAGATCGATCTCCCAGGACGCCGATATGCCCACTTCAGTGCTCTTCAGGCGCAGCGGAACACTGCCGCGGTTCTCACCTATGCCCGGCGGTGAGCGCAAGCTGGTGCCGTCGGCAAACGCGGCGATCTGCGGGTACAACCCGGCGCCCTGAATGCGGAACTGCGCACGCAGCAATGCGACGTTCAACACGCTCGTGCGCAGATCGCGATTGTTCTCGAGTGCGATTTCGACGAGCTGTTGCAGCCGCGGGTCGGTCAGGAATTCACGCCATCCCAGGTCGCCCGCTCGCACGGTAGTGCCGCCCATCCGGGAGTCGGATACATAGGCGGGCCCTGCAGGATAGCGGTCGTCGATCGGTGCGGCAGGGCGGTGGTACTCGGGTATCAATGAACACCCGGCGCACACGAAACCGAGCGTGGCGATAGCAATCGGGCTCACCCTGGCACGGCTCTGGAACGGCCTTGCCGTGAATTTGTACGCTGCCATCTCAAGTCCGTCCCTGTTCAGTAGAGAGCGTGCCGGTGGCGGGTGCGATCGCAGTCGGTGTGGGAGCAACCGGGTTGGCTCGATCGCGACTCAAACGCTGCGCCACCACGACATAGAACATCGGGATCAGGAAGGTGGCGAGGAACGTGGCGCTCAACATGCCACCGATGACGCCGGTGCCGATGGCGTTGCGGCTTGCAGAGCCCGCGCCAGTGGCGATGGCGAGCGGCAGCACGCCGAGTATGAAAGCGAGGGACGTCATCAGGATCGGGCGCAATCGCAGGTGAGCCGCCTCGAGCGCGGCATCGACGACATTGCGGCCGCCTTCATGCAGGTTGCGTGCGAACTCGACGATCAGGATGGCGTTCTTGGCTGACAGTCCGATGGTGGTGAGCAGGCCCACCTGGAAATACACGTCGTTCGAGTAGCCAGCCAGCAGTGCGGCGCTGAGCGCACCGAGGATGCCGAGCGGTACGACGAGAATGACCGAGATCGGAATGGACCAGCTCTCATACAGCGCCGCCAGACTCAGGAAGACGATCAGAACGGACACCGCATAGAGAAAGGGAGCCTGCGAGCCCGAGAGCTCTTCCTGCAGCGACAGTCCCGTCCACTCGAAGCCGACGCCCTGTGGCAGCTGCTCCACCAGGCGTTGCATCGTTGCGATGGCGTCGCCGGTGCTGCTTCCCGGTGCTGCCTGACCCTGGATCTCGACTGAAGACACACCGTTGTAGCGTTCGAGCTTCGGCGATCCGTAAGTCCATTCGCCGGTGGCAAAGGCGGAGATCGGCACCATCGTGCCCTGCACGTTGCGCACATAGTGCAGGCGCAGATCCGCCGGATTCATGCGGAACTGCTGGTCGGCCTGCACGAAGACGCGCTTGATGCGACCGTCAGTATCCAGAAAGTTGTTGACGTAGTCCGAGCCCCAGGCGATCGAAAAGGATTGATCGATGTCGCTCAGATTCACGCCGAGTGCACTGGCCTTCTCGCGATCGATCTTTATCTTGAAGGTCGGATTGTCGCTGAGGCCATTGGGGCGCACGAGCGCGAGTGTCGGGTCCTGGTTCGCCAGGGCAAGCAACTTGTCGCGGGCCTCCATGAGCTTTACATGGCCGATGCCGCCGCGATCCTCCAGTTCCAGGTCGAAGCCCGATGCCGTGCCGAGTTCGCGAATCGGCGGCGGATTGACCGGAATGATCAGGGCTTCGCGATAGCTGGCGTAGCGCGCGGAGAGGCGTCCGATCAGCGCCTGCACGCTCAGTTCCTTGCTCTTGCGCACATCCCAGTCCTTGAAACGTACGAACACCAGGCCCTGATTCTGTCCGCGGCCCGCGAAGTTGAAACCGTTCACTTCGAAGACCGCATCGACCATGCGCGACTCCTGCTCGAGCAGATAGTCCGCAACATCGTGCAGCACGATGGCGGTACTGCCCTGGGTTGCTCCCGGCGGACCTTGCACCAGTACGAAGACGTAGCCTTGATCTTCATCGGGCAGGAACGATGTCGGCAGATGCGTGAACATCCAGCCAACGACGCCGAGGGTGGCGAGATAGATCAGCAGCCAGCGGCCCGAGCGCGCAATGACGTTGCGTACGCCGCTCATGTAGCCGTTGCGGCCACGTTCGAAGACGCGATTGAACCAGAGGAAAAAACGCGTGTTCGCCATCGTCGCGTGTCCGGCTGGCTTCAGCAGGGTGGCGCACAGTGCCGGTGTGAGCGTCAGTGCAACGAACACCGAGAGCAGCATCGCCGCCACGATGGTCAGCGAGAACTGCCGATAGATCGCGCCCACCGAGCCGGTCGACAACGCGACCGGAACGAACACCGCGGACAACACCAGTGCCACGCCGATGAGGGCGCCGGTGATCTGTGACATGGCCTTCTGCGTCGCCTCGCGCGGCGAGAGACCTTCTTCGGCGATGATGCGCTCGACGTTCTCGACCACCACGATGGCATCGTCGATGAGCAGGCCGATGGCGAGCACCAGTCCGAACATCGACAGCGTGTTGATGGAGAAGCCGACCGCCGCCATGATTCCGAAGGTTCCGAGGAGCACCACCGGCACGGCCACTGTCGGTACCAGGGTGGCGCGGATGTTCTGCAGGAACAGCAGCATCACCAGGAACACCAGCACGATGCCCAGCAGCAGTGCCTTGACGACTTCGGCGATGGAGATGCGCACGAAAGGCGTCGTGTCGTAGGGGTACACGACGCTCATGCCCGGCGGGAAGTAGGCCTCGAGCTCGGCGATGCGTTTGCGGATCGCATCCGTGGTCTGCAGCGCATTCGCGCCCGTCGACAGCTGGAATCCGATCGCGGCGGCGGGTTGCCCGTTGTAGCGCGTGTCGATGTTGTAGTTCTCCGCGCCCAGCTCGACGCGGGCCACATCACGTATCCGCACCTGCGAGCCATCCGTGTTCACTTTCAGAAGGATGTTGCCGAACTCTTCGGGAGTGCTCAGCAACGTCGATTCGGTAATCGCGGCGGTCAGGCGCTGCGAAGCAGGTGCGGGTGTGCCGCCGAGTGCGCCACCGGAGACCTGTACGTTCTGCGCCAGCAGTGCATCGGTGACGTCCACCGGCATCAACGAAAAGCTGTTGAGCTTGTTGGCGTCCAGCCAGATGCGCATCGCGTACTGCGTGCCGAAGACGGTGATGTTGCCGACACCCGGCAGGCGGCTGACCGGATCCTGCACGTGCGAGACGACGTAGTCGGCAATGTCGTACCGGGTCATGTGGCGGTCCGACGAGATAAAGCCGGCCACGAGCAGGAATGAAGCGCTCGACTTGGTGACGCGGATGCCGGATTGCTGGACCTGCTGGGGCAGCTGCGGCACCGCGAGTTGCAGTTTGTTCTGAACCTGCACCTGTGCGATGTCGGGATCGGTGCCCGGCTCGAAGGTGATCGTGGTCGTGGATTGACCGGAGTCGTCGCTGGTCGAGGCCATGTAGAGCAGATGATCGATGCCGCTGATCTGCTGCTCGATCACCTGTACCACGTTGTTCTCGACGGTTTGCGCCGAGGCGCCCGGATAGCTTGTCGTGATCTGCACGGACGGCGGTGCGATGGTCGGATACTGCTCGACCGGCAGACGCGTGATCGCAAGCGTGCCGGCGAGTGAAACCAGGATCGCAATGACGATCGCAAAGATCGGATGGTCTATGAAGAAGCGTGCCATGACGTGAGGGCTACTTTGGCTAGTTGGCGTGCGCCTGCACGACTGGGGTGGAGGCCTGTGCCAGCTTGGGTGCGACCACGGTTCCCGGCTGAGCTCGTTGTATGCCGCTGACGATCACCTGGTCGCCCTCACTCAATCCGTCTTCGACGACCCAGTCGCTGCCCAACGTGCGCGTCGCGGTCACGACTTTGGAAACGACCTTGTTGTCGGGTCCCACCAGCAGCACGGTGGCCCTGCCGGTGCGGTCGTGCGACACGCCGGTTTGCGGCACGAGGATGGCGTGCTGGTCCAGGCCCCGCTCGATGCGGGCGCGCACGAACATTCCCGGCAGCAGCAGGTGCTGCGGATTGGGGAAGATGGCGCGCACGGTGACTGTGCCAGTGCCGGAATCGACGGTGATGTCCGTGAACTCCAGCGTGCCACTGAGTGCGTACGCGCCACCATTCTCGAGCACGAGGTGCACCTTCGCCTGATCCGGTCCAGCGAGCTTGAGTCGACCATCGGCAACATCCTGTCGCAGCTGCAGGCCCTCGACGCTCGTCTGGTTGAGGTCGACGTAGATGGGATCGATCTTCTGAATGGTGGCCATCAGCGTCGCTTCGCTGAGCTGCACATAGGCGCCCTGGGTCACCAAGGCGGGCCCGATGCGACCGCTGATGGGCGTCGTGACGTCGGTGTAGCCAAGATTGATGGACGCAAGCTCCACGGCTGCCACGCCGGCTGCAACGTCGGCTTCGGCCTGACGCTGGGCGGCCACCGCATTGATGTAGGTCTGCTTGCTGACCGCGTTGGCGGCGACCAATATGCTGTCTCGCTCTGCCTGTGCACGCGTCGATTCGACATTGGCACGAGCCCGGGCCAGCTGCGCACGCGCGCTGTCGAGTGCGGCGCGGTAGGGTGCAGGATCGATCTGGTAGAGAAGCTGACCGGCGGTGACGTCCGCTCCCTCCTGAAACAGGCGTTGCAGCACGATCCCATCGACTCGCGCACGGACCTGGGCCACGAGGTACGGCGAGGTGCGCCCCGGCAGCTCTGTCACCACCGGTACCGCAGTGCGTCGCGCCGCTACGACGGACACCTCGGGCGGCGCGGCAGCGTTCTGCGGTTGATCGCGACAGCCGCCGAGGACCGAAGCAAGCAGGAGCGCGGAAAACGCTGCGGCTTTCCTGACTGTCGGAGGGACATCCATAAGCATCTGCTCCCCGTGAACCCGCGGCTGAGTGCAGCGGCTGAGAGCAGTAAAGCGCGAAGTTTCCGTTGGATTGATGGCGGCGAGTGCGCCGCGTATTACGGACGAAACCGGCGGTGTTATTCAGCCGATCACGTCGGCGACGAAACGGCGCGCGGCGCGCGGAACTCGGTGACGTAGAACAGCAGTGCTGCCGCTGCGAACGCTGCCCCCGCGATGGCAAGTGCGGTCCAGCTGCCAAAGACATACAGCGCAGCCGCGGCGCTCGAGCCGACGGCGCCGCAAGCGAAAACGAACGCCATGTACAGTCCGGTCAGACGGCCTCGCAGTTCAGGTGCGAGCATGTAGATGCACCGCAGACTGAGGACCTGATTGACCTGTATGGCCGCATCCAGCACCAGCGCCGCGATGACCAGTACGGCAATGGAATGCAGCTGCGCGGCAAGCAGGCTCAGCAGCAGCGCCAGCACTACGGCGCCGATTGCATAGCCCGTCGCGGGTCGCGTCAGTCCGCGATCCGCCAGCCGGCCCGCCAGTGGCGCCGACAGTGCGCCGGCGGCCGCAGCGAGCGTGAACAGCGCAATGCCCTTGTGTCCGAGATCGAACTGCTGTGCCAGCAATAACGGTGAGGCGGTCCAGAACATGTTGAACGCTGCGAACAACATGCCCTGGTAGAACGCGCGACGACGTAGCGGCGGCGTGTTCGCTACCAATCCAGGCAGGGAACGCAGGATGGCCGGATATCCGAGATGCTGCGCGGGCCAGCGCTGCGGAAGCGCGAGTCGCAGGGTCACGATCAGGATGAGTATGAAGCAGGCGGCGAGCGCGAATACCGTGCGCCAGCCGAACAGTGCTGCGATGTAGCTTGCAAAGGGGCGCGCGAGCATGATCCCGGCAACCAGCCCGCCCACGACGACACCAATGACCGATCCTCGTGAAGCCGCGGGGACCAGCTGGGAAACGAAGGGAATCAGAATCTGTGTCGCGACGGCGCTCACGCCGACGGCAAATGAAGCAACCAGAAATGTGAGCATTGAATCCGACAGGGCGACGCCGATCAGCGCGACGAGCAGGGCGCTCAGGGTCAGAAGCACCAGTCCACGATTCTCGAACCGGTCGCCGAGAGGTACGACAAGCAGCAGTCCCGCGCCGAACCCGAGCTGCGTGAGCGCGACGATCACACCGGCGAGACCGGTGTGCAATCCCAGTTCCGGTGCGATGAGGGCAATCAGTGGTTGGGCATAGTAGATGTTGGCGACGATGAGGCCGCAGGCCACGGCAAATGTCAGGACGAGTGTCCGGCCAGGCACGTGTGGTGCCTGCCCGGATTGCTCCTGACTACTCATGCTCGCTCATGCTTGCTTGCTTTGCTCAGGGGCGACTGCGGAAAGGAGCCCCTCTTCGAAACATTGCGGCCGTGGGGAGGAGGATGGCTGCAAATGCGGATCGAGTCGAAGAGGGGCTGTCTGAGTCGCCGTTGCGAAATGCCGTAGCTGCACGTTCCGACAGGCTGCTGATGCAGTGATGTCCGTACGCCTTCATGCTATTTCAACTGAAGTCCATCGCCACCGCTCTGATCGGCGGGATTGGTCTTCTGGGGCACCGCCACGACACGGGTTTCGTACCGCGTGACGGGGGGCTGTTCTTTGACCTGCGCCAGGAGCAGGGGTGCTCGCGGCGCGGCGGGCGCGATCCGCGCCGCGCGCAATGCGTCGCGGGCACGCTCCTGATAGTGCAGGGCGGACGTACGCACGTTGTTGCCCTCGATGACGAAAGGGATCTGCGCCACATAGGCGAGAACCTGCGGTACGCCGAACTCGCTGATCAGCGGTCGGACCAGTGAGATACCACCATAGAGACGAACAACGTCGTACTCGCTGTCCTGGTAGCTGAGGCCAGGACGATTGAAGGCCGAGAAGTTCTCCGGCCATATCCGGTCGACCCGGTTCTCGTTGAAGTGCAGGGGGCGACGCACCTTGACGAACCTTGCGATCCCGGTGACCACCATCTCGCACGGCAGACGTTTGGCGACCTCCACCGAGCTGCAGTCGGCGTGCGGCCACGAAAGTCCGCTCTTGCGTGCAGCCGACTGCAGGTAGACAGCCCATATCGCATTGTCGATGGCCTCGATGACCGGAAAATCCTCGCGGAACTTCTCCTTCTGATAGTAGGGCCAGTAGTAGACGGCCCAGCGCAGCGGATTCGGCAACGTTGCGCCGACGGCGCGGCGCGACAGCAGCAGCATCTGCCGTTCGGCATCGTAGTGCGCGTGTCCGGTCATCATTGAGGAATCCGGATCTTTCATGCGAACGAAACGTACGCGCAACTGCTCCGGCATTGCACCCGAGAGATCGCCGAATGCACTTTCGATCGCGTCGGCACGATAGGAGATCAGCTTCATCAGCTGCTCTTCGCAGCGGCGTCGACTGCCGCTTTCGCACGCAAAGCCTGCAACGGGAAGCAGAAGCACCACACACACAATCCACGGTTTCATCGCTGGCTCCAGTGGCGTCGAAGGGAGACTCGCGAGTTGAGGATCGGCAGCAGGTATTACCAGGGGGTTGCGTATCACCAGCGGCGCGTTGCGGTTGAAACCCCTGCGAAGAGCGCAGTAACTGGAACGTAAGCGTGTTTCACGCGCAATGAGACGGCGCCGCGTCGACGTGAAGCGGTAACGAATCGATTCGATCGTTGACGTCAGTTACAGCGATTCGCTCCAACGGGGCAAGCCGAATGACTGAAGTCGTTTCATCCGCGAGCCATCCCGGCCTGACATCACCAGCGCCGCAGGAGACTCATCCCGCGTGGCTGCGTATCACGCACTGGGTGAATGCAGTCGCAGTGGCGCTCATGGTCACCAGCGGCTGGCAGATCTACAACGCCTCGCCGTTGTTTGCGGGAGTGCACTTCCCGACGCAGATCACCCTTGGCGGCTGGCTCGGCGGCGCATTGCTGTGGCATTTCGCGGCGATGTGGCTGCTGGTCGTGAACTTCCTGGTCTACCTTGCGCTGGGCGTGCTGAGCGGTCGCCTCGTGCACATGCTGCTGCCCGTCAGTGCGCGAGGTTTTGGTCGTGATCTTGCGGCAGCCCTGCGCGGCGCGCTCGTGCACGATGACCCGTCGCGCTACAACATGGTCCAGAAGGCCGCGTACATCGTGGTCATCCTGACCATCATGGTGCTGATCGCGTCAGGCCTGGCGATCTGGAAGCCAGTGCAGTTTTCGATGTTGTGCGATCTGATGGGCGGCTATGACACTGCGCGTGTCGTGCATTTCTTCGCCATGACCGTCCTGGTTGGGTTCTTCGCAATACACGTGACCATGGCGCTTCTCGTGCCGCGTTCATTGCTCAGCATGGTTCGCGGGCGATGAGATGAGCAGCAGGGAGCCAAAAGTCCCGCGTCTGGATGCGCGCCTCATCATCCGCGATGCGCAGCGCGAGCTGACACGGCCGACCCGGCGCCTGTTCGCCAAACAGCTGCTCTCGCTCGGTGGCTTGTCGCTGCTCACCGGATGCACGCTGAGCGATGACAGTTCGGTCGAGAAGATGCTGCGGCGAATCTCGCGCTTCAATGATCGCGTGCAGGGATGGATCTTCGATCCGAACAAGCTTGCACCGACGTATCCGGAGTCGATGATCACGCGGCCGTTTCCGTTCAATGCGTACTACGACATCGACGAGGTGCCGCAGGTCGACGCAGCGAGCTATCGCCTCGAGCTGAGCGGGCTGGTGCGCGGCAAGCGCGAGTGGACGCTCGAGGAACTGCGCGCGATGCCGCAAACGAGCCAGATCACACGGCACATCTGTATCGAAGGCTGGAGTGCGATCGGTCGATGGGGAGGCATCACCTTCTCCGATTTTCTCAAGCGCACGGGTGCCGACACGACGGCCAGGTACGTCTTCTTCAAATGCGCGGACGATTACTCGACCAGCATCGACATGCCGACGGCACTGCACCCGCAGACGCAGCTGACACTGACCTACGACGGTGTCGTGTTACCGCCGAAGTACGGCTTTCCGATGAAGCTGCGGATCCCGACCAAACTCGGCTTCAAGAATCCCAAGCACATCCTGTCGATCGACCTCACGAATACGTATCCCGGCGGCTACTGGGAGAACCAGGGTTACAACTGGTTCAGCGGCAGTTGATGCCGTAGCCACTTCATCCACCAGAAACTTTCAAGCGGAGGCTTTATGGCTCAACCAGGCAGAACATTTTTCCTGCGAATGGCGGTGGCATCGCTGACCATGGCGATCTCGACGGTGACACTCGCACAGATGCGGATGGAGATGGAGCCGCAGTCCAACATGCAGCAAAAGACGCAGCGTATTCGCGGCGACATCGTTTCGCTCGCGGACCAGACGCTGACGGTTCATCGCGTCAGCGGCGATACCGTCACCATCGAGGTTCCTCCGACAGTGCCTCTGTCCGCAGTGCGCAAGCTGTCACTCAGTGATATCAAGCCGGGTTCATTCATCGGCACTGCTGCGACGACGGATGTACAGGGCCGTTTGACGGCGCAGGAGGTGGTCGTGTTTCCGGAAGCCGCGCGCGGTACCGGAGAAGGCCACTATGCGTGGGATCTCGGCCCGCGCAGCACGATGACCAATGCCAATGTGGATGCCATCGTCGACAGTACCAATGGCACGAACGTGAAGCTGTCGTACAAGGGCGGCAAGAAGGACATCACCGTTCCTCCCAATGTGCCCATCGTCACATTCGTCCCTGCGGACAGAACAGATCTGTCCAAAGGCAAGAAGGTGTTCGTGATCGCCACGGGCAGCGGGCCGAATCAGTTCGTGGCGCAACGCGTGGTAGTCGAGAAGGATGGTGTGGTGCCACCGATGTGAGGATTGTTGACCACAGAGCCTGTCGGTCCTTCGCCCCTTCGACAAGGAGTCAGGGCGAGCGGAGGGCCGAGGGCGGAGCCATATCTTCATCTGGTCCGTCAGTCACTGCGCCTGCGCGGAAATCCTGAAGTTCACTACCAGGCGATCGCGCACTTCCAATGCGCCGAGCGCCACTTTGAAGGGCTTGATGCCGAAGTCGCTCTGCAGGATGTCGAACTGACCTTTGGCAGTGAGTTCTTTGCCGTCAATGGTGACAGTGGCAGGGACGCGGATGTCGCGGGTCACGTCCTTGATCTGAACATGCACGACGAACTGCGCGTCCGGCAGCGTTCCGGACATCTGCGCCGAGCGCAGCGTGATCTGCGGATAGTGTTCGCCGTCGAGCACTTCGGGCAGCAGCATGTTGTGGCGCGTGCCATCCCGGTCCGCCTGCGGCACCTCGGATGCGAAATCGCGGCCGGCAGCTTTGCGTGCTGCGGCGTCGTCGATGATCAGACCGGCCACGGGAAAGGATAGATCGAAACCCGATTGCGCCGGGCCGACCCGGACTTTCCCGCTCAATGCGCCCACCGTCATCACATGATCGTGGCCGAACAGTGCCAGTGCGCCAGCACGATAGACCAGGATGTTCACGGAGGATTTCTGCTCGCTGACGACGTAGGTGGTGCTCGAGGCATCGACCGACGGCGAATCCTTCGTCATGGCCTGATCCGTGGTCGTGGCACCGACGAGCCACGGACTGAAGAGCGCGATCGCAGCGATCGCATTCGTTGCATGACGGGGTGCTCGCGGGAATTTCATGGTGATCTCCACTCCTCGATGGCATCGCGGTCGCGATGCATGCCGTGCGGGTGCGATGTGGATGCGGTGATGCGCACGCTTCGCGCAACTTCGAAACCGCGATCGATGCTCGGGGCAGCGTCGTTCGTGCGGATAACACAGCGCGCCGTGCGGGTTTCAACTGCAATCCGGCAGTCGCAGTTGCATATGAAATGTGATGCGAAATCTGCTGCCACATGTTCGTCACTCGCGGGTAATGCATTTGCACGACCTTGCTTACACGGCCGCGTAGATAACAGCGTGCGTGCCGATTCGGAATGCGGGTTGCAACTGCATGAGGAGATGAGATGAGCAAGGAACCCCAGAACCACGATCAGGACCACGAATCGGCCCAGCCGGCGTCATCACGTCGGCTGTTCATTGCGAAGGCCGCGGGCGTCGCTGTATTGCTGCCGGTATCGCAGATCGTGCGACACGCGTCGGCCGCGCCCGCGGTCCTCGCGCCAGGAGCCGCTGCGAACGCGGCGCCTGCGGCGCCGAACGCGGGCTATACGTTGCTCGGTCCGGAGGAGGCGACGTTCCTCGAGGCGGTCGTCGACATCATGTGTCCGGCAGACTCGCTGACCCCGAGCGGTACCGACTGTGGGCTCGCCGTTTACATCGATCGCCAGCTCGCCGGGGATTTCGGCAAGGGCGGGCGCATGTATTCGCAGGGTCCATGGATCAAGGGCAAACCGGAGCAGGGTTATCAGCTGCCGATGAAGCCCGCGGAATTTTTCAAGGCCGGGATTGCAGCTGCACGCAAAGCTGCGCAATCGCGTTACGGAAAGTCGTTCGACCAGCTCGCGCCGGCCGACGCGGATGCGTTCCTGTCCGACCTCGCCGGCGGCAAGGTCGTCGATGAACGGTTGTCGCTGGCCGACTGGTTCTCGCAGTTGCTCTACCCGTTGTTCCAGCAGGCGTGCTTTGCGGATCCGGTCTACGGCGGCAATCGCGACAAGGTGTTCTGGAAAATGATCGGCTACCCGGGCCTGCCGGCCTTCTACGCGCAGGACATGGTGCAGTACCGCGGCAAGCCCTTCCCGGGTGCGCAGACCCCGAAATCCATTCTGGACTTCAGCTGAGGATTCCTCGTGAACAAGAAACTCAAGTCACGACAGGTCGTGTTCGTGGGCGGCGGTCTCATGGCAGCGCTCGCGGCGCGCAAGCTGGTCGAGGATGGCGTGGACGTGCTCGTCCTGGAGCGCGGCCGCGATCACGACGCCGGAGCGGAGCACCGACTGCCGAGTCAGCGCGATGAGCTGCGCTGGGGCGTGCGCAACCAACTGGCGCAGGACTGGTCGATCGAAACCTACACGCTGCGCTACTCGGACAAGGAAACGGCGCTACCGATCCGCACCCTGGCCGCGTTTCTTCCCGGTGAGGGAGTGGGCGGTGCCGGCAATCACTGGAACGGCCAGTGCTTTCGCTGGGCCGACTACGACATGCAGCTGCGCACGCGTCTGGTCGATCGCTACGGCGCGGCAGCGGTGCCGCGCGAGATGCCGATCCAGGACTGGGGCGTCACCTATCAGGAGCTCGAACCGTATCACGAGATGTTCGAGAAGCTGTTCGGTGTTGCCGGCAAGGCGGGGAATCTGCGCGGCGAGATTCAGCCAGGCGGCAATCCTTTCGAAGCACCACGGCGCAGCGAGTATCCGCAGCCGCCGCTCGAGATCACCGAAGCCGGAGTGATTCTCTCCGAGGCTGCTGCCAAGTTGGGCTACAAGCCCTTTCCGATGGCCGCATCGAATTCTCCGCATGTCTATGTGAATCCGGACGGCATGCGCCTGGGCGCCTGCCAGTACTGCGGTCATTGCGAGCGATTCATCTGTGAGTCGAACGCGAAGGGATCGCCCGAGGTACTTCTCTATCCGGTGCTGAAGCGCAAGAAGAACTTCGAGATCCGTCCCTACAGCCACGTGACGGCAATCGACTACGACGCGAAGGCGAAGCGCGTGACAGGCGTGCGCTACATCGATCTGGAAACCGGTGATCAGATCGAGCAACCGGCCGACGTGGTGGTGCTGTCCGCATTCACCTTCACCAACACCAAGCTGCTCCTGGGCAGCCGGATCGGCGAGCCGTATCACGCGGCGACCCGGCGCGGCGTGGTCGGCAAGAATTACTGCCATCAGACGCAGTCCAGCATGAGCGTCTTTTACAAGGATCGCTGGATCAATCCGTTCTTCGCCTCGGGCTCATCGCAGACCATTCTCGATGAGTTCAATGGCGACAACTTCGATCACAGCGGCCTGGGCTTCATGGGCGGTGCGTACATCTTCAACAACACCACCAATGGCCGGCCGATCTCGACCCGGCCGTTGCCGCCTGGCACGCCGCAATGGGGAACGAAGTGGAAGCAGGCGAGCGCCGACTGGTACTCGCATGCCTTCTCGTTCAGCACGATCGGCAGTTGTTATCCGCACGTCGATAACTACCTGAGTCTCGATCCGACGTATCGCGATGCCTACGGACAACCCCTGGTGCGCATCACGTTCGACTGGCGCGACAACGAGGTGAAGATGTCCGAGTACGTCACCCGCAAGATGGTGGAGCTGGCCAATGCCAGTGGTGCCACGATCGTCGGCCCCGGAGCGCCGCGCAAGGGTCCGTACGACTCGCGCCTCTATCAGACGACTCACGTCGTCGGCGGGACACCGATGGGCGCAGATCCGCACACGAGCGTGGTCTCGCCACATCTGCAGCACTGGGATGCCGAGAACCTGTTCGTCGTCGGCGGCTCGGTCTATGCGCACAACGCCGGCTACAACCCGACTGCGCTGATGAGCGCCATCGGCTTGCGACTCAGCGATGACCTGAGCCGCTATGCGCGCAATCCACAGCGTCTTTAAAGCCACTCGTCCGTGTCGGAGCAACCACCCATGTATGAAATCCTCCGTGCCAGAAACACCATCGCGCTCGTACTGTTCATGGCGGCCGCACTCGGCGGAGTTGCCCTTCGGGCCGCGGATTCATCCGGCAATGCGGGCCAGGAAGCCTTCGCGCAATGCGCCGCCTGTCACAGCACCGATGGCAGCAACGGCGTCGGCCCCTCGCTCAAGGGCATCGTCGGACGCGCGAGCGGCGGCGCTCCTGGATTCGCTTATAGCAATGCCATGAAGCACGCGCGGCTGACGTGGACTGCTGCAACTCTCGACAAGTACATCGCCAATCCGCAGGCGGTCGTACCGGGCAACGTGATGCCTTACGCCGGCATGAGCGATCCGGGCCAGCGCTCGGCGCTCATCGCCTACCTGTCCACGCTCAAGTGAATGAGGAATCTCAGTCATGGCAACGATCCAGTTCTGTGCGATGCCTATTCCGGATCGCGACAATGTGCATGCAGCGCGTGTTCGCATGAAGGTGGCGACGGCCGTCGCGCTCGTGCTCGGCACGATTTCCAGCGGCGAGGTTTTCGCCCAGGCCGCGGGCCAGAGTTCAGGTCAACTCGATGACTTGCGCAGGCAGGTCCAGGAGCTGCAGCGACAACTCGATCGCTTGAAGGCGCAGCAGGATGCGACGGCCAGGCAGGGCAGCGCCTCACCAGCCCCCGATGGCGGCAGGTCGGCACGCGCCTCGACTGGCGGACCTGGCATCCAGGCCGGACCGCTCACGCTGACGTTCGGTGGCTTCGCGGAACTTGCGGCCATCTATCGCAACCGCAACGAGACGGCGGATGTGTCGAGCAATTTCAACACGAGCATCCCGTTCCCGAATCTGCCTCAGTACCATATGTCGGAGTTCCGCGGCTCGGCGCGGCAGAGCCGGATCTCGTTGCTGACAGAAGGTCCGGATGACGGCAGGGCGCGTGCAGAAGCTTACGTGGAGATGGATTTTCAGAGCTCGGCGCCCACGGCCAACTCGGTCGAGAGCAACAGCTACAACCCCCGCATGCGGCACTTCTACGGCACCTACTACAACAAGGCGTCGGACTTCTACTTGCTTGCGGGACAGACCTACAGTCTGGTCACGCTCGAGAAGAAAGGAATGATGCCGCGCCAGGAGCAGATCCCCCTGGTCATCGATGGGCAGTACGTGCCCGGCTTCAACTGGACGCGCAATCCGCAGCTGCGCTTCGTGAAGGACTTCGGCGGCAAGCTCGCGCTGGGGCTGTCGCTCGAAAGCCCACAGGCCATCATATTCAAAGGTCCCAACAACACGTTGGTACCGTCGGTGTCCAGCGAGCCAGGTGGCTCGCTGTTCGCGCCAACAGTGAACTATTCGACGGACGTCGCTCCCGACGTAGTCGCCAAAGTGGCGTGGGATCCCGGCTATGGTCACTACGAGTTCTACGGCCTGGGCCGTGCGTTCCGTGCGCGTGCGGGGAGCGACAACAAGACCACCTACGGCGGCGGCGTTGGCCTCGGCATGATTCTGCCCCTCGGCAGTCAGGTCGATTTCCAACTGAGCGGCCTCGCGGGCCGTGGCATTGGTCGGTACGGTTCGGCGCAGCTGCCGGACGTGACCGTCAAACCCGACGGCGAACTCTCGCGCGTGTCTGCTTATCAGGCACTGGTGGGTCTGATCTATCGGCCCGCCAGCGACTGGACCGTCTATGCGTATGCCGGCATCGAGGATGCGGATGCGGAGGACTTCACCGCAGTTGTGAACGGCAATACGCTCGGCTTTGGCTATGGCAGCCCGCTGTACGACAACAGCGGCTGTCTCATCGAAGGCAGTTCGGCCTGTGCGGCCAACACTTCGCGCATCGAGCACGGCGCGTTGGGCATGTGGTGGAAGTATTACCAGGGCGCACTGGGCAACATGCAGGTCGGACTGCAGGGCTCCTATACCAGGCGCAACATCTTCGAGGGCATTGGCGGCGATCCCGATACGAATATCACCATGGGCATGCTGTCATTCCGTTACTACCCTTATCAGAAATGACTCTCGAGGCAAGTCGGGTGCCGGCATCCGCTGGCATCCGACTTCCTGCCTCTTCATGACACGACTGCAGTGATCGAAACGATCGCATGCACGTCAGCGATGCCGCTTCGGTTCCACGACGGTGTCAGATGAAATTGCCCGACACGCCAGAGAAATCCGGCCGATGCATGGGGCTGCAATGCTGAAGCTCATCGCATCCATCCGATCGCCATCAGAAGGGCGCGGTGAATCGATAGGTGGTCAGGAGCAAACCCGAGGACGCCGTGGGGCGTGCCGAGAGGCGTGCCGAGAGGCGTGCCGAGAGGAGAGTGTCATGAAACAGCTATGGCTCAACCGTCAGCAGCAGATCGCATCTCGTGTTGCACCGCTGCTGCCGTGTTTCATCCCGGCCGAGAACAACTGGCAACGCCAGCTGCAGGCCATGCTCTGGGAAGAGCGGAAGCGAAACGCGCAGCGCGAGCTGCAAGCGGCCGCGCACCTGGTCCTGCCCGGCATCGAGCGGGTCAACAGGTAGAGGTTGAAGCGACAAGAGGGATCCGCGCCTGCGCGGGAGTGGCGGCTTGATCGGTGCTCACCGTGAGCCCGGAGCCTGTCTCAAATTCGGTAGCGAAGCATTTCCAGCCTCGACGATGCTACTGATGCGATTGTCGTCAGACTGGTTTTCCTGGACCGTCAAAAACAGGATGTTTTTGTCGGAGCCTCCAGGGACGGATTCATGCCGCGGAATCCCCAAAGGGGGATGGCGTTCCAGGAAAAGCTCTTCTCGCGGCAGTCACGGTGAGTTCGAGGTGTATTCCAGACGTTGGCAGGCGACGCATGCTTCGCCCTGAGGTGACTCACCCAGATCGTGTCTGTCCTCCGGCTGGATCGTGCGCAAGCGCGCTGGTGGGGCCACTGCCACTATTCCTTCGCGCCTACTGAGCAATACACGTTCAATGAAGATCGTGATTGCGTATTCGAGTTCAGGTTCGCGGGCGAAGCGGGCCACCGTACAGCAGCCCTCGCCTCACTCGTGCAGTGGCTATTTCACGCTGTAGCCGCGTGCATCCAGGCAGGCCGCCTGTGCGCGCAGATAGTCCGAACGCTTGCTCACAGCCTGCCCGGACGGCACGCCGCCGCTGGCAGCGGTTGGATCGTAGCCGGTCTGATCCGCGGCGGAGCGATAGCATTCGTAGCGATCGCGCGCCTGCTGATCGGCGGATTGCCCATTCTTCGGGTAGATGAAAACTTCGTCGCCGTAGGGAGCCTGCGTGGTGCCCCCGGAGTCGATGCCGGCCGGCGGGTTGACCACTTCGTACTCGTTCTGGCCGCCGTTCCAGGTGTAGTAGGTGTCATTGGCGTAGTAGTACGGCACACCGCCCCACCAGATCGTGGAATAGTAGTACGGCAGTAGCGGGACGAACGCTCCGAGGGGTGCGCCGATCACCACCGAGATGCCGTTGTGCCGGCGATACCAATGGCCGCGGTCATACCAGTAGTGCTGGCCACCGTGATGGATGTCGATGCCACCGCGGGGAATGTCATGCACTGTCTGACCATGGTTGTAGTAGTGGCGGTTGTGTGAGAAGCGCCCATCCATGTGGGTCTCGAAATGCGGTTGCGCGCCGCCGCCGAAGTGGCCTTGTCCGCCGCCGTGAGGCTGGCCTCTGTCGCCGCCGCCGTGCTCCGCAGCGGAGGCGACTGCGGCCGCGACAAAGAGAAAAATGATCGTCCAGACGATCATGTGCGACGCAGGATAGGCAGCCAGCGGCTTGCGCGAACGCGTCGAACGGGACGACGCACTGAAATGTTTCCGGTCATTCATGTCGATGTGTCCTGTTTACCTGACGATGTAACCGCGCCCTTCCAGGCAGGCGCTCATCGCCCGTCGGAACTGCGCCGACTGTTGCTCGAGCGCGGCGGCTCGTGCGCCATTGGCATCCGCGTTCGCCTGGGCCTGACGTTGGCTCGCCTCATGGGCGCGCTCGGATTCGACGATGCCGCCGATGGCCGCACCTGCGACGGCGCCAATAAGTGCGCCGCGTCCGGATTCCCAGGGATTGGCGACCACGGCGCCGACAACGGCGCCGGTCACCGCACCCGCGCCAACGGTGGCGCCAGGCGGGGGACCGCCAGCAACGACTCGCACGCGATGATGCGGTGGCATGTTCGGGGCGCTCGGGTCGAACCCGCTCTGTTTCACTGCCCAGACGTTGCACTCATATTTATCGCGGTCCTGCTGAGCGGCCGGAATGGCACGGCCCTCCGCCGGATAGAAATACACGGTCGTATCCGGTGGCGGGGGCGCGGGCGGTTCGACATAGGTCGCTACGGGCTCGGAGACGCAGCCAGTCAGAGCGAACCATGCTGCGAGTGCTACTGCGCCTGACGAGTGGATGTGTTGCTTCACGGATCTGCCTGAGTTCGCCGAGTCGAAGCCAGCATCTGACCTGGGTGTTGCCAGCGTATTGCCGCGAGCACGCCTGCGATTACGGCTGTAACTAGTCGGCACGAACCAGCGGCGTGTCGACGACATGCTCGGCGATGAACCACACCTGCTGCTCGTTGGGGCGAATGACGTCGCCAACCAGCAGATCGTTGGTGCCGTCGTCGCCCAGCTCGGCGGCTTGCCGCGCCATGGTGCGGGCTTCGCGCAGGATGATTTCATGGGCATGCAGCAGCCGCGAGATCTGCACTGGTACTTCTTCGCGGCCTCGCGGCGGACGAGGAACGAGGGTCATCTCCGCAACGTCGTGTGCCATCGCGACGCTCACGCCACCCAGCGCCTGAATCCGTTCGGCGATCTCATCGACGATTTCTGTCTGCCCTTCGAAGTGCTTGTCGAACAGCACGTGGAGCTGCGAGAACGTGGCACCGACCAGCTGCCAGTGGTGCTTCTTGTACAGATCGCGCAAGGCCATGCAATCCGCCAGCAGTTGGTTGAGATTTTCGACTGACTTGCGACACACCGATTCAGACAGTGCATTCGGTAGCTTGACGATTTGCCCGTAGGGCTGAATCTCGATGGCAGTCTGATTGACCAGCGGTTTGGCCAGGTTTGCGATGGCATCTACATCGATCACTTTCATGGTGTTCATTCCGATAGCAGTGGAGAGGTCGTTGTGGCGGCAGCACGCTCAGGCATGTCGTCGCAGCGTCAGCGGCCTCGACGGGCCGCCGTTGCGACGGATTCCAGGCTGACTGTGTTACGCCCGTATGCCACGGTTCTTTCAGATGCAATCCACGGAGGCAGATGCAATCCACGGCGGCGGGCGGGCTGTCCTAGAGGAACAGCTTCATCGAATTCGCCAGCGTCCTGGCGATGCCCCACAACAGCGGCAGACCCACGATCAGCCACAGAATGATCAGGCGTGCTTTCATGATCGTGTCCTCACGGTGTCCAGCTCGCCGAGCGCCGGTTCGCGGTAGTAGTAGCGCGAGTTCACTGCGCGCATGGCCAGGTTGCACAGGAAGCCCAGGAACAGCAGGCCGCACATGATATGCAAGGTAGTGGAGTAGGCCTGGGCCTTGGGAATACCGCTTGCGATCTGGTACTCGCGAATGTAGTTGACCAGTACCGGACCGAGTACACCCGCGACTGACCAGGCGGTCAGCAGCCGGCCATGAATGGCACCGACGTGCATCGTGCCGAAGACATCGCGCAGATACGCGGGAATCGTCGCGAAGCCGCCGCCGTACATGGAGATGATGATGGCGAAGGCCGCGACGTACATGCTGACCGAGCCGAGTCGGCCGAGTATCGGCGCCAGCCAGTAGAGCAGGATGCCGAGCAGGAAGAACACCATGTAGGTGTTGCGGCGTCCGATGTAGTCGGACGTCGACGCCCAGAAAAATCGTCCGGCCATATTGAACAGACTCAGCAGTCCGACGAAGCCGGCCGCCGCAGCAACGGTGACGCGGCCGCCAAAGATTTCCTGGATCATCGGTGAAGCCTGGCTCAACACACCGATGCCGGCCGTGACATTCATGCACAGCACGCCCCACAGCAACCAGAACTGCGGTGTTCGCCAGGCGACGTCGACGTGAACATTGGCGGTCGTCACGAGCTTGTGCGGCTGAGCAGGTGGAACCCAGTTCGCAGGCTTCCAGTCGCTGGCCGGTACACGCACGACGTAGGCGCCGATCATCATGAAGATGAAATAGATCACACCCATCACGATGAATGTCTGCAGTACACCTTCCGATGTGGCGGTCTTGAAGTGATCCATCAGGACCAGCGAAAGCGGTGCCGCGATCAGGGCGCCGCCGCCGAATCCCATGATGGCCATACCCGTCGCCATGCCGGGACGATCGGGAAACCACTTGATGAGCGTCGATACCGGCGAGATGTAGCCGATGCCCAGGCCGCAGCCGCCGAGCACACCGTAGCCGAGATACAGCAACCACAGCTGATGGAGATGGATGCCAACGGCTGAGACCATGAATCCGCTGCCGAAGCACAGGGCTGCCGTAAACATCGCCCTGCGCGGTCCGACACGTTCCATCCAGCGACCGAACAGCGCGGCGGACAGACCGAGGAACACGATGGCAATGGAGAAGATCCAGCCGACCTGGGCGAGCGTCCAGTCATCCGGCGCGGACTCGCCGTTGCCGATCAACCGCGTCAGCGGCAGATTGAACGTGGAGAAGGCATAGGCCTGCCCGATCGACAGATGCACAGCCAACGCAGCCGGCGGCACCAGGAAGCGGTTGTAGCCGGGTGGAGCGATCGTGCGATCGCGGTCAAGAAAGGAGAGTGTCATGTGAGCATCCTCCGTGAATGCAGCAACGAAGGATCGCCACGTCCGCTGGGATCGTCGTAAAGCACGCGCAGTAGCCTGGCCATTGAATTACGCCTCGTTCGGCAATGGAAAGTTCCTCGGCGACCCTATTGCGCTGCCGGTGCGTTGCATCGGCATGTCCCGAACGAGGGATTGCGTTACGACTGTAGTGATGTACGCAAGGCAGACCGAACGGGAGTCAGTCGTCTGCGAATGATGCGCGGGCTCAGTGACCGATCGGGCGAGGACACGCGATGCATCGGGTGGCAGCGGCCCGGCTGTTGCGATTCATTTCCAGATCGTCAACGGCCGGGCGCTGCTGGAGGAGTTTGCGAGGCTCGTGTCAGGCCGAGGGAAACGTAGCGTCGATCTCGGCGCCATCTGGCCCCTGGCATTTCCCCTCGCCGCCGCCGGACATACCCGAGGACGGACGAACCAGTCGGAAATTGCAGCGCAGGCGCTCACCGGTCGTGCTGGTGAGATTCGCCAGGACGCGCCCCGAGTAGTGCGTCATGAAACTCGGACCATCGTCGTAACCCCAGTAGGGCCAGCCGCCCCAGCGCCGTCCCCAGCCGACCCACAACGGCTGCAGATCGTCGTAGCGTGTCTCGCTGGTGATCTGAAAGAAACGTCCATTGAATGCCTGGCCGCTCCTGGCGAACGTTGCCGTCATCATTCCCGAGGTCGCGTTGTCGCTGGACCACGAAAAGTTGACGGCGGAACCGCCGCCACGGGTCTCGCCAGTCCCGACACCTGTGGTAGTGCACGCCGTCATGAGGGCCGCGGCAAACAGGATCGGTCCTGCCAGCCAAGTCTTGGTGAACATGTGTCTGCTCCCTACATGCAACAGAGAAATACTGTCGCTTCGATGCGCAAGCTACGTCGCAGGCGCCGCTGGATGATTTCCCGCCACGGCAGCGCCGTTTCATGCGTAATGATCAGGTCAGCGGACCACTACGGATGAAATTCCGAATCGGCTCGCCGCAATCGACGTGATGCAATCGGCGCAGAGCTTCGAGTCTTGTTCGGCGACAGTCAGAACAGGAGCGAAGCGATATGAGATCCGTGACAGAAGCCCCCAGAGGCGTCGCGATTGTGTGTGCGTTCGTCGTCGGGTGTTCGTTGTCGACGAACCTGGCAGATAGTCGCCTCGCCGTACGACTGCTCAGCATGGACGCATTGCGGCCGGCCGATCCGGCCAAAGTCCTGCCCGAATGGGCCTGGTGCGCGCCAGGCGACGCGTGCTTCGAGGTTGATGCGAACGCACTGCAGTTGCCCGACGCGGGGCAAATGATTCGCCAACGCCAGCCGGATTCGCCGGACCTGGCGCTTTGCCGCGCCAGTATTTCCGGTGGCTTCGAACTGCCGGGGGCAACGTGTGCGGAGAACCGGATCGTCGATACGCGGATCTAGCGCCGAGGATGCATCTGCTGCTCAGTCATGCAGGTGGACCGAATGGGCGAAGATTTCAATGACGCTATCTGAGCGCCATTGTCCTTGCGGCACCTGGTGACGACTCACGAAGCCGCACGCCGGAAAATCATCCTCTGAGGAAGACGATGAGGAGGGCGAGGATCGCCAGGAGCAGCACGAGCGCGGCCGGCAGGATGAGGATGCGTTCCTCCGTCGCGAAGTCCTGCTGCTCTGGCACCTCGGAGTCGTTGGCGGGCGCTGATGGAACTGCGGCCTGCGACGCCGCCACATCGGCCGCAGCTGCGAGCTCGTCGGGTTTCCTCTGCGTGGTCTTCATGATGCGATCTTGTCAGTGGCGGGTCGCGATTCGATGTCTGCGCATGCGCAGGACATTTCATTCGCAATGCCGGTGACGCGGTTCGCAGGGCATTTCCGCTGAAATGCGACGGTGACTGCCTGAAACGCGGTGGCAGCCTGCTCATCGGACGCTTCCCTCATCGATAACGAGAGGAAGTGTCATGAAGAATGCGATGTTTACGGCGCGGACCTGGGTCATCGCCTGCACGCTCGCGTGTTCCATGGCCGAGGCGGAGACGACGCACACGATCTACCTGGACGACGACCTGTTCAGCGGCATGAGTAACGATGCGGACTACACGGGCGGCGGGGCGTTCACTGTGGCGGGCACACTGGAGCCGGACGCCACACCGGGGCGGCAGGCGCGCCTGGCGGCGATGGATCGCCTGCTGGGAATTCAGTCGTCCTCCTATCGCTATGAGCTCGAGATTGGCGTTGCAGCCTTCACGCCCGCAGATATTCGCGACAGCGAGCCGGTGTGGGACGACCGACCCTACGCCGGACTCGTCTATGTGTCTGGAAGCCTGCAGCAGATTCAGGACCCGTATCGGTCGGCAGTGACTTCGCTGGCCGTTGGTGTTCTGGGCAGCGCATTCGTGCCGCATGCACAGCGCAGAGTGCATCGCACGATGGGGTCGGAGCGGCCGCGAGGTTGGCAGCATCAGGTCTCTGACGGCGCGGAACCCACCCTGCGGCTGATGCACGAGCGCAAATGGACCAGTGAGGTCACGGACTTCCGCGGCTCACGGATGCAGTGGTTCTATCGTGCCGGTGGCGGCGTTGGTTTCCTGACGGATCTGAGTGCCGGGATCGGCGCGCGGGTCGGACGATTTGCCGACGCCACCTGGAATATCCATGGCTCCGCGACGGGACTGAGCGATCGTGGAGTGATGGGCAGCAGTGACGATGCCGGCGACAGATTTTTCTATGGCACGCTCTCCGCGCGGGTACCGTTGTACAACGCGCTGCTGCAGGGGCAATTTCGTCACAGTGATGTCACGGTGCCCTCCGACCGGATCAGACGCCTGGTGCCGGACCTTACGCTCGGCTTCCTGATCGGGCTGCCGAAGGGTCGTGACATGCATTATTTCGTGCGGGGACAACTGGCGGATGTGAAGTTGCCGCAGCGAAGCGACACGACGGTCTATGCCGGAGTGGCCCTGTCATGGTGAAGCGGCGCGTCGCAGCAAGCGACAACGCAGCTCAACTCAGTAGCGGCCGTCGAGCCTCAACATCGCGGAGCGCGGCTCTCCGTACCAGTTGTTGAGATGTGACGCGCCGAGCGTCTGGTAATAGGCCTTGTCGAAGATGTTGTTGACGTTCAGCGCGAGCTGCCAGTTCGGGCTGAAATCAAAGCTCGCTCGCAGATCGACAGTCACATACTCGCTCTGGATCGTGTCGACGACGACAGCCTCACCGCCGCAGAAGTCGAAGATGAGCGGTTGCTCGCAGTAGGTGCCGCGAACCGAGTAAGGGCTTTGCGCATGCACGCTGCCGCCGATCGTCCAGCGGTCGAGCACGCCGGGCAATTGTTTGCTGGTCCAGAGCTTGAACAGGTGAGTCGGGGTCCAGCTCGACAGGTCGCCGCCGAGGGCTGCTTCGTTGTGGTTGAACGTATAGCCCGCACCGATGAGCCAGCCAGGCTGCAGAAGCCCCGTGAGTTCGATTTCCGCACCTTCGCTCCTGTGGGTTGCGCCGGCAACGCAACATTCCAGTCCGCTGCCGGGCGGGCTTGGCCTGGTTTCGGGTACGGGAATGTTGCGCTGGGAAATCCGGTACAGCACCAGCTGTCCGTTCAGGGCTCCGCCGTGCCAGGCGCCTTTGACACCCGCTTCGATGTTGATGCCGCGAATCGGGCTGATCTCGCTGCCATCGATCCGCCGGGCGCCGTTCCCGGCGCGGTAGATGTCGGCATAGCTGGCGTAGAGTGAGTAGTTGTCGCTGAGGTCGTACATCACTGCCGCGTACGGTGTAAGAACGTCGCTGTTGCCGAAGCGGACGCTCCTGCTCGCGCTGGCCGGTCCCGCACTGATGATTGCATTCGACCTGATGTGGTTGGAGCTGAGCCGCGCGCCTGCGATCGCAGACCAGTCTTCCAGATATACGCGCCATGATGCGAACAGTCCGGTCTGCTCCTGGACCGAGTCGACGTCGTAGTGCAGTGTCGGGTCCAGTCGTAGCGGCGAGCCCGGGTAGAGGAGTGGATCGAACTCGTGGATGTCGGCCAGCGTCGGTCCGTAGCGCCAATAATCATTCAGGGCCATGCGCGCCCGGACTCGCGCGAAGTCTGCGCCAAACGCCAGTTCCTGGCGCCGGCCGAACCAGTCGAAGCTCCCGGTGAGCGTGAGATCGAGGGCAATCTGTTCGTGGATGCTGGGGCGGGCTGTGGCAGCAGCAATCGGTGGGCCGCGCATCGCGTCGGTGACTGGATCGACCGGGAAGCTGAAGGCGGCATACGCATGCTCGGAGTATCCGTCCCAGGACGAAGTATTCAGCCGCACTTTCCAGTGGTCCAGGAACTCGTGCTGCAGTTGCAGGTACAGCTGGCGGATCTCGGTGCGATAGTTCGCCCAGTCGAACGTCAGGGCAGTATCACGCGGCAGGTGCGTATCGTTGCCATTGGCATAGAAGGGGAGGCCGCCAACGAAGGGCAGGGCGTTGTCCCACTGGTAGCTGCCTCCCACCGTGAGCAGCGTCTGAGGGGCAATGTCATATTCCAGCACCGCGAAAATCCTGGTGCGCTCGAGCTCGGCGGTGTCGTAAAAATAGCCTCGTTGCGAGTACAAGGCATCCATTCGCCCACGCAGTCGGCCATCAGCGGTCAGCGGCCCGGTGAGATCCGTCTCGATCCTGTACTGGTTCCAGGAGCCGACGGATGCATCCACCGATAGTTCGTAACTGTGCAGCGGCCGCTTGCGCACCATGTTCACCGTGCCCCCGGGGTTGCCGTTGGCTGAGAACAGTCCGTCGGCGCCGCGCAGCAGCTCGATGCGTTCGAACTCGCTGAGATCGGGTGTACCCAGGATGATCAGCGGAGACTCGGCATGCGAACGCAGTGCGGCGCCGCCATCGACGTGGAATGTCGTGATCTCGAAGCCGCGGGAATAGAACTTCTGATCCGCCGAGTTGGTGCGCACCAGAGTGATGCCGGTCGCACGGCCCATGACCTCGGCCAGGTCGGTATCGCCCTGTTGGCGCATCTGTTCAGACGAGATCACCGACACGGTCTGCGGGATGGCACGCAGGGGTGTTTCGGTGCGTGTCGCAACGAGCCCTTCGGCGGTCGCATTGACGATCACTTCCTCGACGTCGGTGCGCCGCGCGGCGCTTTTCTTCAAGCCGCGCGGTGCTTGTGCCTCATCGACCTTGTCGGGCATTCGGGGTGTCGGCGGGTCCGGCGCATCTTCCACGGGGCGGGCTCTGATCTCGACAGTTTTCGGATTGAGCACGCGGAACGTCAAATTTGAACCGGCAAGCAATGCTGCCAGCGCCTCTTCGGTGGTGTACTGCCCGGAGACGGCAGGCGCGCTCAATCCCCGTGTAAGTCGCGAGAAGAAAATGATCTGCACGCCGCTCTGCCGTGCAAATTCCTGCAACGCGTTGCCCAGCGGCTGACTGGCGATATTCAGCTGATACTTGACCGGCTCGGCACTGCAGGCGATCTCACCGCTGCCATACGACCAGGCAAGACCGACGACCAGCGCACACAGCGGGCCAAGGCGGACCTGCAGCCTGCGTTTCACCTTGCGGACCTCCCTGTTCATGTGCCGGCGACATTGTCGGCATCGAGCGTGACGATGTAACCGCCATGCCCGTCCTCGCGGATGAGCGCGCCGGGAATATCCGACAGGAAGGACAGGAACGAAGCTGCATCATCGGGCTTGAACACTCCGGTGATCTGCTCCTGTCGAAGACCCGCATCGGCGATGTCGATACGCGCACGGTTGTAGCGATTGAACTCCTCCGCGACTTCGCCGAGGGGGCGTTGCTCGAAGATCAGACGCCGCTGTGTCCAGGCAGTTGCGGCCGCGATATTCGTGCCCCGCTCGAGCACATGCGGTCCGACGCCGCTGATCACCAGACGATCGTTCGCAGCAAGTGTCGGCAACTCCACGCCAGGCAATTCAGTCGCGGGAAGGACGGCGACCCGGCCTTCCACGACAGTCACGGTGGTGCGGTCCGATCGCTTGTCGACATCGAACTGCGTGCCCACGGCGCGCAGCACGGTGTTGCCGGCCTCCACATCGAAGGGTCGTGCGGCGTCGTGAGCCACATCGAACAACGCTTCGCCCTGGACCAGGCGAATCCGCCGATGGTCCTTCTCGAACCGTACTTCGATCTCCGAGGCGGTGTTGAGCGTTACGTGCGAGCCATCATCGAGCAGCACGGAGCGTTGCTCGCCGAATTTGGTCTGGAAGTGCTGCGGACGATCCAGCATGAACCAGGCGGCGCCGATGCCGAACATCACCGTGGCGGCCAGCCCCCACGTGACAGGCGCCGCAGCGATGGCCCGGGGACGTTGTGTCCGCGGCAGCGACACGACAGTGGCACCGGATAGCGGCACGGGCTCCTGAGGTGATTGCCGGGCCTCGCGAATCAGGTCTGCGGCGGAATCCGTGGGCCACTGCACGTCGCCGGATTTCAGTGCCTGCTGTACCCGTGCGGTCCGCAGATACGCTTCGACCCGCTCGGGCGAACGGGCCACCCATTCGGCGAATTCACGGTGGTCGCCGGGCGAGGCGCCGTCGCTGTGAAATACCACCCACCAGTGAGCCGCTTGCTCGGTCACTGACGTCGCGCTGTCCTTGTCGTGCGTCATATTAATTCTCCAGGGCCGTGCGCAAGCGTTCGTAGCCCCGCGCGAGATAGCGTTTGACCTGTCGGACAGTGATGTCGAGATCGTTCGCGATGTCCTGGGACGAGCGCTCATCCCGCAGTTTCAGCAGGAGTACCGCTCGCATCATGGGCGATGCCGTGGCCAGGGCCAGGTCCAGCCGCTGTTGGGACAGGCCGGCTTCGAGCTCGAACTCGGGATGACATTCGTCGACCAGCAGATCATCTTCCAGCGTCACCACCGCATCGGCACGCGGTTGATCGTCGCGCCATTCCAGCAGTACGTGACTGGCGACCCGTAACAGATACGCCTGAGGATTGCGCACTTCGCTCAGATCGCGTGCGCGCAACAGCCGCAGATAGGTCTCCTGCGCCAGATCCTCGATGTCGACGGCGGCCCGCACGCGTCGACCGAGGAACTGGACCAGATTCCGGTTCCAGCGCTGCCGCCACGCGACCACCAGGGACTCGTTGGACATGTTTATGTGTCGCCGCCTAGTAGATGAAGTGCATCATTACTCTAGAGCGAAAAATGAAGTGGATGGGCCCCTGTTACCCCTGAAAATATTGTTGCCCGGCCGAAACACAATGCAACGATACGGATTGCCGCTGTAATTCCGAGCCAGGCGCCCGTCATCGGCGTGCAAATGGCCGGCGGGATTCTGGCGACCAGAGGACTTTCCCGGGAGTGTGCGATGAAGACCGCGGCCGGCTCAACTGATCAACGCAACACTGGATTCCCATCGTGACGGGCGGTCGTCGTGTTCTGGATCGCAGCATCGTGCTCTGGCTCTGAATGACGCAAACGAATGGTCGGACCGCTTCTGCAGGAGGCCAGCAGCGATGACCCCGGTCTGATGGAGGACATCGAAGGCAGGACCACCGCGCGCACGCGCTGATGACAGGAATGTCGATCACTTGCGGTGTCATCGACCCGCGGGGCGCCGCGCCTACGTGCTCTGCCTAATATGCTAAGTCATAATAGGCACCCGGAACCGGAGCCAGTACGTTGTCCGCAGGCCGAAGACAACGGGGTGGCAAAATGGATTCCGAAAGCTCACATGTTCTAGTGATTGACGACGATGTGGACGTGTGTAGCTGCGTCCAGGATTACCTGATGAAGCACGACTTCCGGGTAAGCGTCGCCAGCACTGGCAAACAGGTCCTGGAGATCATCGGACAGGATGCAATCGACCTGCTGGTAATGGAGCTGCGGCTTCACGGTGATGACGGATTGCGCCTTGCGCGCGAGATCCGCCAGAAATCGAAGCTGCCCATCGTGGTGTTGTCGGATCTCAGGGAGGAGGCGGATCGAGTGCTCGGGCTCGAGATGGGCGCCGACGACTATCTCACCAAGCCATTCTCACCGCGTGAGCTGCTGGCACGGATCCGGGCCGTCCTGCGCAGATCGCAGCCGGATACGGTATCGCCCGGTCGGGATGAGACGCTGCGTGCCTACCGGTTCGCCGGGTGGGAGTTGAACGTTCGTTTGCACCGACTGCTGACGCCTTCCGGCGAGCGCGTGGAAATTTCGCGCGGAGACTTCAGTCTGCTGTGTGCGTTCCTTTCATCGCCGCAACGCATCCTCAGCCGCGACCAGCTTCTGGAGCTGTCACGCATCCACAGTACCGAGGTCTACGATCGCTGCATCGACGTGCAGATCATGCGCCTGCGTCGCAAGATCGAGGAAGACGCTTCCCACCCGAAGTTCATCCGCACCGAACGCGGCACCGGTTATTTCTTCGATGCGACGGTCAAGGCGATCCGTTAGGGAGCGCCGAGAGAAGCGACGTACACAAAGGAGCACGAGGAACACAAAGGAACACAAAGGAGGCGATTGGCCGGGTTGTAAATTTGTGCTCCTTGGTGCTCGTTTGTGTACCAGCGTTTCTTTCTCGGATCTCTGGAGTTCCTTCCTTCCGTTCGTGCTGCGCCATGGCGAAGCACTCCATTCCTGCATCGCTCAGAACCAGCACCCTTCGACACGCTCAGGGCGAACGGAAGAAGAGGCGCAGAGCGACGGAGGACGAGCACGTCTCCTTTCCGTTCGTGCTGCGCCGGTGACCGAAAGGAATCCCGCGGGATGACTGCAGGTGACCAACGGAAATCCCGCGGGAGAATGGTTCATCCATCGAAGCACTCCGGGCTCTTGCCTGCATCTGTAAGCGCAGAGCGAAGGCAGTGTGAAAAACGGCGCAGACGATTCGGCGTGCTTCAGTCGGACTTTTCCCTTGTGCTCGAGCTTCGCACCAAAGCTGTGCTTGTCCCCGCACGTGACCGCGAATTTCTTTTTCCATAAGACGGGGGCCCGACGCGAAAAAATTCCCTCTACTGTTTCAAGGACTGAAGTTTTCCGCGGACTGTGGAGAACAGCAGGCCGATCATTCTTCGTAACCAAGTTCAGATCGGTCGTGAGCGGGACATGCCATGAATCAAGCAGAGCAGATCGTTTTCGTAGTTCATGGAGATACGCAGGTACGAGCGTCGCTCAGCGAGCTCCTCGCAGCGAATGGCTTGCGGGCAATCACATTCCGGTGCGCCGCGGACTACATCGCGTACCCGAAGCCAGATCCGCCGGCATGCCTGATCCTCGATGTCGAACTGCCGGACGCGAATGGACTCGACCTGCAGCGTGAAGTTGCCTGCGATCATCCCGCGGTCATCTTCGTAACGTCTTCGGTAAACGTGGCGTACTCGGTCCGTGCGATCAAGGCGGGGGCGGTGGACTTTCTGACGATCCCCTTCGACCCGCAAGAGGTCGTCTGCTCGGTCCGCGTTGCCATTGCCCGCCATTCGAGCCTTCGCGAGGAGCGCCGGAGGATGGACGAACTGCGGCAGCGACTGGCGCGCCTTACCGCGCGCGAACGAGAGGTGATGTCGCTCGTCGTCAGCGGCATGATCAACAAGCAAGTGGCGCGGGAGCTGAATCTTCGCGAGATCACGGTGCAGGTTCATCGCGCCCGCGTCATGGAGAAGATGCAGGCGAGCTCTTTCGCGGAACTCGTCCGCCTTGCCGAGATGCTGCGCATTCCGTTGCGGACCGCCGTCCGGGTCAGAGGTCGCCTGCCGATGACGCGTAATCCGACCGCATCCGTCATGGCATATGACGGGCGCGCAGTCAGCATGCCCCGCTGACAGATAACGAAGAGTCGGCCTGTTGAGGAGCGCGACATCGCGCTGAATCCGGCGGGACCGACTCCCCCGTTCGCGGGATAGCAGGGCCTTCCCGTCACCATCACGATCGCCGCCTGCGCCTGTAATTCATCTCCCTGGTCGGCGCGAGGACACCGTGATGGACAGGCGGAAGTTCCTATCCGTGTTGCCGCTCAGCGCTGCTGCCCTGGCGGCAGGCTGCGCGAAACCATCAGGTAACGCGCAGTCCCCGGCCAGCTATTCGCCGACTTACTTCACGTCGGCGGAATGGGCTTTCATCAACGCGACGATTGCGAGGCTGATTCCGGAGGAGGGCGAAGGGCCGGGCGGGATCGCCACGGGCGTTCCCGAGTTCATCGACCGGCAGCTCGAATTGCCGTATGGACATGGCGCCTGCTTCTATATGAAGGGCCCGTTCATAGCCGATGCGGAACCCTCGCTCGGATATCAGCTGCGCTTTACGCCGCGTGAAATCTATCGACTCGGTATTGCGGACGCGAACGGCGCCGCCGGACGGCTCTTTCACAAGGAGTTCGCACAGATCGAGACCTCTCAGCAGGATCAACTGCTGCGACAGATGGAGCACGGCCAGTTGCAGTTCGAGCAGATTCCTGCGGCGGTGTTCTTCGCTCAGATGCTCGCAAACGCGCGCGAAGGCTACTTTGCCGATCCTCAGTACGGCGGCAATCGTCACATGCTCGCCTGGCGATGGATCGGTTTTCCCGGTGCGCGCGCCGATTTCACCGACTGGATCGATCAGGCCGGCCGCAGGTATCCGTACGGCCCGGTGTCCATCGCCGGTCGCACGTGATGGCTGCGCGGCGCAAGGCAGTGGATGCGGTGATCATCGCCCGATCCTGTCCACGGCATCGGCCGCTTCACGCTGCCGGAGTTCGATCGCGCGCTTCGCTTCGGTATTGCGCGCGGACACACGCTCTATCCCGCGATGCCTTACACCTCTTACAGCAATCTGTTGCCTGAAGACGTGGCCGCGCTGTTTGCTTATTTCCGGCTGGGCGTGAGTCCGGTCTCGATTCCGAACAAAGCCAACGAGATTCCGTTTCCGCTCTCGATGCGTTGGCCGCTCACATATTGGCGATTACTCTTTGCGCCGACGCCTGAGCCTTACGTCGCGCCCGTGGAATGGACTGCCGACGTCGCGCGTGGCGGCTACCTGGTCGAAGGGCTGGGTCACTGCGGCGAATGCCATACATCGCGGAATGCAGCGCTTGCGCTGCGTGCAACCACACCGAAGGACGGCAGCCGGTTTCTGGCAGGGGCCCGCATCGAGGGTTACTTTGCACCGAGCCTGCGCAGTGAAGGGCCGGGCAGCCTCGCGGACTGGAATGCAGAAGACATCGCGGCGTTTCTCATGACCGGTGTGAATCGGCACGGCATCGCATTCGCATCCATGAGCGAGGTGATCGTCAACAGCACTCAGCACCTGACGCAGCATGATGCTCTTGCGATGGCGGCGTTCCTGAAGACATTGACGACGCCGGGCAGGACGTTCGCTCCTGCCTTCACGCCGAATGACGACGAGCACTCGCGATTGAAGGCCGGCGATGCCAGCAAGCCGGGTGCGCAGCTGTATCTCGATAACTGCGCTGCGTGTCATCGGCCGGACGGAAAGGGTTACGAAGGCGTGTTTCCGTCGCTGGCGGGTAATCCCGTCGTACTGGCTGAAAGCGCAGATTCCATCATCGCGATCGTCTCGGAAGGCGCCACGACACCACGAACGCAGGCGACACCGGCGCGCTTCACGATGCCTTCCCTGCATTGGCGGCTCGGTGACGAAGGCGTTGCGAAGGTCGCGACCTTCGTCCGATCCAGCTGGGGCAACCAGGCGGGTGCAGTCGACATCGCGGATGTGCGTGCCGTTCGCAAGCTGGTGGCGCAGAGCGAAGCACAGTAAGCAGTTCATCGTGGAGATCGACCCATGCCCCTCTATACGGTCACGACCCAGACCGGCGTTCTCGACGAGCAGGCGAAAGCGGCGCTGGCGGGCGGGCTGACCCAATTGCACGTCGAGTTTTCGGGTGTGCCGAGGAACTGGGTTCACATCGTCTTTCACGAGTATGAGCGGGGCAATGCGTTCACGGCCGGCGAACGCGCCGCGGTGGCGGCGCTCACGCTGTGCATTCGCGTCGGTCGATCCGATGACTACAAGCGTGCACTGCTGCAGCGCCTGTGGGCTCTGTTGCAGGAAGCCACTGCTGCGCCGGACGACCAGATCGTCATCGGCATCCAGGAGGTACCGGCCAGCCAGGCCATGGAGATGGCGGCGATCATGCCGGACGTGCCGCTGCCGGAGTGAAACGCGTATCAAGGTGCCTCTGATGGATTCCCGTTCGTGCTGCGACTCTATGGACGCACGGGATTCCTGTCAGTCGCCGCCTGAGCACGAACGCAGCGGACGCCGCGTGGTGGTTCTTGCGGGTCCGACTTCAGTCGGACCTGAGCTGCCTGGGCAGTCAGGCGAGCAGGATCGATCGGACAAGATCCGATCCGCATCAGCGATGCCGCAGCAATCGATGCAGTGTTGTGTCTCACCGAGCCGGTGGCTGTGCCACCAGCGTCGCCGTTGTTGCGCAGATAAAACACTTGCTCCGATCCTTTCATCTGCAATTTTTTGCGCCCGGTTTCGACATTCAAGCGAGATGTAACCAGGTGATGTTGTGCACGGCTGACAGCCGCTGCGATTGCAGCTCGTCGCGGCCGCTATTGGCCGCTGCACAACTTTCAGGAGCACATCATCATGCTGAAGAGAATCTCTATCCCCCTGGCGCTCATTTCACTGGGCGCCGCACAGGGTGCATTGGCGGCCGAAGAGGGCCGGTGGACGGCGGCGTTCCAACTCGGCACGTCGCTGGTGCCGCACGGCAGCTTCCAGGCTCGTGAAACGGCGTCGATCGCCAATCTCGGCTCCGTCATTCCGTCGCTGGCGGGTAAGGCAGGCACGTTGGACCTGGAACGGCAGAACTTCGACGATATCTTTCGTGCTGGCCCGAGCTTCGGACTCGAGCTCGGCTATCAGGCGACGGCCAAACTCGAGCCCTTTGCGCGGTTGAGCTACACGCAGTTTCGCGGCAGGACGACCCGCATCGGTGACATCCAGTCTGCAGCGCTGGCGAAGCCCGCCGATATCAGAGCGGAATTCGACGACCTCGAGTCCTGGACCGCCGACTTCGGTGCGCGGTACTACTTCATCGATACGGGGCGGACGCGGCCGTATCTCGGCGGGTACGTTGGCGTCGAGCGGGCGAGCGAGTTGCATGCGCACGTACGAGTCGATGGAACGCTGACGCCACCGAAGCGCGTCGAACTGTTGCCGAAGGAAACACGGTTCGATGCAGGCGTGGAGGTTGGCTTGGCCTATGAGATCGCGTCGAGGACGGCTCTGCGCTTCGGCGTGGGCGCGGACTACAACAGCCCAAGGCACCAGACCTCTCATGCCTACCAGAGTCTCGGTGCCGCTCCGATGCGCGTCACGGATCAGAGCTGGTCGTTCCCGATCGATCTCGGCCTGACTTTTCAATTCTGAGAACGTCAGGGAGCTTACGGCGCCCCGCAGATAACTGCGGGGCGTTCGTGCGAGCGTCACATCGCTTCGCGGCAGATATGTACGAAGCCGACTGCCGTGCACGCCTGCATGCGTCGTCGATTCACGTCTCGAATGAAATGCTTTCTCGTCGCTGCGACATCAGTTCTCAACGCGGCGAGGAGAATCTGACGAGAAGTTGAACGACACCTGCGTAGGGGGCCGGGGCTACCTCTTCCGGGGTAACGTAAGACTGGAATTGGCATGCTTCAGCGTTGCCAGGAATCTATGTGCTGTGGCCCGGTAACCCGCCGGGGCATCTGGCAACAGGAGCCCGACATGGATACTGCAACTGCAACCCCTATGAAACCACTCTTCGCGGCCGGTACGCATGTGCTGGTCGCCGACGAGGACGCCGAAACCCGCAGCCGCATCTGTGAGTATCTTGGGCAGCACGACTTCCGGGTGACGGCGGTCGACGATGGCAACAAGATGCTGGACATCCTGGGGCGAGAGGCGATCGATCTGCTGCTGCTGGAACCGCGATTGCGAGGCAGCGAGGGAATCGGCCTCACCCGCAGCATTCGCGAAACATCCAAATTGCCGATCGTCGTGTTGTCCGCGTTGCGGGAGGAGGCGGACTGCGTCATGGGACTCGAACTCGGCGCGGACGACTATGTCACGAAGCCTTTTTCGCCTCGCGAACTGCTCGCCCGGATTCGCGCGGTGCTGCGGCGGTCGCAGGCGACACTGGCCGGCAGCCCGGACCGATCGGTGCGAGCCTACCGGTTCGGCGGCTGGGAATTGAATGTGAGGCTGCATCGGCTGCTGTCGCCCGCGGGAGCCCGGGTGCCGATCTCGCGGGGCGAGTTCAGCCTGCTGTGTGCCTTCCTGTCGCAGCCCCAGCGCATCCTCACCCGCGATCAACTGCTCGACATGTCACGCCTGCACAGCACGGAGGTCTACGATCGGTCCATCGATGTGCAGATCCTGCGCCTGCGACGCAAGATCGAGGCCCATCCGGCGACGCCGCGCTTTTTTCGCACCGAGCGTGGTACCGGCTATTTCTTCGATGCGCTGGTCGCGACGGTACGGTGAGGCGTCCGACATTTATTTCTGCGGGTAGGGGTCTGAATGGCACCGCCCGGGGTCTTGTCTGGTTAGAAGCCGGTAGCGGTAACCCGGCGATCCAGGGGCGTATGTCCAACAAGTCTGTTCTCCTGGGGTGGCGGCAACAGTGGAACCGGAGCCTGGTCCAGTTCCTGCGGCGACGGGTGTCCGTAGCCGTCGATGTGGAGGACCTGGCCCAGGAAACCTATCTGCGGCTGCTGCGAGCCCGCGACCTGAGCGAAGTACAGAACCCGCACGCGTATCTGTTGCACGTGGCAAGACACGTCACGCCGGATGGGCGCGAGCGGCAGCGCAATGGCGATGCGACCGTCGAACTGGGCGAGGCGATGCTGCTCGATGAGAGCTCGCCGGACCTCGAGCTGGATGCGCACCTGTCGCAGCAGCAACTGGCCCGCACGCTGGCGAGCGTCTCGCCGATGATGCAGGCGGTGATGGTGCTCAAGCTGCGCGACGGCCGGTCCTGCGAGGAAATTTCCAACGATCTGCAGATCACTGTCAGACAGACGCGGCGGTACCTCGTGCGTGGCTACGAACGCCTGCGGGCAGCATTGGGAGAGCTGGCGTGAGTCAATACAAGGAGTCATTGGCCCCGGTTTCCGAGCAGGCCGCCCATTGGTGGATAGTGTTCAACGATGGAGCCGTTTCGAAGAGCGAGCGGCGCGGCTTTGCCGAGTGGGTTGGCCGCTCGCCTGAACGGGTTGCAGCCTATCTGCGCGTGGCGCAGGTCCATTCTGCCGTCACGAACGCGGAGGGCGGCTGGCCTGCCAAATCGGCCGCCGAGTTGATTCGCGACGCACTGGCCGCGCCCGCCGATCCTGTCTATCTGCCCCTCCGTCAGCGTCCCGTGCAGCGTCGCGCTGAACCGACGACGCGGCGCTTCGCACTCGCTCTGGCTGCTTCGGTGCTGATCGCAGTCTGCATCGGATGGTGGACGCTGTCGCGCCCCCGGCAGTTTCAGACGGAAATCGGCCAGCAGCGAGCGGTCGTGCTGGGGGATGGATCGCGCGTGACACTCAACACCGCATCGCAGATCGAAGTACGTCTGCGCTCGGGTGAACGGCGGATCGATCTGATCAAAGGCGAGGCGCTGTTCGAGGTCGCCCATGATTCGACGCGACCGTTCAACGTGCATGCGGGCGCGGCGGTGGTACGGGCCGTGGGTACGGTGTTCGATGTCGACCGTCGAGCCGACCGCACGACCGTCACGGTGGTGGAGGGGCGCGTCGCAGTGAACGAGCAGCGGTCGCGCTTTCCCGTGCTGACCGCGTCCGATCGCATCACCGTGGGTATCAATGGATCCGGTCAGCTGGAGCGTGGCGTCGATGTCGCCGCTGCCACCGCGTGGATGCAGCAGCAACTGGTGTTTCAGCGGCGTCCGCTGGGTGAAGTGGTCGAGGAAATCAACCGCTACAACGCCGGGCGGATCGAGATCCGCAGTCCGGCCCTGCGGGACGAACCGATCACGGGACGGTTTTCGTCGAACGACGCAGCGATGTTTGCTTCGTTCATTGCGGGGATTCCCGGGGCCCATGTCGAAACCGATGGCAAGGGTGGCTTCATCGTCACACGAGTCCCGGACGCACCGTAGCCCGGCGTCCGGGGCGCATATTCACTTCGAGGAACTGTCATGTCGACCGACGAGAAGATCTGCGTGTTGATCGCGCATGGGAATCCGCTGGTGGCGGCCGGGCTCGAAGCCGCCTTCCGCGCCGCCGATTCGTTCCGCTTGTCCGCGCACTGTGCACCGCAGGACGGAGTGGATGCTGCGCTTCGTTTCGGGCGCGAGGCCATCGCAGTGACTGACTACCAGGCGGGGCTGGGCATCCTGGCCTCGCAGAACAGCCGACGCTGGCGCGTGCTGATCGTGAGCGATGACGACAGCGAAGTGAGCGTGCGTCGCGCCATCGAACTCGGCGTCAGGGGTTATCTGCCGCTGTGCGCGCCGGTGTCGGCGGTGATCGGCGCCGTGCGCTGTATTCACACTGGCGGGACTGCCATCGACACGACGTTCATCGCGAAGATCGCCGCGAGCCTGGCATCCCCGTCGCTGACGGGCCGGGAAATCGAGGTCCTGAGGTTGATGATGCTGGGCCTGCCCAACAAGGCGATCGCGGCGGTGCTGAAGCGCAGCCTGGGCACGGCGAAGTCGCATGTGAAGGCCATCCTGGCAAAGCTCGATGCAGCGACGCGTGTCGAGGCCGTGGCGGTCGCGCGGCGGCGGGGCTTGATCTCCGATGATGCGATTCAGATGCCTGTCGGCAGACTTGCAGGCAAGGCCCATGAGTTCGAGCGGCGGCGCGCGTTGGGTCTCAGCTCGCGGCACGTCAAAGACAGCGCTCTGAGGAATCTCTGATTTATTCCCCGTTCCAGGTCCGCACCCATGCTTCTGCTCGTGCCCGATGCGTAGCGACCGTACAAGCCGACACTGGTGAGCGCGAGCGGAACCCGATACTGATGGATGGTGTAACCGACGAGCATGCCGTTGAGCGAACCGTCGAGCCAGGCCGCCTTGATGAGCGTTGCAGAAGACTGAACGATCGCAGTTGTGCGGAGATGGCTGAAATTTCGTATGCCAGACATCGCTGCGTTTGCCAATCATGTATTTCCATTACACCTGATTCGCGTGAGCGTCCCGTATGATCCGGCTGCTGCTTCAATCCTCTGCAAGAGCCTCTTTGGTGACCTCATGCGTAGGGACGCGAGATGGGCCTGTCCGTTCGAATCCGCTCGTTCCGGCGTGGAGGGAGGCATGACGAAACCAGAAGGCACGGTCTACGTAGTCGATGACGACCCCGGCGTGCGCGAATCGATGGAGGACCTGCTTTCCTCGCACGGATTCGCTGTCACCACATTCAGTTCCGCAGCTGATTACAAAGCGGCTGTGGCTAGTGCAGACGGACCAGCGTGCCTGGTGCTGGACATCGATCTTCCCGACATGAGCGGCCTGGAACTGCAATCGGAACTCGCGGGTCACCAACATCCGCCCATCGTTTTCATCACCGGCTACGGCGATATTCCATCGTCGGTACGGGCAATCAAGGCAGGGGCCGTCGACTTCCTGCCGAAACCGTTCACGTCGAAGCAGCTCCTGACAGCCATCGACGCCGCCTTGCTCCAGCACCGGGAGATGCACAGCCAGTTGGTGGAACTGGCGAGTCTCAGAGTCCGCTATGCGTCACTGACGCCGCGTGAGCGGGAAGTGTTGCCGCTGGTCGTGCGGGGTCGGCTCAACAAGCAGGCAGCGGCCGAGCTGGGGATCAGGGAGGTCACGCTGCAGATCCATCGCGCGCACATCATGCGCAAGATGGACGCTGATTCCCTGCCTGATCTGGTGAGGATGTCGATGAAGCTCGGCATTGCATCCACCGCGAGCGAGGGTCAATCCACGTCACAGTTGCGGAGTTCTGCTGCGGGCGAGGGCAGATCCGGAACAGACCCGACATGAACCAAGGCAGTTATGTGGACGTGGCCGTTGTCGACGACGATTGTGCGGTTCTCGAAGCCATGATGGACCTGCTCGCATCTGCCGGCTTGACCGCGTGCAGATTCTCGTCAGCCAGGGAGTTTCTCGATAGCGGGGCGCTCGATTCCATCGGCTGTCTGGTGTCGGACATCCGCATGCCCGGCATGGACGGTTGGGAGCTGCGATTCATTGTCGCCGCGCGGCGCCCCGAGCTGCCGATCATACTGATTACCGCGCACGAAGGTGGCAGGCAGGTGGCGTCCCCCGATGGCCATCAGATTCTGTTCAGCAAGCCGTTCGATGCCCAGCGACTGCTTGCCGCAATAACTTCTGTCCTGCGAAAGCCCTGAGAAATCTCTGATTCATTCCGTTCGCCCTGAGATTCCATGGACAGCGTTCAAGTGAAGAATGGGGTCTCATTCCCTGTGTGGGTCCGACTTCAGTCGGACCTCAGCGGAGCACCGCCCGTGGCGGTCACGTCCGGCTGCGACCAACGGGAATCCCTTGGGGAAAGCCGGACCCACACAAAGGAGTCGGCCTCTCTCCGTTTGCCCTGAGATTCTATGGACGAGCGCAAGAGCGGGAGTGCTTCGACCTGGCTCAGCACGAACGTACAAGAGAGCTGAAGCTTCCTCCGTTCTCCCTGAACCCTGTCGAAGGGTTCTGATTCACGGACAGACGCAAGAATCGAAGTGCTTCGATGAATGAACCATTCGCCCCCGGGATTTCCGTTGGTCACCTGCGGTCATCCCGCGGGATTCCTTTCAGTCACGGGTTCAGCGCGAACGCGAAGGAGAGGCATCGCTGGCGGCGGTCGGAACGCTGGATGCTGCGACGCCTGGCAAAGTGAACTGGAACACCGCCCCTCGAGGCATGTTCGGCGTCACCCAGATGCGGCCGCCGAAGGATTCGATAATGGTCCGACTGATCGCCAGTCCCATGCCGAGTCCGCCGGATTTGGTGGTGAAGAACGCATCGAACAGATGACCCTGATGCTCGGACGAAACGCCCGGCCCGGAATCGCTCACAGCCACCAGGACAGTGCCGGAAGCATCGGCGCTCGAAGCCACGAGCAGATCGTGTGGCAGTGGGGTGGCAGCGTTGTTCATGGCTTCGATGGCGTTGACCATCAGGTTCACGATCACCTGCTGGGTCTGAATGCGGTCCGCGAGAACGAAGGGCAGAGTGCTGACGAGATCCGCCTGCACCACGATGCCTTTGCGCTCTGCTTCTGGACCGAGCAGGATTATCGTCTCCCTGACGACCTCATTGATGTCGACCAGTTCCTTGTGCGGGGTCGCTTTCTTTACCAGCGCCCGAATCCTGTCGAGCACGTCGGCCGCCCGGTGGCCCTCCCTGACGATGCGCTCGAGCGCGCGCTCGGCTGAGCCGACATTGGGCGGTTGGGTCGACAGCCAGCGCAGCCCGGCGTTGGCGCTCGCCACGACGCCGACCAGCGGTTGCCGTACATCGTGAGCAATCCAGGCACACAGCTGTCCCATGGTCGCGATCCGGTTCGCATGCGCCAGCTCTGACTGCAGAGCCCGGTAGCGCAGTTCGCTTTCGCGGAGCTTTTCCTCCGCCTGCTTCTGCTCCGTCAGGTCCACGATGAAGGCAACACCCTCAGTGGGCGTGCCATCGAAAGCCGCTGCGCCAATCATGACCGGCACGCGCGTGCCGTCCTTGCGGAAGAATTCCTTCTCGAGATGTGGCATCTCACCGGTCGCCAGCAGGTGGCGAATGCCGGCGGCACTGACTTCCTGGGATTCCTCAGGCGTCATGTCCGCCCAGTTCAGTCCCACCTGCAGGTCCTTGCGTTCGTATCGCACCATGCGGAGAAACGCATCATTGGCGTCGAGCACGCGGCCATCGAGATTCCAGATCAGGATACCGATGACCTTGGAGTCCAGCAGGCGGCGAATCCGGGCCTCGCGCGCCTTGAGATCGTCGTACAGACGCGAATTCTCCAGGGAGATCGCCGCCTGCGATGCCAGCAGCCTGAGGATCGAGAGCCGCTTCGCGGTGAACACGTGTGCCGCAAGGTTGTTCTCGAGATAGAGCAGACCGACGCGCTTGGCCTGATGCAGAAGCGGCAGACACAGCAGTGAACGAGTCCGCTGGCGGCGAATGTAAGTGTCGGAAGAGAACGTGTTCTGGACTTGCGCGTCGTCGAGAATCACGCTTTCCCCGGTGTGGGCCACGTATTGAACGATGGACTCCGGCAGCTCTGCGTCGACGACTGGCCCATCCTGCAGACGCACCAGCACCCCCTCGGCATGGGTTCGCGCCTCGGCGGCAATGCGATGCTCGGCGTCTCGCACCAGGACCAACACAGCTCGCTCGGCGCCAGCGTCATTGATGACCGTGCGCATGATCGTTTCGATCAGTCTGGCGAGATCGATTTCACTGGAGACCGCCTGCGAAACCTTGATGACAGTCGCCAGATCGAGGTGCTCGGGAAGTTCGGTCGCAGCGGCGGCTGTGGAGTCCGGTGCGCGCTGCTCGCCCCAGATAGGTGGATACAACGCCTCCATCTGCCGCACCTTGCCGTGAGCGCCCCACCGCAGATAGCAGTGCCGGGCTTCGCGTAAGTACGCACGCGCAATCGTTTCAAGACCGCGTGCCGCATAGAAACGCGCGGCGGTTTCGTGGGCAACGCCTTCGTTCTGGATGAATCCGTGCTGACGCGCCAGCCGGATACTGTCCTCATAGAGAATCTGTGCTTCGCTTTCGCGGCCCTCGAGACGCGCGATCTCGGCCGAGATGAGGCTGTGTTTGTCCGCAAAGGTTGGCGAGCGCGTTTCTTCGGCCCAGACGCCGAGCTGCTCGTGGTGCGCGCGCAGGTCACTCATCAGGGTATCCCGCCGCGGTCCGGAAGCGTCGGCCACCACCGCGGCAATCGCCAACGCGGTGTAGTAGTAATAGTCCATCTGCTGTACCTGCACGACTCGGATGCCGTCTGCAGGCCTGGCGCAGTCCGCGCATCGCAGCGCTGCTTCGTAGTCGCCAGCGAGTACGTACAGCATGAGTTTCCGGGTCCAGTACCAGTACACGACCACGGTCATGCGCGAGCCGGTCAGCTCGCTTTCAAACGCCTCCTGGTCGAACGCTTCGTCGTCGTAGTGGCCAAGGTCGCGTGTCAGGCCGCGCAGGCTTGCGACCGCTCGCTCGGTCGTGACGATCAGGTCGGTGCCGTCGCGGAAGCCGAGGCCACGAGCGAAGCCAAGATATTCATCGGCCGCCAGCGCAACCTGTTCCAGTTGCTGGCCGCTCAGGAACAGCGACTGGACAGTCTGTGCCGCAGAGTAGGTGGCGAAGTACAAATCGCCCGCGCGAACTCCGGTCTCGTAGGCGCTGCGATTCCATCGGGTCGCCGTTGTCATGGGCTGAGTCCATTGAGCGGTCAGAGCCATGGACGCGCGAATCCGGGCCATGTCCAGCAGATCGTTGCGCTTGTCTGCCATCGCGCATGCCAGGCCGCAGATTCGATAGCCTTCTTCGTATCGTCCGAACGCCGGGCCGATGATCCAGCCGAACAAGGCATAACCCTGATTGGTCGCCGGGCTGCCGTGTATCAGGCTGAGATTGACCATGTGAAAGATGGTCAACGTCGTGAGATTGAAGTTCGTGAAATAAGCCGGCGGGTAGAGTTCTGCGAGCAGCCGTACGGTTGCTATCTTCTCCGGATCGACCATCGCCGGAAGATCGACGATGCTGTCGACCGACCGGCCATTCAGCGTCGTCCAGATGCGGTCGTATTCGCGTTGCACATCTGCCCAGGAGGGTTTTGCCGACAGCTCGATGCCCAGCAGGCGCAACGCGGACAGGGCGCTTGCGACCGCAAGATCATTCTCCGAGCGCACGACGTGCAGTTCGACCTTGAGTCGATAGACGGCGGCCGAATCGATCGCGGTCCGGGCCCGTTGCAGCAATGCGACGATCAGCCGCTCGGCGTCGACGAACTCGCTGCTGAGAAACGTGCATTGCGCGTTCTCGAGGTGCAGGGCGAAAGCCAATTCGTATTGATCGATCCAGCCATCCTCGTCGAGCTGCGCGATCCCCTTTGCAGCATATTCCCTGGCCGCCTTGTAGGCCGCAGCGGATTTCGCTTTGCGGCCGGCGCGCAGGTTGAGTGACGCTGCAGCGATTCTTTCGCTGTTCTCTGCCATACCGAAGTCGGCCCGATTGAACTGGCTGACGATCTCGAAGATCTCGGTCTCCACTTCGTTGTCCGACAGGTCGGCCAGCAGACGGGTACCGATGTTCCGATGGATCCCAGGCCGCTCGGACTCGGCCAGCATGGCGTAAGCCGCTTCGTGAACACGGTCATGAGCGAACGCATAGGCATCATCGATCTGCAGCAGCAGGCCCGCGTGCAGCGCTTCGCGAAGCACGCCCTGTGTGTCTGATTCGGATGCGCCCAGGACATGGCGGAACCTGGCGATGGCAGTGCTGTTGCCGAGACAAGCCATTTGTTTGAGCGCTTGCAGCGAAGCGTCTGGCAGCCGGCTCAGTCGTTCGATCATCAGATCGACCACATTGTCGCCGACCCTTCTGGCCTTGATTCGCTCGATGTCCCACCGCCACGCCGCCGTCTGCGGGTCGTAGTGGAGCAGCGCCTCGTCCGCCAGTGCGCTGATGAACTGCATCGTGAAGAAGGGGTTGCCGCGGGTTTTCTCGAATGCGATCTGCGCCAGCGAATCCACTTGCTGCGGCTCCGTGCCGAGCGCATCCGCAATCATCGTCGCCATGTGTTCGGTCTGAACGGGGCCGAGCACGATCTCCTCCGCCGCTACCCCGGATTCGCGGATCGCCTGCAACCTGCGCGTGAGCGGATGTGCCGGTCCGACTTCACTGTCCCGATAGATCCCGACGAGCAATAGATTGCGTACTTCGCGCTGGGTGGCGAAATCTTCGAACACGGCGAGTGTCGCCGCATCCAGCCACTGCAAGTCGTCCAGCACCAGAACGAGCGGATGCTCGTCACGTGCAAATACGTTGAGGAGCTGCCGGAAGACCAGAAGAATGCGATTCTGGGCATCGGGTCCGGACAGATCAGACACGGCGGGCTGCTCGCCGATGACGAGGGCGAGTTCCGGAATCAGGTTGGTCATCAGGCGGCCATTGGCGCCGAGCGCCTGCACCAGCGCCTGCCGCCAACGCTCGAGTTCCGGGTCGCTTTTACTCAACAACTGGCGCACGAGGCTTTGAAAGGCCTGGGCCAGGGTGGCGTAGGGAATGCCGCTTTTGTATTGGTCGAACTTGCCGGCGGCAAAGAGACCCCGCGGCGGCACCAGCGCCCGGTGCAGTTCGTTGACGACCGATGACTTGCCGATGCCTGAATAGCCGGACACCAGTACGAGCCCCGCTGCGCCGTGTGTAAGGACGCGCTCGAACGCCGCGAGCAGGCGTCCTATTTCGGCGTCGCGCCCGTAAAGCTTTTCCCGGAACCGCAGCTGGTCAGTGGCGTCGCGGTCGCCCAAGGCGAAGTGCCCGATGGATCGATGCGTTTCCCATTCGGCCAAGCAGTGTTCGAGATCGTGTTCCAATCCGGCCGCCGTCTGGTAACGATCCTCGGCACCTTTGGCGAGGAGCTTCATGACGATGGCGCACAGGCGCTCGGGGAGCGCGTTCACCCGGTCAGCGGGACTCGCCGGTTGCCGGGCGATATGACAGTGCATCCATTCCATCGGATCCGAGGCCGTGAACGGCAGGGAACCGGTCAGCATCTCGTAGAAGGTGACGCCAAGCGAATACAGATCGCTGCGGAAGTCGATCGACCGATTCATGCGCCCGGTCTGCTCGGGCGCCATGTACGCGAAGGTGCCGGAGATGACCTCCGGCGGCGCTGGTGACTGACGCTCGCGCGGTACGCGGGACGCGAAACCAAAACCGGTCAGACGGACTTCGTCGGTCGCGGTGTTAACCACCACGTTTCCCGGCCGAATGTCCTTGTGGATGAGGCCATTCCCATGCAGTCGACCGACGGCACGACACAGCGCGATGGCCAGGGGCAGGAACCGGCCCACGTTCATCGGCGCATCGATCAGCTGGGTGAGTGGCTGGCCGCCTGGATCTTCCACGAGCAATACGTTGCGCTCGCGCACGAGCTGCAGAGGCCGCATCGCCCACGCACTGTCGAGGCTGTCCCTCAGTTCGATTTCATGCGCCAGACGGCCAAGCACTTCGAGCCAACGGCTGTTTCCTGTAGCAGGCTGTACTGCCAGCACGGGAATTCGTACGCCGTCGGTATCGACCCACGAGCCTCGTTCGAAGACCCGTTCTGCGTCCTGCCATGCAACCTCGAAGGCGGGATCGTCGCTGGCATCCACAGAACCGAGTGTATTCACCGGCCGAATTTCATTGATTGTTGCTCACACTGCCTCGTGAAAGTGCAGGAAGGCGCAGCCGGCAGCCCCTGGGAACCGGCTCGATGATAGCTGTCCGCTGCGCAGCAAGAAACATAAAAAAATGATTGCAGCGACCTGGCGACGTGAAGCCGGTGTTGGAGCGAGCGTCCCTTGGTTGGGCTTCTTCACGTCGGTTGGCTGAATGCGCGTCATGGTTGAAGTAGCAACGCCAGGATGAGCGGGCGCGACCTGCGTCGGATGGGCTGCTTCTTTCGGGATAGTGGGAAACTCGTAACACAAAAGTCGAATTGGCGCGTACCGCCGTTGTCAGGACTCTAAAGGCCAATGGCCCGGTAACCCGTCGGGCCAGCGGCAACAGGGGCCGACGTGGGGACCGCAACCGCTTGGGAATCAACCGACGTAGTCGGTATGCATGTGTTGCCCACCGACCAGCACGTCGAACGCTGCAGTCCGAGCGGCTTGTTCGCCACGCAGTTTCGATCGGCTCCGTGGCCGGTGCATTCGAGCCAGAGTTTCATTGTTCGAGGTGAATTGCGATGTCAGCCGACAAGAAGATCTGCGTGTTGATCGCACATGGGAATCCGCTCGTGGCTGCAGGGCTCGAAGCCGCCTTCCGCGCGGACGATTCATTCTGCTTGTCCATGCATCCGGGGCCGCAGGCCCCGGTGGCTGGCACAGTTGGCTTCGGAGCCGAAAACATCGCGGTTACCGACTACCAGGGAGGACTGGGCATCCTGGCTTCGCAAAGCACCCGACGCTGGCGCGTGCTGATCGTGAGCGATGACGACAGTGAAGCGAACGTCCGTCGCGCCATCGAACTCGGCATCAGGGGATATCTGCCGCTGTCCGCGCCGGTGTCGTCCGTGATCAACGCCGTGCGATGCATTCACACTGGCGGAACGGCCATCGATCCGATGTTCATCTCGAAGATCGCCGCGAGCCTGGCACCCCCGTCGCTGACGAGCCGGGAAATCGAAGTCCTGCGGTTGATGATGCTGGGCCTGCCCAACAAGGCGATCGCGGCGGTATTGAAGCGCAGCGTGGGCACCGCGAAGTCGCATGTGAAGGCGATCCTGGCGAAGCTCGATGCAGCGACCCGCGTCGAAGCCGTAGCCGTCGCGCGCCGGCGCGGCCTGATATCCGATGATTCGATCGAGATGCCTGCGGGCAGGATCATCGTCGACAGAGGCCACGATTCGAACGGCGGCTGGAGATGAGTGCCAGCTTGCTGCACGTCGAAAATTACGCGCGGTAATGGAGCGCCTTATCCATGCCCGTGTGCGTAGTCAGCGGTGATCATGGTGTGCGCATGGAGTTGCATCGACTGCTCAGCGCGGAGGGGATTGGCACCGCTGTCTTCGAGACGGCTGCGAGCTTCGTGGTGTGCCCTCAGCCTGACACTCCATCGTGCGTCATTCTGGATGTGGTGCCCGACACGAATGGCCTCGATCTGCAGCAGTTCGTGGAGATGGGTCCTCCCGTGCTGCTGCTCATGGGTCACGAGGATCTGGCGTCTTCGGTTCGCGCCATCAAGGCAGGGGTGTACGACCTTCTGACACTGCCCCTCGAACCACAGCATCTGATCATCGCGGTGCGTTCCGCGATCGAATACGACGCGAGCACCCGTGCGGCGCGTCAGCGCATCATGGGCATGCGTCGACGGCTGGAGCAGCTCACGAATCGCGAGCGGCAGGTGATGATGCTGACTATCGGCGGTGCGTTCAACAAGCAGGTCGCCGCCGTGCTGGGCATCTGTGAGGCCACGGTGCAGTCACACCGGCGCCGCGTGATGCAGAAGATGGACGCCACCTGCCTTGCTGATCTGGTGAGGTGCGCGGAACTCCGTGGCGTGCAACCGGACAGCCGTGCGCTGGCGTATCGGTCGCACACTGGCCGTAGGGAGTAGGTGATCACTGCTCTCCTTGACGCTCGTTGCCCCGGTCAAACAGGGCTGGCACGGCACACTTTGCAAGCCGGACGATGCGTCCTCGGTTTCCGTGCCGCGCGTTGGTTGCAGAGCAATCGCCGGGGCCGGCATGCGTGGCCTGCCAACAGAGGACAACGAACATGCTCAAAGGGTATTCCGTGCCGCTGACTCCGCAAGGGAAGTCGCCGCTGGCGCCGACACCTCCCTGGCATTACTCGAGCGAAAACATCGCCATCGAGTACTGGACCAGCCCGGCTGCGATCGCTGCTCTGCTGCCGCCGGGTTTGACGCCGGATGAGAATTCCAATGGGCGCGCCTTTTTCTGGTTCCTCGATTGGCAGTTCACGGGAGCGAACGACGAGCTGACCGATCCCGCCCGCTATCAGTATCGCGAAGCATTCGTCCTGGTCGAAGCCCGCTTCGGTGACATGGCAGTCAACTACTGTCCCTTCATCTTTGTCGACAACGATGCGGCGTTGGCGCGCGGCTGGATTCAGGGATTTCCAAAGAAGCTCGGGAGCATCTACCAGACGAGGAGCTTCTCGGCGCCGGGTCCAGCGGCGGCGCCGCTGGCCAGAGGCAGTCGCTTCGGCGCGAGCGTGGCTGCACACGATGAGCGGCTCGCGACGGCGCGCATTCAACTGGAAGAGAACGTCGTGGATCCCTCGACAGTGTTCAATCGGCCGACCACGATACGGCGTTTCTTTCCGCAGCTCGAGGCCGGACGGCAGGGCCAGCCGCCGGTGGACGAACTCACGTTGTCGCTCGTCGAGGATCTCAGGATCGTCGACGTCTGGGCCGGCGCAGCGGAGCTGAGTATTCCCGAGGTGGCGGGTGAGGAATTGCACTCGCTCGCGCCTGTGCGGGTGGGCCGTGGCTATCGCCTGGGTATGGCGTATTCGGTGACGGATCTGCGCATTCTCAGGGACTATGCCGCCGAGCGCGCTGTCGCGGGTATGCAATCGAAGTTGCGTGGCCGTCGTTCCTCGAACTTGCAATAGCAGGGAGCATCGGGATGAGCCGAACCGCAGCCGACTATCTGGTCGAGACGCTGACACTGGCGGGAGTGGAGCGCATCTATGGCGTGGTGGGAGATTCCTTGAATGGTTTCAGCGATGCGCTGCGGCGACTCGAATCGATCCAGTGGGTTCACGTACGCCACGAGGAGAGCGCTGCGTTTGCGGCCGGTGCGGAGGCACATCTGACGGGCAAGCTCGCGGTCTGTGCCGGCAGCTGCGGTCCCGGCAACCTGCATCTCATCAATGGCCTGTTCGAGGCGCAGCGTAGTCGCGTGCCCGTCCTGGCCATCGCGGCTCACATCCCGAGCAGCGAGATCGGCATCGACTTCTTCCAGGCCACGCATCCCGAGAATCTGTTCAGGGATTGCAGTCATTTCGTCGAACTGGTGAGTCATCCGGAGCAGCTGCCGCAGATCCTGTTGCGTGCCATGCGGGTGGCGGTCGCGCAAAGCGGCGTGGCTGTCGTCGTCATTCCCGGTGACGTCGCATTGCAGCCGTTGGCGCAACTGGTGCCCGACTGGTTGCTGCCGGCTGCTCCGATCGTGCGGCCTGCGGATAGTGAACTGCGCGCGCTCGCCGACTTGTTGAACACCGCAGATCGCGTGACATTACTGTGCGGGGCAGGTTGCGCGGGCGCTCACGATCGCGTCATCGAACTCGCACGCAAACTGCAGTCGCCCATCGTTCATGCACTGCGCGGCAAGGAACATCTCGAGTACGACAATCCGTTCGACGTCGGCATGACCGGACTGCTGGGCTTTGCCTCGGGCTATCAGGCGATGAAGACCTGCGACACGCTGCTGATGCTCGGTACCGATTTCCCGTACCGCCAGTTTCTGCCGGTCCAGGCCCGCATCGCGCAGGTCGATATCCGCGCAGCCGCTCTGGGCAATCGCTGCGCCCTCGACGTGGGCGTGCTCGGAACGGTCGGCGATACGCTCGAGGCGCTGCTGCCGCTGCTCGAAGCGAAGACGGACTCGGCGCATCTCGATGCGTCCGTCGCGGGATATCGCAAGGCGCGCGCCGATCTCGATGCGCTCGCCGAAGGCGGGTCGGGGACGAAGTTGATTCACCCGCAGTTCGTGAACCGTCTCGTCAGCGAACTGACGGATGACGACGCGATCTTTACGTGCGATGTGGGTACGCCGGTCGCCTGGGCCGCACGATATCTCAGGATGAATGGCCGCCGTCGTCTGATCGGTTCATTCAGTCACGGCTCGATGGCCAATGCGCTGCTGCAAGCCATCGGCGCGCAGGCCGCGTTTCCGGGGCGTCAGGTGATCTCGATGTCGGGCGACGGTGGTTTCACGATGATGATGGGCGAATTCGTGACACTCCTGCAACATCGCCTGCCGGTGAAGGTCATCGTGCTGAACAACGGCACGCTGGGTTTCGTCGAACTCGAAATGAAGGCATCCGGCTTTCTCGATACGGGCTGCGATCTGACGAATCCGGATTTTGCCGAGATGGCCCGCGCCATGGGCATCAAAGGCGTTCGTGTCGAGAAGCCGCAGGATCTGGAGGCGGCCCTGCGGGAGGTTCTCGAATACGACGGGCCTGCACTGCTGGATGTCGTTACGGCGCGTCAGGAACTGGTCCTGCCGCCGGCGAAGACCTTCGACGAAGCGCACAAGTTCGGCCTGTTCATGATGAAGGCCGTGCTGGATGGACGAGCCAGCGAGCTCATCGATCTGGCGAAGGTCAATCTGCTGCGCTGATGCGACCTGGAGCAGCGCAGAGGATCTCCACGGGGGACACGGGGAACACGGGGCAGGCAAAACGAGAGGACAGAAAAAAGTCTTCGGGGATTTTCTGTTCCGCCTGCTGCTCCCCGTACCCCCGTGGAAAATCTCCGCTTCTCCTGACTGGCCAGTGCCAGGGACCGCCCCGTCGTTTCGACTGAAACACTCGCGCGGCCTGCTGCAACGATGTCGTAGCTCGACGGGCCCAGCTTGCAGCAGTCAAACGTGGAGAGCCCATGGCACAGAAACGCGATGTTCCCGGCGTACATCCCTATCCAAGTGCAGCCGGAGGTTGGGGCGCGCTACGCGCAGTAGCGCGTGCAGTGCGCACGCAGATGGACCTTGCGGAGGCGCCGCTCACGCTGCTGCGCATGAACAAGCCAGACGGGTTCGATTGTCCCGGCTGCGCCTGGCCGGACAAGCATCACACCTCGACGTTTCAGTTCTGCGAGAACGGCGCCAAGGCCGTGACCTGGGAGGCGACGCACAAACGCGCGACGCCGGAGTTCTTCGCCACCCATACCGTATCGTCGCTGCTGCAGCGTAGTGACTTCGAACTGGAGGATGAAGGCCGGCTCACGCATCCCCTGGTGTACGACGCCGCTTCGGATACGTACCGCCCGATCGAATGGTTCGAGGCATTCGCACGCATCGGAACGATCCTGCGTTCCCTGCCGCAGCCGGACATGCTCGAGCTCTATACCTCAGGCCGCGCATCGAACGAGGCGGCCTTCCTGTACCAGCTGTTCGGACGCGAGTTCGGTACGAACAACTTTCCGGATTGCTCGAACATGTGCCACGAGGCCACCAGTGTCGGCCTGCCCAGGTCGATTGGCATCGGCAAAGGCACGGTCTCCCTCGATGACTTCGAGTCGTGCGAGTTGCTCATTGCCATCGGTCACAACCCGGGCACCAATCACCCGCGCATGATGGAGACGCTCTACCGCATGGGCGAGCGCAACGTGCCCATCATCGTGTTGAATCCATTGCGCGAGCGTGCACTCGAGCGGTTCACCGATCCGCAGGATCCCGTCGAGATGGCAGCGCTCGGCCGCGGCCCGCTGGGTTCGACGCGCATCGCGTCGGCCTATCACAAGGTCAAGGTGGGCGGCGATGCCGCGGCGCTGAAAGGAATCATGAAGGCGGTGCTCGAGCTCGAGGCCCGGTATCCCGGACAGGTGCTCGACACACAGTTCATCGACGCACATACGCATGGCTTCGCTACGCTGGCGACAGATCTGAGCGCGACTGACTGGAAGGACATCGAAGCGGCGAGCGGACTGACGCGCGCGGCACTCGAATCCGTGGCACAGGCCTATGTGCAATCGAACGCCACGATCGTCAGCTACGGCATGGGCGTGACGCAGCACCTCCGGGGCACGTCCAACGTGCAACAGATCGCGAACCTGCTGCTGCTGCGCGGGAACATCGGCAAGCCCGGCGCCGGGATCTGTCCTTTGCGAGGACATTCGAATGTCCAGGGCGATCGCAGCGTCGGTGTCACCGAGCGGCCGGGACCCGAGATGCTCGATCGAATCCAGTCCACCTTCGGCTTCGAGCCGCCGCGCGACCACGGACACGATGCCGTCCGCGCGATGCAAGCCATCATTGCGGGTCAGTCGAAGGCATTGATATGCCTCGGCGGCAACTTCGCAGTGGCGTTGTCCGATACCGGTCGCGGCCTGACTGGCCTGCGTGAGCTCGATCTGGCGGTGCATATTGGTACCAAACTGAATCGATCGCACTTGATGGTGGGCAAGGAGACATTCCTGCTGCCGTGTCTGGGACGCACCGAGCGCGACATTCAGGCCACCGGCCCGCAGTCGATCACGGTGGAAGACTCGATGTCGATGGTGCATGCCTCGCGCGGCAAGTTGCCGCCGGCATCGCCGCTGCTGCGTTCGGAGCCGGCCATCGTTGCGGGGATCGCGACGGCCACGCTGCCGTCGACGCGCGTGCCGTGGATGGAGCTGATCGCCGATTACGATCGGATCCGCGGTCGCATCGAAGCCGTGTTTCCGGATTTTGCGAACTTCAACGAGCGTATTCGTGTGCCGGGCGGCTTCCGTCTGCCGCTGCCCGCGACGCAGCGCATCTGGAAGACACCCTCAGGCAAGGCTGAATTCCTCGTATTCGCGGGAATCAACGAGGATCCGGCCATTGCCGCCGGCGGAGTGCTCAAGCTCACGACGCTGCGCAGCCACGACCAGTACAACACGACGATCTACGGCATGGACGATCGCTATCGCGGCATCTTCGGCAGGCGCGATGTGATCTTCATGAACGAAGCGGATCTGCGCGCACGCGGGCTGGAGCACGGCGACCAGGTGGACATCGAGAGCCTCGCGGATTCGAGCCGCAAACTGCGCCTGACCGGACTCACCGCCGTCGAACATGACATTGCCGCCGGATCGGTCGGCACGTACTACCCCGAAGCCAACGTGCTGCTGCCGCTCGACTACATGGACCCGCAAAGCGGCACACCGGCCTACAAGTGCGTGCCGGTGATCGTGCGCAAAGCCGAACCCGGTGCGTAACAGGATGCAGCCGTCAATGACCACTCCACCAGAGGTTTCTTCAATGCGCAGAACCATCCTTTCCTTGCTGGCGACCGTGTTTCTCGGCGCTGCAGCGCAGGCAGCGGACGTCAGTGCTCAAGCACCCATGGTGGCCGACGGAACGCCGATCGGCACGATCACGCTCAAAGGCGAAACCGTTGCCGCGGGTGTCGGGTTCGCGTGGGGTAACGGCCAACTCGAGTATCTCGGCAAAGTGCACCAGATCTCGGTCAAGGGATTTTCAGTGGTCGACGTCGGAGCGGCGCACTTCACGGCGCGCGGACATGTCTATGATCTCAAGCGCCTCGAGGACTTTCCCGGCAACTACATCGCCGTGGCTGCAGGCGTTGCGCTCGCCGGCGGATCCACGGCCACCTATCTCAGGAACGAGCACGGCGTCGTCATCAGGCTGATCGAAGAGGACCTTGGCCTCCGGTTGGACCTGTCCGCCGACGGTGTGCGCATTGCCCTGAAGCAGTGAGTCGCAAGGCCGGGTCCGGCCCTGCGCTGACGGCGTCGTCGATGGATACGGACGCGAGTCTGACGCTGCGGCTCGAGGGGCGGATCACCGCGCAGACGGCGCCGCCGATCTGGAAGGCAGCGATCGAGCAGATCGAAGGCCATCCGCTGCGGCCCGTCCTCGTCGATGCGTCGCGCCTCGAGTTCGTCGACAACGTCGGGCTTGCGATGCTGTTCGACCTGATCCGACGCGAGCGCGCACCCGGAGCCAAAGTCGAAGTACGCGCGCTTGCACCCGACCTCGCCGCCATCCTGCAGCGCTACGTGCCGGGAGACTTTGCAGTCGCCGGCAGCGGCCTGCACTCCATGGGCTTGCTGGAGCAGGTGGGTCGCGCGACAGAGCGTCAGGCAGGCTACCTGGTGGAGTTGCTCGGCTTCGTCGCTGCCTGCGCGCGCGCCTTGTTTCGTTCGCAAGAGCGGCAAGTCTCGACCTGGCGCGACGCACTCGACATAGCCACCGAGGCGGGCGCGAATGCAGTGCCCATCGTGTTGCTGATCGGCTTTCTCATGGGCGTGATCATCGCGTTCGAACTGGGACAGGTCGCCCGGCAGTTCGGTGCGGTCATCTTCGTCGTGGACGGCGTCGGCAGCGCCGTACTTCGCGAACTGGGCGCCTTGATGACGGCGGTCGTGGTCGCGGGGCGCACGGGAGCGGCCTTCGCGGCGCAACTCGGTTCGCAAAAAGTCAACGAGGAACTCGACGCGCTCGCGACCTTCGGGCTGGACCCGATCGAATTTCTCGTGTTGCCGCGCCTGCTGGCCATGGTGGTCGTGGTACCGCTGTTGACGGTTCTGGCGGACTTCGTCGGATTGTGCGGCGGTGTCCTGGTGCTGATGACCTTCGATGTGACGTATCTGCAGTTCTACACGGAACTGCTCGGTGCGGTGAAAGCCAGCGACCTCTTGCTGGGTCTCGTCAAAGCAGCGTGCTACGGGCTGACGATCGCCGCGGTGGGGTGTCATCAGGGCCTTGCGACCGGTGCGGGAGCGACGGCGGTTGGCCAGTCTGCAACGCGTGCGGTCGTGTCGAGCATCGTCCTGATCATCGTGATCGATGGCTTCTTTGCCGTCCTCACGAGCTGAGTATCCGACGTGACAGAACACCTTGCTGCGAAACGCGTGACGGCACCTGCAGGGACGCCAGCGATCAGCGTCCGCAATCTGCACCTGAGCTTTGGCGCGCGAGTGCTGCTCGAGGATGCATCGTTCGATGTGCATCGCGGCCAGATCGTCGTACTCCTCGGCGGTTCGGGCAGCGGCAAATCGAGCCTGATGAAAACCATCATCGGCCTGCACCGGCCAACGGGCGGCGACGTCCTCATCGACGGCGAGAGCCTGTTCCAGGCCGACGCCGCGGGCAAGGTCCGATTGCAGCGCAAGCTCGGGGTCATGTACCAGGGAGGCGCGCTGTTCGGTTCGCTGAACGTGCTGGCGAACGTTCGCTTTCCGCTCGATCGCTTTACGCAGCTCACGCTCGAGCAGAAGAACCTGGCCGTGCGCATGCTGCTGCACGAACTGGAGATGGACGGCACAGAAACGCTCATGCCGGCCGAGCTGTCCGGCGGCATGCTCAAACGCGTCGGGATCGCCCGTGCGATGGCGCTGGGTTGCGACATCCTGTTACTCGATGAACCCTCGGCGGGGCTCGATCCCGTTACGGCGGCCGATCTGGATCGCACGATACTGGCGCTGCGCAGCGAATTTGCGGTCACGTTCCTGATCGTGTCCCACGACCTGCAGAGCATCTTCGCGATCGCCGATCGGGCGATCATGCTCGACGGGCATGCGCGGGGCGTCATCGCGGATGGCGTACCGGCGTTCCTGCGGGATCAGAGCAGCGACGCGCGTGTGCATCGCTTCTTCAACCGGCAGCCCGATTCGCTGCGGGCGAGCGGGGAGCGCTGAAGTCATGGAAGACAGCAAGCGCTACATCCGGCTCGGACTACTCGTGGTCGTGAGCCTGTCCGGACTGGTTGCCGGGCTGAGTGTGCTCGGGTGGCGGTTGTGGTTCCAGCCCGCCTTCATGTTCGAAACGTACTTCGATCAGTCCATCTCCGGGCTCGAGCTCGGCGCGCCGGTCAGTTTTCGCGGTGTGCCGCTCGGCCAGGTCGTCGAGATCCTGACATCGGCAGCACCGTATGAGTCGAATGTGCCGATCGAGAAACGGCATGACTACATCGTCGTGCGCGTGAAAGCGAGCCTGTCGGCCGCCGCGGCGGCGCAGATGAACAAGGACATCGGCACGCTGATCAGGCGTGGCTTGCGTGCGCAGACACAGCTGGCGGGTATCACCGGCCAGCAATACCTGGAGCTGGACTTTCTGGATGTAAAGAAAAATCCGCCATTGCCGTTCTCCTGGACGCCGCAGACCACCTACCTGCCGTCAGCGCCGAGCGTCGCCGGCGAGATCATCGACAAGGTGCAGGCGTTCCTGGTGAGTCTCGACGATGTGGACATTCCCAAACTGAGCCGCAGCCTTACCGCGTTCATCGAACATGCGGACGCAAAGCTCGAGCAACTGCCGGTCGCGGCGTTGTCGGCGAGAACGGATGATGTGCTGCGCCGGGCCGCGGCGACGCTCACTCGAGTCGAGCGCGTCGTGGCAGACCCATCGCTCGAACAGACCCTCGACAATGCCGAGGCAATCAGCGCGCGCCTGCGGCGCCTCGCGGACAGTGGCGGTGTCGACAGGATGATCGACTCGATCGATTCGGCCGCGGAACGGCTCGATGCGCTGATTGGCGACAATCAGTATGACGTGAGCGTCCTCGTGCAGGACCTGCGGGCCACTGCTCACAATCTGCGCGCCTTGTCGGAAGTCCTGAAGCGTGATCCTGCGGGCGTGCTGCTCGGCGGGCCGCCGCCGAAGATCGAGCTTCCGGAGAGGACACGATGAAAACTCCACGTGCATTGCTGGTCGTTTGCATGGCGCTGTCCAGCGCCGCGTGTTCGATCGGCAGGCCGGTCGAGCAGGCGACGACTTACCTGATCGATATGCCGGCAGTTCCTGCATCTGCGGTGGATCGTCCTGCGACGGAAGTGCTTCGTGTGGGAAGAGTGCACGTGGCGGCTCCGTTCGGGAGCGCCGGGCTCGTCTATCGGCTGGACGATGTCCGGTATGTCACCGACCCGTACCACGCATTCGCAGCGGATCCCGCTGCCATGCTTGGGGTGCGGATTGCAGACTGGTTCGATCGCACGGGCTTGTTCGAGGTCGTGGCGCAACCCGGCAGCGTGCAGCCCGCTGCCTTTGTGCTCGAGATCAATGTCACCGCCCTCTATGGCGATTTCCGTCCGGGCCGACCACCGGCGGCAGTGCTGGCGCTGCAGCTGGCGCTCATCGATCAGCGCGGCCGACGACCGCAGCTGGTGTACGAGAACTCATCGTCCCGCTCAGTCGGCCTGGCAGCGGCATTACCCGAGGCACTCGTTCAGGCTTACGGTACCGCGCTTGCGGAAATACTTGCCGAAGTTACTGCCGGACTTCCGGCCCCTGATCGGCACTAGCCCATGGGAGGAGATCTTCGCCGCCCGTTGGATAGCCCGCTCCATGCCCGCCGGGGGCTGGCGCCAGGCATGTCTTCCCATGAACCATGTCGACCATGTTCGTAAACAACTTTGCATCTGCGGTGCATGAAGACATGCGAACCGCCATCAACAGGCTCTGGCGTCGCTTGCGCGTGCTGGATCTCGGCAGGGTATGCGAAGAGATCGATGGGCTGGACAAGGACATCGAGGCGCTCGGGGCGATAGCGGCGGACGAGTTCCGTTCCGAGCTGATCATGCTGCGCGCGATAGCGCTCGGGCTGCTGGATGATGACGGGTCTCTGCTGGCGTTGGTTCGTTCACCCGCGTTTTCCTCGGGCGCGGGTTGCGATGGCGCATTGGCTGTCTCGCTGTATCGGCTGGCGCAATGGAAGTGCGGCGAGTTGCAGAACTTTCACGCGCAGCGGCGCATTGGCGCTGCCGCTCAGCAGGGTGATGTGAGAGTCCTGGCGTTCGATCTGGCGCTCGACGCTGCGGTGGAGTTGCAGCAACTGCGTCTGGGCGTCGCACGCAGGCTGGCGCAACAGTCCGATGAACTGGAAAGCAGCGTCAGGCGCAAGTCGCCTGCACTGTTGTTTGGCGGTGTGTTGCTCGCACAGTTGTTGTATGAGCAGGGTGAGCTGGCCGAGGCAGAGCGCTGGTTGCGCGACCATCTGCCATCGATACGCAACCGCGCCTGTGCGGAAGTCGCAATCCGTTGCTATGTGCTGCTCGCGAGAATTGCCGTCGACCGCAACAATGGCGATCTGGCGATCGTCCTGCTGCGCGACGGTATCGCGTTGGGTGACAGTCGCGGCTGGGATCGCCTGGCTGCCGTTTGTGAGCAGGAGTGGATAGGCATCCTGCTGCGCGCGGGTAACCTCGAGGAGGCGAGCAAGCGCGCCGCCAGAATGCAATCGCGCTGGCCGGGAGCGGACCCGGGGGACAACGGCGTCGGCGCGGCGGTGATGCTGGCGCGCTGCCGGACGCTGCTGGCCGGTGGCTTCGTCGCCGAAGCAGTCGTTGGTCTGCGATGGCTCATCGAACTCGCGGATGCACGGGGCGATGCCTACTCGTCGGTGCAGTTGCAGATTCGTGTCGCCGAGGCGCTCGGCAGCGACGTCGATCAGTCCGCAGCGATCGAAGCGTTGCTGGCTGCACTGGAGATCGGTGCCAGCGCGGGGCTGTACCAGTCGTTCGTGAGCGCAGGACCAGCCATCATGCATCTCATCGCGAGGGCGCAGGATCGCCTGGCGCGCGATGCAAACGGGCGACACTTCCTGCATCCGTACGTGTGCAGCCTGTTGGGACGCCGCACCGTCCGGCCGGTTACCCGGGCCAGACAGATCCGGCTGTTCGGACCGCTGAGTTCGAGGGAACACACCATCCTCGCTTTGATGCGTCACGGTTCTTCGAACAAACTCATCGCGAAGCAGCTCGGGATTGCGCCGGAGACGGTCAAGTCACACGCCAAACGCATATTCATCAAGCTCGGTGCGCAGACACGGGTCGAAGCGGTGGTCAAGGCGGCCAGCCTCAGCCTGATCTGATCTCATCGCTGCATCATCTCGAGCTCGTGCATCGACATGGTGTGGGGACTGAGATTCGCCATGATGAGCAGCGAGCCGAACACGATCAGACCGACGACCATGACACCGAAAGCCAGTGCCAGCACGTTGTTGGTCTGGTCCGGTGCGCTGGATATGTTCAGGAAGAAAACGATGTGTACGCCCATCTGTGCGATGGCGAGCACCGCCAGCAGAATCGGCACGCCAGGAGCGTAGATGGCGTCGCTCGATGCGGCCCAGAACGATCCGCCGGTCAGCAACAACGCCAGCAGCAGACCATTGACGTAGGTTTTCCAGGAGCCGTGAGAGCTCGCCCCGGGGGCATGCCCCTGCGCGTCGATGGAATCAGGATCGGGGGACGGGATCATGGAGCGGCTCCCAGGTAGACGATGGTGAACACGCCGACCCAGACGATGTCGAGCGCATGCCAGAACAAGCCGAAGCAGAACAGCCGTTGCCGCACCATGGGCCGCCAGCCGAGGGTCGCGATCTGCGCCAGCATGATGAGCAACCAGCACAGTCCGCCAGCCACGTGCAGTCCGTGCGTGCCCACCAGCGTGAAGAACGCTGAAAGAAACGCGCTGCGCGTGGGGCCGGCGCCCGCGGCGACCAGAGCGGCGAACTCGCTGATTTCGAGCGAGAGAAAAATCACGCCAAGGACGAAGGTGAGTCCGAACCAGAAATAGGTGGCTCGCAGGTTCGAGCGCTGTACCGCCAGTGCGCCCATGCCGCAGGTGAAACTGGAGATCAGCAGGCACAGGGTTTCCACGAACACATGCGATCGGTCGAATAATTCCGCCGCCGTCGGACCGCCGGCGGTCTGCCCGGAAAGCACGGCGTAGGTCGCGAACAGCGCGGCGAAGATCACGATGTCCGACAGCAGGAACAACCAGAAGCCGAAGCCGACGAGGACATGCGTCGAGGCCGGCCCACGCAAGGACAGCGGCACATCTTCCGGTGCGGTGGAGGCATCGACGGCGCTCATGCGGCGGCTCCGATGGGTATCGCGACTTCGCGGTCAGTACGCCAGCTCAGCATGAGCCAGACAGCAAGGCATCCGGCGAGTCCAAGACCGGCCAGCCACCAGATGTGCCAGATGAGTGAGAAGCCCAGCACGACGGCGAACACGGCTATCAGGAACCCGGTCGCGCTGTTGCGCGGCAGATGAATCGTCTCAGCCTGTACGGCAGTGTGCCCGGGAAGGCCCGCGACTTTGCTGTGCCAGAATGCATCCGCAGTGCTCACCTGCGGTATGAGCGTGAAATTCCACGCCGGCGGCGGCGAACTCACCGACCACTCGAGCGTGCGGCCATCCCAGGGATCGTTGGCGACGCGATGACGTTCGCGGGCGCGAATGCTCACCACCAGTTGCGTGATCGTCAGCGCGATGCCCAGCAGGATCACTACGGCACCTGCGAGCGCTGCGATCATGAACGGCTGCCAGTGTGGGTCCGGGTACTGTTGCATCCTGCGCGTCGCGCCCATCAGCCCGAGCGAATAGAGCGGCATGAAGGCGAGATAGAAACCCAGGAACCAGCACCAGAAGATCACCTTGCCGAGGCGCTCGTTAAGCGTGAAGCCGAAAGCTTTCGGGAACCAGTACGTGTATCCGGCCATGACTCCGAACACCACGCCGCCGATCACGGTGTTGTGGAAGTGAGCGACGAGAAACAGGCTGTTGTGCAGCACGAAGTCGATGGGCGGCACGGCCAGCAGCACGCCGGTCATGCCGCCGATCACGAAGGTCACCATGAATCCGATCGTCCAGTAGACCGGCACGTGGTAGCGGATGCGTCCGCCATAGAACGTGAACAGCCAGTTGAAGACCTTCACCCCCGTGGGCACCGCGATGATCATGGTGGCGACGCCGAAGAACGCATTGACGTTGGCCCCGGCGCCCATCGTGAAGAAATGATGCAGCCAGACGAAGAAGGACAGCACGCATATGCACATCGTGGCCATCACCATGGAGCGATAGGCGAACAGCGGCTTGCCCGAGAAGGTCGCAACGACTTCCGAGAACACGCCGAAGGCGGGCAGGATCAGGATGTAGACTTCCGGATGACCCCAGATCCAGATGAGGTTGATGTACATCATCGGATTGCCACCGGCGTCGTTGGTGAAAAAATGAAAGCCGCAGTAGCGATCGAGCAGCAGCATCGCGAACGTCGCGGTCAGCACTGGAAAGGCAGCGACGATCAGCAGGTTCGAGGCGAGCGCGGTCCAGCAGAAGACCGGCATGCGGCCGTAGCCCATGCCGGGCGCCCGCATTTTCAGGATCGTCGTGGTCAGGTTGATCCCTGATAGCAACGTTCCGACCCCCGATATCTGCAGTGCCCAGAGGTAGTAGTCGACGCCCACTCCCGGCGAGTACGCAAGCTCGCTCAGCGGCGGATAGACGAGCCACCCGGTACGTGCGAACTCGCCGATGAACAGCGACAGATTGATCAGCAGGCAGCCTGCCGCAGTCAGCCAGAAGCTCACCGAGTTCATCACCGGGAAAGCCACGTCGCGGATGCCGAGCTGCAGCGGCACCACGAAGTTCATGAGGCCGACGACGAATGGCATCGCGACGAAGAAGATCATGATCGTACCGTGCGCCGAGAAGATCTGGTCGTAGTGCTCAGGCGGCAGGTAACCAGTCGCGCCGCCAGAGGCGAGCGCCAGCTGTGTGCGCATCATGATCGCGTCGGAGAAGCCGCGCACCAGCATGACCAGCGCGAGGATCACGTACATGGTGCCGATACGCTTGTGGTCGACGCTCGTGAGCCACTCGCGCCACAGGTAGCCCCACCAGCCCTTGATGGTGATCAGCGCGAGAATCGCCGCGATGCCGACGATCAGTACGGCGGTCACGCCCATGATGATGGGCTGGTCGAAGGGCACGGCGGCCCAGCTCAGTTTGCCTAGCATGTCATCGTCCCGCAGGTGAGTAAGGAGCGAGCGCCCGGCCGTTGGCCAGCACCGCGTCATACATCCCCGGTGCGACGGCGGCGAATGCCAGCGGCCGGCTCAAGGTCGAAGGCGGTGCGATCTGTGCGAAGGTGATCGCGTCGAGCACCAGCGTGCCGCGTTTCGTGGTCTCGACCCACGAATCAAAATCAGCAGCATCGACGGCGTACACCGCGAATCGCATCTTCGAGAAGCCACCACCGCTGTAGTTCGCGGACAGGCCACCGTAGGTGCCGGGTGCATCCGCCTGGAGATAGAGCACGTTCTCCATGCGCGGCATCGCATAGATCTGGCTGCCGAGCTGCGGAATGAAGAAACTGTTCATGACGTCGCTGGACGTGATGCGGAAGCGCAGCGGCGTGTCCACCGGTACGACGAGCTGGTTGATGCTCGCGATGCCTTGCTCCGGATAGATGAACAACCATTTCCAGTCGAGTGCGATCACCTGGATCTCGAGCGGGGGATTCGCACTCGCGATCGGCCGCGGCGGATCGAGCTCGTGCGTGCTCACCCAGGTGAGGCCGGCGAGGAACAGGATGACCAGCGCCGGAATCGACCACGTGACGAATTCGACGCGTCCGGAGTATTGCCAATCCGGGCGATAGCGCGCGCGGGTGTTCGACGCACGAAACCACCAGGCGAATGCAAGCGTGAGGATGATCACCGGGATGACGATCACGAGCATGATGACCAGCGCGTCGGTCAGGATGACGAGTTGCGCCTTGCCGATGATGCCTTGTGGATCGAGCACGCCGCTCATGTCGCTGCGACTCCAGCGGCACCGCCGTAGCAGGTCGCTGCGTGTGCATCGTGCGAGAGCATGCAAGCAAGCGGACGCATCGACATCTCCAATGGCGCCGTCCTGGGTCGCAGACGGCTGTCGCGAATACTCGTTGCGTGGACTGCGTGTGCGAATCCCCCGAATGGGGGCGCAGTGCCGCGGCTTGTGCGCATGTAACCGCAGAGTTCAATTCCAAGACCTCTTCAGGGGGATAGGGCGAGGCGCACGGCGCGAGCACCCTTCCCTGGTCAGTACTTCTTGGCGTTGCTCCAGCTCGCTCGGGTACGCTGCAGGACCCGCGAGCGGCGCAGGGTGACATGACGCGCAGTCAGCGCGCGTCGCCCCAGCCTCCGCCGAGTGCCAGGAAGACGGCGACCTGATCGCTGGCGATCGCCACCTGGAGTTGCGCGAGCGACTGCTCGGCCGCGACCAGCGTGCGCTCGGCGTCGATGACGACGATCTCGGTTGCGCGTCCGCCGATGAGCAGTTGTCGCGCGTCGGCAGCGGCCTGCGCTGCATCGTCGCGTGCCGCGCGCAGGATTCCTTCGCGCTGCAGATCGTGCAGATACGTGTTCAGCGCCGTCTCTGCCTCGCGCAGACTCTCGAGCACGACGCCGTCGAAACCCGCCAGCGCCAGCTGTGCACTGGCGTCAGCTGCCGCAACGCGAGCGCGTCCGGCACTTTGATTCGCCTGCCATCTCACGAGCCCACCGATGTTCCAGAAATTTGTCGGCGGAGTGTTGAAGTCGGCGGTTCGGCCGAGCGATCCCAGCGATCCACCAAGCTGGATATCCGGATAGAGCTGAGCGGTCGCCACGCCGATCCCGGCCGTAGCTGTGGCGAGCTGACGCTCCGCGCGGCGCACATCGGGCCGGCGCCGCAACAGCGCTGCACCATCACCGACGGGCAGCGCCTGTAGCAGGCGAGGCGGCGAGCGGCAATTCAACAGACCGGCGTCGATCTGCGACGGAGCGCGGCCCGTCAGAGTCGCCAGTCGATACAGCGCATTGCGCTGCGCGCCGGCGAGCGGCGGCACGTTGCTGCGCAGTTGTTCGACGAGTTGCCGCGAGCGCGTCACGTCCAGGTCGGTCGCGCGACCGGCATCGCGCAGCTCACGCGTCAGCGCGAGGCTCCGCTCCTGCAGTTGCAACGAACGTTCGAGGGTGGCCAGCTCGAGCCCGGCGCCGCAAACATCGGCATAGGCGCGAGCCGTCCCTGCGGCGACGTTGATTCGTACCAGATCGCGCGCAGCGGCCACTGCTTCATGGTCCGCTGCGGCGGCCTCGATGCCGCGACGGATCGCGCCGAACAGATCCAGGTCATAGCCGATACTGAAGCTGATCTCGTAATCGTTGCTGACAGGTGGCCGGATGGGCAGCAGAAACTGTTCGCCCGAAACCTGGCTGCGCTCGATGCCCGCTTCGATGGGCAGGCTCGGCTGACGCAAGGTGCGCGCTTCGCGCAACAGTGCTTCGCTGCGGGCGAGCGCTGCACCCGCGGCGCGCAGATCGGTATTCGTAGCGAACGCCTCGCTGATCAGGGCATCGAGCGCCTCGTCCTCGTACAGCCGCCACCAGTGCGCCGGTACATCGTCGGCAGCGAGCGCGCTGTCTCCGTGGGAAATGAAGGGCCCGTTGGCAGCCGGCGCATTGATGAGTGACTGTTCCGGAACGCGGTAGTCCGGACCGACCTTGCAGGCGCCAAGCAAAGCGAACGCCGCCGTGAGAAGCGCTCCGCGAGCGGTACCCGCGAGACTCATGGGTGACCTTCCGGCTTGCGATCAGCCGGCACCTGGATGGCAACCGTCGCCGTGCGACCCGCGATGAGTCTCACGTTCTGCGGTGCGGCGTCGATGCGAATGCGTACGGGAATGCGTTGCGCGAGGCGGACCCAGCTGAACGAAGGATTGATGTTGGCGAGCCCTGAGCTGCTCGGCCCGCGGTCGCGGTCCTCGATGCCGGCGGCGATGCTCTCCACCGTGCCGCGCAGGTCGTGTTCGAGTCCCATGAGACGAATGAGTGCCGGATCGCCGACGCGTATCAGTGGCAGCTTGGTCTCCTCGAAGTAGCCTTCGACGCGCAACGAGTCGACATTCAACAGTGCTACGAGCGGTCGGCCGACCGCGGCGTAGTCGCCGGGCTGCACATTGACGTTGCTGGCGACGCCGTTCACCGACGCACGCACCACCGTGCGTTCGAGATTCAGGCGCGCAGCATTGCGCTGAACGATCGCACCCTTGAGCTGAGCGCGCAGTTCCTTGACACGCGCTGCGCTCTGCTCCCGTTGCTCCGTCGTGACCAGCGAACCGAGATCGTCATTGCGCCGCTCCTCGCGCAGCGCCTGTGTGAGCGCTGCCTGCGTAGCGGCGATGGCAGCCATCGCTTCTTCGAGCGCCAGTTCGTAGCGCAAGGGATCGAGCTGCAGCAAGACGTCGCCCGCCTGCACGAACTGGTTGTCGGCAACCTTCACTTCGATCACCAGTGCATTCACGTCGGAGCCGATCTGCACGACGTCCGCACGAATCCGACCGTCGCGCGTCCATGGCTCGATCTGGTAATGGACCCACAGCCACCGCGCCCCGATGGCAGCGGCTATCACGATACAGAGGGTCGTCCCGGCACGGACGGCGAGGCTCAGCCAGCGTGTATTCAACTTATCGCACTCCCCGAAAATCCCACCTGGGTCGTGGCTGCTGACATCAACCACAGAACGACGACGAACAAGGCGGTGTCGAACAGGCCCGCATGCCACACGAATCGGTACAGGTGCAGGCGACGCAGCAGCCAGCGCAGGCCCAGCGTCACCAGGAAGGCACCGATCGCGAGCATCAGCAGCGGTGGAAAGAACACGCCGGCGATGGACGACTCACCGATCATGCCGTCGTCTCCTGCAAATCCTGGAACGCGCTGTGCGGGGCAAGATCGATACGCAGCGCCACCAGTCCCGCCAGTGCTTTCATGCGGGCAGCGGACGGTGGCAGCGCAGTGACGGTTCTGATGCTGGTGTCGAGTGACGATCCGATGAGATCTTCCGTCGGTGTACTGCGCTGGCGGGCCCAGGCGCTGAAGATCGATCCGATCGAGCGTCGCACGGCTTCCAGAGGCGCAGCGAATGTGGGGCCGCAATCACGCTCGACGGAGTTCAAGGTCACCAGGTTCGCGCCGACTCGCAGGCCGCGCAGCGTGTCCGAGCGAACCTGATCCCTGCGCGCGGCATCGACGAGTTCCTCCCGCATCGCGACCTGGCTGAGGCAGTCGACCAGTTGCGAATGCGTGCCGGCGGTCGGCGAGCCGCTCTGGGTCAGGCGGTCCATGGTGCGCCACGCCGCACGCGACAGTCGCAGCGCGTTCCAGGTCGGGTCGATCGTGCGGAACACCAGGTTGATCGCGATCGCGATCAGCACGCCTGCGATCTCGGCGAGATTGATGTTGAGGAAGGCGGCGAAATCGGCTTGATACATTTTCTGGAAAGCGAGCCCGCCGAAGAAGGAAATTGCGAGTATCAGCGCTGCGCCGGTGAGCTTGGGGATGGCCTGCAGGAAGCTGAACAGCAGCAGGATCGGCACGAGCACGAGCGCGAGAGCGACGAAACCCTCGATCCGCGGGAGCACGGCGAACTGGTAGAACGCGGCGACTGGCAGGGCGAGCAGCACTGCGTAGAGGGTGGCCGTCAGCATCTTGCTCGGTCGGTCGAGCGTGGCGAAGAAGGAGCAGCCGATCGCTGCGAATTGCGCGGCGATCGCACCCTCCGGCCAGGAACCCCAGATCCAGAGTATGCAGGCGACGACGACGGCCACCGCGGCGGCGCCCGCCGACAGCAGCGCGAGCGTGTAATCGCGGTACAGCGGCAGACGCCTGGCGCTGCTTACCTGTGTTTCCAGATGTGGCGGCAGCGGCCCGCCACCATCGCGTATGGCACGCGCCAGAGTCCGGCAATCCTCGAGCACTGCAATCAGTTCCTGCACCTGGTGCGTGGCTGTCTGCTCGAGCAGCAGCGGCCAGCGGACCGATTCACCGGCTGCAGCGTCGAGTGGAGCTGCGCGGGATGGCGCGGAGCCGCCGCCGTCGAGCACGTCGGCAGCGGCTGCGATCTGGTCTGTCCAGCGCACGGTGTCTGCCAGCAGTGCATTCAGCGGAGCGTTCGGCCCCCCGCTGGCCCGCAGCCTGTCGATCGCGAGTTGCGCGTTGGTCATGGCAGGCAGTAACGCCATCAGACGTTCCCGCAGTACCAGCAGGTGTTTGCCGATGCGCGGCACGTCGGAGAGATCGAAGGCGATATGCGTGTGCAGCGTCGAGAGATCGGCAAGCAGTTGCGTCAGGCGTCGCGACGCGGCCATGGTCTGCAACTCCGCAGTGGGCTCGCGCAGCGTTTGCGAGATCCAGCCCGCGCACATCCGGATTGCGGTTGCGGTCTTCTCATTGAGTTCGACCGCAACCGTGCGGGGAAAAAAAATGGAATGAGCGAGCGCGCCGCAGATGATGCCGACGGAAATCTCTTCGACGCGCGCGACGGCCGTGTCGAAGATCGCGAGCGGAACATCGACGACGGCCAGCCCCACGATCGTTGCCGTGTAACCGGAGAGCATGAGTACATAGCTGCGTGGCGTACGGTCGAGCAGCGACAAGCCGAGGCATAGCGCCACCCAGCCGGCCATCGCGAGGCACAGCAGCGGTGGTGAGTGCACGAGCGGCGGCACGATCAGCAGCGCGGCAGCGGCGCCGATCACCGTGCCGGCGAGACGCCACACCGCCTTGGAGCGCACAGCACCGGCGATCGGTGCGGCGACGATGAATGTGCTGAACACCGCCCAGTACGGCCGCTCGAGGTCGGCGGCGAGCCCGATGTACAAGGCGCTCAGAATCGCCGCGGTGTTGGCGACAATGAAGGCAGCGCGTTGATGCAGTATTCGCATGAATTCCACGGACTTTGGATGCGCAGCGACTGGCGGCCGGGATACGGCGGCGGACCCGACCCACTGTGGTTGATCGGTTCACCTTGCTGCATCCCCCGCCCGGGGGAATTCGCGGTGGACACGTTTCTGCTGAAACCCGCACAGAAATTCCCAGGAACTACAGGCGTTGGATCATCGCCGTGGCGCATGCCAGAAGCATTGATCCACAGCACACTGATACGGAGCTCCCATGAAAACCATTCCCGAAGAAATAGCCGTTGCCATCTACGACCAGCATATCGATGCTGAAGACGCGGTAAAAATATTGCAGCGGGGTGGCTTCGACATGAAGCGCATCTCGATCGTGGCGCGGGACTATGAGACCGAGGAGCGCGTCGTTGGCTTTCTGAATGCAGGTGATCGGGCGAAAATGTTCGGCAAGCTCGGAGCGTTCTGGGGGGGGCTGATGGGCATCCTGTTCGGTTCCGCCCTCCTGTTCGTCCCCGTGGTGGGCCACGTATTCATCCTTGGTCCGCTTGCCGCGATGCTGTTCGAAGGAGTGGCGGGTGCCGCGGTGGTCGGCGGCACCAGCGCGCTGGTCGGCGCAATGACGGCAATCGGCATCCCGAAGGATTCGGTCCTTCGTTACGAGCGTGCATTGAAGGCGAACCAGTTCCTGCTGGTCGTACATGGCGTCACGGAGGACATCGTGAAGGCGCGCGAGCTGCTCAAATCGACCAATCCCACATCGTTCGATCGTCACGACGCGGCTGAACCGGTCGCGCCTGTCACCGAGTAGACGTTGCAGTTGCTGGCACGCCATCTGTTGGCGTGCCAGTGCCTCTTCCATGGTTGTACTTTCCCGAGGAAAAAAAAGCCCCTGCTCGACCGCGCTGGGGTTGGGGGAGGGGGTAGCGCGGCGCCTCTGAGCAGGGGCTGTGAGGGTAGAACGTGCTGATGATCACGTTCGGGAAGGAGTGTGTCGCAGCAGTCGCAGCGGACGATGTCGGATTGCGATCTGGAAATTTCAGCTGTAATTCACTCGCGGTCCGGGCCCTGGTCATCAATGAGAAGTGCGAGCGCCGCGACACCTGCCGGAAAGGCCCAGGCAGCATCGTGCAGCCACCTGACGGCGACACCCGCGATCACGCAGCCAGCGAAGAATCCCAGGACGACGGGCACCGTTCGCCGCAGACGTTGGCGCGTCACCTCGGTTCTTGCTTCCAGCAACAGCAGCACGGTGTCCGCAAGATTCGTAGTCATCGTGACGGTCGACGGACGGCCCGGCAGCATCGTTCGTACCAGGATGAACTGAAAAGCCATCGCGCTGGTGACAACAGCGGCAATGACGTCAGTCGCAGGACTGTGCGCCGGTGCAGAGGGAAGGGCGGCGATGCTCAAAGTCAGCGCGATCGACAGCAACAGGAACTGAATGGCGAGCAGGACGCGCAGCGGCGAAACGCGTCGTGATCTCGCGATGTTCGCGACGCAGCGGGCTGCGACGATCGCCACCAGAAACATCGGAATGATCAACAGTTGAATCAGTCGCGGTCCCTCATCCCGCGCCAGTACCGCGGCCAGGATCGCGATATTGCCGGTGACGTGGGCGGTGAACAGATTCCCGAGCGTCAGAAAGCCAGTGAGGTCGACCATCCCCGCGACCACGCTCAGCATCACCGGCAGCAGGATGTGCGCTGTGGTTTCGGTCGCTCCGGCTTTGTCGGCATCTGACATGTCTCATCTCCGTAGCGGCACTGCGTTGGCACACAGTGAGCCGGGATTCGATCGCACCGCTCGCTGTTGGTCGAGAGCGCCGGCGTTTCAGATCCAACAAACAGCGCGCGAGGGCGGCAGCATTTCATTCCTCACGCAGCGCATGTCACCCGAATTGCAATGCAGGCGCTGTCGAAACATTGCCGCGATGCAAGGCGGGCAAGCTGCACTCGCACTCACAAGGAGCCATCGGTATGAACTATATCAAGTCTTGCCTCACGGTCGTGACAGCGGCACTGCTCGCTGCCATTGCACCCCCGCTGCACGCTGCGCCGCTCAAGAACATCGTTCTGGTTCATGGTGCCTGGGTCGATGCCTCTGGCTGGAAAGCGGTGTTCGACATCCTCACGCGCGAGGGGTTCATGGTTTCGATGGTGCAGGAGCCGGAAACTTCGTTCGCCGACGACGTGACGGCAGCCAGGCGCGTGCTCGATATGCAGGACGGACCGACCCTGCTGGTCGGCCACAGCTACGGTGGCTCGATCATCACCGAGGCGGGAGTGCATCCGAAGGTCGTCGGCCTGGTTTACGTCGCGGCGCATGCGCCCGACGTGGGTGAAGACGAGGCCACGCTGGGCAAGAAAACTCCGAGTGTCCTGGGCAAGACCGAGGGTGCGATCAGGAAGACGGCCGACGGCTACACCTATCTTGCACCCGCCGATTTCCTCAAGTTGTTCGCGCCGGACCTGCCGCGCGAACGGGCGACATTCGCGGCGTATTCCCAGGTGCTGGCGGCAGCGTCGGTGTTCTCGACCCCGTTGACCGCAGCTGCCTGGAAAACCAAACCGAGCTGGGGTGTCGTCGCCGAGCACGATCAGATCATCAATCCCGATCTCGAACGCTGGTACTACAAGCGGGCGAAGAGCGAGGTCATCGAGATCAAGGGCGCGAGCCATGTGGTGTTCGAGTCGCATCCGCGGGAGGTCGCGGCCTTCATCTCGAAGGCGGCGCGCAGCCTCGGGAAGTGATGCGCGTGTAATCACAGGAGCACCCCGATGACGAATTGGCAACAGGGTCGCGGGGGGGGG
>NZ_DATDJO010000029.1:0-19224 GCF_036520495.1 Povalibacter sp. | reverse complement strand
TCAGCAGCAAGTGAGCAGCGTCGGCGCTCAGCGCGGGAATGCGCTCGCCGGGACGACAGCGCGATGTCAGCAGTCGCATGGCCAGCGGCAGCACATCGTCACGCCGCTCGCGCAACGGTGAAGTCGACAGCGGGAACACGTTCAGCCGGTAATAGAGATCTTCGCGAAATCGCCCTGCCGTCACTTCGGCGCGCAGGTTGCGGTTGGTCGTGGCCAGCACGCGCACATCGAGTGCGACGGGCCCACGGCTGCCGATGCGTTCGACTTCGCGTTCCTGCAGCACGCGCAACAGTTTCGCCTGCAGGCTCAGCGGCATCTCGGTCACTTCATCGAGCAGCAGCGTGCCGTTCTGTGCCTGCTCGAACTTGCCGGCATGAGCGGCGTGTGCGCCGGTGAAGGCGCCGCGTTCGTGGCCGAACAGCATCGCCTCCAGCATGTTCTCGGGGATCGCTGCGCAGTTGAGCGCAACGAACGGCTGTGTCGCGCGCGGTGAGCTGCGATGGATGAAGCGCGCCAGCACTTCCTTGCCGGTGCCGGACTCGCCGGCAATCAACACCGTGCAATCGCTGGCCGCGACCCGACGCGCCAGAACGGCAAGCCGCTGCGACCCAGGCGCAACGGCGACGAAGTCCACCGAGGGATCCCGGCGCTCGGGCCCCGGCACTCGCGCAGGAGGGATCGAATCAGCGTTCTGCCTCTGACCTGGGCCCCACGCCCCGTGTCCGGTGTCCTCTATATATGGCTTTGCGTTCATCACGAGACGGAAGGAGCAAGTTCTGTTCCACCGCCCGTGCCCGACTCATTCTCTGCTCGATCTTGTGGACCCGTTCACAGGTGGCAGGGATATGCCGTGTGATCTGAGTCTGCTGCGGCAAGTGTTGGCCGCGCCCGCGTCAAACTTCTGTCGCGGCCGCCTCGTTGAGCATCTCGAACTTGCGCAGCTTTTCCACCAGCGTCGTGCGACGCAGCTTGAGCAGACGCGCCGCATGCGCGACCGTGCCGCCCGCGCGCGTCAGCGCCTGGCGGATCAGCGATCGTTCGATCTCGAACAGATGGTCGCGCAGGTCCAGTCCATCGGCCGGCAGTTCGGCGAGCGTCTCGTGACTCACGACTTCTGCAAGCATGTCGAAGGCTTCGTGATCGTCGAACTCGTCGATGAGGACCGGTTCTTGTTCCGGCAACGTCGCAACCTGCAGCGCCGCTTCGTCGGCACGGCTCAGGAGATCTTCGACCACGCCCGCCGGCCGGTACTTCGGCGGCAGATCGGCGATATCGACGCGGCGATTGGCGCAGAGGATCGACAGCCGTTCGATCAGATTGCCCAGCTCGCGGACGTTGCCGGGCCAGGGATGGCGACCCAGGGCTTCCATGGCGCGCGCGGTCAGTTCGACCCGGCCACGACCCTCATTGACATTGCGGCTTGCGAAATCGCGGATCAGCAGCGGCAGATCGTCGATGCGCTCGCGCAGGGCTGGCATTTCGATGGGAAATACATTGAGGCGATAGAAGAGATCCTCGCGGAACAGGCCGCGGCTGATCGATTCTTCGAGATTGCGATGCGTTGCGGCGATGATGCGCACGTTGCAGCGGATCGAGGTGTGATTGCCGACGCGTTCGAAGACGCGCTCCTGCAGGACACGCAGCAGCTTCACCTGCATCGGCAGGCTCATGTCGCCGATCTCGTCGAGGAACAGCGTGCCGCCTTCGGCGATCTCGAACCGTCCCTTGCGTGCCGCGATGGCGCCGGTGAACGAGCCCTTCTCGTGACCGAACAGTTCGCTTTCCAGCAGCTCGGCGGGAATGGCGCCACAGTTGATCGCGACGAACGGCCGCTGGCGGCGCGGGCTGGCATCGTGGATCGCACGCGCGGCGAGTTCCTTGCCCGTGCCGGACTCGCCCAGGATCAACACGCTGGAATCATGAGCAGCCACCTGGCGGATCAGACGACTGACCTCGCGGATCGCACTCGACGTACCGGTCGGCATGACCACGTTGCCAGTCTCTTCGAGAATGGCCTGCGCTGGCACGTGCAGCGCCTTGGCGAGCGCCTGATGCTTGAAGGGAAATGGCAGCCGGATGACACGCGAGTGCCCGACAGCCGCGGCAAGTTGCTCCGCTGCCTCGTCGGACCCGTAGGCCACGACGGGCACGTCCGTGAGTTGTTCGCGCAGCGCGGCGCCGAGTTCCCGCCAGTCGAGGGAGTCACCCACGTCACCGACCAGCAATGCCGGCGCCGACGTCGGCGACTGGATCACGGCGCGCATCAACGCCGAGTGATCGATGAGCAGCGGTTCCAGTTCCAGAATCTTCAGTACTGCAGCCACCTGCTCGGCCCGCTCGACGTCGCTGTCGTAAACGACGGCCCGCTGCAGCAGTGTCACTTTCGATCTTGCCGTTTCATTCAAGCCCATCTTCTTCCCCAGCGTGCGCCGAGACGTCAGACTTTCCCTGCGCCGCGCGTGCCGTGCACTCGCGGATTCCCTGGTGTATCGCTCTGACGTCAGCGCCGTTCAGCCATCTTGGTGCGGTTCGTCATCGATTCTGAGGTGACATGTCTTAAGTCATATCAGGGGATCCCTGAACCTCCGCTGCTCGTGAACCACTGCCAATTTTCTGGCACTTGCCTAAGGGAAATGATTAACGATTCACGAGCACTAACTCGCAGATGGCGTGCCGCGCTTCACGCATCCGCGTCATGAATATCTGCGGTTGTGCGCGCCGTGCGCAACGTGTGCGCATGACATGGCGTCGACGCAGACGCGCCGAGCCTCTTCAAAGCGCTCGATGAGCGAGGGCATGGACGAACAAATCAACGCGACGGCGCCCTGGGTCACGTCGTGGGACTGCCCGAAACAGCCCGCGACGAATTACCGTCACGATGCAGTCGTTATTTTTTTGGATTTCTCGCACCAGCGACCTGACGCCGGTGTTTGCGAAAGGCGAGTTTCTCCAGCAGGTCGGAAATGTGTTCGCCGGGAGGAATGAAGCGCGCCTTGATGCGGCCGTCGGGAGCGACCGAGGCGATCCGACCGACGAGCCGCAACGGATCGGCGATGCAGTCACGCAGATAGACTTCCAGGACACCCTGGTTGCCGAGCGGCGGCGCAGGCGTCACACCCTGCCACACCGCACCGAGCGCATTGAAGCGGATCGAGGTCGCCCGCGGCCGCGGCTGGCTGGCGACCAGCAGCTTGCCCACCATGTCGAGCAGCAGATTGACCTTCAGATCGAGTCGCGCGATATCGGCGGCATGTTGCGAATCATCCGGCTTTTCCAGCTGGCCGGACTCATCCAGCGCAGCCAGTGCCTGCAACGCACGCAGGTTGCGATCAGCAAAACTGCCGACCACGGCCGGATCGAAAGGCTCGGGCAACGCACGCCAGGCGAGCGGCACGACGTCTTCGTACGCCAGCTCCTCATAGAGAACGATTGTGTCCAGTCCCTCGTACATCGCCGGCCCTTCCATTCAATGGCTGTTCAACGGCTTTGCCTGATCATCGCGAGCGTCGAGTCGACCGTGTTCGCGGGATGGACCCCGTCCTGTGGACCTGCCGCCAGGGAAGTCTCCGGTGAATCGGCCGCAGCGATCTTCGCCACCGCATCATCCGACTCGACCATGGCCTGGCGCAAGGCCACGAGCCACGGCTGATCCGTGGCCGAGGCAGTGGCGTTCAGCCGGTCGAGCAGTACGCGACGTTCCTCCACGGTCCGGGGAACATCGCTCCATTGACCATGCATGGCCTGCTGCACGAGCTTGTGCGTCACGGCCATCACGCGATCGGCAATCGCAGAGCTCATCGGTTCACCTGGCGCGTGCGCGCATCCGCCGGAATCGTGATCCAGGCGCCGCGCAGTTCGTTGAGCAGTCCGCTCACCTCGTCGAGCGGCTCCATCTGGTTGTTGGCGAGAGCGGTCAGCAGGCGGCGGTTCATGTAGTCGTACAGTTCGCTGAGGTTCGCCGCGATCTGTCCTCCGGCAGTCATGTCGAGACTACCGCGCAATTCGGCCACGATGGAAACCGTGCGATTCAGCAGGCGGGCCTTCTCGGCCGTCTCGCCGCGCTGCATGCAGCCGCGGGCAGTCGCAATGCGCTCCAGCGCCCCATCCATCAGCATCACGATCAGCCGATGCGGATCGGACGCGGCGACGCCACCATGAGCAGCAGCGCTCTGATAGGCAGCCAGGTTCGAGGTACGCACATAGGCGTTCATGATGAAATGCTCCGCAAAATCCTTCTATGAGAGTCATCGGCGGGAGATAGAGAGAACTTGAGGAGACGGGTCCCCTAGTGGACGCGCCGGCTGGCCGTAGGTGATCTGGACCGGACTGGCCGGCGGTCGGCCATCTCTGCAGCTGGACTCAGTCCCTCTTGTTGAGGTTCGCGAGCGACTCGATCTGCTGCGACAGGAAGGCCGACGTCGACTGCAGCGACGAAAGCAGCGTATCGAGCCGCGTAAACTGTTTTAGATAAGTCTGCTGCACGATCTGCATGCGCGTGTCGATGTCTGCCTTGCGCTTCTCAATTGCCTTCCTTTCGTTCAGCAGCGTGTCGTTGCGCTGGTCGATGCCGGCGCCATCTTCGAGCCGGGCACCGATCTGCTCGTACAGCCGGGCGGCCACACCGTCCGTCGAACCGAACAGCTTGCTCACCGATTCGAACTGTGACCCCAGCGCTGCCTGCAGCTTGGTATCGTCGATCGCCAGCGTGCCGTTGGCCTGCGTTTTGATACCGATCGCGGCGAGGGTCTGATACATGTCGCCGGCTCCGGCAACCGGCGTGGAGAGCGTGCGTCGGATCTCTGCATCGATGCCGGTGAGCAGTGCATCGCCCAGCATCGGACCGGCCGTCTGGCTGGCCGCGTCGTAGTTGCTCAGACGACTGATCTGCGCGCGCAATGCGTTGTACCCCTCGACGAAACTTCGGATGCGCGTTTCCGCCGTCTTTGTGTCGAAGCCAACGTTGAAGTTGACGGTCGTACCTGGCGAGGCGGAAACGAGATTGAGTGACACCCCCTCGATCACGCCTTCGATCACGTTGGTGGCGCTGCGCGCCTCGTAGGTCGCGATGTACGCGATGGCGTCCTGCGCCGCCCTCAGCTGCGTATAGTTCACCTGATTCGAGGCACTGTATTCCAACTGCGCGAGGTTGCCGTCTGCGCCGGTCTGGGAGATCTGGATTGCGTTGGTTTCGCCAGTCTTGTCCGAGGTCAGCACCAGGTGGGCGCCATCCTGTGCATTGATGATCGTCGCTCGCACGCCGGGATTGCCCGTCGCCGCATTGATGGCATCGCGGATACCACCAACGGTGCTGTTGGTACTGTCGATGGTGACCTGAAAGCTTTCCGCTCCCAGAGAAACGGTCAGCGTACCGGTGCCTACGTTCTGCGTGCTTCCCTGCGCGAAAGCCGTCGAGGAAATCTGATGCGCGGACGCCAGCTGCCGAACTTCGACTTCATAGCTGCCGGGCTGCGCCGAGGTCGTCGCGCTGCCAGTGATGATCTTGGCGTCGGAGCTCGTCGCCGTACGGGTGTTGAATACATCCGTCGTCTTCAGCGAACTCAACGTACTGCGGAAGGAAGACAACGCTCCCATCAGGGCACCCACTGCCGAAATCTGCGTCGTCACTTTGGCCGTGGCGCGCGCGACCTGATCGTCCAGTGGTTTGCGCTCCGCTGCGACGAGCTGCGACACGAGGCTGTTCACGTCGATCGATGAGCCGCCGACCGCGCCGGTGGTTGCCATGTCCGTCTACCTCTCCTGGCTTGCCTTACACGGTCAGGTCGAGCAGCGTGCCCGCACCAGCCGAGAAGCGCCGCGCCAGTTGCAGCACTTCTTCATTGGGGATCTGCCGGATCACGTCGCCGGTTGCAGTTTCGCGCACGGTGACCACCGTCGTTCCGCTTTCTTCATCGACGCGGAATTCAACCTCGCGCCCGATGCTCTTCAGATACGAGTCGATCTGCTGAGCCGCAGCCCGAACCGCTGAACTCGCATCCTGCGGCGCCGGCTGTTGCGTCAGTTTTCCGACAACCGAAGCCACCGGTACGTCCTGAGCAACTTTCGCGCCAACAACGCCCGTGTGGCCGGTCGCACCGGTAGTCACAACAGTCGCGATCGCAGCAGCAGCATCCGCTTTCATATCGGGTCCTCGCCCCGCTGCCCCACGGACGGAGCAAAGGAACAGAAATAGCGACGGGCAGTGAGAGGCTCGCGCCCCTCACTGCCCGCCGCAGACCTGGTCGCCCGAAGGCGTTGGGTCATGGTGCCCTCACCCTAACCCTCTCCCGTACCGGGAGAGGGTGAGTCGGATGAAACCATCATTACTCTCGTCTCACATCACCGTGGATTAACCACGGAGCAGGCTCAGCACGTTCTGCGGAGCCGAGTTGGCCTGCGCGACCATCGCCGTACCTGCCTGCTGCAGGATCTGGGCCTTGGTCATGCTGGCTGTCTCAGCCGCGAAGTCCGCGTCGAGAATACGGCTGCGCGAAGCAGACAGGTTCTCGGCCGTGGTCTGGAGCGATGACACAACCGACGAGAAGCGATTCTGCGTCGCACCCAGCGTGGCGCGGGCGCCGCTGACCTGGCTCAGCGCGGCATCGATCGATGCCAGCGCGTTGCGGGCGCTGGCAGCCGTCGACACATCGAGCGCGCCGACCGCCGTACCCGTGAGGGCAACAGCCTGCGTGCTGGTGAAGCCGGTATGGGTGAACGTGATGCCAGTGACCGCGCTGCCCGACGGAGCCTGGTACTGGAGCTGGACCGAGCCAGCAGCCGTTGCGCCGGCAACCGTTGCAAGACCCAGTTCGGCAGCCGTGTAACCAGTCGAACCGGCCGTCAGAGCGCTCATCGTAATGTTGCGGCCATCAGCAGCCGTGAAGCGGACGCCGGAGCCCGTGTCCGTCGCAATCACACCGGTCGCAGCCGACTGCGCGTTGATCGCCGTCACCATGTTCGAGATCGACGTGGTCTGGTTGGTGGTGGCGTTGAAGGAAACGTTCACGTTGTTCAGCGTGAACGACAATGCACCGGCAGCTTCGCCACCGCTCAGCGCGGTCGGAGACGTGCCCGTCACTGTCGCTGCATTCGCGGTCGCCGTGAGGCCCGTGATGCCTGAAGTGTTGAGTGCAGAGGCGATCTGCTTCGCGTCGCCAGCCACGTTGCCGAGGTTGACCGTCGAGCCAGGACCGGCCAGCGTGACCGAGAAGGAAGAAGCCGTGTCGTTGCCGGTGACGGCAGCGGCCGGAACGTTGAACCCGTTGAACTGGCCCAGCGCGTTCGAGCGGGCATTGGTGATCGAGGAAACGGTGATCTGGTCCGACGCCGTCGCATTGGCACCGACCTGGAAGGTCTGGGCCTGGAACGTGCCGTCAAGGAGCTTCACGCCGTTGAAGGAGGAAGCCTGCGCAACGCGGTCGATCTCCTGCGCCAGCTGCTGCACTTCGGCGTTCAGAGCAGCGCGGTCGGAGGCGCTGTTCGATGCGTTGGCCGACTGCACAGACAGTTCGCGCATGCGCTGCAGGTTGTTACCGATCTGGGCGAGGTCGCCTTCGGCCGTCTGCGCCAGAGAGATACCGTCGTTGGCGTTACGCGCAGCGACATTCAGACCGTTGATCTGCGAGGTCAGACGTTCGGAAATTGCGAGACCGGCGGCATCGTCCTTCGCGCTGTTGATGCGCAAACCCGAAGACAGACGCTGCAGGGACGTGGCGAGCTGATTCGCCGATGTCGTGAGGTTGCGTTGAGCATTCAGCGACATCACGTTCGTGTTGATAACAAGTGCCATGAAACTAACTCCTGGTAACTACTTTGCCGGGACGCCCGTCCTCGGCTCTCATTTCAGCACTGGCGGCGTGATGTGCGCCGGATTGCTGCTTCAGGGCCTGTATCGGTGCCTCAGGGACGAACTTGAGAGGGGTAAATGCGATCGTTGGAAAGTGCGGAATGGATCACGGAAGCTGATGCTTCGAGGTGAATTGCCCGCACGATGGTCCGGAGAAATCGTGAACGCCGTCATGGAGGCTGGGCAGCTGAACCGCCGCGGTCGCCCTGTGCGTCGGGTTTGTCGAATGTAGCGAAGCGGCGCGGTTGCGGTCTCGCCCGGCTGTGACCAACGGGAATCCCGCGGGGAAATCCGACCTACAGCAAGAGAGGTCCACGACTACCTGCGCGACCCCCGTCATCGACAGATCACCGCAGATAGTCGAACAGCGAAAGCTGCGAGATCTGCGAGTACGACAGTTGCGCAGCCTGCAGCGCCACCATCTGCTGATTCATACGCGCCAGTGCTTCGGCATAGTCGAGATCCCGAAGGTCCGACAAGGTACTGGCGCGGTCAATGCTGAGGTCCTCGCGGGCTGCATCGGCCGTATCCAGCGCCGATAGTCGCGCGCCGACTTCGCCGCGCACGCCGAGGAAGTGGTCGATCGCCTGGTCGACCTGCTGCAGGCCACCGCTAAGCGCGACATTCAGCTGCGCTGTCGCGGTGCCGCCGCCGGTGGGCACACGCAGTGCATCGATGACTCCCTGGAGTGTGTCGAAAACATTCTCTGTGCCGCTGCCCTCGATGGCGAACGTGTCGCCTGCGGCAACCGCGCCCGATATCGTGACCTGCACACCCCTGAAAGCAATCACGCCCCCGGACGTATAAGGACCGGTCGCCACTACGTTGGCGGTCGGCGTTGCAGAGTCCGTGATTTCCCATGTCGTCGGGCTGGTGAATGTCAGCGTGTAGTCGTCACGAACCCATGTGCCAGGATTGCGGACGGAGCCGACGTCGATCGACGCGCTTCCCGTGTTCGTCGCGCCAGCCGAGGTCACGAACGTGCCATTGCCTTCGCTGATGTTCATGAACACGTCGAAGCCGGAGTGGCTGTCAGCGACGCGCTGCGTCGGTCCCACTTGAAGCTGCCGCGCGCCCTGATCTCCGTAATAGGTGACCCCGCTGCCCACACCGGCAAATGGCTGCGTGCGCGTGGAAAAACCCGCAAACAGGTATTCGCCATTGCTGTCCTGGCGGTTGCCGATATCCTGGATTTCCTGCAGGCGGCTCGCCAGCTCCACCGCGATGGATTCGCGATCGCTCGCGCTCAACGTACCGGTGTTCGACGCCTGCAGAATCAATTCCCGCACCCGTTGCAACGCGTTTCCGGCATCGGCAAGCGACTGTTCCTCGAGCGTCAGACGCCCGCGCGCCAGCGCGCTGTTCTTGTCGTACTGCTCGTATTCCTGCTTGCTACGCTCGAGTTCAATGATATGCACGGCCGCGATCGGATCGTCGGCCGGCGAATTGATCTTCTTGCCGGAGGCCACCTGATTCTGAATTCTCGAGAGCGCCGATTGCTGCTCCAGCATGGCGTTGATCGAGCGGTTGTAGTAGGACTGGGTGGAGAGGCGCATGGTCAATAATTGATAGTTGACAATTGATAGTTGAAAGCTGCAGAGATTGTGGTGGTTTGATAGCTATCCACTGTCCACTATCAACTGTTCACTATCCTCGCGTCGCTTCCAGCACGGACTGGAAGATCGTGTCGGCGACGCGAATCATCTGCGCTGCGGCCATGTAGGCCTGCTGATAGCGCACGAGATTGGCGGCCTCCTCGTCGAGGTTGACACCCGATACTGACTGCAGCGAGTCGACGCTTTCGTCGAACACCACTTTCTGCGCAGCGCTCGACACCTGCGCCTGGTTGGTCTTGACGCCGATGTCGCCGACGAACTGGCCGACGGCCGCACTCAACGAGGCGGTGCCGTTGTTGAGCACGGGCTCGTTCATGATCGATGCGAGCTTGAGCGCGTTGCGGTTGTCGCCCGTGCCGCCGACGTTGTCGCGCATCGTGAACGTATCGCCGGCGGCGGGCGTGCCGTTGATCTGCATGCGCCAGCCATTGACGTCGATGTTCGAGCCTGGCGTATAGGTGTAGACGGTCGGGTCACCGCTGATCGTGTACTGGGTCGCGCTGGTGAACGTGATATCCACGGGCGAGCGCAGCTGAGCGTTGCCGGCGTCGATCACCTCGCCTGCCGAAATGGTCGCAGTGCCGGTGTTGCCGGTGCCGACTCCCGAGCGGATGGGCGCCGCCGCTGCGATCCGGGACGGATCAGTGATCAGCACCTGCATACCCGACACTGCCTCTGCAGTCGGCTTGATCATGAAGCGATCGCCCACTGCTGCACCCGGCGCGACTTCGATGGCGATGCCTTCGGCGATGAACGGATCACCCGCCACTCCCGTTCCCGTCATGGGTACGGTCGCACCCGTGTCGGCACGACGCAGCGACCAGCCGCTGGCAGTGTTCAGCATGATGTAGTCGGAAGTCGTCAGCGCGCCCGACGCGCCATCGATGCGCTGTGCCGTGATCGTTCCCGTACCGGTGTTGGCCGAGTGCGAGAGCACTCGCGCGGGGCCGGTGGTGAAGAAATCGCCGCCGAGCTGGCCCGTCAGATCCATGCCCGCGCCGTGCTGCTCGTTCACGACTTCCGCGAGACCCGCCGCAACGCGCCCGAGTGCACTGCGGGCCGGATCGAGCATCTGCGAGCGGAAATCGAGCATTCCGCCCAGCGTGCCGCCGCTCAGGCTCCTGGTAATGTCGATCGTCGAACCCGGCGTCTGGAACGACAGCGTGGTGCGGGTGGGATCGAAGGCATCTGCGGTCGCAACGATCTGGCCATACGTCTGGCCGACGACCAGCGGCTGGCCGTTGCCGATGAAGACGTTGAGCGAGCGGTCGCTTTGTTCGACCACGTTCACGCTCACGTGCGTGGCAAGCTCGTCGATCATCCGGTCGCGCTGGTCCAGCAGATCGTTCGGCGGCTGTCCGGTGCGGCCGTACCCGCCGCTGATTTCCTGGTTGAGCTTTGCGATGCTGCGCGCCAGCGACGTAATGGAGTCGGCCTCGGTCCTGATCTGCGCATTCACCTGCGCATCGAAGCTGCGCAGGCTCTGGTCGTAGCTCTGTAACCGCTGCATCAGCGTACCGGCCTGGCTCAGCAGGGTCTGACGCGCGGGCGTGGACGTCGGCGTGTCGGCGACCGCCTGGAAGGCGTTGGTGAAACTCTGCAACGACGCGGTCAGGCCGGTGGTGGTATTGCCGAGCAGATTGCTGACGCGCCCGGCCTGCGTCGCATAGGTGTTGAACTGGTTGTAGGAACTCGAGGCACTGCGGGTCTGACTCGCCAGGAAGTCGTCGTAGGCACGTTTGATGGTGTTGACGTCGACGCCACTGCCCATCCAGCCGTTGCCCGCTTCCTGCGGATTGCGGGTCCCGAACTCCGCGATCTGCCGGCTGTAGCCGACGGTGTTGGCGTTCGTGATGTTGTGGCTGGTGGTATCCAGCGCACGCTGGAAGGCCATCAGGCCGGAAATGCTGGTGGAGAGAAGATCAGCCATGTCGGACGCTCCGCGCCTTGCGCGGGGCAAGGCTGTAGGCTCCCCACGCGGGGCTTCCGTTGGTCGTAGGCTCCAGGCGGCAGGTCAGAAAGGAACGAAGAGTCATCAGCCAGCTCCAGTCGATGTGATCGGCGTCGCACCAGCGAACTTGAGGTCGTCACTCGTCACGCGGCGCAGCTCATTGGCCACGGCCACCATCTTGCGTGCGTAATTCGGGTCGGTCGCATAGCCACCGCCCTGCAGCGCCGATGCGAAGCCGGCGACATCCGTCCCGGCATTGAGAGCGCCTTCGTAGCGCGGGTTGTTGCGGATCAGACGCGCATAGTCCCTGAAGCTGTCGGCCGGCGACTCATACGCTCGGAAGCGATCGACCTTGCGCACGGCAACGCCGTCTTCGAATTCGAGGGTTGGCACGTTGACCGTAGCGCCCGACCAGTTGCTGCCCGCCTTGATACCGAACAGGTTGTAGCTGCATTCACCGGCGGCATTGCACGGCACCGACTTGCCCCAGCCGGTTTCCAGCGCCGCCTGCGCCAGCAGCGCTTGCGGATCGACGCCCAGCTCCCGCGCCGCTTCCTCGGCATGCGGCAGCATCCGACGAACGAAGTCGGCCTTGGAGGAAGCGATGGGCTGCGGAGTCTGGATCGCAGCGCCAACAGCGGATGATCGAAGCGTTGCCTGTCCGTCGTCGGTGACCCGTAGCGCGTTACCAGCGCCGGCAAGCTGTCGCACCAGCACATCCGCGAGGCCCAATCCCTCTCCCTGCGACAGATGCACTGCCATCTGCTGATCGAACATGTCCTGGTAGAAATCGGCCTGGTCGCTGCCGAACAGTGAATCGCCGTTGCTCAGGCTCTTGTTGGCTTCGCGCATGCTCTTCAGGAGCATCTGCGTGAACAGACTTTCGAACTGCTTCGCGACTTCCTTGAGCGCGGCCGGATTCTTCGCCTTCGCTTCGTTCTTCAACGGCGCGAGCGCCGTCGGATCGGCGAAGAAGGACACATTGGCGGGGCCGGACGTCATGATCAGATCACGATGAGTTCGGCGCGTAGTGCGCCTGCTTCTTTCAGCGCTTCGAGAATCGCCACCAGATCACCGGGTGCAGCGCCGACCTGATTCACGGCGCGCACGATCTCATCGAGATTGACGCCGGCGTTGAACACGAACATGCGCGCCTCGGGCTGGTCCACCTGGATACTGGAGCGCGGCGTCACGACCGTCTCGCCCTGCGAGAACGCATTCGGCTGACTCACATCGGCACGTTCAGTGATCGTCACAGACAGTGATCCGTGCGCCACAGCCGCTGGCTTGACGCGCACTGCCGAACCGATGACGACTGTGCCCGTCCGTGAATTCACGATGACCCGCGCCGGCGCGTCGCCCGGTTCGACTTCGAGGGCTTCGAGCGTCGACAGATAGGAAATCCGCTGCGTCGAATCTGCCGGTGCCTGCACGCGGATGGAGACAGCGTCCACTGCGCGCGCGGTGTCCGCTCCGAAGAGAGTGTTGATGCTGTCGGTCAGGCGGGTCGCCGTCGTGAAGTCCGGCGTGTGCAGATTGAGCGTGATGTACGGTTCGGTGGCGAAGTTGCTCGGCACCGCGCGTTCCACCGATGCGCCGTTGGGGACGCGACCGGAACTGGGGGTATTCACCGCGATGCGCGAGCCATCTTTACCGGCCGCGCCGAAGCCGCTGACGACGAGACTGCCCTGCGCAATGCCGTAGACCTCTCCGTCGATGCCGCGCAACGGCGTCATGAGCAGGCTGCCGCCGCGCAGGCTGGTCGCATTGCCGATCGAGTTCACCGTCACGTCGATGGTCTGTCCCGGCTTGGAGAACGCCGGCAGATCGGCATACACGGTCACCGCCGCTACATTCTTCAGCTGCGGGTTGACGTTGGCCGGAATGGTCACACCGAACTTCGCGAGCATGTTGCGGATGCTCTGGATCGTGAACGGCGCCTGGCTGGTCTGATCGCCCGTGCCATCGAGGCCGACCACCAGGCCGTAACCGACGAGCTGGTTGCCACGCACGCCCGATACGGACGCGAGATCCTTGACGCGTTCGGCGTGGGCGATGGCGGGTGTGACGAACATCAGCAGCAGCGTAATCACCATCGCCGCTGCGAGCTGCAGCGAGGCCGTAGGCCGTAGGCTGTAGGCTGTAGCCAGAACTGGAGTTCGGATTGTCCGGTGCAGTATCACGATATCGTTCCTGTCTGAATTTCTTCTCTGACCTACAGCCTACGGCCTACAGTCCACAGCCTTTTCTGTGCGCTGCGCGCATCAGAAGGGCATGAACGGCAGATTGAAGAACCGCGCGAGCAGGCCCGGCTTGTTGGCATCCGCCAGCGACCCTTTCGCACCGTAGGAAATCATCGCGTCCGCGACCTTCAGTGACGAGATGGAATTGTCGGGATCGATGTCGATCGGACGCACGATGCCCTGGATGCGCACGTACTCCTGACCCTGATTGATGGCGATCCATTTCTGGCCGCGCACCAGCAGGTTGCCGTTCGGCAGACGCTGCGCCACCGTGACGGAGATGTCGCCTTCGAGACGATTGCTCTGGCTGCTGCCGCCCTGCCCGGCGAATTCGGCTTCGTTGTCGACGCCCATCGTCAGCACTTCGACGCCATTCACGGTCACCGGCCGGCCGGCGATCGTCGGCCCGGGCAGCGAGGCGGACGTCGCCTTCTTGGTCGACGTGCTGGAACTCTTCGAGGCATTGGTCCGCTCGCTGAGTTTGATCGTCAGCGTGTCGCCGACGCGACGCGCCACCGAGTTTTCGAACAACGCGATGTCGTGTCCGGCCTGGTAGATCGATCCGTTGCTGGTCGATGGCGGCGGCATCGGCGCAGGCGCAGTCGCGGAATAGTCCGGATCGGGCGGCGCCGTGACGCAGCCGCAGAGCAGCGCGCAGAGCGCGATCGACCCGTAGATGTGCTTCACGTTCATCACTGACTCACCTGATCACTGATCACAATTGATTCGTGATGTATTCGAGCATCTGGTCCGTCGTCGAGATCGCCTTCGAGTTCATCTCGTAGGCACGCTGGGTTTCGATCATCGTCACCAGCTCTTCGACGACATTGACGTTCGACGCTTCCAGCGAGCCCTGCTCGGTCATGCCCAGTCCGTTGAGTCCCGGCGTCCCCGACTGTGCGGTGCCGCTGGCAGCCGATTCGACATACATGTTCTCGCCGCGCGGCTGCAGGCCCGCCGGATTGATGAAGTCGAACAGCTGCAGCGAACCGATCTGCGTCGGCGCCGCCTGACCTGCGATCTGCGCAGTGATCACGCCGTCCTTGCCGATGGTGATGCTCTGCGCGCTGTCGGGCAGCGTGATGCCCGGCTGCACCGAGTAGCCGCTGGCGGTCACGAGTTCGCCCTGCTGGCTCACCTTGAAACTGCCATCGCGCGTGTAACCCATCGTTCCATCCGGCATCAGCACCTGGAAGAAACCGCGACCGCTGATGGCGACATCGAGCGCATTGCCCGTCTGCGCGAGATTGCCCTGCGTGAACGTCTTCTCGGTGGCGACGACGCGCACGCCTGTTCCCAGCGACAGACCCGTCGGCGCCTGCGTGTCCTGCGAGGTCGACGCTCCCACCTGGCGGAAGTTCTGATACAGCAGGTCTTCGAACACCGCACGACCCTTCTTGAAGCCGGTGGTACCGACGTTGGCAAGATTGTTCGAGGTCACGGCCATGCGCGTCTGTTGCGCATCGAGTCCGGTTTTGGCGGCCCAGAGAGCGGGATTCATAGGAGTACTCCGGAAAGTAGCTAGGCGCTAGGCACTAGGCGCTAGCAGGAAAGAAATTCGCCTCGAAAAATCCAGGCTCGTTTAAACAGCTGCAAGGACGCGACGTGACATTCATATTCATTTCCTACTAGTGCCTGGTACCTAGCGCCTAGGTGCTCTTGAGCAGCTGCGCCGAGCTCGCCGCGTTCTCTTCCGCGGTCCGCATCGCTTTCACCTGCAGATCGAACTGCCGTGACAGTTCGATCATCTTCACCATCGCGTTCGCGACGTTGACGTTGCTCGACTCGAGCGCGCCGGAGACGACACGTACGTTCGCGTCGGGCGCTGCATCGGCACCGTCGGCCTGGCGAAACAATCCATCCTCGCCCCGCGCCAGCGCTTGCGCCGGCGGATTGACGAGCTTGATGCGTCCGACCTGCGCCATCGTTTCCGGTCCGGAACCGATCGGCACGATCGACACCGTGCCGTCCGCGCCGATCATCACGGACGCGTTGGGTGGAATGCTCACGGGACCCGCATCGCCCAGCACCGGATGGCCAGCGCCATTCATCAATATGCCGCTCGGGTCGATACGCAGATCGCCCGCACGCGTGTAAGCCTCGCGTCCATCCGCCGCCTGTACTGCGATCCAGCCCGGACCCTGGATGCCGACATCCAGATCGCGGCCCGTCGACTGCAACGCGCCCTGCGTCTCATCCCAACCGGTCATCGCATCGATCGCATAAGCGCGCGATGCGTGACCCGAACCCGCCACCGCCCGCGTCTGGAACGCTTCGAGATTGGCGCGAAATCCCGTCGTGCTCGCGTTCGCGAGGTTGTGGTTGTTCGACGTCTGCGCGCGCAAGGCTTCCTTGGCGCCGGACATCGAGAGGTAGAGGAAGCGATCCATGGAAAAGGCCCTGGGCCCCAGCTCCAGGTGCCAGGCCGGAGAAGACTTGTTCTCCCTAGTGCCTAGCGCCTAGTACCTGGCGCCTTATCTGATGTTGATGATCGTCTGCGTCACCTGGTCCGCCGTCTGGATCATCTGCGCGTTCGCCTGGAAGTTGCGTTGCGCGGTGATCATGTTGACGAGCTGGGCCGTGATGTCGACGTTCGAGGCTTCGAGGGCGCCCGACTGGATCAGGCCGTAACCCGAGCCGCCGGCCTGGCCGTAGAGCGGCTGACCCGATGCATTGGTTTCCGCCCAGTTGGTGTTGCCGAGCTGCTGCATGCCCTGCGGGTTCGAGAAGTTCGCGACGACGACCTGGCCGAGCGATGTCGAACGGCCGTTGGTGAAGCGGGCCTGCACGGCGCCGGTCGAGTCGATGTCGATACCGATGAGGCGGCCGGTGGTGAACCCGTTCTGGGTCGAAGACGTCATACCGAACGTGTTGCCGTACTGGGTCGAGCGCGACAGATCGAACGACAGCTCCACCGGTGCAGCACCCGTTGCGAGTCCGGCTGCGGCGTCATACGCGGGCAGCGCTATCTGGCCGTTGGCCGGCGTCGTCAGCACGCCGGTGTTGGAGTACGTCAGTGTCTGCGCTGCGCCCACGGGATTGCCGTCGACGTAGACGTTCATGCTCCACTCGTTGGGTGTCGCGGTCTTCGACCAGTACAGGCTGGCCGTGTGGGCCGCGCCGAGCGAGTCATAGATCGTGACGGAGCGCGCTTCGTTATAGCTGTTGGGATCGGCCGGATCGAACGGCGCGCTGGTCGGCTCTGCAGCATTGGCCGGCAGATTGAACACCGTCTCGACCGACGACGTTGCCTGCGGCGGGCTCTCGCTCGTCACGAGACGCAGATCGCCGGTGGTGCTCGTATTGAAGTTGCCCGTCGTCGACGGCGGATACACCTGCAGGCGTTGATTCTGGCTGTTCACGACGTAGCCGGCGTTGTCCACCTGGAAGGCGCCGGCGCGTGTGTAGGCCGTGGCGCCGCCATCGTTCAGCACGAAGAAGCCCTGCCCGCTCATCGCGAGGTCCAGACTGTTGCTCGTGGTGTTGATGTTGCCCTGGGTGAACTGCTGCGCGACCGCTGCGACTTTCACGCCGTTGCCGAACTGCACGCTCGACACGCCCTGCGGCGATACCGCGAACAGCTCCGCGAACTCCGAACGCGACTGCTTGAAGCCGTTGGTAGCGGTGTTGGCAATGTTGTTCGCCGTGACGTTCAGATCCGTCTGGGCTGCGTTGAGACCGCTGAGCGCGATGCCGAATGACATGAATGTTTCTCCTGAAGACTCTCGTTGCTGGTGCCGGCGTTACATCACGCGGCGAATGTTGTTCATAGCAAGGGGGCCAAGCGCGCTGGTGTTCAGCGTGAGCCCCGTGCCGGTGCTGTCGATGGTCACGCTGGATACGCGACCCGACATGAGCACCTCCAGCGATCCTCGCTCGCTGCCCAGCGTGGCGATCGCTTCGATGTCGTAGGCACCCGAGGTCGCCGCTGTGCCATCGTTGCGCAGACCGTCCCACGCGAATGTATTGACGCCATCGGTCGGCACGGTGTTGATCTCCTTGACCAGCGCACCGGTGGAATCGGTGATGCGGATCTGCAGTGAGGACACGCCATACGGGACATCGATCTCGCCCGACACGCCGACTCCCTGCGTGAATGCGAAGCCATCCGCGGCGGCGAGCACGTCGTGCCCGACCAGCGTCGTACCATTCATCACCTGGGTTGAACGCAGCGAGGTCGACAGGCTCTCGATCGACGACTGCATGCCCTGGATACCGGAGACCGCGCCGAACTGTGCGAGCTGCGCGACGAACTCCGTGCCTTCCAGCGGCTTCATCGGATCCTGGTTCTTCAGCTGCGTGGTCATGAGCGTGAGGAAGTCCTCGATGCCGAGACTGTTGGCCGTCTTCTGCTTCTGCGCAGCCGCGAGCGCAGCCTGTGTCTGCGAGGCCAGTGCGGCGATGGAATCGTTGGTGGACATGATTGGATCCGGGCTGCTGGGTACTGGGCTGCTGGGCTAGGGGGTTACTGGCCGAGACGCAGGGTCGCGAGCATCATGTCCTTGGCCGTGTTCATGACTTCCACGTTGTTCTGGTAGGAACGCGATGCGGAAATCATGTCGACCATCTCTTCGACCGTGTTGACGTTGGGGGCGTAGACGTAGCCATTGGCATCGGCCAGCGGATTGCCCGGTTCATAGCGCGCACTCGGCGGCGCCTGGTCTTCGACGATGCCGCGCACGCTGACGCCGCTGGTCGCCGAGTTGGCGCCGAGACCATTGCGGATCGCCTCGAACAGCGGATGCTTCGCGCGATACACCTGGTTCGGATCGCCGCTGACGCTGTCGGCATTGGCAAGGTTGCTGGCCGTCGTATTGAGCCGCACCGACTGTGCGCTCATGCCGCTGCCGGCCACTTCGAAGATCTTGAAGGAGGACATTCAGCGCACTCCTTGTTATTGACCGGTGATCGCAGTCATGAGCCCGCGGAACTTCGAGCTCAGGAACGTCAATGTCGCCTGGTAGCGCACCGAGTTCTCGGCGAATGCCGCCTGCTCGAGCTGGGTATCCACCGTGTTGCCGTCGAGGGACGGCGCCAGCGGTGTGCGGTACTTCAGTTCCGGCGCACTCGTGCCGTTGATCCCGGCAGGACCGATGTGACGGGCATTGCTCGTCGCCAGATTCACGCCGCTGCTCTTGCCACTCGATGCCGCAGCCAGCGCGCTCTTGAAATCGATGTCACGCGCCTGGTAGTTCGGCGTATCGGCATTCGCGAGGTTCGCAGCCAGCACTTCCGTTCGTTGCGAACGCAACTTGAGCGCCTGCGAATGAACTCCGAGATATGTGTCCAGATTGACCGGCATCGCTGCCTCCGCCAAAAAACCGTCTTGGCCATGACATAGCAAGTCATATGCCAACGAGGCCAACTGGCCCACTGGACTGCCGGCAACTGGCCAGAGTGAGAGGCGCGTCAAGAGATCGATGCGAAACCGGTCACTGCGGCAGCGGCAAGAACTTGCCGGGCGGCAAGTAGTGGCGGACTCTGTGGCTGCTGGCGCTGGGCTGCTGGCGCTGGGCTGCTGGCGCTGGGCTGCGCGCCAGAATCGCAGCAGAGCACCGTTCCTTCTCTGGC
>NZ_DATDJO010000028.1:0-157208 GCF_036520495.1 Povalibacter sp. | reverse complement strand
GGTTAGGCTACCTACTTCTGGTGCAGTCAACTCCCATGGTGTGACGGGCGGTGTGTACAAGACCCGGGAACGTATTCACCGCGACATGGCTGATTCGCGATTACTAGCGATTCCGACTTCACGCAGTCGAGTTGCAGACTGCGATCCGGACTACGATCGGCTTTAAGGGATTAGCTCCCCCTCGCGGGTTGGCGACCCTCTGTACCGACCATTGTAGCACGTGTGTAGCCCTGGTCATAAGGGCCATGATGACTTGACGTCATCCCCACCTTCCTCCGGTTTGTCACCGGCGGTCCCCTTAGAGTTCCCAACTAAATGCTGGCAACTAAGGGCAAGGGTTGCGCTCGTTACGGGACTTAACCCAACATCTCACAACACGAGCTGACGACAGCCATGCAGCACCTGTCTCTGCGCTCCTTTCGGCACTCCAGCTGCTAAGCTAGATTCGCAGGATGTCAAGGGTAGGTAAGGTTCTTCGCGTTGCATCGAATTAAACCACATGCTCCACCGCTTGTGCGGGTCCCCGTCAATTCCTTTGAGTTTAAACCTTGCGGCCGTACTCCCCAGGCGGAGAACTTAACGCGTTAGCTGCGACACCGAAGAGCAAGCCCCCCGACATCTAGCACCCATCGTTTACAGCGTGGACTACCAGGGTATCTAATCCTGTTCGCTCCCCACGCTTTCGCGCCTCAGCGTCAGTGTTGGACCAGGAAGCCGCCTTCGCCACTGGTGTTCCTTCCGATATCTACGCATTTCACCGCTACACCGGAAATTCCACTTCCCTCTCCCATACTCTAGCAATGCAGTCTCGAATGCAGTTCCCAGGTTAAGCCTGGGGATTTCACACCCGACTTGCAAAGCCGCCTACGCGCGCTTTACGCCCAGTAATTCCGATTAACGCTCGCACCCTCTGTATTACCGCGGCTGCTGGCACAGAGTTAGCCGGTGCTTCTTTAGTAGGTTACGTCAATACTCCGACGTATTAGGCCGAAGCTTTTCTTCCCTACCGAAAGGGCTTTACAACCCGCAGGCCTTCTTCACCCACGCGGCGTCGCTGGATCAGGCTTTCGCCCATTGTCCAATATTCCCCACTGCTGCCTCCCGTAGGAGTCCGGACCGTGTCTCAGTTCCGGTGTGACTGGTCGTCCTCTCAGACCAGTTACGGATCGTCGCCTTGGTGAGCCTTTACCTCACCAACTAGCTAATCCGACTTGGGCTCATCTATTAGCGCCAGGCCTTGCGGTCCCCGGCTTTCATCCGTAGATCGTATGCGGTATTAGCCAACCTTTCGGCTGGTTGTCCCCCACTAATAGGCAGATTCCCAAGCGTTACTCACCCGTCCGCCGCTCGTCAGCATGTATTGCTACACCTGTTACCGCTCGACTTGCATGTGTTAGGCACGCCGCCAGCGTTCAATCTGAGCCAGGATCAAACTCTTCACTTGAAGGCTTGAGACCTATCAAATGACGAGAGCATCCCAATCAAGCTCTACTGGCTAAATTGGTAAACTCATCGTCGTGTTGCGTTAGCAGACGACCGACGCGAGTTCCCACACAAATTACCTGTTTCGATTTTTAAAGAACGGCCAGTGCGCGGTGGCAAGGCAGAAGCGGAATGTTAAGCCGCTTTTTCACTTTCGTCAACCCCTTCGTTTTATCGAAGCGGTCACTTTATCTGTCTTTCTGTCGCTCAACCCGGTCGCCGTAGCGTCCGGGTCTTGCGAGGCGGCGCATCATACTGATGACGAACCGCGAGTCAAACTTTCTTTCGTTCGACCCGTTCGCCGTAGCGTCCGGGTCTCGCGAGGCGGCGCATCATACTGATGACGAACCGCGAGTCAACTCTTCAATTTCCTCTCGTTTCGGCCGGTGCGCTGTTGCGTCCGGGCCTCACGAGGCGGCGCATCATACTGATGACGAACCGCGAGTCAACAAACGTTTTGAATATATTTGGCCGATCCGCACATACACCGAATTGCTCCGGTAAATTCCGGAAATCAAGCTCGCTGCGAGACTAGCGACGGATGGTTCCGTTCTCGAATCATCATCTCGGGCGCGCAATTTACGCCGCGCGATTGATCGTGATCTCCTCGAAAACTCGTTTGCCGACTTGAAACAGATACGTCGCACCGGACTTAACTGCGGTCTTTGGGTCACTGACCTTTTCGCCATTGAGGCGAACGCCGCCTTGACCCATGAGGCGAAATGCAGCGGAGGTGCTCTCCACCAGGCCGCACTGCTTTAGCAATGCGGCGACGCCAATCGAGTCAGCACTGATGGTCACCGTTCGCTTCGGTACATCGTCGGGCACTTCGCCCTTCTGACTGCGTGAGCGGAAACGCTCGTATGCTAGTTTCGCGGCGGCGTCATCGTGGAATCTGGCAGTGATTTCCAGCGCCAGCTCGAATTTCACCTCCATGGGATTGCGACCATCCGTCACTTCGCGCCTGAAGCTCGCGAGCTGCGCATTCGGCCTGAAAGACAGCAGATCGAAGTAACGCCACATCAGGTCATCGGAGATGGACATCAGCTTGCCGAACATGTCGTCAGGTGCGTCGGTAACACCGATGTAGTTGCCCAGTGACTTGGACATCTTGTTGACGCCGTCCAGTCCTTCGAGCAATGGCATCGTAAGTACGACCTGCGGTTCCTGTCCGTATCCCTCCTGCAGCTGCCGACCTACCAGCAAGTTGAATTTCTGGTCGGTACCGCCGAGTTCGACGTCCGCGTGTAACGCGACGGAGTCGTAACCCTGGACCAGCGGGTACAGGAACTCGTGGATCGCAATTGGCTGTCCGTTCTTGTACCGCTTGCTGAAATCGTCGCGCTCGAGCATGCGGGCGACGGTATGTTTCGCGGCGAGCTGGATGAGCCCCGCCGTACCCATCTGCGCCATCCAGCGCGAGTTGAAGTCGATTCGGGTTTTTTCGGGATCGAGAATCTTGAAGATCTGCTGCTTGTAGGTTGCAGCATTGGCGTCCACATCAGCTGGCGTCAGCGGTGGTCGCGTTGCGTTGCGACCCGAGGGGTCACCAATCAGTCCGGTGAAATCCCCGATCAGGAAGATAACCTCATGGCCGAAGTCCTGAAACTGGCGCATCTTGTTGATGAGGACGGTGTGCCCAAGATGCAGATCGGGCGCGGTCGGATCGAAACCCGCCTTGATCCGCAAGGGCTTGCCCCGGCGTAACTTGGTGAGCAACTCCGATTCGAGAAGTATCTCGGAAGTCCCACGACGCAACTCGGCTAACTGTTCTTCAGGCAATAACATGCGTTCCACGACCAGCAACTTGTATCGCGCTGGACTCTAGGGGTTCGTCGGATTGCGTGCAAATTCGCTGATGGCGGAACGTTCATCAATGGTTGACGGTCTGGGTACCGATCTTCTATTTTCCCCGAAACTTCAAACTTACTGAATTACTGAGGAAGGGTCCTGCAGGTGCGACCAGATTCGAGGATCGGATTCGACTACAAAACAAGATCCGCGAAGCCCTTGTCCGCAATTCACGCGCGCTGGTTTGTCTCCGGTCTCATGCTGCCGCTGGCGGGAGCACTCATCGCCTACTTCGTCGCGCGTAATCCTGTCGAGGAGGCCCTACCTGGCGTCACGGCAATTGGCCAGGGAGTACTGCCGGCGCTTGAACCGGTAACGCTCGCGTTGCCCCCCGTCCCCGAACCGTTGGGTGACACGCTCGAATTTGTGGTTCGCCGCAATGACACGATGGATCGCATCTTCCGGCAGTTGAAACTCAGTCTGAACGACCTGGCAAACATTCGTGATGTCCCCGGCGTACGTCAAAGCCTCGATCGGCTGCGACCTGGTGACACGATCAAGCTCACGCACGACGAGGGCACGGTTTACGAACTCACGCGCCGGATCAGCGACACGGAAGTTCTTTCCGTCAAACGCAGCGACGACGGATTCGCCGCAGAGGTCATCGCCACTCCCATAGAGATGCGGACGATTCACACCCACGGGTCGATCAATTCATCCCTGTTCGTCGCGGCGCGCTCGGCCGGGGTCAGCGCGGATCTCATCATGCGACTCGTCAACGACATCTTCGGCTGGAAGATCGATTTCGCCCTGGAAATCCAGCCTGGCGACAGTTTTGACCTGGTCTACGAACAGAAATATCGCAATGGGCAATACATCGGTGACGGCAACATCCTCGCCGCCGATTTCATCAACCAGGGGAAACTGCATCGCGCCGTCTACTTCGAGTCCTCCGACGGCGAAGTCGCAGGCTACTTCGGCACGGATGGCCGCAGCATGAAGCGGCAATTCCTGCGGGCACCGCTCGATTTCACGCGGATCAGCTCCAACTTCAATCCGTCTCGCCGCCATCCAATCCTCAACACGATCCGCGCGCACAAAGGCGTCGACTACGCAGCACCGACTGGAACGGTCATCAAGGCTGCCGGCGATGGACGTATCGGATTCCTCGGCACCCAGGGCGGTTATGGCCGGGTTGTGATCCTCGAGCATGGCGCCGGCATAACGACGCTCTATGGCCACATGTCGCGTTTCGTGAACGGAATGCGCAACGGCCAGCGGGTGAGCCAGGGACAGACCATCGGGTACGTCGGCAGCAGCGGCGCTGCTACAGGCCCGCATCTTCACTATGAATATCGCATCAACGGCGTGCACAAGAATCCCCGGACTGTGCCCCTGCCCGATGCGAAACCGATCCCGGATCAGTACATGGCCGAATTTCAGCAGAAATCAGGGGCATTGCTGGCCGACCTCGATCGCACTCGCGATGCGGCAGTTGCGGTCGCGCCAGCCACCTGACCTCTCGCTGCTCGACACAGCAGGTCTGTAACACAGCAGGCCACAGACCCGTAGTATCCTCGGTTCGCCCTCCTCTTCGGCGACACCAATGCTCGATGTGAATTTCAAGGCGCCCGAGTACTACATCAATCGGGAGCTCTCCTTCCTCGATTTCAATTCGCGCGTGCTGGCGCAGGCACACGACGAAGCACTGCCACTGCTCGAGCGCATCCGCTTTCTGGGGATCTCCTGCTCGAACCTCGATGAGTTCTTCGAGATCCGTGTAGCGGGCCTCAAGCAGCGACTCGAACTCGGTTCGCTGGGGGGTGGTCCGGACGGGATGAGCGTTCCCGAGCAGCTGACCGCCATTCACGAGCGTGCGATGGCGATGGTGAAGGATCAGTACGACCTGCTGCATCACCTGGTTTTCCCGGCATTGGCAGCTCATGGCATTCAATTCGTCAACGGCAAGACCTTCACCGCGCGCCAGCATGCGTGGCTGGCCGACTACTTTGCCAAGGAAGTCGAGCCGGTTCTGACGCCATTGGGTCTCGATCCAGCCCGACCGTTTCCCAGAATTCAGAACAAGAGTCAGAACTTCATAGTTCGCCTCTCGGGCAAGGATGCATTTGGTCGCGATGCCGAACTTGCGGTCGTGCAGGTGCCTCGGGCACTGCCGCGCATCATCAGGCTGCCGCAGACGGATGAAGCGCCTGGCACGACTCATTTCGTGTTCCTGTCGGCCGTCATTTCGACATTTATCGCGCAGCTTTTCGGCGGCATGGCGGTTGAAGGCGCCTGGCAGTTTCGCGTCACGCGCAACAGCGATCTGTTCGTCGACGACGAAGAAGTGGACAACCTGCTGAGAGCCATCGAGGGTGAACTGGCGCAGCGACGCTATGGCGCCGCGGTTCGCATGGAAACCTCGATGGATTGCCCGGAAGACATCACGAATTTCCTGTTGCGCCATTTCGCATTGACGAGGAACGACCTGTTTCAGGTGAACGGTCCACTCAATCTGAACCGCCTGATGTCGATCTACGATCTGCTCGAGCGCCCGGATCTCAAATTTCCGCCGTTCACGCCGGCCATTCCGCGAAGAATCGTCGCAAAAGAAGATATTTTTGCGGTGATGCGCGACAGCGATCTGCTGCTGCACCATCCGTTCGAATCGTTCGTACCGGTCATCGATTTTCTGCGCCAGGCCAGCCTCGATCCGTATGTGCTGGCCATCAAACAGACGTTGTATCGCGCGGGGCCGCAGTCTCCGATCGTCGATGCGCTGGTCGATGCGGCTCGCAATGGCAAGGAAGTCACGGTCATCATCGAACTCATGGCGCGCTTCGATGAAGCTGCGAACATCGCGCTGGCCACGCGACTGCAGGAAGCGGGCGCGCACGTCATGTACGGCGTCGTCGGTTACAAGACACACGCCAAGCTGATCATGGTCGTGCGACGGGAGCACGGAAAACTACGGCGCTACTGCCACCTGGGCACCGGCAACTATCATCCGAACACCGCGCGTGTTTACACCGACTACGGACTGTTCACTTGCGATGAAGCGGTCGGCGAGGACCTGCACGAGTTGTTCCTGCAGCTCACCAGCCCGACACGCGTGGCGACCATGCAGAAAATCCTGCAATCGCCGTTCACGCTGCATGAGTCGCTGCTGGAAAAAACCCGGCGCGAAATCCAGCTGGCGCGCGCCGGCAAGCCGGCCCGCATCGTTGCCAAGATGAATGCGCTGATCGAGCCGCAGATCATCCATGCGCTCTACCAGGCGTCGGTCGCCGGCGTGAAAGTCGATCTGATCGTGCGTGGCATCTGCGCCCTACGCCCTGGAATTCCGGGAGTCTCCGAGAACATCACGGTACGTTCGATCGTCGGGCGCTTCCTGGAGCATTCGCGCGTCTATTACTTCCAGAACGACGGCGATCCCGAGATGTACTGCGCGAGCGCGGACTGGATGGAGCGCAATTTCTTCCGACGCATCGAGGTCGGATTTCCGCTGGGCCGCAAGCATCGCGATCAGATCCTTGCCGACCTCGAAACCTATCTCACGGACAACGTGCTGGCATGGCAGCTGCGTGCAGACGGCGAGTACGAACGATGCGTGCCGGGAGAACAGCCGCTGATGAATGCCCAGACAACGCTGCTGCGGCGCTATACCGAGTCTACCGACTGACGAAAATCAGACGACCTTCAGCCTGAAGCCGGTCGACCTCAGGTGTTCACACTCGTTGTCGAGATCCGCCATGGTGAGCGGATGATCATCGATCCAGCCGCGGGGAAATCCAATCTCCAGCGAGCGTCCCTTGGCCTGCAGCGCGATTCTCGGCAGTGCTGCAGCGCTTCGGCCGCGGTGGAGCAGGACCGCCAGCCGCAGAATCACGATCAGGAATTCCACCTTGAGATGCCAGGGCGGACTCAGATCCTCGAGATCCTCCAGATGGATCTTGCGTCGATGGGCACCGACGATGCACGCCAGGATTTTCTGTTCTTCCTGAGGGAATCCCGGCATGTCGGCGTGTTCGAGCAGGTAAGCGCCGTGCTTGTGGTAGTGCGAGTGCGACACGTCGAGTCCGATCTCGTGCAACTTGGCCGCCCAGGACATGACGAGCGCAGCGAATGGTTCCTCGAGCCCCCAGGCTTCCTGCGTCTGTGCCAGAAAGTCCTGCACGGTCGCCTCAACCCGCTCGGCCTGTACGACGTCGACGTGATAGCGACCCTGCATCGCGCGCACGCTGCGACTGCGAGCGTCCTCGTTCGTGAGGCGGCCGACCATGTCATACAGCAGCCCTTCGCGCAGGGCGCCCTCGGCAACCCGCATGTGCTCTATGCCGAGAATGCCGAGAATCTCGGCCAGGATGGCCAACCCGCCCGCGAACACCGGAATTCGTTCTTGCGACAATCCCGTCAAGCGCATCCGCTCGATGCTGCCGGCTCGTAAGGCCTGTTCAATCAGCGATTCCAGGGCGACCGGCGTGATTACGCCATCACTCACGCCGCGCGATCTCAACACGTCACTGACCGAACGGATCGTGCCAGATGCGCCGACCGCCTGATCCCAACCGTAGTCGAGGAACGTGGACCGCACCGGCTCCAGCTCCAGCCTCGCAGCGAGGCGAGCGCGCTTCATGCGCTTCTCGGTGACCTCACCATCGGCGAAAAAGCGCGAACTGGTGCTGACACACCCCATGTAGAGGCTCTCGAGCTTCCGTGCATGGACGCCTTCGCCGATGATGATTTCCGTGCTGCCCCCGCCGATGTCCGCTACCAACCGGCGGCCGGGTTCGCTGGGCATGCTGTGCGCAACCCCCAGATAGATCAGGCGCGCTTCCTCGATACCGGAAATGATTTCGATGGGATGACCGAGCGCCGCGCGTGCGCGGTCCAGGAACGCGCCCCTGCGTTTCGCACGCCGCAACGTGTTGGTCCCGACGACGCGAACACTTTCGGCGTTCATGTCACGCAGCCGCTGGCCGAACCGTTCGAGACAGGAGAGCGCGGTATCGATTGCTGTGCGATCGAGGCGCCCGGTCTCGTCCAGACCAGCGGCCAGTCGGACCATTTCGCGCAGGCGATCGAGAATGATGAGCTGCCCGTGCGAATACCGGGCGACCACCATGTGAAAGCTGTTGGAGCCCAGATCGACGGCTGCGATGACGTCCGGGACTTTGGATCGGGCCATGAATATCAGGTCTAGGCGGTAGGCTCTGGGCTGTAGCCAGAATGAGAAGACGCCGCTTCCGCATTCCGACCTACAGCCTACGACCTACAGTCTACAGCCTCATTTCAGGCAGAGAATGACGAACCGCAGCCACAGGTGGTGGCGGCATTCGGATTGCGAATGACGAACTGCGCACCTTCCATGTCCTCGCGGTAGTCGATCTCCGCGCCGGAGAGGTACTGGATGCTCATGGGATCGACGAGCAGCGTGACGCCGTGATTCTCCACCTGGGTGTCACCCTCTTCGATGTTCTCATCGAACGTGAAGCCGTACTGGAAGCCAGAACAGCCACCGCCTTGCACGAACACGCGCAGCTTCAGGTTCGGATTCGCTTCCTCGCGGATCAGTTCGCCCACCTTCGCTGCAGCCGCGTCGGTGAACAGCAGCGCAGAGGACGAGTCGAGAGTAGCTGTTTGGGTGGACATGACGGGCTTATGGGGGCAGAGGAACCGGATTCAAGTCTACGCAGCACCCTTCGCCGGCGTCAAAAGGGGGTGTTGAAACAGTGTCATGACGTGCTGTCAGCAACCGCCTCGACTGGCACGGCGGATGAAGTCTTCCCCGGGTCGGTCTTACGGGGCTCATGGATCATCTTGCCATTGATCTCGGCGCCCATTTCCATTTCGATCAGTCGGTAGTACACATTGCCGGTGACCTTGGCGGTCGCCCCGAGCTCGACACGTTCGTGAGCCAGGATGTCGCCATTGACCGTGCCATTCAGAATGACATGGGGGACTGCCACCGCGCCCTCCACCACCCCGCTGTCGCTGACGCTGAGCGTAGCGCCGGACTCGGCCTTGGCGTCGACGTTGCCCTTGATGTGGCCGTCGAGGTGGAAGCCCCCGGCAAACTGGACGTCGCCGATAATGCGGGTGCCGGCACCGATGAGCGTATCGATGCGCTGGGGTTTGGGTTTGCTTCTGAACATGTGCAGGGTCCCTGACCGATGACTGGCGACAACAGGGTGGGGTCTATCCTGTGGCCGGCCGGACGAGCGGTAAATCAGCCCTTCCCTAGCTTTGGGCCTGTACCTGCCACGGATAGGACTCCTTGACCGGGGCAAGTCTGCCCGATCGCACCTCCACCGTGACTGCACGTGGTTCAAAGTCTGGAGGCAGGACGATGTCCTGGTCGATCTCCTGGAAGTACCGGAACTTGAACTCCACGGAGCCGTCGGCCCGGGTTTCGCCGCCAATTTGCGACAGCGGCAGAACTTCCGCCGCATTGTTGCGCACCCCTTCGATGGCGATGCTCACGACCCCGGAAGCCGCCGTGTCCTGGCGCATGGATTGCAGCAGCACGAGCTGCAGGTGGTAGTGATTCTCGGCCCCGCCAGCGCTGACCTGGAACCCCTGGACCCGCAGTCCGCCGATGCCATCTTCGGGGGCGACAATGCCGCGGTAGAAGGTCAGCTCCTCCCGGTGTTTCAAGACCTGCGACTGCAGACCAGACAGGCTCTTTTCGACTTCCGCGTAGGCCTGCTTCTCGACATTCCGCGCAAGTTCAGCGGCCGCGAGTTCGGTCTTGAGCTTTTCGTTGGCCTCACGCAGCGTTTCCATTTGCGAGGTGAGTTCGCGCCGGCGCTGAATCTCGGCGAACTTGCTGTATCCGCCCTGAAAGCGTCCGGTCTCGTAGGCAACGTAGAGCAGCAGCAGCGCAGCGAGCGCTCCGCTCACGAGGAGCAATCGACGCTGCCATTGCGGGCGCGTACGAATGACGAACTGCCCTGTGCGCATACCGCTGGTGTCAGCCATTCACCTCAATCCCATACATCCCCAGCCCCCAATGCATATCGTCATCAGTCGCGGTAACCTGCCCGCATTAAAACACAGCCGCGGACACCATCCGCGAATCCGTCGTCCCTATCCGCCTGCCGACAGAAAGGTTGCCCATGCTCTGGTTAAAGGCATTTCACATCGTCTTCGTCATCACCTGGTTCGCGGGCCTGTTCTATCTGCCGCGACTCTTCATGTATCACGCCGAAGCGACCGACCAGGTCGGCATCGAGCGCTTCAAGGTCATGGAACGACGCCTGTTCGTGATCATGACCATCGGCGCCACGCTCGCAGCGATCTTCGGGGTTTCACTGCTGATGAGCGCACCGGGCCTCATGAAAGCCGGCTGGATCCACGTCAAGCTGACGCTGGTGGTGCTGCTCATTGGCTATCACATCTGGTGTCAGCGACTGATGGTCTCGCTGCGCGATGGCACCAATCGCCACTCGGCCCGCTGGTTTCGTATTTTCAACGAAGCGCCGGCCCTGCTGTTGATCGCGATCGTGGTGCTGGCGGTCGTCAAACCGTTCTGACGAGGTGCGATCAGTGAGTCCACGGGTTCACTGATCGCTACTGACCGCTCGTTTCTTCCTGCTCCGACTGCCCCTTCCTGCGCGCGAGATTGCGCAGATTCTTTTCCCCCGCTGACCAATCCGGCAGCGCGGGCGGATCTGCGGGCCAGGCGCGATGCGCCAGTTCATCCAGGGCTCGCACGTACACGGCACGTTTGAAGTAGATCACTTCGCGGACCGGCGTCCAGTAGTCGACCCAGCGCCAACGATCGAATTCCGGCGTACTGGTGGAATCGAAATGCAGCCGATCCTCCGGCGCCGTCAGTCGCAGCAGGAACCAGCGCTGCTTCTGACCGATACAGCGCGGCTGGCTGTTGCGCCTCACGTACTGCCGCGGCAGTCGGTACCGCAGCCAATGACGTGTCGCTGCGACCAGTTCAACGTCGGACTGCTCCAGACCGATTTCTTCCTTGAGCTCGCGAAACAACGCCTGTTCCGGAGTTTCGTGACGCAAAACGCCGCCCTGCGGAAACTGCCAGCCTCGGCCGCCGGGACGACCGCCCAGAAATACCTGGCGATCATCGCGGCACAGCACGATTCCGACATTGGCGCGAAAACCTTCGGCGTCGATGAAATCTGTCATGTGTGCGGCGATTGTTCCACAAGGCTCCGCGCTGAACTACCCGCAAACGCAAGACGGGCGCGCATTGAATCTGCTCACACCACCCCCTTACCCTTGCGCCCCGTCCTCCGTTCCCACAACCTGCACCCTTGTTCGCAACGACTCACAGAATCAGCTCGGTTTACGGCCTGCTCGCCCTCGCGGCACTCGTGGCATTCGCGTTGTCGCTGCTCACGGGCAGTCTGATGCTGAGTCCGGTCCGGCTCTGGGAAGGGCTCACGGGCTCCGATACGCTGGCGCGATCCGTCGTGCTCGATCTGCGTCTGCCGCGCACGCTGACGGCCTTCGCGGCCGGCGGCCTGCTCGCCATGGCGGGTGTCCTCATGCAGGTCCTGCTGCGCAATCCTCTGGCGGATCCGTTCGTCATGGGCATTTCTGGCGGCGCCGCAGTCGCTGCTCTGGCGGCCATGCTGCTGGGATTGACCGGGCTCACCGTCGATGTTTTCGCGACGCTGGGCGCGCTGGCCGCGACACTGATCGTGTTCGCGCTCGCCCACGGTGAAGGAGGCTGGACGCCCACGCGACTGCTGCTCACCGGCATCGTGATGGCCGCTGGCGCCAGTGCCCTAGTGAGTGTGTTGCTTGCGATGGGCAACGACAACGAGCTGCGCGGCATGCTGTTCTGGCTGATGGGCGATCTCTCCATGAGTTCCCGGCCCTGGCCGCTGCTCATTCTGTTCGTGATCGCGTTGCTCGTCGCATTGCCGTTCTCACGGCAGCTGAATGTCCTCGCGCGCGGTGAGTTGCAGGCACGAGTGCTGGGGGCGCCCGTGCAGGGGCTGCGCATTGCCATCTTCGTGGGAAGTTCGATCCTGACAGCGGCCACCGTGACGAGCGCCGGAACGATCGGGTTCGTCGGCCTGGTCACTCCGCATCTGGTTCGCCTGATGCTGGGTTCCGATCACCGCTGGGTCATGCCAGCCTCGGCCATGTTGGGCGGGACACTCGTGATGCTCGCCGACCTGTGCGCCCGTACGCTGCTGGCGCCGCGGCAATTGCCGGTGGGCGCGCTGACAGCCATCGCTGGAGTACCGCTGTTCCTGGCCCTGATGCGACGATCGCGGCGGTAACGCGCGTCACTGCCGCGTAAACGCCACCACGTGATCCGGCTCGATCCGGATGCCGATCTTCTCGCCCACGGCATGATTGTGGTGACTCGGCACCAGCGACAGTACACGCGCGCCGCTCGGCAACTCGAGCGTGTAGAGAAATTCGGCGCCACGAAACGCGCGATGACAGACCTCCGCCCGATATTCACTGGCATCGTCGTGAATCACATCGTCCGGCCGTAACAGCAGATCCACGCTCGCGCCTTTCATCCAGTGAGCCTGGCCGTTCGCGCGCATGACGCCGATCTCCGTCTGTACGGCATTCTCGGCGATCACCTCGCCCGCAATGAACACTCCCTGGCCGACGAAGTCCGCGACGAAGCGGGTGGCAGGGCGGTGATACAAATCGTAGGGCGAGGCCCATTGCTCGAGTTGGCCTGCGCGCATCACACCGATCATATCTGCGACCGCAAACGCTTCCTGCTGATCATGCGTCACCAGCAGCGCGGTGGCATTGAGGCTTTTCAGCACCGTTCTGACTTCCGCGCTCAGACGCTCGCGCAACTCGACATCAAGACTCGAAAACGGTTCGTCCAGCAACACCAGCTCCGGTTCCGGCGCCAGCGCGCGAGCCAGAGCCACGCGCTGTTGCTGGCCGCCTGACAGTTGATGGGGGTACTGCTGGGCATAATCAGCGAGACCCACGGTTTCGAGCATGTCCTGCACACGCCCCGTGCGCGCGGCGGCAGCAGTCTTGTGCAGACCGAATGCCACGTTCTGCGCCACCGTCAGATGCGGAAACAGCGCATAGTCCTGAAAGACCATGCCAATGCGGCGCTCACCAGGCGACATGGTGAATCCTGGCTGCGCGAGGAATCGTTCACGGGCACGAATGGAGCCGCCGTCCACGGGCTCGAATCCGGCGATACAGCGCAGCGCGGTGGTCTTGCCGCAGCCGCTCGGACCCAGCAGGCATCCGATCGACCCCTGCGGCAATCGCAATGACAAGCCGTCGACTGCGCGACGCTCGCCGAAAACCCTGACCACATCCTGCAACTCAAGCCACATTGGAATTTCCACGACTCAGCATTGCTGCAGGCACCAGGCCCACCGCGACGATCAGCACCGCCGGCAGCGCCGCGCGCTCCCATTCACCGTTCGATGTCATGTTGAAGACACGCACGGCAAGCGTGTCCCAGCCGAAGGGACGCGTGATCAGCGTAATCGGCATTTCCTTCATGACGTCCACGAACACCATGATGGCCGCAGTGATCAGGCTGGAACGCAGCAAAGGCACATGGACACTGCCCACGAGGCGCGCTCCGCCGACACCGAGACCGATCGCGGCTTCATCGAGGCTGCGGGTTACACGCTGCAGCCCACTTTCGACGGGATGAAACCCCACAGCGAGAAAACGCGCCATATAGGCCAGCAGCACTCCGAGCAGTGTGCTCTGCAGAAGCAGCGTGGGCGCCGACGTCCCTAACAGATCGTTCAGCAGTCCCTGCAGAGCGTTGTTCAGCAGGATGAGCGGAAGAATCGTCCCGACCGCGAGCACGGTTCCCGGAACGGCGTATCCGAGCGTCGCAAGCCTGACGATGGTGCTGTTGAACAGCGACGGCTGCCTGCGGAGCAGGTAAGCAAGCACCAGGCTCGCTGCGACGATGATGAGGGCCGCGGACGTCGCCAGCACCAGACTGTGAGCTGTGAACATCCAGTAGCGCGCATCCAGATCGCGGCTCGCCCGCATGATCGCCCACCAGACCAGCTGCAGCAGCGGCAGCAGGAAGGCCAGCATGAAGATGCTTCCGGCATAGATGCTGGCCAGCCATCGCGTGCGAGCGCCGAGCGGCTCGCGGGTCTGATAGCTCACGTCACGAGCACTGGTGTAGCGCACACCGGCACGCGAACGACGGTCGACGAACAACGCTATGAGGATGAATACCAGCAGCACCGCCGACAGTTCGAGCGCGGCGTGCACGGAAAACATGCCGAACCAGGCGCGATAGATCGCTGTCGTGAAGGTGTTGTAGTTGAAGATCGAGACGGCGCCGAAGTCGGCCAGTGTCTCCATACAGATCAGCGCAATACCGCCGGCGATCCACGGCCTGGCCATCGGCAAGGCAACTCGCCAGACGGCTGCGCTGCGGCTGTAGCCGAATGTCTGCGCCACTTCCAGCGCCCGTTTGCCCTGCGTCAGGAAGGCATTGCGGGCCATCAGGTAAGCGTACGGATAAAACGCAAGCGACAGCACCGCAATCACACCGCCCGTCGAACGAATCGGTGGCACCCACGCGGACGAGCCTGTCAATGATCGCAGCGCCGTTTGCAGCGGGCCGGCATAGTCCAGAAATCCGATGGCAACGAATGCGAGCACGTAGGCAGGGATGGCCAGCGGCAGCAGCAAGGCCCATTCCAGCCAGCGCCGACCCGGGAACTCGCACATCGAGGTGAGCCATGCGAGCGAGGTGCCTAACGTGCCTGCGATCAGCGCCACACCGATCACGAGCTTGACCGTATTGATGGTGACGTCTGGCAGCACGTACTGCGCCAGGTGCGCCCAGACTTCCGTCTCCGGTGAGATGAGCGCGCTCGCGATCACCAGCAGCGGCAACACTGCCGGCAGGCACAGCACCACTGCGAGCGTCGAACCACGCCACGCTCCCACGCCCGACATAGGCGAGACCATCGGGGCCCGGGCGGCGCCTGTGGAACTCAAGGTGCGCCGGTCAGAGGTAGCCGGCGCGATCCATCAATCGCACGGCCGCAGGTTGTAACTCGCCGGCGCGAGCAACATTCAGCGGACTGGGCTTGAACTCACCCCAGGCCGCCACTTGCTCCGCCGGCTGCGCGGCAGGAGACGCCGGAAATTCAAGATCCATCCCGGCGAACATCGACTGTGCCCCGGGCTGTGACAGCCATTCGAGGAACTTCTGCGCCTGCTCGGCGCGCGGCGCGTTCGTCGTGACGCCCGCTCCCGAAATGTTCACGTGAGTGCCGGACCCGCGCTGATCAGCCCAGAACAACCTGAGAGGAATCTTCGGGTCGTCCCGCTGCAGGCGACCGAAGTAGTACGTGTTGACGATGCCGACATCGCACTGCCCCGCGACGATGGCCTGCATCAGGGAGGTGTCGTTGGCAAAAACCGGTGCGGCGAGATTCGCGACCCACCCGCGCACGATCTTCTCCGTGGTTTCTTCGCCGTGCTGCGCGATCAGCATGGCCACGAGCGACTGGTTGTAGACCGACTTGGACGTGCGCAGGCACAACTTGCCGCGCCACTTCGGATCGGTGAGCGACTCATAGCTGTCCAGATCTTCCGGCTTCACACGATCCGTGCTGTACACGATCGTGCGTGCACGCACGGTCAGACCGAACCAGCGATTCTGCGGATCGCGCAGGTGCTCGGGGATGTTGGCGTCCAGCGTCGCCGATTCGATCGGTCGCAGTACGCCGAGTTGCGCGGCATGCCAGAGGACACCCGCATCCACAGTGATCAACAGGTCCGCGGGGGAATTCTTGCCCTCCGCGGCGAGGCGCTGAATCAGAGGAGCGGCATCGTCCGTGATCAGCTGAATCTTCTGGCCAGTTTCCTGTGTATAGCGATCGAAGATTCCCTTGACGAGTTCTTCGTTGCGGGCCGAGTAGACCACCAGTTCCGACGGCGCCGGAGCGCAGGCAGCGAGCAAACTGACGAATGCAGCAATCAGTACCGTCGAAAGACGACCGGGAAATGCATGGATAGACAAGTGCGTACCCTTCAAATGCGAATCACTCTCATTAAGATGGTAACACGATTGCGGAGTACGCAGACACGTTCTTCTATTTCAGGCAAGACCCGATGTGACTGCAATCAGGCCAGTTCGACGCGATTGCGGCCATTCTGCTTCGCGCGATAAAGCGCGCTATCGGCCTCCGCCAGCAGGCGCTCCGCCGCGGCCTTCAGATCAGATTCATTGCGATCGAGGACGATCCCGGCGACGCCGATGGATACCGTGAGATCAAGGGATACGCCGTCAATTTCGAGCGGCGCGTCCGCCACCGCGATGCGGATGCGCTCGGCCAGTGCCGCCGCCTGTTCGGGACTGATGCCTGGCGCAAGTACGACGAACTCGTCACCACCGAAACGGGCAGCCGCGTCGCTGTCGCGAATGTGTGAATCGACGCGCTGCGCTGCCTCCCGCAACGCCATGTCGCCTGCCAGATGCCCGTGCCGATCATTGATCTGTTTGAAGCGATCCAGATCGATCAGCAGACAGGTAAGGCCCGTTCCCTGCCGCTGCGCGCGTGCCAGTTCTTCCTTGAGCCGGGCATGCAGATAACGCCGGTTGTGCCACCCCGTGAGGAAATCGGTGAGGCCGCTGCGCACGAGCCGGGCGCGGTTCACGGCATTCTCGATCGCAAACGAGGTGATCACGCCCAGGTGTGCGAGGAAATCGGTCGCCAGATGCCGCGAGAAGCGCTTCTCGTCATTGCTGCCGAAATTGAGACTGCCCTGGAGCCGATCGTTGCGGCGCAACGGAATCAGCGCGACGCTGCGCAGTGCCTCGACCTTCGGGAACAGCAGCTGGTGATCGCAGCCCATGTAGGGCCCGAGCCAGGGCTTGTGAAACGAACTGAACTGCGGCGCGATGCCAACGAGGCTGTCGACGAAGATCACCTGAGGAAAATCCTCGGTGTTGATGTGATCGGCGATCAGCAGATGGCGGATCTCGTGTTGCGGATCGCACAACAACAAGGTCACGTGTTCCAGTCCGTACGAGACACGCAGCCCCTTGCAGATGGCTTCGAACAGCTGCGCGAGAGTGTCGGCCTTCAGCAGCTCCAGCTCACGTTCCTGGCTGCGTTTGAGCAGGCGTTCGTTGTTGCCCGCCTCTTCCACCAGCGCGGCGATGCGTGCCCGCAGTTCCCGTGTCTCATTCTCGAGGTCGCGAAGAGACACGGTACAGCCCTCATGCTTCCCGAACGCGTCCGGCCAGATATTCGCGGCCCTGCTGCATCATCGCGGCGAATTCAGCGGCATTGTCGTTCGACACCGCCGACCACAATTGTTCGACGGCAGCACGCAGCGCTGACAGCGATTCGCGGCCATAGTCGTTGAGACTCTGAATCTCGAAGTACAGTTCCGGGCTCTCACGAGCCACGCGCGTGGCTACATCGACCTGCGCGTCATAAGTAGTACTGGAGAGCTGCGCGAGCCGCGGCGCCGCCTCGCCACTGTTCGCAAGTGCGGTGAAGAACGCGATATTCAGTGCATGCGAGAGTCCCAGCACATAAGCGATCAGTCGATCGTGCTCATCGAGCGACATGACCACGTGCTCAGCCATGGTGGATGCAAACAGGCTCCGCGCCTCCTCGATGGCCTCGGCGTTGCCGGCATCGACGAAGATCACGTGTCGGCCCGAGAGCAGTTCGGTGTCCGGACCGAACATCGGATGCACGGAAGTAATGCGGCAACCCGCTTCCTGCATGGCCCTGATCCCGGTCCGCAGCGGCGACTTGAGAGAGCCGATATCGAACACGATGCCGCGCGGTTTGCGCGCCGCCAGTTCATGCAGGACGGTATTGGCAATCTGCAAGGGCGTCGCAATGACGATGAGATCGTGATCCAGCGGGGTTGCGCGCCAGTCCAACACCGTGGTGAAGCCTTCGAGACTTCCAGCCGGATCGGCGATCACGACGTGATACCCCTGCGAGGCGAGAAATTCGACGAACCAGCGACCCATTTTTCCGGCGCCGCCGATCACCAGCGCCGAGCGTCCGCTGCCACGACCGCCGGCAGCCACCCGCATGCGTTCCTGCGTCGTCAGAGAACCGCGGATCAGCAGCCGCAGCACGGACTCGGCGAGATCGGGAGACAGATCCATCGACGCGGCCATGTCACGGGCCCGCATCAATACCTCGCGTTCGCGCTGGAAGTCACGCGTGCCGCGACCGGTCGCACGCTTGGCTTCCGCAACCTCGCGGCTGAGGCGCTGGCGCTCGGCCACCAGGCCGAGAAGCTGCGCATCCAGCGTGCTCAGACGCGTACGTATTTCATCGAGAGTCATCGCGAGAATCACCGGCGGGAGAGGTTTTGCGCCGTTGTTTTACGGCAGTGCACCGGGTTCGGGCAAGCGTCGATCGGCGGCGACGGTCGCCACTGGCATAATCTCCGCCCGCGATCACAGCACTACCCCAACAGGCGCGCGATCCATGTCTGACAATGAATTCCTGCCCGAACCCCTGCCTGGCAGCCCATTGCCCCTCTTTGCGGGCTGGTTTCGGGAAGCGCGGAGCCGCGCGCAGCAGCCGAACCCTGATGCGATGGTGCTCGCTACCGTCGGCGAGGACGTATCCCCCGCCGCGCGAGTCGTGCTGTGCAAGCGCGTCGATGAGCAGGCGGGCTATGTCGTGTTCTTCACCAACTACGAGTCACGCAAGGGCCGCGAACTGCAGAGCCAGCCGCGCGCGGCTGCCGTCATCCATTGGGACTCGATGCATCGGCAGGTGCGGATCGAAGGACCTGTGATCCGCTCACCCGCGGCGGAAAGCGATGAGTACTTCGCAAGTCGTGCACTGGCGAGCCGCGTTGGCGCCTGGGCCAGTGCGCAGAGCCAGCCTCTGGCATCGCGCGAGACGCTGGCGAACCAGGTTCGGGCTATCGCACAAAAATTCGGCGTTTCCGTCGATGCGACCGGCGGCGAGGTGCCGCGCCCGCCGCATTGGGGCGGATATCGGTTGTGGATCGAATCGATGGAACTGTGGGTCGAGGGGCCCGGCAGGGTTCACGATCGCGCGATCTGGAAGCGCTCGCTCACCCGACAGGATGAGTTTTCGTTCGCTGCCGGGAACTGGCAGACAACGCGACTGAACCCCTGATCGTTCTTATTTCACTACTTTGAGCGTTGGCCTGGCGCGCTTCACTTCACCGCTGGGCGGCATATCGGGCGGGGTCGTTGGCGGCGGCGCGGGAGCGTCGGCCTCCGAGAAAATCATTCCCTGCCCGGTCTCACGCGCATAGATCCCCAGCACCGCTGCGATCGGCACGCTGACATCATGCGTTGCCCCGCCGAAGCGGGCGCGAAACACCACGCCTTCGTTGCTGAGATTGAGCCCGCTGGTCGCATTGAGGCTCACATTGAGAATGATCTTGCCGTCCTGGACATACTGTCGCGGCACATCGACGCCGCTGATGGATGCATCGACCACGATGTGCGGTGTCTGCAGATTGTCCGAGATCCATTCGTGCATCGCGCGCAGCAGGTAGGGCCGGCGGGACTTCAGGGGCGGTGACTCTGTCATCATCAATTGTCTGTGCTACGCACGCAGATCCTGTTCGGTCCGGGACAAGCTGTGCCGGAAAGCTGGGCGCGAGAACACCAGATTCATGTATCGCGTAATGGCGGGCGCTTGCGCCCCCAGGTCGATATCCCATGCGCCGAGTCGCCAGAGCACCGGCGCGATGGTCGCATCGACCAGCGAGAAATCATCCGACAGGAAAAATGGTTTGGCCTGGAACACATCGGCGCTCGCCAGAACACTGTCGCGCAGGATCTTGCGCGCCGTCTGACCTTCCTTGCGATCAGTGTTCTTGATCTGATCGATGAGTCCGTACCAGTCGCGCTCGATGCGATACAGCGCCAGGCGAAACTGCGCACGGGTGACCGGATCGACCGGCATCAGCGGCGGGTGCGGAAACCTCTCGTCCAGATATTCCATGATGACGCGCGAGTCGTAGAGCACGAGATCGCGATCCACCAGCGTCGGCACGCTGTGGTACGGATTCAGGTCGAGCAGGTCTTCCGGGAGGTTGCCGTCATCCACGTCGATGGATTCGACGTGGATGCTCTTCTCGGCCAGCACGATGCGCGTGCGGTGACTCCACACGTCATCGGCCTTTGAGAAGAGGGTCATCACACGCAGTGCCCCGGCAGGATCGATCCGGAGAATGTCTTCGCGTCACGAGGACGCAAGGACATCACTTCACGTCCTTCCAGTACTCCTTCTTCAGGAAATACGCCAGCAGGAAGAATATCGCCAGAAACCCCAGCACCTTGAGCCCGAGGCTCTGGCGCTTGAGTTGCATCGGCTCGCCGATGTAATCGAGGAAGTTCACCGTATCGCGCACGAACAGGTCGTATTCCTGCGGTGTGAGGCTACCCTTCTGCACCAGCTCGAATCCGGCGAATTCCTTGTGCACGGCGTTGTGTTCCGCGTCGCTCTCGCCCTTGTAGACCGCCTTCTGGTAGCCCTGCAGCTCCCACAGCACATGCGGCATTGACGCGCCCGGCAGCACGGTGTTGTTCACGCCGGTCGGCCGAGTGGGATCCAGGTAGAACGACTTGAGGAACGTGTACAGAAAATCAGCGCCGCGCGAACGAGCGATGAGTGACAGGTCAGGCGGTGTGCGGCCGAACCAGTGAGCAGCGTCATCGGGACGCATCGCGACACTCATGGTGTCGTGCGGCCGTTCGCCCGTGAACATCAGGTTGCGCATGACCTGGTCTTCCGACAGGCCGAGATCCTTGGCCAGCCGGTTGTAACGCACATACTTGGCCGAGTGACAGCCAAGGCAGTAGTTCACGTAGTTGCGAGCGCCACGCTGTAACGAAGCGACATTGCTGACGTCGTTGTGCGCCGCCTGCAGGGAAGCACCGCTCCCCGCCGCTGCGGCTGGCAACGCTGCGCCGAAGAACAGGCTCAGCGCGATGGTGATGACTGGCTTCTTAATGAGCATCGTAGGTCACTCGTTCAGGCACGGGCCGCGTCTGATCAGCGCGCGTGTACCAAGGCATGAGGAGGAAGAAAGCGAAGTAGAGGATGGCGAAGATCCGCGCCGCGATCGTGTAGCCCGGTGTTGCAGGCTGCAATCCGAGGTAGCCGAGCGCGACGAAGCTGATCGCGAAGACGATCAGGAAGGCGCGATACAGCCAGCCGCGGTAGCGCACCGACTTCACCTTGGAGCGGTCGAGCCACGGAATGAAGAAGAAGGCGACCACGGCGACACCCATCAGGATGACGCCCAGCAGCTTGTCCGGCACCGCACGCAGGATGGCGTAGAACGGCGTGAAGTACCACACCGGCGCAATGTGCTCCGGAGTCTGCAGCGCATTCGCCGGTTCGAAGTTGGCGTGCTCCAGGAAGTAGCCACCCATCTCCGGGGCGAAGAACAGCACGCAGGAGAATAGCGCCGCAAACACCACGAAGCCGACCAGATCCTTGACCGTGTAGTACGGGTGGAACGGAATGCCATCCACGGGATGACCGTCCGGCCCCTTCAGCTTCTTGATCTCGACGCCGTCCGGATTGTTCGAACCCACTTCATGCAGCGCCAGGATGTGCGCGATCACCAGGAAGATCAGCGCGATCGGCAGCGCCACGACGTGCAGTGCGAAGAAGCGGTTCAGTGTGATGTCGGAGATGTAGTAATCGCCGCGGATCCACTCGACCAGCGACTCACCGATGCCGGGAATCGCGCCGAACAGCGAAACGATCACCTGCGCGCCCCAGTAGGACATGTTGCCCCACGGCAGGAGGTAGCCGAAGAAGGCCTCGGCCATCAGGCACAGGTAGATCAGCATGCCGAAGATCCACACCAGCTCGCGCGGATTCTTGTACGAGCCGTACATGATGCCGCGGAACATGTGCAGGTAGACGACGATGAAGAACGCCGAGGCGCCGGTCGAGTGCAGGTAGCGGATCAGCCAGCCCCACTCCACATCGCGCATGATGTATTCGACGGACGCGAAAGCCTCGGCGGCCGAGGGCTTGTAGTTCATCGTCAGGAAGATGCCGGTGACGATCTGCAACACCAGCACGACGAGCGCGAGCGAGCCGAAGTAGTACCAGAAGTTGAAGTTCTTCGGCGCGTAATACTCGCTGGCGTGCTCCTTCATCATGCGCGTCATGGGGAAACGCGCATCGATCCAGCCGACCAGCGCGCTGAGCCGCGAGCCCTTGTTGGTTTCCGCGGCGCTCATGAAGCGACCTCCGAATCGGCGCCGATCTGAATGACGCCCTCGTTAAGAAAGCGGTACGGAGGTACGCGCAGATTGGTGGGAGCCGGCACGTCCTTGAAGACGCGGCCCGCGAGGTCGAACTTCGACCCGTGGCAGGGGCAGTAGAAACCGCCTGGCCAGGTGGCGCCGAGTTCCGCGTCCTGCGGCTTGAAACGGTCGAGCGGTGCACATCCCAGGTGGGTGCAAACGCCAACCAGCACCAGGTATTCCGGCTTGAGGGCCCGGCTGTCGTTCTTCGCGTAGTCCGGTTGCTCGGACTCGGCAGATTCGGGATCGCGAAGGGAATCGATCACGGCCGGCGACGTCAGCGTCGCGAGCATTTCCGGCGTCCGGCGCACGATGAAGATCGCCTGGCCGCGCCAGTTGACCTTGATGATGGCGCCCAGCTCCAGCTTGCTGACGTCGGCATCGACTGGCGCACCCAGTGCCTGCGCGCGTGCGCTCGGCTTCCAGGATGCGAGGAATGGTACGGCGGTCAAACCCGCCCCGATGACACCTGTTACGGTGGTTGCGACGAGCAGGAAATGTCGCCTGCCGCGGTCAACTTGCTCTTCACTCATCCACGATCTCCGCGAGCCGGTCGTGCTGGCTCTACCCCAATTGATTCGTAGCTTCGCTTCATTCGCCGCACTGATACACCAGAGTGCAGCGGCAGGAACCCGACAGCGCAGGGCGCAACGCGCTCCCTCGCAGACAGTCCGCGCGAACGGCGGCGTGCGTCTTGCGTTAAGTTCCAAACACTGAAGGAATTCCGCATTATACACACATTGAATACAGCGCTGATAAGCGCCGGTCGCGTGCGTGGCATGACCGGATCCGCTTTAGGACCTACCCACCGGACCTCGCCGCGGCCGAATGCATGGCAACGCTGAAACAAAGCCTCGTGTTTTTACTGAAGTGGACGCTGGTGGGTCTTGCCATCGCCTGCACGATTCTGCTCGTGCGGGCGAATGTCACCGGGCGAGCGCAGACCAGCGATAACCCGGGCACCACAGTCCCCGGACTTTCCAACGTGACGAATGCAGCCCAGCCGCGTCGGTCCTTTGCCGATGCTGTCGCGCGGGCGGCGCCCGCGGTGGTGAACATTCACACGGCGCGGGTCGTGAGCACTTCGAACGCGCCGGCCCCGACCCGACCGATGTTCGAACAGAATTTGCCGGCTGTTCGCAGGCGCGTGGAAAGCAGCCTTGGATCCGGCGTCATCCTCGATTCCGCCGGACACATCGTGACGAACATGCACGTCATCCGCGGCGCCGCGGAAATTCGCGTACAGCTTGCGGACGGACGCGTGACCAAACCCACCGTCGTCGGCACGGACGCGGACACGGATCTCGCCGTTCTCAAGATCGACCTGCCGGATCTGCCGACCATGCCGATGGGTCGCTCCGATGAACTGCGCGCCGGCGATATCGTGCTCGCCATCGGCAACCCGCTCGGCCTGAGTCAGACCGTGACGCAGGGAATCGTCAGTGCCATCGGCCGCGGCAGCCTACGGCTCGTTACGTTTGCGGATTTCATTCAGACCGATGCCGCGATCAATTTCGGTAATTCCGGCGGCGCGCTGATCGATGTGGACGGCGACCTCATCGGCATCAATACCGCCGTGCTTGCACAACAACTCGGCACGGAAGGCATCGGCTTCGCGATTCCCGTCAATCTGGTGCGTGGCGTGATTGGTGACATCATCGAATTCGGGCAGGTACGCCGCGGCTGGCTCGGCGTGCACGTGGTCGGCGATACGAGCCGCCGCTTCAGTGCGCCCGTCATCGGGCTGGTCGATCCCGGCAGTCCTGCCGAGCGCGCGGGGCTGCGGCCGGGAGATCTCATCCTCGAACTCAACGGCAGACCCGTCCTGACCGATCAGGAAGCGCTGACCCAGACCGCCGCCATGCGCCCTGGATCCGACATTGAAATCCGCTTCCGTCGCGGTCAGTCAATCATGACGGCGCGCGCCACGCTCGAACAGCGGCCGGCAAGTGACGACACGGCCCAATGACCGGTCGGAGCCCGAACCGCTGAACATTTCGCCAGAGCACAGGGCTCAGCCAGGCATTCGACGAATCTGCGCGCCGAGTTGTTCGAGCTTCTCTTCGATGCGCTCGTAGCCGCGATCGATGTGATAGATCCGCAGCACGTCCGTCGTGCCCTGCGCAACGAGCCCGGCAAGCACGAGGCTGGCGGAAGCGCGCAGGTCTGTGGCCATCACCGGAGCGGCCGTCAGCTGCGGCACGCCGCGAATGATTGCGGTATTGCCTTCGATGCGGATGTCCGCACCCAGGCGTCGCATCTCCAGCATGTGCATGAAACGGTTTTCGAAGATGGTTTCGGTCACCGTCGCGACACCATCGGCGATGGTGTTCAGTGCTGCGAATTGCGCCTGCATGTCCGTCGGAAATGCCGGATGCGGCGCGGTCCTGATGTCGACTGACCTCGCCCGCTGACCGTGCATGTCGAGTTCGATCCACGAATCGCCGACGGCGATGCTCGCGCCAGCTTCACGCAACTTGGCCAGCACCGCATCGAGGTACTCGACCCGCGTACCCTTCACTTTCACCCGCCCGCCGGTGATAGCGGCGGCGACCAGGAACGTCCCGGTCTCGATGCGATCCGGCAACACGTCATAGCGGGTGCCGCCCAGACGTTCCACACCGTCGATCGTGATCGTATCGGTGCCGGCGCCGCGAATTTTTGCACCCATCGAATTGAGGAAATCCGCCAGGTCGACGACTTCGGGTTCGCGCGCGGCGTTCTCGATGATGGTCTGCCCCTCGGCGAGAGTGGCGGCCATCAGCAGATTCTCGGTGCCCGTGACTGTCACAGTTTCAAGAACCAGGCGCGCACCTTTCAGCTTGTCGGCACGCGCACGGATATATCCGTTCTCTATATGGATGTCCGCACCCATGGCCTGCAGACCGGCAACATGGATATTGACGGGCCTCGCACCGATGGCGCAGCCGCCAGGCAGCGAGACATCCGCCCGACCGAAACGCGCCAGCAGCGGACCGAGCACAACGATCGAAGCGCGCATCGTACGCACGAGTTCATACGGCGCCACGCAGTCGCGCACCGTCGACGCATCGACTTCGACACGCATCTTTTCATCGATCGTGACACTGACGCCCATGCTGCCCAGCAGCTCGATCATCGTCGTGACATCACGCAGGTGCGGTACGTTGCCGACGGACACTGGTTCCTGCGCCAGCAATGTGCCGGCGAGAATCGGCAGCGCCGCATTCTTGGCGCCGGAAATCTGCACTTCCCCATTGAGGGGTGTGCCGCCGCGAATCTGCAGCTTGTCCATGGTCAGGCGTCCAGTGGCTGTGCCGGCATTTCCGACGGCGCGAGGACCTGCATGGTCAGCGCATGTATTTCCCGTCCCATGTACGCACCGAGAGTGCCGTAGACGAGTTGGTGGCGCTGGATCATGCGCTTGCCTTCGAATTGCGGCGCCACGATCACCGCCTCGAAATGTGTGTCGTCACCGGACTCGACCCTGACGTCGGCGCCTGGCAACCCGGCTTCGATCATTACTCGGACTTCGGCGGCATTCATGATGGGTACTTCGCAGCGGATTCAGCAGATGGATTCGCGCGGCAGTGATGCGCGAGCGGAACGGGCGGGCATCTTAAATGAACCGCGCGGATTCTTCCGCACCCCGAACACCCTCGATTCAGGTTGCCGCGCTATCATGCGCCTCATGAAATCGTCACTCGGCGCAGAAAAGCTCGTCTCCCGAGCCAGGCAGGTCCTGAGCATCGAATCGGCTGCAGTCGCTGCGCTCGAAGGCCGTATCGGCGAACAGTTCGTCGCTGCGTGCCGCCTGATCGATGAATGCAGCGGCCGTGTCGTCGTCACCGGCATGGGCAAATCCGGGCATATCGGCGACAAGATCGCGGCGACGTTCGCCAGCACGGGTACTCCTGCATTCTTCCTGCATGCCGCGGAAGCCAGTCATGGCGACATCGGCATGATCACCGCCCGGGACGTCGTGCTGGCGCTGTCCAATTCCGGTGAAACCCCCGAACTGCTCGCCATCCTGCCGGTAATCAAGCGGCTGGGAGCGAGCCTGATTGCATTGACCGGCAAGCCACAATCCTCGCTTGCGCGCGCCGCCGACGTGCTGCTGGACGTGAGCGTCACCCAGGAAGCCTGCCCACTGAATCTCGCACCGACGGCCAGCACGACCGCCACGCTGGCGATGGGCGATGCTCTGGCCGTCGCACTGCTGGATGCACGCGGTTTCACCGAAGAAGACTTCGCGCGATCGCATCCCGGCGGCAGCCTGGGGCGCAAGCTGCTGTTGCATGTCGAAGACGTCATGCGCACTGGTGAACGATTGCCGAAAGTCACGGTCGATACGTCGCTGCATGACGGCCTGATCGAGATGAGCGCGAAGGGATTGGGCATGACCACCGTCGTCGACACACAGGACAAAGTCCTCGGGGTCTTCACGGATGGCGATCTGCGACGCCTGCTGGACAAGCCGTTCGACCTGCATCGATCGACCATGGGCGATCTCATGAAGCGCAATCCGAAGAGCGTGCAGCCGCGGATGCTGGCCGCCGAAGCCGTGCACGTCATGGAGTCGAGCCGGATTACCGCACTGCCGGTGATCGATGCATCCGGAACCCTGGTAGGCGCACTGAACGTTCATGATCTGTTCCGCGCCGGCGTGATGTGAGGCACGGAGCTGAACTGCATGGATACCCTGATCGAACGCGCCAATGACATTCGCCTGCTCGTGCTCGATGTGGACGGCGTCCTCACGGACGGCCGCCTCTATTTCTCGCCGAAGGGTGAGGAAATGAAGGTGTTCCACGTGCGCGACGGCGCCGGCATCGTGCAACTGCTGCGCGCCGGCATTCAGATCGCCGTCATCTCCGGCCGGCAGTCGCGGGCGGTCGAGCGGCGCATGACGGAACTGGGAATCACCTGGATCCGTCAGGGCATCGACGACAAACTCGCTGCGCTGCGTGAACTGCTCGATATCCTGGGTCTCGGTCCGCAGGCCGTTGCGAGCATCGGCGATGACACGCCGGATCTGCCGATTTTCGAAATCGCACGACTGTCCGTCGCTGTCGCCGACGCGCACGCGAGCGTCAAATCACGCGCGCACTTCATCACGCAGGCAAACGGCGGACAAGGCGCCGTCCGTGAGATCTGCGATCTCATCCTCGAAGCGCAGCGGCGCATCGCAACGTCATGAACTGGTCCTGGATCATCGTCTCGTCCCTCCTTGCCGCCATTGCGATCGGCGTGGGAGTGCTGTCGGGTCGCAATCCCGTAGTCGATGCGGTCACGGACATGCCGCACCAGCCTGCCTATTACCTGAGGGATGCCGTGGTCACCCAAACCGAACCGAATGGCGCGCCCGGCATGCGACTGATCGCGCATCGCATCGAACAACAGCCCGGCGACGAGAGCTTTGCTCTGCAGACCGTGCGTGTGGACTATCTCAAGGTGCCCGACAAACGCTGGTACCTGTCGGCCGACCGCGGCTTCGTGCCTCCTGATTCGCATGTCATCCAGTTCACCGGCAATGTCGAACTGCGGCCCATCGACGGGCCGGCGACGACCTTTCTGCGCACAGAAGAATTGAGCGTCGATCCCGACAGGAATATCGCCTACACAACCACATCTCCGGTCGCGATCCGGTTCGGCACTTACTCGATGCGGGTCAAGCGCTTCGAGGCCGATCTCAAGACCGAGAGAGTCAAAATGGAGTCGGTGAATGGCCGTTCCGAAGCGAGCTGAACACTCTGCGTTCTGGTTGGGTTCGGCCTTGTTGCTGACCCTCGGGTCGGCGCAGGCCGCCCAGACGCCTGCACTGAGCACGGAGGACATCCATCTCGCAGCCGACCTGCTGGATTCCGATGCGCGCAATGACGAACACGTGATGACTGGCAATGTGCGTATTACGCAGGGCCCCATGTCGATGGAAGCCGACCAGGCGACGGTGAACGGGCTGCAGAGCGAGAACAGTCGCTGGAAGTTCCAACGCAACGTGCATATCCGCACTGCCGAAGCGGATCTCAAATCGACGTCAGCCGATGCCGTATTCACCGCCGGCCGCATTGCCGAGGCGACCGTGCGCGGCTCCCCTGCGACATTCCAGCAGTTGAATGGCGCGACGCCCGACAAGAACGTCCGCGGCCGTGCCGGTGTCATTGAATATGACTTCGGCAAGGGCACCGTCAAAATGACGCAGGATGTCTGGTTCAGCTATGGCGGCAACGAGTTCCGCGGCGACACCGTGATCTACAACGTCAACGACGAACGGGTCGTGGTCAATCCGGGCGGCGCCAGCAGCAGTAACTCCGGCGGTCGGGTCAACATCACCATCAAGCCCGGTTCTCCGGTGCAGCTCCCAGGCACAAAGCCCCGGCCCGACAAGAACGGAAGCACCGAATGAGTCGTCTGCTGGTCGAAGGTCTCGCCAAGCGCTATCGATCGCGGCAAGTCGTCAAAGATCTCTCCATCGAAATCTCGAGCGGCGAAGTGGTCGGCCTGCTCGGCCCGAATGGCGCCGGCAAGACCACGGCCTTCTACATGATCGTCGGGCTGGTACCGATGGACAGCGGCCGCATCGTCCTGGACCAGAACGACATTTCCAGACTCCCCGTACATCGCCGCGCGCGCCTGGGGCTCGGCTACCTGCCCCAGGAGGCCTCGGTATTCCGCAAACTGACGGTCGCCCAGAACATCCTGGCCATTCTGGAAACGCGGTCCGAACTGAACCGGGAAAAGCGCGAGGCAGCGCTCGAATCCCTTTTGGAAGAACTCCACATCGGTCATATCCGCAACAGCGTCGGGCAAAGCCTGTCGGGCGGCGAACGGCGGCGTGTCGAAATCGCCCGCGCGCTGGCCGCGGAACCGCGGTTCATGCTGCTGGATGAACCCTTTGCGGGCGTCGATCCGATTTCGGTGCTCGACATCCAGCGAATCATCCGCCACCTCACGGCACGTAATATCGGCGTGCTCATCACCGATCATAACGTCCGGGAAACATTGGGGATTTGCAGTCGTGCGTATATCGTCAGCGGCGGCTCGGTCATCGCATCCGGGACTGCGGACGAGATCCTTGCCAATGAGGAGGTTCGTGAGGTGTACTTGGGCCACGACTTCCGCTTATGACTTATTAAGGATGGCCGGAACGACGAACGAGTCTGCGTCGTCCCGGCGGATTGACGACCAGGTACGACGCCCCGAATGCTGAAACCCGCACTGCAGCTGAGACTTGGCCAGCAGCTCACGATGACTCCGCAGCTGCAACAGGCCATACGCCTGCTGCAGCTTCCCGTACTCGAACTGCAGGCGCAGATCCGTGAGGCGCTTGAAACCAATGTGATGCTCGAGTCGGAAGACGAGGCCGGCAGCCTCGAAACCGGCGATACGATCGTCGAACCGCAGCAGTTCGAATCCGCCACCCCCGCACAATCAGCCGAGGTCGTCGAAGCCGTTCCGGAAATGGAGCCCGTGGACGACCAGGACTGGAGCGACAACCAGATCACCGGCCAGGCCGATACGCCCTGGTCGGGTGACGATCTTTCGCAGGACTTCTCCGACACCAGCGGCGAGACACTCCAGGAACACCTGACCTGGCAGCTCGAAATGACGCGATTGAACGAGCGCGACAGACGCATCGGCGCCGCCATCATCGACGCCATCAACGACGACGGCTACGTCATCGAGCCGCTCGAGGAGATCGCCCGCAACCTGCAGCCCGAAGTCATCGCGACCGTCGCCGACCTCGACCGCGTGCTGCTGCACATCCAGGCCATGGATCCGGCCGGCGTCGGCGCGCGCTCGGTCAGCGAGTGCATCCAGTTGCAGTTGCGGCAGCTCGATCCGGCTACCCCCGGACGCGAAACCGCTATCGGCATCGCGGCCGACTATCTCGATCAGGTCGCCGAGCATCAGTACTCGCTGCTGCGTCGCCAGCTGCGCGTATCGGAAGAGGAACTGGAATACGCACTCGTCCTGGTGCGTGGCTGTCAGCCACGGCCGGGGTCGAGCGTGCACTCGGTTCCTGCCGAGTACATCGTCCCGGACGTCTTCGTCCGTCGCATCGAGCGGGGCGGCTGGGCGGTGGACATCAACCCCGCAAGCCTGCCGCGCATCCGCGTCAACCAGGGCTATGCCAGCCTGATCGGCCGGTCAGCGGATCACGCCATGCTGCGCACTCAGCTGCAGGAAGCACGCTGGCTGATCCGCAGTCTCGAAATCCGCAACGACACGCTGCTGAAAGTGGCGCGTTGTATCGTGCAGCGCCAGTCGGCATTCCTCGAGAACGGCGACGAATACATGCAGCCGATGATCCTCAAGGACGTCGCCGAAGCCGTGGAGATGCACGAATCCACGATCTCGCGCGTCACGACCAACAAGTACATGCACACCCACCGCGGTGTGTTCGAGTTTCGTTACTTCTTTTCCAGCCACGTGGCGGCGAGCGACGGCACCGAAATGTCATCGACCGCCATCCGCGCCAAGATCCGCAAACTGGTGGCACAGGAAGACTCCGACAAGCCGCTGTCCGACAGCCGCATTGCCGAGATCCTGTCGCAGGAAGGAGTCCAGGTCGCTCGCCGTACCGTCGCGAAATATCGCGAGGCACTCGGCATACCGCCGTCGAGCGACCGTAAACGGGTTTCGGCGAGATAGCTTACGAGGACTTGAACGCCCACGAATCCACCCGATCACATGCAGTGCAACCGGCGGATGGCAGTACTCCGGTTGTGGATGTCAACTCTGCCGGATTGCCCAAGTTTTGGAGGCGCCATGCAATTGAACGTCACCGGTCACCACGTGGATGTCACTACATCCCTCAAGGGCTACGTCGAGAAAAAGCTCGACCGCATCGTCAGGCATTCAGACCACGTCATAGACGTTCACTGCATTCTCACCGTCGAGAAATTGCGACATAAAGCGGAGGCCACCGTCGCGCTGAGCGGCGCCACGGTCTACGCCGACGCCACCGATCCCAACATGTACGCCGCCATCGATGCACTGGCCGACAAGCTCGACCGGCGCGTCAAGAAGCACAAGGAAAAGCTCGGCAACCACTACGCGACCAGGCCTGCGATTTCCTGATCGCGCACCATTGCGGGTCGCAGTGAGGCGATCCGACGCACCCAAGGCCCCGCGGTTCGCGCCGCGGGGCCTTCTTTTTTTCAGTCCCCTACCCGTCCGTCATCGCGGCCTGCTAGCCTCCGCGCCATGCGCCTGGTCATCGTCAGCGGTCTGTCCGGCTCCGGCAAAAGTGTCGCCCTTCACATGCTGGAGGATCTCGACTACTACTGCGTGGACAACATCCCCGCGGGCCTTCTGCCGATGTTCATTTCGCACACAGTGCGCTCGCATGAGTCCACCTACGGGTCGACCGCCGTCGGCGTCGATGCCCGCAATCGCCCGGCCGAGATTGCTTCCGTCCCGAACCTGGTTGCCGAACTCAAGCGCAGCGGCGTCGGTTGCGAAGTCCTGTTCCTGCGCGCCGACGAGGAAGTCCTGCTCAAGCGCTACAGTGAAAGTCGCCGCCGGCATCCGCTGAGCCGCGATGGCACTGGCCTCATCGACGCACTACGCCAGGAAAAAGATCTGCTGGCGCCGATTGCAGACGCCGCGGACCTGATCCTCGACACTTCACGGACCAGCGTTCATGACTTGCGGGAACTGATCCGGCAGCGCGTGGCCGGGCGCTCGGCGGATCGTCTGTCCATCCTGTTCGAGTCCTTCGCGTTCCGTCACGGCGTGCCGGACGACGCAGATTTCGTTTTCGACGTGCGCAATCTGCCCAATCCCCACTGGGAACCCGGTCTCACGCATCTGACCGGCCGCGATGCGGCGGTCGCGGAATACCTCGATCGTCATCCGGTCGTCACACGCATGTTCACCGACATTGCCGGTTTCCTCGACCACTGGATCCCCGAGTTCGTCAGGAGCAACCGCAGCTATCTCACCATCGCCATCGGCTGCACCGGCGGACAGCATCGCTCGGTGTACCTGGTCGAACGCCTGACCGAACATTTCACCAAACGCTATCCGCTCGTGCACGCACGCCACCAGGTCGTCGGCGACGCCAGCCGTCGCTGAAGAAGACCCAGGAGATTTCCACAGGGATCACGGGGAACCATTGGGTTCGAAGCAGAAGAATCTTTCTGCGCCCCGTGTGGCCCCGTGTTCCCCGTGGAGTTCCTCTCGGCCTTCTGACATCGCAGACATTTCGTCTAGAGCCTGCGGGACTCTCCCGCTACACTGCGCGCCACTTCGCGGTGGGCTCTTGCATGATGGCCGAGTCTCAGGTCGCAAAAATCAGTCGGCTCGCGGCGCTACGCACAGCGCTCGAGCAGGGATCCATGCGGCATGGCCATCGAATGGTCAATTCGCTGCACCCTGCTGAAATCGCCTCGCTCATCGAATCGCTGCCGCCGGCCAAGCGCGAGATCGTGTGGGAATTCGTCGACCCCGAACTCGAGGGCGACGTCCTCATCGAACTGAACGAAGAAGTGCGCGCCGAACTCATCGGCGGCATGGACGCGGATGAACTGATCGCGGCCACCGAAGGCATGGAGGTCGACGACCTCGCCGATCTGATCGGTGACCTGCCCGAGACACTCAACCAACGTGTCCTGCAGTCAATGGACTCACAGGACCGTGAGCGACTGACCGCAGTGCTGGCTTTCGAGCAGGACAGCGCCGGCGGCCTGATGAACCTCGACGCCGTGACCATCCGCCCGGATGTCACGCTGGAAACCGTACTGCGCTATCTGCGCATGCGTGCGGAATTGCCCGAACGCACCGACCGCCTGTTCGTGGTGAATCGTCACGACCTGTACCTCGGCGGCCTCGACATCACACGCCTGCTGACCGAGGACCCCGAATCCACCGTCGGTGAACTCATGGACTCCGCGGTCGAAGGGATTGCGCCGGAAACGCCGGCTCGCGACGTGGCCAAGCTGTTCGAGGACCGCGACCTCGTGTCCGCAGCGGTCGTCACAGCGGACGGACGCCTGCTGGGCCGTATCACGATCGACGACGTGGTCGACGTCATCCGCGAAGAAGCCGATCACTCGGTGTTGAGCATGGCCGGCCTCGATGAGGACGAGGACATGTTCGCAGGTGTGGCGCGCAGCGCCCGGCGACGCGCGGTCTGGATGGGCGTGAATCTCGCCACGGCCTTCCTCGCCGCGAACGTTGTCGGCCTTTTCGAAGCCACCATCGAGAAAGTGGTGGCCCTTGCGGTATTGATGCCGATCGTCGCCAGCATGGGTGGCATTGCCGGCAGTCAGACGCTGGTGCTGATCATCCGCGGCATCGCATTGGGCCAGGTGGAACAGACCAACGCCCGCTGGCTGCTCCTGCGCGAAATCAGCGTCGGCATGTTGAACGGCCTGTTCGTCGCAGGCTCGGTCGGCCTTGCCTCCGGCCTGTGGTTTCAGGACTGGAGGATCGGCGTGATCATCGCCGCGGCGCTGATGATCAATCTGTTCGGTGCGGCCATCGCTGGCGTCGGTGTGCCGCTGGTACTGAAGCGGCTCGGCATCGATCCGGCATTGGCCGGTGGCGTCATCCTGACGACGTTCACCGACTGTATCGGCTTCGCCTCATTGCTGGGTCTCGGCGCGCTGTTCCTGACGTGATGACAGTCGCTGCAGCACGCCGGTCGCGCCCGTCGACGCCACGGAGTGACCGCCGATGAAGGCCAGCAGATCTTCCGAACGTTTCATCGCATCCTGATAGCCGAGCGCGATCAGCTCGCGCGTGAACGTATCCTGGAACAACAGGTAGCTCATGAGCTGGCCGCCGCCGGTGTTCAGCGCGCCCATCGTTCGCAACAAGACCCGCAGCGAACGCGGCAACGAGCCTACGTGATGCCGCGCGATTTCGGAGATATCGCGGCTCGGCAGGATCACCAGCAGCTCGATCTTGCGCATCCGCGTCTCGCCCGGCCCGACCGACAGCCCCTGCTCCACGAGATGATTGATCTGAATCAGCCGCTCCATGTCCGAGGAGAGTCCGTCGGTGAACAGGGCATCGAGCATGTAGCCGAAGATCTGCCCGAACGTCGGACAGCTGGGCGGCTGCGACGCATTGCCATGCGCGTCGTTGCGTGTGCCGATGACCAGCAGGCGGTCAGCGCCGAGATGGATGGCCGGACTGAAGGGACTCGACTGCCGCATCGCGCCGTCGCCGTAATACTCATCGCCCATCAAGACCGGTGGAAATACGAACGGCACAGCAACACTGGCCATCAGGTGATCGAGCGATAGCTGCGTAGGCTCGCCGACTCTGCGCAGGCGATTCCACGGTGAATCCCCCTGCTTCGATTCATAGAAGGCGACGGAACGCGCGCTGACATAACCGGCGGCCGCGATGGCCAGTGCGTCGAGCTGGCCCGCGTCGATGGAGCGACGCACGGCGGCGAAATCGAACTGCTGCTTCAGCAGCTCGCGCAGGGGCGAATTGTCGAACAGCGATTTTGGCGGCGGCAGCAACCAGCCGCCGGACATCATGGACAGCAACCAATGCAGACCCGATCGCATCATGCTGATCGTGTCGGCGCGGAACACATGCTGGACGTGAAAATTCCGCCAGACGCGCTCGAGATTGCCGACTGCGACGCGAAAGCGCTCCGCATGCACCGCGAGCGCAGTCGCATTCACCGCACCGGCCGATGTGCCCGTGATGATCGGAAAAGGATTCGACGCGCGGGCGGGCAACAGGTCGGAAATCGCACGCAACACGCCGACCTGATAGGCGGCACGCGCGCCTCCGCCGGGCAGGACCAGGCCGAGCCTGGATTCGGGAAAGGCAGGGCCTCGGTCAGTTGTCACGGCTGGATCTCAGCAGACATTCGCCAATCGATCGAAGCGGCACGGACGGACTCGTGATTTGCCCTGGTTCACGATTAGTATGGCACAGTGATTCTGTCCATCGCCCCAGCGGTGGCTGTCCAAGTTCTGGAGCTGCCATGAAACACCTGTCCGTTGCACGCTGTCTGACTCTCGGAATCCTGCTGTCGTGGTTCAGCCTGCTGCACGCCGATCCCCAACTCGGCAGCCCGGCCCCGGAATTCAAACTCCAGGACCAGAACGGCAAGTGGCAGCAGCTCAAGGACTACCGCGGCAAATGGGTGGCTCTGTACTTCTACCCGAAAGACCAGACACCCGGCTGCACCACCCAGGCCTGCGAATTCCGCGACAACATTTTCGCCTTTCGGGACGCCGGTGCAGTGATCCTCGGCATCAGCGTCGATGACGTCGAGTCCCACAAGAGATTTGCCGAGAAGCACGGCCTGCCCTTTCCGATTCTCGCCGATCCCACCAAGGCCACCGCGAAGGAATACGGCGTGTTGAAGAAATACTTCGGCACCCTCGAAGCCGCGCGCCGTGACACGTTCCTGATCGATCCGCAGGGACGGGTCGTCAAACGCTACATGGACGTGGATCCGAAAGGACACTCCGAGGTGGTGCTGAAAGATATTAAGGAACTGCAGAAGAAGGCGAGCTAGGAGTGTCTGGCTAACCGGCTAACCGGCCGGAATGATCCGTTCTCTGTTCTGGCCAGTCGGCAGTTAGCCAGTTAGCCGCGCCGCACTCAATGCAGCGCTTTGATCGCCTGATCCAGCCCCGCCAACGTCAGTGGAAACATCCGGTCGTCGACCAGCTCGCGCGTGATCTGCACTGACGGCGTGTATTCCCAGCGCTGCTGCGGCTCTGGGTTCAGCCACACGTGGTGGGGCCAGGTGCTGGTGAGGCGCTTGATCCATACGGAACCGGCTTCCTCGTTCCAGTGCTCGACGCTGCCGCCCGGTTGCACGATTTCGTACGGGCTCATGGTCGCATCGCCGATGAAGATCAGCTTGTAGTCATGACCGTAGGTACGCATGACTTCCATCGTCGATGCCTTTTCGCTGTGGCGGCGATGGTTGTCCTTCCACACTGATTCGTAGACGAAGTTGTGGAAATAGAAGTATTCGAGATGCTTGAACTCGGTGCGCGCCGCTGAGAACAACTCCTCGCATACCTTGATGTGGTCGTCCATCGAGCCGCCGATATCGAGAAACAACAGGATCTTGATCGCGTTGTGGCGCTCGGGAACGAACTTCAGATCGAGCATTCCCGCGTTGCGGGCGGTCGAGGCGATGGTGTCATCGAGATCGAGATGATCGGCGACGCCTTCACGCGCGAACTTGCGTAGCTTGCGCAAGGCCACCTTGATGTTGCGTGTACCCAGTTCGACGTTATCGGCCAGGTTCTGATATTCGCGCTGGTCCCAGACCTTCACGGCGCGGCGGTTGCGCGATTCATCCTGGCCGATGCGAATGCCTTCCGGGTTGTAGCCGTACGCACCGAACGGCGACGTGCCGCGCGTGCCGACCCACTTGTTGCCGCCCTCGTGACGTTCCTTCTGTTCCTCGAGACGCCTCTTCAACGTCTCCATCAGCTTGTCCCAGCCGCCGAGCGCTTCGATCCTGGCCTTCTCCTCGTCGCTCAAAGTGCGTTCGCCCAGCCGACGCAACCAGTCCTCGGGGAGCTGCTTCAGCAATGAATCGAAGACTTCCTCGACTCCCTTGAAGTGCGCGGCGAACGCCCGGTCGAAGCGATCGAAGTGCCGCTCGTCCTTGACCAGGCAGGTGCGCGACAGATAGTAAAAATCCTCGGCGCTCGCATTGGCGAGACGGGCATCCAGCGCCTCCAGCAGCACGAGGAATTCCGTGATCGACACCGGCACGCCGGCGTCGCGGAGCTTGAAAAAGAATGGGATGAGCATGACTGACGACGCAGAGCGGACCGCTACTGCCTTCTGCGATTCAGAAATACCAGCTGTTCGAACAGATGCACATCCTGCTCGTTCTTCAGCAGCGCGCCGTACAGCGGCGGAATCGCCTTCTTCGGATCGTCGCTGCGCAGCACCTCGGGAGGGATGTCTTCCGCGAGCAGCAACTTGATCCAGTCGAGCAGTTCGGACGTCGATGGTTTTTTCTTCAGGCCCGGTGTTTCGCGCAGTCTGAAGAAGGCGCTCAGGGCTTCGGCCAGCAGGTCCTTCTTCAGCGTCGGATAGTGCACCCCGACGATCTGTTCCATCGTTGCTGCATCGGGAAAGCGGATGTAGTGGAAAAAGCAGCGACGCAGAAAGGCGTCCGGCAGCTCCTTCTCGTTGTTGCTGGTGATGATGATGATCGGGCGGTGACGTGCCTTGATCCACTGGCGCGTCTCGTAGACGTAGAATTCCATGCGATCGAGTTCGTGCAGCAGATCGTTGGGGAACTCGATGTCCGCCTTGTCGATCTCATCGACCAGCAGCACGGGCTGCACGTCGCAGTCGAACGCCTCCCACATGCGTCCCTTGACGATGTAGTTGCCGATGTCGTGCACCTTGGCTTCGCCGAGCTGCGAATCGCGCAGACGCGAGACGGCATCGTATTCGTACAGACCCTGCTGCGCCTTGGTCGTGGACTTGATGTGCCAGCGATACAGCGGACGCTGCAGGGATCGCGCGACTTCCTCGGCGAGCTGCGTCTTGCCCGTGCCGGGCTCGCCCTTCACGAGCAGGGGACGACCGAGCGTGACTGCCGCATTCACGGCCATCATCAGATCTTCAGTCGCAACGTAGTTGTCGGTACCGGCGAAACGGGAGGGCATGGAGGCTCCGAAATAAGGCCAACGGGTGATCGGCCGACTGGTCAACTGGCTTACTGGCTAACTGGCCAGAGTCAGTTTGCCAGTTTGCCGGCCGGGCGGCTCGGTTCAGGGCTTCAGGAGCAACGCGTGCTCAGCGTTTCCCGGCAGCAGGGGCAATGGCTCTCCACGAACCCACGCCTCGTGACCCGCACCGTAGAACGGCGACAGTGGATGGTCGACCGGCCCGCCCGGCATCTGGAACAGGCCTTCGGCTTCGCGGCCGGGCGAGACGACCATGCGCTGTGAGGCACCAAAGGCCGGGGCCTGCGCCAGCGGCATCGCAAAATCGCCATGCATGGCCTCGGCGGGCATATCGAGCCAGCGTGCAGCAAAGGGCAAGGCATCCGAGAGCGGATGACGCATCGCGAGCGTGTTCTGCCGACCCCACGTGCACGGATCGGCACAGTCCTTGGCCAGGGCGAGGATCGCGGTGTCGAACGAGGCGAGCAACGCCTCTTCCCAGGTGGCGTAGCGCGGATCGAGCATGTGCGCCGGCCGCTGCGTCACGAGCTGCCAGAGTGCCCCTTCGAACTGCGCCGACGGCTCGAATTTCGTCTGCGGATACTGCAGGCGCGCCTGCGCCGTGAGCGCATCGAAGACTTCCTTGCGCACCTGCTGCCTGAATGCACGCACGATGGGATAGCCCTGATCTGCGGCGCTGGCCCGGCCGCTCCACCGTTCGATGCGGTCGCGCGCCTGCGCGCGCGCGGGCTGATCCGCCAGCGCCTTCTCATCCAGCAATTGCAGCAGCAGATCGCGCCAGCGAGTGAGGAACAGCGCGCGATCGTCGGTCTGGATCCTGGCGAGGTCCGCGGCTGTCGCGTTGGAGAGTGAGAGCAGATCGTCGCGAATCTGTGCGGCGCGGGCACCCAGGTCGTAGCCGCCATCGCCCAGGAAAGTCAGCCAGGTCCCGACATCGATCGTGCGCGTATTGGCGGTCCACAGACGACCGGGCGCTGGATCGATGATGCGTGGATATTCCTCCGGCGCTCGCCAGCCGACCCAGCCGCTGCCGGGCGCCCGCCACGACGCAGGCTGCGTCGAATCGTAGTTGGCACGAATCGGCACCTGTCCCATCAGCGTCCACCCGATGTGACCCTGGTGATCCACGGCCAGAAAATTCTGCACCGGCGCGCCGGAACGGTTGGCTGCCAGCAGTGCCTCCTGCACGGTCGACGCATTTTCGAAGTCGAGCATGCGCACATTGGTGGCGCGCGGATCATGCGCCGTCCACGCCAGCGCCAGCGGCCGCCCCTGCGCATCCTGATTGACGATGGGGCCCCACCGGGTCGTTTTCACATCGAGGCTGACCGGCGCTGCACCACGCACGGCGATGATCTCTGCGCGCTTCGCAAACGCTTCGGCAGTGTCGCCAACGAGGTAGCGATCCGGGTTCGTCGGATCGACCTCGATGATCACCAGGTCGGTCCAGTCACCGTAGCTGTTCGTGAAGCCCCACGCGACCCGACCGTTGCTGCCCACGACGAGAATCGGCAGGCCCGGAAGCGTCACTCCCACCAGATCCCGCGGCGTCTCAGCTCCGCCCTGCGCGCGCATGCGCGCCCGATACCACACATGGGGCAGTCGCAGGCCGAGATGCATGTCGTTCGCCAGCAGCGCCGCGCCGCCGGCTGCGCGAGTCGCATCCACCGCCCAGCTGTTGCTGCCGACCATCGGCTTCTCTGCGAGATCGGTGCCCGACGGCGGGTTCGACAGTGCCGCCTCGCGCGGATCGCCTTCACGCAGATCGAAGATCTCCGGACCGGGAATCGCGGCAACGCGCCACGAACCGCCCGTGACCGGCGCATCCCATTCCGTCCCGAGCGGATTCATGAAATCGAACAGTGCCGGCGGCAATGCCGCGCGCAGCTGCGAGCGTGCGAGTTCTTCGGCGCCGGTCGAGTCGTTGAGACTCAGATACATGGAGAACGCGGTCAGCACGGAATCTTCCGCCAGCCAGGCGCCAGGACGGGTGCGCAACGCGAGGTATTCCCAGGGCCTGGCACGCGCGTTTTCCAGGGCCTGGTTCACGCCCGCGACATAGGCATCGAGGATTTGCCGATCTGCCGCCGGCATCTTCTCGAGGACGCGCTGCGCCACCCTGCGAAATCCATGGATCCGAAAGCGCTTGTCGGTATCGAGCGCAGCCGGGCCCAGCAGTTCGGCCAGTTCGCCCGCGGCGACGCGACGCATCAGGTCCATCTGAAAATATCGATCCTGCGAGTGCGCATACCCGGTGGCATACGCCAGCTCCCGACGTGACGCCGCGGTGATCGTCGGGGTGCCGATGGCGTCCCGCTCGATGACTGCGGTGACACCGGTTCCGGCAACGTCGCCATCCAGCTGCGGCAGGCTGCCGCGGAACATGAGATAGACCGCGATGGCCGCCAGCAGAAGGAGCGCAACGGCGGCGATGACAGCGCGACGCAGCAGGTGCATGTGGATCCTGACCTTCCGGGAACAGCCTGGATTATGCGGCGGATCGCGAACCGGCGATTACCCGCCCCCCTCAGATCCTCACTTCCAGAATCTTCATCGAATTGGTCTTGCCCGAGACCCCCGACAGCTCGCCCTTGGTCAGGATGATGCGATCGCCGGCATCGACCATCTTCTTCTGCAGCATCAGTCGGAAAATATCGCCATAGACCGCCTGCGCATCCGTGTGCGTGATATCGAAGTTCACCGGGTACACGCCCCGATACAGCATGACTCGACGACCGGTCGCTTCATGCCGCGTGAACGCGTAGATGGGAATGTCGGTACGGATGCGCGACATCCACAGCGGTGTCGAGCCCGATTCCGTCAACGCCACGATGGCCTTCACCTTGAGGTGATTGGCGGTGTACATCACCGCCATGGCAATCGCCTCATCCGTCTTCTCGAAGAGCCCGCCCTCGCTGCGATGGCGGATCGGCGAATGCGACGACTCGTATTTCTCGGCGCCGAGAATGACCTGCGCCATCGCCTGCACGGCCTTCACCGGATACTTGCCCACAGCGCTTTCGCCCGAGAGCATCACCGCATCGGTGCCGTCCATCACGGCATTGGCGACGTCCGATACCTCGGCGCGGGTCGGACTCGGATTGTGGATCATCGATTCCATCATCTGCGTCGCGGTGATCACTGCGCGGTTGCGTTTGCGCGTGGCCGAGATGATGTGCTTCTGCAGCCCCGTCAGTTCAGCGTAACCGACCTCCACGCCGAGATCGCCGCGCGCCACCATGACCGCATCGCTCGCCTGGATGATGCGGTCGAGATTCACGATGGCTTCGCTGCGCTCGATTTTCGCGACCAGCTGCCCGTGACCACCCTCGGCGCGCAGCAATCGCCGCGCTTCGTCCATGTCGGAACCGTCCCGCGCAAACGAGACGGCGAGATAGTCGACGCCGAGTTCTGCCGCAAGTTTGATGTCGATCCGGTCCTTGTCGGTCAACGCTCCCGCCGACAGTCCACCACCCTGCTTGTTGATGCCTTTGTTGTCCGAAAGTTCGCCGCCGACGATGACGCGCGTGTCGATACGGGGCCCGTCCACCGCTGTCACCTCCAGCACGATCTGCCCATCGTTGAGCAGCAACACATCCTCCGCCCGAACATCGCGCGGCAAACTCTTGTACGCCACGCCGACGCTGGTGGCAGTTCCAGCCCGTGGATCCAGTGACACGTCCAGCGTGAAGCGCTCGCCTTCGATCAACTGGATCGGCCCCGTGGCAAAGCGCTCGATGCGGATTTTGGGACCCTGCAGGTCGCCGAGGATCGCGATCTGCTTGCCGACCTGCTCGGCCACCTCGCGCACCATCTGTACGCGCTGCGCGTGCGCCTGCGGCTCGCCGTGGGAAAAGTTGATACGCACGACGTCGGCGCCGGCGACCAGGAGGTCCGCCAGGACCTTGGGGTTATCGGTGGCCGGACCGAGCGTAGTCAGGATCTTGGTGCGACGGAGCATGAGGATAGAACCCGCTGGATGAGTCAACAGCGGACAGTCTAATCCGTCCGCGCCGGCGCAATAAGCACGGATTGCAGGATCGACCGATCAGACGCAGCGATATGCACCCGCCGCGGCAGCAACGGACGTCAGCCGGCCGCACGCTCTTCCAGAACAGCAACCGCCGGCAGCGTCTTGCCCTCGAGGAATTCGAGAAAGGCGCCGCCGCCAGTCGAGATATACGAAATATCGTCCTCGACCCGGTATTTTTCGATCGCGGCCAGCGTGTCGCCGCCGCCGGCAATGGAGAACGCCGAACTGCGCGCGACCGCGTGCGCGAGGGTACGCGTGCCTTCGCCGAACTGATCGAACTCGAATACACCCACCGGGCCGTTCCAGACGATGGTGCCCGCATCGGCACATAGCCTGGAGAAGTGCTCGGCCGTGTCGGGGCCGATATCCAGAATCATTTCGTCGGCGCCGACCTGGCTCACTTTCTTTACGTCGGCTTCGGCGTTGGCAGAAAATTCCTTCGCAACGACCACGTCGGTGGGCAACGGAATCTCGACCTTGAGTTCTGCAGAGCGCTTGAGCAGGCCTTTCGCGATGTCCAGCATCTCCGCCTCGACCAGCGACTTGCCGATGGGATGTCCCGCCGCCGCCAGGAACGTATTGGCAATGCCGCCGCCGACGATCAGTTTGTCGACCTTGGACAGCAGCGTCTCGAGCACGGTGAGCTTGGTCGACACCTTGGAACCCGCCACGATCGCCACCAGCGGCCGCTTCGGTTTCTGAAGCGCGGTCTCGAGAGCCACGAGTTCATTCATGAGCAACGGACCAGCGCAGGCGACCTTGGCGAACCTGGCCACGCCGTGAGTGCTGGCCTCGGCGCGATGCGCCGTGCCGAACGCGTCCATCACGTACACATCGCAGAGTGCCGCCATCTTGCGCGACAGGTCTTCCTTGTCCTTTTTCTCGCCCTTGTTGAAGCGGACGTTCTCGAGCAGCACGACTTCGCCAGGCTCGCAGGCAACACCTTCGAGCCAGTCCTTTTCGAACCTGACCTTGTAGCCGAGCAGTTCCGACATGCGCTGCGCCACGGGCGCGAGCGAGAATTCCTGATCGTAGACGCCTTCCTCGGGACGACCGAGATGCGACATGAGCATGACGCGGGCACCCGCCTTCTTCGCCGCCTGAATCGTCGGCAACGAAGCGCGAATGCGCGCATCGCTGGTCACGACGCCTCCCTGCACCGGTACATTGAGATCCTCGCGGATCAGTACGCGCTTGTCGCGCAGGTCGAGATCGGTCATGCGGAGGACGGGCATGGGAGCTCCAGGAAAGGCTGGCTGGCCAACTGGCGGACTGGCCAGCCGGCCAGAGGGAAGAACAACGCTCTGCGAATTCGCTCTGGCCAACTGGCTGGTGAGCCAGTTGGCCAGTCAGCCGATTACTTCGAAATGACGCGAGCCATCTCCAGAACCTTGCTGGAATAACCCCACTCGTTGTCGTACCACGACACGATCTTCACGAAGGTGCCGTCGAGCGCGATGCCAGCCTCCGCATCGAAAATCGAGGTCCGTGCGTCACCGCGGAAATCGGTGGAGACCACTTTCTCGTCGGTGTAGCCGAGCACACCCTTCATCGCGCCTTCGGACGCGGCCTTCATGGCAGCGCAGATCTGCTCGTAGGTCGTGTCGTTCTTCAACTCCACCGTCAGATCCACTACCGAGACATCCGAGGTCGGGACGCGGAACGACATGCCGGTCAGTTTCTTGTTCAATTCCGGGATCACGACGCCAACGGCTTTCGCTGCGCCGGTCGACGACGGAATGATGTTCTCCAGAATGCCGCGACCGCCGCGCCAGTCTTTGTTCGACGGACCGTCGACGGTCTTTTGCGTCGCCGTCGTGGCGTGCACCGTCGTCATCAGGCCGCGCTTGATGCCGAAGCTGTCGTTCAACACTTTGGCGATCGGCGCCAGGCAATTGGTCGTACACGACGCGTTGGAAATGATCGCCTGGCCGGCGTAGGTCTTGTCGTTCACACCAAACACGAACATCGGCGTGTCGTCCTTCGAGGGCGCCGACATGATCACTTTCCTGGCGCCGGCGCTGATGTGCTTCTGCGCGGTCTCTTTCGTGAGGAACAACCCCGTCGATTCGACGACGATATCGGCGTCCACGTCGCCCCACTTCAATTCAGCCGGATCTTTGATGGCGGTGAGACGGATCTTCTTGCCGTTCACGACCAACGTGTTGCCGTCGACCGCCACCGTGCCCTTGAACTGACCGTGCACGGAATCGTACTTCAGCATGTAGGCGAGATAGTCCGGCTCGAGCAGATCGTTGATGCCGACGATCTCGACGTCCGGAAAATTCTGCGTGGCCGCACGAAATACCATGCGCCCGATGCGGCCGAACCCGTTGATACCGACTTTGATGGGCATATTCGTTCCTCTCCAGGAAGGCACTAGGCGCTAGGCGCTCGAGCGCTAGCCGGAAACGATTCCGCTACCTTCCGTACTCTGGACTAGCACCTAGGGCCTAGAGCCTAGGGCCTTATTTTTCACTCAGTACCCGCTCCACGGTCGCGACGACATTGTCCACCGTGAAACCGAAATGCTTGAACAGATCCTTGCCGACGCCGGAGGCGCCGAAGCTGTGCATGGCGACGACGTCACCGTGCGAACCGACGTAGCGCCACCAGGTGTCGGGAGCGGCGGCCTCGACGGCCACCCGCTTATCCACCGCACGTGGCAACACCTGTTCGCGATAGGCAGCATCCTGCGAATCGAACACGTTGTTGCTGGGCATCGAAACCACGCGGATGCGGCGACCTTTTTGCTGCAGTGCCTGAGCGGCGTCCATCGCCAGGCCGACCTCCGAGCCGGTCGCGATCAGGATCGCCTCAGGCGTTCCTTCGCAATCCTTCAGCACGTAGCCGCCGCGGCGCACGGCTTCGATCTGCGCGGCTGTGCGGGTCTGCGCCGGCAGGCCCTGGCGCGTCAACGCCAGCACTGACGGACCATTGCGACGTTCGATTGCATCTGCCCAGGCAACGGCCGTTTCCAGCGTGTCGCAGGGGCGCCAGACCGTCATGTTCGGGATGATGCGCAGGCTTGGCAGATGTTCGACGGGTTGATGGGTCGGACCGTCTTCACCCAGGCCGATCGAGTCATGCGTCATCACGTAAATGACGCGCTGCTTCATGAGGGCAGACATGCGCATGCCGTTGCGCGCGTAATCAGAGAACACCAGGAACGTGCCGCCGTAGGGAATTTCACCGCCGTGCAGCGCGATGCCATTCATGATGGCCGCCATGCCGAACTCACGAACGCCGTAGTGCAGGTAGTTGCCGGAGGCATCGTCGCCGGTAAGAGACTTCGAATCCTTGCGATTCGTGTTGTTCGAGCCGGTGAGGTCCGCAGAACCGCCGAACAACTCCGGCACCGTCGGGCCGTACGCGTTCAATGTCTGCTGCGAAGACTGTCGCGTTGCCAGGTTGCCGCCGGCCTTGTCCACCTGCGCGACGTAGCTACGCACGAGCTCGGGCCACGCGGCGGGCAGATCGCCCTTCATACGACGATCGAATTCGGCGGCGAGCTCAGGAAACTGCGTGGCATAGACCTGGTAGCGAGCCTGCCAGCCGGCCTCGGCCTTCTTCCCACGTTCGCGGGCATCCCAACCCTGACGGACTTCTTCAGGAATGACGAAGGGTTCTGCCGTCCAGCCAATATGCTTGCGGGTGGCGGCCACTTCATCCGGACCCAGTGCGGCACCGTGGGTCGCCTCCGTCCCCTGCTTGTTGGGAGCACCCCAGCCAATCACTGTCTTGCAGCAGATCAGGCTCGGCCGATCGGTCACGGCCGTGGAGGCGGCAATGGCCGCCTCGATCGCCTGCGGATCATGGCCGTCGACGTTCGGCACGACGTGCCAGCCGTAGGCTTCGAAGCGCTTCGGCGTATCGTCGGTGAACCAGCCATGGACTTCGCCGTCGATGGAAATGCCATTGTCGTCGTAGAAGGCTATCAGCTTGCCGAGCTTGAGCGTGCCGGCGAGCGAGCACGCCTCGTGCGAAACGCCTTCCATGAGGCAGCCGTCACCGAGAAATACCCAGGTGCGGTGATCGACGATCTCGTGTCCCGGCCGGTTGAACCTGGCTGCCAGCATCTTCTCCGCCAGCGCCATGCCAACGGCGTTCGCGAGACCCTGGCCCAGCGGACCGGTCGTGGTTTCGATGCCGAGGTGTGCATCGTGTTCCGGATGCCCTGCCGTGTGCGACCCCAACTGGCGGAAAGCCTTGAGGTCGTCGATCGTCAATGGATAGCCGGTCAGGTGCAGCAGTGAATACAGCAGCATCGATCCGTGGCCATTGGAGACGACGAAACGATCGCGATCGGACCACTGCGGATTGCCGGGATTGTGCTTGAGGTGGTCGTTCCACAAGACTTCGGCAATGTCGGCCATGCCCATCGGCATGCCCGGATGGCCGGAATTGGCTTTCTGAACAGCGTCCATCGACAGTGCCCGGATTGCATTGGCAAGTTGCCTGCGCTGCGATGTCATCGACCAAACCCCTCAAGGAATCCAAGCTTTCAAGAGCCGCGCATTCTGGACCAAGGGGGCGTCAGCAGCAATGGAACTTGACGATGGATCGCGACCATTCAGCGGCACAGATTCGGGAAACCCTTGCGAGCGGCGCAGCGTATCTCCGTCCGCCCTGTCGGCGGGGCACTAGCCTGGGCCGGCCCGGGGAACCCCTCTGAGCACACCCTGTCGGAACAGTACGCACGGTCGCGTTCGCAGTGGCGAGGCAACCGGATCCGGATTGGCAATGAGACGGACCGCAAAAAATCCGGCGATGGGCAGGAAAGCGGTCGGGCGATTAGAGATCGATCACCTTTTGCGATCGCACCGCATTGTTAGGATTCGCACGCAATCGGAGGGCCCGATGATTATGTCGAGCGCGAGCAACGCACGACATTGACGAGCCGCCTTCCGCACCACGACCAAGGGCACTGATGAAGTCGTTTCGCCTCATTCATTTCACGGACACGCATCTGACAGGCGACGCATCCGCGACCATTCGCGGAGTGTCGAGCTTGCCGGCGCTGCGTGCCGTCGTCGCGGACGCGCAGCATCGTTGCCATCGTCCGGATGGCCTGCTGCTGACGGGCGATCTGGTGCAGGACGATCCAGCAGGATATGCACTGATCCGCCAGGTGTTCGGCACCTCGACCGTGCCGGTCCTGTGTCTCGCCGGCAATCACGACCTGCCCGACCACATGCGCGCCACATTGCGCGAAGCACCTTTCCAGGTCGGCGGCGAAGCGGAGTTCGGCCGCTGGCTCGTCGTCCTGCTGGATACGTGGGTCGACCACAGCGCCGTCGGTCGCATTGGCGAAGTGCAGCTCGCACGGCTGCGCAAGACACTGCTCGAGCATCGCAATCATCATGTGCTCGTGTGCCTGCATCACCATCCCATCCGGATGCGTAGCGAATGGCTCGATCAGGTCGGCCTCGAAGACGCAGACGAATTCCTGGCGATCGTGCGTACGCACTCGAATGTGCGCGGCGTGCTCTGGGGGCACGTCCATCAGTCCCTCGATAGTTTCGTCTCCGGCGTGCGCTTCATGGCGAGCCCGGCCACGTGCGCCCAGTTCCTGCCTCACAGCGATGAATTCGCCATCGACGATCGCCCGCCGGGCTATCGGGTGCTGGAGCTGCTGCCGGACGGCACTATCGCCACCGAAGTGATCTGGCTGGAACGGTACGCGCAGCGCGGCTTCGCCGCGCTTCAGGCTGTAGGCCCTAGGCTGTAGGCTGTCGCCAGAGGGGTCGCACATCCGCGATCAAGTCATCGCACCACACTCAATGCGCAAGCTCACTAAGTTCGCGGCTTGGATCCTTCTAGGATCGATCTACGGCCTACAGCCTGCAGCCTACAGCCAGTCGACGCCTCCCGCGTCGACTCTCTGGTCGGTGCAGGGCAAGACCAACACCGTTTACCTGCTGGGATCAGTCCACTTCCTCAAGCCCTCCGATGAGTTGCCGCAGGCGATCGACGCCGCGTACCGCGATGCCGAACGGATCGTGATGGAAATCGACATGGACGATCTCGATGCAGGGGCCGCCCAACAGGCGACGATGGAACTGGGTTTGCTGCCTGACAACACGACGCTTGAGTCCGAGCTGGGCTCCGCCGCGTACGAGCAGGTCGCGAAACAGGCGCGGATCATCGGCATCGACCCGGCGCTGCTCAATCGCTTCCGGCCCTGGCTCGCCGCCATGACCCTGGTGCAGCTGCAGCTCATGAAGCAGGGGCTGGACCCCCAGTCAGGCGTCGAGCAACGGCTTACTGCACGGGCAGTCGCCGATAAAAAGGAAATCACCGGCCTCGAAACCATGCGGCAGCAATTGGAAATGCTGGCCGGATTGCCGCCGGTGCAGCAACGCGAGTTCCTCATGTACAGCGTCGAGGACGCGGAACGCGCTGCGGAGGAGATCGATGAGCTGATCAGCGCATGGCGCCATGGCGATACCGCCGCGCTCGCACGTCTTCTGGAAGAGGGCTTCGACCAGTATCCGGATCTGTATCGTCCGCTGACCGTCGATCGCAACAAGCAATGGCTGAAGCCGATCGAAGCACTATTGACGTCGCAGGACGACTACCTGGTCGTCGTCGGCGCGTTGCACCTGGTCGGCAAGGACAGCGTCATCGACCTGCTCGAAGGCCGGGGACACAAAGTCACCCAGCACTGATGGCTCAGGCCGAGGCGCCCCTGAGCGCGGCGCCGAGCACAAAGCCCAGAAAAACGGCAAGCATACAAACGACCAGGGACAGCGCCACGTTGAGGGCAGCACCAGCCAACCTGCCGTCTCGCATCAGCATCAGCGTCTGCAAGCTGAACGCAGAAAAAGTCGTGAAGCCGCCCATCACCCCGACCATCAGGAAATCGCGCGCCAGCTGAGCGGTCTGCGAATTCCTGAATAGAGTGAAGGCGGCGATCAGACCGATCAGAAACGATCCGATCCCATTGACCAGCAGCGTCCCCCACGGCATCGCCGTGCCCCAACGGCTCGCGACAGCCAGACCGCACCAATGCCTCGCGACGCCCCCCAGGGCGCTGCCGATGGCAATGGCCAGCCAGTTCACGTCATTGCCCCGCGGGGAAAACCTGAACCAGGGAAACGATCCAGGGCGCGTTCATTCAGACCTCGACCATCTCGAAATCTTCTTTGCCGGCGCCGCAATCCGGGCAGCGCCACGACAGGGGCACATCATCCCAGCGTGTACCGGGGGCGATGCCGGAGATGGGGTCGCCCTTCTCCTCTTCGTAGACATAGCCGCAGATCACGCACATGTAAGCTTTCATCAACAATCACGCCGGGAAGTTAGGAGAAGGCGGCGATTATAGGGAAATGACCTCGCCGCCGGGTCGAAAAGCGCGTTTATCTCCCCTTCCCCGCGCGACCCTCTTACTATCGCGCCCCTGATCCCGCGGAGTTCCAGCCTTGACCCTCTTTACCGATGCCTCGCAGTACATCCCCGGCGGCGTGAATTCGCCCGTCCGCGCGTTCCGTTCCGTCGGCGGAGATCCGATCTTCATCGAGCGGGCCAAGGGACCGCACGTGTTCTCTGAGGAAGGACGGCAGTATCTCGATTACGTCGGCTCGTGGGGTCCGATGATCCTCGGCCACGCGCATCCCGACGTCATCCGTACCGTGCAGGAGCGCGCGGCGCTCGGACTCTCGTTCGGCGCGCCGACGCAGATCGAAACCCGGCTGGCCCGCAAAGTCTGCGAACTCATGCCCTCGATCGAACTGGTGCGCATGGTCAGCTCGGGAACCGAAGCGACCATGAGCGCGATACGCCTCGCACGTGGCTTCACCGGACGCAGCAAGATCGTGAAGTTCGAGGGTTGCTACCACGGTCACTCGGATTCGCTGCTGGTGAAAGCAGGTTCCGGCGCGCTGACCCTGGGCGTGCCCACCTCACCCGGAGTACCGCCCGAATTGGCAGCGCAAACGATCACGCTCGCCTACAACGACATCGCGCAGGTGCAGCAGACCTTCGCCGACATGGGCCGCGAAATCGCCTGCATCATCGTGGAACCGATTGCCGGCAATATGAACTGCGTGCTGCCCGTTCCAGGATTTCTCGAAGCACTGCGTGCCGCCTGCGATCGCTATGACAGCGTGCTGATCTTCGATGAAGTTATGACCGGCTTTCGTGTGGCGCTCGGCGGAGCACAGGCGCTGTACGGCATCAAACCGGACCTGACGACGCTCGGCAAGATCGTCGGCGGAGGCATGCCGGTCGGCGCCTTCGGCGGCCGACGCGACATCATGGAAAAGATCGCGCCGCTCGGCCCCGTCTATCAGGCGGGTACGTTGTCAGGCAATCCGGTCGCCATGGCCGCGGGGCTCGCAACACTGGAAGCTATCAGCGCACCGGGCTTCCACGCCGATCTGGGCGAGCGCACCAACCAGCTCATCGAAGGTCTGGATCGCGCTGCCCGCGCAGCCAACATCCCTCTCAGCACCAACCATGTCTGCGGCATGTTCGGCCTGTTCTTCACCGACAAGTCGCCGGTGCGCTACTTCCGCGAAGTCATGGACTGCAACGTCGAGCGCTTCAAGCAGTTCTTCCATGCGATGCTGGACGAAGGCGTCTATCTCGCGCCCTCGGCATTCGAAGCGGGATTCGTATCGGCGGCGCATTCGGCCGCCGACATCGAGCAGACGATCGCAGCAGCGAAACGCGCGCTGGCGAAAATCTGATTCCTCAGCGGAATCTGTAGCTCAAGTACAGATTGGCGCTGTAGATCTGGTAGGTCACATCACCCCACGCGCTATTGGGATCGCCTGGGACCAGCGGCGCGTCCCGCGCCACTTTGTCGGTAGCGCGCAGATCGAGATTGACGTCCATGCGCGGCAACGCGTCGCGCCAGTGGGCACCGGCGCCACCGTAATAGCCATACGCGGCCGTCGGCCCGTCGTAGCGCGTGGCGCCTGCAAAGGCGCTTACCGCGAACTTCTTGCCGAACCGGTAGCGATAGTCGATGGCGCGCACACCGATCATCGACTGACCATCGACGGTGTCGAACTCCGCGCGCACGCCAAGATCCACTGAGCGCGACATTGCGCGGCGCGCGCCGACAGCCAGATGCGGCCCGGTCGTGCTCACATCGGTTTCCGGCGTGACACCCTTATCGGACGGGTTGTACTTCAGCTGACTGGCGTTGATGCCGGCATCGATGAAGATCTCCACGCTGTCAGCGATGCGGCTGCGGGAATCACTGAGGGGCACCGCGATGCGATCGAATGCCGGTTGTCCGGGCACGTAACGGGCGAATGCAGCGAAGCGACCGAAGTCTTCGCCGAACACATCCTTGCCGGAATGCACCTCTGCGCCGAACACGAAATCGCGCCAGGCGCGTGAGTAGCGCAGTGCGAGCTCGTACTCTCGCTCGTAGTCGACGCCGTAATATTCCTCGTTCTTGAGCGATCGGAAGCGCATCTCGAACTTGCCGCCGAAGCGCGGTACCCAACCCACGCGAAGACTCTGGCTCTGCGCTCCGACGGCATTCCCGAGCACCCGGTCATCTCCGCCCCAATGACCGATGACGTGTCCGTCGTTCGATGTGCCGTCGGCGTAGACGTTGTTCACGTACCAGAGGTTCTGCCAATCTGAAATCTCCAGCGTCAGGTCGAACTGATCCCAGATTCTGGGAATATCGATGCCGGCCGACAACGACGCGTTACCCAGCCGCCAGCCTTCGCCGCGCGAACTGTCTTCTCCGGCGTACTCGAAGTAGACGGCAAACGGCGTACGTGCCGGGAATACGAAGCGCGTCGCCAACGCGGCGACCTGATTGCCGAACTGATCCTGCGTCGGGTCTGCAACGTTGTCGTACTTCACCGGATTGAAGAAGGCATCGATGAAATCGCCGAACGAATCCGGTCGGGGTCCGCCGCCGTACTGCAGCAGGCGACTCACCGACAGCGACCAGCCAGGCGCGGGCTCGATCGCCACCAGCGCGCCGCCAATGCGAGGCTTGCCAGTGACCGGCTCTCCCAGGTACGTGAAGTTGTCACGGTGGGACATCTCGGCCGCGTACAACTCGTATTGAAAGCCGAAACGCGATATCGGCTTGTAGTTGGAAATCGTTATGCCCGGCATCGTGGGCGCATGCGTGGAGATCAGCATGCTGCTGTCCGTCATCGGCGACCACCAGTGATCGCGATAACCGATGTCGACCTGGGCGTATTCGAAGCCCATGCTGATCCACGAACCTACCGGACTGGTTTCATCGGGATACGCCAGCCCCCCACCCTGGATGAGAATGTAATCACTGAACTGGAACAGCCCCTGCGCCGATGCATTCCAGGTGTCTTCGGCGCCCATGCCGTGCCGATTCGGCAACGTCTTGTCCGAGTCGCGCGTTGCGGCGATCTCGACGCTCGCGTGCGTGAGCGCGAGACGATTCATGTAGGCATCCAGATAACGACGCACGGCAGTGCAAAGCGCCTTGTCCACGTTGCACGCCGCCGGCAGCGCATCGAGCACTTCGGCAGCGGCAAACGGCCGCTTGATGATCGGACGCCCCGCCAGCAGCATCACCTGCTCGACCTGACGCTCGATTTCCGGAGAAAGGTTCAGCGGCAGATACGGCGATGCGCCGCGAGCCTGCGCCGTCGGTGAAAGGCAGACGGCCAGCAAGAGACCGGCACATGCCCCGAGAGTGTTGCGAATCAGGATGATGGCTCCTTGGATTGGCGCGTAGCTTAGCCCGTTCTTCGCCTTCAGGCGCCGGACTCCGCCAGAGCCTCTACTGCCTCGCGAAGACGCTGTGGAAAAGTCCGCTGATTCTCCAGGAACCAGCGGCGCGAATTCTGGCTCAACTGCGTCCGCTGCGCCTCCGTGAGCGCGAGCAATCCTGCAACCGTCGCCTCGAAGTGTCCTTCATCGAAGTAGTAAGTCGTCGCGAGTCGCTGAGCACCGACACTCTCATGCCGTACCAGCGCGCCTCTATCACAGGTGACCAGTTCGTTCATCGGCGCAGCGTCGATCGTCACGGTGATCGCGCCCACACCGAGCGCCTCGACGATGTAGTGTCCCCAGCCCTCGGTCAGTGACAGGCACAAGTGGAACTGACTGGTGTTCTGCAGTCGCCGCAGTTCGCCATCGTCCACGTAGCCAACACGTCTGTCGATATTGGCAGCAGCTATTTCGGGTGCATTGGTATCGGCCTGGTGCTGCACGACCGTGAGAACCGGCCATTCAGGATGACGCGCCCAGACTCGCAGCAGCCGATCCGTTCCCTTCATGGAACTCTTGCCAGCCAGGTGAAAAAACGTCGCGTGTCGCGGCACGGCCGCATCGTGGCGATCATCGCTGTCGAAGCCTGTATAGCGAACCCGCGAGCCATGGGACTCGAACACCTGCTGGGTATAGGCGGTTTTCGCCCACACCACATCGATCGCACCGAGCATTCGCCGGTCATGCACGTCGAACCATTCTGGATTGGGGATGGCAACGTTCACATCCGCCGCAGACAGGTATTCGGACCATACGTGTTCGAGCATCACATTGATGCTGGCGTCGGTCGGATGGCGGCGAAAGAAGCGGCGACGGAGCAGCGCACATCGCACCAGCAACTGCGACCACGGAGAACGGCGCCGGCGCGCCTGGGCCGCATCGATTTTCGTTACCCGAACATCGTAGCCGGACTCCCGTAAAGCCGATTCGAGCAACGCAAGATCACGAGAGAGCCCGACGCCGTTGGCCTTGCCGATGATATTCAGAGTTGGCTTTGGGATCGCCACGTCGTTTGAGTCCGCCGCGGGGAACGGGCGAGCCGCGTCCCCTCGCCAGCCGCACCGGAGAGATTGAGTGGGTGAAATCTATCATTCACTCCCCGGCAAGAGCGACCCGCCGCGGTTCACGGTCGTCACGACGACGCATGAACTGCTGTCATCAGCGACTGGTCGCCTCGCCGGATGCTCCGGAATGCCAGCGATCGCGATTCCTGCTCGTTGCGGACGCCTGCAGCCTGCCATGCTTTTCCAGCCTGGCCTGAATGCCTGCCGGGGTTCTGCCATGAGCCTGCGCCAGGTCGGTAACGCTGACGCCGCGATCAAACTCGCGCAGCAGCTTCTAATCCTCATCCGCGGTCCAGGGCTTGCCGGCATTGCCGGGTGTCGCAGGCCGCTCGCGGGCTTTCGTGGGCCTGGCTTCCAGCAGGCGCGTGACCAGAAACAACGCGCGGACCACGTCGGCGCTCTGGTAGGGACTGTCCCCAGGGAAAATCTCGCCGGTCGACGGATTGACGCCATTGGCGAGTGCCGACACGATAGCGATGGCTCTTGCTTCTTCCATGATTCGTTCCCTCTCAGGATGAATGACGCAGACACCTGTCTTCGCCAGGCATTCTGACCACGTCGCAGCGACCCACATCGCGCGATAACTGGCGTCTTCATCGAGAAACGCGGGATCAGGATCGCCCTCGCCTGGCCGAAGGATTTGTGACGATGCGATCGTTTGGTTCCGTCCTGCTGCTGTTTGCAGTCTGTCTGCTTGTCGCTGCTGCGCTTTCGTATCCCGCCTGGCTCCTGGTGGGCCTGATCGATGAGCAACCGATTCACCGCGTTCTGCATCGGCTCGCAATGCTGGCCGCCGTCATCGGCCTGGTCTGGCTGGTACGTCGTTGGCGCCTGACAGACAAACAGTCGGCAGGGTTCGGCGCACCTCGCCGCCGGTTCGGGACCCAACTACTGGCAGGACTCTTTGCAGGAGCTGTGATCATCACGCCCCTGCTCGTCGCACTGCAGGTGCTGGGTGTGCGATATGCCGACCCACAGGTCGAACTCACCGCCGCTCTCGCCCTGAAAGTCCTGGCGAAGGGTCTGGCCACTGGCCTGGTGGTCTCGCTCATCGAGGAGATTTTCTTTCGCGGCTACCTTTTCAGTGCGGTCGAGCGCGAATCCGGCCGCGTGCTGGCGGTGGTGCTGCCGAGCTTGCTGTACGCCGCCGTGCATTTTCTGGACGGCCGGTTACGGGTGCCGGCGGACCAGATCGACTGGAGCAGTGGCTTCACGGTGCTCAGTCGCATGTTCATCGCCTACAACGAACCACTGCGGATTCTCGACTCGTTCCTCGCGCTGTTCGCCGTCGGCGTGCTGCTGGCGCTGGCCAGGATACGCACGGGCAACATCGCGCTCTGCGTCGGCATGCACGCCGCCTGGGTCTGCCTTCTCTACTATTACGAAGTCATCACCCAGTTCAATGCCGGCGCGCCCATGGGCTGGATGTCCGGCTCGTACGACAACGTGATCGGCTGGGGAACGGTGCTATGGATGGGTGTCATCGCTGTCAGCTACCTGCTCTTCGCGCGTCGACCACAGGCGGCGACGCGCTGATCTATTGCAGATCCTTTTCCTGCTCGACCGCTTCGACCTTTACCCGCATGCGCAGGTGATCGAGGCGTTGCAGCGGATCCTGCATTTCCAGGCAGTGCTGCTTTTCGTCCAGCGGCAACGGCAGAATTTCGACGAGCCGCGCACTCACCCAGGCCGCATCGTCATAGCGGATCGGCGTGAAATCGTAGATCGGCGCGAGCTGCGGCAGCGCGTGCTGCAACAGACGCACGAGGTACTCGCAGTCGGCGGGCACAGGCAGTGCCGCCGCGGCCGGCAGCCACTCGACCGTCGCGACATTCAATCCATCCGGCTGACGCGAGACCGAGCGGATTTCAAACGAACGCTCGCCGAGCGCAGTGACGCCGAGCAGTCCGTCCTGCAGCTTTTCGAAATCGACGATGCGGGCGGACGTGCCGATCGATGCCGCCTGTGCTTCACCTCCAGCCTCCACCCCCTCGACGATGAGAGCGATGCCAAAGCTGGTCCCCTCGCGCAGGCAACGTCCGATCATGTCCACGTAGCGAGCTTCGAAGATGCGCAGTTTGAGGGGCCCCTCCGGGAACAGGACCGCATTCAGCGGAAACAGCGGGATGCGCGTCAGGACGGCGCTTGCAGAATCGGCAGGCGATTGTGGTGCCGGCTCCTCCCCTCGCGCCTTCATCGGGAATGGGATCGCCCGGCAGCGCGCTCGCCCAGATTCGCGAGCAGCTTGCCGTGAATTCCATCGAAGCCGCCGTTCGACATGATCAGCACGTGATCGCCTTCGCGCACGGCCTCGCCGATCTCGCCGACCAACGCATCGATGTCATGGACGACGCGCGCGCGGTCACCGAGGCTTGCCACCGATCCGGCCACGTCCCATTTCACAGCCTCTCCCTGATACAACCAGACTCGATCCGCATGAGCGAGCGATCCCGCAATGGCCTCCTGGTGTGACCCGAGCTTCATCGTGTTGGAACGCGGCTCCAGGACGGCGAACAATCGCGCCTTGCCGATACGCCGTCGCAGGCCATCGATGGTCGTGGCGATGGCCGTGGGATGATGCGCAAAGTCGTCATAGACCGTCACGCCATCCACCAGGCCCCGCACCTCCATGCGCCGACGCACCCCTTTGAACTCACGCAGGGCCGCGACGGCTGTCTGCAATTCAACGCCGGCATGGCGGGCTGCGAGAACGGCGGCGAGGGCATTCTCGGCGTTATGACGGCCGAGCAGCGACCAATCCACTTCAGCCGTCTTGCGATCGCCTTCCATGACCGTGAACGCGGAATAGTCGCCGCCGGGTTCAACGGCCACGTACCAGGCGGTATCGCCCTGCACGCCGCTCGCGAAGCGCTCGACGGGCGTCCAGCAACCCATGTCGATCACGTGCATGACATTGGCGTCGCCAGCGTTGGCAACGACGAGACCATTGCGGGGCACCATGCGCAGCAGCTGGTGAAACTGCCACTGAATGGCGGCGACATCGGGATAGATGTCGGCGTGATCATGCTCGAGGTTGTTGAGGATGGCGGTGCGCGGCCGGTAGTGCACGAACTTGGCGCGCTTGTCGAAGAACGCGGTGTCGTATTCGTCGGCTTCGACGACGAAATACCGGCCACCCCCGGCGCGGGCCGTCACATTGAAATTCCCCGGTACGCCGCCGATGAGAAACCCCGGGTTCAAGCCAGCGTACTCGAGAATCCAGGCCAGGATGCTCGACGTCGTGGTCTTGCCGTGGGTGCCGGCGACCGCGAACGTCCAGCGATCCGCCAACAAGTGGCGCGACAGCCATTCAGGACCGGAGGTGTACGGGATGCCGCTTTCGAGCAGCGCCTCGATCAGCGCATTGCCGCGACTCATGACGTTGCCGACGACGACCACATCGGGTTTGAGCGACAACTGCTCCGGATCGTAGCCCTGGATCAACTCGATGCCGAGCGCGGCCAGCTGGTCGGACATCGGCGGGTAGACGTTCTGGTCCGACCCCGTGACGCGATGGCCGGCGGCGCGCGCCAGCGCGGCAATGCCCCCCATGAATGTGCCGCAGATACCAAGAATATGAACGTGCATGTGTCGATTCTGTTATGTGTCCGTGACGGCCTCAGCCATGCAGGCGAGTGACGATCATCTGCGCCACCGCACCGGTCGAATAGACGATGGCGATGGTGAGTGCCATGCCGGTCAGCAGGCCACGATCGAGCGCGTGCATGAAGATACGCCCCATGATCAGGGCAATGGCGAAGAAACGCAGCATGAGCCAGAGGCTCGAAGGATTATCGACGGGGCTGCCGGCCAGCAACTGCACGCCAGCCACGACGATATCGATCGCAGCCAGCAAGGCGCCGACACCGAACATGGCTGTCAATGTCTGGATGAAGCGCTGGCTGCGCGCGAAGAACGCCAGCACGACCCAAAGCCACACCATCATCATCGTGACATCGACACCGACAATGACGAATGCTGTACTCAGCCGCAGATCCAGCAGTTGCACCTGCACGAAGCTCGAGGCGATGTAGATGACCAGCACCAGCGTCAACAGGAAACGCGAGGCCGGCAAATCCTGCGGACCCTTGCGCCACAGCGCAATGTCGATGAAGGTTTGCAATAATTTCAGCATGAGAATTCACAGTCGATTGTACACGTCATGACACCCGCACTCAGGATCGCGACCAACGAAGAACTGCGCGCTGCGCTGGAAATGCTGTCGGGCAGCACCTTCGTGGCGCTGGACACTGAATTCATGCGTGAGCGGACGTACTACGCCGGCCTGTGCCTGATTCAGTTGGCCACGCCCGATGCATGCGCCATCATCGATCCGCTCGCCCGGATCGATCTGCAACCACTGTGGGAATTCCTCTGTGATCGCAGCCGTCTCAAGGTCCTGCATTCCGGCCGCCAGGATCTGGAAGTCCTGTCCTTCGCCATGGCGCCACCGACCACCGAAGGCGCTGTCGGGCGGGTTCCCGGTCCGCTTTTCGACACGCAGGTGGCGGCCGCCTTGCTCGGCTCGCCCGCACAAGCGGGCTACGCAACGGTGGTGTCGGAACGGCTCGGCCACACCCTGCCCAAGGGCCAGACCCGCACGGACTGGAGCCGTCGGCCGCTCTCGCCGGAGCAGGTCGAATACGCGGCCGACGATGTGCGCTACCTCGTCCCGCTCTACCAGAACCTCACAGCGGCCCTCACCGCGCGCGGACGTCTGGACTGGCTGATTGAAGAATCCCTCGAGCTGGAAGATCCGACGTTGTACCGGATCGATCCCACGGATGCCTGGCGTCGACTCAAAGGTCTCGATCGCCTGCGACCGGATCAGCGCGCCGTCGCGAAGCTGATGGCGCAATGGCGCGAAGCACGCGCGATGCGCAAGGACAAGCCGCGAGGCTGGATTCTTGCGGACGAGTCGCTGCGCGACATCGCCGAACGCGTACCGGCGAATCGGACGGAACTGGATGCCATCCCGAGCCTGTCGGCCAATTTTCTGCGTAAGCGCAGCGAGGAGATCCTTGGCCTGATCGCCCAGGGGCGCACGAATGCAGCCACGGAGGCGCCTGCAATGATTCCAGCACGGCCGGATCCGCGACTGGTCGCACAGGTAACGAGACTGCTGGCGATCGTGCGCGAAGAAGCGCAGCGACAGGAGATCGCACCGGAATTGCTGGCGACACGCCGTGATGTCGAACGGCTCGTGTTCTCCGGGCGAGCGGATCATCTGCTGCAGGGCTGGCGACGCGATGTCATCGGCCAGCGGCTGGTGACGCTCGCTGCCGAGCCGGCGGCGAGCGGCTGAAGGAGGCAAAGCCGGAGATCCCTGCAGAGGGGAAGCCGGACCCACAGACTGGGTTATCCGGCAACCCGCTTCCTGTGGGTTCGACGTTGGCCGATCTACTTTTTGCGGGCCGCAGCCTTGGCGCGCTTCCTGGCAACCTTGCTGCGACTGACCGTCTTCTTCGCCGCCGTGCGAACCGTCTTCTTCACGACTTTGCGTGAAGCGACCTTCTTGCCCGACTTCACCGCCTTCTTCCTGGCTGGTTTCTTTGCGGACTTCCTGGCAGGCGTGGTGATCACCTTTTTCGGCGCCTTCTTCGCAGATTTCTTCCCGGATTTCTTCGCCGACTTCTGCGCGCCGGCCTTCTTCGCCTGCGGGCGAGCCTTGCGCACCTTCACGCTGGCGGCGGACACCGGCTTCGCCAATGCAGCAGCTTCCATGCGCTCGAACACCGAGTCGAGTTCGCCTTCGCCGGCGACCGTGCGCAGCAGGCCGAGCTTCGAGTAGTACTCGATCAGTGGCTGTGTCTGCTGTGCGTACACCTCGAGACGCTTGCCGATCACTTCTTCCTTGTCGTCGGGGCGCTGGTACAACGCCGTGCCTTCCTTCGGACAGGTGGTCGCACCGTCGAGCGAATGCACGTTGTAGACCGAGCCGCACGTCGGACAGAGGCGCCGGCCAGCCAGCCGCTGCATGAGCGTTTCGTGCGGCACATCGAGGAGCAGCACGGCTTCGAGCGGCTGGCCGATGGAAGTCAGCAATTCATTGAGTGAATCGGCCTGGTCTTCGTTGCGGGGAAAGCCGTCGAGGATGAAGCCCTTGGCCGCATCGGGGCGACTCAGACGATCGCGAATCAGGCCGAGAACGATATCGTCCGACACCAGCTGGCCGGCCTCCATGACGGCTTTGGCCTTGAGGCCAAGCTCGGTGCCGCGAGCCACGGCATCGCGCAACAGGTCGCCCGAGGACACCTGAGGGACCCCGTACTTCGCCTGCAGTCGCTGTGCCTGTGTGCCCTTGCCCGATCCGGGCGCTCCCAACAGAACGATACGCATGATGTCGACCGCGACCTCCCAGCAAAGGGGCGATACCCTAACCGAAATGCGGGCCGAGTGGCCAACTCTGGACGACAGGTCCGTTGCCCGGAATGCCGGCCGACCGGCCCGCCAGCGCTGCTATCCGCTGCGCTATCCTCAACTGCAAAACCACCAGCCATCGCAACCATTCAGAGAGACCTGCCATGCCGACCCGCAAGCCCCGCAACGCCTTCTATGCACAGTCCGGCGGTGTCACCGCCGTCATCAACGCATCGGCCTGTGGGGTCATCGAGACCTGCCGCAAGCACAAGAGCCGGATCGGCAAGGTCTATGCCGGACGGCATGGCATCGTCGGCGCCCTGACGGAGGACCTGATCGACACCAGCAAGGAACCCGCCGCGTCGATCCGGGCCCTGCGACATACGCCGTCGGGCGCCTTCGGGTCCGCGCGTTACAAGCTCAAGAAGATCGAAGACAACCCGGCCCAGTACGAGCGGCTGATCGAGGTCTTCAAGGCGCACGACATCGGCTACTTCTTCTACAACGGCGGCGGCGACTCCGCAGACACCTGCCTGAAGGTGTCGCAGCTTGCCGAAAAGCTCGGCTATCCCATCCAGGCCATCCACGTGCCGAAGACCGTCGACAACGATCTGCCGATCACCGACTGCTGTCCGGGCTTCGGTTCCGTGGCCAAGTACGTTGCCGTATCGATTCGCGAAGCCGGCTTCGACGTGGCGTCGATGGCCAAGACATCGACCAAGGTGTTCGTCATGGAAGTGATGGGTCGCCACGCCGGCTGGATCGCCGCCGCTGGCGGACTCGCCTCCGAGAAAGCCGGCGATGCCCCGCACATCATTCTCTTTCCGGAAATCACCTTCGACGAAGAGCGGTTCTGCGCGCGCGTGCAGGAGTGCGTCGAGAAGTACGGCTATTGCGCCATCGTCGTCTCCGAAGGCGTGAAGAACAGCGACGGCAAGTTCCTGTCCGATGCGGGACTGCGCGATGCATTCGGCCATGCACAACTGGGCGGTGTCGCACCGGTGATTGCTCAACTGATCAAATCGAAGCTCAACTACAAGTATCACTGGGCCGTGGCCGACTACCTGCAGCGTGCCGCACGGCATATCGCCTCGAAGGTCGATGTCGAACAGGCATACGCGCTCGGCAAGGCGGCTGTTGACCTGGCACTGAAGGGTCACAACTCGGTGATGCCGACCATCGTGCGTACGGCGCACAAGCCCTACAAGTGGAAGCTCGGTATCGCGCAACTCACCGACGTCGCGAACCAGGAAAAGATGCTGCCGCGCGACTACATTACAGAAGACGGTTTTTTCATTACTGCAAAAGCACGCCGCTACCTGAGCCCGCTGATTCAGGGCGAAGACTATCCGCCTTACAAGAATGGCTTGCCGCAATACGTGAAGCTGCGCAATGCGCCGGTGAGGAAGAAGATCAGAAAAACCTTTGTGGTATAGTCAACCGACATTTTCCGATAGCGATTTTTCTGCGGAAAATGCCTGTTTTCACGATGCAAACCGACCGTGGCGTCGCACTCGAGACGACGCGGCCGCCCTCGTGCAAGCCCATCGATAATCAGAACCCATTTCCGGGGGAGGGAATTCATGACCACAGATGTCGCGCTCTGGCTCGCGATCGGCGCCGGTGTGCTGGCCGTCCTTTACGGCCTGTTCTCCGTCAGCTGGATCAACAAGCAACCCGCGGGCAACGAGCGTATGCAGGAGATCGCCGCAGCGATCCAGGCGGGCGCCAGGGCCTATCTCAATCGTCAGTATTCGACCATTGCCATCGTCGGCGTCGTGCTGCTCGTAGTGCTCGGCGTCGCGCTCAACTGGGCCACGGCCGGCGGTTTCGCAGTCGGCGCCATTCTCTCCGGGCTTGCCGGCTACATCGGCATGAATGTTTCCGTGCGCGCCAACGTGCGCACCGCGCAGGCCGCCAGCGTCGGACTCAATCCGGCACTGCAGGTCGCGTTCCGCGGCGGCGCCATCACCGGCATGCTGGTCGTCGGCCTCGGCATGATCGGAGTCGCCGGTTACTTCGCACTCATGCGCGGTTCGATCGGCGATGACGCAGCGCTGCACTCCCTGATTGGCCTGGCGTTCGGCGGTTCGCTGATCTCCATTTTTGCGCGTCTCGGCGGCGGTATCTTCACCAAGGGCGCCGACGTCGGCGCCGACCTCGTCGGCAAGGTCGAAGCCGGCATTCCCGAAGACGATCCGCGCAACCCCGCAGTGATCGCCGACAACGTCGGCGACAACGTCGGTGACTGCGCCGGCATGGCCGCAGACCTGTTCGAAACCTACGCAGTGACCGTGGTCGCCACGATGGTGCTCGGCGGCCTGATGTTCACCGCGGCCGACGGCAGCCTGGATATGCGTTACATCCTGTACCCGCTGGTGCTGGGTGCGGTCTCCATCGTCGCCTCGATCGTGGGCACGTTCTTCGTGAAAGCCCGCGAAGGCGGCAAGATCATGAACGCGCTCTATCGCGGTACCGCGGTATCCGGGGTGCTGGCGCTGATCGCCTTCTACTTCGTAACTCCAGTGGTCATGGGCGAAGGCGAGATCGCGACCGACCTGTTCTGGTGCTCGGTCATCGGTCTCGTGCTGACGGCCGCGCTCATCTGGATCACCGAGTACTACACCGCGACCGAGTACGGCCCGGTGCGCTATGTCGCGGCCGCTTCGCAGACCGGTCACGGCACGAACGTGATTGCGGGCCTTGCAGTGTCGATGAAGTCGACCGCCTTGCCCGTCCTTGCGGTCTGTGCCGCCATCTGGGGCTCGTATCACATTGCCGATCTCTACGGCATCGCGATTGCCGCCACGGCCATGTTGTCGATGACCGGCATGATCGTCGCGCTCGATGCCTACGGCCCGATTACCGACAACGCGGGCGGTATTGCCGAGATGGCCGGCCTGCCGAAGGACGTACGCAAGATCACCGATGCGCTCGACGCGGTCGGCAACACCACGAAGGCCGTCACCAAGGGCTATGCGATCGGTTCAGCCGGGCTCGCCGCGCTGGTGCTGTTCGCCGACTACACCCACAACCTGGAAGCGGCCGGCAAGCTGGAAGTGTTCAGCCTCTCCGATCCGGCAGTCATCATCGGCCTCTTCATCGGTGGCCTCGTCCCCTACCTGTTCGGCGCCATGGCGATGGAAGCCGTCGGTCGCGCCGCGGGCTCGGTCGTCGTCGAAGTGCGCCGCCAGTTCAGCGAGATCAAGGGGATCATGGAGGGCACGGCCAAGCCGGACTACTCCAGGGCCGTCGACATGCTGACCAAGTCCGCTATCAAGGAAATGATCATCCCGTCGCTGCTGCCGATCCTCGTACCGATCGTCGTAGCGTTCGGCATGAATTTCCTGATGGGTCCGGGAGCGGGCATCCGGGCACTAGGCGGCTTGCTGATCGGAACCATCGTGACGGGCCTGTTCGTCGCGATCTCGATGTGCACCGGCGGCGGCGCCTGGGACAACGCCAAGAAGTACATCGAGGAAGGTAACTTCGGCGGCAAGGGTTCGGAGACCCACAAGGCCGCAGTCACCGGCGACACCGTTGGCGATCCCTACAAGGACACCGCCGGCCCGGCGATCAACCCGTTGATCAAGATCATCAACATCGTCGCGTTGTTGTTGGTGCCGCTGCTGTAATGGCCAACTGGCCAGCTGGCCAGCTGGCCAGAGTCAGAAAAGAGAAAGGCGGCGTCGTGAAAGCGACGCCGCCTTTTTTATTGCGGTGAACTTCGACGCGCGAGTTCGCCCTCTCCATCTGGCCAGACCACCAGTTGGCCAGTCGGCCAGACGCCGCTAACTCGCGCGCGCGATCACGCGCGCAAGCGGCTGCGGCCTCCCCAGGTGATATCCCTGCACGAAGTCCACACCCATCCGCGTTGCGGCCTCCAGCGCGCCGACGTCCTCGACCTGTTCGGCCACGACCTGGAAGTTCAGCGTTCGTGCGAGCTTGATCATCGCGGACACCATCGCCTGGTTCACGGTGTCGAGCGCAAGGTTGCGAATGAACGAGCCGTCGATCTTGAGATAGTCGAGCGAGAGGTTCTTGAGGTTGCCGAACGAGGAGAGCCCCCGACCGAAGTCGTCGAGCGCGAAGCGGCAGCCCATGCTGTGCAGGACGCCGATGAAGCGCTGCGCATGTTCGATGTTGGTGATGACGGAATTCTCCGCGACCTCGAAGCACACCTGGTCGGCGTCGACGCCGGTGCGATCCAGCACTTCAACGACGAACTCCAGAAACTGCGGATCGCCGAGGGTCTGGCCCGAGAGGTTGATGGCGATGCTGCGATCCGGCGGCACACGGATGGCGCCGCGTGCGAGCGCCGTGAGTGCGGCCTGCACCACCCAGCGGTCCACATCGGTCATCAGGCGGTAGCGCTCTGCAGCGCGCAGAAACTCCGTAGGCGAGATGCCGCCCGGAATCGTGTCGTCCTGCAAGCGCAGCAACAGCTCGAGCGCCGGCCCCCCTGAACCCGGCACGGTGGCGATGATCGGTTGAGCCACCAGTTCGAACCGGTTTTCCTTCAGCGCCGTCTGCAACCGCTGCAACCACTGGATCTCGCCGCGGTGGCGCGCCAGCGATTCGTCGCGGGCCGAATAGACATGAACGTGATTACCGTGTTTCTTGGCGACATAGCACGCCGAATCGGCAGCGCTCATGACTTCGTCAGCGGCGCCACTGTCGCGCGAGATTTCGACGAGACCGACACTCACGCCGATATTGAAGATCTTGTCCTTCCAGACGAAGCGGTACTCGCTCACCTTGCGCACGACGTCATCGGCAATCTGTCGCGCCTTCTCGAGCGGGCAGCCGACGAGCAGCAGGCCGAACTCATCGCCGCCGAGCCGGCCGACGGTGTCCGAATCGCGCACTGCCTGCTTCACCAGCGCCGCCACTTCACGCAGCATCGTGTCGCCAGCCATGTGGCCACAGGTGTCGTTGACGACTTTGAAGCGATCCAGGTCGAGGTAGCACATCACATGATGGGCCGTCGACACGTGCGTGATTTCCAGCGCCTCGTCGAGCCGCCGCTCGAACTCGCGCCGATTGACCAGGCCCGTCAGGGCATCGTGACTGGCCTGGTACGACATCTGCCGGGTAATGCCGCGCAGTTCACTGACGTCGCGCACAGCGACCACGGTACCTGCCAGGTCCCCACGCGGCCCCTTGAGCGGCGTGACCGTCAGCTCGACCGAGCGCTCGTCACTGCCGTCGCGCGAGATCATCAGGCCGCGCCGGCCGACCGTGACTTTCGATTGCGTACTGAGGCACTGACGCACCGGATCACCGAGGGAGCGACGGTCGGTTTCGTCCACCAGCACGAAGATTTCCGTGATCGTCTTGCCGAGTGCGTCGGCTCCGGAGATACCGATGAGCTGCTCGGCGGCACGATTGAGATAGTCGATACGGCCGCTGATTTCGGTGGTGATGATGCCTTCACCAAGGGAATCGAGCGTATCCCACGCGGTCGGACGGCCCCGCGCGATCGTGGCTGGAACGGATACCGGGCGTGGCCCCATTTCCAGCATGGTGAGCAGCAGGGCGGGCCCTCCCTGATAGTCGATGCGCACAGCGGACAGCTCGACGCGGATCGGCTGATCTCGCTGCGGCTGCAGTTCGACCTCCAGCCGATCCATCGCTGGCACGGCGTCCAGCACGCGGCGCAGCTGTTCGCCGACGAGTTCGCGGTAATCGGGATGGACCAGTTCGGCCATCGATCGGCCGATCAGTTGTTGCGACTGACCGTGGCCTGCCAGGGCGGCGAAGCGTGCGTTGGCGAAGACGATGCCGTCGCGGTGTACGGCCACTGCCTCATGCAGTCCGCCGAGCAGACCCACCAGCGCGCGTTCGCGTTCGCTGATCAACAGATCCTTGACCGCGATCTGCTCGAGCAATTTGTTGGCACTGGCGGCGAATGGTTGCGCGGGGCTGCCGACACTCTGCAAACGCTCCGCATACCGGCCATCGCGAACGATGCCGTCAAGTTCGCTCGCGGCTTTCGACAACACGCGTGCGCGGCGTTCACGCCACACCAGGACGACAGCGAGCACAGCGATCGCCGCGATGAGCATCACGCTGAGTGCAGAAAAATTGACCGCCCCTAACATGGCGCAGGAGCCTTCACGAACGAATCGTCATGCTTGCCCTTCATCCCGTATCGCGCATTCGGATCACCCGTCGACCGATGCACTTTTTCAGTGTGTTGCCGCCCGCCGCCACGGAATCGACAACGTTGCCGCAGCATAGCGAACCGCGGGGATTCTGCTGCGGAGATTGACCATATTGCGCAGCTGAATGATGTCGAGAGAACGCAATCGAAGGGCCCGTAAAATCACTGTCGGGTTTTCTTGCAGATCGTTGCAGTCCGCTCGGGGAAACGCCTCGCGCCAGCCACCGGGAGCCTCGGCAAATCTGCTCGGCCGTGGTTCGTTCGAAGCGCTCGATGGCCAGTCGGCCATCAATCCCGTGCTCCGCCGGACAGGCGACGTAACCTTGTTTGCTGCTATCAAAGCCCGTACCCTTTGCCGCCCGCATTTTCCGGCCACATCGCCCGGGTATGCCGGGTCCGCCGCCGTCTGTCGACGCCGGCGCGACAAACCTCAAGTCCTTGATCCGAAGCGATTAGATTGCGACGCATGAATATCGAACTGGCACGCGAACAGATGATTGGACAGCAGGTGAATACCTGGGATGTCTTCGATGAACGAGTGCTGGCGGTCATGCGCGAAATTCCGCGCGAGCATTTCATTCCAGCTGCCTGGCAGGGCGTTGCGTTTGCAGACGCACCCATCCCCCTGCCGCACGGCCAGTGGATGCTGCCCCCCAAGGTTCACGGCCGTATTCTCCAGGCGCTGGAGATCGGACCGAACGACCTGGCACTCGAAGTGGGCACCGGGTCCGGCTATCTCACGGCCTGCATGGGCCGGCTGGCCTCCCGCGTGCGCTCCCTCGAGATCGTTCCCCAACTCACCGACTTCGCCAGGACACAGTTGCTGGCCGTGGCCGTCAACAATGTCGGGGTCGAGACGGCGGACGCCATGCAACTCGACGATCAGGCCCGTTATGACGCCATTGCCGTCACGGGATCGCTGCCCCTGTACGACGAACGGTTTCAGCGCGCGCTCAAGATCGGCGGACGCCTGTTCGTCGTGGTCGGACAGGCCCCGGTCATGGAAGCCTGGAAGATCACCCGGCTCGGTGAACGTGAGTGGCAGCGCGAAGGTCTGTTCGAGACCGTCATCCAGCCCCTGACGAATGCGGCGCGCCCGCCCGAATTCGTGTTCTGAGGACGCCGTTCACCGAACTTCACCGGCCGTTCGCCGCAATGCTCTTCTCTTCCCGATGAACATCCCGGAAATTACACCCGCTGAATTTGTGGCCCGTCGCGATCGCGGCGATGCAATGACGTTGCTGGACGTGCGGGAGGGCTGGGAAATCGGCGTGGCAAACGTTCCGGGGACCGTGCACATCCCGATGGGCGAAGTCGCCGCCCGCGTGGGTGAGCTCAATCCCGCCATCGACGTCGTGGTGCTGTGCCGTTCCGGTCGTCGCAGCCTGGAAGTAGCGAAGTACCTGCAACAAAACGGTTTCAACACGGTCAATCTGGCGGGCGGCATCCTGGCGTGGTCTCGCGACCTCGATGCAACCATTCCGACGTACTGACGCGTCCAAGGTTCGTTCGCCGGAAGGCGGACATCCGGCGCGACGACCACCTGGAATGCGCCCGACGCTGACATCGACCATAGAAGTGCTCGCGCCGCGGTAACAAACGAATCAATCGCGGTGTTCTGCAGACAAAAACGGGAAGTCATAATGAAATTGCGCGCGCAGATCCTGGCCTGCCTGAAAAATCACAACCGCATGCCGGCGGCCGTACTGGGCGGACTGACTGCCCTGTCGCTCGCGGCGCCAGCCTCGGCGGCGGACCTCATCGAGGTGTATCAACGCGCGGTACAGAACGACCCGTTGATCCGCGAAGCAGACGCCAACCGCCTGGCCAGCCGCGAATCGAAGCCGCAGGCACTGGCGGCTCTGCTGCCGCAGCTCAATGCGAACGGGTCGTACGAGAAGAGCAAGTCGGAGGGAGCCAGCCTGTTCGCCGATCCCTCCGACCCTAGCAACATCATCTTTCTGGCCGCGCAGCGCGAGCAGGATCTGACGACCAAGTTCTATCAGATCCAGCTGCGCCAGACGCTGTTCCGCTGGGATCAATGGTCGACCCTGAAACGTGCGGACGCACAGGTCGCGCAGGCGGAGGCCGATTATCAGGCGGCCCAGCAGGATCTGATTGCACGCACTGCGGCTCGCTACTTCAACGTTCTCGCTGCGCAGGACACAGTCGATGCGGCAGCGGCCACGCTGGAAGCGTTCAGTCGCCAGCTCGAGCAGGCTGACAAACGCTTCGAAGTCGGACTGATCGCGATCACGGACGTGCAGGAAGCACGCGCCGCGCACGACCAGGCAGCAGCGGGCGTGATTCTCGCCAAGCGTCAGCTTGCAACGGCGCTGGAACTTCTGCGTGAACTGACGGGTGAGTCATTCGGAACGCTCGCGGCGCCTGTCGAAGACATGCCGCTCAAGTCGCCTGACCCGGAAAACGAAGAAACATGGGTTGCGACTGCGCTGGACCAGAATCTGCAGATCATCTCCGCGCGCCTGGCGACGGACATAGCGAAGCAGGACGTCCGGGTCGCCCGCTCCGGCCACTTTCCGGCGATCGATCTGGTCGCCGGACGTTCCGGGAACGACATCGCCGGCGATACCGAGACGCAACCGCAGGGCGGTATTCGTTCGACCTCGCCCGCCGACAGCGACGGCAACGAGGACTCTATCGGCCTGCAAGTCACCATCCCGATCTACTCGGGTGGCGCCACGTCTTCACGCGTGCGCCAGCGGGTCTACCTGCACCGGGCAGCACGCGAGCGACTCGAGCGCGCAAACCGCGAAACCGAGCGTGCTACACGCGACGCATACCTGGGCGTGATGAGCGAGATGTCGCGCGTCAAGGCGCTGAAGCAGGCCCTCGAGTCGAGCAAGACCGCCCTGCAAGCCACCGAGGCGGGATTCGAGGTCGGCACGCGTACGACGGTCGATGTCCTCGATGCACGTCGTCGCCTGTTCGAAGCACAGACCAACTATTCGCGCAGCCGTTACGACTACATCGTGAACGTCCTGAGCCTGCAACTGGCCACCGGCACGCTGAAACAGGCAGACCTGCAGGAGATCAACGGTTACCTCGAGGAACGCATCATCACCAAGTGATGCGACGGACCGCCGTCACTGAGCACGACGGTGCAGGGTTTCTTCGACGAGCGCCATGACGCGCGCAAGCGCGCCGCGATTGCTCTCCAGCATCGCGAGCGCCACCTGCCCCATCTGGCTGCGCTTGCCGGGATTCGCTGCGAGATCCGCTAGCGCCTGAGCCAATCCCGGTGCTGACTCGACCTGCAGCGCGGCGCCACTCTCGAGCATCAGTCTTGCGATATCCGGTGCATTGAAATTCTGCGGTCCCGTCAGGATGGGCCGCGCGAGCGCAGCGGGTTCCAGCAGGTTGTGACCACCGATGGGCACGAGGCTGCCGCCGACGAAGGCGACATCCGCTGCCGCGTACAACATCAGCAACTCACCCAGTGTGTCCGCCAGCAGGATCTGCGTGTCGGGCGTTACCGCCTCGCCTCGCGAACGGCAGGCAAACGTCACCTGCTGCCCGGACAGCCACTGACGCACGCGCTCGAATCGATTCGGATGCCGCGGTACCAGGATCAGCAGGCTATCGGCGCGCGCCGCGAGCAAGCCCCGATGCGCTTCGAGGATGACGTCCTCTTCACCTTCGTGAGTACTGCCGGCCACCCAGACGAACCGACCCGGAAACTGACCCGTCCGCAGCGCCTCACCCCGGGCGCGCGCCTCGACCGGAGTCTCCAGATCAAACTTGATGTTGCCGGTGACGTGCGTACGCGCCGGTGCCGCGCCGACAACAATGAATCGATCGGCATCCGACCGGGTCTGGGCGCCGATGACCAGACCCTGATTCAACGCATCGCGAAACAGGCCGGCGATGCGGCGAAAGCGGCGCACCGATTTCTCTGATAACCGCGCACTCGCGAGCACGATGGGAATCTGCCGTCGGCCGCATTCCCGATACAGATTCGGCCACACCTCAGTTTCCAGAATGACCGCGATGCGGGGTCGAATCCGTTCCAGGAATCGGCGGACGGCCCCCGGCAGGTCGTACGGCAGGTACGCGTGATGAACCCCCTGGGGAAACAATGCACGGACACGCTGAGCACCGGTGGGTGTCGCTGTCGTCACGATCAGGGGCGACTGCGGAAAGCGTCGCTGCAAGTCCCGGATCAGAGCAGCGGCTGCCTGCACCTCACCCACCGAGACCGCATGGACCCAGATCGAAGCATCGAGTTTCGTACGCGAGAATCCAAACCGTTCCCCACGCCGATCGCGATACAGCGGATCGCGCATCCCACGCCAGAGCAGCACCGCGAACGCAAGCGGTGCAGCCACATAGAGCAGGGCCGTGTAGATCAGGCGAAGCATCGAATCATCTTCAGTCCAGCTGGATTGGATCGGTTAATCCGCCGCGGGAGGCTACAGGGAGCAATCGGGAAGGCCAACTGGTCGGCCGGCTAAGGCGATGGAGATCTTTCTTCACTCTGGCCAGCTGCCAGTGGCCAGCTTGCCAGTCTGGCCCGTACCATTCGTGCCCCGATGAGCACACCCGACCCACACACGGCCACGCGGCCCGCCCTTGAAAAACATCGCGAGCCCGAACCTGTCCCGCTCTACCGGTTTCTCGGTCCGCGTTTCTGGGGCGTGTGGTTCGGGATCGGCGTCGTGCGGCTGGTCAATCTGCTGCCGCTGCGGGTCCAGATGCTCATCGGACGGGCGACGGGCCGGCTGGCGTATCTGATCAGCCGTCGCGATCGCCGCGTCGCCGCGATCAACATCGATCTGTGCCTGCCGGAACTCGCTCCGGCGCAACGGCGCCAGCTGCTGCGGCGGCACTTCGAGTCACTGGGTTGTGCGCTCTTCGAAACCGGCCTTGTCTGGTGGGCAAGCGATGCGCGCCTGCGGCGGCTGATCCGCTTCGAAGGCACGGAAAATCTGACGGCGGCGCTTGCCCAGGGGCACGGTGCGCTGATGCTCAGCGCTCATTTCACGACCCTGGAAATGGGTGCCCGCGGCCTGACCTTGCTGGGCCCCACCAGCATCATGTACCTGACGCCGAGTAACGACCTGATCGCCGAGCTGTCGCGCCGCGGCCGGACGCGTCACACGGTGCAGGCGATTTCTTCGGACCAGATTCGCGATCTGCTGCAGAACCTGAAGAACAATCTCCCCGTGTGGTACGCGCCGGATCAGCGCTTCACGGACAAGAACAGCGAGCTCGTGCCGTTCTTCAATCAGCCCGCAGCGTCCAATGTCGCCACGTCGCGCCTGGCGAAAATCTCGAAGGCGCCGGTGCTGCCGTACTTCCCCGCCCGTTGCCACGACAATCGCGGCTACGTCATTCGCATTCACCCGGCGCTCGATCGATTCCCCTCGAACGATCCGATCGCCGATACACGGCGCTTCCACGAATTGATCGAAGCGCAGGTGCGCGACTATCCCGACCAGTACCTGTGGGCGTACAAGCGATTTCGCAGAGAGGGCTTCGATCCCTACAGGAGGAGCGTGTAGTGTCTGACGGCAGGGCCATGCTCGCCGCCACACGCATCACCTCGCACCCGCATCATGTTTCATCCCCGCTATTGGCCCACCTGGTTCGCGCTCGGCTTGCTGCGAATGTTCGAGCCGCTCCCCTATCCGCTGCTACTGTGGCTGGGACGCAGGATCGGCGATCTGATGCACATCCTGCCGTTGTCATTCGTGCGGATCGCACGGCGCAACCTGGAGCTGTGCTTTCCCGACCATTCCGCCGCCGAACGCCAGCGAATCCTGCGCGAGCATTTTCGCAGCGTCGGCATCGGGCTATTCGAGACGGCGATGAGCTGGTGGAGCCCGAACGAACGCATCCACAAACTGACGCGACTGGAAGGCGAAGAGCATTTGCAGGCGGCGCTGGCGCGCGGCAAGGGCGCGATTCTCCTGAGCGCCCACTTCACTACGCTGGAAATCGGGGCCCGCGCACTCGCCTCGCGCCTGCCGACGAACATCATGTATCGGCCGACCAGCAACCCGGTGCTCGAGCGCTTCCTGGCGAAGAACCGCAGCCGGCGCGCGAAGCGTGCCATTCCGCGCGATGACATCCGTGCCCTGATCTCATCGCTCAAGGCCAATGAGCCGGTGTGGTATGCACCCGATCAGAGCTATCGCAAGAAGGGCGCGGAGATGGTGCGGTTCTTCGGCATTCCGGCAGCGACCAACACCGCGACATCGCGGCTCGCGCGCATGACGGGTGCCGCGGTGCTGCCGTATTTTCCCGAGCGCCTGCCCGGCTCGCAGGGCTATCGCATGGTCATTCAACCGATGCTGGACAATTTCCCCAGCGACAGTCCGGTGGCCGATGCGGAGCGCTTCAACAAAATCATCGAGGCGCATGTACGGGCGGTGCCCGCGCAGTACCTGTGGATCCATCGGCGTTTCAAAGGACTGACGCCGGATTACCCGAACTACTATGAGAAGAAACGGATAGTGGAAAGTTGATAGTTGAAAGTGGATAGCGGTCCGTGGCTTGCCACTGTGTCCAGTCAGTGCATGGCTTCAACTATCAACTATCAGCTACTCGCGTATCCCGCCATCAACGCACGCCAGCACCCGTCATCGAAAAGCGCGCCCTGCTGTGCGCTGATCTTCTCGAGCGACCGCTTCAGTCGCGACAGCACACGGGCTTCCCAGGAGCCGCGACCACGGATACGCCCGCGATCGAAGTCGAGCACATACACCGCGCCGTCTGCGCCAAGCAGAATGTTGTGCGCGTTCAAATCGGCATGGTGAACGCCGTTGCGATGGAATCGAGCCACCGTGCGCCCCACCGCCTGCCAACGTTCCTCGGGGATTCGCGTAGCCATGGCCTGCGCCAGCGTGCTCGACGCCGGCAGTTCGGCGGTGATCAGATCCGCTTCATACGTCAGCCCGTGACGTCGGTAGGCGGCAGCGATCGGCATGGGCACAGGCAGGCCGAGGCGCACCAGGTCGGCGAGCAGACGCCACTCCCGGAAGGCGCGTGTCCGGGCTTCGCCGGTCCACAGATAACGATCCTTGCAGAGCCGGGCCACCAGGCCGCCGCGGCGATAGTGCCGCCACACCCAGCGACCGGTATCGGTCTCGAGAAAACAGACCGACCCGCGCCCACCGGCGACCTCGCTCAGCGCATGGCGCTGCGTCCAGTATTCGCGGGAAAACCACTGCGGCTCTGCCTTACGGATTCGCGCAGCGTCGTATAGGATGCCGCCGCGCTCGGTGGCCTCGCGCTGTTCGTGGATCGGGCTCATGCGGACCGGGCGACGGGCAATGAACCGCGGGCTCTGGCGGAGATCAACAATGTCATGCCGTACATGCTAACGAACAATGCGGGTATCGATGCGCTGCCGGAGAGCTTACCCCGGATGGCGGCCTCATCGCCTTGTCCGGCACACCCTCGCAGCCACGCGTTCTGATGGCCGCCGATTTCACGACTGCCCCGCGTTCCGTCTGCATCCTGCGTCTGTCCGCGATCGGTGATACCTGTCATGTGCTGCCGGTCATTCGCACGTTGCAAAGCGCATGGCCCGACACGCAGTTCACCTGGGTGATCGGCCGCGTCGAGGCGAAGCTGCTGGGCCACATTCCCGACATCGAATTCATTCCGATCGACAAGGGCAGCAAGCTCCAGGCGTACCGGACGCTGCGCAGCGCGATGCGCGGTCGAAAGTTCGATGTCCTTATGCACATGCAACTGGCATTGCGCGCCAGCCTCATGTCCACGCTGATTCCTGCCAGGATCAAACTCGGCTTCGATCGGCGCCGGGCTCGCGAGCTGCAGTGGCTGTTCACGACCAATCGGATCCGTCCGGCCCACAACCAGCACGTCATGGATTCGCTGTTCGGTTTCGCCGAAAAATTCCAGGTGTTCGACAAGCTGCTGCGCTGGGACATCCCGATTCCGGAATCCGCACGTGAGTACGCGCGCAAGCTCATCCCGGACGGCGTACAGACGCTGGTCATCAGTCCGTGCTCCAGTCACGCCCTGCGCAACTGGCGCGCCGAGTACTACGCGCAGGTCGCGGACTATGCCTCCAGTGCGCTCGGGCTGCAGGTCGTCCTGTGCGGCGGTCGCAGCGAACTCGAGCGACAGACGGGACAGCAGATCGAAGCGCAGATGCAGCAGGCCTGCGTGAATGTCATCGGCAAGGACACGCTGCTGGAGTTTCTCGCCACGCTCCAACGCGCCACCGTATTGCTCTCACCGGATTCCGGCCCCGCGCACATGGCCACGACAGTCGGCACGCCCGTCATTGGTCTGTATGCGGCGACGAATCCCGCACGCAGCGGTCCCTACCTCAGCCGGCAATGGTGCATCGACAAGTACGATGTCGCCGCCCGCCGCCTGCTCGGCAAGCCAGCTGCGCAGCTGCCGTGGACGACGAAGATCGAAAAACCAGGGGTCATGGATCTGATCACGCCGGATGAAGTCACGAAGAAACTTCACTCCGTGTTGCTGGCGCTGCGGCGAAAGCGCTGAGAAAGATAGAGAAAAAGATTTTCCACGGGGGATCTTCTTCATCTCTCTTCCCGCCGACTCGATATTTCGCTAGAACCCCCAATACCCCAGGCGCTGACGCGCCTGCACTCGCCGCCACACATTGAGCGGCTTGCGCGTCAGTCCCGCGCGACCGACTTGAATCGCGTGAGACGTTGCATCGAGTACGCGCTCGCTGGATCTGCCATCGCGATAGGGGTGAATGCGATTCGCGTAGTCACGGATGGCATTCATTAAAGATTCAGGCTGTTGCAGCGCATGCTCTACCGCCGGGATGACCTCCGCGATCTCCTGAACGTCGAGCAGATGCGGACCGGGACGTCGATTGCGCAGCGTCACGACCGGACGGTGCTGGGTGAGAAATTCCGGCACGACGGATGAAGTATCGGATAGCAACACATCCGCCTGCGCGTATAAGGCGAGGATGTCATCCGTCATCGCGAATCGCAGATCAGGCCCCTCGAGCGCGCGGTAGGACTCGATGATGTCCGGCGCCATCTTGGGATGCAGCGTGACGAGCCACTGCCAGTCACCGCGCTGGGCGCTGGCCGCGATCGTGTCGCGCAGTACGCGCGCTGACGTAATGCTTTCGGTGAACGTGGATGCGTACAGAACTACAGGCCGGGTCCGTTGGTCTCTCGGGTATCGGCCATTGAACAGAGGATCGAGCTTGGACCAGCCCGTTTCAACGACGCGGAAAAAACCCAGCTGCTGCTGCAGTTGCTGGAAGGGCTGCGTTGTATCGGGCCCCTGTGTACAGTACAGATCAAAGGAACCCCGCACCCGGAAGTGCCCGCGCGCTTCGCTGCGTTTGCCAACGCTGAATCCATGGAAGACTTCGACCTTCAACCCGGGAAAGAACTGCGGCACCCAGTTCCCCGGGACGAATACCGCGTCGGGTCGCCAATCGATGACAGCCTGGACCGATGCCAGCCGCACCTCCTCCGGGCGAAGGTACTCGCTGAGCGATTCGCGCTCGCAGAACCATGCGGCTTCATCGCCTCGCGCACGGACTGCTTCCTGCAACGGACGCAGGATCGCCAGCGCATAGAGCTCGGAAACGAAGAAAAGATATCGGGACACAATGCAACCTCTCCCGCGCCAGCCCATGTATGACAGCCCCGCGCCCGTGTGTGAAACTCGCGGCATGCCGACTACGGCGACATTGCCCATCACACTGCTGGTCATCACTCGCAACGAAGCGGGAGTCCTCGGCCGTTGCCTGGATAGTGTGCCATTTGCCGCCGAGAAACTCGTCGTCGATTCAGGCAGCACCGACGGCACGCCCGCCATCGCCAAAGCGCACGGCGCGCACGTCGTCCATCAGGACTGGCTCGGTTTCGGCGCACAACGTAACTTCGCCACCACCCAGGCCAGCCATGACTGGATCATCGTGCTCGATGCCGATGAGGTGCTGTCGCCGGAACTGGCGCGCGAACTCGAGGACAAGCTGCCCGACCTCATCAAGTCGCAGGCCGCCGGCGCCTTCATCCGGCGGCAGACCTGGTACATGGGCGAACCGATGCGCTGGTATCGGCCGATGGTCGCGGAAAAGCTCGGACGCATCTATCACCGCCAGCGTGCCCGCTGGTCGGACGTGCGCGTGCATGAATCGCTGAAATTCGCCGGCACGACCCGCTCGTTCCGCGGTCGCCTGGTGCATCACCACAATCCAACGCTGCGGCATCGGCACCTCAAGATCCTGCAATATTCCGAGCTGAAGGCGCGCGACTGGCTCGATCGCAAGCGACCCGCGCGACTGTGGGCATCGCCTTTCGTCTTCGTTGCGGCCTTTCTCAAGGACTACGTGCTGCGACTGGGATTTCTCGATGGCGGACGCGGCTATGTCGTCTCGCAGGTAGCGGCTTCGTACGCGGTGTACAAGCGGCTGCGCTATTACGAAATGCTCCGTAACCCGGCCTCCCTGGACTGCGCCGACAAATACAACGAAGGCTCCCTGTCGTGACGGGCGGGTGCTGAATGTGCGGGATCGCCGGGTTCCTGTTGGCAACCCCGTCATCGCTGCGGGGTGCCGATCCTGACCGCATTCTGGATGCGATGACGGATGCGCTCGAACATCGCGGCCCCGATGACCGGGGCATCTGGTACGACGACGACGCTGGCATCGGCCTGGGGCATCGCCGCCTGTCCATCATCGATCTCTCCGCCGACGGTCATCAGCCGATGTTCTCGGCGACGCAGCGCTACGCCATCGTATTCAACGGCGAGATCTACAACTACCGCGAACTCCGCGCCGAACTGACCCGGCTCGGGCAGCAGTTCCGTGGGCATTCGGACACCGAGGTGCTTCTCGCCGCGGTCGAGACCTGGGGACTGGACGAGACCCTGCGTCGCTGCAACGGCATGTTCGCCATCGCATTGTGGGACCGCCGTGAGCGCCGCCTGCACCTGGCGCGCGATCGCATCGGCAAGAAGCCGCTGTACTACGGCTGGCTCGGCGACACGCTCGTCTTCGGCTCCGAGCTGAAAGCGTTCTTCGCTCATCCGTCGTTCGAGCTGCGCATCGACCGGGATTCGCTCGCGCTGTTCCTGCGGCACGGCTATGTGCCCGGACCCTGGTCCATTCTGCAAGGCATCTACAAGCTGCCGCCTGGCAGCAGCCTGACACTGAGTGCCGCTGACGCCGCCGCTGGCGGCAAGGATCACTCGCCGCACGATGCATGTCAGCGCTACTGGGATTCGCGCCACGTGCTCGGCACTGCTGTCGCCAATCCGGTCAGCACCGATACGGACGCAACCGTCGATACGCTGGATACGCTGCTGCGCGATGCGGTGGCCACCCGCATGCACGCGGATGTGCCACTGGGTGCGTTCCTCTCAGGAGGTGTCGACTCGTCGCTGATCGTGGCGATGATGCAGGCTCAGTCGTCACGCCCCGTGCAGACGTATTCGATCGGCTTCCACGATTCGAAGAACAACGAAGCGCCCGAAGCACGCGCGATTGCCACGCATCTCGGCACCGATCACACCGAGCTGTACGTCACGGGAGAAAGCGCCCTCGAACTGGTGCCGGACTTGCCCCGCCTGTTCGACGAACCCTTTGCCGACTCGTCGCAGATTCCGACCTGCCTGGTCGCGCGACTCGCACGACAGAGCGTCAAGGTGGCGCTCTCCGGCGATGGTGGCGATGAACTTTTCGCGGGTTATATGCGCTATCAGCGCGCCCTGCGCGTTGCGAAGCTGCTCGATCGCATTCCGGGGCCGGTGCGCCACGGACTGTCCCGGGCACTGCGATCGCACGCCAGACGCGAAGCGCGTGTCAGCAAGCTGGCCATGGTCGCAGGCGAACTCGGCACCCGCTCCCCGGCCGACATCTATCTGAACCGCATGTCGCGCTGGCGCAATCCGGAAGCCCTGGTCCGTGGCAGCACGGAACATCCGACACCCTTCACCCGGACGGACTGGCAACTGCCCGGCAAGGATGTGGCCCATGGCTTCATGTATCTCGACCTGGTCACGTACCTGCCCGAGGACATCCTGGCGAAGGTCGACCGCGCCAGCATGTCAGTCGGTCTCGAAGCGCGCGCCCCGCTGCTCGATTACCGGGTGGTCGAACTGGCGTTCCGTATTCCCACCGCGTTGAAACTGCGGGACGGGCAACAGAAATGGATCCTGCGTGAGTTGCTGCGGCGCTACCTGCCGGAATCCCTGATCAAACGCCCCAAGACGGGATTCGCCGCGCCGGTAAGTGCGTGGCTCAGCGGACCGCTGCGTCCCTGGGCCGAGGCGCTGCTCGACCCTGCACGCATTGCGCGCGAAGGCTACCTGGTGGCCGAGCCGATCGCGGCACTCTGGGCCGAGTATCTCGGCGGACAGAGAAAGTGGCACACTCACCTATGGAATGTGCTCATGTTCCAGGCGTGGCTGGAATGGGCTCAACAGCAGCAGTCGCTGCATCAACGATCGGCCCACGCCGGATATTTCTCATGCAAGACATCCTCGTCCCCATCTCCCCCGGCGAACTGATCGACAAGATCACCATCCTGCAGATCAAGTCGGAGCGCATCTCCGACGCGACGAAAGTCGCCAACGTGCGCGTCGAACTGCAGCTGCTGGAATCGACCTGGCGCGACTCAGCGCATGGCAAGCAGGACATCACCGCCGAGTGGGCGGCATTGAAGACGATCAACGAGAAGCTGTGGGTCGTCGAGGACGACATCCGCGACAAGGAGTTCGCGAAGGAATTCGATGCGAAATTCATCGAACTCGCCCGCGCGGTCTACGTCACCAACGACGAGCGCGCAGCCGTGAAGCGGCAGATCAATGCGAAGCTGGGATCGCGGATCGTCGAAGAGAAGAGCTACAAAGACTACAAGTGAGAGCGAGTTGAAAGTGGATAGTTGAAAGCGAAGAGACAGCTGCACCGCTGTCCAACTATCCACTATCAACGATCCACTACCTCTGCAGCGTGTACTCCGCGCTGCAGTAAGGGCACTTCGCCCAGCCGGTCTTCTCGATCGGCAGAAACACCTTGGGGTGCGAATTCCACAGATACATGCCGGGCATCGGGCACGACAGGGGCAGATCCGCGGTCGTCACCGTGTACTGGCTCTGGGCGTTGGACTGGATCAGCTTGGCGGCAGGTTCGGGAGTGGACATGGACGGGGCTCGGCAGGGCGACGGCGCATTATTGCATGGAGCCGCGGAGCAGTTGAAAGTTGATAGTTGACAGTGGAAAGCGCGGGATAAGTGGGTAGTTGACGGTGGAAAGTGGATGGCTGCGGAATCGATGTTTTCTCGTCGCGCTGAAGAATTGACAGTGAACAGTGGGAGCACGGTGCCGTTGCCTCTCAACTATCAACTATCAACTTTCCACTGTCAACTATCCACTTATCCCTCCCCCATTACCTCATCCCAGATCGCCACCACCCCGCGCCGTTCCTCGACGAATTCCGACGCATCGACGATGTTTTTTGCGCCGTTCAGTGACAGGCGATGCAGGCGTTCCCGGTAGCGCCGATAGGTGTTCACCAGGAAGTCCACCCGCGATTGCGGCACCAGGTTGCCTGATGCCAGGCTTTCGAGCTGGCGGATGTTGTCCGAGAAGATCACGATCTCCGGATACTTATCGGCCCATTTCAGCATCCAGTACTGCACCAGGAACTCGAGATCCGCGATACCGCCGGCGTCCTGCTTGAGGTCGAATTCCCCGGGCTGCGCCTTGGACAGGTTCTCGCGCATTTTCGCGCGCATGTTGCGCACTTCATTGCGCAGATCACCGCGCCGCACTGCGTTACGCAACACTTCGACGCGCGCACTCTCGAATGCTTCACGCAGCGCGGGTTCGCCCACGATGGCGCGAGCGCGCAGCAGCGATTGATGCTCCCAGGTCCAGGCTTCCTGAAACTCGTACTCGCGAAAACTCTGCAGCGTCTGCGCCAGCAGTCCGCGATTCCCACCCGGGCGCAGACGTGTATCGACTTCGTAGAGCCGCCCCGCCGAGGTGTGCACGGTAAGCAGGTGGATCAGCCGTTGTGCCAGCCGCTGAAAGAACACCGTGTTCTCGATCGAGCTGGCGCCGTCGGTACGCTGCACCTCGCCCACGGAATCGTGCAGGAACACCAGATCCAGGTCCGAGCTGTAGCCCAGCTCGAGACCACCAAGCTTGCCGTAGGCGACGACGATCAGGCTGGCAGTGCGGCTTGTGCCCGTAGCATCTTCATATATCGGCCGCCCGTGCTTCGCGGTCAGCTGCGCCCACGCAAGCGACAGCGCCTCGGCCACGATGAGTTCGGCGATATCGGTGAGTCGATCGCTGACCTTCATCAGCGGCAAGCGCCCGGTCAGATCGGCCACGGCCACGCGAAACAGCGCCGCCCGCTGAAAGTGCCGCAGCAGCTCCACTTGGCGCTCGGCGTCCTCGCCGTATAGCGCGCCGCGTCGTGACTCCATGTCGCCGACGAACTGCGCACGGGTGGGTGGCTCTTCGACCAGGCGCTCGTCGATCAACTCATCGAGCAGCAGCGGATGGGCTGCAATCTGATCCGCCAGAAACTGGCTCTGCGAGCACAGCCGCACCAGGCGTTGCAGCGCCGGCGTGTTCTCGTTGAGCAGGGCGAGATAGACCGTGCGACCGCCGATCATCTCCAGGATGCGCGCAATGCGACCGAACGTGAGTACCGGCTCCCTGGTAGCCGCAACACTGTTCAGGATACGCGGCAGTGCATCGCGCAAGCGTCGTCGGCCAGTCTCGTCCAACCGCCGGTAATAGCTGGAGGCGCGCAACTGTTCGAGCGGCTCGAACAGCGCTTCGTCGATATCGAACTGTCGCAGTGCCTTGGCGAAATCATCCGGCTCCGCGTCCAGATCCAACGCAGCGCTGGATTCGGGTCGCTGATCCGGCGTGCCTGCAACCGGCCCGAAGACAGTCTGCGCAAACCAATGCGAAACCCGTTCGCGGTGCATGCCCAGCTCTGTCGCCACGGACGACCAGTCGGCCCTGTCCAGCGACAGCGCCAATCGTTGCCGTGCTGTCTCCTCGGATGGCAGCTGGTGCGTCTGTTCATCATTCCACTCCTGCAGGCGGTTCTCGACCAGCCGCAGAAAGCGATAGGCCGCCTGGAGATCCGCCACCGCATCTCGCCCCAGCAATCGCTGGCTGGCCAGCAGCGGCAGTACAGTCTGCAATTCACGATTCTGCAGCCGGCGATCACCGCCGCCGCGAATCAGCTGAAATGCCTGCACGATGAACTCGATCTCGCGGATGCCGCCGGGGCCGAGCTTGACGTTGTCACTCAGTTCGCGGCGCTCGACTTCGCGCGCGATCATCGCCTTCATGTCGCGCAGCGATTCGAAGACACCGAAATCCAGATAACGCCGGAACACGAACGGCCGCAGCACTTCTTCGTACAGCGACGGAAAATGCTCCGTCGCAGTGATCGCACGCGCCTTCACATAGGCGTATCGCTCCCAGTCGCGCCCGTGCTGCTGCAGGTAGTGCTCGAATGCGCCGAACCCCAGGGCCACCCGGCCGCTGTCGCCGAACGGCCGCAGACGCAGATCGACGCGATACACGAAGCCATCCACTGTCTGGCTCGACAGCAGCTGTGTGATCTTCTGGCTGAGGCGCAGGAAGAACTCGGTGTTGTCGATCGAGCGGGCGCCATCGGTCTGACCTTCCTCGGGATAGAGAAAGACCAGATCGATATCGGAGGAGTAATTCAGTTCCCGGGCGCCGAGTTTGCCCATCCCCAGGATCATCATGGGCTGACGCGCTCCATCGGACTCACCGATGGGAAAGCCGTAGCGGGCTCCCAGCAGTTCGTAGTTCTTCCGGTAAGCAAACCCGATGCAGGCATCGGCGAGGGCCGACAGATCGCGCAGCGTTTCGGCAATGTCCGCCCAACCCGCGATATCGCGCCATGCAATGCGCACCATGTGCCGGCGGCGAAACTTCCGCAGCGCTTCCATCCATTGCGCTTCCGACTCACCGCAATTCCACGCCTGCAGATCGGCGGCGATCCATTCGTCGTCACAGGCTTCGAGCAAGTGACCATTCCCGATCAACGCCTGCAGCAGCGACGGGTCGCGCAGGCACGACGTGGCAACGAATTCGCTGCAAGCCCACACGCGCACCAGCGATTCCTCGACCGCCGGCTGCTCGCGTATCGCGGTCCATTCGTCCGCGTGCAGATCGCGGGCCTCGTCGAGTCGGGCGGTCGCGGCCTTCAGCAGGGCCTGTACGTTTTCTGCAGTCATCGCATCCGGTGTCCAGGGAGGTCAACGCGGCAAGTGTAGTGGGTGGTTGGCGACGACGCACAGAGTGCTGCCCGGATAATCGCGTCGATCTCTCAGAGCCTGGTGCATTTTTTGACCGCGTGCGCCTGTCGGCCGTGCGCCTGTCGAGGACAGGACAAGTGTCTTGGCGAGACCTTCGCCAGGTCCCTCTCCCTATCCTCACCAGTCGCAAAGAGCGCGCTGCCTGGTGACTGGTGGCGATCACCTTCCTGACCGGCCAGTAACGATCTCAACGCGTTCGCGACACGCCAGGCCGGAGCGGCAACGCTTCGGCCTTTTTGTGCGTCCATCAATCGCTGGATTCTCGATCCGCGTCTCAGAATTCGCAGATTCCTTGCGTCGAAGTTTGATCTTCGTCACCGCTGTGCCGATTCACCCATCATAGGCTCGACAACAACCTGCAATTCGACACGGACTTGCAGGCAAGCCAGGGCGCTGGCGCCAGTGCTGGAGAAACCCCTTCAGGAAACTCCTTATCCGCATCTGGTGCCTCGTCGCAGTGACTTGGGTATCGCTGACGAGGTTAATGCTTGACCATGCGCCGCAGATCACTCACGACCGCTTCCGCCTGGCCTGGTGCGCCGCGCCATGCCCTTTGGTTCACTGCTGTTCTCGTGGCATTGGCCGGCGTTGCGCTGGTGCAGCCGTCACACGCCACATCCACACTGTGCAGCACGGGCAAGCAGTGTTCGAGTACACCCGTCGCTGCAGTGACCGTCCCCGAACGTTCGCTGCTCGAATTCGCTGCGACACTACAGGTGTCCGGCACCATCGCGCGACGCGACGAACTGTCGAGCCAGGAATATTTCTCGTTCAGCGGCGTGGGCGCGATCGTCTGCACCGTCGACGGTAAACAACGCATGTCGACGGCGGTTCTCGTCGGCGGCTTCGACATCGGCGTCACTGTGGCGCACACCTTCGAAGGCCAGGACAGCACCACGGAGGCCGACAACTGCATCTACACCAGCAGCGATTCTCTCGGCCAGATCCGCGAGCGCATCCCGGTGTCGTACATCAGGTCACAATGGAAAACGGAAGCTGGCGCCAGCGGCCACGCCGCGAAAGACTTCGCCGTCGTGCGGCTGCGCGAGCCGTCGAGCTACGCTCAGCGCACCATGCCAATGGGCAAGTTCTCCGGATCAACCGGACCGGTGGTGATGATCGGCTTCCGCAGCGACATGGAATCCGACCCGCTGAAAGCCAAGAGCCGCGGCACGGTCTATGACCGCAAGGTCAACGGCGTTTCGCTCGCAAGCCTGGAAGGTTTCACTCACGACATCGACACGCGCGGCATCGCCGCGGGCGCACCGGTGATCGATGAACGCAGCGGCATCATCATCGGTATCCATACGGTCGCCACGCAGCGCACGGACGGCGCAACGCGCAACACCATGATCACGATGAACGAGTGGCTGGAGCAGACGCTGCTGGGCGAGCTGCAGGCCAACGACAAGAAAGACGCAAACTCCAGGCTCTGAAATCACGGCGCCAATTCGCCACAGCGCCGTCAAAAACTTTTTTCGCGGTCTTTCGATGCGCCGCCGTGCGGCGCGCCCCATGCGGGAACCCGCATCCCTGCCTGCGACGTTATACGATACGCACAGTTCCGAGCGCAGCTCACGTCTGCGATTCGCGACATCGAGATAATCAGGAGCAATTGTATGAACAGATCTTTGGTGACCGGATTGGTGGTTGGCGCTGCAGTGGTCACAGCGGGCGCGGCCCTTGGCGGCCTCGACATGTTCGACCGCAAACCGAAGTACGCCGACGTACTCAATGTCGAGCCGATCTCCGAGACCACCCGTACACCCCGTCAGGAGTGCAACGAGCAGGTCGTCACGCGCCAGAAGCCGGTGAAGGATGATAAGCGCATTGCCGGAAGCGTGGTCGGCGCGGTGGTTGGCGGCGTGCTGGGCAGCCAGGTGGGCAGCGGCAGCGGACGCGACGTCGCGACCGTCGCTGGTGCGGCGGCCGGCGGTTACGCCGGAAACAAGGTGCAGCAACGTGTCCAGAACAACGCCACGTATCAGACCACCGAGACCAAGTGCCAGACGGTCTACGACGAGAGTCAGAAAGTCATCGGCTACGACGTGAAGTACCGGTTGGGTGACGAGACTCACACGGTCCGCATGGACGAGAAGCCCGGTGACCGCATTCCGGTTGTCGACGGTGAGCTGGTACTGCATCAGGGTTGATGATGCAGGCGAGGTCCTTCCCGTCATGGGCCCTTCCGTCATGAGCCCTTTCCGGCCATGAACCCTTTCCGGCCATGAACCAGGGCCTCGCATTCAGACCTGGCGTCGCACCTGTCCCGTCATCGAGATAGAGTGCGACGACCAGTCCCGCCGATCATCGCCCCCATGCAAAACGATCCCAACGATAGCGACAACCCGGGGCGCTCTGCCTCACCCGATCCCGAACCTGCCCAGGCCGAAGCCCTTCGCAAGCTCCTGGATGCGAGCCGTCACGTCGTGTTCTTCACCGGCGCCGGCATCAGCACCGAATCCGGTATCCCGGATTTTCGCAGTCCCGGCGGCGTGTGGACGAAGATGCAGCCGATCTACTACCAGGAATTCATCGCCTCGGAAGCAACACGGCGCGAGGCCTGGCGTCGACGGTTTCAGAACACAGATGGTTGGGTCGGCGCCGAACCGAACGCGGGACATCGCGCCATCGCGCAACTCATCAAAGACGGCAAAGCAGCGTCGGTCATCACTCAGAACGTCGACAACCTGCACCAGGCCTCCGGCGTGCCTGACGATAAAGTCATCGAGCTGCATGGCAACTCGACGTATGCAACGTGTCTCACCTGCCATGCGCGTTACGAGTTGGTGGATATCGAGAAGGAATTCCGCAGCACCGGCACGGTTGCGCCTTGCAGCCGTTGTGGCGGCGTCATCAAGTCGGCGACGATTTCCTTCGGCCAGCAGATGCCGGCATTGCCGATGCAGCGCGCGCACGATCAGACCATGCGCTGCGACCTGTTTATCGTGCTCGGCTCATCGCTCTCGGTATTCCCGGCCGCGGACTTCCCCTTGCGCGCACGCCAGAAGGGTGCCGCGCTGGTGATCGTCAATCGCGATCCCACCCAGGTGGACGACGCCGCCGACCTCGTCATTCACGCCGGCATCGGCGCGACGATGACGCGTGTGGTGGGATAGACCAGAAGAAAATTCAGCATATCCACGGGAACACGGGGCAACTCGGGGTCAAAGAAGAACCTTGTCCCTGTGATACCCCGCGTTGCCCGTGGAGTTCTTGCTCTTTCATTCTTCATTCTGCTTGCAGGTAGTCCACTGCCACCGCAAGCAGCGCGCGCGTGGCGATGCCGATTGCAGGTTCGTCGATATAGAAAAGCTGTGAGTGATTCGTCGGAGCGTTCGCAACGTCCGTGGTCGTGGGGGTGACCCCGACGTAGAAAAAGAAGCTGGGAACCTGCTGCGCGTAGAAGGCGAAATCCTCCGCGCCGGTCTGCAATGGCGTGATCACGACCTTGTCCTTGCCTGCCGCTCGCTGCAATGACGGCAATGTGCGGGCCACCAGCTTGGGATCGTTCACCACGATCGGATACGAATGATCGCTGACGGTCAGTGTCGCCTTGCCGCCACCCGCTGTCGCGATGTTCTCGGTAGTGCGCTGCATCCGCTCGATGACGTCTTCGCGGACCTTCGTATCGAACGTACGGATCGTCCCGCGCATGCGCGCAGTTTCCGGAATGATGTTCTGGCGCACGCCGCTCTCGAACTGCCCCACGGTCACGACCGCCGGCAACTCGGTGATGTCGACCTGACGGCTCACGATCGTCTGCAGGCCGACGATGATCTGCGAGCCGATGACGATCGGATCGACCCCCGACCAGGGCCGCGAGCCATGAGCCTGCCGGCCGGTGATGTCGATCTGGAAAGTATCTGCGCCGGCCATGAAGGGTCCGGACCGATAGCCCACGACACCGCTGGGAATCGCGGCCGCGACATGCAGACCAAACACGGCCTCGGGCTTCACTTTGGCAAACAGTCCTTCCTTGATCATCATGGACGCGCCACCCTCCTCACCCTCCGGTGGCCCTTCCTCCGCTGGCTGAAAAATGAAGAGCACGGTACCCGGCAGGTCGGCTCGCACCGATGCCAGCGTCTGAGCGATGCCCATGAGGATCGCGGTATGCGCATCGTGACCGCAGGCATGCATGACGCCGACCTTCTTGCCCATGTACTCGGTCGTCACGGTGGACTTGAACGGCACATCGGTCTGCTCGACGACCGGCAGCGCGTCCATGTCGGCGCGCAGGGCGATCGTCGGTCCCGGCTTGCCGCCGCGAAGCACCGCGGTCACGCCGGTGTGCGCAATATCGGTCGTCACGTCGAGCCCAAGCTTCTTCAGGTGCGCCGCGACCAAGGCAGCGGTCCGGGTCTCGCGATTGCCCAGCTCAGGATGCTGATGGATGTCGCGGCGCCAGGCGATGACGCTGGCATCGACCCTGGCCGTAGCCGATTCCAATTGCGCCTGCGAAACCTCACCGAGTGCCGCACCCGAGACCAGCACGGCGATGACGCCGGCCACCTGACGAATCGTGGAAGACATGCGGGTTCCTTGTTCTTGTTGGTTAGGCAACCGACTATAGCGTGGCCGGCCGCTTCCGACACTCCGCAGCAGAATGTCTATCGGGGAGCGACTGCCAGATAGCGCTCGAAACCGTCGGTCATGCGGTATTCGAAGCCCTGCCCTGCAGCGACGATGAACATAGCGGCAATGCCCCGCTCCGTGGCCAATCGATAGCCTGCCTCTTCGCCCAGTACATTGAGCGCTGTGGTCCATGCATCGGCATCGACAGCGGCCGCTGTCACGACGACGACGGACGCCAGCTTGTGTTCGACCGGCCGGCCCGTGCGCGGATCGATGGTGTGCGAATAGCGATGACCGTCACGCATCACGTAGTGACGATATTCGCCCGACGTCGTCACCGCGGTGTCGTCCAGCTTCACGATCGCGTAGGGCTCGGGCTCGGCATCGACCGGTCGTTCGATGGCGATCCGCCACGATTCGTTCTGCGCATTGCGTCCATGCGCGCGCACTTCACCGCCGATGTCGATCATGAAATTCGCGAGGCCCAGCGCAGTGAACCGCGCCGCGATCAGATCGACAGCGTAACCTGAGGCAACGGCGTTCAGATCCACGGTCAACCCAGGCAGCTCCTTGCGCAGCGCCGCCGGTTCGCCGCGAACTTCCAGCCTGCGATAGCCGACCACCGCGCGGGCCTGCTCGATCTGCTGTGTACCAGGAAGCTCCCGCAATTCTCCGTCGGGCCCCATGCCCCACAAATTTACCAACGGCGCGATCGTGATATCCAGCGCGCCCTGTGAAAGCTCACTGACACGCGCCGCGGCGGCGACCGCCTTCGCGACATCGGGCGACACGTCGAACCAGTCCGTTGATCGAGAACGATTGAACCGGGAAATCTCGGAGTCTGCGCGATACCCCGACATCTGTCGGTCGATGTCGCTCAGCACCTGATCGATCGTCGCCTGCAGGAGTGCACGATCAGTCGATGACGACGCCACGACCTTGATCGAGTACGTCGTGCCCATGGTTGGGCCGGACAGCACGATGAGTTCGGGCGAGCGGGCGCAGCCGGCGAGCACGACGAGGATCAGCACCCAGGGTGCGAAGAATCGATGGATGGCATTCACGCGACGCAGGGTAGCGCATCGGTTCGCGCTACCGCGACGCCGCTGAGCGCCGGAAGCCCTCAGAGCGTCTTCAGATACTCGACCAGCAGATCCTTGTCGGCCTCCGGCAGCGTCGTGCCGAAGAGGTGGCCGCCGTTGCCGTTCGAACGGTCTGCGACGTCGTGTTGCGTGCCGACCTCCTGCGCACGCGTATCCGCAGCGGAGACGAAGCCGACGTTCGTCGGGTCATACACGTCGTAGCCGCGCCAGAACAGCGCGGGACGGTCGGCCGGCGGCTTCAGCAGATCGCGGAGTGTCGGTACCGAGCCGTTGTGAAGATAGGGCGCACGCAACCAGATCCCATCCAGAAACGGCGGGTTGTAGCCGATGAGATCCTCCTCGACGAGGCCCGGGCGATCGATGTCGAACTCCTTGACCTTGTTGTTGGCCGCCACCGCGTGCGCCTTCTTCCACGTCCACAGGCGCTCCGGATCGGTATCGACTCCACGCAGCTCCATCCGCGCGCCGGTGAGATCGCTGGCATGGCACCGCGCACACTCGCGATCGAAAACCGCCTTGCCGGAGGCCGCGCGCACCTCATCGATCGCAAACGGATACTTCGGCGGGGCCTTCGCCGATAGGTAGTCCTGCAGCCATTGCACTTCCTGCAGGAATTCGTCGTTACTCTTGGGCGCCGCGCCGAGCAGTCCCAGCGCCGAATCGATGATCACTGAATACTCGTCGTGACTGTCGCCCGCCCAGTTGAGGGTCGTGCCTTCGCGATCGTATTTTTTCAGGTTCCAGATCGACGGCATGTCCGTCGGCCCGATCGAATCGTCCATCGGCGACCCCACCAGGAAATACTTGGTGAGATTCATGGCATCGTCGCGGCCGCGCCCCCACTCGGGAAAGTCGTGACGATAGATCCACTGGAACTGCGACTCGCGCTCCAGCAGCCGCTTCCTGGTGATCGGAATCAGCACGAAGCGATAGATGGCGCTGTCGATCCACGACAGGTCGGTCACCAGGTCGATCTCGTGCATCAGGTTGTCGCTGTTGAAACGCGGATCCTTCGCGCAATCGACCAGGAAGCGGAACATCGCTTCGAGATTGAAGGCGTGGCCCGGACCTGCGGTAACGAACGTCGGATTCGCGTCGTCGCTGCGTCGATAACTCGCCGTATGGCAGATCGCGCAGTTGTTGCCGACGCGCTCGAAGCCGATCGTCTTCTTGACGAAGCCGATCGGCAGCTCCTGACCCTGCTCCCAGGCGAAGCCGAACGAAGCGAAACCGTTCGGACCAGGGATTTTTTCCGGAAACATGCGCGGCATCACATAGAAGATCCAGTAAGGAATCCCGGCGTCGCGCTCGCCGCCGATGGAGCCGTACTTGAAACGCATCTCCGGATCACCCGTGATCCATTGCGGCTGGGGTTCTTCGCGAAAGAACTGGTACCACGTGAACAGCGCACCGGCGCCGATGACGACAGCCAGGATGGCGACGGTGCGGATTAGTTTTCTATGCTTCATGTGTGCAGTTTCGCGTTGTGATCCTGTTCTCGTGGGTTCGACTTCAGTCGAACGTAAGCGAAGCACGGCCGTCGGCCGGGCCCGGCTGAAGCCGGACGCATTTCCTTCTCAGAACGTTTTCAGATACTCCACGAGCGCATCCTTCTGCTCCGGCGCCAGCAACGTGCCGTAGCGCGCGCCTTCATGGCCGGCGTTGGAGTTTCCTGGCAGATTCGTGTCGTAGAGGAACAGCTTGCGGCCGTCGCGCTGCGACTGGTCATGGACGAAGCCCATGCGCTTGCCGTCGTAGACGTCGTCGCCGCGATAGAACTCCTGCGGCCTCGCGTCGGCAGGTTCGAGCAGATCCCGTAATGTCGGCACCGAGCCGTTGTGCAGGTAAGGAGCGCGCAGCCAGATGCCATCGAGCGGTGCGTTGGCGTAGCCGTAGGTCTTGCGATAGTGACAGTAGCGATGCGGATAGCCCGCGTAGATCGTGCCGAGCTGCACGGCGAGGTCGTAGCTGAAGGAGTCGAGTCGCTGCCGGTCCGTACCGATGTCGTCGACCGGCGTGATGCGACCGACGTGCGCAGCGTACAGCGCTGCATCGTTTGGATTGCTCTTGAGGCAATCGCGCGAGGTCTCACCTTCTGGCGGTGCGAACTCGCGACCGTTCGCGCCATGACAGCCGGCGCAGTACTCCGCGTAGATCGGTTGTCCCCGCTGCGCCAGCGCCGCATCGATGGGTTGCTGGAACTTCGGCGGTTCGGCCGTCAGCAACCATTGCTCGATGCGGCCGATGGCGTGCAGATCGATCGTGGGTGGCGTCGTTCCGGTACCGAAGGCGGCGTTCTTGTTGCGCTCCTCGGACATGATGTTGTTACCGTCCCAGTGCAACTGCATGCCCTGGCGCTGCTTCTGCAACCAGATCGATGGAAAGTCGACCGCCGCATTGCGCTCGCGCGCCGGCAACCGATCCAGGGGAAAATTGAACAGCACCTTGTTGGGATTGAACGTGTCCGTGCGTCCCGGCCCCCAGGGAGTGTCTTCGAGCAGCGGACCGAAGCGTCCGGCCAGCATCGTGAGCCGCTCACGCATCAGCCAGACCGCGACTGGATAGACAATGTAACGGTCGAGGATGCCCAGATGCTGGCCCCGTTCCTCCATCAGTCGCGCGATTTCCGGCACGACGACATCCTTGCGAAACGCCGGGTCCGCTGCGCATGCGAACAGGAATCTCTGAAACCCGAACAGATCGAAGGTGTTCGCCGGCATGCCCAGCACGATCCGCGGTTTGTCATCCGGAGTATCGCGCACGGTGCTGACGTGGCACACCGCGCAGTTGATGAACGTCCGATCCATGCCGAGGTTGCGCCGCATCGACATGCCGATTGGCAGATCATGCCCGTCCTCGTAAATGAAGCCGAGCGACGCATAACCACCTGGCAGATGCTGCGAACAGACGCGCGGCATGACCTCGAATACCCAGTAGGGCAAGCCGGACTCGCGCTCGCCACCGGTCGACCCGTACTTGAAGTGCTCGCCGACATCGCTGTACTCCACCGGCCGATCGGCCATGAAGCGCAGAATCACCAGCAACGCAGTGACAGCGACGAACACCAGCAACAGCGTCAGGAGCAGGAAGACGACGCGCGCCCAGCGTCGCTGCAGCAACTGCGTCATTGCCGACGGCGGCTGCACGGGTGCTGATTCACGAATCCGTTCGGCCATGACCGGTCTCCCTCGCTGTAGCCGGCGGCAGGCAGGGTCGCAGCGCCTCATAGCCATGACGCAGCAGTTCATCCAGCGCGACATTACGTCCGTACTCACGACGCAGCACCGCACTCACGGCGACCTGCAACTCGACGAGCGCTCGTGCGTCAGCCGGGTGTGGCTTGAACGCACGTGCCGTCGCCGTCGGCAGTTCCGGCGGCATGGGTGACTTCGCACGCCGCTGCGACGGCACATCGCGCATCGCGAGCCGCGCGAAGATCCGCGGCGCGCAACTGGCAATCGCCGCGTTCACGCGTTGTGGACTCCCGCTGAGAAAATTGGGCGGCGTGCTCTCGGCCGTGTGGTGACAGGCGCCGCACTGCGACTCGAACTGCAATGCCAGCTCACCCGACTGGGCCGCGGCGGGCGCGTACGAGTCGACCTGGGCAACGGGACTGACATTCCTGGCGGCGGCGAATTCGTGTCCGTCGAGTTTCGCGATCAGTGTGTCGATCAGCGATGAGGCCAGCGGTCCCTGCGCCGTATCCACGTTTGTGACGAGATCCACCAGCGCGGCAAAGTCCTGCCTGACTTCGATCGACGCCTCGCCATTCATGTCAGTCGCCGCCATCATCCATTCGAGTGAAATCCGCTCCAACGCATTGCCGCTCGGCAAGCGTGCCCGGCGTCCCGCACTTCGTACCCGCCATGTTGCAGTTCCTGCGCGCCGGCTTACTCCCGCGATTGGCAGATGACGCACGGGGTCGCCGTCGCCAATCGCGACTTCATCGAGCGTACCGCTGCCGCGATTCAGCGAACCACGAATGCGGCCATCCGGAGCCTTGCAATCGAACTGTTCGAGTCCGGCCGGACCGGAGATATGACAGGGCAACCTGATGCGATGGATCGACGCACTGCGCCGCTCCAGGACGTCCGCCAATGCATCACGGCTGCGTGCAGGCCAGAAATCAGCGACGCCCCGCACCAGCCGATCGCCCAGGGACGAGACATCGATGACCTCTGGGGGCCGCGGCACGAGCGGGTCGAAGCGCGTATCGATGTTTGCTGCTGACAGCGCGGTCACGCCCGGATGCAGGTCGAGCGGATCACGATTTGGAATGTCGGCGCGGGGCAATGCCAGTCCACCGGGCCAGCGGGTATGCGAGTTCTCTGCGATCGTCTGCGACACCCTGCCGGCAACGGACTCGCCGGACCGCTCGTAGCTGCGCTGACCGGTCAGGGCGAACTGCAGCGATGCGAGCAGCGCCGCACGACGACATGCATTCCCTGGCGCGCCGTCACCGCAGCCGTCCATCCACAATCGCTGCGTCAGGGCGAGGCGACCGGCCCGGTCGGTGGCGTCGTCGATCGATTGCGCGATGTCCGTGTTGCCCTGCGCCGCGACGCCGAAGAACGCAGGCTGCGTTTGCGCCAGCCGCTCGGCCACTGCGGGATTGGCATTGGTCTCCAGCCAGACCGGTTGCGAGAATATCGCTGCCTGATTCTGGTGACAGGACAGGCACACCGTGCGACGCGCGTAGATCACTTCGGCGGTCCGGTCCGCTGCATAGTTGCGGACGATCTGAAACTCGAATCGGCCCAGCGTCTCGTTGTAGCTGATGACTTCGATGACGCCCGTCTTCTGCTGGAAGCCAACGAACAGGCGATCGCGCAGCAACTGGCCATGGCCTTCACCGACGACGGCCGCGACGACGCGCGGGTACTTGAAGAAGTCTGGTGAAGCCGCGACTCGTTGCAGCGAGCGTCCCAGCGGGATCAGCACGGCGCGCGTGCATGGCTGATCGACGCTGCAGCCGGCCGCGGCTTCGATGCGCGCGATCAGGCGGTCGAAGGGAAATGGGATCTGTTGACGTCCGTCGGCGGCGATGGTGATGCGATCGAACAACGACGCGCCGGCCTGCGGCATGTCCGCGCCCGGCACGGCAGGATCGACGACCCAGTGCGGTGAAACAGATTCAGCCGCCGCGCTCACGAACAAAGGCGCGAGCGTCAGCACGAGTGCCGCCTGCCATTGACGAGGATTGCGCGTCGGGCGTTCCTGCGGTGACTGTGGCGGCGCATACGATGCAGGCATGCAGGTGCGGCAGCAATGCCATCAGTGGGACGTGGCGGCCAATAGCGTGCGGTCCTGGGTGCCAGGCCAGCAATCCTCCGTGATTTGCCCCGTTTTCACGAACCCGTCGCCCTCCGCCTTCGCGATCGCGTCGTTGTAGAGCACGAAGTTGAGCAGGAACGCCTTGCCCACATACGCGCGCCCCAGATAGAAGCCCGGCCGCACCATGCGGATCTCGTCGCGAATCTGGAATCCATTGCGACCGGCGAGGTAGTCGGGCCGTTCGCGGTAGCCCGGCAGTTCGTCCGTGAATGCGTAGTCGATGATGATGGACTCGCGTCGTGAGTCGAGCAGACTCTGTCCGCAATACAGGCGCGCCGGGAACATCAGCCATTGCTCGCCATTGCCGAACTTCGTCTTGGGGATCTGCGACAGATCACCGTCGATGATGGGCTGCAGCGCCCCGATATCTTCGATGCGATTGCGCAGCAACCGCTCATCACGATAGAAAACCTTGCCGCGCCAGAGATGCCGGCCGAGCGTTTCCAGCTGCTGCGACTTGAGCTCCACCGCGAGGCCCGGCAAGCCACCGACGATCTCGGCGATACGCCGATCACCCTTCGCGTTCTTCGGAAAGAACAGTCTGCCGTCGAATGCGCCATCCGGAATCGGGCCCGCAGTGAGCCGCGCATAGATCTGGTCGACCTGCTCCTGGGAATAGTTCGCGAGGTTCTTCGGCGTCAGTTTCTGCAAATCCGCAGGAGCGAGCGGGTAGTCGTGCTCGACGCGCGCGAAGTCGGGCTTGCTCAGATAGGGATCGCCGGCCTCGGCGAACCTGAGTTGGGGTGCGCGATTGAGCTTGGCGTTGATCCAGTCGCAGCCGGCGAGCGGCAGCAGCAATACGATTGCTGCGAGGGCCCACGAACGTGTACCGCACTTCATGCCATTTGCTCCGTGTCTCATTCTGGCCAGCGGCCAGCAGTCCAGTTGGCCAGCTGCCAACCTTTTCAGATCGTCGCCAGAAACGCTGTCAGCGCCTTCTTGTCCGTCGCCGACAACCCTTCACCGAACCGGTGTCCCTGATTCTCGACTGTCGCGGTGCACGAGCTGTAGACCTCGAGCAGGAAGGGCCGCTTGCGAATCTCATCCACCATGGCCGCGGGATCCTTGACGATCTCGGTGCGCACCTCGTTGAGCGCAGTGAAGACCTGTGCGCCCTGCTGCTCACCGAACTGCTGATTGAGGCTGGCACGCAGATCGTCGGGGTGCAGCGCCGACGCCACCAGGTCGCCTGCAAACCGTTTGTGCTGGAAATTGCCCAGCGCACCGGCGGTCGCGCCTGCGGGAATGGTTACGGAGAAGCCCACGACCCGGTGCTCCTCCGTCCCATCCCACAGGCGCGGTCCGAATGAGATCGGCACGTCATCGCTGAACCGCGTGATCTTCGGCACGCGCTGCTGCGGGTTGAGCAGATCCTGCATCGATGCCTTGTAGAGTTCGAAGCGACCTTTCACGCTCGGATCGAACTTCCAGCACGCTGGAGCGGCGGCGCGGTCCAGCGGCTTGCCATCGGCGGTGGCATAGGGCGACCGGTAGAACTCGTTCGCGGCATTGACAGGATTACCACACAGCTCGGGGCCGAGGGCGTTGTTGTGCAGGAACGGCGCATGCGCCCACAGGCTCAGCAGCGAGATGTTGCGGTAGTAGCCGCGACCGCCGTCATGCGGTTCGTGCAACGCCGCATCCGGTGGCCGATTGCGCAGCGTTTCAGAACCGTACTCCTGCCACACATGGTCCTTCATGTGATTCGAGTGCAGGGCACGACAGCGGAATGTATCTACGCCACTGACTGGTGTCGCCTTGTCGTTGCCCATCCAGTCGGCGCGCAGGTTCGTCTTCGGATCGATGGCCAGAAAATCGCGATTGGCGAAGGCACCGCCATTGGCCTCATCGATGCTCGAATGGCAGCGTGCGCAGTTCTCCGCGAAGACCTCGCGACCGCGGTTCACTGCACCGGCGCCGAACTCGCGGTCGAGTTCGGCGATGAACGACGCGACGCCACCGCTCGCGTTCGGGCTTCTCTTCTTCAACTCGTTGTCACGCGCCACCTGCAGATCGGTCGCGTGCGTCTCGGCCGACGTCAGGAAGCTCATGATGTTCGGCAGGCGATCCTCGATGGCGCGGAAGTTGGGACAGTCGCGACGACACTGGCCGATGTCGAATGGCGTCTGACCGAAGTTGCGCTGGTGCGGATCGATCTGGCGCAGGTCGGTGAGGTGATTGACCCAGCACTGTTCCGCGCACGAGCCGATGTTGAAGTACACGCGCTGGATCGCTTCCAGCGCACCGATCGAATCCTCGCCGCCCTTCAGGATGTGGTGAACCGTCTCGGTTCGCGTGCTGCGTTGCCAGCACTTGCCATCGCGACCCGGTTCGCACCAGCACGCATCCGTGCTGTCCTTGCCCTTCTCACCCGTGGGACAGGCATTGACCTTGCGCCACTTGTTCACGACCTCGTTCTGAAACGTCGGCCGCTGATGAATGTTGATGAGGGCGTTGATGGTCCCAGGGTTGTTGATCTGATCCGTGGGTACGGCCGAGGTATCCGACGTGCCGGGCCGCGCGTGCGAGAACACCTGGAACTCGAGCGACGAGGCCGTCATGCCGGAGCTGAGGATTTCCGAAATGCGCGTGTACTGGTTACCGACCGCACCCTTGATGTTGGTCCATTGCGGATGCGCCGGATCGTCCGGTGGATTCAGCGGATCGAAGGCAATGTGACAGGAGCCGCAGGAGATGCCGATGAGGAACGGCGGTTCGACCGACCCATCGGCGAGGTGGCTGACATTCGAATCGCTGTTGGCCTTGTCCGTCGACAGCTTGTGCCCGAAACCCTCCCAGCTCGCCAGCGTGCCATTCACTGCGAGCCAGCGTTCGCGGTCGAAGCGCGGATTGGGAAATTTGCGGATCCCCAGCGCGCCGGTCGACGTACCGAAAGCCAGGTCACACGGTGACTGACGCTGATCCTTCGCACCGGAATGCACATCATCCGCGTCCGGGGCAGCATCCTTGAAATCGCACGCCGGGTCGCGATAGTCGCTGCGACCGACGGATCGCAGCAGTTGCTCGTCGCCGGGACACCAGTCGAACCCGTAAGTCTCTTCGGGGGATTTCGCCGGGCAATCCGCGCTGCCGGGAACGCAGCAGCCGGGATCGTTGATGATGCCCCAGGCCGCGAATCGGTCATCGCGTTCGTCGCTGCGCAGGACCCGATACCAGTCGATCAGTACACCGATGCGCTGCTGAAACGTATAGGTGTGGAAGCGCGCGTTGCCGGCGGTTGCCTTGTACCAGATCTCCCGCCCTGCCCGTTCCGGGTCGCTGAGGCTCGACTCGCCGATATAAAAGCCCGGATTGTCCAGGACAGGGGCGGCGGTCACAGGCGGGGGCCCATCCGTCTCCTGCATAGTCCCGGTCTGGGCATCGGCCTCGGCAAAGAATCGGTCACCAGCGGAATGATTCAGCATCGTGGCCAGCAGGAAGCTGGCCGAGATCAGGATGCCGCCAATGACTACGCCCTTCTCCATTGTCGCCACTCCCCCTTCCGAAGATCCTGCGGCTGCCCCACGACTCGCGCGTATCGGCCAGTTGCCCGCAGAGTAGTGATACCGGAAACCGCTGTGATCTGGTCTAAGGGGCATGCAATGCCCATGCAGTCATCTCGCAGGCGGACCTGCGTCCCGCAATTCCGCGCATGTTTTGACGCACTGCGCACAGGCGCTTTACTGTCAGCGCATGCCCACCACTCAAGCTTCCTTCGAGCTCAAGATGCTGGCCGGCTTCGTCGCCGGGGCCGCGATTCTGTTGCTCACGTTGAACGGTGCATGGATTTCGGCAGGAAGGTATGCCGACACATCGCGACAGGTGCGACACGCCATGGAAATCGTGTCGTCCATCGACCAGCTGCGCGGCGCATTTGGCGAGCTCATGGAAGGTCACTACGGATGGCTGGGAACAGCCGACCCGAAGTACCTCGCCGGGCGCGACGTCGCCGCCCAGACACTCGATGCACTCGGCACGACTCTGCTGGAGCGCATTCCCGCGGATGCCGGCGCGCGCTACGGAAGCGCCCTCTCGACCATCGAAGCAATCCGTTCGCAGGTCGCTGCCGTCCAGACAGCCGAACCACGAGCAACGAGCTGGCTCGATCTGCAGCAGGGCGCCGAGCGGATACGCTCCCTGATCGTCGCCCTCCGTGAACGCGAACAGTCGTTGTACGAACACAAGATCGCCACGGCACGCGCCTACGGCTTCTGGTTACGCGCCACGCTGATCGTGACTGCATCGGCCATGCTGGTGGTACTCGGCGGCCTGCTCTGGCGCATCCGTCGCGACATACGCATGCGGCGCGCAGTGGAGAACAATCTGGAAGCCGCCAACCAGTTGCTCGAATCGCTGATCGAGAACATTCCCGCGATGGTCTTCGCCAAGGACGCGCGGGACCTGAAGTTCGTGCGGATCAACCGCACGGGTGAGGCGCTGCTCGGCGTCCAACGCAAGGATCTCCTTGGCAAGACCGATCGGGACCTGTTCCCGCCCGACCAGGCGGAACATTTCATCGCCAAGGATCGCGAGACGCTGGCACAGGGCAAAGTCATCGACATTCCAGGGGAGGAAATCGACTCTGTGCATCTCGGGCGTCGCACGCTGCATACGTTCAAGGTGCCGATCCACGCCGACAATGGACGCCCCGATCTGCTGCTCGGCATCTCGCTCGACATCACGGAACAGAAGGCTGCCGAACGCCGGGTCGTCGCACTGAACGAAGAGCTCACGCGCCAGGCGCAGCTGCTGCAATCCAGCAACGAGGAGCTGGAAAGCTTCTGCTATTCGGTGTCGCACGACCTGCGCGCACCGTTGCGCGCCATCAACGGTTACGCGCGAATGCTGGAGCAACAATACGGACCGCGCTTCGACGCCGAGGGCACCCGCTTCCTGCAGACGATCTGCACGGCATGCGCACGCATGGCACGACTGATCGACGACCTGCTCGAGTTCGCGCGGCTCGGACGCCAGGCCCTGCAGCTCGAACCGATCGACATGACGTCCGTGGTCCGCAAGGTCATCGACGACACGGTCGAAGGGCGCGAAACGCCGCATCCTGTGATCACCACCGCTGCGCTACCTCGGGTCCACGGCGACCGCAATCTCCTGCACCTGGTGTGGATGAACCTGATCGACAATGCAGTGAAGTACACGACGGGCGTGGACTCGCCGCAAATCAGCATCGCTGCCGAAGTTACCGGGGACGCAGTGGTTTATTCGGTGACCGACAACGGCATCGGCTTCGACATGCGTTACGCGGACAAACTGTTCGGCGTGTTCCAGCGCATGCATTCCGATGCGAGATATCCGGGCACGGGCGTCGGGCTGGCCATCGTGCATCGCATCGTCGCCCGGCACGGCGGCAGGATCTGGGCGCACAGTGAACCCGGACGCGGCGCCACGTTCAGCTTCGCGATGCCGACGGACGCGCGCGCAGTCGACACCGGTCTGCCGTGAGCCAGAAGGCTGACCTTCCTATCTCATGTCGATGTCGACGCGACGCGCTTCCTCGTCGGTGCCAGAACCGGTAACGGAGCGCGGTGGGTCCATCACGATGCGGTCTGCGCTGACGCCTTCGCTGACCAGCGCCTGGCGCACGGCCTGCGCACGATTCTTGCCAAGCTCCAGATTCCGATTCCGGTCGCCGCTCTGATCGGTGTAGCCGGTGATACCCACAGCTCGCTCCGAGTCACGCGCGGAACTGGCTACCTCGGCAATGCGCTGGCGATCTTCCTGGTCGATTCGTGTATCGCCCGTCTCGAAATAGACCTTGGCGGAATCGGCGGCGGCAACCCGCAGGCGTCCGGAATCGGCAGGCACTTCGGCTACTTGCACCGCGCCCCCCGGCATCTCCTGGTACTCCGATGTCCGATTCACGAAGAACAGCGCCCCGAACACCGCGATGCCAGCCGCAATGGCCCAGGGCAGCCATGCCTTGTCGCGCGTCTCCCGGACAGGCGAGGCGACGGGCGGCACAGCAGCCCCCCTGGCGGGCAACGAGCGCAGCAATGCACCGAGACTGTCAAAGCCGAGCGCACCAGCGATGCGATCATCCAGACCGCTGCGTTCCAGCGAACTCTTCTGACGCGTGAGCAACGACGCCAGCGCCACTGCATCGAGATCGTTGCCGGCGACGAGCTTCTTCAGCATGCCGAGCAGCACCGGTGCACCAAGCGACAACAGGGTCATTGCAGAACTCGGCCGCATGCCACTGACTTCGGCGATCGCACTGCTGACCGCTGACGTCTGCGAACCGAACAGCATGCTGCTCAGGGAGTGGCCGCTGCCCAGCAGCGAACTCAACACGCCGCGATTCGCGAGCATACCTGCCAGCTTGCTGGCGATGCCGGGATCGACGGAGTCGCCGGTCACGAGTCGGAATACCTCGCTTACGCCGGCGGGTGATGCTGCACGTTGCACGAGTCCAGCCAGCAACGTTGGCGCCACGGCCCGGACGGCCGTGCGTGTGGTGTCCTCGGATTCGCCAAGATAGGCAGCGGCCTGACGAATCAGCGGACCGCCCAGGACGGAATGGAACATATCGAGAAGATCGGGATTCATGGCGTCCCCCTTGCGTCGATCGGCTCGCACGAGGCCCGGCGGAGAACCGGACAGGGGATTGTTCGATCAGCCCGGTTGTGGCGTCAACCGCGGAAAATTCCGATAACCCTGGCGAGCGGCGTACCGCCTCGGGGAGAACACCCCGCCGGCTGGGTGCGGCGCACATCTGCCGCCGGTCGGGACTACCAGAAGACCTCGTTGACGACCTGCAGCACGATGCCAGTGGCGATCGCCGCCAGCACGACGTCGTTGTCGACCCGCACCCAGTGATAGCCGTAGGGCGGCGGGCGCAGGCGATAGGCCGGATAGTCGTACACCACATAGCGCGGCGCGTAGTACGCCACGGGAAGGCGCGCGCCCGGATGCCAGCGATGTGAGTGATAGCCGTGAGGACGGTAGTAGGTGCCCGCATGGAAACGGTGGTCGTGACGTACTACCCGCGGATAGTCGCGTCTGGTGTCGTGTCGGGAGTACCGCGGTGCTTCACGATACACGGGGTGATGGTCGTCGTAATGACGGCGGTCGTGACGTCGGCCATCGTTACCATCACGACGACGATCGTTGTCGCGCCAACCGTCGTGACGCGCGTCGCGGCGATCCCACTGGCGCTGATCGCGCCGGGTGTCGGCGGAGCGCCGCTCACGATCGTGATCGCGCCGATTGGCCTGGCGTTGATCGTGACGTGGCTGGTGCCGTTGCTCCTGGCGAGAGCTGCCGTCGTGGCGACGCGCGTCGCGCTCGCCTGCGTTCGCCGTCATCGCGAATGCGATGAACATCGACATTGCAGCGGTCACCGTCAGCTTTCGCATCATCGAATTCTCCTCACAGCATCCGGCTGCGGGAGCACTATTACCCGCGAAGACTGATCGTTCGCTGAACAGCAGGCACGTCGCCGACCCGCGACATCAGGGATGCGCCGATGCAAGGAATTGCCGCAGCAGCGACTCGATGCGCAGCGACGCTGCCGCCGCGCGACCCGGCTCCCACGCGCCACGCGGCGACTCGTGCATGTAGGTGCGTTGCGCCAGTTCGAGCTGCACGGCCCAGACACGATCATCCGGACGGCCGTACGCCTGCGTTATGTAGCCGCCCTTGAAACGGCCGTTGAGTACGGCAGAGTAGCGACCCTCTTCCTCGAGCGAATGCAGCAGCGCCTGCGCCGCACTTTGCGGACACGAGGCATTGTCGCGAGTGCCCAGATTGAACTGCGGCAGTTCCCCCTCGAACAGCTCCGGCACCCTGCTGACGATGGAATGCGCATCCCACAACAATGCGTAGCCATGCTCGGAACGCATGCGCCACAGTTCTTCGGCGATGCACTGATGGTACGGCTGCCAGTAGCACTCCACGCGCGCGGCGATCTCCGCCTCGTCGGGCTCGGCGCCGCGAACGTAGATATCGTGTCTCGCGAATGTCTGCAGCGCGCACACCGGCGATGTCATCTGCGAGGCGTAGAGCGCCGCGGAATCGGCGGAGCGATTCAGATCGACCACGTACCTCGAATATGTCGCTGCCAGCACCGACGCCCCCAGCGCGCCAGCGAACTCATACAGCTTGTCGAGGTACCAGTCCGTGTCCGGCAGATCGCAACCTGTCTCCGTGAGACGGTTCGCGATCTCATCAGGGACCGCCGTGCCGGCGTGCGGGATGCTGATCAGCAATGGCCGCGCGCCGCGATGGAAGGTGTAGGGAAGCATGGGGTTGCGCTCAGATCCGGTTGCTCATGCGCGAGCCTGCTGCAGCTCTCTGAACAGAGGTTTTCGGTCGGATCATCGACCGACCATCGGCAGATTCAAGCCGTTGTCACGGGCGCAGGCGATGGCGTCGGCATAACCTGCGTCGGCGTGCCTGGCGACGCCCGTCGCGGGATCGTTCCAGAGCACCCGCTCGATCCGCCGCGCCGCGGCATCGCTACCGTCGCAGACGATCACCACGCCCGCGTGCTGCGAATAGCCCATACCGACGCCGCCGCCGTGGTGCAGGGACACCCAGGTTGCGCCGCTGGCCGTATTGAGCAGCGCATTGAGCAGCGGCCAGTCCGACACCGCGTCCGACCCATCCTGCATGCTTTCCGTCTCGCGATTCGGACTGGCGACCGACCCGGAGTCGAGATGATCGCGACCGATGACCACGGGGGCCCGCAACTCACCCGACGCCACCATTTCATTGAACGCCAGACCCAGTCGGTGCCGTTGGCCGAGACCGACCCAGCAGATGCGCGCAGGCAGACCCTGGAACTGGATGCGCTGGCGCGCGAGGTCGAGCCAGCGGTGCAGGTGCGGGTCGTCGGGGATCAGCTCCTTCACTTTCGCATCGGTGCGATAGATGTCCTCGGGATCGCCGGACAGCGCTACCCAACGAAACGGTCCTACTCCACGGCAGAACAGCGGGCGGATGTACGCGGGCACGAATCCTGGAAAGTCGAATGCGTTGGTCACGCCGGCATCGAGCGCGACCTGGCGGATGTTATTGCCGTAGTCGAACACCGGGATGCCCAGCTTGTGATAGCCCAGCATCGCTTTCACATGCTCGGCGGCCGAGGCGCGGGCCGCCGCGCTCACGGCGTTCGGATTGCGTGAGCGCATGTCGATCCACTGCTCGACGCTCCAGCCGAGCGGCAGGTAGCCATTCACCAGATCGTGCGCCGAAGTCTGGTCGGTCACTGCATGCGGCCGTACGCCACGGCGCAGAAGATCCGGAACGATTTCCGCGGCGTTGCCGAGCACGCCCACGGAAACCGGCTCTCCCGTCAGTTCGGTATTCGCAAGAATCTGCAGCGCCACCTCGACACTCGGCGCCTGCACGTCCAGATAACGCGTATCGAGACGTTTCTGGATGCGGCTCTGCTGGCACTCGATGCACAGCATGCCCGCACCCGCCATGGTCGCTGCCAGCGGCTGTGCGCCACCCATGCCGCCGAGACCCGCCGTGAGAATCCACTTGCCGCGCAGATTGCCGCCGAAATGACGACGCCCCATCTCGACGAATGTCTCGTGCGTGCCCTGCACGATGCCCTGGCTGCCGATGTAGATCCACGAACCCGCCGTCATCTGCCCGAACATCATCAGGCCACGACGATCGAGTTCGTTGAAGTGTTCCCACGTCGCCCACTTCGGCACCAGATTCGAATTGGCCAGCAGCACGCGCGGCGCATCTGCGTGCGTGCGAAACACGCCGACGGGTTTCCCGGACTGGATCAGCAGCGTCTCGTCGTCCTTGAGCGCGCGCAGCGACTCGACGATGCGATCGAAGCATTCCCAGTTACGGGCGGCCCGCCCGATGCCGCCATAGACGACGAGTTCGTCGGGATTCTCGGCCACCTCGGGATCGAGGTTGTTCATCAGCATGCGCAGCGGCGCTTCGGTCAGCCAGCTTCCTGCAGACCTGACCGTCCCGCGCGGCGCCTTCACCGGCCGCGCACCCGCGAACCGATCCGATGCAGACTGAGTCCGTGCATTCATGCGCCACTCCTCGACGATCAGACGTCAGTCGATGTTCCTGCCGACGGCGTTGTATGGCAAGCCCGGAAAAGCATCGAGTAACCGCAAAGAACGCAAAGAACACATAGACGGAGCGAAGATCAAAATAGCGGCAAAGAGACGTGACCCGAATCCCCGGGCGCAGAGAACGCAGGGAAGAGAGAAGGTGGATTAGCCCCAAAGAGGCGGCTGCGCAAATGACGCAAAGAATCCAAGAATCGTTCAATCCTACTTTGCAATTTCCGTCCCGTGAGAGCCCTTCCGTCACGTCTGTTGCGGCAATTTTCTTTCTTTGCGCTCTATGCGTTCTTTGCGGTTACTCCTCACTCTTGTAAAGCCCGCATCGCACGACGGTATCCAGCGGCAATGGGAATCTCGGCGAAATGTTGGCCGTCCTGTACGACCCAGCGGCCGCCGGCCATGACATCACGCACCGGGTTCGGTTGACCCGAGAAGATGAACGTGTCGAGGATCGAGTCGTTGCTGCGTCCGAGCAGCGCCGGGGATTCGAGATCGAGCACGACCACATCCGCACGCAGACCCACGCGTAGCGCACCGACACGACGACCGCTCGCTTGCGCGCCGCCTGTACATGCCAGACGCCAGAGATGGGCGCCGGTGGAACCTTCACCCGCCAGCACGTTGCGTTCGCGTCGCAGAAGGCGCGACTGGTACTCCAGCCAACGCAGCTCTTCCGGCGGCGAAATGGATATATGACTGTCAGAGCCGATGGCCATGACGCCGTTGGCAGCGATGAACGCTGGAAGATCGAAGATGCCATCGCCGAGATTGGCTTCGGTCGTCGGACACAACGCCACACTGGCGCCGCTGCGTGCAATGCCTGCCAGCTCAGTGTTCGTCGCATGGGTCGCATGCACCAGACACCAGTGCTGATCCACCGTGGCATGATCCAGCAGCCATTCGATCGGACGCTGGCCGTAGTGACGCAGGCATTCCGCGACTTCCCGTTCCTGTTCGGCAATGTGGATGTGAATCGGACCAGCGCTGCGTGCGTGCAATGACTCGAGGACTTCCCGCAGCTGCGGCTGTGGCACTGCGCGCAGGCTGTGTAACGCAGCGCCGACGCCGATCTGCTGCTGTCGCTGCGTTCTCGCACGGAGGTCATCGCACAGATCCATGAACTGCGGCACATCTGAAACGAACTGGCGTTGTCGCGCGGTCGGTGGCTGCGATCCGAAGTCGGACGTGCAGTACAGCGTGGGCAACAGTGTCAGGCCGATACCTGCAGCCACCGCGGCATCGACGACAGCGTGCGCCATGACGCCGTGTTCGCGGTACGGCGAGCCGTCGGGTTGATGATGCAGGTAGTGGAATTCGCAGACCGCTGTATACCCGGCCTTCAGCATCTCCACGTACAACTGCGCAGCAACGGCGTTGAGGAGTTCTGGCGTCGTGCGTCGCGCCAGCTCATACATGGTTTCGCGCCACGTCCAGAAGCTGTCGTGCTCGCCTGAGCGCCGCTCGGCCAGCCCCGCCATCGCACGTTGAAATGCGTGGCTGTGTACATTCGGCATCCCTGGAATTGCTGCGCCCGCCACGGCGATCGCGTCCGTTGTCGACTCGCCGGTCTGCACCGACGCGATGTTGCCGTCGTCGTCGATACCTATGACGACATTTTCGCGCCAGCCTTCGGGAAGCCACGCGGTGTCGAAGCGAAAGTGCCTTCGTAGCGACATGCGGAAAGTATATGCTCGGCGTCATGACCGCGCCCGCTGAGCGACAGACTTGGGATCGTTTGTGGATCGGCGCCGATCTGGCGACGATGGACGGCACGAACGACAGCATCGGCCCCATCGCCGACGGCGCACTTGCAGTTCGCGACGGCCGGATCGCCTGGCTGGGAACGCGCGATGAACTGCAACAGCTGCAGTGGTCCGCAACCAAGGTGACTCAGGCCGATGGACTATGGATCACTCCCGGCCTGATCGAGTGCCACACGCATCTCATCTATGCCGGCGATCGCGCACATGAATTCGAAACGCGATTACGCGGTGCTACGTATGAGGAGATTGCGCGGGCCGGCGGCGGCATCCTGTCGACCATGCGCACCACACGTGCAGCAAGCGCCGACCAGCTTCTCGCCTGCTCCCTGGCACGCGCGGCGGCCTTCGTTCGCGAGGGCGTGACGACGCTCGAAATCAAATCCGGCTACGGGCTCGACGTCGACAGCGAGCTGAAAATGCTGCGCGTCGGGCGTCTGCTGGGCGAACGCCTCGGCATTCCGGTCGTCAATACCTTCCTCGGCGCTCATGCGCTGCCTCCCGAATATTCCGGACGGCAGGAAGACTACGTGCGTCTTGTCATTGAAGAGATGCTGCCCGCGGTGGCCGAGAGCGGGCTCGCTGATGCCGTCGATGCGTATCACGAGCGCATTGCCTTCACGCGCGAGCAGATCGAGCGCATCTTCCAGCGCGCCGGGCAGTTGCCGTTACCGCTACGCCTGCACGCCGACCAGCTCAGCGATTGCGGCGGCGGCATGCTGGCCGCCGCACACGGCGCAATGTCTGCGGATCATCTGGAGTACAGCTCGATGGAGTCCATCGAACGCATGGCCGCGGCAGGTGTCGTCGCGGGCCTGCTGCCGGGAGCGTTCTATTTTCTGCGACAGAAGCAACTGCCGCCGATCGAACGCATGCGCTCGCTGGGTATGGCCATGGCCGTGTCGAGCGACTGCAATCCGGGAACATCGCCGATGGCGTCGCTGCTCATTGCCATGAACATGGCATGCGTGGTGTTTCGAATGACGCCGACGGAAGTGCTGCAAGGGGTCACCCGGCACGCGGCACGCGCGCTGGGGCTTGCACACGATCGCGGCATATTGCGCGTCGGCATGCGCGCGGACCTCGCGATCTGGCGGTTGCGGCATCCGCAGCAACTGTGTGCGGAGATTGGCGGGCATCGGCCGGTCGAAGTCCTCGTCGCAGGTGAAGGCGTCCGGCCGAGCTGAGCCTGGCGTCAGAATGTCACGGTGAAGCCAAGGCTCACCATGTCCACGTCTGCTTCGCCCCAGAGGTTCTTGTCACCCATGTCCAGCACGCGCAGATACTCCAGCCGCATGGCGTAGATCTCGGCGACCGTGAAGCTGGCGCCAACGCCCAGCAGGAAGTCCGTATCCGAATCGGTATTCGAGCCGATGCTGAAACTTCCAAATTCGTCCTCGATGGATCCGGAGATCTTGTTCGAGGACAACAGCAGGCCACCGCGCAGATAGAGCTCGGAACGATAGCTCAACGGCAGGATGCCAAGCGCGGACAGCATGATGCCCGCCTCTTTCACAGTCAGCTTCTGGCCGAGCATGACCCCGTCGATCTGATCGCCGTTCAGGTCGAAGTTGGAACCCGTGCTCTGGTCGCGATAGACGTATTTGCCCAGATCGACGTACCCGCCTTCGAGCGCCAGATTCCTCAGCCAGCGATAGCCGCCAACAAAGCCGTATCCGGAGGACTTGTTGTCCAGCGTCGATACGGAGGTCTCAGGCGTAAAACCGCCCGAGCCGTACACGCGCAGCGCAAGGTCGTCGAAACCCGCCTTGGCGAGGCTGGCATCCGTCTGGCCATAGAATCCGCCGATGTAGAAGCCGCGCTCTGCAGCCGACGCGGGCAGACACGCAAACAGCGTCGCCAGGAGGCCGAGGCCGGTCGCACCGATCGATCCGATCTTCATGTCAGTCCCCCTTACTTTGTGTGCGCCGACGGGCACCCACCCGTCCGCAATATAGCAAGCAGCCGCTTCAGTCTCGCACCCTCATTCTGAACGCCGACAGCACGAGAATCACGGTCATCAACGCGACCGCGCTCAGGGCGAGGGACAGATGGATCCCTATCACGCCACCGATCACCCCGACCGTGACCCCACTGACGGCCCGCATGCCGAGCGAGGCCATGGAGTAGACGCCGATGACCTTGCCGCGGATGTCTGCAGGCGCTTTCAGCTGTACCAGCGTCTGTGCCATGGAATTGAAGGACAGTTCGACGAAACCGGCAATGAACAACAGGATCATCGCCACCGGATAGGTGCGTGACAGCGCAAACCCGGTCAGCGCACAGCACCACACGATGGCCAGCAGGAAGGCGGTGCGGACCCGGGCCTGCAGCAGGCCGCGACTCTCCAGCAGCAGCCCCGCAAACAACGCGCCGGCCGCATCGGCCCCCAGCAGCAGACTGTAAGAAAAGTCCGCATCCATATGACCCAGCGCCTCGGCGAATCCGGGCATCTGCGCCTGGTACGCGGTCCCGACCAGCATGGACGCGCCGCCCGCCAGTAGCGTCATCGACAACAGTGTGCGATCGGCAGCCACCCGTCGCATCGCATCGACGATGTCGGTCCAGCCGCGAATGGCGCGCGGCGGCAGCTGTTCCTTGCGGAATTTCGGCCCATACGGCGCCTTCCATAACCAGAGGATGGTCGGCAGGTAGATCAGCGCATTGAAGAGGATGCCGTACGAGGGGCCCATGAGCAGCAGGATGCCGCCACCGACCGCAGGGCCTGCAAGCAGCCCGAGATAACGCGAGGTCGCATTGAGCCGGACAGCGCTCTGCAGATGCTCGCGCGGCACGATGTCGTGCAGCAGCACCTGCGACGTCGGGCTCCACAACACACCGGCGATACCGTGGAAGACCAGCAATACCGCGGCGTGCCACATCTGCAGCGTATCGGTGATGAACAGCACTCCCCACGCGATCGAGACGAGCATGAACAGCACCATCCCGATCTGAATCAACCGTCGCGGATCGAAGCGGTCGGCGAGTGCACCGACGAATACGGAAAGCCCGAGGAACGGCACCCAATGCGAAATAACGGCGAAGCCCGCCAGGTAGGGCGAGTGAAACTTCTGGAAGATCACCCAGTAGCTGATGACGTGCTCGATGCTGTCCGCCATCATCGCGCCGGCCATGCTGAAGAAGTAGGCGCGATAGCCTGGATGGTGCAGGGCTGCGAACGCTCGCGGTGCAGCCGGAACGGATGTCTGTGCGGATGACAAGATGGAAATGCCTGACCGAGTCGGCCGGCAGTGAATCAGCTTGTCCGATGCCGCGCAATCAACCGACGAAGCCGATGCCGCGCGCCATCAGCGCTGCACACAGCATGATCCCCAGCATCAAAGTCAGCTGGATGTGAATATGGCGACGGATGGCGCTGCGTTTCGCTTCATCGAAGGCAGGAGCACGCTGCTCGCGCAGGATCTTGCGCCAGGACAGAAACTCGCGTGTCGGTTTGATCGACAGCAGACCGGCAATGGCGAACAGCGAAAGCTTGATGAGGAAAGGCGCGCTGCCGAAATAATAGGCAGCGCCCTTCTCCGTATGGAACACCCTGGCGAATCCGACCACGAGCAACAGCATCGCGGATATACCGTAGGCCGCATCCATGCGCAGCAGCGAACGCGCTGACGTCAGGCTCAGTTCACTTTTCGTGAGCACCAGTTCCGCCATCAACGCCCCGAACAATACGAATGCTGCCGCATGGTGCAGGAAGGCCAGGATTGCAGACAGCATGCGTAGTGTTTCCGGGTTATCTATCGGTGTTGTCTATTTGATGATGCCGCAAGCGATGCGATTGCCGGAATCGCCAGCCGGCTGCGATTTGTAATCGTCGGCCTTCTCGTGGACCACGATGGACTTGCCGACGATATCGTCAGCCTGCCCGGTGCGCAGCGTCAAGCCAGCGACCGTTACGTCCAGCTCCGCGGAGCCCGAAGCATCCGCAGTCACGTTCGGTATGTCGCCGAGGTGATGGCTGTCCCCGGCCGGATCACCGTGCGGCTGCTGAGTCGGATTGAAGTGCGGGCCGGCGCTGCTGGCATCGGGCGCGCTGCAATCGCCTTTTTCATGGACGTGAAAACCATGCGTCGAACCAGGCGGCAGTCCCTTGATCGTCCCCGTGATGTGGACGCCATTGCCCGCGGGCGCGAGCATCAATGTGCCGGAAACTCCATTGCCCTGTGTCGCCTTCAGTTCGGCCGTGGCGCCGACCGGCGTCTGCGCTTCCGGTGGCGGCATCGGTGTTTCAGTCGTGGCCGGCACGGGCGGCGGCGCAGTGGACTGCGAGGTGACGGCATCGGGCGACTGCCGGCTGCAGGCGGCACATAGCAGGATTGAGGCGACAAGGATCGGGCGCATGGTTGTCTCCTTGGACTGTGACCTGCCCCTACAACCCCTGAACGCCCGATCCGTTCCGTTGCACCAGACTGTCGGAATCCACTCACGCCGAGACCAGAGCAGTCCGTCGCACGCCGAGATACTCGAGCTCGGCGAACACCGCGACCGCGAGCGCCTGACCGATCAGCACGGCGTATCCCAGCCCGTTCGGCTCGACCCAACCGGTGATGAGCATGAACGCACTGTCGATCACCCACAGGATATTGATCCCGATGACGACCCACACACCGACGTTCGGCGGCACGGGTCTTGAGGCCAGGAAACCGACGAACGCAGCAAACGGCAAAAGGACGATCCCGATCTGGGTCAGCAGACTGGCAGGCAGGTCCAGCAGGCCGCTGATCGGGGCGGCGAACAACAAGGCCAGCAAGCCCATGCCGCCGCTCGCCAGGGCGTCCACGAGCAGGACGCGGCGCAGGAAAACGAATGATTGAACTGGCACCATGGCAACTCCTTCGATGGGCATCGGTCTTCGCCGCGACCGGTGCGACAGAAATGGGATAGCGGCGATGGCGCAATGATTGGCGCGGGGGCGCGCAGGGTCGATTACCCAACAGGTAATGGGCACACTGACCGCAGCGAAAGGATGAAGATCATGATTGCGAACACGCAGGCACTCAGTGCAAGACCGGTTGGGGAAATGCTGCGCGAATGGCGGCAACGGCGCCGCATGAGCCAGCTGGATTTCGCACTTGAAGCCGACATTTCCACTCGCCACCTGAGCTTCGTCGAAACGGGACGCGCACAACCGAGCCGCGACATGCTGCTGCATCTCGCCGAGTTGCTCGATGTACCGCTGCGCGAGCGCAATACGCTGCTCGTCGCAGGCGGCTTTGCGCCAACGTTTGCCGCCAGAGCATTGGACGATCCCGCACTGACCGCAGCGCGTGAAGCCATCGACATGGTGCTCAAGGGTCACGAGCCCTATCCTGCGCTCGCGATCGACCGTCATTGGAATCTGGTGGCCGCAAACAGCAGCGTGAGTCCACTGCTGGCGGGCGCCAGCCCGGAGTTGCTGCAGCCGCCGATCAACGTGCTGCGACTCAGCCTGCATCCCCGCGGCCTCGCACCGCAGATAGCCAACCTCGGTCAGTGGCGCGCACATCTCATTGCGCGATTGCGCCGCCAGATCGAACTCTCTGCGGACGCGACGCTCAGCGAACTTCTCGACGAACTGCTTCCCTATCCGTCGCCACGGACCCAGGAAGCAGAGCTGCCAGGTAGTGCCGTGGCCATTCCATTGAGCCTTGCAAGTCCCGCAGGCACACTCAATTTCATCAGCACCACGACAGTCTTCGGCACACCGATCGACGTGACCTTATCGGAGCTGGCGATCGAAGCTTTCTTCCCGGCCGACGCGGCAACGGCAGGCCTGTTGCGACAACTCGCTGCATAGAACGCACCCCGCCATGAATCCGCTCTATCGACTCGACGGGATGACCGCCCACACGGATGCTTCTGCAGCCGGCCCATGGAGCCCAGACATGCAGCACGGCGGGGCTCCGGCGTCGCTGGTGGCCTGGGCCGCAGAGCAGATCCCCACGCGCGAGCCGATGCGCGTCGCGCGCATTACCATCGACCTGCTGCGACCCGTGCCGATCGCGCCGTTGACTATCAGGACCGATGTCGTGCGCGAGGGCCGCAAGATCCAGCTGTGTTCGATTGCGCTGCTCGCGGACGGTGTCGAAGTGACACGCGCCAGTGTTCTGAAGATTCGCGCAGATGCGCCGATGCTGCCGGACGACATCGGCCAGGAACGCATCGAGCTGCCGGGCCCGCAGGCGGGTGAGGCGCCGACGGAACTGCTGGGCGGCCAGTCCAATGCCTTCATTCGCGGATTGTCGTTGCGCATCGTACGTGGCGGCTTTCGTCAGCCCGGCCCGGGCGCAGTCTGGTTCCGTGCGCAACGGCCTGTCGTCGCCGGCCAGCCGCTTTCCCCGCTCATGCGTGCGGCCATGACCAGCGACTTCTGCAACGGCGTGTCGTCAGTGCTGGACTTCCATCAATGGACGTTCATCAACGCCGATCTCACCATCAGCCTGGCGCGCATGCCGGTCGGCGACTGGATCCTGCTCGACGCGCAGACATGGCTCGGCGATCAGGGCGCAGGCCTCGCGTTTGCGAAGCTGGGCGACGAACGCGGCTACTTCGGACGCGCCATCCAGAGCATGGTGATCGAGAGAAGGGAGTGAGGAACTACTTCTTGCCCTCGTCACTTTCGTGACTTTCCTGAGTTTCACTGCGCTTCTTCTCCTCTTCCCTGCGCTCGCGCCTGATCGTCAGTACCACCGAAGACATGGCCACGCCGATCACGGCGACCATCGCCGCCATGATGAACACCAGCCCGCCAGCGAGGCGATGCGCTTCGTAAAGGCCGAAAGCCAGTCCGATGGGAGTCGTGACGAGCAGCAGGGGTTTCGCGATTTTCATGCGGCAGAGGATAGGCCTCTTTCGATGGGCATTGCATCCCGCACGGCAGTACCAAGCGAAAGGGGCGCCGAGGCGCCCCTTTCGTGACTCGTCCTGAAGTCTGTGCGATCAGCGCTGGCTCGCTCCACGCAGCAGTTCGCGCTGTTTGGTGCGTGACGCGCCCAGCTTCGGCTTGGCCGACAACGAAGCCGCTTCAGCGAAGGGCTCGTAATCGTAGAAGCGCACGAGCTGTGTCGGAGCCGTGTCGTCCGCGACGGTGGTACCGATGGACGGAGCCGAGCGACGGACCTCCATCCAGTACACGCGGTTGTCGTCGGCGACGATCGGGATGATGCGACGTTCGTCGAAGACAATGCAGTTCGCACTGGCAACGGCGCAGTTGTAGCTATTGATCGCCGTGTTGTACGTCTGGCTCACGACCACCTCGACACCGACAGGACCGGTGGCTATCGCCCAGCGGAACGCCGCACTCGCGTCCAGCTGCACGTTGCCGTTACCGTCGATGTAGTCATTTTCCTGGGCGCCCATCCCGTTGGCGTCGAAGCGCAGACGAAAGCCGCCGAGACGCGCATCGCCCGACGTCTCATCACCCTTGCCGAACTGATAGAAACGGCCCACGACGTCCTGCTCGGTAAACGTGACTGCGTACTCCGGATCTGCGAAGACCGACGCCCCCGCTCCCATGTACACACCACCGTCACCATCGTTGCCGACGCGCACTTCCCAGAACAGGTCACTCGAGAGTTCATCGATGTCGCGGAAGGACAGATACTCAGCCGTCCATCCGTCGAACTGCGCGGCAATGATCTTGCCCTCTGCTTCCGGACCGCCGTCCGCGCTCAGTTCCCACGTGAAGTCCTGGCCGGTGATCAGGGCACGCCCCGTGCCGTCGGCGTAGATCTCGGCGACGTCAGCCACGACAGCGCTCTGGCCGCTATCCCAGACATAGATGGTCTGGGCATTGCCCTTGAGCTCTTCCACGTCGATGACTTTGAAGTTGTCCATCGACAGCACGGAACGCGCCACGGTGGAGGTCTTCGGACCGTCCAGCGACGGACACGAGGGATACGAGATCTGGCTGGTGGTCGTGATCGTTACGGTGCGTTCGTTCAGGAACGTCAGGTCCACGCCATTGCTGACATAGTGGGCTTCGAACTGCGCGACCGTACCGTTGCAGTTGACCGTGTCGTAGCTGATTGTACTGACCGGTGTGCTGTAAGTGACTTCGATCGTCGAGCCATCGCGCGTCCAGGTGTGCGGCTGGTCGTAGGTCTCCGAGTTCTCGAAACCAGTGCCATCCGCATACAGATCGAAATGCGCGATGCGGCCGCTGTAGTTGAACGAGAACAATCCATCCGTCGACAGCATCGCTGTCGTGAAGCCCTCGCTGTCGAGGTAGCGCTGCACGACTCCATCGTTCTGCGCCAGGTCAGGGTCCCGTGCGATCGCCACCTGCGCCGCCGCGAACGCGCTGGGGTTGTTTTCATAGACCTCGTTGATGAATGTCTGGCGGGCGGTCGCGTCGGAAGCCAGTGCAAGAATCGATGTCGTGCCCGCCGGCAGCGGGTTGTTCTGGGCATCGTCCACCGCGAGTTTGATGGCTGCGGCGAGATCGAGCACGTCCTGAGCATTCACCCCAACCGCAGCACTGCTCAATGCCGCTTCGCTCGTGATGGGCTGGCCACCGTTGGCCTGTACGAGGAAGACCGCCTGAGCCGTGCTCACATTGGTGATCTGGGTCGAGAAGCTTTCCGTGCTGGACAGGATCTCATCGGAACCGGCGGCGCTCAGCAATGACTGGAATGAACCGGCCAACGATGTGAATTCAACGAAGGACTGGGCGCCGACACCGCGTGCGCTCAGCGTCACGAAATCACCGGCGTTCGCCTCTTCAATCTCGATGTCGAGGCTGTAGGCGCCAGTGGCGTCGGCCGTCGCGCTGAACGTCTGCGAACCGACCGTCGCGGTCACTTGCGCATTGGCGATCGGCTCGTCGGTCACCTTGCCCGTCAACTTCAGGCTGACCGTCGCGGGAGGAGGAGGAGGAGGAGGAGGCGGCGGCGGAGTCACCGGAGGCTCACCACTTCCGCTCGGCGGGGGCGTAGTGTCGTTGCCATCACCACCGCCGCACGCGGCCAACTGCGTCGCCAGAATCAGCGCGCAGATCGCGCTGAGCCGCCGACTGGGACCTGTCAGACCGGACGTTTTCATCATTCACTCCTGCGAAGGTTGACATTCATACGCCGCGCTGTGCCGCGTGATGTGCCGCAAGGTAGTGAGCAGTTTTTTCCACCGCATACCCAATTTTGGGCATCGGCAGCGTTATGTATGGGATCCGTGATGGCTTTCTCACACCGCCACCTGCGATGCGTACCGATGCGCGGGGAAGTGTGAGCGTCGACTCACAAGCGGGCGGCATCCGGCATCGCGGGACCATCGGGTCTGCGCATACACGCTGCGAATGCGCGTGCGTCAGTTCACATTGAACGTCCGGGTGCTGGCGTCTTTGCAATCGATGTCAGCGCGTCGAACGTATCGACGCTGGGGATGGAGCGGCTTACAGCTCGCCAAGCCGGGCGACGAGTTCGATCTGCCGACTGACACCGATCTTTGCCAATACCGCTTTGATCTGCGCGCGCACGGTTCCGGTGGCAACGTTGCGGCTCGCAGCGATAGCCTCCGCCGTCCTGCCTTTCGTCAGCTGCATGGCTATGTCGGTCTCCGCAGCGGTCAGCGCATAGGCGGCCTGGACGATCGCCGCCCTGCGCCCGGACGTGCCCCGCATTCCCCGCGCCACGACCAGCACGCGCGGCGCGAAGCTGAACTCGTAGTCCCGGCGCGGTAGCGCCACTACATCAAGCACCAACGGTGGCGCAGTGCCGCGTCCACTGTGCATGACGACCGTGCGCAGCATCGGGACCTCCGGTTTGGTGCATCCCAACGCCGCTGCTGCAATCGCATCGGCCAGCGCGCGGTTCTCGACCAGACCCTGCGCGTGCAGACGCCCTTCTTTCATGAGCAGTCCGCGTCCGGCCGACAACAGCGACTCCGCCTCCGGTGAATGCGCTCGCACGACGCCGGCGCGGTCACAGACGAACACGGGAATGGAGAGCGCTTCCATTGCGCCGGCGACTATCGATGCGCCGTTGTCCTCCAGCATCTCGTGCGTGCGCACCGCCGCGCGTACATGCGGTGCGATCGAAGCGAAGACCTCACGCTGCTGCGGTGTGATATGGCCCTGGCGATGATTGCGCAACGCGGCGAGGCCCACGAGCATGCCTGGCGTCCTGTCCAGCGTGGCGAGGCATATATAGGGCACGTCCCAGGCACGTGCGAACTCCTGGTAGTGCGGATGCCGGTCGCATTCGTCCGGCGTGATGAAATCCGATTCGGCAACCACCTTCAGGAGGGGCGCCCTCATGCCGGCTGCGACACGCGGATTCACGCGCGGATCACCACCTCCGCACTCGATGAAGGCAGGGTGAAAGCCGGGATCGATGTCCGTCACGATGTTGATCGGCACCGACATATCGTCGCCGATGCAGATCAGCTCACCCGATTGCGATCCCGTCGCCTTGGCCAGGCCGTCTAGCGCCTCATGCCAGCCGCCACGATCGAACGCCGCGGCATGAAACGCATCGGTGACGGTCAACAAGTGTTCGTTATTCGTGATCATTGCGTTGTGCGTGGAGTTTTCACCACCGCTGCGCCACCCGGCGTGCTGTCGATCACAGCTGTTGCATGATCCCTGCGCATCGGTGACATCACGCGGTCGCGGACTAAGGGAAAGGATGAATCCGTGCCACACATGCGCGTCGCTCGTGTTACGCGAAGGGGATCGTGCAGGCACGCGACCAGGCCATTTCCCCCGGCGCTCGCGGCTGCGCATTGGTGTAGCGATTGCTACACTAATGTCCCTTCCCCTGCTCCCCCCAGCCTCCATGCGAGTCAATGCTCTTCGCGCTCTTGGCGCCTGCGTCTTTTTTTCCGGCATGGCCTCTCTGACAGGATGCGGAAACGCCGACGATGCGGGAAGCGAAGGGCCCATCCCGGTGACGACGCTGACAATCATCGAGCGCAGCGTTCCAGTTACGCTCGAAGCCGTCGGTCGGACCGAAGGCGCCAAGGAAGTCGAGATACGCGCCCGCGTGTCCGGAATCATCGAGAAGCGGCTGTACGCGGAAGGCGCGTATGTGAAGGCGGGTGCGCCGCTCTTCCAGATCGAGCGCGCGCCGTTCGAGATCGCCCTGGCCCGCGCCAGGGCGGACGCCGATCAGGCCACCGCGACGCGTGATCAGGCACGCCGTGAAACCGAGCGGGTTGCGGGTCTCTACAAAAGCTCCGCGGTGAGCCAGCGGATCGCCGAGGAATCGGAGACCGCCTATCGATCGGCGCTGGCTGCGTACGACGCAGCACAGGCGCGCGTGCGCGAAGCGCAACTCAATCTCTCCTACACGTCGGTCACAGCACCGATCAGCGGCGTCACGGGCCGCGCGCTGCACTCCGAAGGCAGCCTGGTCACGGCCAACAACGAAACCAGCCTGCTGACCACGGTCTCGCAGACGAATCCGATCTGGGTGCGCTTTGCGCTATCGGAGGCGGAACATGCGGGCTTGCGACGCAGCCAGGGCAATGGCGACGCATCCGTTGAATTGGTGCTGGCCGACGGCAAGCCTTACGAAGCGACCGGGCATCTCAACTTTGCGGGTTCCACGGTGGATCGACAGCTCGGCACGGTGCAGCTGCGTGCGGAGTTCACGAACCCGCAAATGGTGATTCTGCCGGGGCAGTTCGCCACCGTGCGGATCGGCGCAGGCAACCGGCAGGTGATCGCGGTACCGCAGTCTGCTGTCGTGCAGGGCAACCAGAGCCGCTATGTGTGGACCGTGGATGCGCAAGGCAAGGCGGCGCAGCGCCCGGTGGAAACCGGCACCTGGACCGGCAGCGACTGGATCATCCGCAGCGGTCTGGCGCCTGGCGACCGGATCATCGTCGACAACCTGATGAAGCTGAATCCCGGCTCGGAGCTGACCATCGCACCCGCGGTCGCGACGGATGCGCCGGCGCTGGGCACTGCAGCGGCGGCGCGCTGATATGTTCTCCCGCTTCTTCATCGATCGTCCGGTGCTCTCCGGTGTCGTCGCCATCGTCATCGTCATCGCCGGCCTGGTCGCAAGCTTCACGCTGCCACTGGCGCAGTTTCCGGAGATTGCTCCACCTACGGTGGTGATCAACGCCAGCTATCCGGGAGCGAGCGCAGAAACGATCGCCAAGACCGTCGCTGCCCCCATCGAAGAGAAGCTGTCAGGCGTCGAACATCTCCTGTACTTCAGCTCGTCCGCCTCCTCGACCGGCGACGTGTCGATCACCGCGACCTTCGACGTCGGCACCGATATCGACACCGCCGTATTCAACGTCAACAACCGCGTGCAGCTTGCATTGCCGCGGCTACCCGACGACGTGCGCCGCAATGGCGTCACGGTGCAGAAGCGCTCTCCGGATATTCTGCTGATCGTCTCCCTGGTGTCTCCCGACAACTCCCGCGACACCCTCTTCCTCTCGAACTTCGCCACCATTTCGCTGGTCGATGAACTCAAGCGCATCCCTGGCGTCGCCGACGTCAACATGCTCGGTGTGCGCGACTACTCGATGCGCATCTGGTTGCGTCCGGATCGGCTGGCACAGCTGGGACTGACAGTCACCGATGTCGCCAGTGCCTTGCGCGCCCAGAACGCGCAGTACGCCGCCGGCAAGATCGGCGCGGAGCCCGCGCCCAAGGGACAGGAACTGGTCTACACCGTCACGGCGCGCGGCCGCCTGGTCGAACCCGAGGAATTCGGCGAGATCGTGATTCGCGCCGATGCCGGCGGTGGTGCCCTGCGACTCAAGGATGTCGCACGCATCGAACTCGGCGCACAGACCTACGACACCATCAATACGCTCAACGGCCGGCCGGTGGTCAGCATGGCCACCTTCCTGCAATCCGGCGGCAATGCGCTCGACGTCGCCGATGCGATCCGCGCACGCATGGCGGAACTCAAGTCGACTTTTCCCCCGGGCGTGGAATTCCGTACGCCGTTCGATCCGACGCGCTACGTCGACGCATCCATCAAGGAAGTGACCAAGACGATCATCGAAGCCAGCGTGCTCGTGATCCTGGTCGTGTTCCTGTTCCTGCAGACCTGGCGTGCGACATTGATTCCCTTCATCGCCGTGCCGGTTTCGCTGATCGGCACTTTCGCCGGTCTGTGGCTGGCCGGATTTTCGATCAACACCCTGACCCTGTTCGCCATGGTGCTGGCCATCGGCATCGTGGTCGACGACGCCATCGTGGTGCTGGAGAACGTCGAACGACTGATGCGCGAGAAGAAGCTGTCGGCGCTGCAGGCCTCCATCGAGGCGATGCAGGAAGTCTCGAGCGCCATCATCGCCATCGTGCTGGTGCTGTGTGCCGTGTTCATTCCCGTCGCGTTTCTTACCGGGATCGCGGGGCAGCTCTATCGCCAGTTCGCGGTCACGATCGCCATTGCCGTGGTCATTTCCGGATTCGTGGCGCTCACCCTCACGCCGACGCTGTGCGCCTTGCTGCTGCGCGAAGCCGATCACGACTCGAAATGGTTCCGCTGGTTCAACCGCGGCTTCGACGCCACGACCCGGCGCTTCCTCTGGGGTGTCGACAAAACGCTCAGCCACCGCGGCCAGTCGCTGCTGATCTTCGGCGGCGTGCTGGCTCTGGTCGGATTCCTGTTCTGGAAAATCCCGGGCAGCTTCGTACCGCCTGAGGATCAGGGCTATCTGTTCGGCAACGTGCAGCTGCCCGATGGCGCCACGCTGCAGCGGACCAGCGAGGCGACCGCCAAGTTGCAGCGCCTGCTGGAAGACAAGGAGGCACTGGACTACACCATCATCATCAATGGCCTGGACATCATCGGCGGCGGCAACAAGACCAGCGCCGCAACGATATTCCTGCCGCTCAAACGCTGGGAAGACCGGGACATCACCGCCGACGAGCTCGCGCAGGAAGTCAGTCGCGATGCCGAGACGATTCGCGAAGCGCGTTTCAACATCATGAACCCGCCGTCGATCCGCGGGCTCGGGACCGCGGGCGGTTTCGAGGTGTACCTGCAGTCGCGCGCCGGCGCATCGTCCGCACAGCTGGCGGAAACACTGGATCTGTTCCAGGCCGGATTGGCGGCGCATCCGCAGCTGCAGGACATCAAGACCTTCTTCCGACCCAACGTGCCGCAGCTGCGCGTCGAGGTGGACCGCGAGAAAGCCCTGTCGCTCGGCGTGCCGATCAGCGACGTCTTCGACGCACTGCAGTCGACGATGGGTTCGCTGTACGTCAATGACTTCAATGTGTACGGCCGCACGTTCCGCGTGCAGATGCAGGCAGAAGCGTCCTTCCGCAACGATCCCGAAGACCTCGGCAACGTCTACGTGCGCTCGAAGAGCAGTGGCCAGATGCTGCCGCTCAAGGCGCTGATGCAGGTGACCGAGGTGAAGGGACCGGAGCAGCTCGAACGCTTCAACGGCTTCGTCGCCGCGAAAGTCGTCGGCAGCGGCAGGCCGGGCGTGAGCTCGGGCGAAGCCATTCGCGCCGTGGAGGACGTGGCCGCGACAGCCCTGCCCGATGGCTACCAGATCGCGTGGACCGGTCAGGCGTTCCAGGAGAAGCGCACCGGTTCGGCTTCCATTTTTGCGTTCGCCTTCGCCATGGTGATGGTGTTCCTGATTCTCGCCGCACTCTACGGGCGCTGGTTGCTGCCGATCTCGGTGCTGCTCGCCGTGCCATTCGCAGTGCTGGGCGCGCTGGGCTTCGTCGCCCTGCGCGCGATGGAGAACGATATCTACTTCCAGATCGGACTGGTCGTGCTCATCGGCCTGTCGGCCAAGAACGCCATCCTGATCGTGGAGTTCGCACAGCGCGCCTACCTGGATGGCAAGTCTGCGATGGATGCGGCCGTGGAAGCCGCACGCCTGCGATTCCGCCCCATCGTCATGACCTCGCTCGCATTCGTGCTCGGCGTTGCGCCGCTCGTCGTCGCCACCGGAGCCGGCGCCGCCGCGCGTCAGTCGATGGGCACTGGCGTCTTCGGCGGCATGCTGGTCGCGACGTTCATCGCACCGGTGTTCATACCGCTATTTTTCGTCATGGTGTCGCGTCATCGCAAAGCGACCAGCGCCGAACCGGCGCCAACGAGCGCCGCCGGAGAGCGGGCATGACAGGAGCGGCGCGCAATACCCGCGCGCTGCAGCTCGCCGCCCGGCGGGAGCAGTTTCTGGCAGCGGCTGAACGAATGTTCCTGAAGGACGGCTTCGCCAACACCAGCGTCAATGCCATCGTGCGCGAAGCCGGCGGTTCGCTGGCGACGCTGTATGCCGAGTTCGGCACCAAGGAAGCACTGTTCGAATCGGTGCTCAGCGAACGCGCCGTGCGCTTCTTCCCCGAGGCCCGGCCGCAGCGGGCTTCCAGCTGCAGCGGCGCCGAAGCGAAATTGAAGCGACTCGCCACGCATATGCTGCAACGCATGCTGTCGGAGGACGCGCTCGCCGTGTATCGAATCTGCGTGCACGAAGCGCCGCGATTCCCGGGCTTGCGCAAGGCCGTTCTCGAAACCGGCATCCCCGGGCTTCTGCAGGGAACGGCGCGTTACATCGCCGACCTAGCAACCACACCCGCCCTGGGCGTGGAGGACACCAACGACGCGGCCTCACAGTTCGTCGCCCTCGTTCAGGGACAGCTCGTTCTCATGGCTGCGCTTGGCGCCAACATCGACACGAGTACTCGCGAGCGACAGGTCGCCAATGCCGTGCGTGCCTTCCTGCGGCTTTATCCGGCCTGTAGCGGCAAACGAAACGAGTAACAGGGAATTTCACACGGCGAGCGTGACCAGCGGAAATCCCGCGGGACGCAGAACACGGAGTTCTGAAGGCCCTCGAGAGCAGCGACACTTTCACCGGCGCAGGCGGGATCGGAACCGGCTATTCTTACTCCTGTGCTCCGTGCCCTTCGTGTGAAATCCCGATCTCTTCATGCCCCTGCTGACCCTGAGAAACGCCGAACTCGCCTACGGCCTGCATCCCCTGCTCGATCGCGCCAATTTCGCTGTCCAGGACGGTGAGCGCATCGGCCTGATCGGCCGCAACGGCACCGGCAAGTCGACGCTGCTGAAAGTCATTACGCGCACTGCATTGCTCGATGACGGCGAACTGGCGACACAGGATGGCCTGCGGGTCGTCACGGTGGAACAGGAACCGGAACTGCCGGCCGCCGACTCGCTGCGCGAGAGTCTGGTCCTGCGCGGCGAATTCGATGCGATCCACGATGAGCGCGAGCGCTGGCGGGTGGAAGCGCGACTCGACGAATTCCTGCATCGCTTTTCCGTCATGCCGGACCGCGCGCCGCAGACGACCTCGGGCGGTGAACGCAAACGCGCCGCCCTGGCGCTCGCACTGGCACAGCAGCCCGATCTGCTGCTGCTCGACGAGCCGACCAACCATCTGGACATCGATGGCATCGCGTCCCTGGAAGATCTGTTGCTCAAGGGACCGACCACCATCGTCATTACGCACGATCGTACGTTTCTGGATCGCGTCGTGACGCGCATCGTCGAACTCGATCGCGGGCTGCTGCGTTCGTACCCCGGAAATTTTGCGGCCTACGAGATCCGCAAGAGCGAGCAGCTCGCCGCAGAGGACGTCGTCAATCGCAAGTTCGACAAATTCTGGGCGCAGGAGGAAGTCTGGATCCGTCGCGGCGTCGAAGCACGGCGCACACGCAATGAAGGACGCGTGCGCCGACTGGAAAGCCTGCGCGTCGAGCGTGCAGCGCGACGCGATCGACTCGGCGACGTCAAGCTGACGCTCGACTCCGGAGAACGCTCCGGCAAGCTGGTGGCTGAACTCGAGAACGTCAACAAGACATTCGGCGATCGCAGCATCGTGCGCGATCTGTCGCTGCGCATCATGCGCGGCGACCGCCTGGGCCTGATCGGCGCCAACGGCGCCGGCAAGTCCACGCTGATCAAACTGATCCTGGGGCGTCTGCAACCGGACTCCGGCACCGTCAAGCTCGGCACCAACCTGCTCGTCGCGTACTTCGATCAGATGCGCGAACAGCTCGATCCCGACCAATCAGTGATCGAAACCATCAGCCCGGGCTCCGACTGGATCGAGATCGGCACCGAACGCAAACACGTGATGACGTATCTCGCCGATTTTCTGTTTCCGCCGCAGCGAGCCCACTCGCCGGTGAAGGCGTTGTCGGGCGGCGAACGCAACCGATTGCTGCTCGCCCGCCAGTTCGCGCGGCCTGCGAACGTGCTGGTCATGGACGAACCGACGAACGATCTGGACATCGAATCGCTGGAACTGCTCGAGAACACGCTGCAGACCTACCCGGGCACCCTGCTGCTCGTCAGCCATGACCGTACCTTCCTCGACAACGTCGTGACCCAGACGCTGGTCGCCGAGGGCAACGGCAAGTGGCAGGAGTACGTCGGCGGCTATTCCGATTGGCTGGCGCAACGGCGCACACCCGTCGCGAGCACGTCCAGGGCGAAGACCGATGCGAAGGCAGCGGCCGCGCAGGCTGCAGCGCCTGCCAAGCTCAGCTACAAGGACGCACGCGAGCTGGAGCAACTGCCGAAGGAAATCGAACAGCTCGAACAGGAGCAGCAGGCATTGACCGCACGCATGAGCGGCGCCGACTACCACCGCCAGGGCACCGATCAGATCAAGGCCGATCGCAAGCGGGCCGAGGACATCGAAGCACTGCTGCTGAAGAAGTTCGATCGCTGGGAAGCGCTCGAGGCGCGACGGGGATAAGACACAGAACTAGAACTTCCACGGGGGACACGGGGAATCACGGGGACGAAGATTCCCGACCTGAAGTCTGATTAATTCCATATTCGTCAATCCCGCGCAGGCCGGAATGACTGATTCCGGCTTCTCACCCCGTGTTGCCCCGTGTCCCCGTGGAAATCCTCTCTCTCCCGCAACACTTGCTTACAAACTGCGTAGCTCCCTGAAAAACGCCGCTCGCCGGCTCTGATATAAGACAGGGATGACTGAGCGACCGCACATCCTGGTCGTCGATGACGACCGCGAGATCCGCAGCCTGCTGTGCGACTACCTGGAGAAGAACGGTTTTCGCACGACGGCAGTGGCGGACGGCAAGGGCCTGCGCCGTGCCATCGCGAATACACACATCGACCTGATCGTGCTCGATCTGATGCTGCCCGGCGACGACGGCCTGACGCTGTGCCGGGAGGTCCGGACCAAATCCCAGGTGCCCATCATCATGCTGACGGCACTCGGCGAGGACGTCGATCGCATCGTCGGTATGGAAGTGGGCGCGGACGACTACCTCGGCAAACCCTTTAATCCACGGGAACTGCTCGTACGCATTCGCGCGGTGCTGCGACGTGCGGCACATGCGCCACGCGACCCGCTGCCTGCCGATGTGCGGGCTTATCGCTTTGCGGATTGGCGGCTCGACATCGTCTCGCGGACGCTCTCGCGATCCGATGGCACTACAGTGCCGCTGACGGGGGCGGAATTCCGACTGCTCGGCATTCTGCTGGCACATCCGCATCGCGTTCTCAGCCGCATGCAACTGGCGGAGTTGACCCAGGGGCGCGATATCGACCCCTTCGATCGCAGCATCGACGTACGCATCAGTCGCCTGCGCCAGGCGCTTGGTGACGGCGGTCGTTCACCGCAGATCATCAAGACGATCTACGGCGAGGGATATCTGATCGGGGTCGAGGTCACGCAGGAATGAACTTGTTGCCACAGTCGTTGTTCGGTCGCCTGATGGCGGGTCTGCTCGCGGTCGTCGGCGTCGCCTTGCTGGCGGTGGTCGCACTGATCGTGCGTGAACGTCGCGATGTGGCGTTGTGGACCAGCACGGCATGGGAGGCGGCAGACAACATTGCATCGGCCAGCAGCGAGCTCACGACGCTGGATCCGGACGAACGCCTTGCACGGGTGGAGGCGTACCGCGCCCAACGTCGGCCGCTCGAGGAGCATCGACGCCAACCGCCGCCTCGCAAGGAGGTGCAGCGGATCCAGCAGGCCTTTGCAGCGAAAATCCGCGCGCAGCTCGGTCCTGGCTACAGCGTCACCGTCACCAATGCCCGTGGCCGCTGGCGCGATGTCATCCCCTTGCTCGGCAACTTGCGACCGCCGGCCGATGGGCCCGAGGGCGGCGGTCAACCCGCCTTTCGCTCGCCGGACAACTGGTACGACGTGACGGTGAAACTTCCGGACGGGGACGACATCGTCTTTCGCACCAGGGCGCCGCAACCGGGCGCGCCGCTGCCGAAACACATCTTCTTCAACCTGGCTTTATTGACACTGCTGCTCGCCAGCGTGCTGTACCTGATGACACGCAGCGTGACGCGTCCGTTGTCCGAGCTGGCGCGGGCCGCCGATGCGGTAGGTCGCGGCGAGAATCAACAACTGCCGGAACGCGGAGCCAAGGAACTGCGCGATGCCACGCGTGCATTCAACACGATGCAGGAGCGCCTGCGCCGCTATCTCGACAGCCGTACCCGCGTCGTCGCCGCCATGTCGCACGATCTGCGCACGCCGCTGACGCGGCTGCGACTGCGCGCCGAAGCGCTCGACGATGACGAAGCTCGGACCCGCTTCGTTGCCGACATCGACGAGATGAGCCGCATGGTCACGGGCGCGCTGAACATGTTCAAGGGACTCAACGACGACGAGCCTGCCAAGCAGGTCATCGTCGACGACTTGCTGGCGGCGATCCAGACGGAATTCGCCGAACTCGATGCGCACTTCGCTATCGAAGGCCATTCGAACGCGCCCATCCTCGGCAAGGAACAGAGCCTCAAGCGCTGTCTTTCCAATGTGTTGCACAACGCAGTGAAGTACGGATCGAACGTGGTGGTGCACGTCGCCGACGGCGATGATCTGGTGATTGCGATCCGCGACGACGGCCCCGGCATTCCCGCGGACGAACTCGAGCGCGTCTTCGAGCCGTTCTATCGGGTCGAAGCATCGCGCAATCGCGATACGGGTGGCACCGGACTCGGCCTCAGCATCGCTCGCGACATCGTGCAGGCGCATGGCGGCTCGATCCAGCTGCACAATCGGCCCGACGGCGGTCTGGAAGCGATCATGACGCTGCCGCGAGCACGGAACCGCAGCGCTTACAGTTAGTAACCATTAGTTACCCGGGCGGCAACGACCGGCGACTAGATTGACTGCGTGTCCCACCGGATCCCCTGGAGGATCGTTTCATGAAAACACGCATCACGATTGTCGCTATCGCCTTGCTGGCCGCAGGCAGCGCCCTGGCGCATCCCACCGGCCCGACGCACGGACGCGGCGGTCCCGATCTCGATCGCATGGCCATCCTGCTGGACCTCGACGAAGGCCAGAAGGCGGCGGTCAAGCAGGTCTTCGACGAGCAGCGTCAACAGCACCTGGCCGCGCGCGAGAAGGCGAAAGAAAGCCAGACGCGTCCGACACGCGAGGAAATGCACGCCAGGAGGGAGCAGGGACAGAAGGCAACGCTGGAGAAGCTGCGTCCCATTCTCAGCGATACCCAGATGACCAAGTTCCAGGCATTGACGGCGCCGCGAACGGACATGCCACCGCGCGATCGCAAGCAGAAATCCTGAAACCAGCGTCGACCGTCGAGGCGGCCCGCGGGGGTCGCCTCGACTTTCCTGCCCTTCCGCGAGCGCGTAGCTGCCTCAGCGCAGTGGCACTGAAACCCGAAGGAAGCAGGTACCCTCCTCAGGTCAGTGAGAAGTCGTCCGCGTCCTTGTGTGCGCCGAACTTCTCCCTGAACGACAGCAGCTTCGCGTAATCGAGCGACACCGTCTGCTCGGCCTCGCCTTCGAGATCGGGGCACAACGGTTGTCCCAGAAAATCCAGCGCCGCGCTGTCGCCCGTATGTTCGACGCCGGCTGCGTCGCTGCCGACGCGATTCACGCCGATGCAATAACTCATGTTCTCGATCGCGCGTGCGCGCAACAGCGTCTGCCAGGGATAGCGGCGGCGTTCGGGCCAGTTGGCCACAAAGATGAGAACGTCGTATCCCTCCGCGGTGCCGATGCGATTGCGGCTCCAGACCGGGAAACGCAGGTCGTAGCAGATGAGCGGACTGACCTTCCAACCATTGAGATCCACGATCAGGCGGCTGATACCCGGTGCGTAATGATTCTGTTCGGAAGCCATCCGGAACAGGTGGCGCTTGTCGTAGGTGTCGTAACGACCGTCCGGCCGCATCCAGATCAGTCGATTGAAATAGTCGTCGCCATCGCGGGTCACGAGGCTTCCGGTAACCACGGCATTCAACCGCGCAGCGGTCGCGCGCATCCATTGGGTGGTGGGTCCGTCGACCGGTTCGGCCACCTGCTCCGCCGCCATCGTGAAGCCGGTGCTGAACATTTCCGGCAGCACCACAAGATCCGTCTGGCCGTGAAGAGTCGCGGTCAATCGATCGAAGCGCAGTCGATTGGCGGCTGGATCATGCCAATCCAATGCGGTCTGGATCAGCGTCACGCGTAGATTTGCCGGCGTCATAGCTTGCGCAGCCTCTCTGCAGCTTCGATCAGCGTCGCATCCTTCTTGGCGAAACAGAATCGCACGACAGTCAGCTTCGGCGGGGACTGATAGAACGGCGATACCGGAATGGACGCCACTCCCGCCTCACGCAACACCCGGTCCGCGAAATCCGTGTCGTCTGCATCCGAGATCTCACTGAAGTCCAGCAACTGGAAATACGTTCCTTCTGCAGGGATCCAGCGAAAACGTGAGCCCTGCAGCTGCCGCAGGAACAGATCGCGTTTGCGTCGATAGAACTCGGCGAGATCGTTGCTGTGTTGCGGCTCGAGCTTCAGGAATTCCGCAATCGCGACCTGTAGCGGAGTCGCGATGCTGAAGGTGTTGAACTGATGTACGCGCCGGATTTCCCGTGTCAGCTCCGGGGGAGCAATCGCATAGCCGACCCGCCAGCCGGTGGCGTGCATCGTCTTGCCGAACGAAAAACAGACGACGGCCCGCGCGTACAACTCCGCATGGGCTGCAACGCTCGCGTGGGCGGCGCCGTCGTACACCATGTGCTCGTAGACCTCGTCCGAGAGAACCAGCGCCTCGGTGGGGCGCAGCACTTCTGCAAGCTGGTCCAGATCCCCGGATTGGAGAATCGAACCCGTCGGATTGTGTGGCGAGTTGATGATCACGAGCCGCAGCCGCGGCGTCACGTGCGCCTTGACCCGCTCCCAGTCGATCCTGAAATGCGGCTGCTGCATCGGGATATGGACAGGGCGCCCGCCGGCGAGAATCACCGCCGGCGCATACGAGTCGTATGACGGGTCGAACAGGATCACTTCGTCGCCCGGATGCACCAGCGCACTCACGGCGGAGAAAATGGCCTCGGTGGCGCCGACTGTGATCGTGACTTCCGCGTCGGGATCAGGCGCGCGACCGTAGCTGAGTCCCATCTTGCGAGAGATCTGTTCGCGCAACGCGCCTTCGCCGATCATCGGCGCGTACTGGTTGTGGCCACCGGCCACGCTGCGCGCCAGCAACTCCTTCAGCGTCTCCGGCGAATCGAAGTCGGGAAATCCCTGCGCGAGATTGATCGCGCCCAGCTCCCGGGCCCGATTGGTCATGACGGTAAAAATCGTCGTACCGACGTGCGGTAGCTTGGAGCGGATGTTCATGGAGGGGGATTCTATAACGTGATTCGCGCGGTGCATGCGACCGACGCGCGCGAAGAGCATTTCGGTCATTCTGCGATGGCGGCTTTCGCCAGCCGGCGCGCGGCTATTTTCCCGCCGCGGCCATCTGCATGTCGCGCTGGCGGCGCTTTTCCTGCCGATGCATCAGGACGCCCGCAGTGACGACACCGATCGTCACCAGCAGCACCATGATCGAAGCGAGCGCATTGATGTCCGGACTGACGCCCAGACGAACCTTGGAGAAAATCACCATCGGCAGCGTGCTCGAGCCCGGGCCTGACACGAAGCTGGCAATCACCAGGTCGTCCAGCGAGATGGTGAAGGCCAGCAGCCAACCCGATATCAGCGCGGGCGCGATGATCGGCAGCGTGATCAGGAAGAAAATCTTGGCCGGGCGTGCACCCAGATCCATTGCTGCTTCTTCCAGCGAATCGTCCAGCGTCGACAGGCGCGATTGCACGATGACCGTGACGTACGCCATCGTCAGCGTCATGTGCGCGATGGTGATCGTCGTGACGCCGCGCCCCTGCGGCCAGCCGAGCAACTGCTCCATCGCGACGAACAGCACCAGCAGGGACAGACCGGTGATCACCTCTGGCATGACCAGCGGTGCGGTCGTCATGCCGGAAAACAGTGTGCGTCCCTTGAACTTGCCGAAGCGCGCCAACGCGAGGCCCGCCAGCGTTCCGAGAACCACGGCGCCGGTGGCGTTGACGGCCGCAATCTTCAACGACAGCCAGGCAGCATTGAGGATCTGCTCATTCTTCAGGAGCTTGCCGTACCACTCGGTCGAGAAGCCGCCCCACACTGTCACCAGGCGCGACTTGTTAAACGAATAGAAGATCAGCGACAGGATCGGGATGTAGAGAAAGGCGAAGCCGAACACCATCACCGAGAACCGGAATATCGGCAGGCGCTTGTTCATCGGTGCGCTCCCTTCGCTTCGGCGTTTTGCGCCCGCTGCAACAGGACGATCGGGATGACGAGCAGCAACAGCAGTGCAATGGCCACGGCGCTTGCCACCGGCCAGTCACGGTTACTGAAGAACTCGTTCCATAACACCTTGCCGATCATCAATGAATCCGGCGCACCGAGCAGCGCGGGAATCACGAATTCACCGACGGCCGGAATGAACACCAGCATCGAGCCCGCAATCACGCCCGGCATCGACAGCGGCAGGGTAATGGTCAGGAACGACTTGAACGGCCGACTGCCCAGATCCGCCGCTGCTTCGAGCAGTGTCAGATCCATTTTCTCCAGGTTCGAGTACAGCGGCAGGATCATGAACGGCAGATACGAGTACACGATGCCGACGTAGATCGCGAAGTCGGTCTGCAGCATCACGATGGGTTCATCGATGACGCCGAGCCACAGCAGGAAATTATTGATGAGGCCGTTGTTCTTCAACAAGCCGATCCATGCGTAGACACGCAGCAGGAACGACGTCCAGAAAGGCAGGATCACCATCATCAGCAGAATGCTGCGCGACGTCGGATTGGCGCGGGCGATCGCATAGGCGAGCGGGTAGCCGACGAGCAGGCACAGCAGCGTGGATATGAATGCGACCTTGATCGAATTGACGTAGGCCTTCCAGTAAAGATCGTCCTGGAACAGGAACAGGAAGTTGCCGAAGTTGAGCTTGATATGAACGATGGTGTTGCCAGCCCATTCCAGCAGCGGCTGGTACGGCGGCGAGGCGATCTGCGTTTCCGAGAACGCGATCTTCAGCACGATGATGAACGGGACGAGGAAGAACAGCAGCAGCCAGAAGTAAGGAATGGCGACGACCGCGGTGCGGCCTCTGACTCCCCACCTCAGCAGGCGCGCCTGCGTCCATCGGTACGGTGGAAATTGCTGCAGGACGCGCAGGATGAGTTGCGCGCCGGCGCTGTGACGCTGCCCGCTGGGCTGTTGCGCTTTGGCGATCATTCGCCGAGCACCACCGGGCTCGAGGGATGCCAGTGGACATACACCGACTGATCCCAGGTGATCAGGTCATCGGCATGCCGATAAGAGTTCGGCTGCGTCACCCGCACCTGTTTTCCGGAGTCGAGCTGCACGATGTAGACGGACATGTCGCCCATGTAGGCGATCTCTTTGACGAGACCGTGCGCGACGTTGTCGGCCTGATCGGGCTTCTCGATCGAGATATTGATCTTCTCGGGCCGGACCGCCGCCCACAACAGGACATCGGGCGCGGAACTGACGCCGTGGTCGACGAAGATGGTCCCGCCGAGTTCCTGCGATTCGATGCGCACGCGATCGGGAAGGTCTTCGATCATGCGGCCCTGGAACATGTTGACGTTGCCGATGAACTCGGCGACGAACTTGCTGTTCGGGTATTCGTAGATGTCCTTGGGCGTACCGACCTGGACGATCTCGCCAAGATTCATGACGCCGATGCGCGACGACAACGTCATCGCTTCTTCCTGATCGTGCGTGACCACGACAAAGGTCACACCCAGCTGCTCCTGCAGATTGACCAGTTCGAACTGCGTGTGCTCGCGCAGCTTCTTGTCGAGTGCGCCGAGCGGCTCGTCCAGCAGCAACAGCTTGGGACGCTTGACCAGGGAACGCGCCAGCGCGACCCGTTGCCGCTGACCGCCGGAAAGCTGGTGCGGCTTACGCTTGGCGAACTGCGAGAGCTTCACCAGCGCAAGCATGTCAGCGACACGCTTGGTGACTTCCGCTGACGGTATTTTGTCCTGCTTCAGGCCGAAGGCGACGTTCTGTTCCACCGTCATGTGCGGGAACAGGGCATAGGACTGAAACATCATGTTGACCGGGCGGTCGTACGGCGGGATGCCCGTCATGTCGACGCCATCGATCAGGATCTTGCCACTGGTCGGATCTTCGAAGCCCGCCAGCATGCGCAGCAGCGTGGTCTTGCCACAGCCCGAGCCGCCGAGCAGGCAGAACAATTCCTTCTTGTAGATCCTGAGCGAGACGTCGTTGACCGCGACAAAGTCATCGAACTTCTTGGTGACGCGCTCGATACTGATATAGGGGACGGCTTGCGGGTCGTTCCAGGGCTGGATTTTGACTTCGGGGCGGCTGCTGGGTGTGGCCATGGATCACCGGGAATTGGGCACTGGACCGCTGGGCGCTGGGCTACTGGGCTGCTGGGCTGCTGGCCAGAATAAAAGGCTGTCGGGTCGGGTCCGTTCTGGTTGTTCGGTTTACTCTGGCCAGCAGCCCAGAGCCCAGTACCCGACAGCCCGGTATGCTCAGCTTCCCGTCGTGAACTTGGTCCACATGCGGGTCATCATGCGAGTGAAGTCTTCGTTGTAGGACAGCGAGGGGAACAGTTTCGCCTTCACTTCGGGCGGTGGGTAGATGCCCGGATCGTTCTTCACTGCGTCGTTGACCATCGGCAGCGATGCAGCGTTGCCGTTCGCATAGTTGACGAAGTTCGAGTTGTTGGCGGCGACCTGCGGATCCATCAGGTAGTTGATGAACGCATGGGCATTCTTCGGGTGCTTCGCGTCGGCCGGAATGGCCAGCGTGTCGAACCACACGATCGTGCCTTCCTTCGGAATGACGTATTTCACCACGGTGCCCTGCCCGGCTTCTACCGCGCGGTCACGCGATTGCAGGATGTCGCCGCTCCAGCCCACGGCCAGGCACAGATCGCCGTTGGCCAGGTCTTCGATGTACTGCGATGAGTGGATCTTGCGGATGAAGGGCCGGATGGCCATCAGCTTCTCTTCCGCCGCCCGCAGGTCCTCTTCTTTCTGACTGTTCGGATCGCGCCCCATCCAGGCCAGCGTCACTTTCAGCATTTCATCCGACGCATCGAGCACCGACACACCGCAGTCCTTGAACAGGGCGATCTTCTTGGGATCGAAAATGAAGTCCCAGCTGTCCAGCGGCGTATCGCCGAGGATCTTCTTGACCTTGGCCTCGTTGTAACCGATGCCCGTCGTACCCCAGAAATAATCGACCGAGTACTCATTGCCCGGATCGTGCAACGCGACGCGCTGCATGACATCCGGATCCATGTTGCTGAGATTCGGCAGCTGGCTCTTGTCGAGCTTCTGGAACACGCCCGCCTTGATCTGGCGTTCCAGGAACGATGCCGAGGGCACCACGACGTCGAATCCGGAATTGCCAGCCAACAGCCGGGTTTCGAGCACGTCGTTGGAATCGAAGACGTCGTAGGTCACTTTGATGCCGGTCTTCGCCTCGAAGTTCTTGATCGTGTCTTCGGCGATGTAATCGGACCAGTTGAATACGTGCAGAACCTTGGGTTCTTCGCCAGGCGCCGCAGCCTGGTCGGCGAGCTTCGCCTCATCCTTCTTGCCGCAGGCCGTCAAGGCCAGCGCCACAGCCGTTGCGATCAGGGCAACGCGCAAATTCTTATTCATCGGATAGCTACTCCCGTGTGGTGTGTACGGACCCGGACCGCACCGGCTCTGGTGGCAGGGTAGCTCAGGAGAGGCTGACTGGCCAACTGGCGAACTGGTCTGCTGCCAGGAGAATCAGAACAGAAAGCCGCGTGCACTGACGATGTTCGTTGAAGGTGCATCGCCGGTCCGATCTGCACCAGTCGCTCCCGGATTTTTCTTTCGGACCATCGCATCGGTGGACCGGCGGACCAGCGACCGTCTCAGATCTTTCCCAGCTTCCGACCTTCCTGCAGGGTCGCGTCCAGAGCCTTGCGCGCCTTGTCGATGAGTTCATCGACATGAGCACGGGTCATGACCAGCGGCGGCGCAACGATCATCGTGTCGCGGACCGCACGCATCACCAGGCCGTTGCTGATACAGGCATCGCGACACAGCGTCCCGACTTCCCCCTGCTCGGCAAACCTCTGCCGCCGGGCTTTGTCGGCTGTGAGTTCCAGCGCACCGATCATTCCGACCATGCGCGCCTCGCCGACGAGCGGATGGTCCGCCAGCTCGCGCCAACGCCCCTGCAAATACGGACCGATATCATCGCGCACTCGCTCGACGATGCCCTCGTTGCGCAGGATATTGATCGTGGCGCAGGCCACGGCACACGCCGCCGGGTGACCGGAATAGGTAAAGCCGTGGGCGAATTCGCCGCCCTTCTCGGTCAGAACCTCGGCGACGCGATCGGCGATCATGACGCCACCGATGGGCAGGTATCCCGAGGACATGCCCTTGGCGATCGGCATCAGATCCGGCTTGATACCGAAGTACTGCGACCCGAACCATTCGCCGGTACGACCAAACCCGCAGATGACCTCATCGGCGATGAGCAGTATCCCGAAGCGATCGACGATCTTCTGTATCTCGGGCCAGTATGTTGCGGGCGGGATGATGACGCCGCCGGCGCCCTGGATCGGTTCACCGATGAATGCAGCGATGCGTTCGGGACCGATCTCGAGAATCTTCTCCTCCAACGCGCGTGCTGCGACCCGGCCGAATTCCTCCGGAGACAGGTCGCCGCCCTCGGCATACCAGTACGGCTGACGGATATGGACGATTCCGGGAATCGGCAACCCGCCCTGCGCATGCATCGGCGCCATGCCGCCGAGGCTGGCTCCGGCCATGGTGCTGCCGTGATAGGCATTGGTGCGACTGATGATGACCGTGCGCTGCGGCTGGCCCATCAATTCCCAATAGCGACGCACCGAACGCACGACGGTGTCGTTGGCCTCGGATCCCGAGCCCGTGAAAAACACGTGCTTGAACTGCGGCGGCGTGACCTCGGCCAGCAGGCGCGACAGCTCGATCGCCGGCGGATGAGCCACCTGGAAGAAGCTGTTGTAGTACGGCAGTTCGAGCAGTTGCCGGTAGGCCGCATCGGCCAGTTCACGCCGGCCGTAGCCCAGATTGACGCACCACAGACCCGACATGCCATCGAGAATCTGTCGGCCGTCGGAATCGTACAGATACACGCCTTCGGCACGGGAGATGACCCGTGTGCCCTTGCGCCCGAGCGCGGCGTGATCCGTGAATGGATGAATGTAGTGCGACGCATCCAGCGCCTGCCATTCGGCCGTGGAACGGGAGGGAAGGAAGGAACTGGACGACATCGTTGTGACCTTGTCAGCGGAAGCGGCGGGAGTCGATCGACAGGGCCAACTGGCCAACTGGCCAACTGGCAGAATTGGCCGGAGCAGACCAGGCACTGAAACTTGAATCGTAGAGATTGCAGAGCATCTGCGAATCACTCATCTGGATCGTTACCATCATTGAATCTCGCGTGGTCTTCGGTTCGTCACTGTCTTCTTCTGGCCAGCCGGCCGGTGAGCCAGCTGGCCGGTTAGCCGCTCGTCACACGTTGAGCAGCAGATGCTCCCGTTCCCAGGAGCTGATCACCTGCAGGAACGTTTCGTACTCGCTTTCCTTCACCGCGGCATAGGCCAGCACGAAGCGCTCGCTGAGAATATCCAGCAGCGGACGGCAATCGCGCAGCAGCCGCAGCGACTCCTCGATATTGCGCGGCAGCCCGAATGGCAGATCGTAGGCACTGCCGGTGACCGGTTCGGTCGGCTTCAGCCCTTCCACCATCCCCAGGTAACCGCAGGTCAGGGACGCCGCGATGGCGAGATAGGGATTCGCATCGGCGCCGCCCACACGATTCTCGACGCGGCGATTCGCCGGACTCGATACCGGTACGCGCAGCCCTGCCGTGCGATTGTCGTAACCCCATTGCGTATTGATCGGCGCCGAATGATGGCGAGTGATCCGCCGATAGGAATTGACGTTCGGTGCGAACAGCGACATCGCCGCAGGCAGGTACTTCTGCAATCCGGCGATGTGCGAGAAGAACAGCTGCGATGGTCGGCCTTCGTCGTCGCTGAAAATATTCTTGCCCGTGCGCCGATCGACGATGCTCTGGTGAATATGCATCGCACTGCCGGGCTCGCGCGCCATCGGCTTCGCCATGAACGTCGCGTACATCTTGTGACGCAGCGCCGCTTCGCGCGCCGTGCGCTTGAAAAGAAACACCTGGTCCGCCAGCGACATCGCATTGCCGTGCAGCAGGTTGATCTCCATCTGCGCCGCGCCGTCTTCGTGGATCAGCGTATCGATCGCGATGTCCTGCGCTTCGCAGAAGGCGTAGACATCGTCGAACAGCGGATCGAACTCATTCACTGCGGCGATCGAGTACGCCTGGCGACCGATCTCCGGACGGCCCGAGCGCCCCATCGGCGGCTTGAGCGGATAGTCCGCGTCGATATTCGGTTCGACCAGGAAGAACTCGAGTTCGGGCGCCACCACCGGCTCCCAGCCATGCTGGGCATAGAGTTCGAGGATGTGCTGCAACACGTAGCGCGGCGCCATCGTCACGGGCCGGCCGTCCGAATAGAAGCTGTCGTGGATCACCTGCGCGGTGGGCTCGGCAGTCCACGGCACGACGCGAATCGTGCTCGGGTCCGCCTTCAGAACGATGTCGATTTCGGACGGGTTGATCGCCCGATCGTCATCGGGGTACTCGCCGGTGACGGTCTGCAGAAAGATGCTTTCCGGCAGGCGCATGCCCTCGTCTTCGGCGAATTTCGCCGCAGGCATGATCTTGCCGCGCGGCACACCCGCCATGTCCGGAATGATTGCCTCGACCTCGGAGATGCCACGTTCTTTGAAGAACTGCTGAATGACGCTCATACATGATCCTTGCGCGCGAACTCACGTGCTGCCCGACCGAAGGCAGCGAACAAGGCGCGCGAAAATGCGTTGTTTTGAAATTTCCACTCGGGATGCCACTGCACGGCGTGGGCAAATCCCGGCGCACTCCGGACGCGGAATGCTTCGATGACGCCGTCTGGCGAGCGCGCTTCGACTTCGAGATCGCTACCCAGCGTCTGCACTCCTTGCGAGTGCAATGAATTCACCTGCAGCCGACCCTGTCCCGCCAGTGCGTGCAGCGCGGTGCCAGGAATCAACTCGACTTCGTGCGCCGGTCCGTACTGCTCATCGAGCGGTGCATTCGTGTCTTCACGGTGATCGGCAAGCCCCTCGACCTCGTGCAGCTTCTGCCAGAGCGTCCCGCCGAAGGCGACGTTCATTTCCTGGAATCCGCGACAGATAGCCAGCAGCGGCATACCCGCCTGCAGCACACGGGGAATCAACGGCAGGGTCGTATCGTCGCGAAGGGCATCGTGCAGCGTTCCTGCGGCACTCGCCGGGCCGCCATACCGATGCGGCTCGACGTTCGACGGACTTCCTGTCAGTAAAATGCCGTCGAAGCGGCGCAGCAGATCCTCGAACCCGATCCCCTCGCCCAGGGACGGAATCAGGACTGGAATGGCATCCGCGCCCTGTGCAATGGCATTGATGTACTTCTCACCCACACAGTGGAAGTAGTGATGCCCGAGCAAACGGCGGTCTGCTGGGATTCCGATTAGCGGCTTGCCCGACATAAACGTTTAATATCTTTAACGACCGACTGAGGTGCCGGCGTCTAATCGACGAGCCATTTAACCACAGTCCCGGTGCTTCCGCCCTCCCGAGATTTTCCGAGGGGGGCCATTTTCAGGCCGCACAAGGGCTTGCGGGTCGATTTAGCCGGCGTCCGGACTTGCCGTTTCTCGGAGCCCGCCGGTATTCTCCCGGCGGCGAATCGAGATCTATTCGCCATCAAATCTTAAACAGGGTCCGCCTCAATGGCAGTTGAAACCTCGATCGCAGAGATCGCTGCCCTGCGGCGCGATCATCCCGATATCCGCTTTGTCGACGTGCTGCTCGCCGATCTGTGCGGCATACCGCGCGGCAAGCGCGTAACGATTGAAGAGCTCGCGCAGGTCTACGACGGGGGCTTTCTGCTGCCCGGCTCGATGTTCGCGCTCGACGTCCATGGCGGAACGATCGAGGCGACCCACCTCGGCTTCGACGAAGGCGATGCGGATCGTGCGTGCATCCCGGTGCCGGGCACGCTGTTGCCCGTTCCCTGGACGAATGAAGGAGTGGCGCAGGTACAGGTCTCCATGCGAGACAAGGACGGCAGCCCCTTCTTCGGCGATCCGCGCCATGTGTTGAGCAACGTCCTGGAGCGATTCCGCAAGCTCGGACTCACGCCCGTCATCGCCGTCGAACTCGAGTTCTATTTCGTCGACCGCGAGCGAACCGTCGCCGGACGGATTCAACCGCCGCGACTGCCGCAGACGGGACGCCGCGAGTACCGCACGCAGATCAACTCCATGGCGGATCTGAACGAGTACTCCGCCGTGCTCGCAGATATCAGCGCAGGATGCGCAGCACAGCGCATCCCGTCAGGCACGGCGCTCGCCGAGTACGGGCCCGGTCAGTTCGAAGTGAACCTGCATCATTCGGCAGATGCGCTGGCCGCCTGCGACGAAGCCATTCGCTTCAAGCGACTGGTTCGCGGCGTAGCGGCGCGCCAGGGCATGGAAGCGACGTTCATGCCCAAGCCCTATGCCGAGTTCGCCGGCAGCGGCGCCCATCTGCATGTCAGCCTGCTCGATGCGTCCGGCGCCAATGTCTTCGCGTCGGAAGGCATCTGTGGCAACGAAACACTGCACCACGCGATCGGCGGGCTCGCGGCGACGATGGCCGATGCGATGCTCGTATTCGCTCCGACCATCAACTCCTATCGTCGCTATCGACCGGAAGCCTATGTTCCCCTGAACCCGACCTGGGCCTGCAACAATCGCGGCGTGGCCCTGCGCATTCCCGTGAGCTCTGCGGAAAATCGCCGGGTCGAACATCGGGTCGCGGGCGCGGATACGAACCCATATCTGTTCACCGCGGCGATTCTTGCCGGCATCCATCACGGCATCACACAGAAGATCGACCCCGGCGCTCCACTGGCGGGCAATGCATACCGCGACAGCAATGCCACGCTGCCTATCACCTGGCCGGAAGCCGCCCTCGCCTTCGAGCGCAGCACGTTCATACGCGAGTACTTCGGCAGCGGGTTCCAGAATCTGTTTCTGACGACGCGCCGTGGCGAATTGCGCGCCTTCGAGCTGAACGTGTCGACGCTCGAATACGACTGGTACGTCACGACGAGCTGACACGATTCCATGCGCAGCGCACACATCGATTCCTACTACGCCGCGTCGGCCAATCCCGCGCCGGCGCATCCAGCGCTTTCAGGCACCCTCGATGTCGATGTCTGCGTCGTCGGCGGCGGCATCGCCGGCTGTTCGACGGCCCTGCATCTCGCCGAGCGCGGCTACCGGGTCGCACTGGTCGAATCGAAGCGCATCGCCTGGGGCGCATCGGGACGCAGCGGCGGACAGGCCATCGCCGGCTATGCCTGCGGACAGCAGAAGCTCATCAATGCGCTCGGCATCGATGACGCGCGCAAGCTCTGGGACATTTCTGTCGAGTCGATGGCACTGCTGCGTGATCGCGTCGCCCGGCATTCGATCGACTGCGATCTTCAGTGGGGACAGATGAATGTCGCCATCAAGCCGCGCCAGCGCGAGGCGCTGCAGGCGGAACAGCACGATCTTGAAGAGAAATTCGGCTACCGCCAGCTGCGTTTTCTCGAAGGGCCTGAAGTCCAGGCATTGCTCGCAACTCAGCGTTACTGCGCAGGCCTCTTCGACAGCGGCAGCGCGCACCTGCATCCGCTGAACTACACGCTCGGGCTGGCCGCGGCAGCGCAGGCCGCGGGCGTGCAGATCTTCGAAGGAACCACAGTGACCCAGCTGCAGCATGGCGAGCCGGTCACCGTGAAGTGCAGCACCGGCAGCATCCGGGCACGCTTCGTCGCCTTGTGCTGCAACGCCTATATCGATGGACTCGCACCGCAGCTCGATGCGCGCATCATGCCCGTGGGTACGTACATCGTGGCGACCGAACCGCTCGGCGAAGCGCGCATGACTGCGCTGATGCGGGAGAACATCGCCGTCACCGATATCAACTTCGTCCTCGATTACTTCCGTCGCTCGGCCGATCACCGGCTGCTGTTCGGCGGCCGCGTCAGCTATTCGGGCCTGGATGCCTTCGACACGAAGAGCGCCACACGCAAACGCATGCTGAAGGTCTTTCCGCAATTGTCCGACGTGCAGATCGAATACGCGTGGGGTGGTTACGTCGATATCACCATGAGCCGCGCCCCTGACTTCGGCCGCATCGCACCGAATGTGTACTACCTGCAGGGATTCTCAGGCCACGGGATCGCGCTGACGGGAATTGCCGGCAAGCTTGTCGCCGACGCCATCGCAGGTCAGGCAGAACGCTTCGATCTGTTCACGAAAATCCAGCATCGGAAGTTTCCGGGCGGGACTTTATTGAGAACGCCAGCGCTGGTACTGGCGATGCTCTGGTATCGGATGCGAGACCTGCTCTAGCCCGGCGCCGGGCTAGAGGGCTGCTGGCTCTAGCCGACGACTTCCTCAGTCCCCGGCATACATCGATCCGCTAGTGCATGTCTCATGCACGACCACCTTGCTCAGCAACGGCAGCACGCGTTTCGTTTCTTCCCAGACCCAGCGCGCCAGATTCTCGCTGGTCGGATTCTCGAGTCCGGGGATCTCGTTCAGGTAGTGATGATCGAGCCGGTCGTAGATGGGTTGAAACGCCGCTTTCACATCGGCGAAGTCCATGACCCAGCCAGTGCGCGGATCGACAGCGCCGCTCAGGTGCAGTTCGATACGAAAGGAATGACCATGCAGCCGCGAACACTTGTGGCCGACCGGTACGTTCGGCAGTCGATGCGCAGCTTCGATCGTAAAGGCACGAAATATGTCCATCGAATTCCCGACGCTCCAGACGACGACGCCGCGCTCGAGGCGCGGCGTCAGGGCGAATCAAAGTCAGCGGCGACGATCAGGCGGCTTTGCGCCGGCGCGAACTCTTTACACAACTGCAGGTACCGCAGGTACAGCGAATCGTAATGCAATCACTGCATACGGCAAAATCGACCGAACCGAAGTGGCGACGACAGTGTTCGCAATACGGTTTGCGGCGTCCACCGCGCGCAATGCGATAGGAATCGACTCCCGCTGCGTTCTCTGTGCCCTGCGCGTCGGGGCACTGCACGATATCCTTGCTGACGATCGAGCGCAGGAAGGTCGTCGCTGACATCGAGCCCAGCTTGAACAGCCGCATCTGTTCCTTGGCCAGACCCATCTGCGCGACCGGATCGTAAATAACGACACCCAGCTTGGGATGGAACTGAACCTGGAACGGATCGGCGCTCATTAGCGTGCACTCTATGGTTGCCCGGCCAAGCGGCCGGACGAAATCTCAAAATCTCGCGCTGGGGGTGACTACGGGAACCCGTAATGCAGCGGCAATTGTGCTGCAACGCAAGAGTAATAATCAATCGGAGACTGCGCTCTGCGTATACAAAAGTACGCCTAAGAACGGTCTCTTGTCCGTTCGTAGCTACCGAAGTGCGGCTGGGAACGCGGTGATTCGAACGAATTGGCGCTGAATTGCGGCGGAACCACAATTTTCGCCGGGTCCGTCAAAGTCAGCAGGTAACACTGGTGAATCTTCGGACTGCGCTTGAAATCCCATGGCAATGTCGCAGCCGTTATATTTTCGACGGTGAACGCCGCCAGCGCACTGAGGTCCAGCCTGAAACGCGTGAAGTTATTTGAGAACACGATCACACCGCCAGGCGCCAGCAGGCCCGCCGCGAGCATCAGCAATGTCACGTGATCGCGCTGCACATCGAAATCGTCTTCCATGCGCTTCGAGCGTGAGTGGGTGGGCGGGTCGATGAACATGAGATCGAAGCGACGCGACATGCCCTGCTGCTCCCGCAGCCACGCCATGCAGTCTTCCTGCACGAACTCATGCTGCGTCTGAGCCAGATCATTGAGCGCCAGGTTGCGCTTCGCCCATTCGAGATAGGTGCGCGACATATCCACGGTGGTCGATGAACTTGCGCCGCCGCCGACGGCATGGACCGTTGCCGTACCCGTGTAGGCGAAGAGATTGAGAAACTTCTTGCCGCGCGCCATCTCGCCGATACGCTGCCGCGTCAGGCGATGATCGAGAAACAGTCCCGTATCGAGATAGTCGTGAAAGTTCACGAAGAAGCGATACGCGCCTTCGCGCACTTCCTCGAACTCACGCTCGTCTCCGACCTTCTCGTACTGCGCGACACCTTTCTGCTGCCGACGTCTGCGTAAATGAATCCGCTCAGTGGGCAGAGCAAGTACACCCGGAATCACGGCGAGCGCTTCACGACGCCGCGCTTTTACGCGCTCTGGCTCGATCGTCTTCGGCGCCTCGTATTCCTGCACGCACGCCCATTGATGGCCGGCGCCGTCGCCATACAGATCGATGGCGAAGGCGTACTCGGGCATGTCCGCGTCATAGGCGCGGTAGCAATACACACCTTCGCGCTGCGCCCAATCGCTGGCTGCCTTGAGATTCTTGCGCAGGCGATTCGCGAACATCTGCGCGCCCGGCTGATTGCGAATTTCCTCTTCCTGCTCGGCGGTTCGCGGCGGACGTGCGGCGCCGCGATACTCTGCCGGCTGGATGTCGAACCGCAGCAGGCGACATTCGATGCGACCGTTGAACAACGTGTGGCTGCGCTTGGCATTGATCCCCAGCGACTTGGCCAGCGGTGGGTTGCCCGTGAAGACAGCGCCCTTCCAGCCTTCGAAATTTTCGCGCAGCTTCTCGCCCAGTAATTCATAGAGCGACTGCAACCGTTCCTGATCGCCGATGCGCTCGCCATACGGCGGGTTCACGACCACCAATCCGGTGGAACCGCTTTCCCGCACCAGCTGATCGAGGTCGCGACGCTCGACGTGAATGAAACTACGCAGGCGTGCGCGCTCGATGTTCTCGATGGCAGCACGTATCGCGCCGGGATCCTGATCGTAGCCACGCAGCACGACGCGTTGATCCAGCGTCGCATCACGTCGCTCGCGCGCCTCTTCCAGCAAACGCTGCCACAACTCGCGATCGTGGCCGAGCCAGCCGATGAAACCGAAATAACTGCGCATCGATCCCGGGGCGATATCGAGCGCCATCAGGGCCGCTTCGATCGGCAGCGTGCCTGAACCACACATCGGATCGACCAACTCGCCACCGGCTTTCGCGATCGCCGGCCAGCCGCAGCGAAGCAGGATCGCCGCAGCAAGATTCTCCTTGAGCGGCGCTGCGACGCCGCGCGCGCGATACGCGCGACGATGCAGACTGTCGCCCGAGAGATCCAGGCTCAGGGTCGCGCGATCGCGATCCAGCCTGACGTCGATGCGGATGTCCGGCTGTTCGAGTTCGACCGAAGGCCGCTCGCCCGTACGTTCGCGCATGAAGTCGACGATGGCATCCTTGGTCTTCAGCGCACCGAAGTGCGTGTGCGTGATGCCGCTGGTCGCACCCCCCAGATCCACCGCCAACGTTCCCGTCGGTTTGATGTGCTGCGACCAGTCGATCGCCTTGACGCCTGCATACAGCGCTTCCGGCGTCGGCGCCTCGAACGTCCCGAGCGGCATGAGGATCCGGCTCGCCGTGCGCGACCACAGACAGGCGCGATAGGCCGTTTCCAGCGAACCTTCGAACTGCACGCCCAGTTTGAACTCACGGCATTGAGTCGCGCCGCAATCGCGCAACTCAGCCGCGGTCAGGTCGGCAACACCCAGGGGACAGGAAGCAAAGAACTGCATTTAGGGTTTCACAGAAGCAGGATTTCAGACGGAGTTCACGGAGGGCACGGAGCAGGGAGAATCAAGAGGAACTTCTTTCCTCCGTGCTCTCCGTGAACTCCGTGTGAGATGCCTTATCTCTTCGTATGGCCATCGAGGGTCATGATGGGTCCATACAGCTCGGGGCGGCGGTCGCGGAACACTCCCCAGGCATTGCGATAACTGCGGATCGCTTCGAGATCCAGCGTGGCGGTGAGAATCGTTTCGCTGGATCGGTCTGCCTGTTGCAGCAGGGCGCCGGTCTGATCGGTGATGAATGACGAACCGTAGTACGTCACCGTCCAATGTTTGCCCTTCTCGGTGCCGATTCGATTGGACGCCACGAGCGGCATGATGTTCGACGCCGCGTGTCCCTGCATGGCGCGCTGCCAGTGATCACGCGAGTCGATGCTCGGATCCTGCGGCTCCGCACCGATGGCGGTGGGATAGAAAAGAATTTCGGCGCCGAGCAGGGCCATGGCGCGTGCGCTTTCCGGGAACCACTGATCCCAGCAGATTGCGACGCCGATGGTGCCGAAGCGCGTCTTCCACACCTGGAACCCCGTATCACCCGGCGAGAAGTAGAACTTCTCGTGATAGCCGGGGCTCTCTGGAATGTGCGCCTTGCGATAGGTTCCGAGCACGCTGCCGTCCGCATCGACGATCGCGACCGTGTTGTAGAACGCATTACCCTCGCGCTCGAACACGCTCGCGGGCAGTACGACGTTCAGTTCACGCGCCAGCGCCTGGAATTTGCGCACCGCCGGATTGTCCGCGATGGGCTGCGCCAGATCGAAGTACGACGGATCGTGCTCCTTGCAGAAGTAGGGCGTCTCGAACAACTCCTGGATCAGGATGATGTTGGCGCCCTGCTTTGCCGCCGCACGGATCACGCGCTCCGCCGTCGCGAGATTCTCTTCGCGATCTTCGGTGCAGACGAACTGGGTGGCGGCGACGGTGACGAGCATGGTGACGGGAATGACGAAGGTGACGAGGGTGACAAGGGTAAGAGAGACGGAGCCACCCCGTCACTCTCGTGACTCACGTCACTGTCGTCACTCTCAGAACGTCGGCGGCGTGCTTGCGCTGATGATCTCACACGGTTCCGTGCCCGCGTTACGGAATCTATGCGGCACCGCGCTGGAAAAGTAGTACGCATCTCCCGGACCGAGAACGCGACTCTGTCCGCCGACCGTCACTTCGAGCCGACCCGTGAGCACGATGCCACCCTCCTCGCCCTTGTGACTCAGCATGTCACCGCCCGTATCCGCATCGACCCCATAGGTCTCATGCATGATGGCCAGGGCACGATTCGGGCGCTTGGCGGCGACGAGCCGGAAAGCGATGTTGCCATCGCCGATGTCCGTCATTTCGTCACGGCCATAGAACACCTGCGGTTCCGTCTGCAGGTCGAGGGTGAAGAATTCGGCCAGCGACATGGGAATGCCATCCAGCACCTTCTTGAGGGAACTGATCGACGGGCTGACGCGATTCTGCTCGATCAGCGAGATCGTCCCGTTGGTCACGCCGGCCCGTTTCGCCAGTTCGCGCTGGGACAGGCCGTACATCATCCGCACGTTCTTCAGGTGGGTTCCCACATCGATCGTCATACCGCATCCTCTCAGCCGAAGTGTTTAGGATAATTGACAGCCGAGGACCCTGGCCAGCTGATTTCCTGCCGTAATTGAGCGTGCTGTCGAATTTTCTTATCATCCCCACCCCTTCCCCGGAGTACCGCCTCATGTCCGCACAGCCATCTCGCGCCGATCTCGAGGCGCTGTGGATGCCGTTCACGGCCAATCGTCAGTTCAAGGCCAGTCCTCGCCTGCTCGCGCGTGCGGAGGGCATGCATTACTGGACCGCGGACGGCCGCAAGATTCTCGATGGGGTGGCCGGGCTGTGGTGCGTGAACGCCGGACACGGGCGCCGCGAGATCACCGATGCGGTCAGTCAGCAGATCGCGGAGCTGGATTACGCGCCGCCCTTTCAGATGGGGCATCCCACAGCGTTCGAACTCGCCAATACACTGGTGAAGCTCACGCCGGGCGATCTCGATCATGTGTTCTTCACCAACTCCGGCTCCGAATCGGTCGACACAGCACTCAAGATCGCCATTGCCTATCAACGCCTGCGCGGCGAAGGCACTCGTCAGCGATTGATCGGCCGCGAGAAGGGCTATCACGGCGTCGGCTTCGGCGGTATTTCGGTTGGCGGCATGGTCAACAACCGCAAATTCTTCGGCAGCATGCTGCCGGGCGTCGATCACCTGCGGCATACACTGGATCTCGAGCACAACGCCTTCTCGCGCGGCGTTCCGCAATGGGGCGCGCATCTCGCGGACGATCTGGAACGCCTGGTCGCGCTGCACGATGCGTCCACCATCGCCGCCGTGATCGTCGAACCGGTGGCCGGCTCGGCCGGCGTCGTGCTGCCGCCAAAGCACTACCTGCAACGTCTGCGCGCCATCTGCGACAAGCACGGCATCCTGCTGATCTTCGATGAAGTCATCACCGGTTTCGGTCGGTTGGGTGCGCCGTTCGGTGCGCAGTATTTCGGTGTCGTCCCCGACATCATCACCTCGGCCAAAGGACTCACGAACGGCGCGATTCCCATGGGCGCGGTGTTCGTACGCAAGCAGATCTACGACACCTTCATGAATGGCCCTGAGAACGCGATCGAACTGTTCCATGGCTACACGTATTCGGCGCATCCAGTCGCCTGCGCCGCAGCACTGGCGACGCAGAAGATTTACGCACGCGAAGGCCTGTTGACGCGCGGTGCCGAACTGGCGAAGCAGTGGGAGGACGCAGTGCATTCACTACGCGGCCTGCCGCATGTGATCGACGTGCGCAACCTGGGACTCGTGGCAGGCATCGAACTCGAAGCGCGCAGCGGCGCGCCGGGAACCAGGGGCTACGACGCATTCCTCAAAGCGTACGAGAAGGGAATTCTGGTGCGTTTCACCGGCGACATCCTGGCGCTGTCGCCGCCGCTGATCATCGAACCCGCCCAGATCGATGAGTTGATCGGCGTGCTGAGCGCTGTATTGAAAGAAATCGCCTGACAAAAAAAGGCCCGACCGCCAGGTCGGGCCTTTCTTGAGATCGCTGCGCTGCCGTCTTACCAGGGCAGCGTGGTGGAGACCGAGAAGATCACGCGGTCGTCTGTATCCGCGTTGTCGATGTCGGTATCGACATACCTCAATGACAGATCGAACTTGTTGAGGGTGTAGCTGACGCCGACCGAATAGTCCACGTAGTTCGAGACGCCGTACGCCGATTCCACACCGTCGCCATCGCTGTAGCCCGCGTGCAGATCGAGCGTGAAGTTCGCCGGCAGCGGGATCGCGGCATTACCTTCCAGGTAGATCGCACTGTCATTCGTATTGCCGAAGTCGTTGGAATACCAGAGCTTGCCCGAGAACATCCCGTAGCTCAGGCCACCGTAGATTTCCGGATAGTTGAAATCCGACTCTTGCGGATAGGCGTAGTAGACGATGCCCACGTCCCAACCCAGACCATCTTCCTCGCCACCCGAGAAGCCGGTGTACAAGTCGACTTCATAGTTCGGGTCGCCAGGTCCGAAATCCACATTGCTGGCCCACGCGCCCACATACCAGCCACTGTCGTCGGCCCAGTCGATGCTCGCCTGCAGCGCCGGATTCTCATCCGTCTGCGTGAAGCCACGGAAGTCGTAGTCGCTGGTTGCCGTGATCGTTGAGGAAATCTCAGCAGCGGCTGTTCCTACCCCCAGCAGTCCAGCCAGGCCCAGCACCATGTGCGGAGCAAGCATTGTTCGGTATCCCATACTGATTCCTCTTGTAGCGAGAAAGAAACACATCACTTGCGTGACGAAAGCGGCCGAAGGTTAACCCATTCGGAGTCCACCGGAGAAATCAGATGCGGGCAAACAACAGTCAGCATTGCATTGGGCAATAAAAAAGGCCCCGACCAATGGTCGGAGCCCTTTTTCGCCGGGACGAATGGGGCTTATTGACCCCAGGGCAGTGCGGTGCCGATCGAGAGGATGACGCGGTCATCCGAGCCCGAAGCGAAATCCGCCGTCACCCACTTGAGACCCAGGGTGATGTTGCTGGCGCTGTACGACACGCCGATGGAGTAGTCCTTGTACGAGTTGTCGCCGAACAACGCCTCGATTGCATCGCCATCGCTCAGACCCGCATGCAGGCCGATGGTGACCGGGCCGGCGGGAATGCCGAGATCGGCGTAGACATAGGTACCCGCTTCATCCGTCGCACCAAAGTCGCTGCTGTAGTACACGCCGCCGCTCAGGATGCTCCAGGAAGCCTTGCCGTACACTTCCCAGAAATTGAGATCCGAGGCGCTCGGGTACGCGTAGTACACGCCACCGACATCGAATCCAACATCTCCCGCCGCAAACTTGAAGCCCGTGTAGAGATCGACTTCGGTGGAGGGGTCAGGCGTGCCGAAATCGACATTGCTGCCCCAGGTGCCGGCATAGAAACCACTCTCATGGGCGTAGTCGATCGAGAGCTGAACCGCAGGATCTTTCTGCGTCTGCGAGATGCCTCGATAGTCGTAGTCACTGACGATGGCGGCCGTGCCAGTGACTTCGGCGTGAGCGGCACCCGCCATCGCAACCAGACCCAGTGCTGCCAGTAGCCTCACATTTCGCATACAACTCCCCTTGTGTGGTGAAAATGAAACGCGCCACGCCATCGCGACACCTGTTGCTGAGCTTCTGCGGCTGCGATGCGAGTCGTTTGGTGTTTGAACGCAACAATTACCGCTGCTGTATACCTATGCAGCAAGCGTGCCACGCACCCGGGAGCGGAGCTGATCACGCAAATGCGCGATGCACTGAAGGAATCCTCATGCGTAGCACGCGCGTTAAAACACACAGGGATGGGATTTCGGACCCGCCAATGCAGCGACCCGCTGAATGCAGGCGCCCGCCGGGGACACGACTGGACACCAGAACGGAGCACTTTGTGCGCGGTACCAGTGCGGCGATGCATGGGAAATGCACCGCTACGATGCGCAGGCGTCAGGCGCGTTACGGCTCGTAGATCACATAGAGCTTGCGGGCCGCCTCCAGCACCTCCCAGGTGCCTTCAAAGCCCGCTGGAATGACGAAAGTGTCGCCTGCACTGAACTCGCGCACAGTGCCATTCACCTGAGTGATACGCACGCGGCCCGCGGTCATGTGACAGAACTCGTTCTCGCTGTAGCGGATCCGCCATTTGCCGGGCGTGCTTTCCCAGATGCCGCTGAAGAACTTGCCGCCCTCGTCGGAAAACACATTGCTGGTCCTGTGCTGCGGCGAACCTGCCAGCAATCGATCGTCCGCCGGTGCCGAGAGCGTCACCTCTGCGGCGGCGGTCGCGAAATCAACGATGCCGGACTGGCTGGTCAGATTGACGTCGGTCATGACGATGTCCGCAAGACACACGATAGGGATCTCGACTTTAGGAGGGCTGCTGGCCGCTGGCTACCGGGACCGGCGCTGATGCGCCGGTCCCATTGCCCGTTGTCGTCAGGCGTTATTGATTCGTCTGCGCCACTGCCGTGGGGGACGCGGTGGTCACCGGGCGAATCGCGAGACTCACCCGCCGTTCCCAGGCATAGGCTTCGACGTCGTTCGCGGCTGCCGTAGTGAGATCCTCGCCGTGCGCGGTCAGACGAATCTGCTCGGGCGCGGCGCCACCGCGGACCAAGGCTTCGCGAACGGCATCAGCACGTCGCAGTGACAACTCCAGGTTCTGTTCCGGGGTTCCGCGCGGATCGGCAAATCCATTCACCTGGATCTCGAGCTGTGAGTACGCAGCCACCAGCTTGCCGAGACTCGCCAGTTTCTCCGCCACGTCGGCATTGATGTCCGCGCTCGCCGTGCGAAACATCACGTCGGCATGCAGCTTCCCGGCGAGCTGATCCAGCATTTCATCGCCACCCCTGCGCTCGCTCGCCTTCGCCAGCGCGATGCGCGTGTCGATCAACTCACGCTCGAGGAGCGCAGCATGCTGCGCGACCTGCTGCGCATGCAGATCAGCCCGCTTCGCCACACCGATGCTGTCACCCATGATGCCGCCGACGAACAGGCCCACCGCCGCGCCGATCGGACCACCCACGACCGCTCCGATCGCAGCACCCGTTCCCATGCCGACACCCTCTTCCTTCGTGAACTTGTTCTCGCCCGCGTTCGCCACGCCCGAAGTCAACGCGATGGCCACCGCACCGATCAGTACTTTGTTGAACATGACTTGTCTCCCACACCGTTCGTCGTTGCAGCAGGTGACGATTTACCCGTGGGATCTATTCAAGGCCCGGATGCGGACGCAAAGCCGCAGGCCGAATGGCGGGGCAACGATGCTTGATGGCAAATTGTGGCGGGAGAATCAGAAGAAGAAGCGAAGATCTCCACGGGGGACACGGGGCAACACGGGGTCGGAGTTTTAAATCTTCTTACCCTGCGCTGTCCCGTGATCCCCGTGGAGATTCTTTTCCTGGATCTACAAGGTACTGCAGAGATGCCCGCCATCGACCACGAGCGTCGATCCGTTCATGTAGCGCGAGGCATCGGATGCCAGGAGCAGCAATGGTCCGTCGAGATCTTCGTAGTTGCCGACGCGCCTCTGCGGAATGCGTCCGATGAGCGCGCGACCCGGCTCGGTGTCGAAGAAGCCCTGGTTGATCTCTGTGGCGAAATAGCCAGGCGCGATGCCATTCACGCGAATGCCGTAGCGTGCGAGCTCCAGCGCCATGCTGCGCGTCAGTTGCGTGAGACCCGCTTTCGACGCCGCGTAAGGCGCGATATGACCGGCCTGACGGAAACTCAGGATCGATTCGATATTGATGATGCTGCCGCCGCGTTTGTGATCCCGCATCTGCCGTGCGACTTCCGTTGCCACGAGGAATGCGCCCTTGAGGTTCACATCGACGACGTCGTCCCAGTCACGCTCGGTCTGTTCGAGCACGCTCTTTGCGACGGACGTACCCGAGTTGTTCACCAGGATGTCGATGGGACCGAGATCGCGGGCAATCGCTGCAACGGCCGCGGTGACCGAAGCTGCGTCCGTGACATCGAGCTTCGATAGCGCAGCGACACCACCTAGCGCATCGATTTCTTCCGCCAGCGTCGCGAGCGCGTCAGTGCGCCGGGCGGCCAACCCGACCTTCGCACCCGCCCCAGCAAGCACGCGCGCGAAATGCCGACCCAGGCCACTCGATGCCCCCGTCACCAGCGCAACCTTGCCCTCGAGCGTTCGATGAGAAGTCATCCGCTACCCCTGTATTTAAAGGACGTGCAGCATAAGACGGAAGCCACGACATTCCCAACAAGACCGACGTTATCGCGACCCAACGAAGCGTTAGGAACCCAGTCTGTTTTCTTATGCAGCCTTCATCCGCCGGTCGCTAGACTGCGCCGTTCTTCATTCGTCTTTCCGTCACGACATCGCCATGCAACTCAGAGCCCTTCTTTGCGCCATCCTCGGCATCGCATTCGCTCCGGGCATTCCCGCCGCAGAGATCCTCAATGCGTCCTACGATGTCTCGCGCGATCTGTTCGATGAAATCAATCCGGCATTCGTAGCGCAGTGGCAGGCCCAGACGGGCGAGTCAATCCGGGTGCGCCAGTCGCACGGCGGCTCGTCCAAGCAGGCCCGCGCCGTGGCGGAAGGCCTGCGCGCAGATGTCGTCACCTTCAATCAGGTCACCGACATCGACCTGCTGCAACAGCGCGGACTCATCGGCGCCGGCTGGCGCCCGCGCCTGCCGCACGGCGCATCGCCCTACTATTCGCTGCCCGTGATACTCGTGCGGGAAGGCAACCCAAAGAAGATCCGCGACTGGTCGGATCTCGCGCGACCTGGCGTGCAGGTGGTCTTCCCGAATCCCAAGACCTCGGGCAATGGCCGCTACACCTATCTCGCCGCATACGCCTTCGCACTGGACCAGCACAAAGGCGATCGACAGCAGGCGGCCGTCTTCGTCAGCAAGCTGCTCGCGAATGTACCTGTGTTCGATACCGGAGGACGCGGCGCCACGACGACGTTCATCGAGCGTGGCATCGGCGATGCCCTGGTGACGTTCGAATCCGAGATCACCACGATCCGCAGGGAATACGGCAAGAGCCATCTCGACGCCGTGATCCCTTCAATGAGTCTGCGCGCTGATTTTCCGGTCGCCGTAGTCGACAAGGTCGTGGACAGAAAAGGCACCCGCAAGGTCGCGTCCGCGTACCTGCAGTTTCTGTTCTCCCCCGCCGGTCAGGAGATCATCGCGAAGCATTACAACCGCGTCGACGATGCGGCGATCAGCAGGAAATACGCACAGCAGTTCCCGCCCGTGAAACTGGTGACGGTCGAACAGGTGTTCGGCAGCTGGGATGCCGTCACGAAGGAACACTTCGCGAATGGCGGGATTCTGGATCGCGCCCTGGTGAAGGCGCCTGCGCGATAGCGCACAAAGCACCACGCGGATTGCCACGCGTCAGGGACAGAGTGCCTGCAGGGCCTCTGTGAAATCCGGCGGCTTCACGATCAACGCATCGCAGGGAAGGTGTTCCAGAACGTCTTCGGCCGTGCTGCCGAGGAAAGCGCGCCTCAGACCGTGACGCGACAGCGCGCCCATCACCAGGATGTCCGCGTGCAGATCGCGCGCGGCTTGCGGCAGCAGCTGGGCCGGTCCACCGGTCCGCACATGAGTCCGGTCCGGATCGATACCGAAGCGCGCAGTCAGCTGCTCCACAGCGTGCGTTTTCTCCGCATGTTCGCGCCCGAGATCCTCTGGCGACACCGCCAACGCCCCGACCGGCTCCTTGCCCACGGCCGCGGCAATGATCGCCATCGGGATCGTGGCGTGGAGAGCATGCAATTCCCCACCGAGTTGCTGCGCCAGACCTTGCGATAGCTCGAGGATTTGCTGATCGAGCAGCGCTGGTTTGTCATTCGCGTGACCAGGATCGATTGCGGCCACGATCCTGGGCTTCTGCCCCCACGGCGCCGGCTTGGCAAGAAGCAATGGCACCGGGCAGGCACGGATGAGCCGCCAATCGGTGTTGGTGAGGAACGTGCGCCGCGCGAGCGAATGGTGGTGCGTGTCCTTCACGACCAGATCGGCATTGCTGCTGCGGATCTTTTCGATCAATCGCTCTGCGAGCGGATCACCCACATCGACCTCGACATCCGCATCGATACCCTGATCACGTAGCGGCTGTGCCAGACGCTGCAGCAGTTCGCGAACATCCGCAATGATCGCACCTCCCGGATCGCGCATCCGGGCTGCCAACCGGGCTTCGCGCGCCGCGCGCGTATCGCAGACGAAGAGCTCCACCCTTGCATTCATGCGGCTCGCGAGCAGCGCCGCCTTGCTCAGGGCAGGATGCTCCGTCGCCGTGGGATCGACGATCACGAGAATGTTGTGGATCCGGCTCATGGTAGGCCCCTTCAGTTTCCGGCGGTCCCGTCATCATCCAGGCGCGTGCGATCACGCACCGGTCCGCGCATGCGCGAAAGGTAGTCGGCGACTGCAGTAAGCTCATCGAGCGCCAGGCTGTCGAGGAACCTCACGAGATCCGGCTCGACGTTGTGCCGATGCCAGCTCGCCAGACCACGCGTCTGCCGCAACAGGTAGGTGTAGTGCTGGTTGCGCAATGACGGCACGAAGCCATCATCGTCGCCGCGCGCATCTTCTTCATGGCACGACGCACACTGCTCCTGGAAAATAGCCTCACCCAGCTCCACGCCTTCACCATCGCCAGTCTCGGGAAACGCCGCGACCGGCAGGGAGTTCACGTAGGCCGCGATGTCGACCCACTGCTGAGGCTCACGGATTGCCGCGCGCGCCACGACAGCATGCATGTCAGCGCTTTCCCGTTCCATTTCCGTGAAGTCGGCAAGCTGCTTGATGAGGTAAGCGCGGCGTTGACCAGCCAGCGCCGGGATGACGCGCGCCGAGTCACCCAACGCCTCGGAACCGTGACAACTGCGGCACTGCTGCGCATAGAGCCGGCCACCACGTACCGGATTGCTGTCGAGCCGCAGCGCCCTCTGCACCAACTCGTCCACGCGCACAGGCGACGCGGCTGCAGGCAGCACTCCCGCGACCGCGCACATCATTGCAAGCGGCGATACCCACCCCAGTACGTAACCCGTCATCTGCTTGCCCTTCACCATCGAACCCTGCGACCCCCTTGCCTGTGGAATGCCGCGGTCTATCGAGCATCCTTCCAAACCCGCGGCGTGTTTCGCGGTGGGTCGCCGCGACGAACAAGAACCGTTGATTGCTCAGGCGCTTTCCGACACGTCACGAACCAGCAGCAGCGGCACGGTCGAGGTACGCAACACCATCTCGGCATCGCTGCCAAGCACTGCGCGCCTGGCGCCGCGACGACCATGCGTCCCCATCACGATCAGATCTGCAGGCCAGCTGCGCACGGCCTCCAGAATCAGCTTCGAGACACTGCCACCCACGGTTTCGATCAATTCAGGCTCGACCTCGACACCTGCTGCGCGTACGACTGCGGCGGCCTCGTCGAGAATTTTCCGCCCGTTGGCGCACATCGATTCCAGTACCGGCTCGTAGAGCTGCACCGGCGCATAGACCGGATCGAAGATGAACTCGTTGACGACGTGAATCAATTTCAAGCGGGCGCCCGTGACCTGCGCCAGCCGTACGGCTTCCTGCAAGCCACGCATCGAAGGCCCGCTGCCATCCACCGGAACGAGGATTCGCCGATACATGTGGAATCTCCACGACCGCTCATTGCGCATCAATGATGCACGGCGGCCGGCCACGCACGCAGCGTGGGTTCCACGGAATGGTTACGTACTCCCGGAACGCTGCAACCGCTGCGCCGCGGTTCAAAGCGCCTGCCCAGCCGGAAAGGCTTAAAAGCGGTAAGGGGCCACGGCGCAATGCCTTGCGGATGCGGGGCGGAATGGAATGGTGGCTAGGGTGGGACTCACATTCCGTAAAAGAGGGCTTATTTTTCAGAGGTTTGGAGCGCCCTGGTCGCGACGTACCCCTGGGTGATACCCCTGCTCAAAAAATGTGATCCTGGGTTCGAGTCCCTACTCAAAGATTCCCCCGTGCGAACGCACTCGCGAATATGAGCTAACTCTTGATCCAAGTTCAAGATTTTGGCGCGAAGGGAACTCGTCCTTCGGCGAGACGTCACAGTAATGGTTACTACTTGGCTAAAACTTGGGCGAATTCTGTACACTGATCGCTCGCCACGGAACCGACCATGCCCACCGCCAATGCCGCTTTGTTCAAGACCGTCGCAAAAGATGACGCCCTAGAGTTTTGGAAGGGCAATGCCCTCGACTACGGACGCCTGCGCGAATTCACCGGTTTTGGCACCGAAGATATTGCGCGCATGACCGGGCTTTCCAAGAATTCAGTGCGCTTCGATGAGCGAGCACCGCCCGAGGTGCAAGAGCACATGGCGGCCATCGCCAATATCTGTAATTTAGTGTTTGAATTCTTCGATAGCGATCTGAAGACGAAACTGTGGCTGCAAACGCCCAACCCAATGCTGGGTTACTCGCGTCCGCTCGATCTCATTCGATTGGGACGTCACCGTAAGCTGCTGCGATTCGTAACCGAGGCGCTCAAGGACGAGGCCGCCGCGCGTGCCGTCAAAGCGAAGCAGAAAGCTTAACTTCCGCATCGGTCGAGGCGACCCGGCGTTGGCACCGGGCGAGTTGCTGCTCGAGATGATCACTCCGACGCAGCTGCGCGCCTCGCGACTTCGCGGAGAGCAGATCAGCGAATACCAGTCGCGGCAGTTCTATGAACTCGAAGCGCAGCGTGTCACGCATCAGGACAAGATCCGGAGCGCGCTGCAAAGTGTGGCAGGAATCAGCGTGCCGTTGGACGGTTGGTGTCGTTCGATCAAGCTTTGCTACTCACATGTACCGCTATCTTGCGTGGGCAGCCTTAAGCAAAGTGGGCGCTTTCACTATGGCGCTGATTTGGGCGAACGCTTCCCCGCATTTCCCGCGCTCTACCTCGCCGCCGATCGACCGACCGCTCATTGCGAAATGGTGGGGTATACGCGCAAGGGCGAAACAACCAACGGGTTCACTGCTGAAGAGCTGGCCATGCAAAGCGCGACCAGTATCGCGTGGCTTGCCATCAGCGGCGTCGTGAATAATGTTTTTGATCTGACGCAGCCAAAGAATCTAAAGCCATTTGTCGAAACTACTAAAGGCTTCAAATTCACAAGCGACTTTCGCAAGTTCGAACGCGCCTGCAAGATCCGGCCAGTGCGCTTGGCGAATACCACCGCCGTACTGGTGATTACCTTTATGGATCCGGCGTGGCGCGCAGTCCTGCAGTACGCCGATGTACCAGCCAATGGTCAAGTGTTCGGACAGCTCGTCGCTTCGGCGGGCTTTGATGGAATCAAATATCGATCCACACGAACCCGCGCGGATGCCTTGGTGGTATTCCCCCGCAATCTGTCGAACGGCGGATCGGTTGTGCGCGTAACGGACTCAGCACCAGGCTCTCAGTGCACGGAATTGAATGCAGACACTCATGCAGATGCAGAGCGCGAACAGCGGTGAGGGCTGATGCAGCACAACCGCTGCGCTTTTGTCAGCGAGCAACCTTAAACGTACCGCTAATTCGCAACGGCATGATGGTGCAAGAGTCGGTCACAACCGCTTGGTTCGTAGTCACAAGGTCGGGCCGGAGCGCCAAGAACGAAATTTTTAAGTTATTGATCTTATTAGCATCTGCTCGCGGGCGTCCGTTGCCGATTCATCCGAAGAGCAGAATAGAGCACCAGAAAGCAGCACCGGGTCCCGCAAAAGTCCCGCAACCTCCTGGCTAAATGGTTCGTAGAACGAACTATCGTTGGATCGGGCCGGCACGTTCGCCCTGCTCAGGCGTTCGCACGTCACCTGCACTCTCTTTTTGATAGGGCTGGCCCCTCTTAAAAGGAATTGGGTCTGTTGAAGCACTATTAAAATTAAGGCTACTAGGCTTTAATAACGACCGCGCGGCTAAAAATCATTGTTGTAGGTGTTCCGATGAACCGCAGTCCTTTTGGTGAGTATCAGGAGTCCACCACTCTGGGCGAGACCGTGCGCGCGTTTGTGCCGCCCAACCTACCCCCGCTTCCCACCCTCGATTTCTCCCCAAGCACGCAGGCCGCACTGGATCGGGCACTTCTCACCCTGGGTCGCCTGGATGGCGTCGCGACGACGCTGCCGGATGCAGACCTGCTGCTCTACACGTTCGTGCGCAAGGAGGCAGTGCTGTCCTCGCAAATCGAGGGAACGCAGTCCACCCTGGACGACCTGCTGCAGCATGAGGTGGATGCCGTTCCGAATGCGCTCACCGAAGATGTTCGCGAGGTATCCCGTTATGTCGATGCCTTGGGGCATGGACTGGACCGCATTCGTGGTGGGTTCCCGCTATCCAACCGTCTGCTGCGCGAAATGCACGCGATCCTACTCACCGGGGGACGCGGAGCGCAGAAGCAACCTGGGGAGTTTCGTCGAACCCAGAATTGGATCGGTGGCACACGACCTGGGAATGCCTCGTTCGTGCCCCCTCCCCCACTGCGCCTCGACGACTGCCTGAGCAACCTTGAGTTCTATCTGCACTCGCCAGGCAATCCAATTGTTAAGGCGGCCATCGGGCACGTTCAGTTCGAGACGATCCACCCATTCCTGGACGGCAACGGACGCGTCGGCCGCCTGCTCATCACACTCTTGCTTTGCTCCGAGGGCATTCTGTCGAAGCCGCTGCTCTACCCGAGCCTCTACTTCAAAGAGCATCGCCCAGCCTACTACGATGAACTCAATCAAGTGCGCAGCAGTGGGGACTACGAGCGATGGATCGACTTCTTCGCCGAGGCGATCCGCCACAGTGCTCAAGTGGCCATTACGACCGGGCAGCGTATTTCCAGAGTATTCGCCGAAGACCGAGCGCAACTTAAAACCGTGCCCAGAACCGCGGGCAACCTACTGCTCGTTCAAGAGGTCCTGCAAGCGAAGCCGGTTACCACCATCGCCGCGGTAACTAAGGCGACGAAGCTCACCACACCGACGGTCACGGCGGTGTTGAAGGAACTCGAAAGCCGCGGAATCGTCAAGGAGACGACCGGTCGGGCGCGCGATCGCATCTTTGTGTATTCGCGCTACATGGATGCGATGGCAGCGAATGAAGAAGTTACTTCGGAGTCGCAGACCGAGTAGCCTGCTCCCTCGCCGTAGCTCCCCGTCATGATCATCATCATGATGACGATCATGATGAATGAACAACTTCTGCTTTCGACCCAATATAGATATTCCGTCTCGCTTTCCGTGATAGTGAATACGGCTGGCAGGTAACTGTCAGTGAGGGCGGGACTGCACCGGCGAATTACGAATATTTCGACCCAAACATTCGATGTTCACCGCTTTGGCTTCGAA